>JAPLTX010000022.1 GCA_026397915.1 Verrucomicrobiota bacterium
TGGGACATCGTCACCGTCGCCATCAGCGAGCCGGTGCTGACGCCGGCGGTGCAGCGGATGGGCTGGTGGATTGATTCGCACGTCGCGCGCGACATGTATGCGGCGATGGGCACTGCCGTCGCAGCCGATATGCTGGAGTGGTTTCGCCGCGAATACGGCCAGCCGGAGAAAGCGCAGGCCGCCGCCGCGGGCGGGAAGGATTGGGATTACCTGATGGCCGCCGCGGAAGCGTCGCCGCCCGGAGCGCGCGGCGTGATGTTCCTGCCGCACATGTCTGGCTGCACGATTCCCGTGCCCGACCCGAAGTCGAAAGGCGCGTTCATCGGCCTGCGGAACGTCGTGACGAAAGGCGACATGCTCCGCGCCATCATCGAGGCGTTGAACTACCAATTCCTGGAAATCATGGCCGGCCTCGAAACCGCCGTCGGCGTCGCGCCGCAAAAACTGGTGGCCGGCGGCGGCGGCACGAGCAACCCGTTCTGGATGCAGAACCGCGCCGATGTGGCCGGCCGCGCCATCGAAGCGCCCGCCGTTGAGGAGACGACGCCGCTCGGCGCGGCGATCCTCGCCGGCATCGGCGTCGGCCTCTACAAGAACGAGGAGGATGCGTTCCGCCAAGTCTATCGCCCCGGCCGCGTCTATGAGCCGGACCTCAAGCTCAGCGCGTTCTACGCCGAGCGGTTCGAGGTGTTCCGGAAGATCTATCCGGCGTTGAAGGAGATCAGCGCGGCGCTTTAGCAGCCCGCGCTGTCACGCTGAGAACGGTCAGCCTTGACCGTGGATTGACGCCGCCTTCACTTCCTGCTCCTTGCGTGCGGCGTCCCAACCCAGCAGCGGCGCGGCGATGTCGGCCAGTTCGCGCAGGACCGGCTTGCGCGCGTCGCCGAGCAACGCGATGAGGCTGCGGCGGCAAGTGAGGTCGCTGAGATGCTCGACGTATTCGTTGGCGACGATCCGCTCGATCTCGCCGACGGTGTAGGACGGCAGCGACTGCAATGGGCGCTCTTTCCCGGTGGTGACGTAAGTTTCCGCCGCGGTGCCGTAGCGTTCGAGCAGCGTGGTGACGCGCGATTCCGTGAGGCCGGTCTTCTGTGCTACGCGACGAATCCACTCGGCCCAGCGTGCCGGGTCGGCGGGAAAATCCCTGCCGCCGCCGATGGGCAACTGCTCCGTGGAACACTTCCGCTGCACACCGAGCCGCGCCATGAGTTGGTCGGCGACCTGCTCGGCGAACGCGCGGAAGGTGGTCCACTTGCCGCCGATGAGGCTGTAGATCGGGAACGCGCGGCCGGCGGCCGGCTCGTCAGCGCGGATGGTGTGGCCGCGGCTGACGATGGCGGTGACATCCGTGCCGGCGCGCGGCAACGGGCGCACGCCGCAGAACGTAAACACAATCTGCTCGCGCGTGATCTTCAAGCCGGGGAAGACGCTTCGCAACGTCGTGAGCATGTATTCGATCTCGGTTTCGTCGCAGCGGACGGTGTCGGGGTCTTCCACGCGGATATCGGTGGAACCCATGATCACCTTGTCGAGGAACGGGAAGACGATGCAGACGCGGCCGTCGTCATACTGGTAATACACCATCCGGCCGTCGAGCGCGTGGTGGAGGTCCTTGTTGTCCACGACGAGGTGCGAGCCTTTGGTCGGCCCCATGTAGCGCGTCGCGAGGCCGAGGGCGGTGTTGGTCTTGTCCACCCAGCCGCCGGTGGCGTTGACGACCACGCGCGGACTGACGGGGATGGTCTGGCCGGTGGCCTCGTCCTTCAACACCACGCCGCCGTCCCACACGCCGGCGACGGAAATGTAGTTGATGGCGCGGCAACGCGGATTGGCGCGGACGGCGTCCTGAATCAGCTCGATGCAAAGCCGCTCCGCCTGCGTGATCCACGCGTCCCAATACGTCGCCGTCGCGACGATGTCCGTGTCGAGGCCGGGCGTGGCGCGCAACGATTCAGCTTTGCCGGTTAGGAAATGCTTTGGCGTCTTCGGGCTTTTGCGCGTGACGAGATCGTAGAAGCTCAGGCCGGCCTTGATCGGCACCACGCCGCGGCTGCCGGGCACGACCTTGAAGCCAGCGAAAATCAGAGCGGACTTGATCAGCCCGCCGAACCACGAGAACAGCGGGATCGTCGTCTTCAGCGGTGCGACGTAATGCGCGGCGTTGTCGAGCAGGCGGTTGCGTTCCAGCAACGACTCGGCCACCAGCTTGAACTCGCGGTTCTCCAAGTAACGCAGCCCGCCGTGGATCATCCGCGACGACTTGGAAGTCGCGCCGGCGGCGAAGTCGCTTTTGTCCACGAGCAGGCAATCCACGCCTTGCAGCGCCAGCTCGCGGAACAGTCCCGCGCCGTTGATGCCGCCGCCGAGGATGAGCACGCTCACCTGCGGGTCGTCCTTGAGGTTCTGAAGGATCTGCTCGCGCCAGTTCATGATTGTCACGCCCAGAAGCCGTCGGTGGTCTTGCCCTGCCAGTGCTCCAGCGAGAGCGGATACTGGCCATACATCCGCAGCGTGTGGAGCATGGCGAGGTAGTTCTCCGGCTTCACGGCGGAGTGGATGGAGTTGCCGGAGGAGAGGATGAAGCCGCCGCCGGGCGCGGCTTTGCGGATGACCTCCTTGGTCTCGGCGATGACGTCGGAGACGGAGCCGAACGTCAGCGTCTGCGCGCAGTTGACGTTGCCCTTGATGGCGATGCGGTTGCCGTATTTCGCCTTCACCGCGCCGATGTCCATGCCCGCCACCGGGTCAATCGGGTCAAGGCAATCAATGCCGCTGTCCACCACCATATCTATAATGGGCCAGAGGTTGCCGTCGCAGTGCTTGATGACGTAGAGGCCGAGTTCCTTGAAGCCGGTCATGACGCGCTTGAGGCCGGGGTTGAACATCCGGCGGAAAATGTCCGGCGAGAAGAACGGCGCCTGCGTGGAGCAGTAGTCATCGCCGGTGAAGACGAAGTCCGCGCCGCGCGCGGCGACTTCCTTGGCCATCGCGAGATTGACGTTCACCGACATTTCGATCAGCCCTTCCACCAATTCCGGGCAGTCGTAGATCGCCTCCATGATTTCGTTGAAGCCGAGCAGGTAGCGCGGGATGGAGAAAACGTCGTTGAGGTGGACGCCGATGGCCTTCTTGCCTTTGAAGTTTTTGACGCAGGCTTCCAAGCTGGCGTAGCGGCCCGGCGCGTGCGGGTCGGGCGGCGTGTAGCGACGGAAATCTTCCAGCGTCTTGATCGGCCCGGAGATCGGGAACGGGTCTTCCTCGCCGGTGTAGCGCCGCACGACGCCCCACTCGTTGCGGAACTCGTCCGGCCCCGTCTTCTCCTTCGTGAAATTCGGCGCGGTCAGGATCGCGTCCCAATCCATGCGGACGACGAACTCCTCATACGAGCAGCCGGGACAAAGCACCTCGCGCACCTTGCGGTCCACGGCCCACTCGAAGTGCGGAATGCGGTCGGGTTCCTCGCGCCGCAGCGCGGCCATCACTCGTTCACGCGATGTCATGCGGTTTCAAATAAGGGAAACCGCCGCCGCTCACAAGCTGATACTTCATGACAAGCGGCATCACGGCATGCTCTCGCGCTTCGATCTGCGGAACTCGCGCGGAGAGAGGCCGGTTTCGCGCTTGAAGGTCTTGGAGAGATGGAACGCGTCGCTGAAGCCGAACTCGTGCGCGAGTTCCTCCAGCTTCGCGTCGGAGCGCGCCAGGATCAGTTGCACGCGCTCGATGCGCTTGCGGTTCACATACCGCATCGGCGGGACGCCGAAGAGGCGCGTGAACAGCGTCGAGAAGTGCGACTTCTCGTAGCAGGCTACGCGCGCCAGTTCCGGCACGGCGATGACACGGCCGAGGTTCTCGTCAATGTGCTTGAGCACCGGCAGCAGACGCCGGCGGCCTTCGCGGAGTTCGCGCTGCATCGTCGTCGGCGGATCGTTGAAGAACGGCGCGATCAATTGCAGCAGGAGGCCCGTGCCCTCGATCTGGTCCGCGGCGCGCTGGCTCTTGGCCGTCTCCAGCAGGCGCAGCATCCGTTTCTCCAGCGCGGCGATGTTCTCCGGCTTCCGCTCGACGTGATAGGGCAGGTAGTCGAACAAGTCTATGCAGCCGAAAAGTGTCGCGGTGAAGTGCATCCACCAGATTTGCAGGTTCGCGGTGCAGCCGTAGGCAAAGTCGCCGCGCGGTGGCACGAGGTAGAAGCGGCCCGGCCGCAGCCGGTATTCCCTGCCGTAGGGTCGGATGAAGCCGGTGCCGGATTTCACGTAGTAAATGCGGGCATAAGGGCGATTATCGCCTTCCTTACACCAGTAGGACGGCGTGAGGTTCGAGATGCGCGATTCCAGCATCTGGACCTCGACGTGAGAGAGGAACTCATCCATGACCCAAGGTTTCTACATGTTTTTCCAAGCCTTGGCCATTGCGGAAATCGCCGCAGCTTGGCTAAGGTGCAGGTTGCCCTGATGCGACTCGTGCCGCTCAGGCCACATAAAAGACCATGACCGGCAAACAACGCATCCTCGCCGCCCTGCAACGCCAGATGCCCGACTGTGTGCCGACGTTCGAGTGGTTCATTGATACCGTCGTCACGCAGGCGCTGGTCGGGACGGCGGAACCGGTGGCGGCAGCGTGCGCGCTGGACCTCGATGCCATCAACGTCCGCGCCGACTACCGGAAGCAGTTCCTGGACAACAAGACTTTCGTGGACGAGTGGGGCGTGAAGCGGATGCTCACCGGTGATTGCGTGCCGCATGTGATGGAGAGTCCCATCAAGGACATCACGCGCCACGGCGACTACCGGTTTCCCGACGCGACCGCGCCGCACCGGTTCGAGACGCTGGAGCGGGCGTTGAAACTCGTGGACGGCAAACGCGCGATCATCTGGAACCTCCGCGACGGCTTTTCCGACATGCGCGACCTGCTCGGCTACGAGGAGGCGATGATGCAGATGTTGCTGGAGCCGGAGTATTTCGCGGCGCTGCTCGACCGCGTGGTGGATTACAACCTTGCCCTCGCGCGCGTCGGCGTGGAGCGGTTTGGCGTTGAGGTCATCGCCACCACCGACGACGTGGCCAACGGCGCTGGCCTGCTGATGTCGCCGTCCTCCTACTTCGACGTCATCGCTCCCGCGTTCCGCAAGGTCATTGGCGGCTACCGTAGCCTCGGCTGCCACGTCATCAAGCACTGCGACGGCGACATCAAGCCGCTGCTGGATTTCTGGATCGAGAGCGGCATCAGTTGCCTGGACCCGATTGACCCGGCGGGCGGGCTGCACATGCCGACGATGAAGAAGCAATACGGCGACCGCATTTGCCTCAAGGGCAACATTGACTGCGCCGGCGTCCTGCAAAGCGGCACCGTCGAGGAAGTCGAGGCGGCCGTAAGGGAGTTGTTGCGCGAGTGCGGCCGGGACGGCATTATCCTGTCGTCCAGCAACTCGATTCACCGCGGCGTGAAACCGGAAAACTACATGGCAATGGTGCAGGCGATTCATCGCGCGAGCCGCGCGCTGGCGGCGTAAGAAAGAGCCAACGATGGAACTCAACACGATCATCGGCATGGGGATGTTGCTGTTGGGCGCCATCTGCGGCGGATGCTTCGGCTTGCCGAGCAAGTTCGCCGGCAAGGACACGCCGTGGGAAACGCTCTGGGGGCCGTTCTTCCTGTTCGTGACGGTGCTGATCCCGACGCTGATCTTTCCACTGATCGCCGACGGCCTTTTCGCGACGTGCGCCGAAGCGGGAATGGCCGGCGTGCTGATGCCGGTGCTGTTCGGTTTCCTCTGGGGCCTCGGCTCGATGGCGCTCGGACTGAGCTTCGCGTTCATCGGCCTGTCGCTGGCCTACGCCATCAACTACGGCGCGCAGATCGCCTGCGGCGGCATGGGGCCGTTCCTGATTCATCACCCGGAGGAGTTGTGCACGACGCACGGCGCGGTCATCACGGCGGGCGTGCTCGTGTGTCTTGTTGGTGTGGTCGTCTGCGGGCGAGCCGCCATCCTGAAGGAAGCCAGCCAGAAAGCCGGCGCGCCCGCGTCCGCCGGCCCCGCGAAGACCAGCATGATGAAGGGCCTCGTCGTCGCGCTGCTTTCCGGCGTGTTGTGCGCCTGCTACTCGATCGCGTTCAGCTACGGCGGCAAGGTCATGGAAGTTTCCACGAAGAGCTTCGGCAACGCCGGCTGGCAGGCGGCGTTCGCGGTCTCGGCGCTGATTCTTTGGGGCGGCACGTTGTCGGCGTGCGGCTACTGCGCGTTCAAGCTGTTCAAAAACAAGACGTGGGGAACCTTTGCCCGGCCCGGCATCGGCCGCGTGCTGGCGGTGGCGCTGGTGATGGCATTGCTGCACGACGGCGCGATCCTGTTCTTTGGCGTCGGCGCGTCGAAGCTGGGGCCGCTCGGTGTCGCCGTTGGCTACGCGATGTTCATGTCGTTCGCGATCATCGTCGGCAACATCAACGGCTTCCTGACCCACGAATGGAAAGGCGCCAGCCGCCAGAGCGTGGCGTGGCTCGTCGCCGGCATTGTGGTGCTTATCGGCGGCGTCAGCACGCTCGCGACCGGAAACTACCTGCAAGGCGAAGCGCAGAAAGCGAAGCCGGTGAGTCAGGCGGTTCAATCTTCACCGAGGACGGTTTAGCAAGCAACGAACGGAAAGCTCAGGCGTTTATCTCATACGGAGACTTTGGAACCATGAAACGATCGTTGAGTTGGCTGACAAGCGCGGGTTTGCTCCTCGCGATGGCGACCGGCGCGGCCGGCGCGGGCAGGAGCGCCTGGACTGACACGATGGTGGCGATGCGGGCGAAATACCTGCAATCGCCGGAAGCGCAGAAGGCCGCGGCGAGCGATTCGCTTTTCAAGCCGTTCGACAGCGGCGCGCTCGACGGCAAAGGCCCCGCCAAGCAGGTCGTCGTCAACATCGCCGGCCTGAAGGAACTGCGGCTCGTCGCCAATTGCGAGAAGGCCAACGCCAACTGCAACATCTGGGGCGAGCCGAAGCTCATTGCCAAAGACGGCACCATCACCAAGCTCACCACACTCAAGCCCGCGAGCGTTGTCGTCGGCTGGGGGCAGTTGCTCGTGAACACCAACTGGCAGGGCCATCCGCTCATCGTCGGCGATCGGAAGTTCGAGTTCGGTTTTTGGCTCCACGCCAACAGCGAACTGATTTTCGCGCTTGACGGCAAATACGAGCGATTCGAGACATTCGTCGGCGAGGACAAGGACCGCGCGGGCGGCCTTGTGCGCTTCAAGGTGCTCTCCACACCCGCGCCGCCGCCGGCGTGTTGGGCGGACATCGCGCGGGAGTTTTCGTTGCAGGCCGGCTGGCTGCGGACGGACGCCGGTGCCGACGGCATCGCGTCGTGGTTCGGCAAGCGCGAGACAGGCGCGCTCGAACAGGAGATCGTCGGAGTGGCGTTGCGAGAAGCACCGCCAGCTTCGCCGCTGTGCGCCGAACTTGAATCGCTCGTCGCCGCGAAGGCGGGCGCGGGCGACCCGCGTTGGCTCGACCTCTACGGCCGCGCCTGCCGGCACCGCGATTGCGCCACGATGCTGAAATCGCTCGACAGCGCCGATGTGAAAGCGGCGTTTGAGAAGGACCTCGTTGCACTCGTCGCGGCCAAAGCGCCGGCCGAAGACGCGCGCTGGAACGAGTTGCGCGTCCGCGCTTCGCAGGCCGCCGAACTCGACCACCAGTTTGCCACGCTCGACTACGACATCAAGCAACGCGCCGTGCTCAGCAAAGCCACCGGCGAGCGGGCGTGGAACGGCACTCGCTACGTCCCGACCGAGCGCTCGACCGCCGACGAAATCGCCAAGCAGACGTTCAACAGCATCTCGCTCGTGCTCGAAACCGACCGCGACCCCGCCGACATCGTCGCGCGCCGGACGGTGGCGTTGCTGGCGGACCTGAAGAAGACCGAAGCCGTGCCGAAACTGGCCGCCTTCGATGCGCCACTGGCGAAATTGCAGAAAACCGCCGCCGACACGCCCGTCACCGATATCGCCGCGCGCCGCGCGTTGCACCACGAGATCTGCAAGCTCCGCCGCCAGATCGCGTTTGCCAACCCGCTGCTCAACTTCAAAGACCTCGTCTTCATCAAACGCCACCGCACGTTCTATCAACACATGTGCGACCAGTTCTACGGCATCTGCCAGAATCCCGGCGGCGGCCTCTACGTTCTGGAGAACGCGTTCAGTGAGAAACCGGCGGTGCGCGACGTGCTCGCCAGCGCCGTCTGCGAGACCGGCCGGCTCAAAGGCGAGAAGCTCAGCGGCGGCAGCGTCGTGTTGCCGAAGCTCCGCTACGACGGCGTGAAGACCTTCACTGGCGAGGATGCCGAGGGCGGCTCGTTCCTGTCGCCTGCGCTCTCGCCTGACGCGAAGCAGATCGCGTTTGCCTACGTCGAGCGCAAAGGCGGCAAGGATCAGATTTTTCACGAAGACCCGGCGCGCGGTCACTGGGACGCGCAGCGGAGCTACCACATCTTCAAGGTGAACGTGGACGGCACGCGCCTCCAGCAGCTCACGGACGGCACATGGAACGAGTTCGACCCGTGCTGGCTGCCGAACGGCCGGCTGGCGTTCATCAGCGAGCGCCGCGGCGGCTACCTGCGCTGCGGCCGCGCCTGCCCGCTCTACACGCTCTACGACATGAACCCCGACGGCAGTGGCATCAACTGCCTCAGCTTCCACGACAGCAACGAATGGAACCCCAGTGTCACCCACGACGGCCGCATCGTCTGGACGCGATGGGATTACGTGGACCGCCACGGTTGCATCGCGCACATGCCGTGGGTCGTCACGCTCGACGGCCGCGACCCGCGCCCGCTCCACGGCAATTACGCGCCGCGACAGGCCCGGCCCGACATGGAGCTTTACGTGCGGCCGATTCCCGGCTCGACGAAATACGTCGGGCTGGCCGCGCCGCATCACGGCCAAGCTTACGGCTCGATGATCATCATCAATCCGCAAGTCGTGGACGACGACGCGATGGGGCCGGTGCGGCGCTTCACGCCGGAGGTCGGTTTCCCGGAGAGCCAGGGTGGACGGCAGGCTTACAGCACACCGTGGCCGCTCAGCGAGAACTACCACCTTTGCGTCTATGACGCCGTCGCGACCGGCGCGGCCGTCAAACGTCCCGGCGAGAACTACGGCATCTACCTCGTGGACGCGTTCGGCAACAAGGAACTCATCTACCGCGATCCTGACATCGGTTGCATGAACCCGATTCCGTTGCGCGCGACGGCGCAGCCCGCCGCGCCGGCCTCGATTCTCGCGAGCACGCAAACAACGGCCCCCGCCAACATCCGCGACAAGGGCGAAGCGACGATGGCCGTCGTCAACGTCTATGACAACCAGAAGGGCTGGCCCGAAGGCACGAAGATCAAGTCGCTCCGTGTCTTCCAGTTGCTACCCTGCGCCGTGCCGAGCGGCGGAATGCGCCCGCACGAAACCGGCAAGCGCATCGCCGAGGCAGGCGACTCCATCGTGCCATGCCGTTGGGTGCTCGGCACCGTGCCAGTCGAGGCCGACGGCAGCGCGCACTTCAAGGTGCCCGCCTATCGCGAGCTCTTCTTCCAGGCGCTCGACGAACGCGGCATGGCCATCACCTCGATGCGTTCCGCCACCAGCCTTCGCGACGGCGAGAAGCTCGTTTGCGGCGGCTGCCACGAGCACAAGTCGCAGGCGACGAAGATTCCGGCGGCGGTTCCGCTGGCGTTGCGGCGCGCGCCCTCGACGCCGACGCCCGACGTGGACGGCTCGCATCCGTTCAGCTACCCGCGTCTCGTCCAGCCCGTGCTCAACCGCAACTGCGTGAAGTGCCACGAAGAGAACAAGGCGAAGAAAGCGCCGGCCCTCACCGCCGAGCCGATCGCGAACAAGTTCTACGCCTCCTACAACAATCTCGTGAAGTTCGGTTTCACCGCCTACGGCGACGCCTACCGCACGCTCAACGGGAAGTTCGGCGCGCGCGCCTCGAAGCTGATCGAGATGTTGGAGAAGGGCCACCACGACGTGAAGCTCTCTGAGGAGGATTTCCACCGCCTGACGCTCTGGATTGACTGCTGCTCAATGTTCTACGGAGTCTTTGAGAAAGAGCCGGGCGAAGCGCAGCGCCGTGGTGAAATCGCGAAGGCGATTTTGGAGTAACCAGTGAAGCGAGCCCTCGCTCTTGCGGCTTCAGTGGTCTTGTGGGGAACAGTCTCCGCGGTCGCTGAGCAACCCGTTCTGATCGAAGTGGAAGGCTTTGCGCAACGCGGCGGCTGGGTCGTGGACCCGCAGTTCATGGACCAGATGGGTTCGCCTTACCTGCTCGCGCACGGACTCGGGCGGCCCGTGGCGGATGCGACGACGGAGGTTGAATTTCCCACGACTGGCGCGTATCGCGTCTGGGTCCGAACCAAGGACTGGGTGGCGCAATGGAAAGCGCCCGGCGCGCCGGGGAAGTTCCAAGTGCTCGTCAACAGCAAGCCGCTTGATACGGTCTTCGGCACTGAGGGTGCGCAGTGGCATTGGCAGGACGGCGGCAAGGTGGACATCGCCGAACGTCGCGTGCGGCTGACGCTCCACGACCTCACTGGTTTCGAGGGCCGCTGCGACGCGATTCTGTTCTCGCGCGACGCGAAGTTCACGCCGCCCAACCGCGATCCAGAGATGGTGGCGTTCCGACGCGCGTGTCTCGGCCTGTCGGAGCAACCGGAGCCGGCCGGTAAGTTCGATTTCGTCGTCACTGGCGGCGGTATTGCCGGGACGTGTGCGGCCATCTCGGCGGCGCGGCTGGGGTTGAAGGTCGCGCTCGTGCAAGACCGGCCCGTGCTCGGCGGCAACAACAGCTCCGAAGTGCGCGTCTGGCTGCAAGGCGCGCGCAACAAGGAGCCGTGGCCGCGCATCGGCGACGTGGTCGCGGAACTGGAACAGGATCGTCGCGCACACTACGGGCCGACGAACACCGCCGACCTCTACGAGGACGAGAAGAAACTCGCCGTCGTCGCCGCCGAGTCGAACATCCGCATGTTTCTTGGACATCGTGTCAATGCAACCGAGACCGGCGACGGCAAGATTCGCGCCGTCATCGCGCAGGAGATCGACACGGGCCGGCGCGTGCGCATCGCCGGACGTTGGTTTGCCGACTGCACTGGCGACGCGGCGGTCGGCGCGCTGGCGGGGGCGGATCTTGAGATCGAGCCGAAAGGCCGCATGGGGCCGTGCAATCTCTGGAACGTGTGCGAGTGCAAGGACACCAACGCCATCAACACAACCACCGCCGCGATGGCCGAGCCGCAGCCGTTCCCGCGCTGTCCGTGGGCGCTCGACCTGACCGACAAACCGTTCCCCGGCCGCAGCAAGACCAAGCCGGACACGAACGCGCTCGGCGGTTGGTATTGGGAGAGCGGCTTCGACCGCCACCCAATCGAGGATATGGAATACATCCGCGACTGGAACTTCCGCGCGATGTATGGCGCTTGGGACGCGATGAAGAACGTGGACAAGGTGCTGCCCAACCACCGCCTCAACTGGTCCGCTCACATTCTCGGCAAGCGCGAGTCGCGCCGGCTCATGGGCGACGTGGTTCTCTGCTTTGATGATCTGACGAAGGACGTGAAGTTCCCCGACGGTTGCACGCCGACGGGTTGGAGCAACGACCTTCATCTGCCCGATCCGAAATACGAGAAGGGCTTCGAGGGCGACGCGTTTATTTCGCGGGCCGATTTCGGCCATTTTCCTGCCATTCGCGAGCGACGGCCGTTTTGGATTCCCTACCGCTGTCTTTACTCGCGTAACGTCTCGAACCTCTTCATGGCTGGCCGCGACATCAGCACCAAGCACGACGCGCTCGGCGCGGTGCGCGTGATGCGCACCGGCGGCTGCATGGGCGAGGTCGTCGGTATGGCCGCGAGTCTCTGCAAGAAGCACGACACCACGCCCCGACACATCTATCAAAGTTACCTCGACGAGCTTCAGGGCCTCATGCGCCGTGGCGTCGGCAAGAATCCCGGCGCGAATCCCGACTACGACAACGGCGCGGAACCGAAACGCAAGCCGGCCCCGAAAAACCCGCCGGTCGTCGCGAAGCCCGCGTGGCTCGCCAAGGCCGGCCCGAATCTCGCGCTCGCCGCGAAAGTTTCCGTGCCCGGCGGCAGCCTGCTGAACGACGGCAAAGCCGACGTGGCCGACAACAGCGGCCGTTGGCTGGGCAGAGACAAGCTGCCGCATGAGATCGGATTCGCGTGGGAGAAGCCCGTGACCATCGGCGCGGCGCGGATCATTTCGGGATTCTTCGACGGCGCGGTCACCGCCCCGATCACCGACTTTGTCCTCCAGTGGCACGACGGCGCGGAGTGGAAGGATATTTCAGGCTCGGCGGCGAAAGAAAACCGCGACCCCTACTGGAGCTGCAAGTTTCCGCCCGTGACGGCGGCGAAAGTTCGCCTGCTCGTCACGAAGACGAAAGGCGACGTCTCGCGCATCTGGGAGGTGGAACTCTACGGGCTGGTGGCGGCCAAGTGACGGCAATCTTCCTCTGGACGAGCGACAACAATTTGGAGAAACTCTGAGACTGGAATTTTTCGAGACAACAACACAAAGGAGAAAACCATGATTCGAACCGTCCTCACCATCGTCGTTGCTGGCGGCTTGCTTGCCCAAGCCGCCTTCGCCGCCCAATGCCCCGGCTGCAACTGCCTGCCGGGCCAGGCCTGCACCAAGGCCGAGCTGCTCGTCGCGTTCCCCGACTGCGTCAACACGCCCGACGGCATGGCGCTCTTGAAAGACGGCAGCATCGTCGTCTCCGTGCCGAACTTCAACGACGAGACCAAGCCGCCGCTCTTGATGCGCGTCACCGGCAGCGCCGGCAAGGCCAAGGCCGAGAAGTTCTACGAGTTCCCGAACCCATATCCGGGCCTGCCGCAGGGCCTCGACCGCATCTCGCCGATGGGCATCGTCCAGGCGCCGAGCGGCGACATTTACTTCGCCGACATGCAAATCCGGAAGGACATCAGTCAGAAGTCGCGCCTGTGGCGGCTGGTCATGAAGGGCGGCAAGCCGCAAAAGATGGTGCTCGTGGCGAAGAACTTCAACGTCGCCAACGGCCTCTGCATCCACGGCGGCTACATCTACATCACCGACTCTGTGCTTGAGCCTGGCGCGAACCCGCTCCCCAGCGCGGTCCTGCGCTTCAAGCTCACCGAAGAGAACGTGGAACTGAAGACGCCGCTCAAGAACGACCCGCACATCATCGCGACGTTCACGAGCAAGAAGATGCAATGGCCCTTCGGCGCCGACGGCATTGACTTCGACAACCAGGGCAACCTCTACGTCGGCCTCTTCGGCGAGGGCCAGATGTTCAAGATCACCTTCGACAAGAAGGGCAACGTCATCTCCAACACGCTCTTCGCCGAAGCGCCGGGCAAACTCATCAACTGCGATGGGATGCACCTCGACAAGCGCAGCAACAAGCTCTATATGGCCGATTCCGCCGCCAACGCCATCCAGGTCATTGACTGCAAGACCGGCAAGGTCGAGACGCTTGATTCCAACGAGGACACGCTCGACAAGCGCACTGGCGGCATGGATCAGCCCTGCGAGGCGCTTGTGCGCGGCAAGGAGATCATCGTCAGCAACATGGACTGGCCGTTCCCCGGCTTCAAGAACACCAAGTGGCAGCAGCCCGCGACGCTCTCGGTCATCAAGCTGAAGAAGTAAACGCAGCGGAGTAGTGGAGTGGTGGAGTAATGGAGTGATGGTTCTCATCCCCGGCACTCCAACACTCCACTACTCCATCACTCCAACACCCACCTCCGCCATGAACCTTCGCTTCGATAACAAAACCGCTCTCATCACCGGCGCGGCTGGTGCCATCGGCAAGAGCATTGCCCGTGGCTTCGCCGAAGGCGGCGCGCGCGTCTTCATTACCGACATCACCCAAGCCGGCGTTGACACCGCTGTCGCCGAACTCAAAAGCGATCGCGCCCAAGCCGCCGGCCTCGCCGCCAACGTCATCAAAGAAACCGAAGTCAAAGCCGTCGTGGACGCCGCGGCCAAGTTCGGCGGTGGCGCGGTGGACATTCTGGTCAACGTCGCCGGCGTCGTCGGCCAGGGCAAGGTCGAGGAGATCACCGAGGCCGAGTGGGACCGCGTCTTTGGCGTGAACTGCAAAGGCACGTTCTTCTTCACCAAGCACGTCGTGCCGCTGATGAAGGCCAAGAAGTTCGGCAAGATCGTCAACTTCAGTTCCAAGAGCGGCAAGACCGGCTCGGCGATCATGAGTCCCTATTCCGCCGCGAAGGCCGCCATCATCGGCTTCACGCAGGCGCTGGCCTACGAGCTGGCGGACTTCGGCATTACGGTGAACTGCCTCTGTCCCGGCATTACTGACAACACCGGCGTTTGGGCCAACGTCAGCGCCGGTTACATCCAAAACCTCGGTAAGAGCCGCGACGAAGTCGTCAAGCAGTTCACCTCCAAGGTTCCGCTCAAACGTCTAGCGCAGATTCAAGACATCGTCGCCGTGACGCTGTTCATGTCGAGCAGCGGAGCGGACTACATGACCGGCCAAGCCATCAACGTCACCGGCGGAAGAGAAATGCACTAAATGAATACCTTCACCGTTTCCGAAGTCTCCGCGACGATTGACCACGCGGTGCTCAAACCCAATTTCACCGACGCCGACATCGAGAAGCACGCGAGGATGTGCATTGCTCGCGGCGTAAAGAGCATGTGCGTCCGCCCCTGCGACGTGGCGCTCGTCGCGAAATGCCTCGCCGGCAGCAAGGTGCTCGTCTCCGTCGTCATCGGCTTCCCCCACGGCCACCACCGGCCGGAAGTGAAGGCGCTCGAAGCCGAATTGGCCATCAAGGACGGCGCGCGCGAACTCGACATGGTCATGAACATCGGCAAGTTCCTCGCCGGCGACTTCGACTACGTCCGCCGCGACATCGCCGCTGTCGTGGCCGTCGCGAAGCCGAAAGGCGCGCTTGTGAAGGTCATCCAAGAGAGCGGCTATCTGACGCTGGAGCAGGTCGCCAAAGCCTGCCTCATCACCGAAGAAGCCGGCGCAAATTTCGTGAAGACCTCCACCGGTTTCGGCCCCGGCAGCGCGACGCCGGAAATCATCGCTGTCATGCTCAAGACCGTCGGTGGCCGGTTGGGCGTGAAACCCTCCGGTGGCATCCGCGACTGGAAAACCGCCACCGGCTACCTCGCGCAGGGCGCGAATCGTCTCGGCGTCGGTTCGACGGAAGCGGTGCTCGATGGAGGTGCCGCCAGTGGCAACTATTAAAGCTGTCGTTTATCACGGCCCGCTCGACGTTCGCTGCGAGCAGGTGCCGATGCCAGTGTGCGGCGCGGACGAAATCCGCGTGAAGGTGGACGCCTGCGCGGTCTGCGGCTCGGACTGGAAAGCCTACAAGTCCGGCAACCCGCGCATGAAGCCGCCAATTACCATTGGCCACGAGTTCACCGGCCTCATCGAGACCGTCGGCGCGAACGTGCGCGGCTTTTCTGTCGGCGAGCGCGTCGTCATGGCGACCTCGATCTCCTGCGGCGAGTGCCTCTACTGCCGGCGCGGCTGGCGGAACCTTTGCACCGACCTGCGGCCGATGGGCTTCCACTACAACGGTGGCATGGCGGAGTTCGTGACGATCCCCGCGCGTGGCTTGCAGCAGGGCCACGTCGTCAAGGTTCCCGCCGGCGTCAAAGCCATCCATGCCGCGCTCGCCGAGCCGGTGAGCTGCTGCGTCAACTCAGCCGAAAACTGCGGCATCGCCAAGGGCAACGTCGTCGCCGTCCTCGGCGCCGGCCCGATGGGCATCCTCAACGCCTGCGTGGCGCGCGAGTGTGGCGCAGCGAAGATCATCCTCAGCGAGGTTAACCCCGCGCGGCTAAAGCAAGCCGAGGCGTTCGGTTTTGATCGGCTCGTAAACCCGGTCAGCGAAGACCTCGCCAAGATCATCAAGGACGAAACCGGCGGCTACGGTGCCGACGTGGTCATCGTCGCCGCGCCCGCCGCTCAGCCGCAGGAACAGGCGATGACGCTCGTGCGCAAGCGCGGCACGGTCTGCCTGTTCGCATCGCTGCCCGCCGGCAAGAGCATGCTCAATGTGGACAGCCGGCCGATTCACTACGGCGAGCTTCGCGTCATCGGCTCCAGCGACTCGACCGACGCCCACGTCCGCCGCGCCGTGGAGTTGATCGCCGGCGGCTCCTTGCCGGTTGAGAAGATCGCCAGCCACGTCTTGAAACTCGACGACATCCGGCGGGCATTCGCGCTGATGGAGAGCGGCGAAGCGTTGCGCGTCGTGCTGACGCCGTGAGAGAACGGGCTTGGAAGCCCGTTCTACCGTTGGGCGTTCGCAACGCCGTAGAACGGATTTCTAAATCCGTTCCGCCTCTGACCTACCTCCGAAGCCGACACCGCATCAGCCGCGAGCCGCAGCCGTAGTAGAGCGTTTCGTCCTGCGTCACAAAGAAGCCGAAGGCGTGGGACAGCGATTTGTCCCGCACGACGATCTTCGCGCTGTGATCGGCGGGATCAATCGCAAAGACCGCGTCGTCACCCACGCCATAGATCAAGCCGCGCGGATCAGCGGGTTCGTCGCTCAGCTCGGGGAAGCGCAGGCTTTTCACCGGCAGCGCGCTGGTGAAGACGACTTTCCGCTGTGCCGGATCGAAGACGTAGTATTTCGTGCCGGCGATGCCGTAGAGCAGGCCGTTGCGCGCGCGGACGACCGCGCCGTAGTTCTTTGTGCCCGCCACCGGTTGCGCGCGGAACGCGACCGTCTCGCGCTGGCAGTCCCAGAGGAACACGAACGCTTCCTTCTCTGTCGGAATCGCGCTGGAGCCGCCCTGGATGGACGACGCGCAGAACAAGCCGCCCAGTTCGGGAACGGCTGCGACGCTGAAGATGCTCTGGTTCGGAATGACGTTGACCCAGACCTTGTGTGAGAAATCGGCCGGGTTGATTCGCACGAGCGCGCCGCCGAGCCGGCCTTTGGAGGGAAACGTCCCCGAGTAAATCATGCCGTCAGGACCGAGGGTTAGTTGGACCGGCCGCTCCTGGCTTTTGACGGTGACGACGTGACGCGGGTTGTCCTGCCGCTTGATTGATTTCGTCGGGTCGAAGAAATCCACGGTAGCCGGCATGTAGCTGCTCAGGAACAGACCCGACGGATGATTGAGCGTGTCGTAGATCTGGACCTTGTTGACGGCGAGCGCGCCGAGGTCCGTAAGCTTTCCGCTGCGCGTGTCGTAGCAGAAGGTGATGGCCGGGGAAAACGTGCCGCCGTAGATTTTGCCGTCGCGCTCGCAACTCACACTGAAGATTGAGCGGGGCGCGCCTTCGTAGCGCGTCTGCAAGAGAGTGACCTTCCGCGTCTTCACGTTGGTCAACGCCAGCTTGCCCGCGGCGTTGATGGAGCCGACGATCTTGTCGCCAGCCAGGAGCGGCTTGCGCGGCGCCGGCGCTTTCGTCTCGCCAAGCTCGACGCGGTCGGGATGACAGCGGAACTTCGCGCTGCCCGATTCTCCATAGACGTTGCCGTCTGCGGCCAACCAGACGCGCGGGCAGCCCTGCGCCTTGGTCAGCGATTCGGGCAGGATCTGTTTCTTCGCGCCGGTCTTGCTGTCCACGGCCCAAAGCTCCTGGTGATGAAGGCCGACCGGGCAGTAGATGATGTTGTCGGCGCTGGCGGCGGGATGGAGCAGGTAACACTGCTTCGGGTCGCCCGGAAGCCGTCCGAGATTCTCAACCTTCCCTGTGCGCGGATCGCAGCGCACCAGACGGGCTTGTGGATAAGCACCGACGTAGAACTTCCCGTCCGGGCCGACTGCGTTGCCCAGCCAGTAACTCGCAGGCTTCGCCGGCACGCCGAGGTCCGTCAACTCGCGTTTAGCGACGTCATACTTTAGAAAATGACCCGGCGAGCCAGTGTAGGCATAGAGGTTGCCGTCGTCCGCCTGAATCATCTGGATGTGCGTGATACCGAAGCGTGTGAGATCCACCCACGTCACGTCGCCGCTGTCGAGATGAATGCCAACCAACGTGCGCTTGTCGGACGTTTCGTAATCGCTCCACGCCATGTAGCCGTTCCCGGAGTCCCGCGTGACAGCTTGCATTTGTAGTTCGCGCAGGCGCACGGGTTCGCCCAAGTCCTCAAAGGTGAAGCTGGTGTCAGTGGCGAGCGAAGACAGCGTGGTCAACCAGAGCAATCCGAGAGCAATCCTCTTGGTCATCATGGCGCGAGTCTGTGCCCGGCGACTTCGCGCTTGCAAGCGCCGAGTGAACGGGGTCGAATGGCACACGATGCGTGCGATGATTCCTATGGTCTTCTGGTTGCTGGCGGCGTTAGCACTTCCCGCCGCGCCGCTGAACGACCGTGTGCGTGAGTTCAAAACACAGCTCGCGGAGAAGATCTTGCCCTACTGGTTCGACACAGCGCAGGACACGGCCGACGGTGGATATCTGCTCTCCGACGATCTCGTAAAAGGCCGGACGACGCCAAAGGAGAAGGCCATCGTCACTCAAGCGCGGATGGTGTGGACGTTTTCGCTTGCGCATCGGAAAGGTTTCAGCAACGCGCGGCGCGACTATCTGAAGGCGGCGGCGCAAGGGTATCGGTTTCTCATCGAGCACTTCCTCGACAAGGAGCACGGCGGTTATTTCTGGAAGACCGACCTTGCCGGCAAGCCGGTGAACGAGCGGAAGATCGTTTACGGCCAGTCGTTCGTGATCTACGCGCTTGTGGAGTATCACCGCGCCAGTGGCGACAAGGAGGCGCTGCGACACGCGATGGAGCTTTATCGAACGTTGCAGAAGCGCGCCTACGATTCGAAGCTCGGCGGCTGGGTGGAGCACTTCACGCGGGACTGGATGCCGCTGGCGCTGCGCGACCCTGCGGGCGAGGTGGAGGTGGCGGGCCTGAAGAGCGCCAACACGCATCTGCACTTGATGGAGGCGCTGACGGAGCTTTACGAGGTCACGCGCGACAAAGCTGTCCGCAAGTCGCTGGAGGAATCGCTGCGGCTCAACATGGAATACTTCTATCCGCTCGACGCGGGCAAGTCGTGCTTCCACCGCAATCCCGACTGGTCGGCCGTCACCGATCCCCGCAGTGCGGGCTTGTCCTACGGCCACAACGTCGAGTTCGCGTGGCTGATGGTTCGTGCAGAGGAGGTGCTGGGTCGGTCGCCGTCGTGGCCGCACTTCTACGCGCATCTCGATCACGCGCTCAAGGTTGGCTACGACCGCGAGCGCGGCGGGCTTTACCATCGCGGCATCGGCAACGAAGCGCCGTTCGACACGACGAAGGTTTGGTGGGTGGAGGCGGAGATGATCGCGACGTTCACCGACGCGTTGCGGCACAAGCCGGACGCCGCCTACGAGTCCGCGCTGGTGAAGACGCTGGAGTTTGTCGCGCGTCACATGACCGATCCGAAGGACGGTATCTGGGTGGACAGTGTGATGGCGGACGGCCATCCGAAGAACACCAACAAGGCTCACAACTGGAAGGCGAACTACCACGACGTGCGCGCGCTGGTGAAGTTCGTGGAGGCGTTCGGTAAGTAAACGGAGAGAGATTCATGGACCTGAAATTGAAAGACAAGGTGGTGTTGGTCACAGGCGGTTCGCACGGGCTGGGCAGGGCGATTTGTCTCGGCCTGGCGGCAGAAGGCGCGAAGGTGGGCGTGAATTATCACCGCAATCAGGAAAAAACCGAAGCGGTGGTGGCCGAAATCCGCCGAACGCACGGCGTGGAAGCCGCTGGCGCGCGCGGCGACATCGCAAAGGAAGCGGAGGTCATCCAGATGTTTGACGATCTGGAGCGGAACCTCGGCCCGGTGGACGTGGTGGTGAACAACGCCGCCGTCTGCCCCGTCGGTCCGATCACTGAGATGAGCGAGGCGGATTGGAACCGGACATTTCAGGTGAACATGACCGGCACGTTCTTGTGCAGCCGCGAGTTGGTGCGGCGGCTCCTGAAAGCCAAGCGCACCGGCCGCATCGTGAACATTTCCTCGCAGGCGGCGTTTCGAGGCTCGCAGTCGGGCAAGGCGCCCTACGATGCGAGCAAGGGCGCGATCGTGGCGTTTACGGTGTCGCTCGCACGCGAACTGGCGCCGAAGAACATCTGCATCAACTGCGTCGCGCCGGGCTTCATGTATACCGAGATGCTGGCGCCGTTCATTGACGCCGACCGCGAGAAGTTCGAGGGCCGCGTGCCGCTGCACCGCATCGCGAAGCTGGATGAGGTGACCAACGTCGTCGTCTTTCTTGCTTCCGAGCGCGCCAGCTACATGACCGGCGCGACAGTGGATGTCAGCGGCGGGCTGGCAATGAGGTAGCTGCGTTTCGGAAGGCTTGCACTTCGCCGCGAAGTAGTGTTTTCTGCGCGCACTCAGACTGGCGGCAAACAAACATGGAAACCAACATGAACGATCAGACCAGCTTCACCCGACGGGAATTTCTCAGCACCACCGGCAAGGCCGCGACGGCGCTTGCCGCAGCTTCGGCTTTTGGGCCGGCCATCCTCAGCGCCAAGTCGCCCAACGGAACCATCGGCGTCGGTCACATCGGCCTCGGCACGCGCGGCGGCGACCTTATCAATGGCACCGTCAACTGCGACGGCGTGAAGGTGACGGCGGTGTGCGACGTGTATGGGCCGCACCGGCAGAAGGGCGTCGAGCGCAGCAAGAATCCCGACGTGAAGGCTTACGTGGACTACCACGAGTTGCTCGCCGACAAGAACGTGGACGCGGTCGTCATCGGCGCGCCGGACCATTGGCATTGCCAGATGGTGCTCGACGCGGTGAAGGCCGGCAAAGACATCTACTGCGAGAAAGGTTTCTCGCGCACGCTGAAGGAGGCGAAGCTGATGCGCGCCGCGCTCAAGAAGAGCAAGGTCGTGTTCCAGCTCGGCCATCAGGCGCGGCAGAGCGCGTGCGCGTTGCAGGCGAAGGAACTCATCGCCACCGGCGCGCTCGGCCCGGTCACGCTCGTGCGCACGGGTCGCTTCGGCAACAACGACGCCCAGCATCCGATCTGGCGATGGTATGGCTACTACAATCAGTGGGAGCATCCCGATCCGGCGAAAGTCGTCAAGGACGTGGACTGGAAACTCTGGACTGGAAACTCTGGCTCGGCGAGACGCCGAAGATTCCGTTCAACGAGCGGCACTTCTGGCACTGGCGCTGTTACTGGCGTTACGGCACCGGCCAGGCGGGCGACCTGCTTTCGCACGAGATGGATTTCGTCCAATACATCCTTGGTCACGGCATTCCCGACACCTGCTCCTGCACGGGCCTCAACGCGCTGCTCAAGGACGACCGCGAAGTGCCCGACACGTGGGCGGCGACGTATCAGTTCATCAAGCTCGGCCGCACCGTCACCTTCACTGCGAGCATGAACACCAGCATCGGCCAGCCGGTGGAGTTTTGTGGCAAGGACGCGCTGCTGCGCTTCGACGGCATCGCGCACGATGCGACCAACTTCACGGTCACACCCGAAGGCCACAACGAGCGGAAGGACCTGCCGAAGGGCTACATTCGCGGCAAGACGCCGCGCCAGCCGAACCACATGGAGGATTTCTTCAACTGCGTCCGCAGCCGCGGCACGCCCAAGTGCGGCGTGGACGAGGCGTTCGTGGAGATTGCCACGTCGCTGATGTCCATCGAGTCCTACCTGAAGCGGCGGCAAGTGCGATGGGACCCGGTGAAGGAAGAGATCGTGTGATCGAGTTGCAACCCGAACAACCAACCTAGACAAGGAGCAAGATGAACCCGATGCTGAACAAAACCCTCCGCGCGGTCTGCGCGGGCATGATGTTGCTGGCGATCGCGTTACCGGTCGTCGGTAACGCGCAAGGAGACAAATCCGTGAAGATCAACATGGACAACGCCTACTACTACACCGATGGCAAGTTCGACTTGGAGAAGGGTAAGGATGCCATCATCGCGCTGATGAAACACCACGGTTACCCGGTCTATCCGGGCATCCGCGAGAAGCTTTTTGTTTCCGACTACGGCCTCGGCCATTTCACAGAGGTCGGCTTGGCGGCGGTGATGTGGGTCAACAACGAGAAGGACCGTTACATGTTGATGGACATCTACCTGATGCCGAACCAGATGTTGCCCGAGCACTGGCATCAAGCCGCCAAGGAGAATCCTTCCAAGCTCGAAGGCTGGCTGGTGCGCTACGGTCTCTCGCACATCGTCGGCGAAGGAGAGCCGAACCTGACGGTGAAAGTGCCGGCCATTCACAACGGCGGCAAAGTCACCGTCGAGCACGAGGTGGCCGCGAAGCCGGGCGACTTCGTTCCGCTCAACCGCGGCGGCGCGCATCACTGGCAGATGGCCGGTCCCGAAGGCGCGATTATTACTGAGGTGGCGAACGTCCACACCAACGCCGGCGTGCGCCATCTCGACAAGGCGATGAACGACTTCTTCCTGAAGGACGAGAAGTAGAAGTTCGCATGTCGCGCTATCTGCTGGGCATTGACAACGGCGGCACGGTCTCCAAGGCCGCGTTGTTCACAGTCAGCGGCGGCGAGGTGGCCGTCGCCGGGAGGAAGCTGTCGTCGCTGGAGCCGAAACCGGGTCACGCCGAGCGCGATGCGGACGCGCTCTGGCGCAGCACCGCCGAAGCGATCCGCGAAGTGCTGGCGAAGTCCGGAGTCAATCCGCGTGACGTTCTCTGCGTTGCCTGCGCCGGCCACGGCAACGGCCTATACCTCATAGATAAGGATGGTCGTCCGGCGCGCAACGGCATCTATTCCACCGACTCGCGCGCGCAGGATTACGTCAGCCGTTGGCGCGCGGCGGGCGTCGGCGAGCGGGCACTGCCGAAGACCGCGCAATGTCTCTGGCCCGGCCAGCCAAATGCGCTGCTGGCGTGGCTGCGCGATCACGAGCCGGAGACGCTCGCCCGCGCGCGTTGGGCGCTGATGTGCAAGGACTACATCCGGTTCCGGCTCACGGGCGAGGTTTTCGCCGAGTTGACCGACATGTCCGGCACGAGCCTGATGAACGTCGTCACTGCCGACTACGACGACAGCGTGCTGGAGTTGTTCGGCATCGCGGACATGAAGCGCCTGCTGCCGCCGCTGGTCGGGAGTGCCGACCTTTGCGGCGAGGTCACCGCGCAAGCCGCCGCCGATACGGGCCTGGCCGCGGGCACGCCGGTGGCGGGCGGGTTGTTCGACATTGACGCGTGCGGGCTGGCGGCGGGCATGGTGGACGAGCGGCTGATGACGCTGGTGGCCGGCACGTGGGGCTGCAATCTCTACGTCGCCCGCGAGCCGCTCATAGACAAAGACCTTTTCATGACGACCTGCTACGCCGTTCCCGGCTGGCATTTGATGCTGGAAGGCAGCCCGACCTCCGCCGGCAATCTCGAATGGTTCATCGCCGAGTTCCTCGGCCCGGGGCACGGCGGGTCCGCCTACGAACTTTGCAACGAGCTAGTCGCGTCAGTGGATGCGCGCGACTCGCGGCTCGTGTTCCTGCCGTTCCTCTACGGCTCCAACGCGCACCCGGCGGCGAAGTCCTGCCTGATCGGACTCGAAGGCCGTCACACTCGCGCCCATGTCTTGCGTGCGGTCTATGAAGGCATCGTCTTTGCCCACCACTGGCACGTGCGCCGGCTGCTGCAATTCCGCCCGCCGCCGGAGGCGATCCGTTTCACCGGCGGCGCGGCGCGCAGCGACGTGTGGGTGCGGATGTTCGCCGACTGTTTCCAGATTCCGGTGGAGATTCCCGCCGGCACGGAACTCGGCGCGCTTGGCGCGGCCATCGCGGCGGCGGTCGCGAGCGGTTGTTACGCGGACTACCCGCAGGCGGTGGCGGCGATGACCCGCGTCGCGCGGCGGCAGGAGCCGGACCCGGCGAAGAAGGATTTGTATGCAGCGAAGTATGCGAGGTATCTGGAGGTCATCCAAGCGTTGGAGAACGTCTGGGGAAAGTGATAGCCTCGCAGTCAGCCAAAGGAGAAACATGCGAACGATGACAAGAGTAGCGGGCGTGCTGGCGGTGCTGGGATTGTGCTGGTTCCTCGGCGGCTGCGGTTGTGGCTGCGAGTGTGAGAAGAGCGGACTCATGAAACCCCGCGTCGGTTTCAAGCTGCCGGAGAAATACAACAGCCCCGACGGCATGACCATCGGCAAGGACGGCTGCATCTACCTCGCCATGAACAACGTCGTGCTCCAGCAGCATCCGGCGATGATCCTGCGCATCACGCCTGACGACAAACTGGAGGAAGTCATTACGCTGCCGCCGCATCCCGACACCAAGCTCGCCAGCCCGCTCGGCGTCGCGTTCAGCTCCGACGGCAACCTCTACGTCGCCGACTGCCAGGCGTTCTGCACGAAGGAGCCGGCGAAGTCGCGGCTGCTGCGCGTGAACATGAAGGACGGCAAGGCCGCCGGCTGCGACGTGGTCGCCGTCGGCTTCAACATGTCCAACGGCGTGGCGGCGAAAAGCAACTGCATCTACGTCTGCGACACGACGCTCAATAAGGAGACGCCCATGGCCAGCGGCGTCTATCGCTTCAAGCTCTCTGAACTGGACGCCGCCAAGCCGGTCGCCGTCACCGGCCTCGGCGATCCGCATCTGGTCGTGAAGCTCTCCACGCAGAACAAGGAGCATCCCGTCGGCGCGAACGGTCTCGACTTTGACGCCGCCGGCAACATGTATGTCTGCAACTTCGGCGACCACGAGGTGATCAAGGTCGTCTTCGCCGCCGCCGGCAAGGTCAAGTCGCAGGACGTGCTTGCGAAGGACCACGGCATGGAGAGCGCCGATGGCCTCCACTGCGATGCCGCCGGCAACATTTGGGTGGCCGACTTCCTCGGCAACGCCGTGGTGCGGATTGATTCCAAGTCCGGCGCGGTCACGGTCGTCGCCAAGAACGGCGAGAGCGACGGCGCCGACGGCAGCCTCCACGCGCCTTCCGAGTGCATTGTGCGCGGCAACAAGCTCTACATCTCGAACATCAACCTGACCTACGGCCCGCACAAATCCAGCAAGCTCTACACGATCTCCGTGATAGACCTGAAATAGTCGAGAATCCCCTTGAAAACGACTTGCTCCTGACTAGGCTAGCCGCCCATGAGCATGAGGACTTCGCCCGTCACGCCGGCAGCCATGTCGAAGCTGCCGCTGGTCATGGGCTTTGTTTGTTTCGTGATCGGCGCGGTGACGTTGCTCTACGCCGGCTTTGCCACGCTCAAGAGCGCGGACCAACTGGAGCAAGCACAACGGAATCTTCAACAGCTCGAAGCCAATTGGCCGAAGATCACCAGCAACGGCCAGCAGGTGTTTGGGGTGACGAGAGGTTTTGCCACCAGCACGATCCTGTTGACGCGCACAAATTACCGGGTGAAGCTCGCGCTCTGCGGCGTCAGCCTGCTGACGGTGGCGGCGGGCGGGGTGCTCCTCTTCAGCGCCCGACCCCGGAAATGATCGCCGGCGACAAACACCAGTTTTGGGATAACTTCCTTCGCGGTCGCGCCCCTTACAGATGAAACCTCGAAAAAAAGCCAAGTCAAAGAAAGCTCTCCTGCTCGGTCTGGGGCTGGACAACAAGGACCACCACAAGCGGGTCACACAAGGCGAGAACTTTGTGCTGCTGGGCGGCAGCGAAGAAACCCACGACCACATGACCGAGAAGGCGATCAAGTTCAACGAGAAGCTCAAGAAGCGCGGCAAGACTCTTGAAGAGGTTTCCAAGGACGAGTTCCTCGATATCGCCCGCGACATTGACATGCTGCCGGGGTGATGACTGCCGGCGGCGCGCATGGCGATGAAGAAATCCGTTTCACTCAAGAACTGGCTGCCGCTGGCGCGCGGCGCGGGCGCGGGCGTGGGTGTGGGTGAGTTACCGACGGGCGCGGCGTTCCGGGCGGAGTGGATTGATTTCGAGAACGGCATCCGCGTTGGCAACCTCGAACCGCACGAGCGGATCACGCAGATTTTCAAGTATCATCTCGAACAGCGCCACCGCCAGCCGTTCGTCTGCGAACGCTGGGGGCGCGGTGTGTTCTGGCAGTGGATTTGTTGGGTGCCGCGCAAGAACCGCGAGGCCAAGCCGGTCAGCAATAACGTGAACTGGAGCTGCGCGAAGTTCTTCATCTCCGTGGACCAGGACGAGCGCGTCTTCAAGGCGGGCGCGCAAATCGAACGCGGCCCGGCGGAGGGGCCGGAGGAGTTTCCCGGTTGCGTGCTCAAGCCCGACTGGGACTGGCATCGCCTCGTTGCCGGCTTGCGCGCGGGCAGTAAACTGGATCGCGAGTTATTGCGACTGATCCGCAAGGACGGGTTCGTCGCGCAGATCGGCGATTGGGAGCGGATGCAGGTCTTTGACGCCAAGAACTTACAGTCCATCGCGCAACTTCGCACCGCGCTGAAGAAGGTTGGCAAGCGCGACTGGGTCGGCTTCCAGATTTTCTATCCGTTCCCAGAGAAGGAAGTCCACGGCATGACCGGCAATGAACTGGTGCAGGCCGTTGCCGCCGTCTTCGCCGAAACGATGCCGATCATGAACATCGCCATGCAGGTGCCGCTGGAAGAAGCCCGCTAGGCCGCGGGATAAATCCACGGCGCGCGATAGGGGCGACTGAGCAGCTTGCTCGCTTCCGCGTCGCCGATGATTTCCTCTCTTGCGCCGTTCCATTGGAGGCTCCGACCAGTGCGCCAGGAGATCATGGCCAGCATCGGCAACACCGACGAACGATGCGCCAGTTCCAACCGAGCGGCGGCGGGCTTACGGATCTCGATGGCGGCGAGGAAATTCGCCCAAAGCAACTTGAGATTGTGGCCGTCGGGTTCTTGTAACTGCGGATCCTCGTGGAGCGGCTTCTCCTTCTTGTTCGCCGGGTAGAACGTCCAACCGTCGCGCCAGCCGATGTGGAGAATGCCTTTGGTGCCGTAGAAGTAAGCGCCAATCCGATGTTTCTCGGCGTCGTTGCTGGCGAACTGGCGGTTCTCCCAGACGCAGGTGAACTTCGGAAACTCGAACACGGCGACCTGATGATCGGGCGCGTCGGTGGTCTGCTCGCGGGCGTTGAGCACGGCGGGACCGCGGATGGCGCGACCGGCGGTGCTGAAAACGCGGCGCGGATACTCGCCGCCGTTCCACCACAACACTTGGTCGAGCCAATGCACGCCCCAGTCGCCGATCTGGCCGTTGGCGTAGTCGAGGAAGTTGCGCCAGCCGCCGGGATGGAGCTTGCTGTTAAACGGCCGCTTCGGCGCGGGGCCGCACCAGAAGTCCCAGTCCATTCCGTCCGGCGGCTCGCTGTTCGGCGCCGGCTTCTCCGGCCCGCCGGCGCTGTGGGCAAACACGCGCACCATGCCGATCTCGCCAACCGCGCCCGACTGGAGGAACTTCATCGCGCTGGCGTGATGTGGCCCGACGCGGCGATGCAGGCCGACCTGCACGACGCGGCCGGCGTCGCGCGCGACCTTCACCATCGCGCGGCTTTCGTTGACGGTGTGGCCGGTGGGTTTCTCGACGAACACGTGCGCGCCGGCCTTGAGCACGGCGATGGTTTGCAGCGCGTGCCAATGGTCCGGCGTGGCGATGATGACGATCTCCGGCCGGTCCTTGTCGAGCAGCTCGCGGAAGTCCTTGTAGGTCTTCGGCTGCTTGCCGCTGAGGTCGCTGACCTGCTCGGCGGCGATTTCGAGGCCCATCGCGTCCACGTCGCAGAGCGCGCTGATCTGGCAACGGCCCGACGCCAGAGCTTCCTTCAGGATGTTCTTGCCCCACCAGCCCGCGCCGATGAGCGCCGTGCGGAACTTCCGGCCGGCATCAGCGCCGCGCGTCGTGAACGGCGTCGCGAGTCCCGCGACAGCGGCAGCGCGCAAAAAATGGCGGCGGGTGAGCTTCATGGCTTGCGCACGTCGAGACAGACGACCTCGCCGGGAACGCTGCGGCAATAGATGCGGCCGTTGGCCAGCACGGGCGAGGTCCAGCATTTTCCTTTGAGCACCTGCGCGCGCGCCGTCGGTTTGAAGCCGGCGGGCGAAGCAGGAGCGACCATCAGTTCGCCGGTGCCGCTCAACACGATCAAGCGCCCGCCTGCCGTGATGAGCGCGCCGGAGCCGACGTTGGGGTGTTCCCACTTCTCGGCACCGGTGGCGAATTCGAGGCACTTGAGCGACGCGGGCGAAGTAGTGTCGCCGTCCACGCCGTAGAGATGGCCGTCCACCAACACGGCCGGGTTCAATTGCGTGCGGAAAACCTTGGTTTTCCAGAGTTCCTGCGGCTGGCCCGCGCTGGTTTTGAGCATTGCGCCGCCTTTGCCGTAGCCGGTGCAGATAAAGACGAGAGCGCCTTGCACGACCGGGTCGGCGGCGTTGACGCCGTATTGGGTGAGCCAGCGATGACGCCAAGCTTCCTTGCCGGTAAGCACATCCACGGCCACGTAAGACTGCCGCGAGCCAAGCAGCACCAGCGTCTCATTGCCGTGGCCCATCGGCAGTGGCGTGGAGTAGCCGGCCTCCTTGTTCTGCGACTGCCAGACGATCTTGCCGCTGGTCTTGTCGAGCGCCATGCCGGCATCGCCGACGTTGAGGATGAGCAGGTTGCCGTGCACGAGCGGCGCACCGCTAAAGCCCCAGTCGGGAATGCGCACGCCAATTTCCTTCTGGAGGTTTTTTGACCAGATGACGCGCCCGGTGGTCGCGTCAAGGCAAAAGACGTCGCCCCATCGGCTGAGTTGATAGACGCGCTCGTCGTCAATCGTCGGCGTGCCGGTCGTGCCGCCCTCGAAGTATTTGTTGCCGAGTTCGGCGGGATAGGGATGTTTCCAGAGCACCTTGCCGCTGTCGGCGTCGAAACAGAAGACCGTGTCCTTGTCGTCGGCGTGGCCTGTGGTGAGCACGCGACCCTTGGCGACGACGAATGTCGAGAAGCCGAGGCCGACCTTGGCCTTCCACGCAACGCGCGGCCCGTCGGTGGGCCACTGGTCGAGCCACGCCATTTCGGCGGAGTGGCCGTTGCGCGTGGGTCCGCGCCAGTGCGGCCAATCATCCGCGCGAATGCTGGTGGTCAACAGACTGATGGTGGCGCACGAAACGATGAGTAGCTTGAACATAAGCGTGAATTTCCCTCGACTGAAGGGGCTAATTCAAGACTGAATTCCAGAAACTGGAATTCTGGAAACCAAGTTCTGAAGTTGCCACCTCAAAGGACCGACGGGCACCACGCCGGATAGCCGTGTCTTAACGTATCACCGGCCAATGTCACGGCGTCTTCCAGCCGCGTTCGCGAAAGGGTGCCGCGGAGATTGCCATTGGCGGAGCGAGGCTGTAGGCTACAAATCAATCCAACGAACTAAGGAGTTGCGCACCGAAACCCCAGGAAGAAACATGTTATGATCCGATTGCCGCAAGCTCTCAAGATTCCACCAGCGATGCAACTGACAGGTGCGCTAACAAATCGTCTGAGCATTCGACCCCACATGAGCGGCGGCTTCACCTTGGTGGAACTGTTGGTGGTTATCAGCATCATCATTGTGCTGATGGGTTTATTATTCCCTACCATCCGCATAATTCAAGACGCAGCCAATAGAACCAGGGCGAAAACAGTTGTTCAGGGCCTTTGCGCCGCCGCCAAGTCTTACAACAACGAGTATGGTAAGTGGCCGGAACCGGCCAACGATCAGGACCTCGTTCTGACGTTTAACGGCTTGGTGAATCCCGTCACGGGGCTGAAGGCAACAACCGGTCAAGCAGCAAACGACAATCCGCGCGCCCTTCGGCTCATGGAGATCCAATCGAAAGACGTGACGGTTCGGGTTCTTGGCGAACAAACTCCGTTGGCGCTTTACGATCCTTGGTGGACGCCCTACGCCTACTGCTTCGACAACGGAAAGAAAGGAAGCTACTACCTGGGGCCGCTGCAAAACGGCAGGCCCTCCAATCTGCAGTCATGGCCCGACACAACAGCTAACGACAACCAAGTCCCTGTGCCGTTCAAAGACGACTCTTCGATCAAAACAGTCATCACCGAAGGCTACGCCTTCTTCTCCGACGGTCCCGACACGCGCACCGGCACGGCCCTGTCAGACCCGGGCGGCAAGAGCACGACGAAGGCATACGAAGACGACATCAGAAGTTGGAGATGATTGATGGAGTGGCTGTGATGAAACTTCAACGCGGTCTTACAATGCGAGGTGATGCCATGCTGCGATTCAAATGGCTGCTGGTTGTTTGCTGTTTGGCAGGGACGTTTTCTTTCATTTTCGTGACCGACGTTGAAGCGGTGGAGAGTGGCGCGTTGGCGTGGGATACGGGAAAGCATTCGGCAAAGAGCCTGTCGCCCGACGCGGTCGCGAAGCGGGAAGGATGGAAGGGGGTAACAGGTGAGAACGTTAGCGTTTCCAGCGACGTTTGCGTGGCCAACGAATACCTGACACTGGTCTTCCGCAAAGGTGCCAGAGGGGGTGAGTGGTATTACCGGCTCGGCGAGGCGACGGTAAAAGGGCCGACGCTGGTGCCGGTGGGACCGGGCGGAGACAAGGCGAAGACGCTCGACGCGTTCAAGGTGATAGACAGCACGGCGACGAATGCGCTGCTGGAGGTGAACGCCACGACGGAGGCGGGAAAAAAGACGGTCACGCGCTTTTTCCTGAAGAAAGGAAAACCGTTTGTGGAGACGCAGCCGGGCGATGGAACGGAGAAGATACTTGTGGAGGCGCGGAGCCACCACGCGGTGATGCCTGATCCATTCGCCGGCGATCTGGTCGTCAGCGCGCAGGAGACGGAGGCGAATGAGCTTCGTTTCCCCGGCGAGCACGTGCTGGCGCAATTGGCCGATAACGGCAACGCAATTGTCATGTGCGCATGGCGGTCGGCGGACCAGGCGGTGAAGGTGATGCTGGATGGCGAAGGTGAGAAACGCATGATCACGGGAACGGAGATTTCTTACCGGAAGGACCGACGCATGAACGTCTGGGTGGCGGTGTTGGCTGCGCCCGCAATTTGGCACCAGAAGAAGATCGGCGATCTCAACGCCGTGAAAGATGTGAAGCTGGACTGGAAGATTCCGTATCTGGCGTTGTGGCGTGCGGATTATCGGCGAGAGCACGGATGGGTTGATTCGTGGAAGGTCATCATCAAAAAGCCCAACGGCGAGTGGGAGGGATTCGGCGTCTCACCGAAGAAAGGCGGGACGGTCTGGCATGCGAGACGCGGCACGTTCGCCTATCCGACACACTTGGAAGGCGAGAGCGTCTATGTCCGAAACCCCGTCTATGAAGGCAATCCGCCGATCAAGAATAACCCGAACGGCCTCGCGGTCATCTATCCGTTCCAGAGAATCGGCAAAAGCCCGAAGAACGTCTATGGGGTGATGGATGTGTTGACGGAGGCGCTCGAAGACATGCCGGAGTTCACGCTCGCGGAGGAGTGGTTGGTCAAGCGGCCGGCTTGGGACAGGTATCCCGGCGTGTGCTACACGACTGGCGAAGTGGAGAAGATTTTCGATGACGACAAGGAGCGGCAGAAGAAGAAGGAGATCGTCGAGCGTTTCAAAAAGATGAACCTCTTTTGCATCACCGTGCGGAGGCGCATCGAGGAATACATGAACTGGTGGAAGAAGACGCACGAGTTTTGCGCGAGGTCGAAGGCCGCGAAACCGCAGGCCGCCGCGCTGGTGGATGAACTGGACGGCCAGCTTTCGGAAATGGACAAGGTTTACGAAAACCGGAAGCTCGCGGAACGGACGCCCGCCGCTGCCAATGCGCTCACCGACCAGATTGAGGCGTTCGTTGGTAGCGATGATCCAAAGCGCGTCGACAAGGTCAAGGAACTGGGCCGAGCCACGCGGACCATCGGCGGCAACCAAGACTCAGGTGCAGGCTACCTGCGCATGGTCGCGAAGGAGACGAGGCAGCAGGCGGGCTACCGCATGATGACGGCCAAGGACGACGCGTCATTCGACTTTGCGAACGAGATCAGGCGACGCACGCTGGAGGTGCTGCGGACCAGCATGGGCGTCGAAGGTGGTTTCACCGATTAGCCATGACAAACGAACGATTGATCCCAGCTCAGAACGGGCAATTCAACATCGGTCACATCTGCACGCGCCTGCAATGCGACCGCGGTTTCGCCGGCAAGACCGCCATGCATTTCCTTGGCGCTCATGGCGAGCGAACGGAATGCACGTTCGGCGATTTGGAGAGGGAGAGTGCGCGGTTCGCGAATGTCGTGCGAAGTCTCGGCTTTTCCGCCGGCGATGTGCTCTTCATCTTTCTGCCGAAAGTGTCGGAAGTCTTCCCCTCTTTCCTGGGCGCTCTGAAGGCCCAACTCATCACCGGGACTTTGTTCTCCAACTTCGGCGAAGAGGCGCTGCTGGACCGGTTGGGCGACGCGGGCGCGAAAGGCGTCCTTACCCGCAAGAGCTATCTCAAGAAACTGCTTCGCATCCGGGAGAGGCTGCCTAGTTTGAAGTTTATTATCCTGACGGACGCCGCCGAGCATCAGGCTGCCGACATCCTCAGTTTGCCGGCGCTCATGCAGCAGGCTTCCACAGAGTTTGAAACGCCTTTGACTCCCGCGGAGGTGCCGTCCGTGCTGCATTATACTTCGGGTTCCACCGGCAAACCCAAGGGCGCGTTGCATCGCCACCGCAGCGTGCTGCTGCAAAACCGAACTGCAACGGAGGTCCTCGACCTTCGACCCGACGACATTTTCTGGTGCACGGCTGATCACGGTTGGGTCACCGGCACTTCCTACGGCATCATCGGCCCGTGGAGCATGGGTGTCACGCAGGTTCATTTTGGCGGCGCGTATGACGCGGCGAAATGGTTTGAGATTCTGGAGCAGTTCGGCGTGACGGTTTGGTATACGGCGCCGACGGCGCTGCGGATGTTGATGCGCGAGGATCCGGCGACGTTCGCGCGATTCAACCTCGGCAAGCTGCGACATATTTGCAGCGTGGGCGAGCCATTGAATCCCGAAGTGATCAGTTGGGGCCGGAAGGTGTTGGGTAAGGACATCTACGACACGTGGTTCCAAACCGAAACTGGCGCGATCATGATCACCAACCGGCCGGGCTTGACGATCAAGCCCGGTTCGATGGGCAAGCCGTTGTCGGGCATCGAGGCGGCCATCGTCTCGGATGACGGCAAGGTTTTGTCGGACAACGAACAGGGCAATCTGTGTTTGCGACCAGGGTGGGATTCGATGTTTGTTTCCTACTTCCACCACGAGGACGTCTATCGCCAGAAGTTCAAGCACGGCTGGTATATGACCGGCGACACGGGCTATCGCGACAGCGAAGGGTATTACTGGTTCATGGGCCGAAGCGATGATGTCATCAACACGGCTGGGCATTTGGTCAGCCCGTTTGAAGTCGAGAGCGCGCTGCTGGAGGTGGAGGGCATCGCCGAGTCGGGTGTGATCGGCGTGCCGGATGAGTTGCTTTGGGAGAACGTGGTCGCGTTCGTGGCGCTGCGCAAAGGCTACGAGTGGAATAGCGGCCTGGAACTCAAGCTGCGCCTGCACATTTCCAACCGCGTTTCCACCACGGCCACGCCGCAGGAATTCCGGGTGCTGGACAACATCCCAAAAAACAAAAGCGGCAAAATCATGCGCCGCGTCCTGAAAGCCCGCTATTTGGGGAAGGACGCGGGCGATGTGAGCACGTTGGACATTTAACGGAGACAACACGGGCTTATGACAACCATCGAGAAACTGAACGGCATTTTTCGGACGGTCTTCGACAACGACGAGATCAACATCCAATCGGAGATGACCGCCAACGACGTGGACGGCTGGGATTCGTTGTCCCACGTGAACCTGATTCTGGCGGTGGAACAAGGTTTTGGCATCCGCTTCAACCAGAAGGAACTGCTGACCTTCAAGAACGTCGGCGACCTACTGCGGAGTATTGAAAGCAAACTCGGCTGAGCGGGCGTTTCAGTGTTTTGCAGCTTTCGATCCCATCAGCACACGCACGTGGGCCTCGACCGACGCGGCCAGTGCTTCCAGATTGTAGCCACCTTCGAGCGTCGAGATGAGCCGGCCACCGCTGTATTTCTCCGCGATGTCTTTGACGATGCGTGTCAGTTCCGCGTATCCCTCCGGCGTGACGTTCATCCGACCCAGCAAATCGCCTTTGGCTGCGTCGAAGCCGGCGGAGATGAGCACGAAGTCCGGTTTGAAAGCCGCAGCCGCCGGTTTGAGTTTTTCCTCGAACGCCTTCTTGTAATCCGCGTCCCCGCAGCCTGCCGGTAGCGGCACATTGAGAGTGAAGCCGAAACCTTTGCCTTCGCCTTTTTCGTCCGCATGGCCGGTGCCGGGATAGAATGGCGATAGGTGGACTGAGAAGTAAAACACCGTCGGGTCTTCGTAGAACGCCGCCTGGGTGCCGTTGCCATGATGCACATCCCAGTCCACGATCAGCACCTTGGCCAGCTTGTGCTTCTTCTGGATATACCGCGCTGCGATGGCGACGTTGTTGAAGAGACAGAAGCCCATCGCCCGATTCTTGAGCGCGTGATGGCCAGGCGGTCGCACGGCGCAGAGGGCATTCCTAACTTTTCCCTCCATCACGGCGTCCACGGCAGAAATCAGACCGCCGGCAGCCATGAGAGCAACATCGTATGAACTGGTCGAAGCCGGCGCATCCGGCGTGTCCACGTAGCCTGTGCCAGCCCGGCAGTCCTTCTTGACCCGCTCGACGTATTCAGGGGCGTGAATTGTGGTGATCCATTCCACCGAAGCTGCCGCTGGTTCGATCATGACAAGTTCTGAAAGAAAATGCAGTTGCTTCAATCTCGCCACGATGACAGCCAGGCGGTCGGCGCGTTCCGGGTGTCCCGCGCCCGTGTCGTGCTTGAGGTAAACGTCGCCGTAAACGAAACCTGTCTTGGTAGCCAACTCAGCCGCTTCACCTTGCACAGCCCATTGGCAGCACAAACCAAAAAGAACGGCGATCAACTGGAAGCGATGTTTCATTTTCTCCGCAACCACTTCTGGAACTTCTCATCTTCGTGGATGCGTTTTGCGAGCAACGCGTAGCCTTCGGTCAGCGGATGGCTGGCGTCGGCGTAGAGCGCGCTCGGCAACAACTCTGGCGCGAGATGGGGGACTCGGTTTTGCGACAGCCACGCGGCAATTTCGTTGCGGAGTTTCTGATACATGGGACGAGTTTCCTTTGCCATGAGGTGTTCGTTGAACGGCCCGATGACGATCATCACGTCATTGCCGCGCTCGCGCAGGACTCCGACGAGCCGCTGAAAGGCGTTCCACTGGAGCGAGGAGTCGAGGGCGACCCACTCGAACCGTGTCTTGCCGTCGCCGTTCTTGGACCACGGTTTGTGACGCGGGCTTTTCGGTCCGCGCTTAGCGTCGTCGCGAGTGGCGGACGGGACAGCCCGCCTGATCTGCGACAGCGGGTTCCGCCAAAGGTTCGGGCAACGCGGCGGGTTGCCGCCGTCGTTCTCTATCGTCCAGTTCAGGATGCCCTTCTGTCCGAAGTAGGCGTTCTGCAAGTGGCTCACCCACGAGACAAAGCCGAGCCGCTGCTCCAACAACGCGCTCAGCCGTTCGTTGGCGTCGGCTTTGTAGCACGGGATGCGCGGCGAGAACTGCGGCACGAGCCGGGAATGGTTGAACGACTCTTCCTCGTCGGAGCTGAGGTCGGTCTTGGGACTGGTCATCCAGAGCGCGTTCCAGTGGAGGATCGCCCGCTGGTGGCGCAGCGACTGACCGTAGTGCTCGATCAGTCCTTCCAACGCGAGCGGGAACAAACCGTTCACACCGGCGTTGATGAACCGATTCGGCTCGCCTGCTTCGCAATTCAAGAAATGTGACAATGTCCCGTCCGGCAAAACGTATTCGCCCCAAATGACGGAGTCGCCGAGCACGATGACGCGGTCCGGGTCGCACACCTGGCGCAGCCGGCGGCCATAAAGCCAGTAGTCTTTGCTGAGCGAGTAGGGGATCCGGTAATCAGGACCGGTATTGAAGCGCTCGATCCGTTCCCAGATCCGCGGCGTCAACAGCATCACCAAGGTCACGATCACCAACATAACGAGCCACTGCCGGGCGTCGAGCCGCACCTCGTTTGAACTGAAGGGCGTCACCGCTTCCGGCGCGGTTGCTGGCTTTAAGGTTGGTGATTCGGTTTCCATGTCAGAACTGGAAGTAGATGAACGCGCCGCCGCCCGACGAGCAGAGGAACAAGCCGAGCATCATGAGCACCGCCAGTCCCACGCGGACAAAGCGGGTTTGTAGAACGCTGCAAAACTTCGATTCACACAGAACTTGGTAGAGCCAAACCAACGCCACCAGCGCGAGCATCAACCCCGGAATCTGCGGGCCATCCCAAACAGCGGTGAAGATGCGCCGGACGATCAGCAGAGCGTCGGGGAGCGAGTTCGCGCGGAAGAAAATCCACGTGAAGCAAACGAAGGCGAAGACGCAGACTTGCTTGACCGGCTTGGGCACGCGCTTGCGGTAGAAGGTGGACCGCTCCAGTCCGTAGGTAAGCGCGAGACCGACGCCGTGCAGCGCGCCCCAGATCACAAAGGTCCACGCCGCGCCGTGCCAGATGCCGGAGACCAGGAACGTGACCACCAGCGCCGCCGCCGTGCCGATCGCGCGCCACTCGCGCCATTGCATCTGGAGCGGCATGAAAATGTAGTCGAGAATCCACCGTGAAAAGGAGATGTGCCAGCGACGCCAGAAATCGCCGATGCCGGTCGCAAGATATGGGTGGTTGAAATTCAGGACCAGATCAAACCCCATGAGCTTCGCGACGCCGCGCGCCATGTCGGTGTAGCCGCCGAAGTCCAAATAAAGCTGCCAGGCAAACGCCACGGTTGCCAGCATCAGCGCCGGCGCGCCGAACGACTGCGGGTTTTCATAGACGCGGTCCACGTAGAGCGCAAGGTAGTTGGCCAGCACCAGTTTCTTGAACAAACCGACAAGGAAAAGCGACGCACCGTCGGTGAAGTTCTGTAGGCGCACCGTCGGAAATTGGCGGAACTGCGGCAGCAAGTGTCCCGCGCGTTCGATCGGCCCTGACATCAGGATGGGAAAGAAGCAGACGAAGTTCGCGAAGCAGAGGAAATTCCGCTCGCGCTCAGCTTTACCGAGATAGACATCAATGATGTAACTTAGCGACTGGAAGGTGAAGAACGAGATGCCGATGGGCAGTAGATAAGCGAAGCCGAACGGCATGAGCGTTGAAGGCTCCGTCAGCGTCGCCGGCGCATGGAGCCACGACAGGACCGCATTCAGGTTCTCCACCGCGAAGCGCGCGTATTTGAAGAACAGCAGCGGCGCGAGCGTGTTGACGATGCCGATCGCCAGCCAGACTTCGCGATTGCTGAACAGCGCGCCCACAGTCATGAGTAGCGCGATCACGCCGAGCGCCGCCATCGTCGGCCGCAATGTCACCGGCCCGACCAATGCCACAACCGCAAATCCCAGCACCGCCGCAGCCGATACGACGAATGCGACTTTCATCGCGCGGTCGTCGAATCGCAGCCGCGCCAGCCGCGCGAGCACGTCCACTTTCTGCCCTTCCGAGGGACAACGGTCCATCAGCGCGACGACGAAGTAAACGAGCGCGGTTGTGTAGAGAACGAGCACGAGGTAGTAGGGATTCCACCAGCCGTAGAAGAAGTAGGAAGCAGCGACCAGCCACAACAACCACAACCGCGTCTTACCCAACGCGAAGAACACCGGCAGCACGGCCAGCAGGAAGATCAGAAATGGCCAAGTGTGGAAGAGCATGTCGTCTGAATAGCTCAGCTAAATACGCTGTCGCCCGCTTCGCAGCGGACTTCGATCATTTTCACGCCAAACAGTGTAGCCAACTCCGATGAGAACGGAAACAGAAACAAACCGCGCGCGGCCAGCCTTACAAAATGCGTTCGACTTGGACCGCTGTTTCGGTTACGAAAACGGACATGCTCTCCAAAACACTTTTGTCACTGGCCATCTTGTTCCTTGCGGTGTCGCCGGGCTTGGCACAGGATCTCCAAGCCGTTTCGCTCCCGAAACCGCGCATGAAAGGGGGCAAGCCGTTGATGGAAGTGTTGAAAAACCGAAAAACGGCGCGCGAGTTCAGCCCGGCCAAGCTGTCCGCACAAATCCTTTCCGACTTGCTCTGGGCGGGCTTTGGTATCAATCGCCCGGAGAACGCGCACCGCACAGCGCCCTCGGCGATGAACTCGCAGGAGGTTGACATCTACGTTGTCACGGCGGACGGCACCTATGTCTATGACGCCGCCGGCAACCGCCTCGCGCCGGTCGCCGCGGGAGACATTCGCGCGCGGACAGGCAAGCAGGATTACGTGAAAGTTGCTCCGGTGGCGCTGCTCTTCGTGGCTGATCTGTCGCGGTTGACGAAGGCCAAGCCCGAAGAGAAGGAGCACTACGCCGCGATTGACACCGGCTTCATTAGCCAGAACATCTATCTCTTTTGTGCCTCAGCGGGTTTGGCTTGCGTCGTGCATGAGCTTGATCGGAGCGGCTTGCCGGAGGCGCTGAAACTGAAGCCGGAACAAAAGATTATCATCGCGCAGTCGGTTGGTTTTCCGAAAAAGGGAGCGGCCAAAAAGTAACCACCAGCAACTAAGAGAGGTTTACGCCATGTCACCCGAAACCATTTTCAACAAGGTCGCCCAACTCGGCATCGTGCCGGTCATCGCCATCGAAAAAGTCGAAGCCGCCATTCCTCTGGCCGATGCGTTACTGCAAGGCGGCCTGCCCGTCGTTGAGATCACGTTCCGGACGGCAGCGGCGGCAGATGTCATCCGCAAGATTTCGCAAGAGCGTCCGCAGTTGCTCGTTGGCGCCGGCACGGTGCTGACCGTCGCCAACCTCGAAGCTGCCAAGGCCAGCGGCGCGGCATTTGCCGTCGCGCCGGGGCTGAATCCTCAGATCGTCAAACAAGCCCAAGCCATCGGTTTGCCATTCGTCCCCGGCATTGCCACGCCCAGCGATATCGAGGCGGCGTTGTCGCTCGGCTGCAAGCTGCTGAAGTTTTTCCCCGCCGGCGCGTTTGGCGGCGTCGCGATGATCGAGGCGTTCTCCGCGCCGTATAAGCACACCGGCGTAAAATTCATGCCCACCGGCGGCGTGAGCACGGGCAATTTGGAAGCCTATCTAAAGCTCGACACCGTCGCCGCCGTCGGTGGCACGTGGATCGCCAAGAAGGAAGACCTCGCCGCAGGCAAGTGGGACGACATCCGCAATCGCTGCAAAGCCGCGCTGGAGATCGTTGCGAAAGCGCGTGCCAGATAGCACGCTCCGCGCGCGAGCCTGGACGCTTGCGCCACCTATCCATGAACAACTTCCGAGTCGTAGCACACGCCCTCACGTGGCTTCTCATCCCCGCGATGTTCGGCGAAGCAGATGGCGCACGGGCTGCCGAAACCGCGAAGGTCATCGAAGCCGACGTGTGCGTTTATGGCGGCACGTCGGGCGGTGTGGCGGCGGCGGTGCAGGCGGCGCGGATGGGCAAGCGCGTGGTCATTGCCGAGCCGGGCCGGCATCTCGGCGGCATGACGGCGGGTGGATTGAGCGCGGTTGACATCGGCGATCCGCGCTCGGTTGGCGGCATCGCACGGGAGTATTTCACGCGACTCGCAGCGACCGTCGGTGCCAAGCTCGCTTGGGACAAACCGTTCAAGAGCAAAGGCGGCGGACCGGCCACCGGTGGGGCCTACGCCATCGAACCGCACAAGGCGGAACAGGTTTTCAACGACATGGTGCGCGAGGCGAAAGTGGCGGTGCGCTTCAATGCTCGGCTGGCAACGGTAAAGAAGGCCGGCGGGCGCATCAGGGAGTTTTTCACTGAAGACGGCACGGTGTTCCGCGCGAAGATGTTCATTGATGCGACCTACGAAGGCGACATGATGACGAAGGCAGGTGTGAGCTATACGCTCCAGCGCGAGGGCAATGCCAAATACAGCGAAACTTACAACGGCATTCACTACGCCGACAAATACAAGCCGCGCACCAATCACCTGAAACCCGGCCCGACCGGCCGCGTGCCCGGAGGCCAGGGTGTGTGGGACCGCGACCTGCCGCTCGATCCTTACATCGTGCCGGGCGATCCGAAGAGCGGTCTGCTGCCGCTCGTGCAAGCCGGTGATCCTGGCAAACCCGGCGAGGCTGCGCCGGGAGTGCAGGCGTATTGCTTCCGGCTCTGCCTGACGACGAACACAACCAACCGCATTCCCATCGCGCCACCGCCGGACTACGACTCGAAGCGCTACGAGTTGGTTGCGCGCTTCATCGCCGGCTGTCTGGCCATCGGCGACGACATGGATTTGCGCTGGTTCTCGAAGCACGACCCGCTGCCGAACGGGAAGTGGGACTTCAACACCGCCACCTTCGGCGGCAACATGCCCGGCGCGAGTTGGGAATGGCCGGAGGCGAGCTACGCGCGGCGCGAGCAGATCGCCAAGGAGCACGAGAACTATCACCGTGGCCTGCTGCACTTCCTCGCTACTGACCCGCGCGTGCCGGCAAAGGTGCGCGAGGAGATGAAACGCTTCGGCCTGCCGAAGGACGAGTTCACCGACAACGGCGGCTGGCCGCATCAACTCTACATCCGTGAGGCCCGCCGCATGGTCAGCGAACTCGTCATGACTGAGCATCACACATTTGGCCGGCAGGTCGCGCCGAACTCGGTCGGCCTCGGTTCCTACGGCACCGACACGCACGAAATCCGCCGCATCGTCAGGGATGGCGTCGTCACGCGCGAAGGCAAGACCGCCACCGGCCGCGACAACGCGCCACCATATCCCATCGGCTATGGCGCTATTGTGCCGCGCGCGAACGAGTGCGAGAACCTCTTCGTCACCTTCGCGCTTTCTGCGAGCCACACCGCGTTCAGCAGCATCCGCATGGAGCCGGTGTTCATGGTGACGAGCCAAAGCGCGGCGACGGCGGCGTGCATCGCCATTGAGGATGGCGTGCCGGTCCAGAAGGTGGATTACGCGAAGCTGCGCGAGCGGTTACTCATGGACAAACAGATTTTGGAATGGCAAAACCGGAGGCCATGAGAATCTTTCGATGGTCAGCCTTTCTGGTTCTTGCCTCATTCATCCATCTCGCGGCCCGCGCTGCCGACTACGACCTCGTCGTCTATGGCGGCACGTCGGCGGGTGTGATCGCGGCGGTGCAGGCAAAGAAGATGGGCAAGTCGGTCATCATCGTCTGCCCGGACAAACATCTCGGCGGACTTTCCAGTGGCGGCCTCGGGTTCACCGATACCGGCAACAAGGCCGTCATCGGCGGATTGTCGCGAGACTTCTATCATCGCGTCTGGAAGCATTACGACACGGGCGAGGCGTGGAAGTGGCAGAAGAAGGAGGAATACGGCAACAAGGGCCAGGGCACACCCGCGATTGACGGCGAGCAGCGCACCATGTGGATCTTCGAGCCGCACGTGGCCGAGCAGGTGTTCGAGGATTACGTCCGCGAGTTCAAAATCCCCGTCCGCCGCAACGAATGGATCAACCGCGCCAAAGGCGTGAAGAAGGACGGCGCGCGCATCGTTTCGATCACGACGCTGGGCCGGAAGACCTATGCGGGGCGGATGTTCATTGACGCCACCTACGAGGGCGACCTGATGGCCGCGGCGGGCGTGGACTATCACGTCGGGCGCGAGGCACAGGGCGTCTATGGCGAGCAATGGAACGGCGTGCAGACCGGCGTGCTGCATCACCGGCATCACTTCGGAGTGTTGAAAACTCCCATCAGTCCCTACGTCGTGCCGGGCGATCCGAAGAGCGGCGTGCTACTACGCGTGAGCGCCGAGCCGCCGGGCAAGTTCGGCGCGGGCGACAAGCGCGTGCAGGCTTATTGCTTCCGCATGTGCCTGACGGATGATTCGCGCAACCGCATCCCGTTCCCGAAACCGAAGGGCTACGACGCGAAGCAATACGAGCTGCTGCTGCGCATCTTCGCGGACGGCTGGCGCGAGACGTTCGAGAAGTTCGACCCGATTCCGAACCACAAGACTGACACAAACAATCACGGTCCGTTCAGCACCGACAACATCGGCCGTAATTACGATTACCCCGACGCGAGCTACGAGCGGCGGCGCGAGATCCTCCGCGAACACGAGACCTACCAGAAGGGCTGGCTGTGGTTCATCGCCAACGACCCGCGCGTGCCGAAGGATGTGCAGGACGCCATACGCCGTTGGGGCTTGCCGAAGGATGAGTTCAAGGACAACGGCGGCTGGTCGCACCAGATCTACGTCCGCGAGGCGCGCCGGATGATCGGCAGCTACGTGATGACCGAGAACGAACTGACGAAGAAGCGCCCAACGCCGGAGTCGGTTGGCATGGGCAGCTACACGATAGACTCGCACAACGTGCAGCGTTACATCACGCCTGAGGGCCACGTGCAGAATGAGGGCGACATCGGCGTCTCCACCAAAGGCCCCTACGAGATCGCCTACGGCTCACTCGTGCCCAAGCGCGGCCAAGCGGACAACCTACTCGTGCCCGTGTGCGTCTCCAGCTCGCACATCGCATTTGGATCCATCCGCATGGAGCCGGTGTTCATGATCCTCGGCCAGTCCGCCGCGACGGCCGCGTGCATGGCGCTGGACGCCCGCGCGCCGGTGCAACAGATGGATTACGCCAAGCTGCGCGAGCGGTTGTTGAAGGACGGACAGGTGTTGGAGTGGAAACAACCGGAAACAAAGGCAAAGAAGAAATGAAACCGGACTTCAAGCGTCTCAGCCACCTCGCCGTGTGCGTCTTGCTCGCAGCGACGTTGACCGCCTCGGCGGCGCCGAAGCCGAACGTCGTCGTCATCCTCGCCGACGATTCTGGCTGGGGCGATTACTCCTTCAACGGCAACACGAACCTGCGAACGCCGCAAATTGACTCACTGGCGCGCGCGGGTGCGATGTTCGACCGGTTCTACGTCTGCCCGGTCTGTTCGCCGACACGCGCGGAGTTCCTCACGGGTCGCTATCACTTGCGCGGCGGCGTCTACAACGTTACCACCGGCGGCGAACGGCTGAACCTCAACGAGAAGACCATCGGCGACACCTTCAAGGCGGCGGGCTACGCCACGGGCGCGTTTGGCAAATGGCACAACGGCAGCCAGTGGCCGTATCATCCCAACGCGCGCGGCTTCGACGAGTATTACGGTTTCACATCGGGCCACTGGGGCGAGTATTTCGACCCGCCGCTGGAGCACAACGGCAAGTTCGTCCGCGGCAAAGGTTACATTACCGACGACCTCACCAACCACGCAATGACGTTCATCGAGAAAAACAAGGTGCGGCCGTTTTTTTGCTACCTGCCGCTTAACACGCCGCATTCGCCGTTCTGTGTGCCGGACGAGTATTGGAACCGGTTCAAGGACAAGCCGGTCACGATGCGCGGCAAGGACGGCGCCGACGAGGACCTGCCCGTCACGCGATGCGCGCTGGCGATGGTGGAGAACATTGACTGGAACGTCGGCCGCCTCCTGCGCCGGCTCGACACGCTGAAACTCGCCGACAACACCATCGTCATTTACTTCTCCGACAACGGGCCGAACAGTTGGCGCTGGAACGGCGGCATGAAAGGCCGCAAAGGCAACACCGACGAGGGCGGCGTGCGCTCGCCGTTCCTGATCCGCTGGCCGGGCAAGATCAAACCCGGCACGACCGTCCAGCAGATCGCTGGGGCGATTGACCTGCTGCCAACGCTGGCGAGCATGGCGGACGTGCTGCGCGTCGGCGACAGGCCGCTCGACGGCAAAGACCTCTCGCCGCTCTTGTTTGGCGACGCGACCGCGGTGCGCGATTGGTCCGACCGGACGATCTTCTCGCACTGGGGCGGCAACGTCAGCGCGCGTAGCCAGCGATACCGTCTCGACAACACCGGCACCCTTTTTGACATGGTGACCGATCCCGGCCAACAGACGGACATCGCGCAACAGCAGCCCGAGGTCGCTGTGAAGATGCGACAGGTCGTCGCCGACTGGCGCAAGGAAGTCGGCGCGAAGGTGCTGCCAGCAAAGGGCAAAGGCAAGGGCAAGGCGAAGACCGCGGCGCAGCAGATGGACGACCGGCCATTCACCGTCGGCTACGCGGAGTTCCCGATGACGCCGCTGCCGGCGCGCGACGGCGTTCCGCACGGCGATGTCAAGCGCAGCGCCGGCGCGCCGAACTGCTCCTACTTCGTGAACTGGACTTCGCCGAACGACTCGATGACTTGGGACATCGAAGTCCACACTGCCGGCAACTACGAGGTCGCGATCCACTACACCTGCCCCTCCGCCGATGCCGGCTCGACCATCGAACTGAGTTCCAAAGACAGCAAAGTCACCGGCAAAGTCGCGCCTGCGTGGGATCCGCCGCTCATCACGGACCAAGACCGCGTTCCCCGCAAGGGTGAATCTTACTTGAAGGAGTTTCGCCGGCTGAACCTCGGCAAGATGCGGCTCGAACAAGGTCGCGGTCTGCTGACACTTCGCGCGCTGAAGGTGGCTGGCAAGACCGTAATGGATGTGCGGATGGTTCAACTGACACTGATCAAGTAACCTCGAAACGAAAGAGAAACATGCGATGAATATGAAAATGTTTGCCATTGGAGCGGGCTTTCTGCTCGCTGCGATGACACTTTCCGCCAAGGAGCCGGTGCCTTTGATGACCAAGCCTGGCAAAGAGCTACTCAACGAGGAGTTTTCCGGTGCATCGCTGCCGGCGAAGTGGCAGCCGGGCGGGCGGCTGAAAAGTTTCAGCATTGTGGACGGTGCGTTGCAGGGCGTGTGCGCGCCTGACGACAGCCACGGGCCAGCCATCTGCGTGCCGGTGGAAGGGCGCAACATCACCGTCGGGTTCTCGGTGAAGTTCGCCAAGCCGGGACTGGTGCTGTTCCTGGTGGACGGCGAGAGCAAGTTCGGCGGCACGGCGCATCTGTTGCGCGTCGCGCTCGGCGGAAAGTTCGCGGCGCTGCAGCAGGACCGCGGTAGCCTCGAATCGAAGCAGGCGCAGGCCGCAGAGAAAGCGAAAGCCGCCAAGGAATATCGGAAGCCCGCGCCGCCAACCAAGGAACAACTCGCCAATCCGAAGTTCTATCGCACGGAGATGCTCGATCGGAAAGAAACCAAGTTGGACGACGGCCAGTGGCATCGCGTGCTCGTCGAGATTTGCGGCAACGACGCCGTGGCGCAGGTGGACGGTATCGTGTTGCGCGCGACCGGCAGCGTGTTTGATGAGAAGAAGGCACGGCTTTACTTCCTCATCGGCATGAGCGGCACCATGTTGATTGACGACGTGAAGGTGTGGGAGAGCGAACCGCTGAAGCACTGACTCATTCGATCATGAACGCAATGCACAAATGTCAAACGAAACGCATCTCGCGCTGGGTCGGTTGTCTGCTCGGCCTGTTGTTGCTCGCTCCTGACGTGGTGCGGAGTGACGAGACGTATGATGTGGTGGTGGTCGGCGGCAGTTCGGGCGGCATTGGCGCCGCGATTGGCGCGGCGCGGCTGGGCGTGAAGGTCGCGCTGGTCGAGGACACGCCGGTGCTCGGCGGGATGCTCGCCAATGGCATCTCGAACATTGACTGCTATTCGTATGAGTCGCTCAGCGGCGTGTTCGAGGAATTCCGCCGCGCGGTCCAGAAGCACTACGCGTTGATGATGGACGCGGACCCGTTCTTCAAGCCGTGGAAGAAGGCGCCCAATCACATGGATGGGCGTTCGTTCCAGGCCAACGAGCCGCGGTTGGGTGGCCGTTGGGAGCCGCATGTTGCCGACGCCATCTGGAAGACGATGGCCGCGCGCTACCCGAAGCTGAAGATCTACTACAAACGTTTCGCCATCGAAGTTCTCAAGAACGGCAACCGCGTCGTTGGTGTCATCACGGCGACCGACGCGGGCGAGCGGCTCGTGCTGCGCGCACCGGTGATCGTGGATGCCACGCACGAGGCGGACGTTGCAGCGTGGGCCGGCGTGCCCTATCGCGTCGGGCGCGAGGCACGTTCGCCGCTGGAGCCACACGCGGGACAAGTTTTTTTCTACAACAACACCGGAGAGTTCCTTCCTGGCTCCAACGGCCGGCAGGATCGCGCCGTGCCGTCGTATGGGCTGCGCTTGTGCATCAAGAACTACGCACCCGAAGACGGCGACGCGCACATCCTGAAGACGCCGCCGCCGGGCTACGATCCTGCCAAGTTCAAGCACGCCTCCTACGGCGGCCAGCCGAGCATGCCGAACAAAAAGTCCGAGATGAACGTCAACCCTGTCGGCAACGAACTCCAGCAAATCAACTGGGTATGGCCGGAGGGAACCCGCGCAGAACGAAAGCGACTTTACGAAACCTACAAAAACAACGCGCTGGCCTACCTCTACTATCTCCAACACGAGAAGAAACTGACCCGCCTTGGCTTGCCGAAGGATGAGTTCGCCGACAACGGCAACGTGCCGTATCTGGTCTTCATCCGCGAGGCGCGCCGCATCGAGGGCGAGGCCACGATGACCGAGGCCGACGTCAACCCGTTCATCCTCGGCCGCTGCCTCGAACCGCCGCCGCAGCCGGCAAGCGTCGGCATCGGCCATTACCCGATTGACGCCAAGCCCGTGCGGCCCAAGACCGATGTGACCAAGCCCGACAAGGGCGACGGCGATTTCTTTCTCGTGAACGTCGCCACCGCGTTTCAGGTGCCCTACGGCGCCATCGTGCCGAAACGCGTGGACGGCCTGCTGGTGCCTGTGGGCCTTTCTGCAACGCACGTCGCCTTCTCGTCTGTTCGCATGGACCCGACATGGAACGTGCTGGGCCAGGCTGCTGGCATCGCTGCTGCCATGAGTGCCAAACGCGGCATTGCTCCCCGCTCGCTGCCCGTCGGCGACCTGCAACGCGAACTGGTCAAACAGAAGGTCAAGCTCGCGTTCTTTTGGGACGTGGACGCCGACCGCGCCGATTTTGAGGCCATTCAACTCCTCGCCGTGCGCGGCGCGGCGAAGGCCAATGCCGAGCGGTGTTTCCGCCCGGACGACCCGCTCACGCGTGCGGAAGCCGCAGTGATGCTGGTTAGCGCGTTCGGTATCTGGCCGAGCGTCAGCAATGCGCACTTCACCGACGTGCCGTGGTCGCATCCGGCGTTTCGCGAAATTGAGACGCTCTTCGACAACGGCGTCCTCCGTGCCATCGGCGTCGAGCCGCGCTGGCCGGCCGCGGGCGGCTACAACGCCGGCAAGCACTCCGGGTTCACACAGAAGAACAATTTCGGTCCTTTCGAGCCGGACAAGCCGGTCACCGATGCCGAATTGCGCCGCATGATCGAACTGCTCGGCGGGCGAAAGTCCGCTCCACCTGCGGACGCCGCCGCCGCGAAATCGTTGACGCGCGGTGAAGCCTGCTGCGTCGTGTGGGAGAAAATCGCCTCCGGCAAGCCATGACGTCGGACGTTTTCTGGCAGTGGGTTTGCGGTATCGCGGGCGCGATCTTCATCGGCGTCGCCAAGGCCGGCTTCGGCGGCGGGCTGGGGCTGCTGATCACGCCGCTGACGGCGCTAGCGTTCCCGGCGCGCGACGCGCTGGGCATCCTGCTGCCGCTGCTGGTCGCCGGCGATGCGTTCTCGCTCTATCACTACTGGCGGAAGTGGGATTCGCGCAACGTGCTCTGGCTGATGCCGGGCGCGCTCGCAGGCATCGCGGTGGGACTGACGCTGATCGGCAAGCTGGACGACCACGGGCTGCGGCAGTTCATCGGCGGCGTGGCGGTGGCGTTCATCGGCATCCAGTGGTTGCGCGACGCGCTGGGCGCGCATCCGGAACGGTATCATCCGAAACACTGGCACGGCGCGCTGTTCGGGTTGGCGGCGGGCGTGACGACGACAATCGCCCACGCGGCAGGGCCGGTAGTGGCGATGTTCCTGATTCCGCAGCGGCTGTCGAAAGAGTTTTTTGTCGGCACGACGGTGTTGGTGTTTGCGCTGATCAACTGGATCAAGATGCCGTTTTTCTTTTGGCAGGGCATCTGCACTCTGGAGACATTCAAGCAGAGTCTTTGGCTGATGCCGGTGGTGCCGGTGGGGGTGTGGATCGGCGTCTGGTGTAACCGCAAGCTCTCGCCGACGTGGTTTATGCGGGTCGTTTACGTGGTCGTGTTTGCCACGGGCCTGGAGTTGCTCTTCCACTGAGCGGGCAGCGGCACGACGCGGCAACGACCGACACCGACACGCCTACCGTCTTGCAGGACGCAGGTTGACGAATTGCAGCGCGCGGTCCCAGTCGAATGCGATCAGCGCATCGCGGCTTTCTTGATCCCTGAAGATGGCGACAACCTTGGGGACGAACAACAGGGAAAAGAGCGGATCGCTTTGAGTGATCACCTTGTTTGCCACAGAATCTTCCAGCGCGTCATGGATGGCCTTGCAGGACAGCAAGCGAAGCGCATCGGGATAGAGCACGAACCGGTCGCGTTTTTCCGGGGAATCGGCCAGCGCGCCCAGGAACGTAGCGGCGGCGTAGAATTTCGGGGGCACGGGATCCAGATCATTCAGCTTCGAGTTCCTCACCGCTTCGGCGTAGAAACTGGCACGCAGGTCGTTCTTGGCGTTGCTAACAAACGCCGCAAAGGTTCCCTCCGCTGGCGCGGAGCGACCCGGGCGCGAGGCCAGCGGTTGGAAAAGCCAGGCAACATAGCCGAGCGTGCATACCGCCCAGAGAAACACAAACGCCACCGCCAGCCCTTGAACGAAGCCGATGAACAGGCCGACTCTTTTGTTGAAGCCGAAACTCCACGCGCCACCTTCGGTCCCGATAACAATGCGGTTGACGATGCGGCCTGTGATGGAAATCACCAGCCAGATAACCAACGCCGCAATGCCAACCGCCACGCTGCGCTCCCAGACGGGATTCTGTGTGATGTGGGTCGCCACGACCGGCTGGAACAGACTGGCCAACTGCGGCGACAGCAGGATCGCGCCCGCCAGCGCGGCGAGGTTGGCGATGGCGCGAACACCTCCGCGGAGGAAGCCCGCAATCGCCTGCCAAAGAATCAGGATCGCAGCAACGATAGAAGCGTTCATGTCATTCCTCTCCCGCTCCACCAACGTTGAACCATGTTGATCGGTCCGCGGTTCTCAAACGCGCCGATGCCTGCTGCCAGCCCATCGGCTCGCGTCGGGCTACGCCTTCTTCAACGCGGCGCGCACTTCTTCGAGATGGCCGGCCGAGCCAAGCATCTGGTTCTTCCCTGCAATCATCTTGGCATATTCGGCAATGAATGGTTTACCAAAATCACGCAGGTCAAATTTCTCAGGCATATCGCGGAACAACTCGCGATGCACGCGCGTCCAAACCAGACGGCCGTCGGTGTCAATGTTCACCTTGCAGACGCCCATCTTGCCCGCCTTGGCCAGATCTTCCTCCGGCACACCGCTGGAGTCTTTGATCTTGCCGCCGGCGGCGTTGATGCGGTCCACCTCCGACTTCGGCACACTGGAGCTTCCATGCAACACCATTGGAAAACCGGGCAGCAGCTTCTTGATCTCCGTCACGACCTCGAAATGCAGGCCCAGCTTCTTGCCGGGTTCGGCCTTAAACTTGAACGCGCCGTGGCTGGTGCCGATCGCCACCGCCAGCGAATCGCAACCGCTGCGGGTGACGAAGTCCTTCGCCTCCGCCGGGTTGGTGAGCTTCACCGTGCCGACCACATGCTCCTCAACGCCACCGAGCTGGCCGAGTTCCGCCTCCACCGAGATGCCCTTGGCGTGCGCGCGATCCGCCACGCGCCTGGTGATGGCGATGTTGTTATAAAGACGGGCGTCTTCTTTGGTTCCCCCGGGCTTCCCATTCTTATCCAGCGGCCCGCCCTCTTGCGCTAACGCCGCCTTTTCGTCGAATGGAAAGTGGCTCGCGTCAATCATCACCGAGCTATAGAAGCCGGAATCAATGCAGTCGTAGCAGGTCGCTTCGTCGCCGTGGTCGAGATGAACGGCAAAGATGGCCTCGGGGTAAACCTGGTCGGCGGCACGGACGATGGCCTCCAGGAACAGCTTGTCCGTGTATTTGCGTGCGCCTTGACTGAACTGAAGGATGAACGGTGCTTTGCTGTCGAGACAACCGCGGAAAAGGCCAACGGTTTGCTCGAGATTGTTGATGTTATATGCACCGATGGCGTATTTGCCGTAGGCGCATTTGAAGAGTTTGGTTGTCGTAACGATCATGTTTCTTGTTGCTCTTTCTGTTCTCCGGGAATTCCCGGTCGTGGAAGCTTACAAAGCGGCCTCACGCGTGGCAATAGTGAAAATGGCATGGAGGCTTTTTTACGTTGACGGGCCAGAGCAGCGGCGTAGGATGCGCGCCGTTGAGGTATGAAGGCGGTGGAACCATTGAACGTAGTGTTGAAGAAAACGTAAGAGTATGCCCGACATAACCCGACGCCGTTACGAGGTCTTCGTGGGTTCGACGTTCGAAGAACTCAAGGATGCTCGACAACAGATTATCGAAGCTATTCTTCTCGCGGGACATATCCCATGTGGCACAGAACTATGGCCAGCCGAGCCGCAGCCACCTACTGGAGTTATTCAAGGCTACCTTCGTCCCTGTGACATCCACGTGCTCATCGTGGGACATCGTTACGGAAGTCTGGTTCCGAAGCAGCTAATCCCGAAGGAACCAGCGTGCAAGATTCCTGACCAAGGAGTTTCTTGCAAAATGCTTTGCAGCGCTAAGGAGACTCAGTCGAGCCGGGAATTCATCGGCAAGACAGGCTCGACGGAGTCTTGCCCCACCACGGAAGCGGAGTTTTGCAAGCACCTCCAAGAAGTGAGTTTCACCCACTGGGAGTATCTACAATCGGTGGTCAGCAATCGTCCGATCATCGTGTTTTTGCAGGACGACACAGAAGTGGATGAGGAACGTAAAAAGCTTCCGAAGGGCGATCCTGATCTTGCACATGAGAAAAGATTTAGCAAATTCCGCGACAAACTGAAGAAGCAGGACAAATTCATGCTTGTGCGCTTCTCAAACACCTCAATGGGAATCCCTAAACTTGCGATGCAGTGCATTGCCGCCCTCAGTAGATTGACCAGTTCCGGGTTAATGCCTACTTCAAGCGGGTGGATTCGGGCGGATAGCAGAGATGCAGAAACACTACGCGCGATCGAAGGCAACGCATTTCTTAAACGAGTAATGGATCAAATCCGGCAATTTGAAGTCCTTGCTGACCGAGTGACACAGAACATCGGGGCCAAGGAAGCGATGGCGCAACATTTTTGGTTTTTCATGCAGTCACGCATCCGTGCATGGGGTCAGAAAATCAATGGCAAGCGACACTCTGAATACTCTGCTGACCGTGGCACGAATCTTTTTTTCGAGAGCGGGTCGTCACTGGCTTATGTTGCTCTGGAGTTTGAGCGCGCCGTGCTAAATGAAGCCGGAGTAAGGGAGGACTGGCACATACGCACCAACAACATTCTATGCCTGCTCGAGTTCGATCTCTACACCGCAATTGATGGACGGTGCTTTCCTGATGGGAAACCTGACCCGCGCGACAAATACGGGGCCATCTTCCCGCACGATTGGGGTGTGCTGCATCGGGAACCACCGATCGAACCTCGCAAGTGCCTGTCAAATGAGGAGCGCTGCGCAGTGGACAAACTCCGCAAAGAGTTTCAAGAACACGGACCGACGTTTGTTCTCGCAGCTACTTCTGGCTGGGATACCAATTTGAGTAATCCAGAGTTTCGGAGTAATCCAGAGTTCCAAGGACCGCACGTCGGTAGCCACAAGAATATGCTGTTCAAACGGGTGGTTTTCACTGCTGGCTATCCGCTAGTGCTATTTATAGATGCTGAAAAGCTCGGATATCAACGGCAACGCAATTGCTATCCGGTCTTTGGCGCCGACCTGCCGATGGGCACTTGGTTGAACGAACAACCTGTCGCCGTGTGTGTCGGTTGGGAATGGCCCAAACGAGGCTCCAAGCAGCCAACCAAGATGGCAAAGGTTTTCGAGCCACGCAATAAGGCTGAATACGTCAGGAATATCCTTCCGGGATTGGGTTTCAGTGAAGAATTCTTTTGTGAAGAACGTGTGGATCGTGCTGGCATTCGCACCGGCGCGATCTTGCTCGCAAACAAAAAATTCCGCGAAGAACTCGCCGATGTGTAAAACGACGGCGAGAGGGGCTGCATCTTCATAATTAACAATTGAACCAGCCGGCTGCGGGATTTCGGAAAGGGGCGCTGGGGAAGTTGTGAAGGGTCAGGTCCCATAAACTCTGCATCCGAAGGCCCCGAGGAGTTTTGGGTGTGTGTGCTCAAGCCCGACTGGGACTGGAACCGTTTCGCTACATCCCGGGCATGAGTGAATTAGCTTGGCTTCTCCTCCTGCCTTAACCGGTCCCACAAATAATTCAATACTCAACTGCCTTCTCTCCTCCAAGCGCCCAATTCTCCGACCTCAATAAGAACTTGATTGTCATCACACACTCAGGCACTCAGGATAAGGTTGTCATTACTTGAGGAACCAAACTGATGAGCACAGCATATCAAATTGTCGTTTGCGGAAGCATCGTGCCGGACCCGTTGCAGACGCTGGAGCCAGTGGCCGGCCCGACCGGGCCGGCACTAAAGAATGAAATGATGCTGCCCGCCGTGCTGGACCCGTGGGCGGGTCACGCGCTGTTCGAGGCGGCGCATCTGGCCAAGGGCGCGCCCGGCAGCAAGGTCTGGCTGGCCAGCCTCGGCCCCAAGGCCAAGCTCCAGCAGGTCATGATGACCGTCGCCCAGAAGGTGCCGTTCGAACTGGTTGCGCTCGACGGGCCGGCGGGCGGTTTCACCGAAGCGGCCGATGTCGCCGCAGCGCTGGCGGACGCGATCAACGCCATCCCCGGTCTCGACAAGAAACGGCTGTTGGTGTTCGGCGGTTGGGAATCGGCCTCGCGCGGCGCGGGCGCCACGATGCAAATCGTTGGCGAGCGTCTCGGCATTGCCAACCAGTTTCAGGGCGTGGATAAACTCACTGTTGCTACCGACGGTTCGTTGGAAATCCTCGAACGCATCGAAGGTGGCAAGCATCAGGTTTCAAAATGTGCCGCTCCGCCCGCGGTGCTTGGCTGGGCCACCGGCAATCTGCCGGAGCCGCCGAACAACCCGCAGGTCGGCATGATGAACATGCGCGTCGTGATGCCCGCGCTCCAGCGCGCCAAGCCGGCGAAGGTCGCCGCCGAAGGCGTCAAGTTCGCCAGCGTCACACTCCCGAAGCAGCAGCGCGACACGAAGATCGTCAAGGACGTGCCGCCCGATGAGATCGCCAAGGAAATCGCGGCGTGGATTGCGAAGGATTAACGAGGAAAGAAACGAACATGGAAACGATTCTGGTTCTTGCTCACACGGAAACCGACGGCTTGCTTGCCAAGGCGGCACTTGAAGCGCTCGGCGCGGCCAAGACGCTCGGCGGCACGCTCATTGTCGGCCTCGTTGGCGAAAACGTCCAGTCCTCGGCGAACAGCATCGCGTCATGCGGCGCGGCGAAGTTTCTCGGCGTAACCGGCCCGGATTTTGGCCAGGCGCGTTACGCCACCGACGCGGCGGCCGCGGAGGCGATCTGCAAAGCGGCCGGCGCGACGGTTGTCATCGCTCCGGCCACATCGCGATGGAACCGCGTGCTCGCCGGCGTCGCACACCGCCTCGGCGGACGCGCGGACACGCACGTCACGGCCATCACCGCCGCGAACGGCGTCGTCTCGGTCAACCGCTGGTATTACCGCCAGCGCATGGAGGCGGTTCTCCAGCGCACGCAACGGCCGTGGGTCATCGCGCTCGAAGCCGGCTGTTGCGAAGCGTGGAAAGGCAGTGCCGGCTCCACAACCGTCGAGGCCGTCGCCGTCAGCCTGACCGACGCCTCCAAACAAACCACCGTTACTGGCATTCGCGCGCCCGCGGCCGACCAGCAGACGATTCGTCCCGACGCCAAGTTGCTGCTAGTTGCCGGCGCCGGCTGGACCAAGACCCAGCCCGACGGCAAAACCCACACAGACGATGCGGAAAAACTGATTCTCGGTTTCCTGCGGCTGACGCAAGCATCGCTTGGCAGCAGCAAGTCGCTGGTGGACCTCAGCGGCGAAGGCCAGGCAGTGCTGCCGTTCATGTCGCACCTGCACCAGATCGGCCAGACCGGTGCGACGCCGCGCCACCCGAAGGGCCTTTCCACCTGTTGTCACGGCGAGGAGCCGCACACGGTCGGCTGGCGCTTCGTCAACGAGCGCCGCGCGATTGATCTCAACCCCAACTGTGGCTGGGCGCGCGGCAAGGCCGACGTGCTTTACGTCGCTGACGCCTTCGCCGTCATGACGAAGCTCAACGAACTGCTCGCCACCAAGAAGTAAGGAGCCAACATGAATCCAGCCGATTACGAGAAACGGGCCGCGTTGAACACCGTCGCACACATGGCTGCCGCTGCGCGCACAGCGCCGAAGACGCGCGGCATTGACAACATTTCTACCGTCATCATTGACGATCCGGACGTGAGGGCGATTGTGGCGGCGAAGATGAAGGAGATCGCCCAACGCGACAATATGCCGTTCTGCGAGCGCGATGCCAACTGCATTGCCAACTCGCCGGCGATTCTGGTGGTCGGCGTTGCGTCGAATCCCGCCGAACTCAACTGCGGCATGTGCGGTTGTCCCACGTGCGACGAGCTGCGGCAACAGCACGGCGTCTGCGCCTACAACTCCATGGATCTTGGCATCGCCATCGGTTCCGCCGCCGCGTTGGCCGCGCAGTTCCACATGGATAACCGCGTGATGTATTCCATCGCCCGCGCTTGCATCGAGTTGAAGTTCTTCGGCGAGAACGTCAAGCAGGCGCTCGCCCTTCCGCTGAGCGTCACGGGCAAGAATCCGTTCTTCGACCGGAAGTAGCAGCGCCTCGCGTTGCCAGAACTTTGGGGTGTTATCGGCCGGACGCTTCCGGCTGGCGTTGTAGTGTCGGCCGTCCCGGCCGACCGATCTGTTCCAGACGCAATCGTCCCAGAAACTCCGCGGTTAAGCGGCCGAAACGGCCGCCACTACAACGCCCTGTTTCGCCTTACTTCTTTATCCGCTGATCTATCTGCACGTAAGGCTGCTCGGTCGGCCCCATGTAGATTTGCCGCGGCCGGCTGATGCGCCCGCCGACCTGGTCCATGACTTCCTTGTAGTTGGCGATCCAGCCCGGCATGCGGCCGATGGCGAAGATCACCGTGAACATCTCCAGCGGGATACCGATGGCGCGCATGATGATGCCGCTGTAAAAATCCACGTTTGGATAGAGTTTGCGCTCAACGAAATAGGAATCGTGCAGCGCGGCCTCCTCCAGCTTCTTGGCAATATCGAGCAGAGGATCGTCTATTTTGAGCAGCCGTAGCATCTTGTCGCACTGCTCCTTGATGATCTTGGCGCGAGGATCGTAGTTCTTATAAACACGGTGGCCGAAGCCCATGAGCTTCCTGCCGCTCTTCTTGTCTTTGGCGGCGACGATGAACTTCGAGCCGTCGTCGCCGGAGCGGTGGATATCCTCCAGCATCTCGATGACCGCTTGGTTGGCGCCGCCATGCAACGGCCCCCACAACGCGCAAACACCGCCCGCCGCACAGGCGAAGATGTTGGCCTGGCTCGACGCGATCATTCGCACCGTCGAGGTTGAACAATTTTGCTCGTGATCGGCATGGAGCAGAAAAATCATATCGAGCGCGCGCACCACCTCCGGTTTCAAGTCGTATTCCTCATACGGGTCGGAGAACATCATGTGCAGGAAGTTGGCCGTGTATTTGAACGCCGGCTTCGGATACACGATTGGCAACCCGCGCGACTTGCGGAAGGCGAATGCCGCGATCGTGCGCACCTTCGAGAGCAACCGCGCCGCTTGCAGCTCAAACTTCGCCGGGTCATACGCGTCCAGCACGCCGGGCACGAAACAGCTCGTCGCGTTGATCATCGCCGAGAGGATTGCCATCGGATGCGCGTGGGCGGGGAAACCCTCGAAGTGGAACTTCAGGTCCTCGTGCAGCATCTCGTTCTGCGTCAACAGGTCCGAAAACCGCTTCAATTCCTTCCGGTTCGGCAGGCGACCGTAGATTAACAACCAGGCTGTCTCGACAAACGAGGACTGCTCCGCCAGCACCTCGATGGGAATGCCGCGGTAGCGCAGGATGCCTTTCTCACCGTCAATGAAGGTGATGTTACTCCGGCACGAGCCGGTGTTGCCGTAACTCTCGTCCAGCGTGATGCAGCCGGTGGATTGGCGCAACGTGCTGATGTCAATTCCCCGCTCCTTTTCCGAGCCGACTGCGATCGGCAGCGAGTAGCTCTTTCCGTCAATTTCCAGTTTGGCAACATTGTCCATAGTCTGTCCTCAGGTGTTAAAGGCTCCTTGTTTCTGTTTGCGCCGCGATGATTGAGGCGAACTGTATCCATTTTTTGGCAATTCGCAACTACGATGACGCATTTCCGGGTCTGTTTTCGCAGCGTCCAAATCCACAGAGGTAGAAAACGCCGTTGCCAAGGGTTCGGAGTGAGGCTACGATACATGCACAGTTGGCGGAAGGAGTTTTCCTGACTATGACGATCAGCGTGCGCACAGCGGACAAGGTGACGGTGGTGGATGTTAGTGGCGAGGTGGACCTCTACCACTCGCCGGAGTTGCTCGCGAAGTTGACGGAATTGATCAAGCAGAAGCAGACGAGCATCCTGCTGAATTTCCAGGCGGTCACTTACATTGACAGTTCGGGGCTGGCGTCGCTGATCGGCGCGTTCCAGCAATTACGGCCGCAGGGCGGGCAGTTGCGGCTGGCCAGTTTGAGCAAGCCGGTGCAGAGCGTGTTCACGGTGGCGCGGTTGGACAAGGTGTTCACGATCCATCCCACGGAGGCCGAGGCGCTCCAAGCGTGGGGAGCGAAGTAGGCGGCGGCGTGCGATGGCCAACGAATAACGCTTCCCATGCCGATCACCCTCATCCGATTCTTTCAGCATGTCACCAGTTGGTGCATGTTGTTCAGCAACATGCTGTATTGGGCGTTCCTGTCGCCCTTCCACGGCAAGAAGATGCGGGTGAACGACCTCTTCCGCCAGATGACGCTGATTGGCGTGCGCTCGATCTCGATCGTATTTCTGGTGATGTTTTTCATGGGGTTGGTGCTGGCGATGCAGAGCGCGGAGACGTTGCAAAAAGTCGGTGGCCTGGCAATGGTCGGCGGGCTGGTGGCAGTGGCGGTGATGCGCGAGATCGGGCCGATGTTGACGGCGATTGTGCTGGCAGGCCGCTGCGGCGCGGCGATCACGGCGGAGCTGGGCACGATGCGCGTGGCGGAAGAACTGGATGCGATGGAGACGATGGGGCTGAACCCGGTGCATTTTCTAATCGTGCCGCGCGTGCTGGCGATGGTGATTATGGCACCGTGCCTGACGATCCTCGGTGTGTTCATGGCCATGTTTGGCGGCTGGCTGATCAGCGTTTTCTGCCTCGATCAGGATGCGTTTCTCTACTGGCGCAAAGCGTTCGAGCTACTGGCGCTCAAGGACGTTTACTCCGGGATGATCAAGAGCGTTGTCTTCGCCACGCTGGTCAGCAACATCGCCTGCTACTTCGGATTCATTGTGGACGGCGGCGCCGAGGGCGTTGGCAGGAGCACCACCCAATCGGTGGTGACGTCCATCGTCATGATCATCGCCAGTGATTGCGTGCTGACGGCGTTTTTCTATTTTATCTGAACATGGACGCCTCACCCCAAACCTCCGCCGAAACGCAGCCGAAGAGCGGGCCGATCGGTCCCGACGATGTGATCGTCGCGGAGGATGTCGTGAAGATTTACGACGGCCGCCGTGTGCTCGATGGCGTCAACTTTCGCGTCAAGCGCGGCGAGATTCTTGTCATCATGGGCGGCTCCGGTTGCGGCAAGAGCACGCTGCTGCGGCAGCTCATCGGCCTTCAACAACCCGAGCAAGGCCGCATCTGGATTGACGGCAGCGAGATCACGCGCCTGACGGAGGAAGAGTTCATCAATGTTCGGCGACGGTTCGGCGTGCTGTTCCAGAGCGGCGCGCTGTTCAACTCAATGACCGTCGGCGATAACGTCGCGCTGCCGATCCGTGAGCACTACCCGAACCAGCCGGAGATGACCGTGGATATCATGGTCAAGATGAAGCTCTCACTAGTCGGCATGACGCAGTTTTCGCACCTGAAACCGGCGGAGATTTCCGGTGGTATGAAGAAGCGTGCCGCGCTCGCCCGCGCACTGGCGCTCGACCCGAAGCTGTTGTTTTGCGACGAGCCGACCGCCGGGCTGGATCCGACGCGCGTCACGGAATTCGACGAGCTGACACTGAAGCTGTGCAAAGACCTTGGCGTGACCGCTGTCGTTGTCACACACGACATGACCAGCGCGTTCCGCATCGGCACGCGGATGATCTTGTTGAACAAGGGCAAGGTTTGGGCAGTGGGCACACCGGCCGAAATTCGAGCGCATCCCGACCCCGGCGTGAAGCGTTTCATCAACGGCGACCCGGAGAGCGAAGTGCGCCAGGACGCCGACAGTTACCTGCAGGATATCTTGGGCGAATCGTAGTAATCAACGGAGACTCTTATGGCCGAATACAAAGTCCAGAAAACCGGACCGGGCGTCGTCATCTTCTTCGGCGTCGTCGCGCTAATCTTCATGGTTTTGGCGGCGGGGGAGCTTCACTCGTTGTTGTTCCAAAAATCCCAAAATGTGACGATATACTTCGACAGCGTCAGCGGCGTTAAAGAACGCACCAAGGTCACCTACGCCGGCCGCAAATGCGGCGAGGTCGTAAAACTCGTGGACCTCAGCAAACCCAAAGAAGACCCCAAAGATCCCGCCGGCAAGTTATACTATGTCGAAGTCACAGCAAAGATAGCCAAAACAACTCCGGTCAACAGCAAGACCAAGGCCCTGATCACGATGGTGGGCATGCTCGGCGACAAGGAGCTGGACTTGACGCCCGGCAACCCAGAAGCGCCACCTCTGGCGTCCGGCGAAGGACTCTACGGCGAAAGCGGCGGCATCGACATCCTCATCAACACCGCACGCAAACTGGTGGTGAAGCTTGAGCCGCTGCTGGACTCCGTGCAGTCAGTGCTTGGCAATGTTAACGACGTGATCAAAGACCCCGCCTTCAAGGAAGATCTCAAGTCCACTGTCGCCAACGCCAAGGCCACGTTGGCAAACGCTGACGCCACGCTCAAGCAAGTCAAGGAAATGCTTGGCGAGAACCGCGACAACATCAAGGTCGTCCTCGGCAACGCCCGCGACCTGACCGAAAAAGGCAAGACCACCCTTACTACCGTGAACGATACCCTCGGCGAAACGCGGCCCAAGTTGCAGGCGCTCATTGCCAGCATCCAAAAGCTCACCACCGAACTTCAACCCAAGCTCACCGAGTTGATGGCCAAGAGCAACGGGGCGATTGACAAGGCCGCCACGACGCTCGACAAGGCCGGCACCTTGTTCGACACCACGAACTCCCTCCTTAGCAACAACCGCGAGAACATCACGATGATGATGACCAGCCTGCGCGAGACTGGTTACAACGCCAAGCACTTCACCCACACCTTCCGGATGATCTTCGCGCCGTGGTCCATCTTCTCCGGTCAGAAGAAACCCGACGCAAAACAGCCGGAGCAAGGCGGTGCCGTCAAAGTTCTCGCGCCCGCCGATCAAGCCGCGGCTGGCGGCGGTTCTGGCAACACCTCCAAGCCTGCCGCGTCCGACGCCACGAAATGACCGCGAGTGTCGAGAAGAAACTGGCCGCGTTCTCGAACCTCATCGAGATCGCCGCAGTCATCAATTCCAGTCTCGATCCCGACGACGTCCTGCCCAACATCCTCGACGTGGCCCAGCGCACGATGGACGCCGCTGCCGCCAGCGTTGCGCTGGTGGACAAAGCCACGCAGGAACTGGTCTATGTCATCGCCACCGGCAAATACGGCGAGCGCGTCAAACAAAACGTCCGGCTCAAACCCGGCACCGGCATCGCCGGCTGGGTTGCGCAGCACGGCCAGTCGCAAGTCATCACCGATGTGGCCAACGACCCGCGTTTCAACCGCGCCGCCGCGGAAAAGGCCGGCCTCATTCCGCGCTCGATGATCTGCGTGCCGATGCGCGTGCAGGGAAAAGTCATCGGCATCCTCCAGGCGATTGATCCGCGGAACAAACCGGTCTTCGAACCGGACGACGGCGAGTTCTTTGATGCCTTCGCCAGCCTTGCCGCCACCGCCATCAACAACGCCCAGATGCACAAGGCGGTGCTGAAGCAACAAAGCGAAAAACAGGAGCGCGATTTCGCCCGGCAAATCCAGCAGAGCTTCCTGCCGCGTGAAATGCCGCCGATCCCCGGCGTCACCATTCACGCCTGCAATGAGTCGGCCCTCGCCGTCGGCGGCGATTTCTACGACGTGATCCAACTCTCGCCGACGAAGGTGGCCCTCATCATCGGCGACATCACCGGTAAAGGCGTTGCCGCCTCGCTCTACATGGTGCGCTGCCTCTTCGACACGCGTCGTTCTTGCAGCATCGGCGGCGAAGACATGTCTCCCGCCGGACTGCTGAGCGCGAAGAACAATATCCTGGCCCACGAAGCCGTCTGCCAGCTCACCACGGAAATGACCACGGGCCAGCCGCCGCACCCGCCGATGTTTCTGGGTATGATCTGCGTCACCTTTGATGCCGCCACGGGCGAACTTTGCTACGCCAACGCCGGCTTGCCCGACCCCATCCTCCACACGGGCGGTCGCGCTGAAACTCTCTCCGGCAGCGGCGGCCCCGCCCTCGGCATGGTGCCGGAAATGACGTTCGACGAGGGCATCCGCACCCTGCACGGTGGCGAAACGTTGCTTCTTTTCACCGACGGCCTGAGCGAAGCGCGCAACCTCGGCGGCGTCGAGTTCGGCGGCGACCGCATCGCCAAGGCGCTGGCCCAGCCCCACGACAACGCTGAGGCCGCGGTTGCGCTGGTGTCTCGCAGCGTGCTTCATTTCATCGGCAGCGCCGCCCGTCACGACGACCTGACCCTGATGGCGTTGCATTACGTGAAGCCATGACCATTCCGCCGCTCACCATCAAAAGCCATCCGCGCCACCTGGCCGATGTGCGCGCGCTGGTGCGGCGCGCCGCCGCCGAGGCGGGCCTCGACGAACAGGCCACGTTCAACCTCATGCTCGCGGTGGACGAAGCCTGCGCCAATATCATCCGGCACGCCTACGGCGGCGATGCGTCGCAGGACATCATCATCCACGCCACCGTTTCGCACGATGCCATCGAATTTCGCCTCCGCGACTTTGGTAAACAAGTGGATCCGTCATGCATCAAGTCGCGCAACCTCGACGAGGTCCGCCCCGGCGGCCTCGGCTGCTTCCTCATCCGCCACGCGTTCGATGAAGTGGAATACAACACCCGTTTCTCCGCCGGCACCGAGCTGCGCCTCCTCAAGCGCCGAGGGTAAATCAAACCGCTCCGTGACACGTCGAACGAAACCGCCGAAAAATGCGCTGACCTTCCGCGGCCAGTCTTCAAGATTTCCGCACACTTCAAACAGGACGCCATGAAACACATCTGTTCGCTCGCTTGTTTCTGCCTGGCTTTCGCCGTCGTGCTTTCCCAACCCGTCCACGCTGCCGACAAGCTTCTGCCGCTCGACATGCACGCGGTGAAGGTGGGTGGCGAGATTGGCCGGCGCATCGAGATCACCATCACGAACAACCTCCTCGTGCTCGACGTGGACAAGGATTTCCTCGCGCCGTTCAAAGTCGAGGACCCGAAGCGCACCGGCGCTTACATCGGTCTTGGCAAACTCATTGATGCCGCCGTGCGTTTCGCTGCCTACACCGGCGACGAGCGCGTCAAGGCGCGCAAGCAGCATCTCGTCAACGAGGCGATCACCGCGCAGCAAGCCGACGGTTACATCGGCACTTTTCAGCCGGCGAAACGGATGTGGTCGCTCTGGGACATTCACGAGATGGGCTATCTCGTTTATGGCCTGACGATGGACCATCGGTTTTTCGGCGAGAAAAAGTCGCTCGACGCCGCGCGCAAGCTGGCCGACTTCATCATCGCGCGCTGGATCGCCGCGCCGCCGAAGGATCCCAGCCCGTGGGATATCACGCTCTATATGGGCGTCACCGGCATTGAGAACGCCATGCTCGCGCTGCACCAGCAGACCGGCGACCGGCGTTACCTCGATTTTGTTACAAAGACGCGCAAGCTGCGCGACTGGGACGAGCATGTCGTCACCGGCCGTTGGGGACCGATCGAGGGCCACGTTTATGCCTATCTCTGCCGCTGTATCGCGCAGTTGCGGCTCGACCGGCTCCAGCCCGACGCGCGGCTCTGGAAACCGACACGCGCGGCGCTCGACTTCATGCTCCACGGCGAGGGCATGAGCATTACCGGGGAGTGTGGCGACCACGAGTGTTGGCACAACTCGCAGGAAGGCACCATCAACCTCGGTGAAAGCTGCGCCAGTGCCTATCAAGTGCGCTGGCTCGACGAGTTACTGCGGCGCGAGGGCAAGCCGCTTTACGGCGACCTGATGGAGCGCATCATCTACAACGGCCTCTTCGGTGCGCAGTCGCCCGACGGCCGGTGCATTCGCTATTATACGCCGCTCGACGGGCCGCGCAGTTATCACAAGGGCGACACTTACTGCTGCCCGAACAATTACCGCCGCACCATCGCCGAACTGCCAGCGCTCATCTGCTACCGCACCGACGGTGGCATCGCTATCAATCTCTACGCGCAGTCCGAGGCGAAAATGGAATTGAAACCGGGACTGAGCGTGAGCGTCCACCAGGAAACCGATTATCCGAACTCCGGCCGCGTCGTATTGCGGATCGAACCGTCGAAATCTGCGCAGTTCCCGCTACGGTTGCGCATCCCGCGTTGGTGCGAGGCGCCGAGTGTTTCGGTGAACGGCGAGGCGGTGAGAAAAGGCGTCAAGCCCGGCGAGTTCTTTGTCATCAGCCGCAAGTGGCAGCCCGGCGACCGCGTGGAATTGAACCTGCCGATGCCGGTGCGCCTTGTCGCGGGCCGCGTTGCGCAAGCTGGTCGCGTGGCGGTTATGCGCGGGCCGCAGGTCTTTTGCCTGAACCGCTCGCGTTATCCCAATCTTGCCAACACGGACTTGCGTCTGCTGGTGATTGACCCGAAGTCGGTTGAAAGCCCATTCAAAGACGACTCGGTGCGACCCGGCGGCGTCACCTGCCGCGTGAAAGCTTGGGGCGCCGGCGCGTGGTATCCGGGCGGCAAACCCAACATTGCGCTGGATCTGAGCGAGTTTCCCGACCCCGCCGGCGAGTTCACCTATTTCAAAGTCCCGAATCCAAACGCCGAGGAAATCAGAGGCGATGAACTGTTGGCGCAGGAGTGAGAACCATGCAGCGAGAGAATCGTTACCTTTTTACCGCACTGATAAGTTGTGCTGCGATCGCGGCGAGTATGGCGTTCGGCGCCCCTGCTGTCGCTGAGAAATCGGCCGACGCGTTGTTCTGCATCGGCACGCCCGACGGCTGTGCGATGGAGTTCGGTCTGACCGACAAACGCTGGCCGGAGTATGCCAAGCGATATCCACAGCCGGTTGTGTTCACCATCGGCAAGAGCCAACTGAAAGCGTGGCCCTATATCCACCCGAGCACGCACGATGGTTGGGCTGGCGGCAAGCCGCAGACGTTCACCATCCGCTACCACGCCGAGCAGGCGCCGACCGGACCGCTCTATCTTACGCTCGGTGTGCTGGCGATTTGGGAGCCGAGCCAGATCACCATCGCCGTGAACGGAAAACAAATCGCGTCGCAGCGATTGCCGAAAGGCGCGGGTTTGAACGACCAACTGGCTCACCAGCCCGACGCTGAGGGCAGGACGTTACCGCTGACATTTCCCGTGCCAGCGGGTGCGATCACAGCGGGCGACAACACCATCGCCATCACGCTCAACGACGGCAGTTGGATTGTTTACGACTACGTCATGCTCAGCCCGCGCAGCGAGCCGCCGAAGATCGCGGTCCGCCAAGACCCCGACTTCCTGAAGAACTTCCTCGCCGGGCCGATGGCGGGCGTGGACGAGATCGTGTTCGCCGTGCGCTCCATCATCCACGAGCATTGGTATGCGAACTTCGGCTATCTCTCGCCCGACGCGAACCACAAGATGTATGGCAGGGAAGGCCGGCTTTGCAAACTCAACATCAAGACCGGCAAGCTCACGCTGCTCGTGGACGACCTTGAAGGTTCCGTGCGCGATCCCGCGGTCCACTACGACGGGCGCACCATCGTCTTTTCCTACCGCAAAGGCGGCACCGATACCTATCACCTCTACACCATCAACGCCGCCGGCTCCGGCCTGCGCCAGCTCACCGACGGCATCTACGACGATTTCGAGCCGGCGTGGCTGCCCGACGGCGGCATCGTGTTCGTCTCCGCGCGCGGCAAGCGCTGGGTCCAGTGTTGGTTGACGCAGGTTGCCAACATCTTCCGCTGCGACGCCAACGGCAGGAACATCCGCCAGCTCTCCGCCAACCTCGAACACGACAACACGCCGTGGCCCCTGCCCGACGGCCGCATCCTCTACATGCGTTGGGAATATGTGGACCGCAACCAGGTCAACTACCACCACCTCTGGACGATGAATCCGGACGGCACCGGCCAGACGATTTACTTCGGCAACCTGAATCCCGGCGGTGTGTTCATTGACGGCAAACCGATCCCCGGCTCCGACAAAGTCGCGTTCATCAACTCGCCCGGCCACGGCGCGCCTGAACACGCCGGCTACGTCGCCACCGTGGACGTGAGCAACGGTCCCGACGATCTCGCTTCGCTGCACAACATGACGCGCGCCACCGGTTACCGCGACGTGTGGCCGCTGAGCGAAACCGAATTCCTCGCCGCCAAGAACGACCAACTTGTCGCCGTAGGCCCGAACAAACAGGTCGCCACGCTCTTCAAACTGCCGAAAGAATTCTGCGCCGTGCCCAACGTCTGGCTGCATGAACCGCGCCCGCTCATCAAACGCGAGCGCGAAGCCATCATCCCGCCGCGCGTGGACCTCGCGCAGCCTGTCGGCCGCTACTTGCTCGACAACGTTTGCTTCGGCCGCAACGTCTCCGGCATCCAGCCCGGCGAAATCAAGAAGCTCCTCATCGTCGAGAGCCTGCCCAAGCCTGTCAACTTTACCGGCGGCATGGACCCAATGAGCTACGCCGGCACATTCACGCTGGAGCGCGTGCTCGGCACCGTGCCGGTGGAGCCGGACGGCTCGGCTTACTTCGAGGCGCCGGCACTGCGGAGCCTGTTGTTCGTGGCGCTCGATGAGAAAGACCGCGCCGTGAAACGGATGCAGAGCTTCACAACGGTGGCGCCGGGCGAAACGCTCGGTTGCGTCGGCTGCCACGAGCATCGCTCGCTCACGCAGCAGGTGTGCATGGCGCGCAAGCCTTCCGCGCCGGCGCGGGCCGCCAGCAAGATCGAGCCGTTCCACGACATGCCCGACATCCCCGATTTCCCGCGCGACATCCAGCCGGTGCTCGACCGCAATTGTGTCAAGTGCCACGACTACGACAAACGCGAGGGTGGCGTCATCCTCACCGGCGACCGCGGCCCGATGTTCTCGCACAGCTTCTACACGCTCACCGTCTGGCATCAGATCGCCGACGGCCGCAACCTTGCCAAGAGCAACTACGCCCCGCGCTCACTCGGCAGCGGCGGCAGCCCGCTCTTGGACAAGCTTGACGGCACGCACCACGACGTGAAGGCGTCGCCGCGCGACCGGCTCATGGTGCGGCTCTGGCTCGATTGCGGCGCGTCGTATCCCGGCACCTACGCCGCGCTCGGTTGCGGCATGATTGGCGGCTACCAGCAGAACAAGGAGATTCTGGAGAATGACCAGGACTGGCCCACGACCGTTGCCGCGCAAAAGGTTTTTGCCAACCGTTGCACCTCCTGCCACAACGCCAAGCAGCACCCGGTCCCGCGCACGCTCTGCGACGAGATCGGCCTCAGCTTCTGGATGCCGAGCATGGACGACCCGCGGCTGAAGCACACCCGCCACATCGCCTTCAACCTCACGCGCCCGGAGAACTCGTTGATGTTGCTCGCGCCGCTGGCGAAAACCGCCGGCGGCTACGGCACTTGTGGTGCGGTCTTTGCCAACAAGAACGACGCCGACTACCGCGCGCTGCTGGCGATGGTCGAGGCCGGCAAGCAACGGCTGGACGAGATCAAGCGGTTCGACATGCCCGGCTTCCGCCCCCGCGAGCAATGGGTGAGAGAGATGATCCGCTACGGCGTCTTGCCCGCCGACACCAAGCCCGGCGCGCCGATCAACGTCTATGAGGTTGAGCGCAAATACTGGAAGTCCCTCTGGTATGACCCATCGCCTCCGCTGGCGGTGGCGACTGGGTCAGAGCTGCGGAATCGTTAACTTCAAAGTATCCGTGTTGGCTGCCACGCGGACAGATTAGCGACACGGTGGAATTTTCCCGGCGCACCGAGCTTGCGGTAGAGTTCCTCGGCCCACGCGTATGTCAGTGGGCAAACGCCGGCGATGACGATCTCCGCCGGAAACAGCAGACCGGCGACTTGCGCGAGGTCGGTGATGCGCAGGCAGTTCAGCATCTCGATGGCGGGGCCGCGGCCGTCTTTCTCGCCGCGCGCGTTCTGCGTGGCGGGCGGCGATTCGAGGAAGAGCGTTCGCACGTTGCCGTCGAGCAGCGCAGCGTAGAGCGCCACGGCGCACATCTCGCCGCGCGCGGCGAGCGACACTTGCCTGCCATCAACCTGCGGCAGCTTCCGCACGGCTTGCAACGCGCGGAGAGCGTCCCAGACGCGCATGCTGGCGAGCGTGCGGCCGGTCCATGCGCTGGCGCGGCGCAGATGCCAGTTGAGTTCGTCACCCCAGGCCGTGTCGCTTGTGCCACGCGGCTCGATGGCAATCTTCGCCCACGGCGCGCGCACTTTGGCAGCGAAAGCATCCGTGGCGTTGCGTTCCTCGCCGGGCAAACGCAACGCGACGACGGCGGGCGCGGGCTGCTTGACTTCGTCGGCGATCATGAGCCGGCCATGAAGCCGCCAGCCTTCCTCGGACGTGAACGCGAAACGATGACCGGACGATGTCGGACCTGACTTTAGCTCGAATTCCACTTGCACGTCCAGCGGAGGTGGTTTCGCGGGAAACGCGCCGAAGGTTTTTTCGCGCAGCGCGGCAATGACGCGGCCACGCTCCTTTTCCAGCGCGGTTGCGTCGGCAATCGCCGGTGGTTTTGGTGTCGTGAAGAAATCCTCGTGAATCGTCAGCGTGCGATCTTCCTTGAGTGGGCCGCCGGCAAACACCCGCAGCGTGTCGGCTGTCTCCAGCTTGCTCTTGTCCAGTTCCAGGTCGCCGACCTTCTCCGGCGGCACGTCCCTGCCCATCAGGTGCTTGATGAACCACGAGAAAATGCGCGTGCGGCTGTATTCGCTGTAGGCGTGCGGGCCGGGATAGGTGGTGAGCGCCAGTTTGTCCGCCGCGCCGAGTTTCCTGTAGAGCCGCTTGAGCCGGTCGTGGACTTCGTTGATGGAGGCGATGGTGAAGATGGCGTCGCGGTTGGCGGAGGAGATCATGAACGCGCGTGGGGCAATGAGCGCGCCGACATCGGTGAGGTCCCATCGGTAGGTGTTGATGAACCACATGCAGTCGCAGTGGCCGTCAATCGTGCGGTCGTGGACGTAGGAGGCGACTGTTGAGGTGCCGCACGAGCTGGCGGCGCACTGGATGCGTTCGTCGCCCGCAGCGATCCACCACGTGGCCGCGCCGCCGCCGGAGGTGCCGGTGACCCCGAGTTTTGTCCCGTCCACTTCAGACCGCTCGCAAAGCAGGTCGAGGCCGCGGATGCCGTTGAGCAACTCGATGCCGGCGGGCGTGTAGCCGCGGCTATACCAGTGCCACCAGCCTTCGCGGTAGCAGCCGTGATGGTAACCGCGCACCTCGCCGAGCTGCACCGTCTCGACGATGAGACAGACGAAGCCCAGCTCGGCAAACCGCTTCGCCTGGGCCTGGTAGTTGACCTTCTGCGTGTCGGAATGGCCGCAGACGTAGAGCACGCCGGGCGCGCGGCCTTTGATGTCGCGCGGCACGTAGAGGTTCGAGGTCACGTAAAACTTCGGCAGGCTCTCGTAGTAGAGCTTCTCGATGCGATAAGCCGGCCGCTCGACAATGCCGGTGACCTTCGGATTCAACGGTGGTCGCTGGCCGATGGGCGGCAGGTTTTGCAAACCCATCATCTCCATGTAGTGGCGGCGGCGCGTGGCTATGTCCGTGGTGTCAGTGAGTGCGCGGTCGCTGATGCGCCGCGCCTCGCGCGAAAGATAATCGCGGATGGTGAGGTTGAACTGCGGTTTCCGCGCGGCCGGCGGCGACGCAGGCGGCGGTTCAGAGTTGGCGCTTAGTGTAACGCGGCCGCTCAGCAGCCCGGCTCCGGCGGCAGCGCCCGTTTTGAAGAAGTTCCTGCGGTTCATGATGTGAAGCCTGCCGGATAGAACTCCAACGTGCGGCGAACTGCAAGCGTTGTCTTGACGGCGAATCCGCCCGACAACCAGATCAGGACTGCTGTCGCTTCATTCGATGAGAAAACTCTATCAGTTTTTGGCGCTCAGCGGTAAGCTGCGGGCCTTCGCCATGAAAGTATTTGCGTGCTCTCTGGTGCGAGTCGGGCTGGCCACGCTGCTGGCAGCCATGGGCTTCGCGTCGGCACACGCCGCACCGGGCACAACTCCTCCCAAACTTCGCATCGCCACCTTCCGCTGCGACGCGACGCCGCCGCGCGGCGAAACGCTGGTGTGGCTCGTCAAGCTGCTCAAACAGAAAGACCCGTTGCTGCTCAAAGGCGTTGTGCTGGAGGACGGCGGAAAGCGTTACGTGCTCTGTGCGCTCGACTGGTGTCTGCTGTGCAACGAGTCGGAGTGGTCGTTCCGCGAGACGATGGCCCGCGCGGCTGGAACTGAGCGAACGTGCGTGGCGATTCAGTGCGTCCATCAACACGTCGCGCCTTATGCAGACGAAGGCGCGCACCGGTTGCTGGACGCGGCACCCGGTTCGCCGTCGCATCTCACTGCGAAGTTTCTCGACGACCTTCGCGCCCGGCTGGCCAAAGCCGTCGGGCAGGCGGTGAAGCGGCTGGAACCGTTCGACCGCGTCGGTTGCGGCGAGGCGAAGGTGGACCGCGTCGCGTCGGAGCGGCGGCTGAAGGGGCCGGATGGCAAGATCACCACACGCGGCAGCGAGGGTGCCAAGAATCCGAAGTTGGCGGAAATGCCGGAGGGTGACATTGACCCGATGTTGAAGACGATCACGTTCGCGCGTGGCAAGAAGGTGCTGGCGCGGCTCCACTACTATGCGACGCATCCGCAGACGGTCTCGTGCGATGGAACCACGTCGGCGGACTTTGTTGGATGGGCGCGCGAAGCGCTGGAGCGCAAGGAACGCGTGTTCCAGGTCTATTTTACCGGTTGTTCCGGCAACGTGACGGCCGGCAAATACAACAACTCAAAACCGGCGGTGCGGGCAGGGCTGAAGGAGCGGCTGCAATCAGGAATGGCAGCGGCGGTTGCCGCCACGCAATTCGCACCGGCGGAACGGCTTGTCTGGCGGACGGACGCGGTGGCGCTGCCCATCCGGACCGACGCGAAATTCGTGGAACCGAGTCGCGCGTCGGTGGCGGATCCCAAGGCCCGCGAAGGACTGCGGGTGTATATGGGCGCGATGCGGCTGGCGTCCGTTGAGCGTGCGAAACGGCCGTTTGAGTTGAGTTCGCTTCAGATTGGCAACATTCACGTCGTCCATCTGCCGGGCGAACCGTTTTTGGAATTCCAAAAGTTCGCGCAGCGATCCAAACCGAATGACTTCGTGGCCGTGGCCGGCTACGGCGATTGCGGTTCGGCCTACATTTGCACGGACGCAGCTTTCGTCGAAGGGGGTTATGAGCCAATCGCAACCAATCTGGCGCCGGGCGCCGAGCAAATAGTAAAAGCGTCCATCCGCCGATTGTTGGGCGAAGCGCTGAACAAGTGACCAACACCAACAGAATGGAGTTATCATGAACACTAACCAACCAACCCCGAATCAAGACATCACGCGCCGCGCTTTCATCAAGACCAGCGGCGCGGTTATGGCGGGACTCGCCACGACGAAGCTGGCCACCACGGAAACGCTGGCGGCTGCCGGCGGCGCGAAGACCGTGACGGTCTCCCCGCAGAAAATCGCCGCGCTCACGCGCTGGCCACGTTACGGCGTTGCCGAGAAGAACCGGTTGCACGAGTTGATAGACAGCAACAAGTTTTACGACGAGCTGGTGCTGTTTGAAAACGAATGGAAGGACTACACCAAGGCGCCGTTCGTGAAGTGCCACGTCAACGGCTCCGCCGCGCTGACGAGCATGTATTTTGCGCTCGACCTTCCGGCGGGCAGCGAGGTGATGGTGCCGACCTATACGTTCTTCTCCGCGTGCCTGGCGATGCGCTTCTCCAACCTCGTGCCGGTCTTCATTGATGTTGACCCGAAGACGGCCTGCTTCGACCTCGAAGACGCCAAGCGCAAGCTGACGCCGCGCGTGAAAGCGGTCGAGGCGATGCACTCGTGGGGCCTGCCGTGCGAGATGGATCTCATCTGCAACTGGGCGAAGGAGAAGGGCCTCGTGCCGCTCGAAGACTGCGCGCATGCCCACGGCGCTTCGATGAAGGGCAAGAAGATGGGTAACTGGGGCCAGATGGCCATCTATAGTTACCAGGCCTCCAAGGTGATGCCGGCGGTCGAGGGCGGCATGGGGATGTATCAGACGCGCGAATACTACGAGCGCGGCTACGCGTTTGGTCACTACGAGGCGCCGGCGAAATTCGCCAAGGACAGTCCGGTGCGCGCCTACGAGGGCACGGGCTTCGGCCAGAAATACCGGATGCACCCGTTCGCGGCCGCCGTGGCTCGCATGCAACTCAAGGAACTGGACGCTCGCAACGCGCTCGTCGAGAAAAACGTCCGCGCAATGAACGACCGGCTGACACAGTTGCCGGGCATCGCCGAGCCGCGCTGCCGTCCAGACCAGAAGCGCGCCTACTATCACCAGAACATGCTGCTGATGGACTTCAAGAAGCTCGGCTTCTCACGCGATGCGTTGGTGAAGGCCCTGAAAGCTGAGGGCGTCAGCGCCGGCTTCTGGGATTATCCGCAGCAGCACACGCTGAAGATATACTCCGAGGCGAAGTGGTGGCATCACGCGCCGAAGATCCCGGAGCGGATGCCCGGCTGCGAATACGTCAACGCCAACCACATCTTCCTGCCGCTCTTCTACGGCGAAGCGCCGGAGTTGATCGAGCAGTATGTCAAGGCATTCGAGAAGGTTTGGGCGCACCGCGACAAGCTGAAGGCGTAGTAGCGCGGCGCGCGGCGGTTGCGCAAAGTTGTAATTGATTGAAGGAAAGGTTTCGGCGAAACGCCCGAAGTTTCGGCCGCAGGAAAGTCGTTTCATTCAAAGGAGAATGCGCCATGAAGCAGCAGCAGACCAACCATCGTGTGTCCCGTCGCGAATTCATCCAAACCAGCGCCGCCGTTGCGACCGGCGTGGCCGTCGGGCTGAAGCCGACTTACACCATTGCCGCTGGCAATCCGAAGCGCGCCGACACCAGCAGGATCCTCAACTACAACCCCGACATGGAATATCGCCTTTGCGGCAAGACTGGCTGGATGATCTCGGCCGCGTGCCTTGGCGGCCACTGGAAGCGCGTCAACAACATGGTGCCTGGGTTGTTTAAGGGCCAGAGCTGGCTCAGCGCCGATGTGAACAACGCCGACTTCTGCAAGAACCGCCGCGACGTCGTCACCCGCTGCATTGAGCGCGGCATCAACTACATTGACTCCTGCACCCATAGCGAAATCGTCACCTACAGCAAGGCCCTCAAAGGCCGCCGCGACAAGATGCATCTGGGCTGGTCGTGGTATGAGCACGAGGCGCGTCGGCCGGAGTTTCGCAAGGCGGAGAAGCTCATCGAGACGCTCGACGCCAGCTTCAAGGAAACTGGCGAACAATACGTGGACCTCTGGCGCATCACCTGCATCTCCGGCTCGCGCAAAGGCCCCAACGGCGAGCAGCTCATGGCCCACACCGAGGAGGAATCCGCGGAGATCGCCAAGGCGCTCGAAATCGCCAAGAAAGCCGGCAAGGCTCGTTGCACCGGCGTTTCCTCGCACGACCGGCCGTGGCTCGAATACATGATCAAGACCTTCCCGAAGCAGATGGACGCCGTGGTGACGCCTTACACCGCCAAGACGAAAGTGTTGGAGCAAGACAGATTTTTCGAGACGGTGCAGCAGTGCAACTGTGGCTTTTTCGGCATCAAGCCGTTCGCCGACAACACCCTCTTCAAAGGCAACGGTGCGTTGGACAGCGCGACGGCGGAGGAAGACAGCCGTCTCGCCCGCCTCGCCATCCGTTACATCCTCTGCAATCCCGCCATCACCGCGCCCATCCCCGGCATGGCCAACGTGCAACAGGTGGACAACGTCGCGCTGGCCGTCAAGGAACGCCGCGAACTCGACTCGAAGGAAAAGGCCGAGTTGGACGCTGCGATGGAGCTTGCGTGGACGAAACTCTCGCCTCACTACCAGTGGTTGAAGAACTGGGAGTATGTGTGATTGTGGAATGCGGCATTCAGATTGCGGAATGAAGCGGTTGAGAATCGCTGTCTGCATCGTCACGATCGCGCTTGCCATGACCGTGCTGGCCGCGCCGCCGTCATTGAAGGTGGACAAGTCCGCGCCGTTGCTGCTCGACGACGCGCCTGCTGCCAAAACAGCGCCGGCTTTGCCAAAGCTCATCTGCTATGACTGCCACGGCAACTTCCGTGAAGAGCTGCTCGCGCTCAAGCACGCGAACAACAAAATCACCTGCGTGACGTGTCACGGTGACTCGTCGGCCCACGCCAGCGACGAAGGCAACATCACGCCGCCCGAAGTGATGTATGCGCGCGATGCCATTGCGAAGAAATGCCAGAGTTGCCACAAGGAGCACACCGCGTCCGCCGCCGCCGTCGCCGCCCGCCGGCAGGAGCGTGGTTTGCAGACGATGGAAGCCAAGGACCTCGTCTGCACCGATTGCCACGGCAAACACCGCATGAACGTGCGGGTCATCCACTGGGATAAGAACACAGGCAAGCTTCTCGGCGGCGGGAAAAAGCGCGCGGAGTGATCGTTTGCAGCGCCGCCTTCGCGTTTCCGGCTGTCGAAAAAATTCGACGCCATTGCACGGCTCATGTAAGAAGCAGCCCATGAATCCGAAAAACCTGCTGACGGAACTCTCCGCCCGACCCCTTCTCTGCGACGGCGCCATGGGCACCCAATTGATCGCCGCCGGTCTCGCGCCTGGCGACTGTGGCATGGTGTGGTGCGTTGAGAAACCCGAAGTCGTCGAAGGCGTGCATCGCCGCTATCGCAGCGCCGGTTGCGACCTCATCACGAGCAACTCTTTCGGTGGCTGCGTCACTAATCTAGTCTCCCATAACCTGCAATCGCGCGCCGACGGACTCAACCGCGCCGCCGCGCAGGTCGCGGGCCGCGCGGCCGGCGACAGCGGCTGGGTGCTCGCCGACATCGGGCCGTTCGGCGGATTCCTAGAGCCGCTCGGCGAAATGACCGCTGACGAATTGCTCAAGCTCTTCGTGCAGCAATCCGTAGCGCTCAAGTCTGGCGGTGCCGACGCCGCGCTCATCGAGACGATGACTGATCCAGCCGAGGTGATTGTCGCAGTAAAAGCAGCGAAGCAGGTCGCCAACTGGCCCGTGATCGCGACCTACGCGTTCGACCGCGGCAACGGGAAGAATTACCGCACAATGATGGGCACCACCGTCGAGGTGGCGATGAAGGAAACCATCGCCGCCGGCGCGGACGTTGTCGGCGCCAACTGTGGCACCGCGATGAACCTTGACGATTACGCGCGGCTCGCCGAGCAGATGGTGCGCGCCGCCGGCAAGACGCCCGTCATCATTCAGCCGAACGCCGGCGCGCCGCAGAACGTCGGCGGCAAGGACATCTACCCCGCAACGCCCGCTGAGATGGCCGAACTGGTGCCAACTCTGCTCGCCGCTGGCGTGCGGATCATCGGCGGTTGCTGCGGCACCTCACCCGACCACCTGCGCGCGATGGGCGAAGCGTTGCGAAAGAAATCGTAGGCCAAACACTCCTGTCTGGCCCACGTCAACGCGCGAACTCTCAACTTTTGGCGTTTCTTTGCAGCCGGCATCGCTAGAATGCGCGGCGAGAAATCATGTCCGACAAGAACCAATTCAGACACCCGATGGCGGCTTACGTTGCGCCGTTTGTGACTTACCTGGTGTTTTTGATGATGGAACAGGCCGGCGTTGCGTCGGTGTTCGTGCTTTATCCGATCAAGACGCTTGCCGTCGTGGCGGTGCTGGTCTGGGCGTGGCGCTGCGTGCGCGAGGATTTGCGCGAGCGGCGCGGACTGATGTTCGGCGCGCTGATCGGCATCCTCGCACTCGGCATCTGGATCGGGCCGGAACTGCTGAAGATAACCAAGACCGATTTCACTGTCGGCGGCTTTAACCCGACCACGCTCGACGCTCCGCGCTCCACGCTCGCGATCATTTCCCGCGTCGCTGGCGCAGTGCTGGTGGTGCCGATCATGGAAGAGCTGTTCTGGCGCGGCTGGATGATCCGCTGGTTGATAAAGCCGGATTTCCGCAGTGTGCCGCTCGGCGCTTTCACGTGGGAATCGTTCGGCATCACGGTCCTGATGTTCGGCATCGAACACAACATGCTCTGGCACGTCGGCATGATCACCGGCGTGCTCTACAACTGGATTCTCTACCGCACCAAGTCGCTCTGGGCCTGCATCCTCGCCCACGCTGTCACCAACTTGCTGCTGGCCATCTACATCCTGACCACCGGCAAATGGTGCTATTGGTGAGCCGCCACATGGCGGTAAATCCGCACGAGCCGGCCTGAAAACGACAGCGGCGTTGGCGGCTGCGTCCGCTCCGGCGGGAAACTCGCCATCAACTCAACTCCTTCGGATGTTCCTGGCTTCGCGTGGTCTTCGACACGCACGGTGAACTCGTGCGCCACTTTCGGATCGCTTACCAGCCGCACGCGGCTGAAGTCGAACGCCGGCATCTCGTAAGGCCCCGGCGATTTCGGCGTTGCCACAGCGCAACCGGCTGGCAACTCATGATTGATGAACTCGCCCGCGTCGTCCCGCGACGAGAGCGTGAAACTCACCAGATACACTGCCGTCGCGATAACACACGCCAGCGCAATGAGCGCCGCCGCCCCTCCTCGTGCCCAGCGTGGCCATGCACCGGTCAGCGCCACCGCGATGAACAGGCAGAGCAGTGGCAGCACAAACATCGCAAAACGGATGCTCAACGCTTCGCCCGCGTCGGAGCCGGCCAGCCACGCGCTGAACAACAGTCCCGCAGCCGCGTAGCTCACCAGCGCGCGGCCCGCGGCAGACCCCGTCCACAGCGTCACCGCGCCGAACACCGCCGCGCCACCGCCGATCAATCCGAGGGCGCTGGACAGCGGTCCGATGCAAAACATGAAGATGTTCTCCGCGCCCGCCAGCGGCGCGCGGAATTGCCTGAAGCGTGCCAGTTCCTCGCGCAAGACGTCGAGGTTGGTCCAGCAGTAAGGATTCAACGCCAGATAAAACGCCGCCGCCATCAACAGCGCCAACCCCAACGGACGTGCCACAGCAGCGCAGAGCTTCGCGAACAGGCTGAAGCCCGCCCTCCAACCGCTGGCCCGTTGGAGTTCAGGCTTCAGCCTGTCTTCCGAGTTGAACCAAACGGAGAGCGCCACTGCCGGTAGCGTGAGGAAACTCACCGCTGCGTTCAACGCGCATGCCGCCGCCGCCCCAGTCGCAGCCGCTGCGCCAAGCCAGCAACGCAGACTCGGCTCGTTTGCTGTTCGCCACGCCAGCCACGCCGCCAGCGTTCCGTAGAAAGCTGCCGGCAGATGCGGATTGATGACGTGCGAGAACGCAAGCGAAGGCTGCGACAGCAGCCACATCAACGTCGCCACCCAACCGCAGAGACTGCCCAGCCTGTAGCGGCGGTCTCTGACCGCCGGTTGTTCCGCGTCATGCTCCGGGCCGCGGCGGTCAGAGACCGCCGCTACAGCGCGGCCGAACATGAAGAGCAACACGGCAATGCCAACGTTATAGAGCACCATCAGCAGTCGGCCGGCGACGTAGAGACCGGCGATGTGTTTGGGATGGTCGGCGTAGTGCGTGACGTCGCTTGCGATGCGGCCGAAGCCAAGCGCGTGCGCCAACGTCATCACGGCGCCGGTGCCATAGACGTGCAAACCGCCGTATTCGACCATGCGCGGGTTGAAGTCGAACTGACGCGGCCGCATCTTCGCCAGCGCCATCAACGTGAGCGGTTCGTCCGGCGAATCGGAGAAGAGCAGATAGCGCCGCACCAGTCGTGGCAGATCGAACTGTTCCTCGGCGGGCTGAGTTGCGAGGATGGCGGCGTGACCGCGGCGTGTTTCCAGTTCGCGCGAAGTCCGTGCGGCAAGCTCGGCGCGGGTTCTAGTCACGCTTTCGCCGAGCAACGCCACGCGCCGCGCCGAAGGCAGGCCCCAGCCGATGCCGGTGAAGCCGAGCGCCAAACCGATGACGGCGATGGCGATGAGGCTAAGCCAGTCTCTTGTCTTCATAACGAAACGCCGCGGCGGCCATCACGCAGACATAAGGCATCACCGGCAGCGCGAAGCGCACGTCGGCGATGACCAGTGCGTGCAGCGCCCATGTGTAGAACACGACCGTAAGCAGTTCGACCGGCGGCCGACGCCGCACCGCACCAGCCACCGCGAGACCGAGGTAAACCACTTGCAGCAGCGCCACCGCCCACCACACGCGGCCCGACGCGTTGACGAACCAGAACATCACGGCCTTGCGCGCCACCATCAGTAGCGTGTGGCCCGGCTCGGCGAGGATGTTTTGCAGCGTAAGCCGGTAGAACAGCCGATCGAGCTGGACAGGATTCAGGTCGGCGTGCTCGTTGCGAATGCTATCCAGTTCGGCCTGCCAGAGCGGCTTGTTGGTTTCCCAGTCACCGCGCGTCGGCCACCAGTTGGTGACGTAGGCAGTGAATCCGCCGCGCTCGGTCGCCACAGGCAACAGTTCACCGGTAACGACGTAGTTGCGGATCGTCCACGGCGCGATGACGGCGAGCATGACGGCCAGCGTCACCAGATAACTTCTTCGCTGTGGCGATCCCCATCGCCGCAGCAACGGCAGCAGCAGATAGCTCGGTTTGCAGAGGTTGACCAACGCCAGCCCAGCGCCGGACGCGGCGGGCCGTTGCCAGCACCAAACCGTCGCCGCCAGCAACAGCGTCAGCGCGATCTCCTTGTTCATGAACGCCACGCGCCACCACGCCAGCGGATACACCGCGTAGAGCCACGCGGCCACCAACGCCGGTTTCTCGCCCCACAGCCGCCGGGCCAGTAGAAACACCAGCCAGACCGTGCCGCAGTCCATCAGCGCCTGCGCCAACCGCACCGCTATCAGTGAGCCGCCGCAAGCAGCGACGAAGATCGGATAGACCGGCCCGCGCTCCACATCGCACCATTCGCTGCACCAGATGCTTTGCGCGATGGCGGTGTAGTTATCGGCGTCGAAGCGCAGCGCCAAGCGCGGCTCGATGGCGGGCAGCACTGCGAAAACAAAACCGAGCCGCAATGCCAGCGCGGTCAGCAGTAAAACAGTCAGTCGCACGGCCGCAGCGTAGCGGGAGAAGACGCCGCGCGCAATCGCTGCATCCCGGCTTTCGATCTACGGAGCGCGTTTGGCCGGCTCGTCCGCAGGTGGAAGCGTTTCGCGCAATTCCGAAAGCAGGCCGATGAAGTGCGGCGCGACGCGGATGAACTGGCTGAAGCTCTTGCCCATGCCGCTCATCGCATTGATCGCTGGGTCGGTGCCTTTGGCCAAGTGCTGCGCGAGTTTCGCGTCCGGCTTGCCCGCCTTCTGGCTGAGCCGATACGCGTAGCCGATGCCGTCGAAGAGCAGGAAGTTCGACCACGGCCCTTTCGACGACACCGGGCAGCTCGTGTAGCGGAACCCGCCGACGCTTTCCTCCCACATGTCATCAATCAGGAAATGCGCGCCCATTGTGATGCTCCGCGCGACGCGCGGGTCGCCAGTTTCGAGGTGATACCATTTCAGGCCCGTCAGGAGCACGCCGACCATGAAGCCGGCGTTGCCGTAGTGCGCTGGCTCGCACAGGCAATGGCCTGGCACCATCATCCGCCGCCAGCCGCCGCCGGCGGTGTTGAACTTCGCTTTCGGCGTCTGCCGCTCCAGCACGCGTTCGACGATGATGCGTGCCGCGTTGAGGTAGAAGGGATCGCCCGTCGCGCGATAGACCGCCATCGTCAGGATGAGGTGCCAGCCGGAGTCGCGACAGTTCGAAAAATCGTAGTTCATCATCCGCCAGAAGCCGTAATGATCGGCGATCTTCAGTCCCGTCTCCAACGAACGCCGGTCGCCGGTCAGGAAGTAGTGCTCCATGTGCCCCTCGCACCACGTGTGCGACACCGTGAAGCCGCCGCGCGCGATGCCTTGGTTGCGGCCGGGCAGAGGGCTTTGGGCGAGATAATCGCCGACGTGGCCGATGCAGTGCGCATAAACGCAGCCGACGCGTTCGGCCTTGGCGTGATAGTGGACCGTGTCCACGTCGCGGTTGTGCGTCTCGGCCTCGTCGCCCGCCTGCAGGAACCGCCGGTCTCCGCTGCGCGCAAACTGGAGGAAGAACGCGTGCTGCGTGTCGTATTCGATGTTGCCCCAGTTGATGATGCGCTCGCCCCACCAATCGCCGAAGTTGAACTGGCCAAACTCGCGGTTGCGTTCGCGGTTCTTGAGATAAGCATCGAGCGTCTCGGCCACTTTCTTATCGTAATCGCTCACCACAGCCCGCCGCGCATCGGCCACCGTCAGTTCGCCAAGTGCGCCGGAGTCCGCATACCAGCGTGGCGGCGCGGCAGCGAACAGCGACCGATCCAGCGGCGGTGCGCTGCCGTCGAGACCGAGCCAGACCTCGTGGGTCTTGGTCATGCCCTGCCTGAGCTTGTAGCCGCCTCCGTCAAACCAATAGTAGAGCTTGTGCCAGTCGTGGTTCTTCTTGTTCGACAAATCATACTCGTCAGCCTTGAGCTGCGGCATCAGCCAGAGCGTCGCGCCGGCCGGCCCGACTTCAAGATCCTTCGGATAGTTCTGCCAGAAGTCGCGCACGAACACCGGCCCGACCGCGCCGCTGAACCGTTTGCCGCCGCCATCCGATGACTCGAAGCGGTTGTCCGTGTGCTGCCGCACGAAGCGCGTCGAGCTGCGCTGAGCCGGAAGCCGCCACGCCAGACTGCGGATCGTGGTGAACTCGTTCGTGGACTCGCTGTGGCCGATCGTCAGCAACACGCGCACCCACGGCAGGCCGGGATAGACATGCACGCGCGCGTCGTAGGCGAACGCTGACTCGCCAACCTTCCCCGACGTATGCAAACCGCGACGCAAACCACCGCCGTCCTCCTGCGCCAGCCCCGTGACGCCCGCCTTGTATTCCTTGCCCGCAGCATCGGCGAGGAGCAACTCTCCGCAATCCGGCATCGCCGCTTCCCGCTTCGGCTCGTCTCGTGAGACCTTCGGTCCGAACTCCAGCGTGTAATCCGCCGCGCCGCCGCTGTGGCGGAAGTCCAGCAGCACCCACTTCACGCTGCCGTCGGCCCAGCGGCCCGTCACTGCCGCTTGCAACGGCACAACCTCGCCTTTCGCGTCAAGCAACTGGACGTTGCGCGCCGAGCCGAGCGCACCTTTCGGGAACGGCACGCCGCTGGTCACTGGCCAGTCGCGCAGCTTGTCGGCGACTTCCACCGGCGGCTCCACCCGCAACGTCACGCGGCCACTCTGCTTCGTGCGCGGCTCGCCGAATGGCTTCCACGTCAGCTTGCGCCAAGCCGTGGCAACCTCGCGCCCATCGCGGGCCATCGCTGTGATGCGGTAGCGCGCCGAATCGCCGGGCTTCATCCCCGGCAGCGCCACGCGATGGTTCTGCGTCGCCAGCGGTTCGACGATCTTCTGGCCGTCGCCAAGCTCGACAGTGCATTGCGTTGCCCACGTCGTGATCCACGTCAGCCGGTTCTCCGTCGCCACGACTTCATGGAATTCGTAGAGAGGCGGGCGCGCCTTCGGCTTGTCTCGCAGCAGCAGCAGGTCTTCAGTGCGATAAGCAGCGCCGACGCCCAGCGCGCGCAGTTGGATGCTGTCGCCGGGCTTCAGTGCGACCGGCTCGGAAAGGAAGAAGAGATGTTGATTATTGTCGTCGAGGTCGGCCACCGCCACGCCGCGGCGCTTGCCGTTGACATGGACGGCTATCCGCTCGCTGCCGGCGCTGTCGTAGAAGATGAAGCCGATGTAGAACCGGCCCGACGCTCTCGCCGGCACGGTGGCGGTGATGGTGCCCGTGCCCGGCCCGCGCAACGCGCAGTCGGCACGATACTCGCTGTGGTCGAAGCGGAAACCGTCGAGCTTGCAGTCGCGAATCCAGATGGGGACGTTCTTCGGGTCGTCAGTGAGCGCGGTGATCCGTTCCAAGCCCCAGGTCTGCTCCACGCCGACGCTCGCGGTAAGGTCGCTGTCGAGCTGGAGCTTCGGCCGCGCGCTGGTCGGCGGCCCCTTCGCCTCGAAGTAGCCCGTGCCGTCCACGCCGCGATGCGGCTGTGTGGTTTCGGAAAGAACGCTGAGCCGGAACCGCGACGCGCCGTCGCGCTGGGTGAGGTCCACGTCGTAGCTTATGAAGGCGCTGCCGCTCGCCACCGCGACACGTGGCGGTGGCGCGATGCGCGTCTTGCCGTCGGGCGTGTAAGCGGTCACGCCCGGCAGCCCGTCGGAGCAGCGCAGCATGAACTCGCAGCCGTGACCTTCGCGACCGGTGGCGGTGTTGTCGTCGGCATCGAGGTAAAGCATCACGCTGGAGTTCTCCGCCGGATACGGCGCGAGAAAATCCACGCGCCAGACGAACCGGTTGCCGCCCGCGTTGGCGAGCGCAACGCGCTTGATCGTGCGCGCTGGGTCGGCGGGAGGCTTGGCCGATTTTGCCGCCGGCCGTTCCCAGATCGTGACAAAGCTTTCCTTCGCCTGCGGATCGCAACCCAGCACGGCCTTTGCCTCGGCGGGAACGGCGTCCTGGTTCGTGTCTTGTGCTGAAGCGAGAGCAAGCGCGCAAACGGCTCCTGCGAGAAGGCTGTGTTTTATGCGGGAGGGCTTCGATCGTGGTTTCATTGTGTCGCCTTTCTTAAGCTCCGACCTGCGGAGCCATTCCTACCACGGCAGAAGGCCCGACGGCAAACCCGGCCTTGCGCGCTACTTCCACTCGCCGGTGTTTGCTTGGAACACACGCTGGCCTGCGCCTTTTGCGCGCATCGTGATATCGGACAACTGCACGCCCAGTGTGCGGTCGTCCTTGGAGGCAGGGTTGAGGCGGGATGGCGTCCAGCCTGCACAGATAACTTTCAGCGTGAGTTGCTCGGCACGCGCCGGCGGCAATTCGACGGTCAGGGTTGACGCGCCGGCCTCGAACCCCGCGACACGCTTGCCGTCGAGATAAAGCCCGGCGTCTGGCGAGACCGCCGCCTTCGGGACGGTCAGTTTTAGTGTCAGCGTGTATGGCTCGTCGGGAACGACCGGCAGTCTCAACAACGACTCTGTGGTGGACCAGCGCATGGCGCGCTCGCGCCCATGCCAGCCACGCAGATATCGGCTGTCGCCCTCCGCGCCGACAACCACACAGTAATTCTTTTTCGCCTCGGCCGTCCACTCTGCCGGCGAGGCCTCGTTGGCGGAAAGTTGTGTCCGCTTCCCGGCGTGGTTCTCCGCCTCGAAACCGCCCGCTGCTTGATTGCCGATCAGCAGCGCCGACTTGACCGGTTTGGCGATCTGCACGTGCGGTCCTTCTTGTTCGAAGGTGCAGCCTTGGACGATGGCGCGGCCGGCGTCGAGTTGAATGGCGGGCGAGCCGGCGCCGCGGACGTCCCAGTCCACGAAGTTGCACGCGCTCGCGGTGAATTGTCCCGACGGACTGCGCATCCAAACGCAACGGTCAATCGGCCCCCAGAAGGAGCAGTTGACCAGGCTGACCTTGCCGACTGCGTTCGTTCCGATCTCCAGGCACACGGCGTCCTTGCTGCCCCAGCGGCCAACGAACTCACCATTGGTGATGAGCAGTCCCGGACGCTGCGCCTGTTCGACGACTACTGCGCGCTCGCACGAATCCGCGCCGAGGCCGAGGAAGTTGCCGTTCGCGCTGCCGGCTTTCGTTTCGGAGAACTTGTAGCCGATGCCATAGCCGAAGCAGAAGGTGTTGAAGACGTAATGCCAGTCGGTGCGGGCGAGTTCGAACGCGACCCCTTGCGTGTTGATCCACTTGCAGTAGGGGTCGTCGTGTTTGTAGTGAACGCCGAAGGGCCAGAAATGGACGTTTTCGATGTGGCCGATGTCATAGCACTCGTCCACATAGATGCCGCGCTTGATGGGATAGCCGGTGACGTTGCGCACCAGATGACGGGCTGCATGCACCAGCTTGATGCCCTCGTAGGGGTTGAGGAGGAGACAGTTCTCAATGCCCACGTTTTCCGCATGCTGAGCCAGCACGCATGGCGGATAGGGAACGGGCGGCACGTCGGTCTGCTTCCACTCGGGATAACTGACGACCAACCCGGAGATGGCAGCGTTGTTGCCTGCCAGCCGGATGAATGGAGCGCCCTGTTCCTGGCCGCGCCCCGCGTAGGCCATCAGCACCGAACCGCTCAACTCGCGCGCGGCGTTGCGCTGGATGGTTGGCGGCACGCGGAAGGTTCCTTGGAGCGTTACCCCTGCCGGGACCGACAACGTTCCCTTGATCGCGTATCGGCCGGCGGGCACGTTCACGACTCCGCCGCCAGCCTTGCCCGCTTCATCCAGTAACCGCTGGAACATCGCCGTGTGGTCGGTCTTGCCGTCACCAACAGCGCCGGCGTCTTTCACGTTCCAACTCTCGCCAGCGCGCGCCGCGACGACCATGAAGATGAATAGACTGAGCAACCTGGTTGCAGAACGCATGGGATGTCCTTGCTCGTGTGGCGGCACCTTACAGTCCCGCGACCTGCCAGCCTTTGCGATAGGTGCGGCGCAGGAGACGGTTCGCCTTCGCGTCGGCAGGAACGGCGTCCTGATTCCTGTCTTGTGCCGAAGCCAGCGCAGCTCCGAGCAGCATCATCGCCCAACACAATTGGTTCTTCATGTTTCTCATTGAAAACAGTCCCTAATCAACCGTGGTTCCAGTGTTTTGTTCATCTCCACACAGGACAAGTATGACTTGAATTTCTATAGTTGAAAATGCTGAAGCTCCAGATTGAGTTGAGCATAAAACTCTGTCAACCACGCCGGCCTGCCGATGAGCTTCGCATCAAAGGGCGTTTTCCTCCAGTCTGTCGGCACAATCACGATCTTAACATTTTGAACGCCGCTTCTGGCGGCTAAGACAAAAATTTCCTCGACGGCTGTGTCGCCAATGGCGATGCAACCAACCGAAAGACTCTTGCCGTGAATCATAATATCGTTGCCGAGGCGAGTCCGACCATCGCGCCGAGCCATCGAACGGTCAAACTCATTTGGATAATCTAGGCGCAAAGACAGGTGGCAAATACTGTTCGGGTTCAGCGATGTGACGCGATAGATGCCCTCAGGAATTTGGCGATCTCCTTCGCGCAACTTCGGCCCCAACGTGCCGCTCTGGCCGAGGATCGGGTAATCTTTGATGTGAACAGGTCGGCCCGATAGATCATAAGCAAACAACTGAAAGAGAGCGGCGTCTTTAATGGCGACAAGAGCGAATTTGCTTGGTGGGTATTCGATACCACGAGACATGAACATCGGTTTCAACACCTCAATTACGCGATGTTCATATTGTCGCACGCGATCTGCCACGCCGGTCCTGTAGCCTGCGCGTGCGACCACCCAGTTCGTGACAATCTCGATATGTTCCCAGAACACACAAGCAAGAACACTAAAAGCGAGAATTGAAATGAGATAAGAGAAACGTCTCATCGGATACAGACATTCATATCTGGCTGCTCATTCCAGAACGGCGTGTTTATAGAGCGCAACGCCATCATCGTGATCGGGCACGGTGATATTGACGTATCCAACTGGAAAGCATGGACTGCTTCTCCGCTTGCGTCTCGGCTGCCTACAGCCCCGCGACCTGCCAGCCTTTGCGGTAGGTGCGGCGCAGAAGACGGTTCGCCTTCGGATCGTTGGCGATCTTCATACCGGCCGCGTCCCATTCCAACACTGTGTTAGGCACGCGGATCGCCACGGTGCCAAGCAGGATCGCCTCGGCCATCGGGCCGGTCTGGCCGAAGTGCGACTCGGTCATCTCGCCGCCAAGGCAGGCGTCCACGAAGTGATGATAATGATTGCGCGGCGGCAACTTCGGGCGCGGGAGGTCCTTGAACTTCTCGCGAGGGAACAGCAGCGGCCCCGTGCCGAGTTGCACCAACAGCGCGCCTTCGCTGCCAATGACCATCGCCGATTCCTCCGGATACTTCTCCAGACTCGCGATCTTTTGCACGTCGGCGGGCGGGAGCATCTCACCGTCGAACCACTCCACCGTCAGTTCCTTGCCGCCCGTCAGTTTACTGCCGGGAAACATCCATGTGATGTGCTGGCACTGCGGCCAGTTGTCGGCGCGACGCTCGGGCGATTCCTCCCACGACTTCTGCACCTCGGCAACAACGGTTCTTGGCGCGGTGAGGCCGAGACCTTTCCAGACGCAATCGAAGACGTGGCAGCCGATGTCGCCCGACCAGCCGGTGCCGAAGTCCTGCCACGCGCGCCACTTCGTCGGATGATAAATGCCTGGCGCGAACGCCCGCTCCGGCGCGGTGCCGAGCCAGAGGTCCCATGCGAGGTTTGCGGGCGGCGGCTCGCCCTGAGATGGACGCGGGCCTTTGAGCCGGTAGTTTTCGACCGCGCCCGTGCGGTTCGAGCAAAGGATCACCCGCTTGGCGTCACCGACGACACTCTCGCGCAGGAGCCGCACCGTCATGCGGTCGCCCATGCCGGAGGCAAACTGCGTGCCGAGCTGCGTAACAACGTGCGCGGCCTTGGCGGCCTTCGCGATGGCGCGGCACTCCGCCACGTCGTGGCAGAGCGGCTTCTGGCAATAGACGTGTTTCTTCGCGCGCAACGCCGTCATCGTGATCAGCGCGTGCATATGGTCAGGCACGGTGACGTTGACAGAGTCAATCTTGTCGCCTTCCTTCGCCAGCAACTCGCGCCAGTCGGTGTAACGGCGCGCGTTGGGTAGCAGCGCGGCAGCTTTGTCCAAATGCGCGCGGTCCACGTCGCAGATGGCGGCGATCTCCACTTTGGGATGCGACTTGAAGTTGTTGAGGTCGTTCCAGCCCATACCGCCGACGCCAATGCAGGCGTGGCTGAGCTTCTCGTTGGCGGCGAAACCATCACGGCTTATCGCGAACGTCGCCAAACCGGCGGTGGTGGTTTGGAGAAAACTGCGGCGAGAGATGCTGCTTGTCATGACATGTTCCTTTCAAATCAACGCGCCTGCAATGTTACCCGACAAACCGCCGGAATGCCCGCCATTATGTTCATCGTTCAGCGCCCGCCCATCAGGTGGCTGACGATGAAGCGTTCGAGACCCTCGTAGTCGCGCGCGGCGATGAAGGCGGCTTCCTTCTTGCGGTCGAGCGTGCGGACCTTCTCGACCAACGCGAGGAAGAACTCGCGGCTGTTGGCCAGGTGCTTCGTCGCGTCCACCGGCTTGGTGGCGCGCATGGCTTTCACGTCGAGGCCGATGAACTCACCTTTGCTGCCGTAGCCGGCCTCCTCCAGCACACGAATCTGGTTGAACGCGCGGCGCAAGTCCACCGCGCCGAAAGATTTGTCCTCGTCGAACTTCAGCCCGTTCTGATCGTTGAGGTGGACGCTCCAAAGTTTGCCATGGGACAGCGCGTAGGCCATCTCGTCGGAGGGGTCGAGGCCGGCGAGGATGGCGTGGGCGCTCTCGATGAGGCCGCCGACGCGCGACGGGTCGTCGGTGCGGTAGGCCAACCCGATGGCGTGGCCGATGGTCGGGATGTAGGTGTGGTCCATCGGCTCGTTGGGCTTCGGCTCAATGGCGATGCGGATGCCGCGGTCGTAGGCGAGCATCTTGTTGATGGCCTCCAGCAGGTGCTCCACGGCGAGGCGGGCGTTTTTCGCTTCGCGGATGTAGGTGCCTTCGCGCGCGAGCCAGATCACCATCAGGTCGGTGCCGAGGGCGCGCATGATGTCAATGGTCCTGAAGCTGCGGTCCAGGGCGTATTGGCGGTCGGCGGCGGAATTGGAGGTGTAGCCGCCGTCAATGGTGTGGGGATTGAACCAGAGCCGCGGCGCGACGAACTCCGCGACGAGGCCGTGGTCGTCGATCTGGCGTTTGACGGCGCGGGCCTTGGCGATGATCTGCGCGGGCGTCATCGCGTCCATGCCGGGCACGGCGTCGTCGTCGTGGAACTGCACGCCGTCAAAACCGAGCTTCTTGTAGAGCGGGAGTTTCTTGCCGAAGGCGATGGGCTTGCGGGTTTCGGGGCCGAACGGGTCGGCGCCTTCGCTGATGTTCCAGGGGCCAAACGAGAAACGATGCTTGACGGGCTGCGAGGTCGGCGTGCTCATGTGATATCCTTTGTTGAATTGTTGCGCGCACTCTAACCGTCGGCTGGTTGATCCTGCTACGCCTCGATGCTCAAACGCTGGCACTATCATCTCACCGCTGGTGTTGCCTTTTCTTGCGCTTGGTGCCAATCATGCCAGCCATGCAGCCGCCACGTGAAGATATCCGCCTCGGCGCGGGCCAGACGTTCCGCCTGTTGCGCTGGAGCCACAACGTCCGGCGCGTGGAGGCCGTGCTTGCACCCGGCAAGACTGTCCCGCTGCAAGGTTACGGCGACCACTGGCATTACCACCGCGAGACCGAGCTGACACTTTTTCAGCGCGGAGCGGGCACGCGCTTCGTGGCCGACTGCATCGAGTTGTTCGAGTCGGGAGACCTTGTGCTCATCGGCGCGAACGTCCCCCATTACTGGCATCTGCGTGGCGAATCAGCGGGGCTGGCGATCCAGTGGGATTTCCCCTTGGAGCATGGTATCTGGAGTTTCAACGAAGCCGCTCCGCTGCGCGCGCTCGCCGAGTCCGCCCGGCGCGGACTGCACATCCGCGGCGCGACGGCGGACACCGTGCGCCGGCTCATGGAACAACTCGCCGCGCTCACCGGCCTGCCGCGGCTCGCCGCGTTCCTGAAACTCCTCTCCGAACTGGCCGCCGCGCCCGTGCGGGATGTCTGTCCGCTGGCCGCGCGTTCATTCTCCCTCTCCGGCACCGACGAACAACAAGAAGCCGTGCGCCGCGCCGTCAGCTACATCATCGCCAACTACCGCGAGCCGGTGCGCCTGCCGGAACTGTTGCGGCTCGCGGGGATGAGTCGCGCGACGTTCGCGCGCCAGTTCCATCGCCACGCGGGCAAGTCCTTCTCGACCTTCCTCAACCAGGTCCGCCTCCAAGCCGTCTGCCGCGCCCTCCGCGACACCGCCGAGCCGATCAGCAGCATTGCGCTGGGAAACGGCTTCAACCAGTTGTCGTTCTTCAACCGGCTTTTCCGCCGCGAATTTGGCATCAGCCCATCCGACTACCGGGCGAAGCGGCGCGTCAGCCGGGACGGGTCAGATACGCGGCGACGACAAAACTGATTGGGCCGGCCAACCAAGCGGCGGTTGCAAACCGCCGCTCCTTGCGAGATCGGACAAGACGGCGCTCTTCGCGGGCACGAGAACGGTGGCGGTGGTGTTCGCGGGGATGGTGACGTTGAGGGTGAGTTACTCTGGTTATTGGTTGGAAGCAGGAACTTCAAGGGGTTGGGTTGGGAGTGGTGTTGGCCGAAGAAAGAGGGCCTTGTTTTTCCAAAAGCAGCCCCGAATATCCGCACGGAAGCACGACGCGCCCGTTCCAGAATGCGGGCACGTTCGGATTGGCGTTGAGTTCGATTTTCTTGAGAAGCTTTGGATTTGCCTTGTCGGAAAAATCGTAGATATGGCAGTTCTTGAACATTCTGTTCGCGACGGCGACCTTGCCTGTCACTTGGTCAACATTCACCTGCCCCTCCCATTCCGATTTAGGGAAAGTTGAGCGGCTGATTGCCGAATCGTCGGGAATGTCGGCGCACAGCTTCCCCTGACCGGGAAACGCGAGTCTTTTCATTTCACGCGTGGGAACGGGTTTTTCGGGGTCGAAGAATGCGTATCCGCAACAGCGCATTACGAGAAATTCGTCGCCGAACGCGGCGATTGTTCCTGTCTGCGAGCAGAGGGGGAATTTGTCGTGCCAAACGAGCTTTTCGGAGCCGTCTTTAAGGTCGAATATTTGCAGGCCCCCAAAGGTGCGGGACAGTCCAAAATAGCGTCCTTTGACGAGGTTCTGCCCGGCGTAGTTGTTGTAGAGAAGTCCTTCGCCAAGTTCGTTGCCGATAATCTTCGGCTGAGAGGGATTTGAGAAATCGACAAAATGTATCCGCGAAGTCCCGCAACTTGCGGGCACCACAGCGCACCCGTCGAACGCCCAGAGGAACTGGACGAAGTTCAGGGTCTTGTCGAGAACGGCCAGCCTGCCGATTTCCTCGAGTTTGGTGTCGGAAACCAGCTTGTAAACGCCAATGCCGTTCTGTCCCTCGGCGACATAGAGCCGGTCGCCCGAACGCTTGATGTCGGCGGCGTATTTGATGGCGGCCCGGCCGATCTGCGTAATGCCGTTTTCGGAAAGCCTGTAGATCTTAACGCCGTCCCAAACGTTGGCGGTGTAGGCTATGTCGCCCTTGATGGCGACGGCTCGCGTGGGGTTGGAAAGCTCGGCACCCGAGGTGTAAAATCCCTTTTCATTTGCGTCGAATGGCTGACCGGGAAGTTTGGGCAGCGCGCCGAAATCGCGCGACTCGGTTTTGGCGATTTGCGGGAGGTCCGCCAGGTAGATGCCCGTGTAGTTGCCCGAAATGTAGAGCACGCCGTCGCCCACGGCAATCGACGAAACGGGATCTCCCTGCGGAATTTTAGGATCGACGATCTGCTTGAAAGGAACGGCGATCTTAGGATTCTCGGGGTCTCGCTTGGGGAGAATCACGTGGCCGAGAATCTTCGGCTTTTTGAGGTCGGAGACGTCCACGAGAAACACTCCGTTGACGGTGTCGGCGGCGAAACAGTAATCGCCAGAGATGCGGGGCGTCCAATAGTCGCAAGGCCCGAAGTAGATGTTTGGAAATGAGATTCTCGACAGTTTGACGGGCTGGCGAGGGTCGGATACGTCGAAGATGTCGAGGCCGTGCCCCGCGCCATGGCGCAGTTCGGGCGGGCCGCTTTTCTTGTGCTGGCCCGTGGACGCGAAAAGAATGTTCCCGCGCATGCACATTCCGTCGCCGTAGCCGTCGAGGGAAATTTTTGAAATCGCCTTTGGGGCGAGCAGGTTCGCGACGTCAATGGCGGTGATTTGCCCGCCCGCCCAGTCTCCGCTCAAGAGCAGGCCGTTGCGGTAATAGACCGACTGCGATTCGTCGGTTCGCAACGACGAGAGATGTTTCATTTTGACGGGGTCGGAAACGTCCACACACTGGATGCCGAAAACGCGGTGCCCGAGGAACGCCACAGCGCCCGCGACGTCGAGACCGGTTGCCATTTCGACACCGTCGAAGTTCGATAGGATTCTGGGGTTCTTGTCGTCGGAAACATCGACCGCCCACAGGCCGCACTGGCGCGACGACAGAAACGCCGTCTTGCCGCTGACCCGCAACTGGCGAACATTGCCCATGCCGCCGACATGTCCGAGGCGCTTTGGATTCCTAGGGTCTGAAATGTCGAAAACCGACAGCCCACGGTCTTCGAGCGCATAGAGTTTTCGGCCGGAAATTTCGAGCGACATCGTCCCCGCCGTTCCCGGAAGTTTTCGAAACGCAATAGGTTTGCCGAAACGCGCCTCGCTGTGGGCGTTGATAATTGTCCCGTCACCCGCCGCGGCCGAAGCAAGCGCGGCCAGACAAATTCCAAAAGCCAGCAATGCACGTTTCATTTTAAGGGATAGGAATTTTGATTCTTGGCCACCGCAGGTGAGGCGCTGGTTTGAGGCCTGCTCACCGCTGCGGGCGTAGCACGCCCGAGCGATGAGCGGACCGACGCGGGGTTCCACCAAGGTAAAATCCACGCCCGGCGTGTTGCGCGGACTGCATTGTTGCCGTGGTTGTGCTCATGCGTGGTTTGCGCGGCATTATCGTCCCGCGCAAACCCGACGCAAGCGCAAACTCCCTGAGATTCCAAGGACGCGAATGCGAAACGCTCTCAGTTCTCAACGCTGCCACTACTTCGCCGTCGTCCCAAACTTATAGCTCCCCGCCTCCACCTCCAGCACCGCGCGGTCGCCGTCCATCCGCAGGAACTTCACGCCGGACGCTTTCGCGAGCAGCTTGCCGCTCTCGGTGATGGCGTCAGGGCTGCTTGAGGGGATCGTCGGGGAGCTTTTCTGCGAACGGGTCGCCGTCGGCTTTCATCACGTCCAGCAGGCGGCGGTGCATCTGGCGCACGAGGTCCGCGTGTTGCGGCGCGTCGGCGAGGTTCTTGTTCTCTTCGGGGTCGGCTTGGAGGTTGTAGAGCGCCAGCACCTTCGGTTTGGGGCCGAAGATATATTTATAATGATCGGTGCGGATCATGCGTTGGTGGTCGGCGCGCTGGCAGAAGGCGTGGTTGCGCCACGGCACGTCGCGGCCCTCGATCAATGGACGCAGAGACTGGCCGTGGAGCCGTTCGGGGATGGACTGGCCGATGTAGTCGAGGATGGTGGGCATCACGTCTATCTGGCTCACCGGCTGGCGCACGATCGTGCCGGGCTTGATGACGCCGGGCAGGCGCATCAGGAACGGAATCCGCACGAGGTCGTCATAGAAGCCGGCGATGGATTTGCCGATGCAGCCGTGCGCGCCAACCATGTCACCGTGGTCGGTGGTGAAGATCACGAGCGTCTTCTCCGCGAGGCCGAGTTCGTCGAGCTTCTTCAGGATGCGCCCGACCTGGTCGTCAATGTATTTGACCATGCCGTGATAAATGGCGGCGTATTCGCGCAGGCCCTCGTCGCCGGCAAGGTCGCCGAGGCGTTTGCTGGGGCCGCGCGCGTCCCAATCGGGCAGCGTCCGGGTGCCGGGCAGCGCGATCTTCTTGCGGTCCACCATGCTGTAATACGGCTCCGGGATGACCCAGAGGTCGTGCGGCGGACTCCACGAGACGGTGATCATGAACCGCTCGCGCGCGTGTTTCTCGATCAACGCGATGGCTTCGTCGGTCATGCGCGTCTCCGGCAGCAGTTCCGGCGGGACGAGCGAGCGCCCGATGATGCCGATGTAGGCGATGCGGTTCTTTGCGCCTTTGCCGAACTCGCGGTAAGCCTTCTCGATGGCGGGAATCATCTCCACCGGGCGGTTCAGATACTTCCCGGGACTCGGATGGTTCGTGAACTTTGCCGCCGGCAGCCGCTCTTCGAGGAAGCGCCCATACTCCGGGTTGGTCTTGCCGAGATACGTCCGCGACTCGTAGCAGTCGAAATCGCCTGTATCGCCCAAATGCCATTTCCCGCGATGCGCCGTGGCGTAGCCGGCGCGATGGAGGATCGTTTCGGTGTTCGGGAGAGCGTTTTGATTGAGTGGTTGTTGTCCCTGATGCCTGCCGTCCACGTTCGTCAGGATGCGATGCCGGTGCGGATAAAGCCCGGTGATGAACGACGCCCGCGACGGCGAGCAGAAGGGCGTCACGCACGTCGCGTTCACGAACAGCGCGCCCTCGCGGCCGATGCGGTCCATGTTCGGCGTGGTGATGTAGCGGTTGCCCGTCAGCGACAGCGAGCGATGGTGCTGTTCGTCGGTCATGAGGAACAACACGTTGTAGCCGCCGGGCTTCCCGTCGCTGGCTGCGTGCGCCACTGCGACCCAGCCAGCCAGCAGCGCCGCGGTGATGGTTGCGAAGACGGCCGCGCAAAGGACCTGGCGACCTGACAGCGCAGTTGAAGGAAGATGAGTTCGAGAGTGAGGTTCGCCAGGCTGAAAGAGGTGCGGTGTGCTCATGCACGAATGCCTAGCACTCCCAAAGGCGTATTCAAGACGATTTTGTGCAGCGCAATTGGGTCAACCGAGACTCGACAAGCGGAGCGCCGCTGCTATCATGCGCGCGGAGTTCCTAACCGAGCTGAAACATGAACTCACGGCCTGCATCGCCCGGATGCAGTTCCTGCCGCGCCCACGGTTGCGGCTGCGCTCTCGTATTGCCCAAGTCCACCCCGTAAGGAGAAATTGCCATGAACCCATCGCATCATCACCATCATTGCCAATGCTGCATCTCGCGCCGCGACTGTCTGAAGTTTCTTTCGATGTCCGCGCTCGGCGCGGGCATGGTCGGGCCGGCGTTGACCGCCGTCGCCAAAGAGAGGTCGAAGTATGCGAACCCCGACTACGTGGACGTGGCCAAACTGCTGCCGTGCCCCGAAGTGCGGATGGCGGCGGCGATCTTTGAGAAGCCGCGGCCCTACTGGCTCGGCTGGCCCGGCACGACCTACGACCTCGACGCGCGCCAAAAGGAATACACCGCCAAACTCGCCGATTCGAGCCGCCGGCTCGGCATCACGACCAACCTCGCGCCCAGCCCCATCAACGACGAGGCCGGCGTTGGCGCGTTCATTGAGAAGATCAAAACCGAGAAGCCGCATGGCGTGCTGGTCATCCTCCAGAGCATCTTCTGCTGGCCGTGGCTGGCGCGGCTCTCGAAGGAAACCGGCGTGCCGCTGATTGTGTTCGCGCCGATCGGCGTGGCGTTCACGGGCCATGTGCTGCGCATCTCGCGGCAGCCGGGCGTCTATGTCGCCTCCACTCTCGAGTGGTCCGCTGCCGAGAACGGTATGAGGATGTTGAAGGCGAAACGGATGTTCGAGGAGACGCGCGTGTTGTGGATTCGCGGCAAGGAGCGCAACGAAACCGTCATGGATCGGCTCGGCACCAAAGTTCGCGCCATTCCGCGCGACACGTTCAACCTCGCGTTCGACAAACAGATGGTTACGACCGAAGTCCGCGACGTCGCCAGCGACATGCGTCGGCACGCCAAACGCATCATTGAGCCGAGCCATAACGATTGCCTCAATTCCGCCCGCGTGCATATCACCGCCAAGCGTCTGCTGGCCGACGAACAGGCCAACGCGCTCTCGATGGACTGCCTTGGCATGGTCAGCTCCAAGCTCATGCCCACGCCGCCCTGCATGGCGTGGACGTTGTTCCAGGATCGCGGCATCACTGCGGGTTGCGAAGCCGACCTGTTCGGCGGGTTTTCGTTGATGATGACCAGCTACCTGCTCGACCGGCCCGGCTACATGAACGATCCCGTGCCGGAGACCTACAAGAACCTGCTGATCGCCTCCCACTGCGTCAGCGGCACGAGGCTTCGCGGGTTCGACAAGCCCGCCGCACCTTACATCCTGCGGAGCCATTCCGAGTCCGCGATCGGCGTCTCCGTGCAGGTCTTGTGGCCGGTCGGCGAGCCGGTGACGCTCGTGCGGTTCAGCAACGCCAACGAACTGATCGTGGACACCGGCAAAGTCGTCAGCAACGTGCAGACACCGCCCGCCGGCGGTTGCCGCACGTCCGTCGAGATCAAGATGGACAACGTCGAGGATTGCCGCGACGTGAAGGGCTTCCATCAGGTCGTCACGCTCGGCAACCATCGCCGTATGCTCGAAGCCTTCTGCCAGCTCTACGACATCAAGGTGGTTCGCTCGCCGGAACATCGGCCGGAACCGGAGGCGAAGACAGTATGAACGCGAGGCAACGAATCGTTGGAGCGTTCGTTCTGTTGCACACCTCGTTTGCGTTTGCCGCCGCCGGCGTCTCATTCACCTCGCCGGGCTTCCCGCCGTCGCAGATGGACGCCGCTGGCCGGCTCGTCGAGGATTGGGGCGTGGTCAGCGTGAAACTCAGCGGCGAAGGCGTGACCGACGCGACGCCGACGGTGGCTGCGGTCAAACTCGATGGCGTCGTTCCCGCCGCGCAGGCCGTGTCGCAATGCGGCGCGGTGGCGCTGACGCTGACGGCGTTCCGCGCGCCAGCGTATCCGGCGGGCGTGGACGTGCTCACCGTGCGTGTTGAGGAGAAACAGGGCCGCGCCGCCAACGTCACCGTTGCGCTCGAACTGCCGGCGAAAGTTCACGCCGGCCTGCGCACCGCGAAGCTCGGCGGACGCGCCGTGCTGACGCTACCGCCGCGCGAAGAGTCGGGCGAGAAACCGCGCGACTGGGGCTACTGCGATGAAGCGTCGTCGCTGCCGGGTTGGGCGAAGCCGGCTGGTTCATGCGACCCGGCGTTTCGCAACATCCGCGCCGGCATGGGCGGCACGCCGATTGTTTATCGGTTCACCGTGCGGCCGAAGAGCGGGGCGAACGTCGTGCTTGGCTTCTGCGAAAGCCACTGGACGGAATCCGGCCAGCGGCGGCTGCTGGGCAGGGTCGAAGGCGCGCCATCACAGGAAGTGGACCCGATTGCCAAGTGGGGCCGGCACAAGCCAGGTGTGCTGTTATTCCAAGGTCGCGACGAAGACGGCGACGGCAGGCTCGACGTTACCGTCCGCGCCGCATCGGACGCGAAAGACAAGAACCCAATCCTCAACGCGATCTGGATCTTCCCTGCCGGCCCGCCGCCAGACCTCAATCAAGTCGTCGCCGGCAAGCTGAACGCCACGGCGCGGCGTTATGTGGATGTTGGCGGCGAGAATGACCAGTCGCTCTATCCCGGAAGCAAACTGGAGTATCGCATCGCGCTGCCCGCGCGCGGTTCGCAGAAGCTGGCGTTCTTCGCGGCGTGCTACGGCGGTTCCGCGCCGATACCGGACGCCAGCGCCTGGACCGCCGCGACGTTGCGCCGCGCCGCCTGCGAAGTCTGGCGCGACTGGCAGGGACGGTAGGCAGGTTCCGGTTGAAACTATTTTTAGGCACCAAGCCGCTCTTGCATCGGCGGTGGCGGTTGCTATCCTTCGCCCGCGTTTTCGAGGACGCGTGGTTTCAAAGGACAGTCGCGCATGAAAGATCTCAAAGCTTGCTTGGCGGAGATGTTCGGCACATTCGCGCTGGTTTTCATCAGCGTCGGCGCGATCTACAACGCCAACCATCAGCAGATGGACCTGCTTGGCATCGCGCTTGCCTACGGATTGGCGACGGCAGCAATGGTGTCAGCCACCATCGCCGTCTCCGGCGGTCATCTGAATCCCGCCGTCAGTTTCGGCGCGTTTCTCGCCGGCAGAATGGGGTTCACGCAGACCGCCCGCTACATCTTCTCCCAACTTGCCGGGGCGGCGTTGGCTGGCTTCATTTGCGTGACGGTGTTCAGCACGGACATCGTCAGCACGGCCACGCCTAATCTCGGCAAGGACGTATCCATCGGCACGGGCATCCTCGTTGAGGCGACGCTGACGTTCTTGATGGTGTTCGCCATGTTTGGCACCGTCATGGACGCGCGAGGACCGAAGCTCGGCGGGCTTTGCGTCGGCTTGGTCGTGGCTGCGGGCGTGTTATTCGGCCAGCCACTGACCGGCGCGGCGATGAATCCGGCGCGCGCGTTTGGCCCGGCGGTCGTCAGCGGCCATCTTGCGAATCACGCGGTTTACTGGATCGGCCCGATGTTGGGCGCGGCGCTGGCGGGCGTGATTTATGGACGGTTTCTGATATTGGCGGATGAGTTACCGGCGCTGCCGAAGAAGAAGTGAGGCGTAGTCCGTATTCCGTATTGCGAATATCAGCCATGTCCCCCTCAAAAAAAGTTCCGTTGCTGAAACCCGAAGGCCGCCGTGTTTGGATCGTGCCGGATGCTTACTTGCCGCCGTTGACGGCTGGGGACGAAACGAAGCGGGCGAGTGGACATGGTTACTGGAGCCATGAATCGCTTTGCATCGTCAACACCGGCCCAAAGCCGGCGCGGCTGTCGCTGAACTTTTATTTTGAGGACCGGCCGCCGGTGAAAAACATCCGTGTTACGGTAGGTGCCGAGCGCACGTGGCACATCCGCTTCGACAAGCCGGAACTGCTCGGCGGCTTCCGCGTGCCGGCGGGCGTGCCTTATGCGTTGCGCGTGGAGAGCGATGTGCCGGTGGTGGTGCAACACAGCCGGCTCGATACGACACAGCCAAACTGTGCGTTCCTCTCGGTCGTGGCACACCCGGTGCGGTAGCCGCGCCGTATCACTACGGCGACGGCACCAGAGCGGGCGTGATCTTCTTCAGCAGCACCTTCGAGTGCCGGCCGCTGTGGTCGTAGCGTTGCCGCCGATCCGGGGGCAGGTCGTCGGGTGTGCCTTCCGCATAACCGAGCTTCTCGAAATACGCGAACGCCTGCGTGGAGAGAGCGAACACCTCAGCTGCGCCCAATTCAGCGGCGCGAGCTTCGACATAAGTCGCCAGCTTCCGGCCGATGCCCAGGTTCTCGTGGCTGGGATTGACGAATAAACACGCCAGTTCGGCTTTCTTTTGCTCCGGATAAGAATGACACGCGACGCAGCCGACGACGTTCTTGTCTATTTCATAGACGTAAAAATCCGCCAGCTCCTTTTCCAGCGTGGCGCGCGTCCGTTTGACCAGTTCTTCGCTCTGGACGCCAACCTTGATGAGTTGGTGCAACGACCGCAGGTCTTTCTTCACCGCCTTGCGGATCTGCCGATACTCGGAGGCATAGACCAGTGTGCCGATGCCTTCGTTGCTGAAGACCTCGGCCAGGATCGCCTCGTCCACATGGCCATTGATGACATGCACCCGCTCGATGCCTTGCTCACACGCTTTGACGGCGTATTCGGCCTTGCTGATTTGCTCCGGCAGGAACCAGTCGCGATGTTGCTTGAGTGTCGCCGCCAGTTCGGTGGCCAGCACTTGCAGCGTCAAGAGGCCGTTGATGGTGAGACCATCGGACGGTGTCACGAAAATAATCTTCACCGCCTTCAACGCCTCGGCGATGGTGACGGCCACCTGATCTGAGTTCACCCGGAACGTGTGTCCCTCGCCGTCGAAGCCCAGCGGCGGAATCACCGGAATCACGCCTTTATCGAGCAGCGTCGTCAGCAATTCCGTGTCCACCCGCTCGATCTTGCCGGTGTAAAGGTGGTCCACGCCCTGCAAAATGCCGAGCGGATGCGCGATACAGGCGTTGGTAACGGCGGCGCGCAAGTCGTTGGCACTCAGCCCTTCCAAAACCTCGTGCGACAGCCGCGCCGCGGTGGCGATAGCCAGCTTCAGCGTTTCGGCGTCAGTCACGCCGGCGCCGTAGGCATCGCTGATCTTCACGCCCGTCTGTTCGGCCACCTCGCGAATCTGATGACTCGCGCCGTGGACAATCACGACTTTGATGTTGAGCGACCGCAGCACCGCCACGTCCCGCAGCAGGCCGGGAAAAACTTCATCGCTGACAAGATGTCCGTCCACGGCCAGGACGAACACCTTGTCACGAAACTGCGGGATGTAACGCAGCATCCCGCGCAAGTCTATAGATTTTGTGCTCACGGCTTATTCCAACTGGCGCGGATAGTATCACAGCGCGCCCGCGACGCAACAACATCACGCGTCGCAGGCTTGCACCGCCCGAAGCGCACGACTATCGTTCGCTCCACCTAAAATGAAAAACCGTTTGAGGCTGACGGCCGTCGTAATCGCGGCCGGACTTCATCTTCTGATTGGCTCCACGAGTGCCGCGTCGTTGCGCGTCGTTGTGGACGCAATGCCGCCCGGCGGCCTGCCCGTGGAAATCTCCGGCGAACTCGTCGCCGCGCTGACGAATGGCGATGCCGCGTCCGCAACCAACCTGCAATTCATCGTGAGCGGACCGCGCCGGCGTTGTGTGAGTCAGGCGTTGGCCGGCACGAGGGCTGAGAGCCACCTCTTGTGGAAACCGCTGGGCGCGGGGAAGTATGAGATCACCGCGCGCCCGGCAACAGACGAGCCATCGGAACCCGGCAAAGGCGAGGCGCCCATCGCCCGCGTCGAGCGCGACACCATCCATATCAATAACGGCGTGTTCAGTGCTGCCCACGCGCCGAATCTCGTTGGTGGCTTTCCGGCGGCGATCGTCGTCGCTGGGGCGAAGACGCCGTTGCCGATAGACTACGCCGACCGTCTTTACCAACAGGATGTCGGCCAGTTCTCGTTCGCCACCAACCCGAAGCCCGCCGTGCGTCTCGTCGCCAACGGCCCGCTGTTCGCCACGGTCGAGGTCAGCGGCGGCTATTACCGGACCGAGGCTGGCCAGTTCGTGCAGCACGAGTCGCAACCGGTGGCGCGGTATCGTTTTACTTATTTCCGCAACTCGCCGTTCGTGCAGGTGAACGCTGTCGTGTCGCAAGCTCGCGCGTTTGGCTGGAAGGAACTGCACGTGTTGGAACTGCGCGCCCGGCCTGAGAGCCTGATGCCTCCTGCCGACGAGGCGCCGTCCGCCGCCATGCCGCTTGCAAAAAGTTGGGCCGGCGGCGAGCCATCCGCCGAAGGCATGGTGTCGCACACCAACCGCACCTGGCAGTTCAGCCGCTGGGCCGCGCTCTACTTCGACAATGGCGTCGTTGCGGTGATGAATCCGCACGCGACCAGCGACGGCAGCAAACAGGCGCGCATCCACGACGGCACCAATCTGCTCTACGTGATGGGGCCATGGGTGGAATTCACCGGGCCGCAAGTCGAATTCGACCGCTATCTCTACATCGGCCCGCGCAACGTGCCGCGTCAGGCGCTTGACGATCTCGCTTCACAGGTGGATTGCTGGAAACCGCTGCGTGTGGAGTCGCCGGAACTGGAGACACAGGCCCACTCGCTGCGCAAAGCCGTCGCCACCGCGCTGCCAGGTCTCGGCAACCGCACGCCGCGCGCGGTGCAACTCTGGCGGCTCAACCACGCTCTTGCCGACCTGCATTCGCTTCAGCGCGTCGCCGCCGCGCGCAGCGTCCTCGCCCAGCCGCCGTTAAAGCGGACGTTGCCGCGCGAAACGCCGCCGGCGGTGGAGCTGATTTCACTCGGCGATGGCCGCGACGCCGTAGTGACGGACCAATTGCTGCTGGTGCTCGATACAAAGGGACGGCTGACGAGCTTCTACCAGGCGTTGACCGACACGGAACTTCTGTCGCGACCGTGCTCCATGTTCCGGTTCATCGCGCGCAATCCGCTCGGCGTCGAGGCCACGCTGACGGCGAACGAAACGGAGCGCGCATCGGCGGATTTCAGCAACGGCGAGTTGCGCCTGCGCTATACCGGCAGTTTCTTCGGCACGATCCCGGCGCACGTGGACCTCGTGTTGCGTCCCGACGGGCCGAGCATCCACTGGCGCGCGGAAGCCGCAGTGGACGGCGACGGCGCGGCGGCATGGCGGCTGGACTTCCCCGTGCTCGACGGCGTGGGTCGGCTCGAAGGCGACGACGGCGAGGACGCGGTGATCGTGCCGGACGGCTGGGGCCGTTTGTTGCCGCGGCCGAGCGTGGCGCGCTATCAATCTCGCTATCCGGGCGGCGGCGCGACGATGCAGTGCGTCGGCTACGCGCGCGGCGAGACGACGCTTGGCGTCATCGCCCGCGACGGCCGCTGCTTTGTGAAGGACCTGGTCGCGCTCGGCAACGAGGAAACACGAACTGTGTCGCTGGAGGCGCGGCATTATCCGGGCGACATGGGTTTCACGCGCGGCTGCAACTGGCCGTATGAAGTGGAGACGGTGGCGCTGGCCGGCGACTGGTTTGCGCTGGCGGAACATTACCGCACGTGGGCGACGCGGCAGGCGTGGTGCGAAGGCGGCAAGAACCGGCGCCGGCCGGACTCGCCCGACTGGTTCCGCAAACTGGTCTGGTGGCATCACGACGGCGTGCGCGACGGCGCAAAGCTCACCGATACGTTCGACCGTTTGCGCAAGGCGGTGCCGTTCCCGATGGCGTTCCACTGGTATAACTGGCACTCGATTCCGTTCGACAACTTCTATCCCGACTACTTTCCTGTGAACGACTACGTGCCGGCGGTCCGCGCGAAGATGCGCGAGTGGGGCGTGCGCGTAATGCCTTACATCAACGGCCACCTTTGGGACACGCAGGCGAAGAGCTACACCGAGGAAGGCGCGGTGCGTTGGGCGATGAAGAAGTTTGACGGCTCGCTTTACATCGAGCACTGGAACAAGCACGACCACTCGACGGCGTGCCCGTTCACCGATGCGTGGCGCGACAAGATGGTGCACGTCACCGACAGGCTTTTCCGCGATGTTGGCGTGGACGCGGTTTATCTCGACCAGATTGGCGCGGCGGCGGCGCAGCTATGTTACGACGGCTCGCACGGTCACGCGCGCGGCGGCGGCGATCACTACGTCGCCGGCTACTGGAAGGTGCTGCAAGCCGTGCGCGCAAACGCCCGCAGCCTCAACCCCAACGCCGCGTTGACCACCGAGGACACCGCCGAGCCTTATATCCGCTACCTCGATGGCATGTTGATGTGCAACCGCGCGCTGCCCGACAGCATCCCGTTCTTCCCGGCGGTCTATCACGATTACGTTGCGCAGTTTGGCCTCTACATCTACGAGCCGGAGATCAAGGCAGGCGTCACGTTCCGCTCGAAGGAGGCGATGCTGTTCCAGTTCGGCGGCCAGCTTGGGTGGAACGGCACGAATTGGAGCGACGCGCCGGAGCATCGGGAGAAGTTTGTGTGGCTTGCCAAACTCGCCGCCTTCCGGCAGGCCGGACTCGACTGGCTCGGTTACGGCGACATGCTGCGGCCGCCGCGTGTGACGATGATGCGGAACGGCGCGCCGGTGCCGTGGATCGTGGAGCGTTGGACGCGCTGCAAGAGCGAGATCGCCACCGAGCAGCCGGCCGTCACGGCCAGCGCGTGGCAGGCCAGCGACGGGCGCGTCGCCGTCTTCGTCATCAACGTCTCCGACAAACCGCTCAACGTCGGCGTGCAGTGGCCGCCGGAGGCGAAGGGCAGGAAGATCAGGGAGATGGACTCTTCCGGCAAGGAAACCGGCAACGCGGATATTTTCAACCGCCATCTTCGTCTCGACCTCGCGCCGCAAAGCGTGCGGATGTTCGTGGCGATGTGACCGAAGGTCGGAAGTTCTGTAGGACGCCCGCGCTACTTCTTGCGCAACTGAAGCGTGATTTGCTTCCGGCCCATTTCGTCGCCGGCTTCGCTGATGGTTTCGATCTCCGGGTCGTTGGCGTAGAAGCGGTGGATGACGCGCCGCTCGTAGGGGCTTAGCGGTTCAAGGTGGATGGGATCGCCCCAGCGACGGACGCGGTCGGCCTGTTCCTGCGTGTGTTTAATGAGTAGGTCTCTCGCGCGTTCGCGGTAGCGGCATACGTCAACGATGACGTGCTGCGCTTCCGGGTTTTGCTTGCGCAGCATCCGGTTCAGCAGGAACTGGAGATGGCTGAGGGTCTGGCCTTGTTTGCCGATCAGCCGGCCGCCCTCGGCGGACTCGATGTGCAGCAGCAGGTCTTCTTCGGTCTGGAACTGATCCACCTTGCCTTCGAAGCCCATCAGGCGGAGCAACTCGCTCAACATCTGTTTCGGATCGTTCGCCATAAGATCACCGTTTGATCGGCGCGGGAGTCGCGCCGGGTTTCTTCGTGTCGCGCAGCGCCAGCCATTGCTGGAGGATGCTGAGCAGGTTCTGCACGGTCCAGTAGAGCACCAGGCCGCTCGACATGCTGTAGAACATGAACACGAACATCAGCGGCATCAGCATCATCATCTTCTGCTGCGTCGGGTCGGCCGAAGTGGTCGGCGTCAGCTTCTGCTGCCAGAGCGTCGTGGCGCACATCACCAGCGGCAGCGGATTGATTGGAAGTCCGGCGATGGTGAAGATCGTGTCGGGCAAACTGAGGTCGTTGATCCAGAGGAACTTCGCGCCGCGCAGTTCGATGACGGTCCGCAGCATGTTATAGAGCGCGATGAAGACCGGTATCTGCGCCACCAACGGCAGGCAGCCGCCCATCGGGTTGACCTTGTGCTCCTTGTAGAGCTTCATCATCTCCTGCTGCTGCTTCTGCGGCTCGTCGGGATACTTCTCCTTGAGCTTGGCGATCAGCGGCTGCAGCTCCTGCATCCGCTTCATCGAGCGCGTGCTCATGGCTTGGATCGGCCAGAACAAGAGCTTGATAACGATGGTGATGATAATGATGGCGATGCCGTAGTTGGGAATGACTTTGTAGATGGAGGTGAGGCTCCAGAGCAGGACCTCGGCGATGCGGCCGAACCAGCCGAACTCCATCACTTCTTCCTGCTTGTTGCCGAGTGCAGCGAGCCGACTGTATTCCTTCGGCCCGGCATAGAGCTGGAACTCGCGCGTGACCGACGCGCCCGCGTCCACCTTCACACCGTCGAACAACAGCCACGCGTGCGCGCCAACCGGCGGCGTGCTGGCCGCAGGTGTGAGCGATTGCGGCAGGTCCGCTTTCCGCGCGTGAAACCCGCGGGCCGGCTCTTTTGGCGAGAGCACCAGCGCGAAGTAACGGTTCTTCACCGCCGCCCATTTGGCGCCGACGGTCTCAAACACGTCCGCTTTTACCATCGAGCTGGCGGGCGTGTAGGTGGCCTTCGCGCGGCCCGTGTAGCTGACGCCGCCTTCCCAGTGGTCGGCGTTGACGTAGGTGGCATCGTCTTTGGCGTCCAGTTGCGCGGCGGTGCCGACTGCCACGCCTAACGCTGGCGTTTCGACCGCCTGTTTGCCGTTATTCTCGATTCGCACCCGGCACGTGAGCGAGTAGTCGTCGCCCAGCGCGAATTCCTTGACGATCCGCAGCCCACCCGCCGCGTCGCTCGTGAACACCACGCGGTCTGGCCCGCCATCCGTCAGCGTGTAAACGGCATTGCTATCCGCGCCTGGCCACGCGAGCACCGAGACCACGCCGTTGGTGTCTTTCGTCGAGCCACCCGTCAGCGCAAAAACCGGCTCCGATGCGAAGCGGTTCAGTGTCACCGGCGCCTGATTCGTGCTGCTGACCTTCCACTCCTTCAACAACACGTCGCGAATACCGCCGCCGTAGGTGGTCAGCTCCGCGCGCAGCAGCTTGTTCTCTAGTGTGACGGTTTTCTCCGGCGCCTTCGGCGCGGACGGAGTGGCCGGTGCCGCAACGACCTCCAGCGCGGGCTTCGCCGGCGCAGCTTTCATCTCCAGCGGTGGCGCGGAACGCGTGACGACATTGGTGAGCAACCCGGCTTTCGCCGCGGGGCCTTTGCCTGGCGGCGGCGCTGGCCAGAAATGACTCACCGCCGCCTGCCATCCGAAGACGACGGCGAAACAGATGACGACGATGACTAAACCTCTCTTGTCCATTTAACCTCGCGATAAACGACCGTGAAACTCGTGACTCGTGACTGCTAACTCCCGGTTCGTGGTCCGTGCTTCGTCGGAAGCCGGCACCGGATCGAAGCCGTGGCCGCCCCACGGGTGACAGCGCGCCAGCCGCCGCGCCGCGAGCCACAGCCCGCGCCATGCACCGTGCGCCCGTAGTGCGTCCATGGCGTATTGCGAACAGGTTGGCGTGAAGCGGCAGCCCGACGCCGCCGGCAACAGCGTGTGCAACGCCGGCGACACGACGATCTGATAAGCCCGCAATAGTTTGATCAAAAGCCAACTCATTTCGAGTCACGAACTACAAGTCACCCGTCATACTTCCTTCAACGCGCCTGCCGCCTTCAGCAATCGAAGCAACTCATCCTGCACATCTTGGGTCGAGCAGCCGGCCATGCCGCGCCGCACGACAACGACCACATCACAAGGGTCCACAAGCTGTTCCTGAATCAGCCGCCAGGCTTCCCGCACGATGCGGCGGGCGCGGTTCCGTGCGACGGCACCGCCGAATTTGCGGCTGGTGACCACACCGAGCCGGCGGCACGCCAAGTTCTCCGCGCGCAGCACGTTCAACAACATCAAGCGACCCGTCAGCTTGCGCCCTTCTTCACGCGCGCGCCGGAAGTCCGTGCCGTGCTGGAGCCGCTCCCGCTTGCGGAGCGTGCGTTTCACGCGGCTCAGACCGGCGTCAGGCGTTTACGGCCCTTGCGGCGCCGGCGGTTCAAGGTCGCGCGACCGGCCTTGGTGCGCGTCCGTGCCAAAAAGCCGTGCTTGCGCACGCGCCGACGGCGGTGAGGTTGAAAGGTTCTTTTCATATATATTCCGACGTTTCCGATAAAAGCCCGCGCATCATACCGGCAGTCCCCGCCTTGTCAAGGCAAGCTCCGTCAGGACAAGTTGGCCCAAAGCTGGCGGAGAGTGCTGGCGTTTGGCGGTGCTGCGGCTAATATCTATGATACTTTGAGACCTTGAACCGTGAGCATGGAACCTAAATTCAGATTTTGCGCCATCGCCGACTGCCATTTCAGCGCGAAAACGGCGCTGGCCGACCGCGTGCTGATTGACGACCTCAACAAGCTGGAGGCCGGCTACATGATGGTGCTTGGCGACATCAGCGGCCAACCGGGCGCCGGCGGGCCGGAGATGACACAGCGCGCCGTGGAACTGCTGCGCGGCCTGCAGATGCCGTGGCACAACCTCATCGGCAACCACGACCTCGAATACAAGCTGATCGAAACCGACCGCGAAAACATTGTTATATGGCTGCGCGCCCACGGCTACCGGCTGCCGTGGCATCGCGAGGACCGCGGCCCGCTGACGTTCCTGTTCCTGAGCACCGAGCGGTTCCGTGAACACACCATCCAACCGCACGAAGTTTACCTCACGCACCGGCAGCTCGTCTGGGCCGACGACGAACTCAAACGCTGCGCCGGCCGCCCCGTCGTTATCGCCTCCCACGCCCCCGTGCTCGGCTCCAATCTCCTCGTCAACGCCGAGATGCACGTCCGCGCCGGCAACGCCTACGTCAACCAGAACCACGTCCCCGGCCAGATCATGGACCTTTGCTGCCGGCACAAGAACATCCTCTTCTGGTTCAGCGGCCACAGCCACCTCAGCCAGGCCAACCCAAGCGCCATCGTCAACGCCGTCGGCATCCACTTCGTCCACACCGGCACCACCAGCGCCGACTGGGCGCGCGAGATCAAGCGCCACAGCCGCGTCGTGGACGTCGAACCGGAGCGCGTCGTCATCCGCACCTTCGACCACGACAAACGCGCCCTCGACCCCTCCCTCGACTTCGTCATCCCCCACAGCCTCGACCACCTCATGGCCGCGCGCCAGGCGCGTGCGAAGTAAAACCGGCGGTCTGTCGCGCTCTGTCAATCCTCCGCCAATGAACTTGACAGGCCGGGCATTCCCCGCCAGCCTCCGCTCCAGTTGGACGCTGCTTCCGACTTCGTCTTTGGCCGGGAACTTTGTCCCATCGAGGATGTTCGGCATGAAGATATCTCTTGCAGTTATTGTTCTGACTGTGGCTGTGGGCTGTTCGAGTAAGCCAGCGGCTGATCACCCGCTCGATGGAAAGTCCGTTGTGTTGGAGGGGCGCTGGAACGCTTTGGCCAAGGAGCAGGGGCAGATTATCTGCAACACTGAGCCGAAGGTTGTTGATGTTGTCGATATTGATCACCTGGCCACACCAAAGCATGAGCAGTTTGTGCGGGTCACGGCGGTCTTGCACTGGCGCGGAATGGATTCAGAGGAGCGACGGCGTCTCGCAAGGCAGGCTGTTCAGTTGATCCCGGACGGTTACATTATCCGTTGGCCAGGGGCGCATTGGGAGGCCAGGAAGTGACATGAAGAAGTCGAACCAGATCACTGGACCGAACGCGGGCGGGTCGCGTCAGTTTCCAATTTGCACGCCACTGACCGCCCGCGTCGGTCAGTTTCGTCGTTAGGCGGCGGCTTCGGCCGCTTCCTCCACCGTGACCAGCTTCACGCCGGCGGCCTTCATCTGCTCGACGGCGCGGGCGCTGTCGTCGGGCTGGGCGTCCACGCCGCGGATGGCGTCGGCGAACACGAACGTTTCCAGACCGCGCCGCGTCGCGTCGAGGGCCGTGCACTTCACGCAATAGTCCGTGGCCAGCCCGCCGATGAAGAGGCGGCGGATGCCGCGCTCCACCAGCGGCCGCTCCAGACCCGGCTCGCCGAAGAACGAATACGACTCCACCTTCGGGCCTTCGGCCTTCGAGAGGACAACGGCGCCCGCCGGCAGCCGCAGCGCCGGATGAAACGCCGCGCCGGGCGTGCCGCGCACGCAATGGACCGGCCACGGCCCGCCTTGCTCGCGGAAGGAGCAGTGGTCCGGCGGATGCCAGTCGCGCGTGGCAATGACGAGCGCGCCGGCTTGGGCGAAAAAAGCAGCGCAGCGGTTGAGCGGCGCAACCACCGCGTCGCCGTCGCGCACCGGCAGCGCGCCGCCGGGGCAGAAGTCGTTCTGCACGTCCACAATCACCAGCGCGCAGGTGCTATCGAGGCGAATTTTCATGCCGGCGTAAACTAAACCGGAACGGTGCAATTACAATCTTCGGTCGGCTCCCCTCACCCTAGCCCTCTCCCCTCGCAAGCGAGGGGCGAGGGAAATCTTGTCGCCGTCCCCTCGTGCGCGCCGAACGGTTCGCACGCTGCATGGCCGAAGAACATCTCCCTCTCCTCGCGTCAGCGGGGAGAGGGCCGGGGTGAGGGGCCGCGGCAACCGCATCGTTCCGGTGAACTTCGTTGCGCGCGGAGTCAAAACACGCGGCGGAGTTCTCTAAACATTCCACCCCGTGCGCATCGCCCGCGACAAGAGCCGGTTCGCGTCGGCATCGTTGGGGAAGATCTCCCGTGCGGCGTCCCACTTCAGCGGCCGGCCGAGGCGGCAGGAGATGAAACCGAGGTGACAGACGCTCGCGGCGCGCTGGCCCAGTTCCGGGTGCGTCGTCGGCAGCCGGCGGGACAGGACGCAGTCAATAAAATCGGCGTGGTGGAGAGAACCTGTGCGGACGCGATTTTCATCGGGACGAATAATCGAGGTCAGGATGTTTTCCGAACTGGCGGTGATGTCCCAGCCGCCCATGTGAAGCCAGCCCTCGCTTCCCTCGAATCGCACGCCGAACCCCTCACCGCTGGCGAGCACCAGCTTCATGCCGTTCGCGTAACGGTAGTTGATCTCGAAGTCCGTCGGCGCGTCGTAGATGCCGTTGGTCGGGAAGGTGGCCTTGCCGTCAATAAGCTCCGGCCCCGTGAGGTCCACGCCCATGCCCCACGTGGCGAGATCCACGGCGTGGACGCCGTTGTCGCTGATGTAGCCTTCGCCGTAGTCGAGAATCCAGCGGAAGTTGAAGTGGCAGCGTGCCGCCGTGTAAGGCATCCACGGTGCCGGGCCGAGCCAGAGGTCGTAGTTGAAATCCGCCGGCACCGGCTCCGGCGGCTCCTGGCCGGTGAAAGTGCCGCGCACGCCGAAACCATGGCCCGGGATGCAGCGCACGACATTCAGCTTGCCGATGCGGCCGTTGCGCACCAGTTCGCAGGCGTGGCGGAACATTTGCACGGAGCGCCGCTGCGTCCCGGTCTGGAGCACGCGGCCGTGGCGCTTGACCGTCTCGACGATGGCGCGGCCCTCTGCAATGGAGTAAGCCAGCGGCTTCTCGCAATAGATGTCCTTGCCGACACGCGCCGCAGCGATGGCGATGACCGCGTGCGTGTGGTCTGGCGTGGCGATCATCAGCGCGTCAATGTCACGGCGCGCGATCAGCTCGCGGTAGTCTTGCGTGACCTCGCAGCCCCTGTAGCCGCTGGTGCCGGACTGTTTCGCGTAGCGGTCCTCGATGGTGGCGGCCATTGCCTTGGCGCGCGCCAAGTCCACGTCGCACGAGGCGACGATCTGCACGCGCGGGTCGGACAGGAACATGCGCGTGTCGTGGCCGCCCTGGTTGCCGACGCCAATGCAGGCCATCGTGATGCGCTGGTTGGGCGGCACAGCGCCCGCGCGTCTCGCCTGTAGGATGAACGGCGCCACCGCAGCGCCGTGACAGGCATACTTGAGGAATGTGCGTCGCGAAAAACTCGTCTTCATAGCGGTTGCCAATTGTGGCGGCGCGATGGTTGCTCTCCGTGTCGCGCCGGTCAAGCGGTTTATAGTAGTCCTCTCGCTCCGCGAGAGGGCATCCATCATCGTGATCCGTCACGCGGAGCGTGACGACTACTTTCTGTAAATTGCTCCGGGGCTGAGCTTCTCGGCGTAGGACATCATCGTGAAACAGACCAACTGCGTGAGCTTCGGCTCGCTGGCGGCAAAGACCTGACTGGCGAGATAGCGCAGTTCCTGATCGGCGGCGGTGGCGATGGCTGCGCCATCGGGTAGATAGCGAGCATAGACGTATTGATGGAACGGCAGTCCGCCGAGTTTGCAGCCCCATTGCTTGCTGTAGTCCCACGGACAGTTCGCGCCGCGACCGCGCTGGTTCTCGCGCATCCACTCCAGCGCCGCGCGAATGTGTTCCACGCTCGCTTTGCCCAGCGGACTTTGCAAGTCGAGATGCGCCATGCCTGCCGAGAAACCCTCGAAGACATACATCACCACCGCCGGGGCTGCCTCCTTGAAACCGATGTGCTCGGCTTTGCGGAAATCCATCTTGTTGAGCCAGTCGAGCGCACCGCGGCCGACCTTCAGGTATTCTTCATCACCCGCCTCCGCATAGAGCAGGAACGCCAGCGAGCCGAAGATGCCCGACGAGCACCACCACTCGCCGTCGAACTTGCTCCACAGGCCGTCGGTAATCCCGCCGCCCGGTCCGACGTAGTTGTCCAGCACCAGCTTTGTATATGCCATCACCGAGTCCATGTAGCGCCGCCGGTCAGCCAGGTTCTCGCAACGCACCGCTGTGGCCAGCACGCCCATCGCGATGCTCGCGCAGTCGGCGACATACCATTCGCCCTTCGTTTCGCCTGGTTTGCGACCGTAATTCATCCAGTAAGCGCCCTTGGGCGTCATGCCGTTCTGATACTCGATCATCCGGTCCGACCATCGCCGGCACACCTTCAAATACTTCCGCTCGCCCGTGAGATCAAACGCCACCGCCAGCGCCCGCACCGCGTAGGAGTCGTGGTAGAAAGGCACCTTGCGCTCCGGCGTGTTCAATTCCGCACAAGCTGCGTCGCACATTTTCAAGAACTCCGCGCGCAATCGCTGGCCATCGAGCGGTTGAGCAGCAGGTGCGCGGTCAGTGATTTGGTAGAACCAACTCGCCGGTAAGCTGCGCAGTTTCAGCGACAGGCCGCCTTTGTAGTTGAAGTAGGTGATGAGCGCGCGATCGCCAACCCACGTAACAGCAGGATATGCCCACGCGTCATCGGCAGGCGTGTCTTCTAGGTTGCGGAAGCTCGTCCATGTCTCTCCCTCGTCCTTGGAAATCGCCGCGGTGAGAGGATTTCGCCGCTTGGCGCCCGGGTTGTGGTTCCAGATTGCCAACAGGTTGCCGGTGGTCGGGATTCGCGTGATGGCGACCGGCGCGTCAGAGCCAGTGAGTGGCGTCGGCACTGGCTCAGTCCATGTCTGGCCGCCGTCTTTCGATAGGCTCTTGTATTGGCAGCCCAGCCCTGTGCGCATCAGCATCATCACACGCCCGTCGGCCAACTCGATGCACGCTGGCTCGTAGCACTTGCCTTTTGCCGGCCGCACGCGCTGGCTGTCGCGCCACGTCTTGCCGTCGTCGTCGGATAGAACGCAATAACCGTCCCCTCCCTCCCACGCCTCCAGAAGAATCCGCCCGGTTCGCAACCGGATGCAACGGCCATTGGTGAGGCCTGTGTATTTGCCGGCCGGACTGAGTTGTTTGGCGTCACTCCACGTTTTTCCATCGTCCGCGGAGGTGCGCATCATAATGCGGCAATCGCTGGACTCGGTGTTCTTCTGGCAGTGAAAGAGCGCCAGGTCGCCGTTGCGGAGGCGCAGGAGATTGACCTCCATGACATTGCAGCCGCCGTCGTTCTCGATCAGCGTGAACTTCTCGCCCCATGTCCGCCCGCCATCTGGCGACAGCTTGCCTGCGATTCGCGCCGGCCCGTGGTCCGCGCCCTGGCCCGCGTAGAACTCCGTCCACGCCAGCAGCAGCGAGTCGTCCTTGCGCTGGATGATCGCCGCCTCGCTGTTGCGCGAGTTCTTCGGCCCGACCGGCGCGACGAACATTTCGAACGTCTCCGGTTGCTTCACCTGCGCCGCAGCCGCGCGCTCAGCCAATGCGCCCGCTGCCAACACACAAACCGCCACCGTCACCGTAATTCTGTTTGGTTTCATCGGAACTCCGTTGTTCTACCGTTTCGTCACGCGGTCGCCTTGGACGTGGAAGATGTCCGTGTGGCGGCCTTCGAGCGTCAGCGTGACCGACCGCGTGCCGCACAGGACGGCAATGTCCTTCTTCTCCGTCTCGCCTTGCCACGGGTTGACCGCCATCACGATCCATTCCTCGGCTGAGACGCGCAGTTTCCGGACGAGCGGACGTTTCTCTTTCCAGAGCACGTGCGCCGGCTCGTCTATCACCAGCTTCGCCTTGGCGATCTTCGCCGAGAGATCAGAGACGCGGCCGAGGCTGTCCATGAACCGCGGCAGCGAATGGTAATACTGCCCTTTGCCCTTCGGCTCCCAACCCCACAGCACCAGCCCGCGCGCGCCGCTGAAATACGGCAGCACCGCCATCGCCTCGACCAGATACGGCGCGAGTTCCTGGCCGGCGAGCTTCTTGTTGCTGTCGTGATAGCGGAGCCATTCGTAGGCGTAGAGCGGTTTGTTGCCGTAGCGGCGGGTGCGCTGGGCGTTTTCCTCGATGTTCGAGGCGATATAGAAGATCGAGCCGGGGTCGTCGTAGAAGACATAGACGCTCGCGATGTAGAAATCCACGTGGCGGTCAATGTGCCGCCAAAGCTCGGCGTCGGTGTGGTGCGTGCCGTCTATCTGCGCCGCGCTCTTGCCAGCGAGGCCCCAGTAGTCGCGCCGGAACGGTTGCGGGCCGTAGATGCCGACCGGCTCGCGCGGCCACTGCTTCTTCGCCCAATCGCACGGCAGCGAGAACCATGTCGCCCACTCGCGGAAGTAGGCGGCGGTGAACTGCTCCTTCGTCTTCGCGCGGGACGCGGCGCGGGCGGCCTCGTCGGCCCACGCTTTCTCGATGTCCTCCTCGAACGCAAACTCGATGTCGTGGACGAAGATGGCGCCTTTGCCTCCGCGCGCGGCGATGTTGCGTTTGACGATGCGCTCGAAGAACTCCGGCTTTTTCCAAGGATTAGTCCGGTTGGTGGCGAGGAACGTGTTGATGTTCTCCTTCTGTTTGCCGGGATAGTCGGAGTAGGTGCCGAGCAGGTCCACCATCTTGAACCCGTGCCGCGCGGCCTGCTCCTCGTTGTAGGCGCGATCCCGCCCGCCGACATCCCAGAACATGCGCAAGTCGCCGCTCATTGGCACCGAGCGGAGTTGCTCCCACGGCGTTGGGGCCGGCTCCGATTCGCCGGCGCCGAGGCACATCGGCGCGAGGCCCAGTCCGCACACCAGCAACAGTTGACGCAGTTTCATCGTGCTCATCATTCTTTCACGGCCTCATGCTTCATGGGCGCGTTCATCAGGGCGATGCCGTCGCTGGGATGGCTGGAACGGCCGATTTGCTTTGGCTGTTTGCCTTGACGGCGGAGGATGGTCACGCGCTCGAACGGCGGCTTGAGGGCGAGGATGCCGAAACTCGCGTCGGTCTTGGCGCGACGAAGGGCGCGCTCCGCCGCGGCGGCAATCATCGCGCGCGCCCGCTGCGGATGGGAGTGGATGGCGGCGAGGTTGCGCTTGGCGTAGGCGTCGCGGTCGCACTCATCGCCGCGGCCGGACGTGGTGCCGTGTTTTACGGCAGCGGTTTCGATACCCGGCAGCAAAGCTCTGGCTTCCTTCGTGAACGCCAGATCGCCGGCGCCGAAAATGTAGCGCACGCCCAACTGCGCCGCGCAGAGCGCCATCTCGCCGAACTCGCCGACGGGCGTGCCGTTGATGGTCGTCTCGAACACGCCAAAGCTGCCCGTGTGGGCCAGATGCGCGTTTTCCGTTCGGGACATGGCGTGCTGGCCGACGCACGCGGCATAGCCGAAGCTCTCGTCCAGGCTGAACGGATAGGGCGGCGGCGACCAGTTGCGCGCCAGTTCCGCGCGTGGATCCAGCAGCTTGGGATTGATCCCGCCGTGGCCGTGGCCGTCGGCGACGAGGAACTCCGTGGCCCCGGCGCGCGCGAAGCCCGCGATGGCGGCGTTGACCTCGGCGGTGAGAAGCTCCTTGCCCAGATCGTAGTAGCGTCCTTCGGGCTTGCACCAGTTCTCGGAATCCAGGATGCCGGCCACGCCCTCCATGTCGGTCATGATGTAAACCCGCTTCCCGCGTTTCGACGGGGCAGCTTTCGCATCGCCGGCCCGCGCGGCCGAACTGAAGGCGATCCCCCAGCCGATCGCGGCACCGGTTTTCAGGAACTTGCGGCGACTGAGTTGCTGAAACATACGAGACTCCTTGTTGAGATGATTGTCACTTCTTCGGATGCTTCACGCTGAGCACCAAGTCCTGGCAGGGCTGGCTGTCCACGCGGGCGCGGATGTAGTCCCAGCAAGCTTCGCCGACGTTGGTGCTGTCGGAGGCGCCGAAGCAGAGTTCGTTGCGATTGGCGGCGGTCTTGACGTAGGCGCCGGGCGCGTTGAGGTGGAGTTCGCCGTCCACATAGACTTTGATGTCCTTGCCTTGCGTGACGATGCGATAGACGTGGAAGTCCTTCGTGGTGTCCATCGCGTAGCGGACTGTCTTGCGGCTCCACAACTCGATGCGGTCGGGCTGCAACTCCAGCCGTTCCTGCGCTTCGCCGTTGGTGATGATGATGCGGCTCAGGCCGGAGACGACCTTGACGCGTGCCTCGACGATGGACTTGCCGGCCGGGTCTGCGCCCCACGGATAGCGGTAGTAGTGGTAGTCGCCGGGAACATTGCCGCGGTCGGCGATGGTGAGCGTGCCGTTCGCAAGCCGCTCTTCGGTGCGGGGCGATCCGCTGTCGCGAGTCCAAGGCTTGACGGGCTTCTTGTCAGCTTCGTAGGCGACCGTCCACGCCTCTTCGGAGGCGGCAGGTTGCGGATTGACGGCGATCTCGATCTGGTTAGCGCCCTTCTTGACCCACGTAGGATTGACGTTGAGGTCGAGCCAGTCCTTGGCCAGCTTGCCGCTGCTGAGTTCGTGGCCGTTGAGCTTCACACAGACGGCGCTGACGTTCCGCAGCGTCGGCATTTGCAGATGTAGAGTTACTTGAGCTTTGGTCGCGTCGCCGAAGTCTTCGCCGACGGCGAGGTCGAGTGAGAGCGGCTTGCTGGCTGTGATGGTCTTCGGGTAGGAGGGAGTAAGGATGGGCAGGCTGCGGTATTTCGAGCCGCCGGCCAGCCACGAGTCGGGCTTGCCGTCGCGCACGGTTGCAAAGTAGAGCTTGTTCATTGTCCGCAAAGCCTTCGGGTCGCCGACCTCTTTGAAGACAGGCGATCGCCCGCCGAACACGTCGAAGAGGTTGAAGAGATGGATGCCGTCCGCGCCGGCAGCCCAAGCCTCCAGCGCCTGGCCGCGATAACTCTCCACCGACCCGCGACGGAAGCGGCCTTCGCCCTTCACGCGCGAATCGCTGATGCACGGATAAACCGGCACGCCATACTTGTGGCCGAGCGCGACGCTGGTCTCCCACGGATTCAGCCGGAAGTAACAGGTCGTGACGAGCATGTCGAACAGGCCGTCCTGAAGCCATCGCTCCACGTCGAGGCCCATGTCGCGGTTGAAGTCCGCTGAGTCGGTCGCGCGCACCATGACGAGGATCGGCCGACCGCGTTTGAGGCCGATTTCCTCCGTCATTGCGCGCACGCGGCGGAGCAGGTCGGTCATCATGTCGCGCTCGGCCTGGCTGGCTTTGCCACCGTGCGCGGTGCTCTTGAAGAAGCAGAGGTGCCGGAAGAAATCCAACTCGACGCCGTCCACATCGTAGTTCTGGCAGACCTCCTCGATAAACCGAAACGCGAGGTCGCGAATCTCCGGCCGTGCGTAGTCCACCGAACTCCACCGACCGTAGCGGGACCGTTTCACGGGATCGCCCACGAGCCAGTCAGGATGATCCATCTTGAGTTGCGGGTAGAGCAGGTAAGGCTTGTCCGGCCGGTATTCCGCGTCGTGGGTGTCGTTCATCCGCATGGACCAGAAGCATTCCATCTTGTTCTTGTGCGCGAACTCGACGACGGCTTGCAGGCAGTCGGTGCCCAGGTCAATCAACTCCTGCGTGATGTTCCGCATCTCATTCCTGATGCCGAAATCGCCGGGCTGCCGCGTCAGGACCGCTCCCACCTTCGTGCGGTGCGTAAAGAAGCTGAACCCGGAGCTGATCGAGCAGTAGGCGATGGCGTCCACCTGCGTGCCTTTCAGCGGCGTCGTGCGCTTGTCGAGGAACTTCTCGACGGTGAGTTTCTCGTCTTTCGGCAGATAGAGGGCGTCACAGCCGTCGTTGTTGAAGATGACGCGCCGCTGCTTGTGAGCGAGCTGCTTCCGCGTCTCGCGGAGTTGTTTGAGCGCGGAAGAATCCTGCGAAGGCACGTCGGTCACGATGGCCAGCAGCAGAGCAGAGCACAACAATCTCAAGTGTTTCATTCGTTTCCTTTTTTTACCTGGCGGCGGCGTCAATCATCTTCTTTGCCTTCACACAAGCGTCGTAGGGGTCGGGGATTTCCCAACCGTCCATGTCCATCCAGCCGCGGAATCCGCCCTCGCGCAGCACGCGAAGCGACTCGGCGATGTGGGCGTGGCCATCGCCGCAGGGCAAATGTTTCGAGGTGCCGCCATCGCGCAACGTGCCATCGGTGTCGGTCAACTGCACATAGCCGATGTTCTTCACGCCGATGCGCAGCAACATCTCGTGCGGTTTACCGGTCGAGCCGTTCATCAGGTCGAAGTGACTCGGATCGTAGATGACTTTGAGGCTTGGATGGCGGGCGTGTTCGAGGATGCGCTGGAGGTGCTCCTCCTTGTTGAACACGAACGGCGGCTCGATCTCGAACGCCATGATGAGGCCGGCGTCGGCAGCGATCTGCGCAGTTTCGCGGAACGAACCGGCGAGCCGCTTTAACGCCTCATCGAGCGTCTGGCCGCGCAAGCCGCCGCTGGGCCACACGCCGATGCAGTCGCAGCCGACCTGTTTGCAGAATTTCACGCGGTCACGGAACTCCTCGACCCATTTCCGACGAGCCGCCTCGTCCGGCGCGAACGCTCCGCCTGCGCCGGTCTGGATGGAGAACACCTGCAACCTGTAGGCATCGTGGAACCGCCGCAGCGCCCGGATGCGTTCGGTCTCGGTGGACTTCGGGTAGTCGCCCATCGGCCAGCCGCCGACCAACTCGATGCCGTCGTAGCCGAGCTGCGCCACGAAGTCCAACACCTCCCAGATCGGATAAACCTTCCCGTATTTGCGCGTTCCAGAAGAAAAGCTATTCAAGCCGACGGCGGTCTTCCAGAGCGGATTCTTTGCCGGGGCGGTTGCGGCGACCGTCATCGCCAACGCTGGCGCAGCGAACGCACTTGCGGCGAGCTTGAGCGCGCCGCGACGGGAAAGTGCACCCGCACTTGTGGAAGGAGATTTGGAGAGCGAATTCACGGCGGCAGTCTCTCAAACGACCGGTGAGAGTGGCAAGCGTGAAGGAGCATGCAAGTGTTCTGCCTGACCATATCTGTGGCTTCCGACCCGCAGGACAACTCCATCAATAGTGCTCCCATTCAGACGGCGCACCTCTGACCTGCCAGACTACCGTTCCAACGACGCCAGATCGCGGCGGGGTTCTGCCCACGCCTTGATGACGGCGGTCTCGACGAGCGCGCGCGCGGCGCGGTAGCCGGCGTCGGTTTGGCTCGCATAAACCGGCTGGCGGCATTTGCCGCGACCGCCAGCTTCTTTGGCCAGCGGCGCGGTCAGAAACAGGCTCTGCGATGGGGAGCGAAGGTTGATCCAATCCAGACGCGTCACCGTCTTGGTTTCGTGGCAGGCGGCGCAACGGCGCGCGTGCAGTTCGGTCAGGCTCTTTAGCAGCGTGCTATCGCCAGCGAGATCGTAGGCCGGTTTGGCTGCGCGCTTGTTCACGAAGCGGTCGTGGTAAGGCGCGTTGGCGTCAATCCACATCACCAGCCGCAGGCGGTCGTTCTCGCTCAGCTTCACGGCGTCGCGATGGGCTGCGTCGCTCAGGCAGGTGATGAGTTTGCTCTTGTGCGAACCGTAGGCCAACGGCGGCGTAATGCTCGCGTCCTGCGCACGCACGGCGGAGATGGAGACAAGGCCCTTCTCAAGGATCGTCTCGTAAGCGCGGTTGTGGCCGTAGCCGGCGATTGCGAGGTCGTGCGTGATGAGACCTCCGGACAAATCAATAGCGCCCGCCGGCTTCAAACCGCTGTGGCAGCCCGCGCAGTGCCGGTCGAGCACGGGCTGGATATCACGCAGAAAACTCACGGGCCGGTCGCCCCACGGCGGTGGCAGCGGGTCGCGCGCGGGACGGTTCGTGGCGATGGAGACGGTGTGCCGCGCGGGCACGGGCGCAACGGTCTTGCTCTCGTGGCAGCCGGTGCAGGCGCGTTGCTCGCCGGGCTGGAAGCTGATGAACGACCTCATGCGCCGCAGTTCCATCCGGTTTTCGTCGAGCAGTTGAAAATAGACCGCCGTGTCCACCGGCACGCGGAACTTCGCGCTGCCGTCTTTCTCCACCGGCACGTCGCCGAGAATGCGGATCGGCGTCCAACTCACCAGATTTTTCCGTTCCGCACCAGAGCCGCCGTAGCCGTGGTCCTCACCGTAACGCTGGCCGCCTTGCTCGTTGTCGTAAGGCCAGCCGATTGGCTCGGCGATGCGGACGTAGCGGATGCGCTCTGGGGCGATGCCGTCGCAACCGTAGCCGGCGGTGCTCAGCACGCATGTGGCGAACCGTTCATTGGCGACCGTCACGTCGGGCAACACCGGCGGGCGCGGCCTTGCGCGCAACGGCATCGGCGTGAAACACGAAATCGCCGGGTCGCGATAGATAAGTTCCTTGGTGCCGAAGGCATCAATGAGATAGATCGCGTAACCAGCCGGGTCCACTTCGCTCGCCACCCCTGTCTTACCGGTGCCGTAGGTGTAGGCAGCCAAAAACGTCTTCTCCGACAACGGCCACGGGTGCATGTAATAGCCGCCAGCGTCGCGCACGCCGCCTTCAGGCGCGGGCACGCCGTCCATGCCGCCTTCGGGCGGGACAACATTCGGCGTGACAATGCTGATGCCTCGCGGGTCGTTGATGCCGAGGCCTGGTGTGATGACGACAACCGGGCCGGCGGCGAGCGTGTGCTGGCCCGCCGCAACGCAGGCAATCTTCTGGTTTCGCGTGCCGGGCACGGAGCGGAAGTCTTCGAGCGCCCACGGGTTGACGAAGTGCTGCTTGAAGATTGCGTCGGCCTGCGTGCCGTCGGGCCGGACGGTCCAGAGCGACTGGATGAAGGCCCAGCTCCGCTCGTGGTATTCCCAGCGCGTGTAACCGATCGTGCCGTCGTCGAGCGTGTGCGGCAGGTAATCGCCGTCCTTGCTCACACTCAGGCGACGGATGCCGGAGCCGTCGGGCCGCATGACGTAGAGGTTACAGCTCGTCTCATCCTTGTTGAACTCGTTGCATTGGAGCGAGGTGCCGCAGCGTTCCGAGACGAACACAATGTCGCCGTTGGGCGCGTAGGTCGGGTCGAGGTCGCTCCATTCGCCGCGCGTAATCTGGCGCAAGCCGTGGCCGTCCACGCCGATCTCAAAGATGTGAATCGGCTCCTCCGTGCGACGCAGGCGATAGCTCTGGGTGCGGTCGAGCCAGCCGTCGGGCGGCCGGTCACTCTTCGCCTTCGCGTAACCAAAAACGATGCGCTTGCCATCCCAACTCAAATCCGCGCCGTGGACGTGACCGGGACCGAGCGCGCTGTTGAGGATGGGCTTCACTTGCAGCGCAGCGTCCGGTCCGGCGAGCGTGAGCACGCAGAGGTCGCCGCCGGGCCGCGAAACCCACGGCATGTGGTTGAGGCAAACGTCGGGATACGTCTCCTGACAGAAACGTTTCACGATCAGCAGCCGGTCGAAGTTCAGCAGCGGATTGCGGAACGCGAGCCGGCGCAACGCCCAACGGACTTTGACGTAGAGCCGTCGCGCCACTTCGGGCGACGCGTTTGCGCCGAGCGAGTGCAGTTGTCCGGCGGCATCGTCAAACTCGCGCTCAAACGCCGCAACATTCACGCGCGCGCGAGAAAGTTCCACCGCCAACCTTCGCCCGCGCTCTATAAAATGGCCGATCGCTGCAACCATGTCGGGTGGGCCAGGCGCGGCTTTCTTCGACCATCGGCTCAGACTGCTCTGCGTCGCGGGCCGACGGAGCGCAAGGTTTTGATCCGGCTGCGCCGAGCCGCAGATTTCCACCTCGTCGAGATGGAAGTAAACCGGCTTGGCGCTGGGAATCTGGAGCCGCACGAAACGCGCTTTCACTTCGCCCTGTCGGAACTTCACCTCCAGCGGTGGCGCGTCAGAGACGCCGCTGAAGTGCCTGCCTTTCTGGTCATAAACTTGCCGCCACTGTTTCCCGTCGTCGGAGGCGAGAATGCGGAGGTCGTCGGCGTTGTGCAGGCCCGGCGCGTAATCAAGCCGGTTGAAGACGACGATGCGCGAGATCGGCTGCGACTCGCCAATATCCACTTGCCACCACGGATTTGGCTCGTGCGCGGTGTGGAAACCATACTTGCCGTTCTTCACCCCGTCCACCGCGCCCGCAGCGTCGGCCCGCGTGAGCGTCGTCTTGTCCTGCCACGCCTCCGCCTGCCGAAGCCAGTCCACCTCAATCTGCTCGCGCATCGAACCTGCCAACACCGACGGTGCCGCGACGACGGCGAGAAACCCAAGCCCCAATCCGCAGGTAGCAAGTCGAAGTCTGAACGGCATTCGCTTCACACCACGTTTCTACCATATCGGCAGCGGCAGCACAGTCGAAAGTGAACGCGCGGCGAGGAATGAGCGCATTGCAAAACCCGCGGCGTTTGTCGAGTTCCAACGTCCCGCGGCTGGGAAGCCGGCGATACAGCAGACTTGGGAATTTGCGCTGTGGTGCGTGTGTCCGAATGCGCCAACGACAGATTGTAACCTTTGCCTCGCTCGGCGGTATGGTTAGAGTGGAACTTCAGGAGAACACATGAATCGCATTTCTCGACCCGTTGTGGTGTTGGTGGTGTTGGGCTTGGTGCTGGGTTTGTTCGCGCTGACTGGACGGAAGGGCGGCGAGCGTTCCGCGGCCAAGGCCAAGGCTCCGCCGCCGCCCGTTGGCGTGCCTGTGCCGCGCGATGCCACCGCCGCGTTAGAGAACCTCATCACGCTTCTCAACAAGGACGACGCGGAGAAGCTGCGGCAGCAGTTCACCGTGCCGTTTTACCTCGAAGGCAAGAAGATCGAAGACGAGCAGTCGCTCGCCGATTTCATCCAGAAGGCCGTCGAAAAGCCGCACGCGTTCGCTGTGGAAAGCGCCGTGCAGACGACGGCGCGCGAAGCTGGCCTGCCGCTGGAAGCCGACGACGTGCTGACGAGCAACGACACCGTTGTGGTGGCGGACCTGCGCGACAACGGCGAGACGGTCCGGCGCATTTTCGTGTTCCGCAAGACCAGTAGCGGCTTCAAGGTGTTGGCGATCCTCAAGTCGCCGGAACAGTAAGCCAGCGAACGGAGGAGAAGCTCTAAGTTTCCGTTCCACCGCTTCTCTCAGACTTGCGCCCGCCGCGGGCCGCGCCTACGATGCGGCGTGTGATCCAAAAGGAACGCGATCAACTCATCGGCCCGCTGCTACGCGACGTGTCGCGCTCGTTTTACTTGACGCTGCGCGTGCTGCCCGCGGCGCTGCGACCGGCGATCTCGCTCGGCTACCTGCTGGCGCGCGCCAGCGACACCATCGCCGACACGAAGGTTGTGCCGCGTGACAAGCGCCGCGCGCATCTCGTCCGCTTCCGCCAGCAGTTCGAGCATCGCTACGACGCCAGCGAGATGGCGATCATCCGATCCGACCTCGCGCAACACCAGAGTCTGCCAGCGGAGAAGCTGTTGCTGGAGAGGCTCGACGATTGTTTCGCCATGCTAGTGTCGCTGCCCGAAGACGACCGGCGACGCATCGGTGAACTGCTCGGCGTTATTACGCGCGGCCAGGAGAATGATCTCGTGCAGTTTCCGGGCGAGAGTGAGAAGGAACTTGCCGCGTTCGAGACTGACCAACAGCTCAACGAATACACTTACGCCGTCGCTGGCTGCGTCGGGAAGTTCTGGACCGAGATGTGCGTCGCGCATCTGCGGGCGTTGCGCGGATGGGATCGCGCGGAGATGACGGCGCTGGGCATCCGTTTCGGCAAGGCGCTTCAGCTCACGAACATCCTGCGCGACATCCCGAAAGACTTGCGCATCGCCCGTTGCTACGTGCCGCGGCAGCGGCTCGCGGAAGCCGGGCTGAACCCCGAAGACCTGCTCTCGCCGGAGGTGATGGGGCGGTTCCGGCCGGTTTACGACCGCCACCTCGACTTGGCGCTCGACCATTACGACGCCGCGTGGCGTTATACGCTGGCGATTCCACGAACGTGCGGACGACTACGGCTGGCGTGCCTCTGGCCGATTTTCATCGGGCTGAAGACGCTCGCGTTGCTGCGCCGCAGCGACGACGTGCTCGATTCCAACAAACGCATCATGGTCGCCCAAGGCGACGTGAACCGGATGCTGGCCAAGTCGGTGGTTTTCTGCCGCAGCAACACAGTCCTCGATGCGTGGTTCAGGAAACTGCGCGACGAGGCCGCGCGAAAGGAATGAAACCATGAAGATGAACCATCACTCTCAGGAAACGAAACTGAACCGGCGGCAGTTCATCGCCGCGGGTGTCGGCATGGCGGCGTCGCTCGCCGGTGCCGCGGAAGGCCGCTGGAAGATGTGGCTCTCAACGTCGTCGGTCATGTTCGTGAAGCTGTCGGTCGAGCAATTCTGTGAGCGCGCCGCGAAGCTCGGCTTCGAGGCGGTTGACATCTGGGGGCCGCTGTTCAAATGCACCCATCTGGATGACATCGCCGCCCGCCTCGGCGGCGACGGGCTGAAACGGTTGCTCGCGAAGAACAAGCTGAAGCTTTGCGCCTTCTCAGTCTATCCCGACCGCTATCCGCAATATGCCGAGTTGCTCGGCGCGACCGGCGGCGGCGTGGCCATTCGCGGCAGCGAGAAGCCGTGCAAACCGGAGGAGTTGACGGCGCGGATGAAGGAATTTTTGGAGAAGCTCAAGCCACAGGCCGAACTGGCCGAGAAACACAACTCGTATCTGGCCATCGAGAACCACGGCCACGCGTTGCTCGACTCAATTGATTCGCTCAAGGCATTCACGGACCTCAATAAGCATCCGCGGCTCGGCATCGCGCTGGCTCCGTATCATATCCAAGCGGGCAAGATGTCCGTGGAGGACGCCATCGCGGCGTGCGGCAAACAACTGCTCTTCTTCTACGCGTGGCAGCACGGCAAAGGCACCGAGCAGTTGCCCGGCCACGGCCCGACGGATTTCACGCCGTGGCTCGCGGCATTGGCGAAGATCGGCTATGCGCGCTATGTGAACCCGTTCATGCACGGCGAACTGGAGCCGGACGAAATGACGGCGGCAGTGGCAAAGTCGCGCCAGTATATGCTGGACTGCTACGCGAAAGTCGTGCGGGGTTGATGCGGTCAGGCGGGCAGCGCCGACAACACAGTTGAGCCATGCCACTGGCCGTGCGGCGCGAGGTTGATGCGTGAGGCCATGTTGCCGGTCTCAACACAGACCATGCGCAAATACTCGTCGTCACCGAAGTCCGCCATGCGCTGCGACTTTGCAATCCATGGATTCCACACGACGGCGTCGGCCATGCCGCTCTTCTGGATGGCGATAGTGCGGTTACGGGCTTCGTCGCGGAGGCGCACGCAGTCCGGCGTGTTGATGTAGATGCGGTCGGTTTCCTGGTCGAAGCGGATTTCCTGCCGTGTTTCCACTTCGTGGACGTTATTCCGCAGCGAGTCGCTGAACGTGACGCCCTCCAACCCGCAGACGGCAGTGCGTTGGATTTCTCCAACGCCGAAATAGGTATGGAGCGCTAGTTCAAAATCCAACGGCTTATCGCCGTTGTTCTTCACCTGCACGCCCAGCGTCAGCACGGCTTCCGCCAGCGTCACGCGCATTTCGATAGTGAACCGGTGCGGCCAAAGCGCCAGCGTGGCGTCGGATTCGTTGAGTTGGAACGCGGCCACGACCTCGCCGGAGCCAAGCCGCTCGGTTTGCGCCAGTGTCCACTCGCTGACCCGCGCAAAGCCATGCAGCGGCAACGGGCCGTGACTACTGAACTGCGGGAAACAGATTGGGATGCCGCCGCGAATCGGCTTGTCGGCGACCCAGTTTGCTGCGCGGCTCAGGAAAAACAATTCCTCGCCCTTCGCGTTCCGCCACGACGTAACGTGCGCACCGTGCAGGTAAATCTCCGCGCTGGCGCCCGAACGATGCGAAAGCGTCACGCGGGGCAGATCGTTTTTCCCCGGCAGGACCGCGACCGCTCCCGGAATCCCGAATTTGGTTTGCAGTGAGTCAATCATGGTGTCGCCGCGGCGCGGTCACTTGCCCATTTGTTTCATCGCTTGCAGGCACTTCTCAACGCATTCCAGCGCCGGTTGGTTCGGACGCTCGTATTCGACGATATACCATTCGGTGCCGCCGGAGGTCTCGCAGAGCTGGAAGATTTCCTTCCACGGCAGTTCGTCTTCGCCGATGAGCGCGTCGGGTTTGGCGTTGGAAAAAGGTTTGCAATGAACGGTTGTGGCGCGGCCGGGATACTTCTTCAGGAACGTCACGGCGTTGCCGCCGCCGTGCATCGCGTTACCGGTGTCGAACTGCATGATGACTTCCTTCTTCGTGTTGCCGAAGAACGTGTCCCACGGCAATTCGCCGTCGAGCGCTTTGAACTCAATGGTGTGGTTGTGATAACCGACGCGCATTCCCTGCGGGGCGACCTTGTCGGCCAGTTCGTTGAAGAGCTTGGCCGTGTCGAGCCACGCCTGGCGCGACGCAGTGCGATCCTTCGGCAGGCCGGGCACGATGAGGAACTTATTGCCGAGCGTCTGGTTGAACTCGATAGTTTCCTGAAGCTTGTCGCCTAGCAGCGTCGGCAGGGCCGTGTGCGTGCCGCAGCACTTGAGGCCGTTGTCGTCGAGGAGCTTCCGCAGCGTCTTGGTATCGCGGTTGTGATAGCCGGCAAACTCGATGCCCTTGTAGCCCATCTTTCCCACCGCCGCGATCACACCTTCAAGGTCTTTCGCGGCCTCTTTGCGGAGCGAGTAGAGCTGCAGCCCGATCGGAATCTTTCCCGCCGAGCGACTTGAACCAGTTGCGCAACCCGCCGCCCAAACTGTTGCCGCGCCGATGGCGCTTTGCTTCAGAAATTCTCGCCTTGTAATCATAGTCGTCTCCTCCGTTGGAACGGCGCGCACGCTACGCCAGCGGGCACGTTCCAAACAAGCATTTTCACAGTGCATCCGGAACAACAATCCGGTTGTCGTCCTGCATTCTTCTCATTCTCATTGCCGCCCCGGCTTTCACATGATGGTGAACTAGTATCTTCCCTGCGCGAAGTCTGCCAAGTGAGCGGCGGCCCTGTAGAGCCGCGCTGAAGCGGTCTTGTTTATGAGATGATACACAAAGGTTGCGGAGCCTCTCTTGATGATCAACTCCGGGTCGCCTCTCACGATCGCTTGTTGTTCGGCGTCCTCAAAGATTCGAGGGTCCAGGTTGGACGAGGTGATTCCCATCTGTCCGACCGTGAAGCGTTTCCCAATCTTGCATGAGAACGTGCAGGTGAAGTTGTGCGCATGGATGATCTGCCGATACGGTTCGGGTATTGGGTTCTCGGGAAACAAAATCTGTTTCTTGGCTTGGTTTTTCATAACGAAACAACTTCACCAGATGTTTGTGCGCCTGTCTCGACTTTTTTTAGTCAGACCAGGCGAACAGTGGTGTTTTTTTCTGGCGAAAGATGATGACGATCCCGTTGCTTTGCAAGCTGCGATCAGATTTCCGTCCACTGGCCGGGGATTGGCATGGGATAGCGGCCTTCAGCGTCGGCTTTGATCGGCGGCTCGCTGTCGTCGGTGAGGCTGTCAATGTTCGGGCAGAACCGGAAGTCGGATTTCATCGCCTCGTCCCATGTGATGACGCGGCCCATGTGGACGGCGGCGCGGCCCATGATGTCGGCGAGGTTGGACATCGCCGCCCGCTTGGCTTCATTGTGCGGCTTGTTGTTGTGGATGGCGTCGAGCAATACGTTCCATTCGGCTTGATAGTAGGTGAACAATCCTTCGTCGGCCTGCCATGCGATGTTGTCAGGCGAGCATCGCTGGTCCTTGTAGATTTGCGTCAAGTCGTCGCGATGACCGCTCAACCAAGGGAATGCGGCTGCTCGGTCGGTTCCGTGAATGTAAGTCCGAAAATCGTTGTGGCACTTCGGAGTCCAGCGGGTGACGTGATACGCCTTGGTGCCGTCGGCGAAGGTCCATTCGATGGAAAGGGAGTCGAGGTTCTGCCCGCAGTCGGTGCTGTTGGCGATCCTGCCGCCCACGCCGTGCGCGGAAACCGGCCAGGCATCCTTGATCCAGCAAATCTCGTCCACTTGATGAATGTTCATCTCGGCGAACAGCCCGCCCGACACCCAAAGGAAATGCGTGAAGTGGCTGATCTGCCACTGCAAGTCATTGTTCTCCGGCTTCCGCCGCGGCAAGGTTCCACACGGCTGCATGCGGAAAGTCCGGATGAACTGAATCGGGCCGAGTTGGCCGTCACGAATTCGTTTGATGAGTTCCTGCCGGTTGGGAGCGTGGCGGGCCATCAAGCCGGCAGCGATCTTCAGGTTTTTCTTTTTGGCTTCCTCACCGGCCTTGATGATCCGTCGCACACCGGGCGGGTCACATGCGAAGGACTTCTCCATGAAGACGTTGACCCCCTTCGCGACAGCGTATTCTAGTTGCACGGGACGCCAGCCGGCGTAGCCGGTGAGCATCGCCACGTCGCCCGGACGCAGCAGATCAATCGCCTTCTTGTAAGCATCGAAGCCTATGAATTTGCGATCCGCCGGCACGTCCACTTGGCCGCCGAGCTTCTGGCTTAGGACTTTGTGAGAAGCCGCGAGCCGCTTCTCGAACAGGTCGGCCATCGCGTAGAGTTTCACCGGGCCGTAGGGCGATTGCGATGCATCCACCACCGCGCCGCTGCCGCGTCCGCCGCAGCCGATCAACGCGAGGCGGATGGTGTTGTCCCCTGCGGCATGCACGCGCGGAATGGTTACGCCCACGAGTGCAGAAGCCGCGGCAGCTTTGCTGCTCCACGACAGAAACTCTCGCCGGGAAGACTGTTTCAAACCCAGCGGCGATAACTTGGCGGGTCGTTTCATGGTTGTTCTCCGCCCAACGGCGTCGCGAACACTGAACGCTCCATCACGCCAGCACCGGCAATGATTTAATGACTCAGATTTCCGTCCACTGTCCGGGGATCGGCACGGGATAGCGGCCCTCGGCGTCGGCTTTGATCGGCGGTTCGCTGTCGTCGGTGAGTTTGTCGATGTTCGGGCAGAACTGGAAGTCGGATTTCATCACCTCGTCCCACGTGATGACACGGCCCATGTGGACGGCGGCACGGCCCATGTCGTCGGCGAGGTTGGACATTGCCGCGCGCTTGGCTTCGTTGTGCGGCTTGTTGTTGCGAATGGAATCGAACAAGTCGTCCCACTCAGCCTGCCAGGACGTGATCGGTTCCTTCTCCGCCTCCCATGCGATGTTGTCCGGCGTGCAACGCTGGTCCTTGTAGGTGTGCACGGTGGCGGCGTGGATCGCCCCCGAGAACTGCGCGGCGCACTTGGTGCCGTGGACGAAGGTGTCGAACTCGTAGAGGCACTTCGGGATGTAGCGCACCACGTCATACGCCTTCGTGCCGTCGGCAAACGTCCACTCCACCGAGAACGAGTCGAGGTTCTGGCTGCAATCCTTGTTGTTGGCGGCGCGCCCGCCGATGCCGTGCGCGCTCACCGGATACTCGCCCTTGATCCAGCAGATCTCGTCAATCTGGTGGATGTCCATCTCGGCCCAGAGGCCGCCAGCGACCCAGAGGAACTTCGTGAAGTTGCGGATTTGCCAGTGCAGTTCTTTGATCTCCGGGGGCCGCGGTTTGAGCCAGCCGCCTCCCTCCATGCGGTAGGCGCGGATGAGTTGAATCTGCCCCAGCTCGCCCTCGCGGATGCGCTTGATGAGTTCCTGCCGATTGCGCGAATGGCGGCACATGAGACCGGCGGCGATCTTCAGACCCTTCTTCTCCGCCGCCTCGCCTGCCGCAATGACGCGACGGCATCCCGGCGGATCCGCGGCGAACGATTTCTCCATGAAGACGTTGACGCCCTTCTCGACGGCGTATTCCAGTTGCGCGGGGCGGAAACCGGCGTAGCCGGTCAGCATCGCCACATCGCCCGGCCTCAGACAATCAATCGCCTTCTTGTAAGCGTCGAAGCCGATGAACTGGCGGTCGGCCGGCACATCCACGTTGTCGCCGAACTTATCGTGCAGTGCCTTGTGCGACTTCTTGAGCCGATCCTCGAAAAGATCGGCCATGACGACGAGCTTGGCGGGACCGTTGGCGGACTCGAGCGCGTTGACGACCGCGCCACTGCCGCGTCCGCCGCAACCGATCAGAGCGAGGTTGATGGCGTTGCTCCCGGCGGCGTGAACGCGGGGAATGGCGACGCCGGCGAGGGCGGAGGCGGCGACGGCTTTGCCGGTCCACTGGAGGAACTCGCGGCGCGTGGGTTGCGAGGGTTGTTGAGGGGACGATGATTCAGTGTTCATGGCGGGTGTCTGGTTGATCCCGGTCCGCGATTGCGGCGAGGAAGGTTGGTTGCTCAATGTCATGGCGACTTTTCAGAAGCAAACATCGGGCGGATACTACCGCCTGTCGTTCGTGACGAAAAGGGAAATCCTCCCATATTGCACAGACCACGCTCGGTCCATTGATTGCGGTTGAGCGAATAGAATTATGGAATGGAATTATGTTGTCGGATTACATTCGGGGACGCGATAATTTGTAAACCGATACGTAACCGGAGAACTGAACGTCAGGATTTGATCTGGAGGTCTGCGGCGGCATTTTCGTGGTGGTTGGCGAGCCGGGATTTTCTCGTTTCACCGGATTGACGTTCCAACGAAGTGACCATGACACGCACACTATTGATTGCCCTCCTCTTTATCGTTGCGATGCCGGGACGCCACGTTTGTGGCCAAACCGCCGGCAAAATCAAACCGCTTGTATATGAGGTGGAGAACTACACCGAACCGAAGGACGCTTGGCAGACCAACAGGAACTCCGCCACAAAGTGGAACCTTTGGAGCACCGACAAGGACGCGGCGAAGAAATGGTCCGGCGGCACCGTGCTGCAATCACCAGTGGTAAAGCAGGATCGTGCTACGCCGGAGGACGGTGCGCCGCCGCTGCACACGCACATCACGGGCATTCCGCGCGGGCGCTATGAAGTTCAGATCGCGATGGGCCGCACGCTGGCCATCTCACGCGACGGCAAGACGTGGGAGAAGATGACGGACGGTTATCTAGGCGTCGTGGAGGTCAAGGATGGCGCGTTCGACTTGTGGGTGGATGATCGCTACGCGCACGCCGTGTCGCCTGGCGCGGCCTACTACGATTGCATCAAGTTCATGCCGATCCCGGCGCGGATCGCGAAACGGTCGGTGAAAAGGTTCGCGAAAGTTCGCGTGCGCGAGCCGCTGGATCGTGGGTTGATTGCGCGGCCCGCGGGTGAAGGGCGCATGTATGTTGGCTGGCGGTTGCTCGCGGCCGATCCGCCGGAGGTGGCGTTCAATGTCTATCGTTCCTGCGACGGCAAGCCTGCCGCGAAGCTGAACGCGGAGCCTGTCCGCAAGACGACGGATTTCATGGACACCACCGCGCCGGCTGGCACGGCTTGCGAATACACTGTGCGTGCCATCACCCGCGATGGCGAGGTGAAGCCGTCGCCCGTCGCGCGTGCGACTGCTTCTGCCGAAGCCCAGCCCTGCGTGGTCATCAAGCTCGATGAAGGCGTGAGGTTTCAGAAGGTCGGCATCGGCGACCTCGACGGCGACGGGCGGTATGATTTCGTCATCAAGCAGCCGGAGGAGAATATTGACCCGGCTGGCTCGTATTGGAAGCCCAGCCCGGACACTTACAAGCTCGAAGCTTACTCGCACGATGGCCAGCGGCTCTGGCGCAAAGACCTCGGCTGGTCCATCGAGCGCGGCATCTGGTATTCGCCTTACGTCGTGTTCGATTTCGACGGCGACGGCAAGGCCGAGGTTGCGGTGAAAACCGGCGAAGGCGACCCGCGCGGGCCGGACGGCCGCGTTGAGACGGGGCGCGAGTGGATCTCCATCCTCGACGGTCGCACGGGCAAGGAACGCGCGCGCGCGCCGTGGCCGTCGCGGGAGATTCCCGGCGAGAACTACAACTACAACCTTTCCAGCCGCAACCAGCTTTGCGTCGCCTACCTCGACGGCAAGACGCCGTGCCTCATCGTCGAGCGCGGCACCTACACGACCATCCGGCTCGACGCGTATCAGTTCCATCGCGGCGCGCTGAAGAAGCTCTGGTCGTGGGACAGCCGGGAGGAGATCGGCCGCGGCAAATACAACAGCCAGGGCGCGCACACCACGCACGCCGCCGACGTGGACGGCGACGGGCGTGACGAGGTCGTCATCGGCTCGGCGGTGGTGGACGACAACGGCCACGGTCTCTGGAGCACCGGCTTCGGCCATCCCGACTACATCTTTGTTGGCGACATTGACCCGCAGCGGCCGGGGTTGGAGATTTTCTACGGCATCGAGCCGCCTCACGCGCAGAACGGCCTCTGTCTCGTGGACGCAAAGACGGGCGAACTGATCTGGGGCCTCAACGAACCGACCGGCCACGTCGGCACCGACGGCGTCTGCGCGGACATTGACCCGCGCTATCCGGGCGCCGAGTGCCACGCCATCGACATTGACGGGCAAAGGAAGTTCCACAAGTCATGGGTCTTCAGCGCGAAGGGCGAACTCATCTCCGACCAGCGGATGGGCAGCCTCGGGTTGACGGCTTATTGGGACGGTGACCTCTATCGCGAGATCGTGCGCGGCGCGAAGCTTAACAAGTTTGACGGCGCTATCGTGCCGCCGAACATCGTCGGGCGTGTCGTGGCCATTGCGGACATCTTCGGCGACTGGCGCGAGGAGATCATCACAAGCGCGCCCGGCGAGCTGCGCATCTACTCGACCACCATCCCCGCGACCGACCGAAGGAAGTGCCTGATGCAGGACCCGATCTACCGGATTGATGTCGCCGAGGCCGCCCAAGGCTACTACGGTGTGCCCACGCTGAGCGTCCTGCCATCCGCGTGCGCGCCGAAACGCTAAGCCGCGATCATGCAATACGAACACCCCCTCACCCCAACCCTCTCCCCCGCACCGGGGGAGAGGGAGAGGAACCGTGCGCAGCGGCGCGACTCACTGAATGGAGATCGCTTTGAAAGCCGTTGGAGTGGATTCCCTCTCCCCATCCGATGGGGAGAGGGCCAGGGTGAGGGGCCGCGGCAACTGAATAGTCACGACTAAGAACCAACATGAACTCATCACTGATCCGAACCTTCCTCTTCTCCATCGCCATCGTCTCCATCGGTGTTGCCGCCGACAAGCCGAAGGTGCAGGGCTTCGCCAAGGAGCGCGTGCGCGAGAAGCTCGACCGCGGCGTCGTGGCGATGCCGATGGCGGGCAACAAGATCCATGTCGGCTGGCGGTTGCTCGACAGCGATCCGAAAGGCGTGGCGTTCAACCTCTACCGCCGCAGCGGCGGCGGCGAGCCGGTGAAGCTCAACCGCGAGCCGATCTCGAAGACGACTGACTTCACCGACGAACAGCCGCCGGCGGGCGAGCAGCAGTATTTCGTGCGCGCGGTTTGCGGCGGCAAGGAAGGCAAGAATTCGCCGGGCGTCACCGTCACGCCGAGCGCCGAGGGGCGGCCTTACATCAGCATCAAGCTCGACGGCGACCACACCTTCCAGAAGGCCGGCATCGCCGACCTCGACGGCGATGGGAAACTCGACTTTGTCCTCAAGCAGCCGCTCGCGAACGTGGACCCTTACATCAAGTATTGGAAGCGCAGCCCCGGCACGTTCAAGCTGGAGGCCTATCGCCACGACGGGAAGTTCCTCTGGCGGCACGACCTCGGCTGGTCCATCGAGCAGGGCATGTGGTATTCGCCCTACCTCGTCTATGACTTCGACGGCGACGGCAAGGCCGAGGTGGCCGTGAAGATCGGCGAGGGCGACCCGCGCGACGCCGATGGCCGCGTCCAGAGCGGGCCGGAGTGGCTCGCCATCCTCGACGGCCAGACCGGCAAGGAGCGCGCCCGCGTGCCGTGGCCGTCGCGCGACCGCTTCCCCGACTACAACTACTATTGCCGCAACCAGCTCGGCGTTGCCTACCTCGACGGCAAGACCCCGTGCATCCTCGTCGAGCGCGGCACCTACAACGTCATCAAGCTTGCCGCCTTCGAGTTCCACGGCGGCAAACTCCGCCAGCTCTGGACGTGGGAGGAGAACGAGGAGACCGGCAAGTATCGCGGCCAGGGCGCGCACTGCCTGCGCGCCGCCGACGTGGACGGCGACGGCCGCGACGAGGTCATCATCGGCTCGGCGGTCATTGACGACAACGGCGTCGGCCTCTGGACCACCGGCCTCGGCCATCCCGACCACCTCACCGTCGGCCAGCTCGACCCGTCGCTGCCGGGGTTGCAGATCGAATACGGCATCGAGACCGGCCGCCAGTCTAATACCGTCTGCATGGTCGAGGCAAAGACCGGCAAAATCCTCTGGGGCCTGAACGAGAAGACGACCCACGTCCACTCCTCCGGCCTCTGCGCCGACATTGACGCGGCCCATCCCGGCGTCGAGTGCTACGCCGGCGAGCGCGACTTCAAGGACAAGCGCTGGCTCTTCAGCGCCAAGGGCGAACTGCTCTCCACCAAGGACATGGGCGGCCTCGCGCCGCGCGCCGCCTACTGGGACGCCAGCCTCCAGCGCGCTTTGCTCATCAAGGGCCGCCTGTCGAAGTTTGGCGGCGGGGAACTCTCACCGAAAATCGAAGGCGACGTCATCGCCGTTGCCGACATCCTCGGCGATTGGCGCGAGGAAATCATCACCAGCCTCCCCGGCGAACTGCGCATCTACTCAACGACCCTTCCCGCCGCCGACCGCCGCCCCTGCCTGATGCAGGATCCGATCTACCGTCTGGATGTCGTGGGCGGGGCGCAAGGCTACTACCAAGTCCCCGGCATCAGCCGCCTGCCCTCAGCCAACCCGCAGAGGTGATGGAGTATTGTCGGGTTTTTAGCTGTCTAAAAAGAACCACTGAACCGCTCCGACGAGTCCCAAAGCCGCCAAAACAGGCCTTGGAACGTCAAGAACACCGGTTTTTGGCAAAAAAGGGCTTTTTGGAGGCTTGGAAGCAACTGCTTCCGTGACAGAAGCAGTAGCTTCCGCGACGGAAGCGGTAGCTTTCATGACAGAAGCAGTTGCTTTTGGGGTGGAAGCAGTTGCCTCCATGACGGAAGCAGGAGCGTCCATGATGGACTCGGTTGCTTCCGTGGCGGAGGCAGTTGCTTCTGTGACGGAGACGACTGCCTCCAAGCTGGACGCAGTTGCTTCCATGATAGAAGCAGTTGCCTCCGTAACGGAGGCGGGAGCTTCCACGGTGGACCCGGTTGCTTCCATGACGGAAGCGGTTGCTTGCGCGGCGGAGGCAGGAGCTTCCGCGTCGAAGCTGGCTGCCTTTGGATCCGGCACGGTCGCCTCCGAGCCGTCAGCGGTCACGTCTGCGCCGGACAAGCCTTTGTCCGCGATGGAAAAGGTCGCGTCCGGGCCGGACAAAACCTTGGGCGTTTCGGGGAGAGTTCCTCCCGTCGTGGAGAAGGTAGCCGGACCGGCGGCGCAGGGAGGTGTGTGCGGGGAGCTGCTTGCGCCCTCAGCGGATCAATCGAAGCTGATGCGGTGAACAAAGCCGGCCATTTGTTCGGTGCCCATGCCGAGCCGCAGAGCAGGCAAACAGGCAAGGAAACCAACATCAATCTTCGCGGAAAGCGGCGGCGGGCGGAGGGGACGTGGGAGGGAGGAAGTTTTTCCTCAGTCCTCAGTTCGCGTTTCGGAGTGCCGCCCTTTTCCTCAACAGACTTTCTCATCATCTGGTCGTTAGGATACCTATTTACTTTCCCTTTTCAGCACCGGATTATTTTGGCGCGAGCCAAGGGTGCCTTGCCATTATGAAACAGTTTGGTGGAGGATCACATAGTTTAAGATCTGATTTCCGAAGATAGCAGGCCAGTGGCCCGTCTATGTTGATCACGTTGTCTGGTCCTTCTCTGACCTGAGTCGCCCCATTACCGCGCGGATGGTATGACACGCACCAATACTGTCCCTCATCCACAACAATAATGTTCTCGAGGACTTCATAGGGTTTTCCCGCTTCAAAGAATTGGCGGTTGGCCTGATGAACAATTTCGTCCGCCATTTTGCGATCAATATCAGAGCGACATAGAAGAAACACTGCTGGCACGACTGGAGGCCTATTCTTGGCTAGGTATGGATCTTTCGTGTGAACATCGCAGCCCGATAGGCACAGAGCCATCAGGAGGAGCAAAGGGTGTAGTGGCCATCTATTCATGATGAGTTCTTTCGTTAGAAACCGGGTGACGCTTTGTAGCCATGATTTTATCGAGGCTCTCCTTTCTCTTGCAGCGACTATACAGCTTCAGTCGTGCTCTAGCACCCGCAAACGCTCATCATCGGCTTCCGACCGTCGGCTTTCAGCGAGCCGGAGCGTTGGCTTTCTGGACGGCGAAGAGGCGGTTCATGGTGGCGACGTAGAGGACGCCGTTGGCGGCGACGGGGGAGGCGCTCATCGGGCTGCCCATGTCTATGGTGGCGAGGAGCTTCTTCTCGCGGGTGGCGGCCAGGATCACGAACTCGCCGCGGCGGGTGCCGATGTAGAGTTTGCCGTCGGCCACCAGCGGGGAGGCCCAGATGTCGCTCTTGGTTTCGTGGGTCCAGCAGGCGCGGCCGGTGGCGGCGTCCACGCAGTGGATGGTCTTGCCGCAGTCGGCGATGAAGACGAGGCCGTCGTGCACGGCCGGGGTGGAGGAGGTGTGGTTGCGCAGCGGGTAGGACCAGAGCGCGCCGCTGCGGGTGATGTCGCCGGTCTTGGTGGCATCAATGCACTTGAGCCACGCCTGTCGCTTGCCCCAAAACATGTCGCCGCCGCCGGCGACGAAGAGGCGGCCGTCATGGAAGACGGGCATGCCATAGACGTTGACGGGGCTTTGCTCGCGGTTGCGGAGGTAGTCGTGGATGTTTTCCTTGGGCGCGGACGGGTCGCAGTCGAACCACCAGACTTTCTTGAGCTTCGCTACGTCAGCGCCGGCGTTCGTCAGGGTCTCGAAGGCGTAAACGACGCCGTTGCCGCCGGCGAAGAAGACGAGGGGGCGGCCGTTGACCTCGCCGAGCGCGGGCGACGACCACGTGCAGTGGAAGATGTTCGGCCCGATGTGTTCGTCGTCGCGCGCCACGAGCAGGCCGGTGGGTTTGTCTATAACGATGAGGCTCGGCGCGTCGGGGGAGGCGATGCCTTTGTGGGTGTCGTCCACGCCGTTGGAGGTGTTGACGTAGAGGAAGCGTTCGTGTTGCAGGATGGAGGCGTGGGCGGAGTCGTGCTGGCGCACGCCGCAGTCCTGGACCATGTCGAACAGCCAGAGGATGTCGGCGTCGGTCGCGCCCGGTTCCAGCGGCGGCTGGCTGGGCGGAACCATGTGCCGGCCTTCGTCGCGGAACGGGCCGTCGTTGCCGTTGGTCATGCCGTTGAGGTCGAGGCACATGACCTCGCCGCGGTTGCTGACGATGTAAACGTGGTCGCCCTCGACGGTGGCGGTGGAGCAGGTGCCGGCTTTGGGCCAGTCCCAGTAAACGCTCGTGGTGATCTTCGGGGCTGCGAGCTGCCAGCAGAACTTCCCGTCCTTTTCGTCGAAGCACATGAGCACGCCGCGGTCGCCGAGGTTGCGCGGGTCGCGCGGGTCTTCGTTGTTGGTGCCGATGAGGACTTTGCCGCGCGCGACGACGGGCGTGGAGTGCGTGGAGGTGCCGAGCGCGACGGACCACTTGATGTTCTGGCCGGTCTTGGGGTCGAAGTTGTCCGGGAGATTCTTTTCCTCGGAGACCATGTTGCGGGAGAATCGCTCGCCCCATTGCGGCTGGTCGGCGGCGTGAGCGATGGCGATGATGGACGCGCAGAGCGCCGCGTAAACGGCCAGCCTATTCCAGCGATTGGTTTGCTTCGTCATCGCTTTGGGTCTTTCAGTTTTCGCCGCAACGGCGGCGCGTCAGGCCGACTCGCCTGAGAGTTCGATCATCGCCCGCTGAACTTCGAGGCGGCATTTCTCCACGGTGGCGTCGTCGGCGTCGCGCGGGATGATGATGGGTTTGCCAACGTGCGCTGTGCAGCGGGCGAAGGGCAGGGGAATGATAGTGCGGTCCCAGCTTTTGAGGCGCTTGCACGGCTCGACGATGATGCCCACGGGCAGGATCGGCAGGCCGGTCACCGTCGCGAGCTTTATCACGCCGGACTGGGCAACGTAACGCGGGCCGCGCGGGCCGTCGGGCGTGATGGTCGCGTTGCTGCCTTCCATGGCCAGCCGCGTGAGTTCCAAGAACCCTTGGTGCGCGCGCCGGCTGGTGGAGCCGCGCACAGCGGTGAAACCGAACAATTGCACGACGCCGGCGGCGTAGTCGCCGTCGCGGCTGGCACTGGCCAATGCCGCGATCGGCTTGCGACCGACGAAGTGCAAATAGAGGCCCGGCATCAGCAGTATCCGATTGTGCCAGCAAGCGAAGATATAGTTCCGCTTCAGACCGGGCGCGATCAACCCGCTCTCGTCAATCAGCCGGTAGCGCAGCGTGAAGCCAATCACGCGCAGGATGATGTAAAGAAGCCAGTTAACCATGTGCCAGAAAAGGCTAGACGTTGTGCGCGGACTGTTAAAGCAGAAATGCAGAACGGGCAGGGGAGCGTTGAGAAACCCATGGGTTCCATTATGTATGACATTACTACTTTGTCGCCGAGCCGTTGCGCCACGGATTCGATGACTTCGTCGCTGTCTTGCTTCGCCACGGGTTCGCTGATTTCGGCGCAACGTCGCCTTGCCATGGATTTGCCGATTTCGACGGCAGCGCACACGCGGCGCCAACCAAGTAAACGAGGAACACCAGTAGGTAGAGCAGCCAACTCCAGTTGACCAGCACCGGATCCAGCTGATAAGCAGCGGTAAGCCACAGCAGACCCAGCGTCAGCAACGTGCCGGGTGTTGTGGCGTGGGCGGCGAGGTTGAAGCCGCGAACAAAACCGACTTCGCGCGTCGGCGAGGCCAGCGCTGCCAACAGCATCGTGCCGATCAGCGCGTGAACGAGCCGCGTCATGAAGAACCACGCGAACGCCACGGCGTAAACGGCCATGCACATCAGCAGCCACCACGAGTCCATGAACGCGATCATTTCGAGTCGTTGCGCATCCACCGCCAGTCCCGACGGCCACGGCATCTGTAGGGTGTGACCGAGGAGGACCAGATCGGCGCCGCGCGGTCGCAGCGTCAACATCGCGTCGTAGCGGCGCTCGGGCGGGGGCGGTTCCTTGTCCACCGCCACGCGCACCAGCAACATGCCGTGCGCGCCATCGTCATAGAGGACCGTTGGTGAATCGGGCGCGACGGCGAGACGCCCGCCGCTGAGCACGAAGCCGGTGGTTTGTTTTGCTGCCGCGCGCAATGCCGGCACGAGTTGTGTGCCGAAGAAAAGCGTCACCGCCAGCGCGCCGACGAGGCCGAGCAGGCCAAGATAGCCTACCGACCGCCCCAGGCGACCGTCCATCACGCGCGAGTAGAAACCAAAACTCGCGCAACTCCAAAACAACGACGCCGTTCCGGAAGGCTCAGAGGACATAGCTTGAAGAAATTCGCCGCCGGGCTTGCAAGCCCGAACGCGCTGCGGATAATAACGGTCGTGCATCAACCGCGTCAATGGCTGCTTGTCGTTATCAATCTGACCGCGCGACTCGTCGCGTGGCTTTCCTTTGGGCTTTGTTTTCGGGTTCAGCGTCGTGGCATGCGCAACCTCCCGCGCACCGGCGGTGTGCTGGTCATCAGCAACCACATCTCTTGGTTCGACCCGCCGCTGCTGAACATCGCGCTCCGCCGCATCCCGCATTGGCTGGCGATGATGGAACTGTTCCAGAGCAAGTTCACGCACTGGTTCTTCACACGAGCGGGTGTCATCCCGATTGACCGCAGCCAGCCGGGCAGCGAGCCGCTCAAAGAGGCCATCCGCCGTTTGCGCGCGGGCCACGTGGTCGTGCTCTTTCCCGAAGGCGGCATCCAGGACGGTCCGCGCTCCGTGCTCGGCGGCGATCCCGGCATCAAGGAAGGCGCCGCGCTTATCGCGTTGCGAGCCGGTGTGCCGGTCGTGCCGGCGATCATCGAGGGAGCGCGCCAGGCTTATGTCGGGCGGAACTGGTTCTTTCGTCGCTTCGCCATACGCCTTACGCTGGGTGAGCCGTTCCGCATCGCGGGCGCGAGGGATCGCGCGGCGGTGCACGCGCTGATGCGGGAGAAGCTGCTTGCGCTGGCCGCAGAGGTGAAATCGCAGTCCAACTGATGAAAGCAAGTCCTCTCCTCGGCCTGATCCTCTTCGCAAGTTGGCCGACGGCACTGGCTCAAGTCGCTTTGGAACCGGGTGAACTCTACTTTCGCGTTGCAGGCCGGCCGACCTTTATTTTTGGCCGCAACCCTACGGGAACCCGACTCGAACACTTCGACGAGTTGCTGCGGCCTGCCGCAGAGTCGGGAGAGAAGGTCGTGCGCATCCATCTCACGGTCGGTTTCCAATCACAATCGCCCGCCGGTGAAGTGGATGAAACGTGGGTCAGGCAGTGGGACCGCGTCTTCGAGTCCGCCGCAGTGAAAGGTTTGCATGTGCTTCCCGTGTTGGGCGTGTGGGCCGACTGGAACGATGGCAGCAACGGCGAGCCGTGGCACCAATGGGACAAGAACCGCTACAATGAAGCCCTTGGCGGGCCTGCAAAGACACCCGCCGAGCTTTTTCAGGACTCGAAATGCCAACGGCTTTGGCTTGCGTGGCTGGAATCACTTGTGAAGCGATGGCAGGCGCATTCGAACATTCTCGGTTGGGAAATCTTCTCCGAACTCGATCTTGTCAGTGGCTCGTCGGAAACGAAGGCGTTGCCGTTCGTCGAGCGCGCAGCCAAAGTCGTTCGCAAAGCCGACTCGCGTTACCGGCCCGTGACCGCGTCGCTGTCGGGTATCGGCGAATGGCCGAAACTGTTTGCCAGTGGCGCGCTCGACTTCATCCAGGTTCATCCTTACACAGACGGTCGTTTCCACCGCAACCTTGATGATCTGATTCTCTCGTCCGTGCGCGCGCGACTGCAACGCTACGGCAAGCCGGTTTTCATTGGGGAATGCGGCCTCGACCCGATCGGCACGCGCGACGGTCTGGCCAATGCGCTACGAGCGCACGTCGGGATACGGCACGCGATTTGGGCCGCCGTCGTTTCCGGGGCGATGAACGGTCGGATGTTGTGGTGGGAGGATGGTTACGACCGCTATCAGCGGCTCGACTTGCGCGCGAAGTATGCGCACGCGGCAAAGGTGGCGGCTGATTTTGTCCGGGGCGTGGATTTCACCGGCTTCCGTCCTGTCGCGGTTTCCTGTTCCGCTGATTTGAAAGGTGCGGCCATCGGCGGCAAAGACACGGTCCTTGGCTGGATTCGCGACGCGCGATGCGAGCCGCCGGACTGGAGCGTCCGGCGCGTCGAGCACCAGGAGGTGACGCTTGAACTTCTTGGCTCAACACAAGGCTGGGCCGTCGAGTTCTACGATCCGGTTTCAGCCAAATCCATTGGCAAACTTCCCATCCAGCGCGGCAGCGACCGCACGACTGTTCCTTTGCCGCCGTTCGAAGATGCCATCGCGTTGAAAGTAACAGCAAGCGCGCGCACGGCGCCAGCCAGCCGGTGATGCCAGCCGCAGTTGTAACATTCTTGTAACTGGACTGTCGCAAAATCGTCGGAGTTCCGTTACAAGCTATCCCACATGGCAGAGAGTTTACTGATCGTTGACGACGAGCGGGATGTGACGGATCTGCTCGTGTATCATCTGCAGCGTGCGGGTTACAAAACCCTCACGGCGCACGACGGCGCTGTGGCGCTTCAAAAGGCGCGCGATCATCTGCCGGCGCTGGTTGTGCTGGACTTGATGCTGCCCGGGGTCGAGGGGACCGAGGTTTGCAAACGCCTCAAGGCCGATCCGAAGACCGCGCACATTCCCATCCTTATGTTGACGGCCAAGGCGGAGGAAGTGGACCGCGTGCTCGGTTTGGAACTCGGCGCGGACGATTACGTGACGAAGCCGTTCAGCCCGCGCGAGGTGGTGTTGCGGGTCAAATCCATCCTGCGCCGCGCGCAAGGCGAGGCGGAAGCGGTTGAGGTGTTGAAGATTGGCGACATCGTCGTGGATCGGGCCAGGCATGAGGTGACGGTGAAACACAAGTTGGTGGAGCTGACCGCCACGGAATTCAAGTTGCTTGCCACATTGATGGAACGGCGCGGTCGTGTGCAGTCGCGCGACCGGCTGCTGAACGACGTGTGGGGCTACGAAGGCGACGTGGACACGCGCACGGTGGACACGCACATGCGGCGGTTGCGCGAAAAGCTCGGCAAGGCCGCCGATTGCATCGAGACGGTGCGTGGCGTTGGCTACCGCTTCACGGAAATCGCTTGAAACTTACGCTCCAATGGAGATGGTTCGGCGGGCTGGCGGCCCTGTGGTTGGCACTGCTGGCAGTCATCTACGCGAGCCTCAATCTGACATTGCCGTCGTATCTCGTTGACCGGATTCGTGCTGACTTGGAGCGCGACGCGCGGTGCGCTCGGCAGTGTTTTCTGGAACAGCTCACGAGTGGTCATCCTTCCGCTGACATCATCAACAGCGTGGCCCATGCTTTGGCGCGTGAAACCGGCCTGCGCATATCGGTGATTGGCGCGGACGGCACAATGCTCGGCGAATCCGAGAAGCCCGCCGGCGAGATTCAACAGATCGAGAATCACTACGAACGACCCGAAGTGCAGGAGGCGATACGCGACGGCGTGGGCAGCGGCCGGCGCCACAGCAAGACGATTGGAGTGGATCTGCTTTACGTGGCGGTGGCGGTGAGGCCGCCGAATGCTTCGGGCGACAGCAAGCCGCTCGGTTTCGTTCGGGTGGCGTTGCCGCTGCATGAGATCACGCGGACTACAGCGCACGTGCATAGCGTCGTGGTGACGGCGACGCTGATCGTCGGTCTGGCGGCGATTCCGTTCTTGTTTTGGATGGCGCGGCGGGTGACGGCGCCGATTCAGCAGATGCGCGCGATGGCTGGCAGCGTGGCGCACGCGGATTTCTCCAAGCGTGTGACAGCGCGGCCGGGCGGCGAGTTGGGCGAACTGGTGGCTAGCTTGAACGACATGGCGGCGCAGCTCCAAGCCCGTATGCGCGAACTCAACGATGAAAAGGCCGGACTGAGCGCCATTCTTTCCAGCATGACCGAAGGCGTGTTGGTGATGGACGCGGGCGGGAAAATCCGGCTGGCGAACGAAGCGTTGCGGCAGCCGATGGACATCAGCGAGGAGGCGATCGGCAAGACCGCGCTGGAGGTGTTTCGCAACGTGCCGCTTCAGGAAATCGTCGCTGAGGCGGCCCAGACCGGCCGTATTTCCAGCCGCGAACTGACGTTCCTGAGTCCTGTGGAGCGGGTGTTTTTGGTGAACGCCGCGCGGCTGCACGTGCGCGATGGTGTTTCGGCGGGCGTAGTCGTTGTCTTCCACGACATCACCCGACTGAAGCAGCTTGAAAACCTCCGCAAGGAATTCGTCGCCAACGTCAGCCACGAACTGCGCACGCCGCTTTCGATCATCAAGGGTTACGTCGAAACCCTGCTCGACCCACACCCGCCCGACGCCGTGACAGCCCAGCAGTTCTTGCAGACGATCCAGCGGCATTCGCAGAGATTGGAGACGCTGATCGGCGATCTGCTCACGGTTTCGGCGTTGGAATCGCAGCAAGCGCGATTGCAGTTGGAGCCTGTGTCGCTGCGCGAGCTTGCGGCGACGGCCGCAGAGGAACTAATGCGTCAGGCACGCGAGAAGAACATGACAATCAGCGTCGAGATTCCGCTGGAGTTTTCGCGGCCGCGCGCGGACACGCAACGGTTGCATCAAGTATTCTTCAACCTCCTCGACAACGCCGTCAAATATGTCCCGGCTGGCGGACGGATTGCCATCTCGGCGAAACTTAAGGACAGCGAGATCGAAGTCTGCGTGGCGGACAATGGTCCGGGCATTGCGGCGGAGCACCTGCCGCGGGTCTTTGAGCGATTCTACCGGGTGGACAAGGGCCGAAGCCGCGAACTTGGTGGCACCGGTCTCGGCTTGTCCATCGTCAAACACATCGTTCAGGCACACGGCGGCCGTGTGTGGGCCGAGAGCGAGGTGGGTAAAGGCAGCGAGTTTTACTTCACACTGCCAAGAACATAAGACGACGCGGGCGCGCCAGCCCTGATACGTCACTTGCCCGACGCGACCACAGGTGATCCTACCGCCCGTCCCAGCGCATACTGCGCCTTGTTGAACTCCGCCACCGCGCCGAGGTAATCGTTCCGCGTCCGTGTCAATTCCTGCTCGGCTTGGATGTTCTCCAGCACATAGGCCACGCCGAATTGTTTCCGCTGTCGCGCGAGCCGGAGGCTTTCCTCGGCCGTTGAGAGCGCCTTCTTTGCCGTCGCGACTTGGTCGCCCTGCGATTGCACGCGCGTATGGGCCTCGACCACTTGGCGGGTGATCTCGTCGCGAAGTTTTTCGCCGACCAATTGTGATTGTTTCAGCCGCGCGTCAGCGGCATGGATGCGGCCGAAATCGCCCAGCCCGCCCGGCCCGATCCGCCAACTCAACCCGACGAAGTAGTCCTCTGAGTCTCTGAAACTTCCCGTGCTGCCGCCGGTGCCGCCGCCCAGCCCGCCCGCAAACGCCTGCGCGCCGACACTTGGAATCATCGGACCATAAACCGCGCCGTCCTTCGTCTCGCGTGCAGCCTGCGTCAACGCGTGGCTTTGCCGCAGTTCCGGCCGCGACGCGTAAGCTTGGCCGACGAGTGCGTCGAGCGTCGCGTCGCTCTTCGTGAGAGCGAGCGGCGCCAAGTCACTGTCGCGCGCGACCAACTCCACCTTCGGGTCGAGCCGCAACGTCTGCGCCAGCCGCGCCGCCGCGATCCGCTGTTGCTCCTGAGCTTGGCGGACCGTGAGTTGGTTGCGCTCGGTCTGCACCCGCACGCGCAGCTCGTCGCCTTTGAGCGAGATGCCGGCTTCCACCGCCCGGCCAATCTGATTCTCGTAGTCCTGTGAGATGCGCACTGCCTCCTGCGCGACGCCGACGGCGGCCTGCGCCTTCGCGAGGTCGAAGTAGCCCTGAGCTGCCGCGAGGATTGTTTCCTGCCGCTGCGCGTCGAGCGCGTGGTCGGCAGCGTGGATCAGCTGCTTCGCCGCGAGAGTCTTGTAGAGCGCGTCGCCGATGTCCACTTGCGCCGTCAGCGCTCCGCCGGCCGTATAGGACTGCTTGCTCGCATCAAAGACGCTTCCGGCGACATCCTGAATGCGGCCTTCGTGTTTGCGGTAGCCCGCGCCCGGCGACAGCCATGGGAAGAATTGCAGCCACGCACTCTCGTGGTTTGCCTTCGCCTCGGCGAGTTTCTCGCGGGCGATCTTTACGTCGAGGTTCTGCGCGCCGGCGAGTTGAAGCGCGGTGGGGAGGTCAATAAGGTGAGGTTCGGCGGCACCCAGCGACGAGGCAAGCAGCGCAACACTCCACCACTCCACCACTCCACCACTCCATCGCCGCATCTTCATTTCGCCTCCGTCACGTTGACCGCTTGCCCGTCTGTGAGTGATATCTTGCCAACGACAATCACCGCCGCGTCCGCCGGCAATCCATCAAGGATCTCAACCTTTGCGCCGTCGTTGAAGCCGATCTTGATCGGTGTCTTCCTTGCCTTGCCGTCGGCAGCGACGAAGGTGAACGCGTTTACTTTCTCCATCACCAGCGCTTCGACCGGGATCAGCAGCGCGTCGGTGTGTTTCTCCACGCCGAGCCTGACCATTGCATACATGCCGGGCCGCAACTCGCGGGTTGGGTTGGGCAGGTCGGCCTCGACCAGCATTGTCTTCGTGGCGTCGTCGAGGGCGTAGGCAAGCCTCGACACCTTGCCCTCGAACGTCTTTCCCGGTAACCCTTCGACAGTAAACCTTACCGGCTGACCCGCGCGCACCAGCGCCGCCTCCGCTTCTGGCACCGCCACCTGCGCGCGCACGATGTTGAAATCCATGATTGTGACGACCGAAGCAGTTTGCGCTGCGCTGCCGGAGGTGGCTGCGGGGATGAACGCACCGGGGTCCACGTAACGCGCCGTGACGATGCCGTCGAACGGCGCAGTGATCTTGCTGAAGCCTAGCAACGTCTGGTCGTGTTCGAGGCTGGCCTTGGCAACCTTCAGTTTGCCTAACGCGTCGTCCACGGTCTGGGGCATGACAAGGTCGGGCGCTTTCTTCTGCGCTTCGCTCACGCGCTTGTAATCAATTTCGGCAACTTCGACCTCTGCCTTAGATTTGGCGAGGTCGGCGATCAGTTCGGGCACTTCGATTTCGGCGAGCGCCTGACCGGCCTTCACCGAGTCGCCTTTGTCCACAGCAAGTGACTTCAAGTAGCCGGGCACCTTCGCGTAAAGCGTGGCGGCTTGGTTGGCCCTGATCGAGCCGGGCAGCGTGACGTATCGGATGATCTCGCCGCGCTGCGGGCGAGCGATCTTCACGTCGGCCGCCGGCGATGGAGCGGTCGCGAGCGCGAGCGTGATGCAAAGCCAGATAAATCGTTTCATGCAACTCCTTCTTCAGTCATGTCTTACCGGTGACACGTGATGGCCGCTGAGCGGGTCGTCGGGGTCCAGCGACGCGGAACGCGTGGACTTGCCCTTTAGCACAATCGCGAACACCGACGGCAGCACGAACAGCGTCGCCAGCGTCGCCACCGCGAGACCGCCCACGACGGCGCGGCCGAGCGGCGCGGTCTGGCCGCCGCCTTCGCCGAGTCCGAGCGCGAGCGGCATCATGCCGGCGATCATCGCGAAGCTTGTCATCAGAATCGGGCGCAGACGGCTCCGCCCGCCTTCGACGGCGGCGTCAGTCGCGGGCTTGCCGTCCATGCGGCTTCGCTCGGCAAATGTCACGAGCAGGATCGCGTTCGCCACGGCGACGCCGACAGACATGATAGCGCCCATCGCGGACTGGATATTCAAGGTCGTTCGCGTCAGCCAGAGCACAAGCGCGACGCCCGCGATCACGGCAGGCACGGTTGAGATGACAACGAGCGAAAGGCGCAGCGATTGGAAGTTTGCAGCGAGCATCAGGAAGATGACGACGATGGCGATGATGAGGCCGGACTGGAAACCGTTCAGCAAATCCTGCAACGGCACGACCTGACCGCGGACGTCCACCTTGGTCTTTGGCGGCGGCGCGCCGACTTCGGCGATGGCTTTTGCGATTTGCTTCACCACTTCGCCGAGGCTCGCGCCGTGGATGTTCGCGGTGATGCTGACCACGCGCGCCATGTTGTAGCGTTCGTAGGTGCCGACGGCCGTGCCGGGCGTGACGCTGGCGACGTTGCGCAACAGCACGGTTTTTCCGCTGCTGTTCACGGGCACGTTCTTCAAGTCTTCGAGCGATGTCGTTTTCGCCTGCGGAATCTGGATTTGCAGGTTGTAAGCGACGCCGCTGTTCGGGTCGGCCCAGAAGTTTGCCACGGTGAAGCGGCTCGACGTGGTCGCGGGGACGAGCGAGCGCGCCACGTCGGCGGTCTTCACGCCCATCAAGCCAGCGCGCTCGCGATTGATGTTCACGTCCACCGTCGGGAAGTCGAGCGACTGGGCGAACTGCACGTCACGCAACGACGGGATGGCCTTCAGCTTTGCGAAGATTTTGTCCGCGTGCTCCTTGTTAACGGCGAGGGCTGGGCCGCTGACGGCAACCTCGATCGGCGTCGTGGATCCGAAGCTCATAACGCGGTTGACGATGTCGCTCGGCTCGAACGAGAACCGAACGTCGGGCAATTCCTTCGCGAACACGTCGCGCAGATGTTCTTCAAACGGCTCGATCCTGACCCGCGCGCCGTGCTTGAGCTGGATGGCGAGCCAAGCTTCCTCGGGGCCGCCGTTCCAGAGGTGGATGAGGTTGATCGGATAACTCGCCGCGTGGACGCCCACGAGGCCGATGGTGGTTTCGACATTGTCGGGGCCGGCTTCGCGGGCGACGAGATCGAGCACCTTCTTCGCGATGGCCTCGGTGTTTTCCACCTTTGTTCCCGTCGGCGCGCGCAGGCGGATGGCCAACTGGCCCGTGTCCGCCTTCGGGAAAATCTCCACGCCGAGCCTGCCGCCGGCGAACCAGATCACCGCGCCCGCCGCCGCGAGATAGACCGGCAACACCAGCCAGCGCGCCGCGACAACGCCGCGGAGGAACGCGGCGTAGAAATTCTGCAAACGACCGAAGAACGATGCGTCGTGCACGTCGGCACTGTGACCACGCAGGAACCACACGGAAAGAATCGGCACGAGTGTGCTCGACAGGATGAACGACGCGATCATCGAGAAGCCGACCGCGAGCGCGAGCGGCACGAAGAGAGCCTTGGCCGCGCCGACCATGAAGAACGCCGGGATGAACACGGCGAGAATGCAGAGCATCGCGAGCAGGCGCGGCAGGGCCGTCTCGCGCGTGGCGTCGAGCGCGGCGCGGGCGAGCGGACTGCCGCGCGCGATGTGCGCGTGAATGTTCTCCACTGCGACGGTCGCTTCGTCCACGAGGATGCCGACGGCCAGCGCAAGGCCGCCAAGTGTCATCAGGTTGATGTTTTGTCCGCTGATCCAGAGCGCGAACGTCGCGGCAAGCAGTGAGAGCGGGATGTTGATGACGACGATGAACGAGCTGCGCCAGTCGCGCAGAAACAGCAGCACCATCAGGCCTGTGAGGATCGCGCCGAAGCCGCCTTCGCGGACGAGGTCGTTGATCGCGCGCACCACGACGGGCGATTGGTCGAACTGGAATGAGACTTTCACGTCGTCGGGCAGCACGCTTTGGAACTTCGCCATGCTCTGCTTGACGAGGTTGACCACCGAGAGCGTCGAGGCGTCGGCGCGTTTGGTGACGGGCAGGTAAACGGTGCGGCGGCCGTTCGCGAGCGCGTAGGACGTGACGATGTCGGACGAGTCGGAGACTTCGGCGACGTCGCGCACAAACACCGCGCCATTGGGTGTGACGCGCAACGGCACCGCTTCGAGGTCCTTCACGTTCTTAACGATCGCGTTAACCGGCACGATCGGATACTTGTCGCCGAGGTTGATGTTGCCCGACGGACTGACTGTGTTGGCCTGCGTGATCGCCTGCACGATGTCGTCGGGCGACATGTTATAGGCGCGCAGGCGGTCGGGCTTGACGTTGACAACGACGGTGCGCGCGCTGCCGCCAAACGGTGGCGGGGCCGACACGCCCGGCAGCGTGGCGAACAGCGGGCGCACGAGGTTGAGCGCCGCGTCCTGCACCTGCGCGACGGTGCGGTTGGGGTTGTCGGTGGAGAAAACGAGGTAGCCGACCGCGACGCTGCCGGCATCGAAGCGCATGACAAACGGCGGCACCGTGCCGGGCGGCATGAACGCGCGCGCGCGGTTGACGTATTGAACCGTCTCGCTCATCGCCTGCGACATGTCGGTGCCGGGATGGAACTGCAACTTGATCAGCGACGCGCCCTGGATGGACTTCGATTCCACGTGCTCGATGCCGGTGATGTAGAGGAAGTGATACTCGTAGTAGTAGGTGAGGTAACCCTCCATCTGGGCCGGGTCCATACCGCCGTAGGGCTGTGCGACATAGATGGTGGGGATGCCGAGCGGCGGGAAGATGTCGCGTGACATCTGGCGAAGCGCCAACACCGCGCCGAGTGAGATGGCGATGACGGCTACGATGACCGTCAAAGGCCGGCGCATGGCGGTGTTGATGAGATTCATTGGGCGGGGAACAGTAGTATGATTTGCCGTATTCTCAAAAGAGTTTTCAAACAACCACCAGCGGCTCCATGAAGCGCAGGACGGCGCTAGGTTGCTGGGAGCGGCGCCGAAGGATTTCAACTTCAATGCTTGTAGTCTGATGAAGGGGAGCGGAGTTCACGCACTTGTAACGTCGTCGTCGCACGGTTGTGATTGCCTCCGCGTAGAGTTGGGGCATGTCAATCGAATCCGAAAAACTCATCCTGATCATTGAGGACGAAGCCGACCTGTCGAAACTGCTGGAGTTTCATTTGCAACACCACGGTTTTGAAACGCTGGTGGTGCATGACGGCATGACCGGCCTGAACGAGGCGATTCAGCGCACGCCGGACCTCATCATTCTGGACCTGATGCTCCCGAAGATTCACGGGCTGGAAGTGTGCCGGCTGCTGAGGAACTCGCCTGCCACGCGTCAGGTTCCGATTCTCATCCTCTCAGCGTTGCACACGACAGCGACGAAGATCAGGGGCCTGGACATGGGCGCGGACGATTACATGACCAAGCCGTTCGAGTTTGCTGAACTGATTTCGCGTGTGAATGCGTTGCTGAGGCGGCGCCGCTGCGAGGCAGGCGCCCAATGGAATTGACGATGTCACACAACTGTAACGTTTCCGCCCTTTGGATGTCACCCGCCTCCCATAGTCTGCGACCGTCAAGTCATCGAATTTAGAACGTATTCAAGCGTGAAACGAATTTGAGCGGAAAAGGAGAACAAGAATTGCAGAAACCGAAAGTGAGGCAAGAGAAGAATATGGGATACAAGCAACTGACAACAACGACAGTCACGCTGGCGGTGGCCGCGCTGATCGGCGCAGGCGCGCCGCTGGCCCAGGCCAACGACGCGATTCTGGACCTGCTGGTCAAGAAGGGCGTCGTCAGCCAGCGCGAGGCCAATGACCTCCGTGAACAGGCCGATGCGCAGATGGCGCAAGCGGTGCAGGACAACAGCAAGCTCAAGACATCTTCCTGGCTGCAATCGTTGACGCTTTACGGTGACTTCCGGCTGCGCGATGAATTCAACGATCAGTTCAACAACGCGGCGAACTCGGCTTTAGCCAGACAGGCGGCCGACGAGCAGCGGTTCCGCTATCGTCTGCGGGTTGGCGCGTTGATGGAATTGACCGACTGGGTTACGCTCAACACCCGGCTCACGACGGGTGATTCCAATCCAAATAGCGCCAACCAGACCATGATGAACTCCGGTTCGCGCAAGACGATAAATCTGGACTTGGCATACGCCACGCTTCATCCGCCGACGCTGAACGATGGGCCATTTGGCCTCAAGATTTCGGGCGGCAAGATGCTCTGGCAAACATGGGAGCCGTCCTTTGTTTCATGCATGTCGCAGGATCCGGATGTGAATCCCGAAGGCGTGGCGGAGAACTTGGAATACAAATTTGGCGAGAAGGATCGGTTCCGCTTGTTCTTCAATGCTGCACAGTATGTTTTGAGCGAGAGCAAAATTCAGGAGGACAAGGACGTTTATATGTTCGACCAGCAACTGGGCTTGGAGACAAAGTTCAACGACCGCCTCAAGTTTACCACAGCCGTCGGTTACTACGTCACCAAGAACATGAACCAACTCTCGCCGGCCTTATCGACCTCTCCCAACTTGGGCAATTCGCTTGGTGGCGCTAATTACCTCGACGACTTCGCGGTTGCGTATGGGCAGGGCGAGTTGGTCTGGACCATCAACGACAAGACCTTCCTCGGCACGCCCAACGTCGTCACCGTCAGCGGCAAGGTCATGAAGAACTACTCCATGTTTGCCAAAAACCTGACCGGCGCCAATGCGGCGGATGCCACCAATCCGGATCAAACCTTTGGCTGGACCACGCAAATCGCCTATGGCGCCAATAAGAAGAAAGGCCAGTGGCGCGTTGCTTACCAATACAAGTATATGCAAGCGGACGCGACTTATGACGCGTGGACGGATGACGACTGGAGCACCGGCGGCACGGATCGCAAGGGCCATGCCTTCGAGGTCACCTACAACCTCTTCGACTGGTGGCAACTGCGCGCCGGCGTATTCGATTGCACGAAGATCAGCAACTGGGCCGGAAACGCACACGACCAGACGGGTTACGCGGGCGCCTACGCGACCCGCGCGCAGTTGGATTCGCAGATCAAGTTCTAAAGGGACCTCACTCGCTCCCCTGGCCGACTGTGGGGGTGCGTGAAAGCGCACCCCTGCAGCACGGCAAAGAGATTAACCGAACCGAAACAAGTCCGTAACCGAATCGTAACAAGCATCTGAGAGATTGATAAGGAACAGGAAGAATGAACACACGCCTCGCAAAAGCACTTACAATAGCAGCCACGTTCGCCGTCGCGGCTTCTGCGTTCGCCGCCAACGTTACCGTCAAAGGTTCCGACACCATGGTCATCCTCGGCCAGAAGTGGGCGGAGGTTTACATGAAGGGCCACGCCGGCAGCACCGTGCAAGTTACCGGCGGCGGCTCGGGCACCGGCATTGCCGCGTTGCTCAATGGCGGCACTGACATCTGCAACGCCTCGCGGTCCATGAAGACTACCGAGGTTACGGACTTCCTGAAGAAGTTCAGGGCGCGGCCGCACGAATACAAGATGTGCTTCGATGGCCTGTCGGTCTATGTTGCCAACGGCAACCCGGTCACTCAGTTGAGCTTCAAGCAACTCGAGGGCATCTTCACCGGCAAGATTGCCAACTGGAAGCAAGTCGGCGGCAATGACGCGCCGATCTCGCTCTACGGCCGCGAGAATTCCTCCGGCACCTATGAGTTCTTCAAGGAGCACGTGCTCAGCAAGAAGGACTTCGCGGCATCCACCAAGACCATGCCCGGCACCGCAGCGGTGATCCAAGGCGTTGCCAAGGATCCGAGCGCCATCGGCTACGGCGGCATTGCTTATGCCGAGGGCGTCAAGTCCATCAAGGTGAGCAAGGCCGATGGTGGCGAGGCGATTGCGGCCTCAGAAGAAACCGTGTTGTCCGGCAAATATCCGATCTCCCGCTATCTGTTCTGCTATGTCAATCCAAGCAAGGACAGCGGCGCGGTGGCGGATTATATCAACTGGTGCTTGAGCGATGAAGGCCAAGCAATCGTCAAGGACGTCGGCTACTTTCCGTTGCCGAAGAATATGCGATGAGCATCCCCCGATGTGGCCGCGCGCCTCGGCGGCGGCAAGTATTGCTGCCGGGGCCGGCCCAGCGGATCGAAGAGAGGCTTTGACGCGCGTGGCATCGGGAGTCAAAGCCTCTCGTGTTTTTGGCGGCAGGCTGCGAGGTGACGTGAGGGACGTAAAACTATTGAATTACAGCACGACAATGAAGCCATCAATTGAGAGCGCACTTGGTTCAGCCAAGGCATGCACGGTGCCGCGCCGCGTCAATTTGGCCGAGGCCATCGTGCGCCGCAGGCTGCGCTGGGGCGAAGGGCTTGTCGAAAGAGGCGTCTTTCTCGTGTCGCTGTCGGCGATCCTGATGATCTTCCTGATCTTCGTCTTCGTGGGCCGCGAGGCATTGCCGGTGGCGCTTGGCCGAACCAGCAACGCGCGCGTCCAGAAAGCCATCGCTGCGGCTGAGATTCCGAAGCTTGGACCGGAGAAACTCGCCACCTATCTCAGTGTCACAGTGGCCGAGCTGAAAAGCTACGATGCCGAAATGATCCGCCAGCTTGTGGAACTCAAGGGCCAGGAGCTGGCGGAAATCGCCAATCCCGACGCGCGCCTCAACACCACCCGTTGGAGCTTGATGATCGAGCCTTACCGGTGGCGCGGCTACGACAAGCCCGAATACATCTGGCAGCCCGTCAGCGAGGTTCCCAAGTTCAACATCATCCCGCTTATCATCGGCAGCCTGAAAGCCACGCTCGTCGCGCTGCTGCTCTCCGTGCCGCTTGGCGTGGGCGCGGCCATTTACGTGTCGCAACTTGCCAAGCCGACTCTGCGCGAGATCGTCAAGCCAACCATCGAGCTGCTGTCGGGCATTCCATCGGTGGTGCTGGGATTCTTTGCGCTGATCGTGATGGCCAGCGTGTTACAGGCGGTGTTCGGCTACGAGTCGCGCCTGAACGCTTTCGTCGCTGGTGTTGCGCTTGGCCTTACTGTCATCCCGATCATCTTCACCATCTCCGAAGACGCGCTCAGTAGCGTGCCGAAGGCCTACACGCACGCCGCGCTGGCGCTCGGCGCGTCGCCGTGGAAGGCGGCGTGGCAGGTGGTGCTGCCGGCGGCGGTGCCGGGCGTGTTCGCGGCGTGCGTGCTCGGCTTTGGACGCGCCATCGGTGAAACGATGGTGGTGCTGATGGCGTCTGGCAACGCTTCCATCGTGTCGGCCTCGATCTTCGATTCCTGCCGGACGCTGACCGCTTCGATCGCAGCGGAACTGGCCGAGGTTGTCTTCGGCGGCGACCATTACCGCATTTTGTTCCTGCTCGGCGCGCTGCTGTTTGCGGTGACGTTTGCCACGAACCTCGCCGGCGACGTGGTCGTGCACCGGTTGAAGCAGCAACTGGAAGGGAAACACTGACGCCATGCCACTGCGACGCAAGCAAACCGATTGGCAGTCGCTGGGTTTCACCGCCGCGACGGGGTTGATGACCGCCAGCATCGTCGCGATGGTCGTCATCATCCTCGGCAACATCGCGTGGAATGGCGCGGCGCAGATGTCGCTGCGCTTCATCTTTGGCGGCACGAAGGAAGGCATGTTTGACGCGGCGCAGGCCGGCGTGTTTCCGATGATCTTCGGCACGGTGGCGCTGGTGATGTTGATGACGATCTGCGTCCTGCCGGTTGGCGTGATCACGGCGATTTACCTCAGCGAATACGCGCGCTCCACCAGCGCCGTGACGCGTGTGATTCGCGGCGCGATCAACAACCTCGCCGGGGTGCCGTCCATCGTCTTCGGCCTTTTCGGCCTCGGCTTCTTCGTCCAGTTCGTCGGCGGCAGCATTGACAAGGTGTTTTGCGGCGGCCAACTGCACTACGGCAAACCGGCGCTCGTTTGGGCGGCGGCGACTATGGCGGTGCTGACGCTGCCGGTGGTGATCGTGGCAGCCGAGGAGGCATTACGCGCGGTGCCCAAGGGTTTGCGCGAGGCGAGCATGGCGCTTGGCGCAACCAAGCTGGAGACGATCCTCAAGATTGTGCTGCCCCAGGCTTTGCCCGGCGTCATTACCGGCGCGATCCTTGCGGTCGGTCGCGGCGCGGGCGAAGTCGCGCCGATCATGTTCACCGGCGCGGCTTACTACCTCGCGCATCTGCCGAGTCATCTGTCGGACCAGTTCATGAACCTCGGCTACCACGTCTTCGTGCTTTCCACGCAGTCGCCCGACATCGAACGCACCAAGCCGATCCTGTTCGGCACGGTGCTGGTGTTGCTGCTGCTGACGTTCCTGTTGAACTCGGCCGGCGTCATCGTCCGCGGCCGGATTCGCGCCCGTGCGCGCCAAGCCCATGGATAACACAATCGGCAAACCCATCGTCGAAATCAGCGGCCTGAACTTTTGGTATGGCCCGAAGCAGGCGTTGTTCGGCATCAATCTCGCCATACAGCCCAACCGCACCACCGCGTTCATTGGGCCGAGCGGCTGCGGCAAGAGCACGCTATTGCGCTGTCTCAACCGCATGAACGACCTCAATGACGAGCAGCGGATCGAGGGCACGATCACTATGCACGGCATGAACATCCGGCATCCGGACGTGGATGTCATCGAGTTGCGCAAGCGCGTCGGCATGGTGTTCCAGAAATCAAACCCGTTCCCGAAATCCATCTTCGACAACGTCGCCTATGGCCTGCGCATCCAAGGCTCGAAGAAGAATCATTTGGAAGACCGGGTGGAGTCCAGCCTGCGGCGCGCGGCGTTGTGGGAAGAGGTCAAGGACCGGCTCCAGGAATCCGCCCTGTCGCTCTCCGGCGGCCAGCAGCAGCGGCTCTGCATCGCTCGCACCATCGCCGTCGAGCCGGACGTGGTGCTGATGGACGAGCCGTGCAGCGCGCTCGACCCGACGGCAACGGCGAAGATCGAGGAGTTGATCCAGGACCTCAAGCGCTACTACACGATCATCATCGTCACGCACAATATGCAGCAGGCGACGCGGTGCAGTGATTTCACCGGATTCTTCTATCTGGGACGCTTGGTTGAGTTCGACTCGACGAACAGGATCTTCACCAATCCGGCAAACAAACAGACTGAGGACTATATCACCGGGAGGTTTGGCTGATTATGGAACTGCATTTTGATCAAGAACTGGCGCAGCTCAAGGAAAAGCTGCTTTTCATGTCGTCGCTGACGGAGCAAAGCGTCGCCCAATCGCTCAAGGCTCTGATCCAGCGCGACGACGCGCTGGCGAAGAAAGTGGATGCGGACGACGACGTCCTCGACCGGCTTCAGGTGGAGGTTGATGAGCGCTGCATCCGGCTGCTCGCGTTGCGCCAGCCGCTCGCGCGCGACCTGCGGCTCATAACAATGGCGATGAAGATTTCCACCGACCTCGAGCGCATTGGCGATCAGGCCGCCAACATTGCCCGTCGCGCGGCGGAACTGAACAAGGAGCCGGAGTTGAAACCGCTGGTGGACATTCCGCGCATGGCGGAAATCTGCCAGGGCATGATTCGTGACGTGCTCGACGCGTTCGTCTATGAGAAGCCCGACCTGGCGCGGCAAATCATCAAGCGCGACGAGGATGTGGACCGGCTCAACAAGCAGCTCCAACGCGAACTGACCAGCTTTATGATCGAAGACCCCGCCACGATCACGCGCGCGCTGCTGCTCATGCGCATTGCGCGGAACCTGGAGCGCATTGGCGACCACGCCACCAACATCGCGGAGGAAATCGTTTATCTCTACGAAGCGCTCGACATTCGCCACCAGCACTGACCGGCCATTCGCATTACTCGCAAACCCCAAGCCTCATAGGTGTCATCATGGAAGCACTCTTCATCACAGTGGTTGTGGTCGCGCTCATCTTTGAATACACGAACGGGTTTCACGATGCCGCCAACGCAATCGCCACCTCGATTGCCACGCGCGCGCTCCAGCCGTGGCAGGCGCTGTTGATGGCGGGCGTGTTGAATGTGGGCGGCGCGTTGCTGTCCACTTCCGTCGCTGCCACTGTCGCCAAGGGCATCGTGGACTCCAACGTGGTGACGTTGCATACGGTGCTCGCGGGATTGATTGGCGCAATTTCTTGGAATCTGTTGACGTGGTATTACGGCATCCCGTCCAGTTCGTCGCATTGCCTGATCGGCGGCGTCGTCGGCGCAACGCTGGCGACCGCGGGCACCGGCGTCCAATGGGTGAAGATCCTGGAGAAAGTCGTCGTGCCCATGGTTGTGTCGCCGTTGATAGGATTCATCATTGGCATCCTGCTGACGGTGGCGCTGGCGTGGATGTTTCGCAGCTCTCCTTACGGCAAGGTCAACCACTGGTTCAAATACATCCAAACCGGATCGGCGGCGCTGATGTCGCTCTCGCACGGCCAGAACGACGCACAGAAAACTATGGGTATCATCCTGCTGGCGCTTGTAGCGGCTGGGCACTTGCCCCAGACCGCGGACGTGCCGCTCTGGGTGAAGCTTTCTTGCGCACTGGTCATGGGGCTTGGCACGCTGTCCGGCGGCAAACGCATCATCAAGACGATGGGCATGAAGATCACCCAACTGCGGCCTGTGGACGGATTCGCGGCGGAGACGGCCGCTTCCGCGGTTTTGCTGGCAACCGGCCACCTCGGCTTTCCAGTTTCCACCACGCATGTCATCACCTCCTCCATCATGGGCGTTGGTGCCACCTATCGCATCAAAGCTGTCCGCTGGGGCGTCACGCGCTCGATCGTTGTGGCATGGATACTGACGTTGCCAGCGTCGGCGCTAATTGGCGGGGGCGTCGCCTATCTGTTCAAGGTGCTGATCCACGCGGGTCTGATGCGCTGACTGCCAACAAGCAACAGCGGGCTTGCCCTGCCGTTGGCGGCTGATTAAAGTCCGCACCATGCCTGCAAGGATTATAAGCATTTCGCTGGTGTGCTGGCTGGCGGCGGCTTGGGTGCCGGCGCAAACCCTCCAGCAACTGCAACAGCGGTTGAACATGGGCAAGGCGGCTCCGGCCGCGCCCGTGCCCGCCGGCCGTGGCGCGGATGTTCAGTTGGTGGAAAGGCCGTGGGAGCAGATTACCGACCAGCAACTGTTCGAGCACGGGAAGACCGCGCTCGGCCAGAACCCGTCCAAGTGGCATCACGCCGAGACGGAACACTTCGTCATCCATTTCCACAAGCGCATTGACGCGCAGAAAGTGGCGCGGCAAGCGGAGTTCTACTACGATCAGGTGAAGAAGGATTTGTTGGCCGAGAAGGACCGCTTCGACCGCAAGAGCCACATCTTCCTCTTCGAGAAGGACGCAGAGTGGCACCAGTTTGTTGCCGACGCGAAGTTCATGGAGTGGTCGGCGGGCGTTTCCTACCGCAGCGAGCTTTATTTCCTGAGCCGGCAGGGATCAGGCGACTTTGCGGCCGGCACGCTCGCGCACGAGATGACGCACTGCATTTTCTACCGCTTTGTGCCGAGGCGCATCCCGATGTGGCTGAACGAGGGTTTTGCCGAATTCGAAAGCGGCGCCGCCTATGCCAAGTTTAAGGGCATCGGTGGCGGCAATCGCGGCAGCGGGCGTCGCGGCGAGGCGGACTTTCCGCTGCAGAAGCTGCTTGCTGCCACGGAGTATCCGAAGGACCAAAGCGACGTTCACGAATTCTACCGCACCAGCGAGCGACTTGTGCGGTTCCTGATAACCAAGCTGGACCGCAGTCGCTTCGTGCCGCTGGTGATGAAACTTGCCGACGGCGCCAGCCTGGAGAGCGCCGTGCTCGAAATCCATGCCGACAAGTTCAAGAGTTTCGACGAATTCGTGAAGCGTTACGAGAAGTCCTAAACGCCCATGCCAGCCAAGCCCAACGTCCAACTTCATCTCGTCTGCGGCGGTGAGGAGTATCTCGTCAAGGAAACCGCCCGCCGGTTGGTGAAAGAGCTTGCGCCCAAGGGCGGCGGGGAGTTCGCCGTCGAGATTGTGGATGGCACCGTCACCAGGGCCGACGAGGCGGTGAAGGCCGTTTACCGCGTGCTGGAGGCGGTTAACACGATGGGCTTCTTCTCCAGTGAGAAACTTATCTGGCTCAAGGACGCCAACTTTTTCGGTGCTGACAAAACTTCCGCCGCCGCCGTCGTGACCGAGGCCATCGCTGAACTGGTCGCCGTCGTGAAGAAAGGTCTGCCGGCCGGCGTCACGCTGCTCGTCAGCGCCAGCGAGATGGACAAGCGCCGGGCGTTCTATCTCGCGTGCGACAAGCTCGGTGAGGTCGCGGTCTTTGACGCGATTGACCCGACGAAAGACCGGCAGTGGGAGAGCAAGGTTGCCGATTTCATCGCGGCGCACGCCCGGGCGCTCGGCAAGAACGTCAGTCATCAGGCGGTCGCGCAGCTCATTGAGCTCAACGGCGCCAACCTCCGCCAGATCGAGACCGAGCTTGAGAAGATCGCCGCCTACGTCGGTGACCGCGGGGCCATCGAGCCGGCGGACGTGCGCGCGGTTGGCAGCGCTTCGCGCGAGGCCATCGCATGGGATCTTAACGATGCTGTCGGCCATCGCGATCTCGGCAAGGCGTTGCGGCTGCTCGACCGGCTCCTGTTCCAAGGCGAGGAAGTCATCGGCCTGCTCTTTGCCGTGGCGTCACGTGTGCGACAGTTACTCATCCTGCGGGAACTGGTGGACCGCAAGCTGCTGCGGCCCGGCGGCGAATACATGCAGATCAAAGGCCAGCTTGATCGTCTGCCCGCGAGCGTCCGCGACGAGCTGCCGGCCGATCGGAAGCTGAACCCGCTCCTGCAACATCCCTTTCCGGTCTTCAAGACGCTGCAACAAGCAGTTAACTACACGCGCCCGCAACTGATCCGGGCAATGCAGTGGCTGCTGGACGCCAATCAGCAACTGGTCACCAGCAGCCTGCCGGACAGGTTGGCGATGGAGGAACTGCTGGCCCGAATCATCACCGTCAAATGAACCGTTGCCGAGTTATCCCCGCATTAGCATTTGTTCTGGTTTGCGCCGGCGCCGTGGCGCAGGAGAGCTACCTTTGGTCGTTCGACCGTGATCCAGTTGGCAGCGTGCCGTCCTACTTGCTCGCCGAGTCGAACTGGGTGGTGATGGTGGACAGCGGCGCGCCCACGCAACCCAACGTGCTTTCCGCGACCGCCGCGGGTTGCACCAACGCGCTTGGCTCCCTCTGCGTCGTGCAGGGCTTCAAGCTCGAACTGGGCCGCCTCTGGACGCGGGTCAACGTCTTCTCGGGCGCGGCGGGCCTGGTGTTCCGGGTGCGCGCGGCCGACAACTTCAACGTGTTGATGGTGACGCCGGATGGCAGCCGGCTGCAACTGATGGCCGTGCGCAACGGCGTGCCGCAGGAACTGGCCAGCAGTGTGTTGAAGACCACCTTCGGTCGCTGGCACCGGATGGGCGTTGAACTTGATGGGCGCACCATCGGCTGCTACTTCGACGGCGAGTTGCGCATGACCGCCGCCGAGGATCCGATGAGCGTCGGCAAGTGCGCCATCGGCCTCATCGTTGCCGGAGGTGGCCGGGCGCATTTCGACGATTTGAACGTGGACGTGATCACCGCCGCCGAGCCGGCGCGCCGGGGCGAAACCGTCGTGCAGGTTCTTCTGGCCGGCGACCGAATTTCCATCGGCGACACGGTTGTGACCTTGAAGCAGTTGGTGGACCGTCTGACGCAACGGTTCGACAGCGCGCAGCGTCTGTTGCTGGTGGTGGACCGGAACATGGATTACGAGCGCGTCGAGCAGGTCATGAAAGCCGCCGTCACCATCGGTTTCGAGAAAATCTCCATCGAGATGCGCAAGTGACCCCGCCGCGCGTGCCGGTTGACTTATGACCGCCGGTATCTGAAGGTAACGAGGAAACGGAATTTCAAAACAGTCAAAGGAGACGACCATGCTCAGCAACAAAATCGAAAAAGCGATCAACAAACAGATCAATCACGAGTTCACCAACGCCTACACCTATTTGGCAATGTCGGCTTGGTTTGACAACCAGAACCTGTCGGGCTTTGCCCACTGGATGCGTTTGCAGCGAGAGGACGAACTGAGCCACGCGGCGAAACTGGTCGAGTTTGTCGTGGATCGCGGCGGCCGTGTGGAGCTTGAAAGTATCGGCAAGCCGAAGGGCAGCTACAACTCGCCCAAGGAAGCCATCGCCGCGGCATTGAAGCTGGAGCAGACCACCACCGCGCTCGTCAACAATCTCTTCGGTCTCGCCGCGGAGGAAAAGGACTACGCCACGCAGAGCCGCCTGCAGTGGTTTGTGGACGAGCAGGTGGAGGAAGAGAAGAGCGTTAGCGAAATCCTCGCCAAGCTGGAAATGGCCGGCGACAGCAAGGGCACATTGCTGATGCTCGACCACCAGCTCGCCAAACGCGGTAAATCCTGACGCGGTTTTATTTTTCCGGCGTCGTCGGCGACAGCGAGCCGTCGCAGGAAAAAAACAGCTCGCTACTTCTTCGCCAGCGACTGGAAGGCCACGTGCTGCATGTAGTGGTCGAGCAGGATGCACGCCATGAACGCTTCGGCCACCGGCCACACGCGCGGCGCAATCGTCGGGTCGCGCCGGGTCACTGCCGACAGGACGGCGTTCTCCAGCGACACCTTGTCAATGGTGTGCTGCGGCTTGGCGATCGTGGGCGTGGGCTTGACCACGAGGCGGCAGACGATCGGTTGGCCGGTCGTCAAACCGCCGGTGATGCCACCGGCGTTGTTGGAACGGAAGGCGACCTTGCCGTTCACAATCTCCATCTGGTCGTTGTCCTGCGAGCCGGTCATGTCCTTCGTCGCATAGCCGGCGCCGCTTTCGACGGCCTTGATGGTGCCGATGCTCATCATGCGACCGAGTTCGCCTTCGAGTTTGCGGAAGACCGGCTCGCCCATGCCAGCGGGCACGCCCGTCGCAACGATTTCCACAACGCCTCCGGTGGAGTCACCTTGCTTGGTGATTTCGATGATGCGCTCAAACATCGCCTTGGCGGTTTCGAGGTGCGGGCAGTTGAGTTTTGGATGGATGCCGAGTTCCTTCTCGATGGCTTCCTCGTCCACGTGGCCGATCTTCATCTTCTTCGGCAGCTCAGGCACTTCCTTCTCAAACTCCGCCAGCACCGCCATCTTTTGGAGGAAACGCATCTCCGGCTTGATCTTGCCGGACGCAAACAGCGCGGCATACACCGGGTCGTGACGCCGGCGAAATTCCTTGTAAGCGGCGACCTTGGACCGGATTTCCTCCAACGGCAGGTCCGGCATACGGATGCCGGCGGCTTCCTTAACGTAGCCAGTCACTTCAATGCCGACCTCCTTGAGGATGCGCTTGGCGACGACACCGGCCGCGACGATGGTGGCGGTGTAGCGCCCGCTGAAGAAACCCGCGCCGATGGAGTCATCGCACTGGCCGTATTTCACATAGGAAGCGTAGGAGGCGTGGCCCGGTCGCGGCGTGCGATTCGTCACGCGATACGCCTCAATGTGCTCGAAGTGGCGGTCGAGATTAGGGATGAGAATCACCATCGGCGTGCCGTTGGTGTAGGCCTCGTTGTGGAAGCCGGGCATCGTGTCGGCGCAATTCACGCCGCTGTAAATGATCGGCACGTCCGGCTCGCGGCGCGGCGAACTCAGCTCGCCCTGGCCCGGCTTGCGCAGCAACAGGTCGCGGTAGATTTCCTCTTCGGTGATCAGGTAGCCTGGCGGCACTCCCTGCAAGTGCGTCGTCAAGCCTTCCTGATACGAGCCGCCTGCCACCGTCACCTTGAACAATGTTCCCAAATCACATCCGAGCATATTGGTTTACTCCTGTTCTTGCTGCCGTCCGCGTCCGTCCGTCTGGCGCGAGCAGCGGACCATTTTTGACGTTCAAACTCCAGCCAACAAAGCCGCAAGTTGGCCGCGCTTTCTAGCCGATTTGCCGGCAAAAGCAATCTGAAACTGCCACCAGTGGAAGAAAACTTCGCCTCTCGAAATTTTACCGGGAGTTTCGGTGGTCAGCGCGATACCGGTCACAGCAGTGGTCTGAGTAAAGTCACGGCGGGAAAGGGCAGGGGTTCTTCATGCAAGTAGACTCGCCCGTTTCCCTTCGTATTCCGAATGCGGGATGGTATTAACGTAAAAAATCCCACAAACGGAATAGCAGGTTGGGGCGAAGCACTTTAATTCTTAAAAGGTTTGATTGCACTTTACCTTCCCAACAAGCAGGCATCTGCGTCGAATCGCGGTAGGGAGACTGTCGCCCGCGATAAACACAGCGAATTTCATACTTGCCGGGCTTCAATCGTGCCCCGGAGCCAAAGAGGTGATCATACATACGCACGGGTAGTTTGTAGCCGCTTCCTGCACGCAACGGCACTCCAAGGAAGTAAACACGGCCCGACATGGGACCTCCCAAGCCCAGCGTCATGGGTATCCGTTGGCCGCTCTCACTCTTGAGTTCAGCTTCCAGGCTGCTCCATATCTGGGTGCCATTGCCCAACAATGCCCCACCATTGAGAAGCAGATTGTCGGTGCTGTTGTTATGGAAGCAAATGGCAAACGAAATTTCTTCCGAGCTTTCTACAACGCTCTTGGACGTTTCAAGGGTGAGTTCCAGGGCCGATTCATTCTGGATTGGAGGTTCCTCTACTGGTGAAATCAAAGAAAGGCTCTCGGGCAATCGCTGCGCTTCCGCAATTTGATCAGGAGTCATCTTCCGCTCCAGTTCCGCAAGACCTTGCCTGGCTGTCTGATCTCCTTGCGTTGCGGCCAAACTCAACCACTTGTAAGCCGCCACCAGATCCCGGGGCACACCTTGACCATTCGCATAGCAACCGCCGAGGCTGTTTTCAGCCCTGGCATTTCCTTGTTCAGCCGCCATGCGATACCACTTCACCGCTTCTGCATGGTTCTGGGCCACGCCGTATCCGTATTCATGGAACATGCCAAGGTTGTATTGAGCCCTCGCAACTCCTTGCTCAGCGGCTTTACGATACCATTTCGCCGCTTCTGCGAGATCCTTCTCCACGCCTTTACCATCGGTATAGCAACTACCGAGGTTGAATTGCCCCGCAGCATATTCTTGCCCGGCGGCCTTGCGATACCATTTGACCGCTTCCGCCGCGTTCTCAGTTACACCTTCGCCCAAGAAGTAACAGATCCCGAGGTCGCACTGAGCAGCGGCGTCTCCTTGCTCTGCCGCCTTGCGAATCCATTTCACCGCTTCAGCAAGATCCTTCTCCACGCCTTGACCCTTGCTATAGCAGGAACCAAGGTTGCGTTGTGCTTTGGCATTTCCTTGTTCTGCTGCCTTGCGAAACCAAAACACTGCAACAGACAAATCTTTGACCACCCTGCGGCCGTGGAAACAGCATTGCCCCATGTATGTTTGAGCATCGGCATTGCCGCCGTCAGCAGCCTTTTTCACGTCGTCTATTGAGGACAATGCCCATCCGGGAATCATGTCATCCGAAAGGCATGGTGAAACGAAACAGGTGATGGCCAGGAGCGCGATGCTACTTACGAAGAACTTCATCATTTTTCCTGCTGTTAATCCGGTTCCAATATCGGAGCCCTTATACTGCACTAGGCTGCTCGATAGTCATTGTTGCACCGTGCAACGCGCGGCAGTGTAACGCGAAACGCCCCCGCACGGCAACAACGCAACGCACGCAGAATAGGACACACCCGCACGCTCCGGGCGTGGCGCGACGGAATGACAACCGGCAACCCGATGGAGCTTGACCCGACTGGCAGCGCGTTTCATTCTCTGCAACCAACGGGTCATGATTCCAGTCTGCCCCAAATGCGATGCGCAGTTGTTCAGCCTCCGCTTCAAGGAGGTGGAGGTGGACTTCTGCGAGCATTGCCGCGGGTTGTGGCTGGATGCGGGCGAACTGGAGGCGCTGATGCGGCAAACCGGCGGTTCCGGCGACGATCCGCTGCTGGCGTTCCAAAACCAGCCGGGCGCATCGCCGCGCGACCACAAGCATCTCTGCCCGCGCTGCGACCAGACGTTGCGAGAGGTCGCAGTGCCACGGCCGCGCGCGGAGGCGCTGCATCTGGACCGCTGTCCGCGAGGTCACGGGCTGTGGTTCGACGCGAACGAGTTGCAGCAGTTGTTGGCGCTGTTTCCGCCCGCCAGCGGCGCGACGCACACGATCGCTTTTCTGAACGAGTTTTTGGGACCCGTCAACGCAACCTGAACATGGAGGAATGACTCATATGATAGCCAGCATTGGTTTATTGATACTGTTCGGCCTGATCGTTATCGCGGTGGTCTTGGTCGTATGGGCCATCGCCACTTACAACGGCCTCGTCCAGCTTCGCAACCAGCTCGACAACGCTTGGGCGCAGATTGACGTGCAGTTGAAACGCCGCTACGACCTCATACCGAACCTCGTCGAGACGGTCAAGGGCTACGCCAAGCACGAGCGCGAGACGTTCGAGCGCGTTACGCAGGCGCGCAACATGGCCGTGAACGCCAAGGGCGTCGGCGAGCGTGCGGAGGCGGAAGGCATGCTGACAGGCGCGCTGAAGTCGCTCTTCGCCGTCGCGGAAGCCTACCCGGAACTGAAGGCGAATCAGAACTTTCTTGGCTTGCAGGAGGAGCTGACATCCACCGAAAACAAAGTCTCCTTCGCGCGGCAGTTCTACAACGACAACGCGATGACCTACAACACGCGCATCCAGACGTTTCCGACGTTGTTTATCGCGGGCATGTTCCAGTTCACCAAGCGCGACTTCTTCGAGGTCAAGGCCGGCCCTGAACGCGAGGCGCCGAAGGTGTCGTTCTCGTAACACCGGCGCCCGCCTGCTCCCATGTGGGAACAAATCCGCGCCAACCGCCGCCGTTCGGCGATGCTCATCTCGCTGATGGGTGTCGTGCTTGTGCTGCTCGGCTACTGCGGCGGTGAGGCGATCCTCGGCGGAGGTGGCGGCTTCATCGGCTTGATCGTGGCGGTCGTCGTCCTGCTGGTGCAGCTCGGCATTTACTTCGCTGGTGCGCGGTCGCTCGTGTTGGGCGGCGCCGGCGGCACCGAACTGAGCCGCGACGACTGTCCGCGGCTGTTCAACATCGTCGAGGAAATGCAACTCGCGTCGGGCCTGCCCGTCACGCCGAAAGTGTTGCTGATCCAGGACCCGTCGCCCAACGCGTTCGCGTTCGGCCATAAGCCGGAGGACTACACCATTGGCGTCACCAGCGGCCTTCTTCATCGGTTGAACCGCGACGAACTCCAGGGTGTCATCGCCCACGAGACGGGCCATCTGAAAAACCAGGACGTGCAGTTCATGACGCTTGCCGCCGTCATGCTCGGCTCCATCGCCGTGCTCGCGGAGATCGTCTGGCGCACCATGCGCCTTGGCGGTCGCGCGCGGTCGCGGTCTGATTCGCGCGGTGGCGGCCAGGCGCAACTCGTTCTGTTGGTCATTGCGTTGCTGCTGGCGATCCTTGGTCCGTTGCTGGCGCAAATTCTTTACTTCTCCTGCTCGCGGAAGCGCGAGTTTCTTGCCGACGCCAGTGCGGCGCAGTTCACCCGTTATCCGGAGGGCCTGGCGTCCGCGCTTGAGAAAATCTCGCAGGCCGCCGAGCCGCCGGCGTTCACCAACAAAGCCAACGCGCCGATGTTCATCGTCAATCCGCTTGCGGCGACGGCGGAATCGAGCAGCGTCTTCTCCACGCATCCGCCCACCGGTGAGCGCATCCGCATCCTGCGAGCGATGGCGGGCGCGGCGCTGGCCGACTACGAGGTCGCCTACCGCAGTGCGCACGGCGGCGGGTTGATCGGCTCGCAGTCGCTGCGGGCCGCGCCGGCGCAAGCCAGACGCGACGCGTCCGACGAAGGACCGGTCCTCGGCCGCGGCGAAGCGCGCGCCACCGTCCGGCGCAACGCTGGCTACGTGCCCGTCCGCTGCACCTGCGGCCTGGAAATAGGCGTGCCGCCGGGCTACGAGCGGAAAGACGTCCGTTGCGTGCGCTGCGGCAGCGTCTGGCCCGTGCCTGCCGCCCAAGCGGCCGTGCCGCCGGTGTTGAATGCCACGCAGCCCATGCGCTACACGCGCCAACGAGCCGGATGGGAATCATTCCGCTGCGGCTGCGGCCGTTCGGTGCTGCTCAGCCCCACGTTCACCGCCTCCTCCGTCCGCTGCGCCGGCTGCGGCCGGCAAATCGAAGTGACCCCGCCCAGCGCGGCTCAGAATTGATCGCGCCACCCACCCGCTTTCGGCGCTCGATGATTTTTGTAAGGAACCGCCGCCCAGATGTTATATACGGGGTGACATGAAGAATCAGGCCGGCGATATGGAGGTGCAGCAAGAAGCGGAGCTTGTCCGGGCCGTGCAGGCCGGCGATGTGAACGCGTTCGCTTCGTTCCTGGACGGGCACCTCGACTACCTTCGGGCGTTCATCGCACTGAAGCTGCCGGTGGCGCACCTTGTCAACGAGATTGCCCACGAGACATTTGTTTTCGCCTACCGCAACATCCACCGCTTCACCGCCGGCACGTCGCTTCGCGCGTGGCTGCGGGCCATCGCCGCCAATCTCGTCCGCGCTGAACTCCAGCGCTACGCCCGCGAGCAGGCGAACCAGTTCACCTATGCAAAGCACCGGTTGCTGGAGCAGGAACTTGGCCGTTCGGACGCGGAGGACGCCGCGGAGATGGAGTTCCTGCGCGATTGTGTCGAGGAGTTGCCGCCGCCGATGAAGGAACTGCTCGCGCTGAAGTATCGTGAGGAGTTGCCGACGGAGGAAATCGCCGGGAGGCTCCAGCGCACGCAGACTTGGGTCTGGCAGGTGTTGTTCCGGTTGCGGCAGCAGTTACGCGATTGCGTCGAGGGCAAGCTGGCGGGAGGTCAGCCATGATCGCCAACGACCAGCTTATCGCTTACGTGTCGGGCGCGCTTCTGAAGGATGAGCGTGCCCGACTGGAGGCGCAACTCGTCAACGATGAAGCGGCGCTGCGCTCTGTGCTGGAGCAGGAACGGCTGGACGCGGCGCTGCGCGCGATGTTCGGGGGCGCGGCGGAGCGCGAGCAGGTCCGGCAGGCGGTTCTCGAAGTGGTGACGGGATCAAGCTATGAGGATGTGAAGAGCAACGTGATGCGGGTCGTTGCTGCTCCACGCTTTCCGTTTCTCGACTGGTTGGCGGGCTGGCGTGGCGTGTTTGCCGGCGGGCTGGCCGCGGCCGCGTGCGCGGCGCTGGCGTTCCTGCTGTGGCCGCACGCGGAGCCGGCTACGATCGGGTTCGCGCAACTGAGCGACGTGCGTAACGCCGTCGTGATCGTGCGGAATGGCAGCGATCTCGTGGCGAAGGACGGCACGGCATTGCAACCGGGTGATACGATTTGCGTTGACGACGGCGGAACAACGGTGGTTCTTTCCGATAAAACGCGGCTTACGTTGGCAGCGCGGACAGAGATGAAGCTCGGTGTCGGTGACGCACGCGAGTTGCAACTCCTCGCGGGCCGGCTGGCGGCATGGGTGGCGAAGCAGCCGGCGGACCAGCCGTTGACGATTCGGACGCCGATGGCGACGGCGCGCGTGGTTGGCACGGAGTTCACGCTCGATGCCGCGCCGCGAGCGACGCGGATCGAGGTGAGCGAAGGGTTGGTGAAGATGGCGCACGCGGGCGTGGACAGCGCGGTGGAAGTGGCGGGCGGCGAGTTCGCGCTGGCGGTGCCGCAGAGTGAGTTGGTAGCGGGGCTGCTGCCGGCGAAGCAGACGACAACGGGCGACATGGGCAGCCGCAATCCGGTGACATGGCCGTTTGCGAGCGACAGCCCGTGGAACCGGCCCATCGGTTCCGGCGCGACCTATGCCGATGTGCAGTCACATGTGCTCAATCTGGCCGGTAACGGCGGATCGGTGCGGCCAGCGTCGCACTTCAGGCCGTTCTTCGTGGCAAAGCCGGGCGATCGGCCGCAGAAAATCGTCTCACGATTCCAAGATGAAGTTCTCGCGACGACACCGGTGTCGGCGGAGGCGTTGCGCGACGGTGGCGATTGGGTCAACTGCACGTTGATTGATCCGACGCGAGCCATCGCCTACGAGTTGACGGGCGCGCGACGGCAGGGCGACAGAATCGAAGCGATGCTTTGCGCGCCGATTCAACTGCGCGGGCCGGGCGTTGGTGGCAACCTTTTCAGCGGTTTGCCGGCCATTGCGGGCATCATCCGCGCTGGCGAGTTGGAGCGCGGCATCGGGCACGCGCTTGGCGTCTCGGTGTTGCACACGGCGTTGAATCGCCGCGGGCCGGGCGGCGGGCCGTTCGTGTGGCCGGCGCGGCACATGCCGATCGAGGAGAAGAAACTTGCGCAGATGGGCAACGCCGGCAACGTCCACTACGGCACATTGCTGGCGTTGCCGCGCAACCTCGATCTCGCAACGCTCGGCGTCGGCAACAGCGGGCCGGCGTTCGAGATCGCACGCGTGCTGCAAAGCCACGGTGCTTACGTGACGCACAGCATGCCGGTCGACCAGGCAACGGGCGATTGGAAGCAGCCACACGTGCAGTTCATTGCCGAGCTGCCGATGGAAACCCATTGGCAGAAGCTTGACGCTGACATCTCGCGCGTCGTGAGCCACTTGAAGATCATCACCAACAACGCGCGATGAATACGCTCCGCGGCTACATCGGGTTTCTTTTGTTGTGTGGCAGCATCCTCCACCCCGCCTTCGCCGCCGACACCAACGCTCCCGCCGATTTCACCATTGGCACCTATGTCGTCGCGCCTTCGCCGGAACGGTTCGGGGTGAACCTCCGCGAGCCGTTCGACTACAACAACTACACGTTCGATCCGGGCTTCGAACCGGTCACCATCCGCCGCCAGGCCATCGCCACCGGCGGCGGCACCAACTACATCGAGAACGCCAGTGGCGCGACCGCGTCGAACTGGCGGCAGATCGCCGACGGCTTCTTTGATGGCGCGACGGTGCGCGTGTATCGGCCTTCGTCCAGCGGCGGGGCGTTGCAACTCGTGCGGAGCAACACGGTCGTCAACTACGTCACCGACGGTTTCCGCCGGCTGCACGTGCTGCCGGTCGTGACGAACACCTTCACCGACACGACCGCGACGCCGGGCGTCAACTACGAGTATCAGATCCGGGCGGTGAACAGCTCGGCCGCCGTCTCGACCAACTACAGTGGTGCCGCGTCCACGGCGGCCATCGCGACGGCCGCGGCGCTGGCCGGCTCGACGAGCGCGACGAACCCGACCTGGACGAACAGTTTCTACAACCGCGGCAGCGCCGCGCCCGCGATTCCCTCCAACGTCACCGCCACGCCGCTGTCCGGCGCGGTGCGGCTGGACTGGACGGCGAATGCGGAGACCGACCTTGCGGGCTACTACATTTACCGCCGCACGCAAGGCACGGCGCAGAACCGGATCATTCTCGACAGCGACGGTCCCGCGCCGCAATCGAATGACGTTTATTTTGTCGAGGTGACTTACGTGAACCCGCCGACGCATCGCATGCACGACCGGCTCGGCCAGAACACGCTCAACGACCAGTGGACGTTCCTCGCCGGTTCAAGCTGGCCTTACGGTCGGCCCGGCAGCATTACGCGCGACAACTCCACAGTCTGCCCGGAGAACGGCGGCGTGAGCAGCCTGCGCCTCGATAATCCCGGCTCGCACGAGGTCCGCATCCAGCAGGCGGCTTTCTCGAACCCGCAGTTTCACGGCGGCTATTATCCCGCGCTCACGCCGGGCGTGACGTATCGCGCCGAGATGTGGATGAAACAATCCGGCGTGCCCGGCGGCACGGTGCGGTTCTCGTTGACGGCGCCCTACAACAGCATCAGCAACACCTTTACCGTCACGTCGGACTGGCAGAAGTTCTCCTGTCTGTTTACCGCGCCGGCAATGGGCGCCGACGGCACCATCTCATCCATCACGCTCGCGTTCAACGGTCCCGGCACGCTCTGGGTGGACAACCTCCTGCTCTACGAGGACGCCGACGGCAATCCCGCGACCTATCCACCGTTCACGTTGCGGCCCGCCGCGGCGCAGGCGCTGGCGGATTATCATCCCGGCCCGGTGCGCATGAACACCGGCGTGAGCACCAGCCGCTGGGGCGTGAGCATGGATGATTTCCTCACCGAGGAGCCGCAGATCGCGCCGCAATGGGGCGGCGACGGGGGCCGCGTCCGTCCGGACGATCCCTACAAGCTGCCGATGGTGCTGCGCATGACGCGCGACGCCGGCGGCGAGCCGTGGATCATCGTCGGCACGTTCATGGACGAGCAGGAATGGCTGCACCTGATGGAGTATCTCGCCGCGCCCTACATGCCCGGCACCGACACGCCCGCGACGAAACCTTACGCCTATCTCCGCTACTCGCAGGGTCAGCAGACGCCGTGGACCGATGTCTTCCCGCGCCTGTTCATCGAGTTCGGCAACGAGCAGTGGAACCCGATGTTTGAGAACACCTTCGCCAGCGGCAACACCTGCGGCCAGTTCAGCGAATACTTCTTCAACGTCGCCAAGACCAGCCCGTGGTATGCGGCCGTCGCCAGCAAACTCAACCTCATCGTCAACGGCTGGCACATCTCCACGAACCAAACCAACGGCTACGGCCACGCCGCGTCGCTCGCGTCGCCGGGGTCGCAGTTCAACGACATCGCCAACTACATCGGCGGTTGGGAGGCGGGTATCGCCGTCGGTGGCAACAGCGTCAATGACGCGGGCTACCAGGGCTACATGATGTATCTGCCGACCTACATCCGCGCCTTCGTGGACCAGCACACCGTCTCGCGCGACGCCAACGCCGCCGCCGGCCATCCCTACAAGATCGCCGTTTATGAAGGCGGCCCCGGCTACGCGAACCCGTCGCCCGGCCAGCCCTACGAGCCGGTTTCCGAGGTCTATGGCAAGTCGCTCGCCGCCGGCGTCTCTACGCTCGACACCTATCTTTATAACTCGCTCAAGCAGATTGACCCGCAGTGCTACTTCACCTTCGGCGGCGCTTATAACTGGGCCTCGCACTCGCTCGTCGCCAACGGCTACTACCCGCACACAAGCTGGCTCGCGCTCCAGATGCGGAACCGTTACGCGAGCGGCGCGATGGTCGCGACCGCGATCAACAGCGCGCCCACGCTGGATGTGGACGCGTGGACCAATCGCAGCGGCGCGGTCGTCGTGTCCGCGATGCCCAACGTCCCGCTCGTGCAGCCCTACGCGTTCCGCAACGGCTCGAACTATTCCGTCTTCGTCCTCTCGCGCCGCATCAATGGCGATACGCCCGTCACGTTGCGGTTGCCGTTCAACGCCGTCACCAACGCCACGCTCTACACGCTCACCGGCGACCCGCGCATCGGCAACAGTTCCAACTACAACATTAACATCACCACGCAGGCCGTGACCAGCTTCTCGCAGAACTACTCATTCACGATACCGCCCGGCTCGGCTTACCTCTTCACCTTCGCTGGCGCGACCACCGTCAGCGCGCCCGCCCAGCCCACCGTGAGCATCAGCCGCGCGCCCGGCCAGACCGGCTCGACGACCATGCCCGCCGCGCAATTCATCGTCAACTTCAGTGAGCCGGTCACTGGTTTCACCGCGGGCGACGTCGTCATCGGCGGCACCGCCGGCGCAACCACCGCCACCGTTACCGACACCGGCACGACGGCCGGCATGACGTTCACCGTCACCGTCACTGGCATGACCAGCGGCGGCACCGTCACCATCCAGCTTGCCGCGGGCGCGGTGAACAGCGTTGCGACCGGTCTCGCCAGCCTCGCCTCCAGCACGACCGACAGCGGCGTCACTTACTCGATTCCGCCGCCGATGAACCAAGTCCTTGCTTACGACGACTTCAACGTCGCGACCAACTCCACGCCGATTCCGCCATTCCTCAACGGCGTCACTACCGGCACCAACTGGACCGGCGCGTGGGTCGTGCAGGGTTTCAACGGCGGCACCAACTACACCGACGGTTTCAAGGTCATCGCGACCAACGCCCTCGCTTACAGCACGCTGCGCACGACCGGCAATTACGCCGGAGGCGGCGGCACCAACTACGCCACCGCCGGGCGCTTCCTCGACTTGGGCGCGTTCTCGTCGTGGGCGTTCAGCAAGAACGGCACCAACGTCATCGGCCTCACCGGCACCGAACTGTGGATGAGCGTGTTGATGCGCAAGAACAGCCTCGACGACAACATGGCCGCCGTCATCCTCCACAACGGCACCGCCGCCTACAACGCCATCGGCAACAGCCGGCTCGGCGTCGGCTACTACGCCGCGATGTCCAACAACGCCGGCGAGCGTTACTGGTCGCTCGCGGTGCGCAACACCGCCGATAGCAGCATCGAGGTCATCCGTTCCGACGTGCCGATCGTTGCCGGCCAGACCGTGCTGCTCGTGTTGCGGATGCGCTTTGGCACCACCGACACCTTCGACCTCTTCGTCAACCCGTCCAGCCTCGGCGGCGACGCCCCCGCCTCGCTCAATGCGACCAAGACCACCACCGGCGCGAACGACATCTTCTTCCGCGCGCTGGCGTTCTCCGGCAACAACAACCTCAACAGCATGGCGCTCGACGAAATCCGTTTCGGCGACACTTACGCTGCCGTCACACCGCCCAACGCCGCTGGCACTGTCCAGTTCGGCGCGTCGAGCTACAGCATCAACGAGGACGGCAGCAGCGCCAACATCTACGTCTCGCGCACCAGCGGCGTGACCGGCGCGGCCACTGTGGACTACGCCACCAGCGACGGCACCGCGACTGCCGGCACCGACTACATCGCCACCAGCGGCGTGCTCACTTGGGCCGACGGCGACGGCAGCACCAAGAGCTTCACCGTGCCGATCCTGAACGGCGGCGCTTACGAGGCCGACGAAACGATCAACCTCGCGCTCACCACCGCCACCGGCGCGGCGCTCGGCAGCCCTTCCACCGCCACGCTCACCATCTCCAGCGTCATCACCGCCACGCCGACGAGCGTAGCTTTGCTGGCGGCCAGCGACACGGGCGCGAGCAACAGCGACCGCCTTACCAACCTCGACAACAGCGCGCCGGCCAAGGCGCTCACGTTCCGTGTCTCCGGCACCGTCAATGGCGCGACCGTCACACTCTACGACGGCGCGACCGCCATCGGCTCCGCCAGCACCGCAGGCACGCAAACCGATGTCACCACCGACGGCGTGACAGCTCTCGACAACGGCGTCCACTCCATTACCGCCGTGCAAACCGCCCCCGGCAAACTCGCTTCCGCCGCATCACCCGCCGTGACCGTTACGACAGACACCGCCACACCGTCGTTGTTATCCGCCGTTTCGCGAAAGGTGCACGGCACTAAGGGGGCGTTCGATGTAAACCTGACCTTGGCAGGGACCAACGGCGCAGTGGAGCCGCGCTTGAGCGGACCGACCACACTGGTCTTCACGTTCAACAAGGCAATCACGGCTGCCGACGGCTTGCTCGGCGCCAACGAGTTTACGCTCACCAACGCCACCTACAGCAGCGCCAGCATCGCCGGCAGCAACCTGACCTTGAACCTTGCCGGCATTCCCGACCAGTCGCGAGTGACGGTCGTGCTCAACAGCCTCAGCGACCTGGCGGGCAACCCGCTGGCCGGCACCAACGCCGTCCGCGTTCAGGCGCTCTATGGCGACATCAACCAGAACGGCTACGTGACCGTCACCGACATGCAGTTGGCGAAGAACAGCCAGTTGCAGACGCTCTCGGCGGCCAACTGTCTCTGCGATCTGAACACCAACGGATTCATCACGGTGACGGACATGCAGGCGGCACAGAACAATCAGTTGCACAGAGTGTCATTGAGCGGTTTGAGCGTGTCGGGGCTGGTGGTGTCGGGTCTGTCCACGCCGACGGCTCTGCCCGCAGCAACGCTGGGCGAGGCGTTGGGCGTGCCGTCGCTGACGTGGAGCACCGATGGCGACGCGGTGTGGACGCCGACGATGGCGCCGGATGGCAGCTCGGCAACGTGGAGCGGGCGTATTGGCGATCTGAACGTGTCGTGGATAGAGACGACGGTGACGGGGCCGGGGAGTGTGAGTTTTGAGTGGGAGGTGTCGTCGGAGTTGAACGGCGACTTCCTGACGTTCTCGGTGGATGGCGTGGAACAGTCTGGCCGCATCTCAGGCGAAATGGGCTGGCAGACACTGGCATTCACCATCCCATCGGGCATACATCGGCTGACGTGGACCTATGCGAAAAACCGGGCTGTCGCCGCCGGCATTGATGCCGGCTGGTTGCGACGGGTGGTTTACCAGCACAGCCCGTAAACGTAACGAGCAAACCTATATCATCAGATAAAACGCGCCTTGCTAAACCCCGGTTGGTTTGTTTCCGACCCTGCTTTGGCACCAATAGAAAGATGCATATAAAACCCTTGAAATGGATGGCAACCGCCGCAGTGTTGGCCGGTGCGATGACCGCGCAAGCAGCGCCGTGGCTTGGTCTGGTGGCGCACGACACGACCTCCCAGACCAACGCGACCATCTCCCTAGGCACGCTGACCTACAGCATGGATATCCGCGCGAACACCGGCACTTATAAGGTGGAAGGACTGGAATACTATATCTTCACCACACCGGGCGGCGTGGTTAGTTATGGTGCGACGCCGTTGATGGCGTTGAACACTCCTTTCGTCGCGACAGACCTGACTCTTGGCGGTCATGCGCCGGTGGCGGGAACCACAGTCAATTCGGGTTTGGATGCCTACACGCTCTGGTATCACAGCAGTGATTATGACGCGTTTGGCGAGCAGTCCATCGGCGTATACCAGTTCTACGTTCATGCGCTGGGTGTGGGCACTTACGTGTTCACGCCGGACTTTGCGGACTATGGCGCTCCCGGCGGACAACTCAGCAACAGCAATGGCGACAACCCGACGTTTGACAGCCCCGGTTCGTTTGTGCTGACCGTGGAGGCCGTGCCGGAACCAAGCACTTCGGCATTGCTGGTTTGCGGGGGCTTGGCTGCGGCTGGGCGGAACCGATGGCGCAATTCGCGCTGAACAGAAGCCCTCTTTCATCTGCGCTGTAACTCTCACGCGTGGCGTTGACCGTTGCGATCAATCGCACTCTTTACAGGCTGGTGCAGCACGGCTACAAGCATTGGCTCACAAAGGAGCGTGACTATGAAACTGGCATTGATCGGCGCGGTGATTGTGGCGGCGTTGGGCGGCCTGTTGTTCGGGTTCGACACCGCTGTCATTTCAGGAACGACGGACTGGTTGAAGAAGGAATTTGGCCTGAGTGACTTCTCGCTTGGCTTCACCGTTGCCAGCGCACTCATCGGCACGATCATTGGCTCCATCGTCGTCGGCAAACCCTCCGATAAGTTCGGCCGGCGCAGCGTGCTGTTCATTCTCGCCGTGTTCTACTTCGTGTCGGGCATCGGCTGCGCGTTCGCGTGGGATTGGTGGTCGTTTATGATCTTCCGCTTCCTCGGCGGGCTGGCAGTGGGCGGCGCGTCGGTCGTGTCACCGATGTATATCGCGGAGATTTCGCCGGCGCACTACCGCGGGCGGCTGGTGGCCATCACTCAATTCAACATTGTGCTCGGCGTGCTGCTGGCTTACTTCTCGAACTACATCATCGGTAGCATGCACCTTGGTGCGAACGAATGCCGCTGGATGTTCGGCGTGATGGCGGTCCCCTCGGCGGTGTTTTTCATCCTGCTCTTTTTCACGCCGCAAAGCCCGCGATGGCTCATCGCCCGCAACCGCGTCGAAGAGGCGCGCGCGGTGCTGCAAATGTGCGGCTCCGACTCCGGAAATCTCGAAGAAGAGATCCGAGACATCCAAGCGTCGCTCGACCTGCGGCACCACTCATTGCAGGAGCCGTTCCTCTGCGCGCGCTACCGCAAGCCAATCCTGCTGGCGGTGGCCATTGCGATGTTCAACCAGCTCTCCGGCATCAACGCGGTGGTCTACTACACCAAGCACATCTTCGAAATGGCGGGCTACGCTTCCGCCGACGCGCTGCTGCAATCGGTGATCGTCGGTTTCGTGAACCTCGTCTGCACGATGACGGCGTTGTCGGTGATTGACCACTTCGGCCGCAAGAAACTGATGATCATTGGTTCGATCGGCTACATCCTGAGCCTCGGTGCGGTGGCGTTTGCATTTTTCAAAATCCAAGGCGCCGATCTGGCGTTCAAGAACCACCTCATCGCAGAAGCGGCGCGCAACGGCGTTGTCAGCACTTACGGGATCATGTTGCTCGTCAGCCTGATCCTGTTCATTGCCTCGCACGCAGCCGGGCAGGGCACGGTGATTTGGGTGTTCATCAGCGAGATCTTCCCGAACCGCGTCCGTGCCCGAGGCCAGGCGCTCGGTAGTTTCACACACTGGTTCATGGCGGCGGCGATCTCGTGGACGTTCCCAATGATTGCGGCGGCGAGCGGCTGGATGACATTCGCGTTCTACGCGCTCTGCTGCGTCGGCCAGCTTGTCTGGGTGCTGACGACGATGCCGGAGACCAAGGGCATCTCGTTGGAGAAGATCCAAAAGGAACTGGGTATCGAGTAGGCGATGAGCTTCAAAATTCTCGCTGTTGGCGAAATCCTCTGGGACCTGCTGCCGTCGGGAAAACAACTCGGCGGCGCGCCCGCGAATTTCGCCTATCACGCGCACGCCCTCGGCGCGGAGGCTCGCGTCGTTTCGCGCGTCGGCAACGATCCACTGGGCCGTGAAATTCTCGACCGTCTCCGCGCGCTCGGCTTGCCGACCGATGGCGTCGGCGTGGACGCAACCGCGCTGACCGGCACCGTATCGGTGGAACTCGCCACCGACGGACAGCCACGATTTACAATCCATGAAAATGTTGCGTGGGATCGGCTTGTGGCTGACGAGAAGTCGCTGGCATTTGCGGTGCACGCCGACGCTGTTTGTTTCGGCAGCCTCGCACAACGCAGCGAGTCGTCGCGTGGCAGTATCCGCAAGCTCGTTGCCGCCACGCCGACCACGGCCCTGCGCGTGTTCGACATCAACCTGCGGCAGCAGTTCTACTCGCACGAGATCGTGGAAGAGTCGCTACGGCTGGCGAACGTGCTCAAGTTCAATGACACCGAACTGCCCGTGCTGGCGGCGATGTTCGGCTTGGGCGGCGGCGTCCGCGAACAACTGGCGGCGCTCGCGCAGCGGTTTGGTTTGCGCGCGGTGGCGCTGACCCGCGGCGCGCACGGTAGTCTATTGCTGGCTGGCGGCGCGTGGTCGGAACATCCCGGCCTGACCGTGAAGGTGGCGGACAGCGTGGGTGCGGGCGACGCTTTCACCGCGGCGATGGCGCTCGGCCTGCTCGCCGACCATCCGCTCGATGGCATCAACCGCCACGCCAACGAAGTGGCCGCCTACGTTTGCTCCCAACCGGGCGCGACGCCCCCTCTGCTGCAATCGTTACGAAAGCCAACGATATGAACCGATACTTGTCTCTGCTTCTCTTCTTGATATTGCCTTCCGCAGTCGCTGCGACAGATGCACGCAAGGTCTTTGTCGACGCGGTGGCCGTCTGGCATTTTGGAGACGCCAACTCTGCCGACAGCAAAAGCGCGCTCAAAGTCCACGGCGATGTGAAGCTCGGCGTGGAGTTGAAAGGCGCCGAGCGCGACGCGTCGCTGGCGCGCGGCGGCGACGGCAAGGCGGCCGAGTTCGCCGGTGGCTGGCTCGACGCAAGCCAGGGCGGCGACGGGCGGCTGAATCTCAAGGGCAACGCCATGACAATGCTGCTGCGTCTCCGCAATCCGTCAGGGAGATGGGTGCCGGGCGAGTTGTTCTGCAAACACGGTGGCCACGACAAACTGGTCTATAACCTCTTCGTCAATGGCGACAACCTCGGCTTCGAGTTCGGCGCGGAAGGCCAGCCGCGACTCGCCGGCCAAGTGGCCACCACCGCCAGTTCGCTCGATCCAAAGCAGTGGCATGATGTGATCGCGCGCAACGACGGCAGCAATCTCGTGATGTTCGTGGACGGCGCGGCCGTTGCGCGCACCAAAGCCAGCGGCGCGCTCCGGCAAGGCAACACAGAGCCGGTGTTCATCGGCAGGCGCGGTTTCAGCGGTCAGATGGATCACGCCGCGCTTTGGTCACGCGCGCTGACCGACGCGGAGATCATTGCCCTCAGCGGCGGCGAGGAAGTCATGAAAGCGCGGCGCGACGCGATGGCGAAGAAGATTGAGGCTAAGATTGGCCGCGAGGGCCTTACGCTCAACGACCAGCTTCGCGGCGCGCGCGAACTGCGCCAGCGGCTCTGGAACGATCCGCACCGACCACGCTATCACCTGTTGCCACCGGACGGTTTCTGGAACGACATCAACGGCACCATCTACTGGAAGGGCCGCTACCACGTTTTCTTCCTCGGTCGTCTGGCGCCCGACCGCGACACGATCCTCAGCGGCAAGGACAGCGACCACGCGCGAGAGACGTGGCTGCACGCCTCCAGCCGCGACCTCGTCCACTGGATTCATCATCCACCCGCGCTGGTGCCGGTGTTCGACGGCTCGATGCCGCGGGGCCTCTACAGCGGCGATATGATGGACAACATGCCCGTGCCGACGATCATCGTCCATGTGCCGGGGCAGGGGACGTGCCTCTACACGGCCGAGGATGACGAGTTGATCCGCTGGAAGCCGCATCCAAACAATCCCGTCATCCCCAGCAGCAACGCGCCGCCGGAGGCGATCATCTTCGACCCGTGCGGCTGGAAGGACGGCGACATGCACTACGCGCTGGTCGGCAACAAGAACAAGACGCCCGGCTACGAAGGCGACTCGACAAGCCTCTTCCGCTCGCGCGACTTGGCGCATTGGGAATATCGCGGCCCGTTCTACAAGTCGGAGCGGCGCTGGACGGAGGAATACGAGGACTGCGCCTGCCCCGACTTCTTCCCGCTCGGCGGCAAGCACGTCTTGATCTCGCATGTGCACCGGCCATGGAACCACCTCCAGTATTACATCGGCCGCCTCGACAAAAAGGCCGAGCGGTTTCTGCCGGAGAGCCACGGCTACATGAGCTGGCCCGGCGGTTCGGTCTGCGCGCCGGAAACACTGCTCGATGGCAAAGGCCGCCGCATCTTCTGGGGCTGGATCATGGAAGCCGGCCCGCGCACCAACGGCTGGGGTTCGGTGGCCACGCTGCCGCGCGTGCTCTCGCTCGCCGACGACAATTCCCTGCGCATCGAGCCAGCGCCGGAGCTGGAAGTGCTGCGTTGCAACCCACGTCACCGCGAGAACCTGACTGTCTCCGGCGAACTGCCGCTGAAAGATGTGCGCGGCGATTGTCTGGAGATCTCCGCTGTCATCGAGCCGGGTGATGCAAAGGAGTTTGGCATCAAGGTCCGCTGCTCGCCCGACGGCGCGGAGCAGACCGCGATTGTTTGCACACCGTCGGCGCAGACGCTGAAAACCGAGCTGGCGAAGTCCACGCTCGACCCGCAGGTGACATACGTCTGGGCCAACGAGAACTGGGCCAAGGAACACAACATGCCCGCCGACAAACGATTCGCCAAGGAGCAGGTCGCGCCGTTCGAGTTGAAGCCCGGCGAGCCGCTGCGGCTACGCGTCTTCCTCGACCGCTCGGTGCTGGAGATCTATGCGAACGACCGACAGTGCATCACCCAGCGCATCTACCCCTCTCGCGCCGACAGCCTCGGCGTCGCGCTCATTTCGCGTGGCGGCAACGCGAAAGTGAAGTCGCTCGACGCATGGGACATCAGCCCGACGAACAGTTGGTAGTCCTTAATCGTTTTGCCGGCCGCCGGCGAAATACCGGAACATAACCATGAAGACATTGAACATTGTCGCGGCAGCGTGTCTGACGCTGTTGACGGTTGGCCACGCGAACGAACAGCAAGCGGTTGCGGCATCGGGAGAAGTCTCGGTCAGCCGTTATCGCTCAATCCAGGAAGCTCTCAACGCCAATCCCGGCCGGATGATTTACGTGCCGGCGGGCGATTACACAATCTCGGAGAAGATCCGAATCCGCGGCGACAACGCCGGATTGTTTGGTCCGGGGAGGATCATCCAGACAAACCCGGACTCGCAAATTATCGAGATCGATGGGGCGGCGGGTGTTCAGATTCGCGAACTGACGTTGACGCGGGCGGAGGGGAAGATGGATACGAAACATGAGGCCGTGGTCGCCATCAAGTGCCGCGACCTCGTGCTGGAGAACCTGCGCGTGCTCGACAACCGCACGCGGTCGGCGGCGATTGCGGTGAGGGAATGCACGGGGAGCCAAGTTCGCGGCTGTCTGGTGCGAAACTACATGCGCATCACGGTGGACGACCGCACGGCCGGCACGGATTGGGGTTACGCGTTCAAGTGCATTGATGGCACGGGCATCGAGGTGCGCTATAGCAAGGGCACGCTCCTTCAAGGCAACCGCGTCATCGAGCAAAACCTGCTGCCGACGCTGGAAAACCAGAAAAAGTTCGACCTCGGCAAGTTCGTGAAGAAGAACGCGAAGAAGGGCGCCATTGCCAGCCAGCAGGCGTGGGACGCCGAGTTCGCCCAGAACTGGCACCAAGGCTCGGCCATCATCGTCACCGCGCCGGAGGTCAGCGATTGCACGCAGATTCTCGGCAACTACATCGAGAACGCCGCGCAGGGCATTGACCTCCACAGCGACCACGTCATCGTCGCGCAAAACATCATCAACAACTCGTTCATGGGCATGAAGGCGATGCACGGCTCGCGCCACGTGCTCATCATCGGAAACCAGTTTTCGAAAAACGACCTCTGGAGCATCGGCCTGATGCCAGGCGCCGCCTCGCACGCCGCCATGCCGGCCCGCGACGGGAAACCGGCGGTCGAGGCAAATGTGGACGGCGGCTCGATCATCGCCAATAACATCATCTCCGATTTCGGCTACGGTCATTCGCATTGGATTTGGGGTGGCAAAGGCGCACCGCTGCGCTTCGACCGCGGCCAGAAGCCGGAGAACCCGCCGCTGACCGACGTTATCATCCAGGGCAACATCGTCTATGACACCGGCCGCGATCAGGTCATCGTGGATGGCCAGCCAAAGATCGAGCCGCCGCGCTACAAATACGCGGTCATCGTCGAAAGCGGCTCCAACGGGCCAAGGGGGCTGCATTTCTCCAACAACATCCTGCACCCCGGAGCAAAAGGAGTTTCAAACGTCGAACTCAAACCGTGACACCACGCTCACAACCACGAACATGTTTGGCAGCCGTGGCGCTTGTCGCGTTTGCTTGTGCTGCGCCCGTTGTTTCGGCGCAGCGGCCGGATGTTGTCATCGGCAGTTTTGAGGGGCAGACGTTTGGCGGCTGGACAGCAACCGGCGCGGCTTTTGGTTCGTCGCCGTTCCGTCCCGGCAGCGGCGGGCGTGTCGCGGGATTTGAGGGAGCAGGCGTTGCGTGGAGCGGGCGCGGCGGATTGGAGAGCACAGGCGCGCTGCTGTCGCCGGTATTCGAGATTCAGCGGAAGTTCATCAACTTCCTTGCCACGGGCGAACGCAACCTGCCGGCTACCGCCGGCATCGAGTTGTTGGTGGACGGCCGCGTCGTGCGTGCTGCGGGGGCAACGGAAATGTTCGATCCGACTCGCGCGCTTCACTGGCGAACGTGGGACGTGCGCGACCTCGCCAGCCGCAAGGCGCGCATTCGCGTCAACGACAACTCCGCGACGGGCGCGGTCGCCGTGGACAACTTCGTTCAGAGCGACGACCAGAAAGCACCGCCGACGGATGCCGCTGTGTTGTTCCAGGAAACCTACCGGCCGCAATTTCACTTCACGGCGAAGAGCGGCTGGCTCAACGACGCCAACGGGATGCTTTACTACAAAGGCCAGTGGCATCTGTTTCACCAGCACCGCCCGCCCGGCAGCCCCGCTACCGTCTGGGGCCACGCGGTCAGCTACGACCTGCTGCACTGGCGTCATCTGCCAACGGCGATTCCGTGCGAGGGCAAGAATGCCATCTTCTCCGGCTCCGGCTTGGTGGACTGGGAGAACACCTCCGGTTTGAAGCGCGGCGACGATCTGCCGCTGTTGTTTTTCTACTCGCTGCATCCGGCGTCCGAAGCCGGCATCAAGACGACCCAGTGCATGTCCTTCAGCACGGACGGCGCGCGGACGTTCGAGAAGTTCCCCGGCAACCCGATCCTCCGCACGCGCGACACCCGCGACCGCGACCCGAAGGTGTTCTGGCACAAAGCGACGCGCGCGTGGTTCATGATCCTCTCGCTCTCGCGGAACAACACCGATCGCGAGCACGCCACCTACGGCCTGTTCCGCTCGCGCGACCTCAAGTCGTGGGAACTGCTGCAAGAGATCGGCCCCGGCCCGTGGTATTGGGAGTGCCCGGACATGTTCGAGTTGCCGGTGGACGGCGATTCTGCGCGGATCAAATGGTTGCTCGTGAAAGGTAGCGGCGATTACATCGTCGGCAGCTTCGACGGCGAGCGGTTCAAGCCGGAGACGGAACCCATTCGCATCCACTGGCACAACACCTACTACGGCGCGCAAAGCTTCAACGACGCGCCCGGCGGTCGTCGCGTGCAAATCGGCTGGATGAGCACCGGCAAAACCGACGCGCCCAATGCCTATCCCGGCATGCCGTTCAACCAGCAGATGAGCTTTCCGCGCGAACTGACACTACGCACGACTCCCGACGGCCCGCGCATCTTCCGCCAGCCTGTCGCGGAAATCGCGAAGCTCTACTCGAAGACGCACGACCTCGGCGCACGGACGCTTGCGCCGGGAGACAACGCCCTCGCCGGCATTGCGCCGGGCCTGCTCGACATCGAGTGCGAACTCGATCTCCAGCAGGCGAAGCGCCTCTCGCTCAAGTGCCGCAGCGCGGAACTGAGCTACGACGTGAAGTCAGCCAAGCTCCGTCTCCTCCGCGCCGACCCAACACTCAAGCTCAAGGACAACCGTCTCTCGTTGCGCGTGCTCATAGACCGCACGAGCATCGAAGCCTTCGTCAACGGTGGCGAAGCGGACGTGAGCGGTGTCTATTTCCCCGACATGGCCGACCAAACGCTCTCGCTCACCGTCGAAGGCGGCGCGGTGCGCATCCATCGCCTCATCGTGCATGAGCTGCGGCCCATCTGGCCGGCAGCTTCGGAGAAGTGACGATCTCGGCCCTTGACCGGAAAGCCACCGTTGAACCGCGCCCACCCCTCACCCTGACCCTCTCCCCATCGGATGGGGAGAGGGAATGTAGCCTTTCCGGCGCGATCACCAAAGCGCGAAGACAGCGCGAAAATCTCTCCCTCTCCCCACGCCAGTGGGGAGAGGGCTGGGGTGAGGGGCTGCCGCAACTGCATCGCTCCGGCATTCTCAGCAAGAGTTGCTTCACTCGGTAGGCGGGTTTACACTCCGCCCGTGTGGCGCACTTGAAAGGAAACGAACCATGAAACGCAGATCGTTCTTGAAGGTGATGGGTGGAGTTGCGGGCGCGGCGGCGTTGGGGATCAAGCCCGCGCTGGTTAGTGAAGCGGAAGCGGCTGCCGCAAAGACCGGCGAAATGCACAAACGCGCGCTCGGCCGCACCGGCTTCAAGGTTTCCGTCGTCGGTTTCTCCGGCCTCGGCTTGATGCACTACGACCAGGAGCGTTGCACGGCGGATGTCCACAAGGCGTTCGAGCGCGGGCTGAACTACTACGATGTGGCGCCCGCCTACGGCAAGGACGGCGACTGCGAGATCAAGATGGGCGTCGCGTTGCAGGGCCTCGACCGCAGCCGCTACTTTCTCGCCTGCAAATCCAAGAAGCGCGACGCGGCCGGCTGCCGCGAGGAACTGGAGCGCTCGCTCCAGCGGCTCAAGACCGATCACTTCGACCTCTACCAGATGCACCACCTCGTCAAGCCGGAGGACGTGAAGACCTCGCTCAGCCCCGGCGGCGCGTTGGAGATGATGCTCCAGGCGAAGAAGGAAGGAAAGATTCGCGCCATCGGCTTCTCGGCGCACACCACCAAGGCCGCGCTCGCGGCGTTGCGCGGCTTCGCGTTCGACACCGTCATGTTCCCGGTCAACTACGTCGAGTATTACACGCGCGGCTTCGCCAGGGACGTGCTGGCGCTCGCGAAGGAAAAAGGTGCGGCCGTGCTCTCCATCAAGACCATGCACTCCGGCGCGTGGCCCAAGGACGCCGAGCGCACGCGCAAATGGTGGTATCGCCCGCTGGAGCAGCAGGACGACATCAACCTCGCCTACCGCTGGACGCTCTCGCTGCCCGGCGTGGTCATGGGTTTCCCGCCGGGGTGGATGGACTTGCAGGAGAAAGCCATCGGCGCCGGCATCGCCTACCGTCCCGCCACCGAAGCCGACGCGAAGAAGCTGGAGGAAATGGCGAAAGGCTGCGGCTCGATCTTCAAGCGCGAGGAAGACCTCGTTGCCTGCCACTCGCCCTATCCGCACCACCCGCACGAGTGCTGCGAAGGCGAGTGGGCGTAAGAATAGACGCTCCAGGTTGCGAACCACCGCCTGCTGTCCAGCGCCCTCCGTGCCGTTCCGGGCGCGCTCAAACGCCTTCCCGGCGGCCTAAAAACCGTCCGGAAAGCCTTACGTTCCGTGCCCAATGCCCTAAGTTCCGTGCTCTATGCCCTAAGTTTCGTGCCCAACGCCCTAAGTTCCGTGCCCAATGCCCTAAGTTCCGTGCCCAACGCCCTAAGTTCCGTGCCCAATGCCCTAGGGAACCGCTGATTAAAGGGGCTGGGGCACAGAAGACTTCGGTGTGAATGATTTCGACGACGGGATTGTAGAGATGGCTGAGAATCTGGGAGCATGAGACACCGCACGGAGCGAGGGAAGCGATGGATGCGAGG
>JAPLTX010000037.1 GCA_026397915.1 Verrucomicrobiota bacterium
ACAGTGGGTTATAAGGACGAAGAGCATTTCTTCGGCGATAATGCCGCCGGGTTTTCGACGCGGTCCAATTTTTGGAACGAGCTGGGCACCAACGGCGTTCAACTCTATGTGACCGGTCACATTCACAACGAAAGCGTCGCCAGCACCACCAATGATTACGGGGACACGATCATTCAATTGATGGCGGGCGGCGGCGGAGCGTCTTTGGTTCCGGTCATTGACAAGCATGATCCGGGAGTTGACGTGCTGCACACCAATGACCTCTTCGGTTTCTCGCTGGCCACGGTGAGCGACACTTCCATGACGATCCAATACTATTCGCTCCACACGAACGACAACAGTTGGACCGTCGCCAGCTATGTCACTTCGATCTCGCCGAACCAGGCCGTCCCCGAAGCGTCGTCTGCCATGCTGCTCGCGCCGGCCTTGCTCGCGGTCATGGCCGGCCGTTCCCGGAGACGGCGAAGGAATAGAACCGGCGTCTGTTGATTAGATGTTATCCGTGAAAACGAGATTTGCTTTGAGACTCGTCGTATGGCTGTCCGCGTCATTTTTATATGCGCCAACGCTTCGAGCTGATTGGTCCTTCGCCATGCTGGGCGACACCCGGGGTGAACCCGACACAACCACCGGAGTCAGTCTCTACTTGAATACCATTGCGCAGAAGATGGCCTCCCTGAATCCCGAACTGGTGATGGTGGCCGGCGACTTGTGCAATGGCACTGACGTGCTATCAGGTTCCCCTCTTACCTATGCGGATGAGTTTGCCAACTGGAAGACGGCCATGTTGCCGGTCTTCGATTACTCCGCAAACACAGGCATCCCGATCTACACCGTGCGTGGCAATCATGAGTCCCAGGGAGCGCCCGAAGCTTTGAAGCAGGCCTATTACGACGCATTCAGCGCCTATGTGCCGTTCAACGGGCCAAACAACGGGCCGACCGACGACCAGCGAGGTTTCAGTTGGTCCTTCGGCTACAGCAACGTCACCTTCGTCGCCGCCGATCAGTATTTCAACCGCGACAAGACGGGAGAGTCGGGATATCACAGCCTGGACCAGGCGTGGGTCACCCAGCAGTTTCACCAGACCAACTCGCCCTACAAAGTCTTCATGGTCCACGAGCCGTTCTTCATGACGGTGGGGTGTGAGTCGGAAGAGCATTTCTTCGGCACCAGTGCCGCCGCGTTCGAGACCCGGACGAATTTCTGGAACGCGCTCGGCACCAACGGTGTCCAGCTTAGTCTGTGTGGGCACGTCCACTACGAAAGCGTCGCCAGCACCACCAATGATTACGGTGACACAATCATCCAACTGCTGGCGGGCAACGGCGGCGCGCCTTACGAAGTGGTCGGCGACACACATGATCCGGGAGTCAGTGTGCACTACACCAACGGCCTCTTCGGTTTTTCGCTGGCGACGGTGAGCGCCGCCGCCATGACGATCCAATACTACTCGCTTCACACCAACGACAACAGTTGGACCGTGGCGAGCTACGTCACGACGATCTCGCCGAACCAGATGGTCCCGGAGCCTTCCGCCGCTGTCCTGCTCGCGCCGGCGGTGGCGGTGTTGACGACCGGGCGCTCCCGGAGGCGGCGAAGGCACTGACTCTTGATAGCCATGAACACGAAACCGATTCCGAGAGTCGTTGTTTGGGTGTCCGCGCTTCTCCTGTGCGCGCCGTCGCTGCGAGCGGACTGGTCCTTCGCCATGCTGGGCGACACCCGGGGTGACCGCTCGAATACCACCACGGGAGTCAGCCCCTACTTGAATACCATTGCGCAAAAGATCGCCACGTTGAGTCCCAATCTCGTGCTGGTGGGCGGCGACCTGATCAATGGCAATGATGTGCCGTCCGGTTCCTTCCTTGAGAACTATTCGCTTCAATTCACCAATTGGATGAACGCCATGTCGCCGGTCTTCAACTACTCCACGGGCTTGGGCATCCCGATCTACCCCGTGCGTGGCAACCATGAAAACTGCGACCACGAAGGCCCGACCGTCACCCACTTGAAGCAGGCTTATTATGACGCTTTCAACGCCTATGTGCCGGCCAACGGGCCAAACTACGGTTCGACCAACGACCAGGTTGGTTTCAGCTACTCCTTCACCACGAACAACGTCACCTTCGTCGCCGCCGATCAGTATTTCTATTATGACCCGACGCCGGGCCAGGAAGGATATTACGATCTGGACCGGTCATGGGTCACCCAGCAGTTTCAGCAGACAAACTCGTCCTTCAAGGTTTTCATGGCTCACGAGCCGATCTTCAACTCGGAGGGTAGCGACCCGGGTGGTTTCTTCGGCACCAATGCCGCCGGACTGCAAGTCCGGGAGGATTTCTGGAACGCGCTCGGCACCAACGGCGTCCAGCTTTATCTGACCGGTCACATTCACAACGAAACCGTCGCCAGCACCACGAATGATTATGGGAACACCATCTTTCAATTGATGGCGGGCAACGGCGGAGCGCCTTTGGAGCCGGTTGGCAACTCGCATGAGCCGGGCATTGACGTGCAATACACCAACGCCCTCTTCGGCTTCTCGCTGGCCACGGTGCAAGCCGACGCCATGACAATCCAATACTATTCGCTCAACACGAACGACAACAGTTGGAGCGTGGCCAGCTATGTCACGACGATTTCGCCGTCCTCGCAGGTTGTTCCGGAAGCTTCTTCTGCCATCCTGGTCGCTCCAGGCTTGCTGGCATTGATGACCGGTTGTTTCCGGAGGCGGCGAAGACATTGATGTTTGATAGCCATGAACACGAAACCGATTGTGGGAGTCGTCGTATGTGTGAGCATGTTCCTTTTGTATGCGCCGGCGCTTCAAGCTGATTGGACTTTTGTCATGATGGGCGACACCCGCGGTGACGACGGCACAACCACCACGGGGATCAGTCCCTACCTGAACACCATCGCGCAGAAGATCGGCACGCTCAGTCCCGATTTGGTGTTGGTGGCCGGCGACTTGATCAATGGCGATTTGTTGCCATCAGGCTCTCCCCTCTGGAGCTACGCGATCCAGTATGCCAACTGGAAGACGGCCATGCAGCCGGTTTTCGATTATTCCATAAACACTGGCATCCCGATCTACCCCGTGCGCGGCAACCATGACAACTGCCACAGCGAGACGGCGCCCATTCCCGATTTGAAGCAGGCTTACTACGACGCTTTCAGCCCCTATGTGCCTGCCAACGGCCCAAACACCATTTCGAGCGGTGACCAGCGAGGATTCAGTTATTCTTTCACCTACAACAACGCCACCTTTGTCGTTGCCGACGAGTATTTTTATTACAACCAGACGCCGGGCCAGGACGGATATCACGAGTTGGATCAGGCGTGGGTCACCCAGCAACTCCACGATTCAAGCTCGGCCTACAAGGTCCTCATGGGCCACGTGCCGTTCTTTATGACACAGGGCCACGATTCGATGGAGCATTTCTTCGGCGAAACTGCCGCTGGTTACGCGAACCGGACGAATTTCTGGAACACGATGGGCACCAACGGCCTCCAGCTTTACGTGACCGGCCACGTTCACAACGAATCCGTCGCCCGCACCACGAATGATTACGGGAACTCGATCATCCAATTGATGGCGGGCAACGGCGGAGGTCCCCCGGATCCGATCAGTGACAGGCATGATCCGGGAGTCGAGATGCTATACACTAACGAGCTTTTTGGCTTCTCGCTGGCAACAGTTGGGGCCGCCGAGATGACGATCCAATACTACTCGCTCAACACGAACGACAGCAGTTGGGCCGTCGCCAGCTATGTCACCTCGATCTCGCCGAACCAAGCCGTCCCCGAAGCGTCGTCTGCCATGCTGCTCGCGCCGGCCATGATGGCATTGATGACTGGTCGTTCCCGAAAACGGCGAAGGGGTTGATTCGGTGAGTCAGTGCGGTGGGCAGAACTTGTGACAGATTTCCAAGCCGGTCATCCACTCGATGCGGCTGCCGTAGTGCTGGCGCAGCCGCTCGACGGCCAACTGAAAAACACGGAAGCCGCTCTTGGTGCCGTTGCTGTAGAGCGTCTGGGCGTGCGTGTAGAAGACGAGGCACTTGCCCTTCCTGATCTGTTCGACGAAGAGGCCGTGCCGGCCGTCGGCGGTGATGTAACGGTCGGCGTCGCGGAGGATGTCCTGCTCGGTCTTCTTGCCGAAGGTATGGTCGTAAACGTCGGTGACGTTCGGACGGAGCGAGACCGCTGTGAGGCCGTCGCCGTGATAGATCACGCCGGGCTGGTCGCCCGTGTCGTTGAAGACCATCACATACTTCAAGCCAAGGACTTTCTTTGCGGCGCGGACGGCAGCCTCGCCTAGTGCGACGTTCTTCTCCTTCGGATAGAACCAGCACATTGTCAGCCCGCCGGCTTCGATGCCCGCGCTCTTGAGCATTCGCATCGCCTCGGCGATGTAGGCCGTCTGCGTGGCCAGCGGCTGCGTGTGAAGCCAGTCGTTCTCCATCGGCGGGCTGGCGTTGAGTTTCTTCGCCGCGATGTCCCAGACGTGCCAGTGCGTAATCACCTCCGGCGTGATGGTGAACCGCGGCGTAAACAGTTCCTTGATCATCGCGATCCAAGCCAGTCGTTCCTCACGCGTATGGCCGGGGAATTCGCCGAGCGAGCCGTCAATCGGTTTGATCCCGCCGATGCACGGCACGACGCTGAACTTGCCTTTGACGCCGTTCTGCTTGGCCCACTGCCCGAACTCCACATAGAACGACGTGGGAATCTCCCGGCAGACGTTGGTGTCCTTCACCGAGCGCATGTTGATGAATGGCGCCGGGTCGTCAACGATCATGCAGACGGGGATTTTCGGGCCGTCGTCGGCACGCGCTGTCGGACACAGGCCGAGTATTCCAGCGAACATCCAACCAGAAACAGTCAGCAGGCGTTTCATGCAAACCGGCGTATCAGGCCAGCAACTCGTGGGCGGCTTTGAGCTTCCGGACGATGGCGAGCCGCGCGGGGCAGACCTGCTCGCATTGGTGGCAATCCTGGCAGGCGGTCGCTTGCTGATGGCCCGGCAGCGAAGCGTAGAGTTCGCGCGCGTCGCGGCGGTGGCCGTAGTTTTGGTGATACATGCGGTAGCGGAGGATGTCCGGGATGCGCACGCCGGCCGGGCAGACCGACACGCAGGTCTCGCACATCCGGCAGTAATCGCCGGTGGCCAGCGATGCATATTGGTCCAGCAAACGTTCGTGGAGCGCGCCGAACTTTCGCGTCACCGCCGCGCAGTTCTCCGTCACGTCCTGTGTCGCGCCCATGCCGACGATGGCGCAGGAAACGTTCGGGTTCTTCAACACCCACATCAAAAACGCCTGGTAGAGGTTCTGTTTGCCGAGCGTCTTCAGCTCCTTCAGCAGACCGGCCACCTTCGGGTCGTCGTTCTTCTTCGCCCAGTTGGGAATGAAGTGGCCGGTCATCGGCTTGATCACCATCACACCCACGTCCTTCTTCTTGCACAGGTCAAACAGTTCCTCCGTGCCAACGCGGTCGGTCTTTTCCGTCCACTTGGCGAGGTTCATGTAGTTGTAGGGCTGGAGGATAAAGTCAACCAGACCGGTTTCGACGCGCAAGCGATGCTGCTCCGGAATGTGGCAGCTCATGCCGATAAACCGGATTTTGCCCTGCTGCTTGAGCTTCTGCGCGGCCTCGGCAAACCCATCGCTCCAGCCGCCGTGGCCGAAGTAGCCGTCAATCACGTCGGTCTGAAACCGCGTGAGGCTCCGCTCGCAGTCGGCAATGACGGCCTTGGCGTCGCGCTTGCCGGATGCGGTGAAGATGAACGCGTCCTTGCGGCGGCCTTTCAGCGCGCGGCCGAGTATTTCCTCGGTGTCGTGGTAGCTGGCGGAAGTGGCGACGAAGTTGCCGCCGTGCTCCAGCAGCTTGTGCGTCATTGCCGGAAGCTCCTCGCGATACTTGTTGAACAGCTCCGACCCAAGCTGCTGCGAGCGCAGCCCGCTGGCGCAGCCCAGCCCGATCTCGGAAATCTTGAGGTTCGTGCGGCCGAGCCGGCGATACTTCATGCCCGCCGCCGGTTCGCTCGCCGCCGCCGTGCGGTTCTCCGCGAGCGTTCCCAACGCCACCGCGGTGGTGGTCTCCAGAAACTGGCGACGTGTCACTGAACTGTTCTCTTTAGCACTCATGGCGTTCTCCTTTCGTAACAAGCGTTCGTTGACTCCCCGCCTCACTACACCGGCGCGCCCAAGAAACCCTCGTGATAAAACACCGGCTTGTAGCCGTGTTCGGTCACCCAGCGGATGGCGGTATCAAGCCGCAGGGCGTGGTCGGGGATGTAGCGAGTGTAGAACGGCCAGAAATACTGCTCGTGCGTGAACAGGTCCATCATTTCGGCCGTGTTCGGGTCCTTCGAGATCGGCTCCAGCGTGGAGGCGATACGGTCAACCGGCGTGGAGTTGCAGACGATGTCCACCCGCGAGCAGACGATTCCGCTTTTGAAATCCTTCCAGGCGTCGTGCGTCGAGACATACTGGGAGATGACGTCGTCGTAGCGGTAGTTCACGTCGTAGCGGCCGCTCCCGGGCATGCGGAAATAGCCACTCAGCGCGCGGACGCCGCGCTTATAGAGCGGCTTGAGCGCTTCCTGCCGTGTCATGCCCCAATGGATTACAGTCGGCGGAGCGTAGCTCTGCGCACCGGCGAAACGGTGTATCTCGTGAGCCACGAGATCCAGGTCGGCCAGCAGCTTCTGTGGCGGCGCATCCTGATACGGCCGGTCGGGTTTGTCGGCGTAGGCGTGGAAGGCGAGCTTGAGCCAGTTCGAGCAGTCGCGCCATTCGGTTTTGTAGCGATCGGGGAACTGCGAGATGTCGAAGCCGTCGTCGGTCGTGTAGTAGATGTTGATGGTGAACTTTACACCATACTTCTTGTGCAGGTTGCGGAGCATTGCCATGTAGAAGCAATCGAACAGTGAGCTGTAGTTCTTCTGGAAGATGTCGCGGAGGAAGAAGCTGTTGTCATCAATGGAGAAACGATAGCGCGGAAACGAATGGCGGTCCCACACGACGCGCACGCGATCTTCGTGACGGCCTGAAACTCCTTTGCTGGTGGCCGTGATGTTCGTCTCGCGGTCGCGCAGCACGACCTCGGCGGTAAACTTCTCTCCTTCTCGCTCCGCTTCTTTGTCGCCGACCAGGACGCAGTCGCCCTCCGGCGCCTTGCCGGAAACGCGGATGGCCAGCCCGCGATCAACGGTCTTGCCATGCCGGTGGTTGAGAACGGCGCCGTGAAACGGCTCCTCAATCTTCAGCGCCGAGGAAGTCGCCGCAAGCGCAGTCAACGGTTCGCCGAGAATAATCCCGGCCGCGCCCAGCGCGGCGGTTCCCAAAAAGTCGCGTCGTCCGATGGGTTGGTTTTTCATGGTTTTGATCTCCTGTTTCACTTTCTGCTTTGCAGTGCCTTGACCATCGCCACCGCCCTGCGGACGATGATCGCTTCCGAGCCGGGGCCGACGCCGGAAGAATTCACCTCGTAGCCGCCCTCCGGATACGCCGCGGCGTGCGGGATGTAGCCGCCGCCCCAGTGCGAGTAGCCGCAGGTCCAGATGTGCGAGCGCGTCCGTTTGCTCCAGTCAGCCAGTTCGCGTTTGATGCGCAGACCGATTTCCGAGCATAGCTCGCCCTGGCCAAAGACCATGTAAATGTCGCCAACGCGCAGCACGGCCAGTTCGATCTCTCGTGTTTGCTTCGGATCCTTTGGGTGGATCGCGACCTCCGGACGCGACTTCTCTGGGAGCGATTTTGGCTTCGCGGACGATGATCGCGACCGGAGGTCGCGATCCACTTTGGTCGTCACCTTCAGAGGCAGCGCCAGTTTCTCGCTGACGCCCGCCAACGGCATTGGCTTGCCGAGTGGCGAGGCTACGGGTTGTAGCGGCACACACGGGGCGCTGACCACGTCACGTCCGAGTTGGTGGCCCAGTTCCGTGAGCATCTGTTTCCCATCCACCAGCACATAGCCGAACTTTCCGTTGGCCGTGGCAATGCGCGGCCGCACGTCGCCGCCGAAGCCTTGCAGAAACACCGGCTGGCAGTTGGTGAACGCCGCGGCGATCCATTCACGAGCAGGGCCGGGATAATCGGGGCTGATCTCGTAGCCGCCCATTGTCACCGGATGACACGTGTAACCAAACATAAGCGCGCGAACCTGGTTGGTGTCGCCGAGCACGCGCAGCACGGGCACGTCCATGTCAATCCGCTTGCGTGGCTCCGGCGCGATGCCGGCGACTTTGCCGTCTTTGCCAACTTGACGGCGGTTAAGTCCTACCAGCGATTGGCCGACAGTGTAGTCCAACGTCGCGTCCTTGAGATCGGCGAAGGCTGCCTCGACGAGGTTGGAGGTCTTTGCTGAGAACAACCGCAGATAGTCGGCATTCCGACTGCTAAATGACGGCCCGCAGTGCGTGTGCGATGAGTTCACCATCATCTGCTGCGGCGGGATGCCGAGCTTCTCCGCTGCTTCACGAATGCCGGCGAGCTGCTGCGTGCCGATATAACAAACATCAATCGCCATGATGCCAGCGCGTGTGCGACCATTGTCGAAAACGACACACGAGGCGCTGAGGTTCTTGAACACGCCGGTGGAGGGTGACTTGCGCCCGGCATAGCCATGCATCCACACCGGGCCGGTCGGCGTGATGTCCACGGTGGCGATGCCGACCTTGAACGGTTCGGCGGCGAGGGTGGTTGAGACGGCGAGAAACCAGACAGTCGCAGTTGCGAGGCGGGCTTTCATGGTCGTAAATAATGACAGAGCAAACGCCTGAGTTGAAGCCTGGATTTGAATCCGTCATAATAACCCAGCTATGAGATTTCTGCTTCCGTTCCTGTTAGTCATTGCCTCGTTGCACGCGGCTGAAACGAGGCCGCCGCTCGACTACATGATCGTCATCACTGGCGAGGAGCTATTGCGTGGTGTCTTCCCCGACGCGCACACTGCTTTCATCACACGAACGCTTCATGCACTCGGTTGCCATTGCATTGGCTCGACGATCGTGGACGACAAAGTTGCTGACATTCAGGGTGCCATTCGTGCCGCAGCGCAGAAGGTGCCATTGGTGATTGTCACCGGCGGTCTCGGCCCGACGGTCAACGATGTCACGCGCGGCGCCTTGGCGGGGTTTACGGGCATCGAGTTGCGCGAGCAGCCTGACGCGCTGGCGGAGATGGAGCGGCGGTTCAAGACGCCTCGCGAGCAGCTTCGTCCGAACCTCCGCCGGCAGACGATGGTGCCGACACGCGGCACTTACCTAAAGGCCACCTTTGGCACCGCTGTCGGCCTTGTGTTTGAGTGGGGAGATAAAGTCATCGTCGCGCTGCCCGGACCGCCGCGTGAGTTGCAGCCGATGGTGAAGAACGAACTGGTGCCGTATCTGAGCCGGAAGTTCGGCGTGCGTTCGCCAGGTAGTTCGATCACGCTGCGGTTTGTCGGTGCCGGTCAGTCGCTGATTGATCAGACTATGCGTGAGCATGTGCCGCTGATGCCCGACGTGGTGGTTGGCTCGCAGTTTGAAGGTGGGCGCGTGGATTTTACTTTCATGTTGCCCGGCGACAGCCCCGACGATCAAAAACGCCTCAAGCAACTGGCCACGCAGATTCGCGAGCATCTCGGCGATTACATTTACGCCGAGGACGGCGCGTCATTGGAGGAGCAGGTCGCGCGGACGTTGCTGGCGCGGAACGCGCAACTAACGGTGGTGGAGATCGGTAGTGGTGGCCGTCTCGCGGCGAGTTTGGCTGGCTTGTCGGAAACACCGCGTCTCCTGAAAGGTGCTTACGTGGCGCCGGGAGAGGATGCGATGCGAGAATTGCTGAAATCGAATGGCCGCGAGTTGAAAGCCCTCGCTCAAGCTGCCGGCGGTGACTGGGCAATCGTCACCGGCAGTGTCGTTGACAGCGATGGCGCGCGCGTGTGCTCGGTGTTGTTTCGATTGGGCGGCGAGCGATGGGAGTCTGTCCGCGTGCCGGTTCAAGGCTCCGGAGAGACAGCACAGGCCAGTTTGGTCACGCACATTTGGGACCGGCTGCGACGGCTTTTGAAGTGATCGAATTATTGTGACAACCGCTTCGCCTTGGAGCGTCCGCCCTTCCACAGGTCGTATTGAGGGTCGGCGTATTGGGCAAAGAAGTCGTCGAGTTGCTTCTGCAACTGCTTCTTCATGGCTGCGTGCTCGGGCCAGTGGATGAGGTTCTCGCGCTCGCCGGGATCCTTCTTCATGTCGTAAAGCTCATCCGGGCCGTTCGGATGACGGATGATCAACTTCCAATCCTCCGTCCGCACCATTCGCACGTTCTCCAATTCATAAAAGGTGACATTGTCCCACGCGATCGTCTCGTTCGACAGCGCGCGGGCATAGTTCCTGCCCGGTAGCGTGGGCTTCTTTGGGATCTTCGCATCCAGTCCCATCCGTGCCAGCACGGTTGGCAAGAAGTCGTAGTTGCTCGTCATCAAGTCGCACACCGTTCCTTTTGGAATCGCGCCGGGTTGACGCCAAATCAGCGGGATCATCACCGCCGGTTCGCGCGCGCCAAGCGGCCGCGTGTGGTCGCCCATGCCCCAATAGCCGCCGTGGCCGCCGCAGAGGCCCTGATCGGCCGTGAATACCACCAACGTGTCGCGGTCGCGACCGAGCCGCCGCAACGTTTCCATGATGCGCCCCACGCCATCGTCGAGACCGCTCATGGCGGCGGCGTAGCTGCGCATGCTGACGAGGTTGTTCATGAAGTCGCGGTTGTGCATCAACCACGGACTGATGGGTTCGCGGGGGAACGAGTCCATGTTCTTGCCGGCGTAGTAGTCGGTGTGTCGGTTCTGATGGACCTCGCGCATGATTTTGCCGAGGCCGTAGGGCGCGTTGTAGGCGAGGTAGAGAAAGAACGGTTTCTTGTGGCTTTGCTCCAAGAACTCGACCGCGTGATCGGTCATTGCGTCGGTGGTGTATTTCGGCTCCTTGTAGAGCTTGCCCTGCCAGATCATCTGGTCGCCGTAGAACGTCTCCGTGCTGCCGGGGTTTTTTGTGAACCAGTAGCTGAATCCCTCCTGCGGTTCCGCCAGCGCGCCGCCGAGATGCCACTTGCCCGACAAGCCGCATGCGTAGCCTGCTTGCGACAGAATCTTCGGCAGGCTCGCGAACTCCCGGATCGCGCATTCGGGATTGGCCTTCTCAGGCTGGAAGAAACTGTGGACGCCGTGCTGTGAGGGAATCAGCCCCGTGAGAAACGTCGCCCGCGTCGGCGAGCAGACGCCGTTGACACTGTAGGCGCGCGTGAAACGCATTCCTTCCGCAGCGAGCCGGTCAATGTTCGGTGTCAGGATGTCTTTGTTGCCGTAGCAACCAATCGGCCAAGGGCTGAGGTTGTCGCAGAGAATTAGAACCAGATTCGGTGCCTTGGGTTCGTCGCCCCACGCAATCAGACTCCCAACCGAGACACACGCCAAAGCCGCGAGTTGCCTGAGCTTCATACCCGCGAGTTTTACCGCAGCGCAGGTCGCGATGCAAAACAAGTTCCTCCCTCCGATACCGTGCCTTACGCGAGGCGCTTGGCTCATTGTCCGCCACGACAACGCTTCATCAACGCGACGCACTTCGGCAGCATCTCCAGCGGATCTTTCCTGCCCATGTATTCGATGGAGATTGGCCCGCAATAGCCGATGCGCCGCAGCACCGCGAAAAAGCGGTCGTAGTCTAGGGTCGGTTCGCGCAGGTCGTCGGTCACATCCCAGACCTTCGCGTGGCAAAATGCAAGATAGGGCGCAACCTTCTCGGTCGCTTGGAGAAAATCCTCGAACGGTTCCGTGCCGGCCATTGGATCGGCGTGATAGTTGCCTGTGTCGAGATTGATGCGGAACCACTCGGAGCCGACCGCCTCGGTGATCTTGATCTGATCGGCTGACGTGCGGGAGATGCCGCCGTGGTTCTCCAAGACCAAGATGATGCCTTTCTTCTCCGCGGCGGGAATGAGCGAGCGGAACGTCCGCACGGCTGCTGCGAACGCCATCTCGTGGGTCACGCCTTGGGGGATGATGGCGGCGGGGAGGTGTTTGTTGTAAGGGCACGTGTTCACACGCAGCCGCGGCGCGCCAAGGTAGTAGGCGATGTCGAGATATTGTTCGAGATGAGCGCGCTCGCGCTCGATCTCGGCCGGCGTGGCGCGGTAGAAGTTGGCCTCGGCGGCCACAGCGCAAATGCCAATCCCGTGTCGGGCGGCCCGCCGCTTGATTTCGCGGATGATCGTCCAGTCGCCTTTGAGATAGAAGTCGTTGAGTTCGATCGCGTCCAACCCCGCGCGGTCGCACATGGCGGGGAAGTCGAGAATGTCCAGTTTCTTCTCACGGAATGCGCGGCCGAACGATGCGGTCGAGATGGCGAGTTTCACCCGGCACGCCGTGTCGATGACCTGTGGTGGCGTGGCAGCCGGGTCAGCGGCCCGCGCGCTGCTCGCCAAACACGCGGCGGCCAGCAGAGCGAGCGTCGCCATGTGAGTGCGGACGGAGCGAGCGCCCTCAGCGAGCTTCATGGCGATGGTTTTCATGGCAGACGATCGTGCGGAGTATATATCGCGTGACGAGCTTCACGCTATCGTGTTCCTCGCGCGTCGTTGGGCGAGCAGCCGTGAAATTTGTGGAACGCGCGGCTGAAGTAGAGCGGGTCGTTGAAGCCGACCTGGTGCGCGATCTCCTTCACCAGCAAGCCACCGCTCTTGCAGAGTCGCATCGCCTCGTGCATCTGCCGGTGATGGTGGTATTGATGCACGCTCTTGCCAGTCCACGACCGGAAGAGGCGGTCCAAATAGTCCGGCGTGACCCGGATCATCTCCGCAAGCTGTGTCACGTTCGGGAGACGGTCGAATTGATGGTCGAGCTGCTCGCGGAGATGTGACAGGGCTGCCTCATGCTGATTAATGGCGGTCACAGTGCCGTGGCTCGTCGCGGCGCGCTGCACCGCTTGGTGTAACAGGACGCCGAGCGTGGCCAGCACTTCGGCGCGGAACGGCTCGAATTGCGCCGGCGTCGTCGGCGACGACATGTTGCGAAGCCGGTCGAACAGCGCGGCGCCTTGCGGTGTTTGCGCGACGTATTGTTCGATGCAGTCCCAGCCCTTTCGTGGGCGATAGTGAATCACGCTCACCAGCACGGATGGCCGCGAGATCATCAGCCACAACACGCGGTAGCCGCTCACGCGGCGGGCAAAACCCTCGGAGTGGCGCACGCCGGGTTCGAGCACACCGATGCACGGCGAGCGAAGGGCGTAACGCCGATCCTCAATGTCCAGAATGGCCCGACCTTCGAGCGCAATACAAACTTCCGGGATGTTGTTGCTGTGCAAGCCGAGCGGGTAATGGTGCGACGGGTCGGGCTTGGCGCGCATCGGCTGGGCCGGCCAGCCCGTGCGCCCGATAATGTTGGCCGGCCGCGCGCGCAGCACGCACCGCATCGCCTCGCGCAACCAATGCCCGGCCGGTTTTTCCGTTGGTGCCGGAATGTCCATGCGTTTCCTATTCTCTCCATGCGCTCGCTTTTGGCAAGCGTCCAGCCATCCGATATCTTCCGCACCAAGCATTGGAGCGCACACAATGAGCCGTATTCGCACCGAATTTAGACTGCTGGTGTTAGTCGCCGGCATGGCGTCCGCGACCGCACCCGGCCAGGAGATGGAGAGTTTCGTCTCCTCGAAGGAGGGTGATCGGTTGGCTGCCAGACCCAGCGTGAAGTTCACCACAGGCGACAGTCGCCAGCCCGGTGTCTTCCACGTTGACGAGGCGGTGACGCATCAAACCATCGCCGGGTTCGGCGCCTCGTTTCTTGAAGCGGGCCTGATCTGCATCAATAGTCTGCCAGTGAAGAAGCAAGGGAAGGTGTTCGAGGCGCTGTTCGATCCGGTGCGCGGAGCCGGATTCAGCGCCATGAAGACGCCGCTCGCGGGCACGGACTTCATGTCGGCTGGCCCGTGGTATACCTACAATGATCATCTTGGCGACATTGCGATGAAGCAGTTCAGCATCGAGCGCGACCTCGGCAAGAACGGGTTGATCACCTACATCAAGCGAGCGCGCAAGTTCGGGTCTTTTGTGCTTCAGGCCCCGATGGATTATCCGCCGGACTGGATGTTGTTCGATGTGAACAAGAACCAGGACGTAGACCCGCAATACTTTGACGCGTTGGCCCTCTATTACCTCCGCTACCTGCAGGAGTATCAAAAGCACAGCGTCTTCATCCACTACCTGAGCCTGTTCAACGAACCGGGAGTCTATACGAAGATTCCTTACCACAAGATCCGAGACTTGCTCAAAAACCATGTCGGCCCGCTGCTACAGAGGAAGGGCATCCGGACGAAACTCATGTTGAGTGAAGCGCCCGTGCGGGGCCAGGTGTTGGCGAATTACCCGGTCGTGCTCGACGATCCGGCCGCGCGCAAGTTCGTCGCTGCCATCCCTTACCACGGTTACGACCGGAAGGACTTTGCCAGCATCGCGACGCTCCACCGACGCTATCCGGACATTCCACTCTGGATGACCGAGCTGTGCTACGCGTATCTCGCCGGCACGCTTAAGACCGCAAAAGTGCCCAACTACGACTTCGAGGACGGCGACGCCTGGGGCCAGCAGATTGTTTCCGACCTCGAAGCCGGCGCGTCGGCGTGGATCTACTGGAACATGGTTCTCGACCAGAACGGTGGGCCGTGGGCCGTGTCGCCCATCCACGGAAACCGCGATGCAAACATCCAGCACCCGGTCGTCATCATCAACCGCGAGACCAAGCAGGTCACCTATACTGGCTGTTACTACTATCTCGCGCACTTCAGCAAGTTCGTCCGGCCCGGTGCGAAGCGCGTGGCCGTTCAGGGTGAGCACGAAGGCGTTCGGTGCCTCGCCTTCAAGACGCCGGAGCGGACACTCGTCGTGCAATTCCTCAACAGCTGCCGGGAGAAGACCGATGTCTGTCTGGCGCATGGCAACGCCTCGGTCCGCTTGACGCTCCCGGCGATCTCCATCACCACCTGTCGCTGGAAATCAGCCCGACCATGAACGCTCTCAAGGGAGATTAACCTCATGAACCTGCGCCTCCAGAGAATCGCCCCGCTCCCATTTTGTTTCATTCTTCTTGCTGCGGGGCTGGCTGTTTCGCACGGGAGCGGAACACAAGAGATGGTTTGCTTCACACACACCGTTACACCGCTGGGCGGCAGGAACCTCGTGCCCAACGGTTCGTTTGAAATGGGGAGCGCCGGATGGTCGTCGTTGGGCGAAGGCGCCGGCTATAAAAATTCTTGGGCGCCGCTGGTCGAGAACTGGGGCAACTTCGATGCGTTGCACGGTGCGGTGGTGAAGTCGGGCGCAGCACATGGGCGATCATTCCTGCGCATCCAACTCGGCGGCAAGCACACGCCGGTCTTCAACTTCGACTACTTTGAGCCGGTCAACCGTCGCGAGTTGCGACCGTTGGCGGCGAACGTTGGCTGGATCGAGGTCACGCCCGGTGCGCCTTACACGCTCTCGCTTGACATGCGGGCTTCGCGCGACGGCGTGCAGAGGGCGTTCGGTGTCCAGAACGAGGACGCCGGCAAAGGCTGGGACGGCGCTCGTGAGTTGGTTCTCCACAACGGCGTGCTGACACGGCAGTGGAAGCGATACTCGCACACGTTCACGCCGAAGCATCCGTTTGTATTCGTGCTCGCCGGGCCGAACCTAACGCGTGAGAAGGACGTCGCGGTGGATGTGGACGCCATCCAGCTCGAAAAGGGCGCGCAGGCAACGGCGTTCACGCCGCGAAGTGATTTGGAAATCGGTGTGATGCCCATGGAGCCAGCGGGCGTGTTCATCGCGGGGAAACCTGCGACGCTGAAGATCGCGGCTTTCAACAACGCTGGCGTGCCGGCCCGCGCGCACGTGCGGTTTAAGATCACAGATTTTGCCGACCAGCCTGTCGAACTGCCCGATGTCGAGTTCGAGGTGTCGGCAAAGTCGGCGATGGAGAAACTGGTCACGTTGCCGGGCGTTTGGCGGGGTTTCTACCGCGTCGTAGCGGAATGGAAGAGCGGCGACGTTCAGGAATCGCGTCTGTTGCGCGTGGCCATCGTCCCGCCGCGCACCACGCAGGAGACGGTCCTCGGCATCAATCACGCCTATCCGACGCCGTCGTTGCTCGCGCTGACGAAGAAGGCTGGCGTGAGCTGGCATCGCGACTGGTCGCTGAAGTGGCAGCACATCGAGCCGGCGCGCGGGCAGTATCACTGGGAAGTCAGCGACCCTCAGATCAACCGCATCGCCGCGCAGCGCCTGAACCTGATGGCGATGATTCCGTTCCCGTCCACCGACTGGAACTCGTCCGCGCCAGGCCTCGATGCAATCCGGGCCGCTTCGCCCCGCTACCGCAACGGCGGCAAGGGCGACGACCAGGAATTGCTCGTCCGCGCGCGGTGGGCATGGCCGCCGCGGGACGTCAAAGAGTTGGCCGTTTTCAGCAAGACCGTCGTCAGCCGCTACAAGGACCAGATTCGCGTGTGGGAGTTTTTGAACGAACCGCTTTTCACGACCTATTCGCTGCCCGACTTCGGCTTCATTGATCCGAAATCAACGCTGAGAAGTTTCACCGTCGGCGATTACCTCGACCTGCTCCGGAAGGTCGCCCCCGCGATTCGCGCCGCCAACCCCGACGTGCGGGTCATGGGCGGACCGGCGATGCCGCCCGGCGGCCGATACATCCAGCCGATGCTGGAGGCGGGCCTGCTGGACAACGTGGACATCTTCGGCCTGCACGACTATCCCAGATTCGCCAAACCGGAGACGCGCATCGCGTCCTTCGACAACCTGCTGGCGACCATGAAAGCCCATGGCGGCCCGAAGCCGATCTGGATGACGGAGTTCTCCTACTACGGGAGCGACGACCTGCCGCGCAAACCGTTCGTGCCGATTCCCGGCCTGTGGTCCGAGCCGCAACTGCTCAGCGAGAAACAGGCGGCCGATTACATCATCCGCTACTGCGCTATCTTCTTGGGCCGCGGCGGCGAGAAAATCTTCCTGCATTCCGGCTGCACCGGCTCGGTAAACAAACCGGGCACGGAGAGCTGCATGTTTGCCGACGGCGCGGTGCGGAAGGTTTTCCCGGCAATGGCCGTCTTCACGGAGATGGTGGGATCAAGCCCGAAGTTCGTGGCAGACAGGATCGGTGACGGCGCTTTCATCTTCGCGTTTGAGACCGGCAAACAAGCGGTGCTGGTGCTCTGGGATCCCGATGAGAAGACAACGAGCCGCATTCCTTCTGGCGCGGCGTGCAAAGACCTCATGGGCTGCGCGGTGGCCGGCCCCGCCGTGAGTCTGACCGGCTCGCCGGTCTATTTCGTCGGCCCGCCGGGCCAGGCGCAGGAACTTTTGGTGGCGTGCGGCGCGAACATACAAACGAAGACCAAACAATGAGCATGAATGGAAAACTGGCAATCGAGGGCGGCACTGCGGTGCGGAGCCGGCCGCTGCCCCAGGAATGGTGCGGCGCGCATTATATGGACGAGCAGGAGATCGAGGCGGCTACGCGCGTCTGCAAATCCAAGACGTTGTTCCGCTACTACGGGCTGGATTTGCAGAACGAGGTCTCCAAGCTGGAGCAGGAGTTTGCCACCTACATCGGCATCAAATACGCGCTCGCTGTCAGCAGCGGCACGGGTGCGCTGCAAGTGGCGCTTGGCGCGCTCGGCGTCGGACCCGGCGATGAAGTGCTTATTCCCGGCTACTTCTGGGTCGCCACGGTCGGCGCGGTCGTTCGCAGCGGCGCCATCCCGGTGCTGGTGGACTGCGACGACTCCTTCAGCATGGACCCCAAGGACGCGGTCCGCAAAATCACCCCGCGCACGAAGGTCATTCTCGTCGTTCACATGGGTGGCGTGATCGGCCGCATCAAGGACATCGTCGCGTTGGCAAAACAACACAAGCTCAAGATCATCGAGGACAGCGCCCAAGCCAACGGCGCCAGCCAGCATGGCGTCAAGGCCGGCGCGTTCGGCGACATGGCGATCTTCTCGTTCCAGATGAACAAGCACATGACCTCCGGCGAGGGCGGCATGGTTGTAACCAACGACCCGCATCTCTACCGCCGCGCCTTCGCCATCCATGACCTGGGTTATGCCCGCAACGAAGCGGGCCGGCTGGTCTTTGACGATCCGTCGCTCCAGCTCTGGGGCATCGGTTGCCGCATGAGCGAGTTGACCGCTGCGGTCGCCCGCGTGCAACTCGGGAAACTCGACCGCATCACCGGCGCGATGCGCTCCGCCAAGAACAAGATCAAGCAGGCCCTCGCAGGCACGCTGACCTTCCGCGAGGTGCCCGATCCCAAAGGTGACGCCGGCTCATTTCTGCTGACCGTCTTTCCCACGCGCGAGCAATCGCTGAAGTTCACGGAGGCGTTGCGGGCCGAAGGCATCGTCGCGGCCAAGGACGGCCTCTACCCGATCCACATGGACCAGTGGGGTCTGCACATCTACTACAACGTGGCCAGCCTCGTGAACAAACGCGGCATCTCCACCGTCTCGCCGTGGCAACTGGCGGAGAACCGCGCCTCGGCTGGCGTTTCCTATGCCAAGGGTGCCTGCCCGCATCTCGATGACCTGCTCAGCCGCACGATGATCGCGTGCGTCGCCTCCGTCCTGACCGACACGGACGTGCAGGACATCATCAAGGCTTACCGCAAGGTCGCGGCGGTGGTCTGCAAGTAAGAAGAGGCGGCTCGAACCGACCGACGACTCATGACACACTGACTTTTGAAAGGAACGACGATGAACACCGCAAATCCTTCCGGCCCAACTCGCCGGCTTTCGCGCCGTGATTTTCTCTCCGCCGCTGCGCTAGGGACGGGCGCAATGCCTTCGTTGCTTTCGGCGAAAGAGCCGGCGGCGACGACGACCAAGCCGGGCGTTGTCGCGCCCGGCGCTGACGAGAAGGCGACGACCTACGCGACCATCAACCACGAATCGTGGGCCAGCATCCTGGCGGACAAAGGCGAGGGCTACACGCCGCCGTTGACGGTGCATTTGCCGATCCAGCCGGTCTACAACCCCGACTTCATCCACGTGGATTGCGCGCTGAATGTCTGCCGCCGGCGCGAATTGCCGAAGCTTTCGACCGACAATCCTGCCTCTTGGAAGGCTGCGCGGTCGCTGGAGACCTTCATCGTCCAGTTCGCGGTGGATGACCCGCCGCTGGTGCCTGATTTCCGCGCAACGCAACTATCGCTTGCTGAGGGAAAGTTTCCGTTGGCCCACGCCGACTACTACATTTGCGACTTCCGCTACGAGTTCGACTACTTCTGCTGCCCGTTCGATGGGCGGCAGAGTGTGTTGTGGGTCGGAGTAGCGGTAACGAACGAGACCGACGCGACGCGTCGGGCGAATGTCCGTGCGAAGGTCAACTTCCAGATGGAGTCCCGCATTTTCGATCCGCACTACGTGCCGTTCTACTGGGACGCAACGAAGTGGCTGCCGTGTGACAAGGTCCAGCTCAAGGACAACGCGATCTGCCGCGGCTCGGCTCCCATCGGCAGGACGATCCCCGGCGACTGGACATTGGAGTGGGAGGCGAAGAAGGAGTTTGATGCCAAACGGCTGCCGCGGTATTTCAACGGCGGCCCGGAGTATCGCGTTGCGCCGTCCATGCGGCTGGCGAGCGTGCAGGATGTCATGCACTTCTCCGCCGAACTGCGGGCGGGAGAACAGAAGCGGTTCTGGATCGCGCTGCTGACGGATGTCGAAGGCGCGACGGCGGAGGACCGCGAGCGGTTGATGCGGGCCGACTCGCAGGCGGGACGGGCCGCGGCGTTGAAGCACTTCCAGTCACAATTCACCCGCGAACACGCGCAGTTGACGTTCCCGAACGAGAACTGGGACAAGATGTTCACCGAGCTGCAACTTTCCACGCTCCAGTTGCTCGTGCAGTTTCCCGGCGAGAAGAACCTGATGCCGACGCAGGGCGGGAGTTCGGAGCGGTTTTTCGTGTGGGTGTGGGAGGCGATGTTCATGCTCCTGCCGATGCTGCGGCTCGGCCACTTTGAGCCGGTGCGTCGCTCGCTGGATTTCATCTTTGGTTTGCAGGACGCGGGACATCCTCCCGAAGGCGAACTGACGACGACCGCCGGCGCGATTGGCACCACCGGCCCGAAGTGGCTCAACACCACCGGCTCGGCCCTCGCGCTCGCCACCGATTACTACCTATATTCGCGCGACGAGAAGTTTCTGGCGGAATACCTGCCAAAGATGCTCAAGGCGATGAACTGGATCGTCGGCGAGATTCGCGCAACGCGGAAACTCAATCCCGACGGCTCGCGACCGCTCTACTACGGGCTGATGCCGTTCGGCTGCGCCACCGACGGCGACATCGGACGCATCGTGGCGGTGACCGATTCGTTCACGTTTTGGGGCTTGGAGAAGGCCGTAACGCTGCTGGAGCAGGCGCGGCATGAGCGCGCAGGCGAGTTCCGACGTGAACTGAACATGTATCGCGCTGACCTGACGCGCGCCATCGAAGGCATGACGCGGCCCGATGGCTACATCGAGCGGAAGATTCTCACGGGGAAGGAAAAGCGCATCGAGCCGGGCTTCGAGCGGATTTGCAGCGCCATCATCCTCGCCTACACTGGCCCGCTCGACATTCGCTCGGACCGCCTTCGGCGTTTCGTGGCTTACTTCGAGGAGAAGTTGATGGATGGCTTCTTCACCGGCCGAATGACCGCGGACATCGCCTATATGGGCGTCGGCGAGTTTTCCTGGCATCACGCCTACCTGCGGCTGGGCGAGTGGAAGAAGGCATTCGCCGCGAACCGCATCAACCTCTGCTACGGGATGACACAGGACACTTTTCAGGTGCAGGAGCGGTTCTCGCGCACGCACGCGAACTTCGCGCCGTGGCAGCCGAACGGCAGCGGTAACGGCCGCATCTTGGAGATGATGCTCAACAGCCTCTATTTCGAGCACGACGGCTGCGTGACAGTGCTGGGCGGCGTGCCGTTCCTGTGGCTGGCCAACAACGGCGTCACCGTGCTGCGAAACCTCCGCACCACGCGCGGCAGCGTCTCACTCGAAGCGCTGATGCTCGACCGCCAGCGTTGCCGCCTGAGCGTCCGCGCCTCTGCTCGCGGCGTGCTGCCCCGGCTGATTCAGTTGCCCGATCACTTTATCGTCAGCGACGTGAGTCCGCGCGCGGTCAACAAAGGCCGCGGCTTGCTGCAAATCCCCGGCGACGCGCAAGAGCTTCGCCTTATTCTCCGAGAAAACCTCGCGACGTAACCTTGTCCCAAAAGGAGAAACCCCATGAAATCAAAACACAGAATTCTGGCCTTCGGCTGTCATCCCGACGACGTGGAAATCCTCTGCGCCGGCACGCTGTCCTTGCTGGCGAAACGCGGCTGCGAAATCCACATCGCCGTCATGGCCGGCGGCGATGTCGGCTCGCCGACGCTGCCTCGCTTTGTGATCCGGGAACAGCGGCTACAGGAGGCGCAAGCCTCCGCCGACATCATCGGCGCGCGGTTTCACTTCGCTGGCGGCGAGGACCTCGAAGTGGAATACAACGACGCGTATCGCCGTCGCGCCGTCCGCGTCATGCGCGAGGTGAATCCTACCATCGTCTTTACCCATCCGCCGATGGATTACCTGATTGACCACGAGGAAACCTCGCGCCTTGTGCGAAACGCGGCCTTCATCGGGCCGGTGCCTAATTACGACTGCGGCGCGGCCGTCCTGACGGCGTCGAAAATCCCGTATCTCTATTACGCGAACGCCGTCGCGCGGAAAGACATCTTCGGCCGGCCGCTGCCGCTGACTTGCGCAGTGAACGTTTCCACCGTCATGAAAACCAAGACTCGGATGCTGGCCTGTCACGCCTCGCAACGCGAATGGCTTCGCGTCGTCCTCAAGGAAGACAATTATCTGGAGATGATGAAACGCGCATCGGAGGCCGAGGGTCGCGCGGCGGGCTTCCCGTTTGCCGAGGGCTTCATCCAGCATCTCGGCGCAGGCCATCCGCAGGACAACATCCTCAAGCAACTCCTCGGCGACGCCTGCCGGGAGTTTGACGGCGGCAATGTCAGCAAAGCGACCAAATGAACTTTGCACTCAGTCCTCTGGATATCGGCATCATCGTCGTCTCGCTGGTGGCCGTGGTGGCGGTGGGGCTTTGGGCGGCGCGAAACCAGGAGAAGACCGCGCGCGGCTACTTCCTCGCGTCGGGCCGGCTGCCGTGGTATATCATCGGCGCGGCGTTCGTCTCCACCAGCGTGTCGAGCGAACAGATCGTCGGCACCGTCGGCGCCGCTTACAAGAACGGCATGGGCATCGCCAACTGGGAATGGTGGCTCGTGCCCACTTACGGCCTGCTGACGCTGGTGTTCGTCCCGATGTGGCTCCGCAACCGCATCACAACCGTGCCGGAGTTTCTCGCGCGCCGGTTCGGGCCGTTGTGCGCGGACATTTACAGTTGGGTCATGCTGGCGGCTTACGTGTTCGTGTTCATGGTGCCGGTGCTCTACAGCGGCACTCTCGCGCTGACGGATCTGACCGGATGGAATTTCCACGTCGTCCTGTGGGGCATGGTCGCGGTCATCGCGCTCTACACCACCAAGGGCGGCCTCTCATCGGTTATCTGGACGGACGCGCTACAGTGCGTCATGCTGGTGGGTGGCGGCGTGGTCCTTTTCTTCCTCGCGTTGGGAAAAGTGCCGGGCGGCTGGGCCGCGATGGAAGCCGCCAGGCCGGATCGGTTTCACCTCTGTCTTCCCGCGAACGATCCATCAGCGCCGTTCCCAGGCATCGTGCTGGCCACGTTCGGCGTTTTCATCTTTTACTCCGCCGGCAATCAAGTGATGGCGCAACGCATCCTCGGCGCGCGCTCGACATGGGACGGACTGATGGGCGTCTTGTGGGCGGGCGTCATTAACCTGCTCCGCCCGCTGGTGACCTGTTTCCTCGGCCTGATCGTTTTCCACTGGACCAACGTGATGCACGCGGCCCCGCCCTTGGAAAATCAGGATCAGGCGTTTCCCTTCGCGCTGAAATATCTCGCGCCGGACTGGGGCTTGCGCGGCGTCATCCTCGCGGGGTTCCTCGCGGCGGTGATGTCAGCCACGAGCGCGCTGGCCAATTCCACGGCGACCATTTTCAGCTTGGACGTTTACCGGCGGATGTTCCACCCCGACGCGAACGACGCGCGGCTGGTGCGGATGGGGCGCATCGCCTCCCCGGCCGCGTTGGTCCTTGCGGCGCTGATCGCGCCGTCGGTTGCGCACTTGGGCGGCGTGTTCCGTTATTTCCAAAATGGCGTGACCTACCTCGCGACGCCGTTCATCTCGGTAATGCTGCTCGGCCTGCTGTGGAAACGGACCAATTATCAGGGCGCGCTCTTCGGCCTGATCGGCGGCTCGGCGATCACGCTGGCAATGGCGTTGGGTGCGCCGGCGGTCGGCATCTCGCTGCACTGGCTCTACCTGGCGGCCATCGCGCAGGTGATCACCATGGCGGGCATCGTGATCGTGTCGTTGCGCACGCCGCCGCCCGCCGAGAATCTGTGGCGGCCGTTCCATTGGACGCCCGCGGTGCTCCGCCAATATGATGACGGCGTCCGCCGCCCGTGGTATCAGAGCGTCCTGCTGTGGTGGTCGGTCTATATCGTCGTCTGGGTCTATCTGTATTGGCGGTTTTGGTGAGAAGTCCTGCGCATGAATTCATCCACATCGAAAACCGAACTGCTACTATCAACCTGGCGCGGAAAAGCAGTCTTTGGACGTGCCCGTATGATTTCAGCACTTCTGCCCGTTTTGCTGCTGTGTTTAAACTGGCCACAACACGCACCCGCTGCCGGTCCGGAAGAAATCGCCATCAACCAGGTTGGCTATCGCATCGCAGACGCAAAGGACTTTCGCGTGGCCAGAGCGGTTGCGAGTTTCCAAATTCTCAATGAGCGAAATGCGGTCGCCCTTGAGGGCGAGTTGAGCGGTCCCATTCACGATCAATTCGCCGGTTGCGATGTCTGGAAAGGCAATTTCACCGCCTTGCGGCAGCCGGGAACCTATGTCATCCAACTTCCCGATGGCACGCGTTCGTGGCCGTTCAAGATCGGCAACGATGCTTATGTCCCGCTGTTGCAGACGGCACTCCACGGCCTCTACCTGAGCCGGTGCGGCTATGCGGTCAAGGACGAGGTGGTGGGTCATCCGCCGTGCCACCTGCGAGACGGTGCGATCATGGTCAACAACGACCAGCGAGTGCCCGACGGCCGCGAGGCCACTGGGGCCTGGCACAACGGCGCGGATTACAATCGCTCGACGATGTCGGCCGCGCAGGCGGTGAGCCGGATGTTGTGGCCGGACGAGTTGTTTCCCGGCGCATTCGACAAAGTGCCGTCACGACTGCAACCGGAGGAGCGTAACGGTAACTGGCCGGACCTGCTGATGGAGGCGCGGTGGGGATTGGAATGGCTGTTCAAAATGCAGGGGCCTGACGGGGGTGTCTCCACTGGTATGGGGGACAAGCTGGGAATCTACGTGATGCCGCACGAGGATCCCACCGTGCGTTTCATCGGGGCGGTGTATTCATCACACACCGCCAAGGTCGGCGCTGTTCTGGCGAAGGCGGCTCGCGCCTTTCAAGCCCGCGACCCGAAATTTGCGCGGTCCTGCCTCGATCGCGCCCGGTTGTGTTGGGGCTGGCTGCAAGCGCATCCCCAAATCGTCGCCCCGAAAACCATAGGCAGCTATTTGAAGCGTGTGGATGAGCCTGATCGCCTCTGGTTGGCGGTCGAACTGTTTCGCACCACCGGCGAGCGTGGTTTTCACGACAACTTTCTCCGACGATTCGCCCAACTGCCAAGCCCCTACCCGGCCGCGCCCGTCAGCACCCAAACCATCCGCGACTACAACCTGCATGAGGCGCTCATCAGCTACTGCTTCATCAAGCAAGGCGCAGACCAGAGCATCCAGGACAGGATCCTCTCCGGTCTGCGCATGGATTGCGACCGACTGATGGCCATCACGCAAGCCGAAGGCTACGGCTCGGTCCTCACCGCCGAGAATTGGAAGCATCGGCACACGTGCGGCAACGCGCTGCAAATGGCGTGGGAACTGGCGATGGCGTCCGAGTTGACCGGCCGCACGCCGTATCGCGAAGCCGCGCTGCGGCAGTTGCATTTCGTGCTGGGCGCAAACCCGCTCGGCAAGGTGTTCGTCACCGGCGTCGGCTCGAATCCGGTGCGCAACCCGCACTACGGACCTTTCTTCAGTCACAGTAAGCTTCCAGCGTCGGTCGGCTTTCTCGTCAAGGGTCCCACTCACGACGCTCAGTTTGTCAAAATCATGTTCAAAGGCGGCACGCCGCCGCCACCGGAGAAGGCTTATGTGGACGTCATGGGCGCGCATGCGTGCAACGAGCCTGATATTGAGGTCCAAGGGCACTTGATTGGTTTGGCCACCTACTTCCACGCCTCCATTCAGGGCAAAGCAACGCCAGCATCGGCGAGCTTCCACCATGCTTCATCCGACACCCGTGGTGACGGAAGCGTGAAGACCGAAGCCGCTATAGCGGCGGCGGAGGTAAGGGCGGGCGCGGTCGTCTTTCGCCACAAGGCCGCGCGCGCTGAGACGGTTACCGGATTCTATACACGGCTGGCCAACTGTGTTGGCCCCCGCCATGAGCCGGTCGTGGTTGTCCTTCGTTCCGCGGGCGGACTTTCGGCGGAACGGGTCACCATCCCGGTTTACGGAACGCCGCTCAACCTTTACACGCGGCAGAAGGGCAAGGTGTTCCCACCCTTGGACGTCGCCCAGGAATACCGCGCCGCACTGGCCCAGCCCCTAAAGTTGAAGGCGGGTGATGAGGTGACGCTGGAAATCGTCTCCGCCGGAACCATGGCTGGCGGCGTGATCGCCGGGATCCAGTTCGCGGGGCGGTGGCCGCTGCTCGATATGCGCGAGCCGTTCCGGCAGACCAAGGCCGCGGGACCAGTGAGCCGCATCGCGTGGTCTCAACGCGAGGTGGTTTGCACGGGGAACCAGAAACAGTTCGATCCGCAATGCGCGCCGCAGAACAACTCGGTCGTCGTGGGCGACGCCGATGGGTCGCTGTTTCAATTCACCGCCTTCTATTCCGTGGACGAACAATACGGCGGGGGGCGCGGCGGCTCCTACGCGCGCACCTATGTTTACAAGAGACGGCCAGGAACAAACGGGTGGGAGGCGTTGGGCCTTGTCATGGAGCTGCCGGCGGGCATCACCTATGTTGCTGATCCGTTCGCCTTTCGCGACCTCGACGGAACGCCCTGCCTGATCCTCGGTGTGGTGGACGGGACCAACGGCTTCGCGGATTGGAAATTCAGTTGGGGTTACCTGTTGCGCTCGCAGACCAAGAGTTTCGCCGGCCCCTGGGGCAAACCGCATTTTCTCTGGGAGAAATACCCGCGCGGCACTGCCAAGGATGCCGGTAGCGAACGCATGATTTGCGTCCGCGTATTTCCGCGCACCAGGACGAAGGACTATGTTCTATGCTGGCAGCACGGAGGATCAGACATAAGTGTTCGCGGCGCGATCCTGCCCAACCTGAAGACAACCCTGACCCACGAGCAGATTCGCAGCGCGCCCACGCTCAATCGCAATCAGGATGAGGGCAGTGGCGGATTCGTTCGCGGTGATAAGGGCTACATCTGTGCCTGGCAGATTCCCAACGTCAACGACGTGACGAGCATTCAACGGCTCTATGAGTTCGACTTGGACGATCCGTTGAACCCGGAGCGTTGGCGGGTGGTGCCGGGTTCATGGGGGTTCAACGACGGCACCAACCCCGTCGAAGATGGTGGCGCCACCGCCGACTGCTGGTCGCTGTCGCTGGTGGGTGACGAACTCTGGGCAACCTCGGTGGCGTGGAGCATCTCGAACCACAAAAACTCGACGCTGGCCTGCCGCGTGCCGTGGGATCAGCGGCTGGGTGACACCTTCCGCTACGGCGTTTCGAAGGTTGACGCTTACAAGGAGATCGCCCCGGTCGTCGAGTATGCGGTGGGCGAGCGGTGCAGCTTGAGTGCCGAAATCACAGGGGCAGGAAAGGAGTCTTACATCTTCCTGTCCCTGGCCCCGTCGGCCCGCCAACTCATCCGCGGCGGGGTGACGGTTGAGGTCTCCGATAAGGGCATGCGGTTGGCGGCCTGCGGGGCGGATGGCCGTTCCACGGGACTCACTCCCTACGCGGGCCAGTCTTTCGTTCCGGGCAGAGCGTATGCCGTCAAACTCCAGCGCGATGATGGCGTGATCACCGGATGGGTTGACGGGCGGAAGATCGGGCCGGTGAGGATCTCTGATCCGGCTCAGGCGGAATTGCTGGCAGAGCCGCAGCGGTTCAAGTTTTACGGCTGGCAGGGTGGATTATACACGATCCGGAATGCCTGGCTCACAGATGGACCGAAGTAAGGCAGGAAGAAGAATGTCCATGAAAAACGAGGATACAAGTGAACCACGGGCTGTTAAAAGCAATGGACCACCAGTTTTGAAATGATTCAGCCAGCCTAAGAGTATGAAGCGCAAGCTGCTGTTTTTCCTGTTGGCCATTGGCACGCTCGCGTTGTCCGCCACGGGTTCAAGCGCCGAGTCGCGACCACCGAACATCCTCCTCATCACCGCCGACGATCTCGGTTGTCTGCTCTCGTGCTATGGCGAGAAGCGCATCACCACGCCGAAGCTCGATGCGCTCGCGGCGTCGGGCGTGCGGTTCGCCAACGCCTACGTCGCGGAATCGTCGTGCAGCCAGTCGCGCGCGGCGTTGCTCACCGGGCGCTGGCCGCACCAGAATGGCTTGGTCGGTCTCTCGCAGCTTGGCTTCAGGATGCACCCCGGCCAGCCAACGCTGCCGGCGGTGCTAAAGGCAGCGGGCTATCGCACCGGCATCATCGGCAAACTGCACGTCGAGCCGGCGGCGGATTTCCCGTTCGACTGGATGCCGGCAAAGGTGCGGATGGCCCCACTGCCGACGCGCAACGTGCGCTGGGTGGCCGAGCAGAGCCGCGAGTTCTTCGCGTCGGCGAAGGCGGCGGATAAGCCGTTCTTCTACTACGTGAACTACTTCGACCCGCACGTCCCGCTGACGAAGGACACCGACCAGATCGCCGGCCTGCCGGAAAAGCCGCTCACCGCCGCTGACATCAAGGAGCCGCTGCCGCTTGGCGCACCGGACGCCGCGAAGAACCGCCTCGCCACCGCGCGGCTGCTCAACGCAGTGCTGCGCGTGGACGCCGGCATGGGCCTGTTGCTCGACGAGCTGAAGGCCGCAGGCTTCGCGGACAACACCATCGTCATTTTCGTCGGCGACAACGGCACCGCCATGCCGCGCGGCAAGACGTGGAGCTACGAAGCCGGCGTCCGCGTGCCGATGATCGTGCGCTGGCCCGGTGTGGCCAAGCCAGGCCAGTCGCGCGACGAACTGGTCTCGCTCCTCGACGTGATGCCGACGTTGCTGGCTGGCGTGGGCGTAAAGACGACTGACAGTCTCGTCGGCACCGCGCTTCAGCCGTTGCTGCGCGGCGAGCCAGGCGGCAAGGACTGGCGCGAATTCCTGTTCACCGAGGAAAACTTCCATGAGCCGCAGATGTTTCGTGGCCAGCGCACCGTCCGCGACTCGCGCTACAAGCTCCTGTTGAATCTGGTGACCTCCGACCACGGCCACGAGTCGGAGGAGTTTGTGGATTTCGAGTCCGGCGGTGTGAATGTCGGTAGCCTGACCGCCGGGAAGCTGGCGCCGGTGGAGTTGTTCGATCTGCAAACCGATCCCAACGAAACCAGAAACCTCGCCGATGATCCGGCCCACGCCGCCATGCGACAACGGCTCGAAGCCGCGCTCCAGCGCTGGCGCGAAAAACGGGCCGACCCGCTGCTCGACCCGGCGCGTCTCCAACGATGGAAAGACGCCCGCGCCCGCTGGGACAAGCTCCCGCGCGTCAAAGTCGGCCCTAACAAAATCGTCCGCATCCCGGAGAGTGAACTGGAATTGTTGAAGTGAGGCCATGAACTCAATGGGTGTGTATCGGTATTAGCGGTTTTGGTGAGGTGAGCGTGACGAGGATCATGAAACAATTATGAGAGGTGATGTAATGAAAACACTGATGAGGGTCGTTATCGGAAGCTGGGTCGTTGTGGCGCTGACAGGACAGGCCGGTCTTGCGGCAGAGCCGCAAACGACACCTGCCACAAGCGCATTGTCATCACAGCCATCCGCCAGTGCCATGCTGCCTTGGAAGCGGCCAATCCGAATCCCCGAGGAAATCGCGCTGACACATGCGGAGCCGCCGTTCGCCATCGCCGGCGGGTTCTCGACGTGGCGCGTCCCATTCCAATTCAGCAAGGACATGCCGCCGGGGTCCGTGCTGAAGCTCCAACTTTGGGGCGGACGAAACAACAAGGGAGTGTTCACTGGCGCGCAAGCCACTCGCCCGCAAGCGGACGGTTACGTTTCGGCGGAAGCCGACGACGGCTCGCGCCTGACCCTCCAGCCGGCCAAACAAGCTGGCACGTTTGTGCTCTCGGTGCCGAAGAGCGGTTTCAAGAAGGGCCGGAACATCGCAGTTGTTCTCGGTGATCGCACCGGAGGCGGAAAGGGAATCCGCGTCAGCCCTGAGCACGCGTTCAACAAGTTCTTTGTCCTCTACAGCGTCACCGACGAGCGGGCCGAGCCGAAGTTCCCGCAATGGGCCGGGGGCGATGTGTGGGCCAAAGGGACGGACCACCGCATCGTCGCCGCCTGCACCATGCACATCCTCGGAGGCGCTACCGACCACCTGCGCGTTTATGTGCCGGCTGTTACCAAGCCAGGGCGCGCTTTTGCCGTTCTCGTCCGGCCCGAAGACGTAGTCGGCAATCTGTCGCATCGCGAACTGCGCTCGATCACTGTCTTGCTCGACGGGATGCCCATCCCGGCGCAGATCGAGACAGTTCCCGGCTCGACCTGCCTGCGGGCAACGGTGTCGCTACCGGCCGCGGGCGTCCATCGGCTCACCGTGCGCGACGCGGACTCCGGGTTGCAGGCCGTGAGCAACCCGACACGTTGCGCCGAGACAGACGATCTGGTCTGCTGGGGCATGATTCACGGCCACACGGAATTGTCTGACGGCACCGGTTGCATTGACGACTACTTCCACCAGCTCAAGGACGAAGTCCTGCTGGACTTCGCCGCTTCGTCGGACCACGACCATCTTTTTGAAACCTCCGACGAATTCTGGGCGGTGACACGCCGGGCCGTGAAACGATGGAACAAACCGCCCGAGTTCGTCGCGTTCCTCGGCTACGAATGGGCCAAGTGGCGAAAGAATGGAGATGGCGACCGCAATGTCTATTACCTCGAAGACGACCGCCCCATGTATCGGTCGGACGACGGGGAGCATCCCTCGCCCCCGCAGTTGTTCGAGGCCCTGCGGAAGACGAAAGAGAAGGCGCTTGTTATCGTTCATCACCCTGCACACGGCGGCAATTTCTGCGACTGGAAAGATCACAGTCCCGAACACGAAAGATTGGTCGAGATTTTTCAAACCCGCGGAAGCTTCGAATGCGCGCCGGAGGACGGGAACACCGTCCCTGAACGACCTGGCAATGTCACGCCGTTCGCCGTGGGCTATGTGCGCAACGCGCTCGCGCTGGGCTGGCGCGTCGGTTTCACCGGCGGCGGCGACGACCACAGCGGCCACTGGGGAACCGAGTTCCGCTTCGGCCCATACAAGCAAGGCATGATGAGCGTCGAGACGACCGAGCGAAGCCGGCGCGCCATCTTCGAGGCCATGCACAACCGCCGCGTCGTCGCCACGACCGGCTCGCGGATGTTGCTCACCTACAAGCTGAATGGCCGTCCACTCGGTTCCGAGTTGAGCCTGAAAGACGACCCCGCGTTGGCTTCTGCGCGAAAGCTGGTTGTGGAGTTCCACGGCACGGCGCCCGTGGCGCAACTCGACATCATCCGGAACAACAAGGTCGTGTATTCGCGCCCCGGCAACGGCCAAATGGACCTGAGCATCACGTGGCAGGACGCCGGGCCGATTGACAAGACGTGGATGCCCGCCGCGAAGTTCTGCAATCATCCGTTCACGTTCTACTACGTGCGCGTGACCCAGACTGACGGCGAAGTCGCCTGGGCCAGCCCGATCTGGATTGATTTATAATGCCATGACGACGCAATGGAGCAGGCGACGACTGTTGAAAACCGGCTGCGCGGCGGGGTTGGGATGGCTGCTGCGGCCGCTGAATCTCTCCGCCGGCGGGGCAGGCGGGCCGCGGCGGTTCCATCTTTGCCTTGCGCCGGATGCCTTTGACCGCGACCCAGAGTTGCTCGCCACCATCCGCGACGCGGGCGTCAACGCTGTCTGGCTCGCGGGCTTCTGCTACGGTCACTGGCCGTGGCCGGTGGAGAAGCTACAGGCAACCCGCGCGAAGCTTGAATCGGCCGGATTGCCCGCGCACGTCATCAACATACCTTTTGGCCATCCGGGCAACGCGCTGGAGACAACCAGCAGCGGTTTCCCGCTCACGCCGCCGCAGCACTGGAAGTTTGCCACACTCATTGACGGCAAAACGGGCGTCGGCACCTCGTTGCACGAGCCGGCCACTGCGGAGAACGTCGCAGCCGTCCGCGCGCTTCGGCAGGCGAAGTTCACGCGAGTGTTCCTCGACGACGACTTCCGGCTCGCGCGCCACCCTGGCAAGATCGGCGGCTGTTTTTGTGCCGAGCACCGCGAGCGGTTTCTGCGACGAGGCGGTTACGCGACGGCGCGGTGGGATGAATTGCTGGACGACGTGCGCCAGCGGCGGCTCACGCCCCTGCTGCGTGACTGGATCGAGTTCATCTGCGACGGGCTGACGGCGAGTTTCCGCGCGCAAGAGCGCGTAGCCGGCGCGGGTCGGATGGGCATCATGGTAATGGTGCTCGGCTCGGAGAAGGCGGGCATCCGGCTGACGGATTACCGCGACGCGCTGTTTCGCGTCGGCGAAGGCGCGTTCAATGACGCGTCGTTCAACCCCGTCGGATGCAAAACCAAGGAACTGTTCAGCGTGCTGCTGCACCGGCGGTTCGCGCGGCCGGAGCTGGCGTTCAGCGAAACGACCGCGTTTCCTTCCAACAAGCTCTCCGCGCGGAACATGGCAGCGAAGCTGGTCATCTCGACCCTCGCCGACGTGCGGCAGACGATGTTCATGAGCGGCCTCGATCCGTTTCCGCGGTCGCACTGGGAGACGATAGCCCCGGCGATGAAGACGCAGGCCGCCCTGCACGCGCGCTTGGCCGGCCACAAGCCTTGCGGGCCGTTCAAACATTTCTGGGGCGAGCGTAGCCGGTGGGTGGGCGATGACAACCCGTTCAGTCTGTTCCTGGCGGCCGGCGTGCCGTTCGAGGTGACCGACGCGCCCGCGCACGATGGCTGGACTTTTCTTTCCAACTTTGACGCGCAGGCGGCAGCGGAGAACCAACTCGTTTTACGCGGCACGAAGTTTGTCCATCGTCCGTCTGTGAAGCCTCCGCTCGCTGACGGCGAGCCGGTCGCGGAATCGCTGGACGCGCTGTTTGCCTTCAAGCGGCGCATCGCTGAGAAGCTGCGTGATGTGCCCCACATCACCGAAGACGAGCCGGCGGTCTGCGCGTGGTATCCCTCCGCACGCTCCGTGCTCGTGTGGAATCTCGAAGACAGACCGAAGACGCTCACCGTGCGCCGCGGCCCGCGGCGTCAAGAACTCGCACTGGTCGGCCTCGAAGCGCAGTTGACCGGGGACTTGGGTTGAGTTGAGAATGAAAGTCGCGCGCAGCCTCGGAACATTATGAAGACATTCAGGATCCTGCCGGTGGTGTTTTTCATTGTTGGCACCAACCTCGCATTGGCGGCCGACGCGCCAATCAAAACTCATGCCGTAAATGACACCGGCGTGCCGCCGGAGAACAGCCGCAACTTCGTCGCCGCCATGAAAGCGCACCACGTGCCGGTGGAATACCTCGAACTCCCCTCCGGCGGCCACGGCCTCAATGGCTGCCAAGGTCCGCTTTGGGAAGAGTGGAAAGCAAAGTCACTAGTGTGGCTCGTAAGCCGGAAAGTCATCCCTTCGATCTCCCCATGAAAACTCGACTACTCTCTCTTGCGCTAGCCATCGCCGCGCTCGCGCTGGCCTCACCTCGCCTCGCCGCCGCATCGCGTCCCAACTTAGTCGTCATCCTCATTGATGACCTTGGCTGGCTGGACCTCTCTTGTCAGGGGAGCGACTATTACCGGACGCCGCACATTGACCGGCTGGCGGCGGAGGGAATTCGGTTCACTCACGGATATGCCGCCTGCGCCGTTTGCTCGCCGTCGCGCGCGGCGTTGATGACGGGGCGTCATCCGGCGCGCCTCGGCATCACCGACTGGATGCGGATGAGTTTTCAAAAGGAGTCGCCGGCTGATCCCGCGCTGCCTGCCGGTTACGAACGTGAGACTTACAACGTCGCGAGCGCACCGGGCGAAGCGTTGCTGACGCCGCGCAATCCGCGCTTCATGCCGCACAGCGAAATCACAATCGCCGAACTGCTCGGCCCCGCCGGTTACCGCTGCGGCTACCTCGGCAAGTGGCACCTCGGCGATGCGGAATGGTCGCCGGAAACGCAGGGCTTCCATTCCAACATCGGCGGCTGCGATCTCGGCCAGCCGCCGAGTTACTTCGATCCCTACGCAAACAACACGTGGGCGAAGAATGGCATCCCGACGTTGCCGGCGCGGCGGAAGGGCGAGTATCTCACCGACCGGCTCGGCGATGAGGCGGTGAAGTTCATCGAATCCAACCGCGAGCGACCGTTCTTCCTCTACCTCGCGCACTACGCGGTGCATGCGCCGATCGAAGCGCGACCGGACATCGAGGCAGGCTACGCGGGCCGCCGCGGCAAAACGCAGTCCAACGCGGCTTATGCGGCGATGGTTCAAAGTGTGGACGAAGCCACAGGCCGGCTGGTCGAGACGCTTGACCGCCTCGGTCTGTCTGAGCGGACCGTGATTGTGTTCACCTCCGATAACGGCGGCGAGGCTCACTACACCAACAATGCGCCGCTTCGTGCCGGAAAAAGCTATGCCTACGAGGGCGGCATCCGCGTGCCGTGGATTGTGCGCTGGCCCGGCGTCATCCGGGCGGCCAGCATATCCGCGCAACCCATCAGCAGCATTGACCTCCTGCCCACGCTCGCGGAACTGGCCGGCGTCGCGCTACCCAAGGATCGCCCGATTGACGGCGTCTCGCTCGCCGCGCATCTCAAGTCCTCCGGCAAGAGGCCACTCGCGCCGCGTCCGCTTTACTGGCACTTCCCACACTACCGCGCCGGCGGTCCCGCGCCCTACAGCATCGTTCGGTCGGGAGATTGGAAGCTGATCAAGAACTGGGAAGGTCCCAAGTTCGAACTTTTTAACCTGAAGGAGGATGAAGGCGAACAGCATGACCGGGCCGGCGATTCCGGCCAGAAGGTCAAGAAACTTGACGCCTTGCTGTCGGCGCATCTCAAGACCGTCGGCGCCAAGCTCCCTCGAAAGGCTGGCAATGAACCACAGTAGAACAATGAAGCGGGTCTTCCTCATCCTCGCCGCGCTCGCGCTGTCTGCGTCGAAACTCGCCGCCGACAACAACAAACCCGCCAAGCCCAACATCGTCCTCATCCTCGCCGACGATCTCGGCTGGTCGGACGTTGGCTGCTACGGCGGTGAGATTCCCACGCCGCACATTGACGCGCTCGCGAAGGGCGGACTGCGATTCACGCAGTTCTATAACAACGCCGTCTGCGGGCCGTCGCGCGCGTCGCTGCTCACGGGGCTTTACGCGCAACGCATCGGCCACACCGGCGCGCATTGGAACCAGCCGACGGATTTCAAGCGCAGCATGACGCTGGGCGAGGCGCTGCAACGCGCCGGCTATCACACGATGATGGTCGGCAAATGGCAGGATCCCGACCTGCCGACCAAGCGCGGTTTCCATCGTTTCTTCGGCCCGATGTGCGCGGGCAAAATCAGTTACTTCAACGAGGTGCAACACAACCCGTTTTACCTCGACATGCATCGGGTCAGGCTGCCGAACGACTTTTACCTCACCGACGCGTTGACCGACCACGCGTTGAAGTTCCTCGACGACCGCGCGGCAAAACCGGTGACGAACAAGAAACCGTTCTTCTTCTACGTTGCGCACATCGCGCCGCACTGGCCGTTGCACGCGCGCGAGGCTGACATCGCGCCGCACCGCGCCCGTTACCGCGAACGCGGCTGGGATGAGTGGCGCGCGGAGCGGTTGAGATTCCAGCGGGCGAATGGCCTCGTGCCTGCCGCGTGGACGCCCGCGCCGCGCCCGACGACCGTCCACGCGTGGGCCGAGGATCAGTTCAAAGACTGGCAGGCCGAGCGCATGGCGGTCTATGCCGCGCAGGTGGCTTCGATTGACCGCAGCACGGGCCGGATTCTCGACGCGTTGCGCGAGCGTGGCGAGTTGGAGAACACGCTCGTGCTCTTCATGTCCGACAACGGCGCCGCGCCCGACGGCGGCGTGAAACCAAGCACCGGCGGGTTCGGCTTCAACGCGAAGATGCTGCCCAGCAGATGGCGGCTCGACGGCAAGGGCATCCGGGTGGGAAGCGGCCCTGACTTGTTGCCCGGCCCAGCCGACACCTTTGCCGCCTACGGCCTTGCGTGGGCAACCGTCAGCAACACGCCGTTTCGCAACACCAAGCTCACCGGCTACGAGGGCGGCATCCGGACGCCGCTTATCGCGCACTGGCCCGCGGGCATCGCCGCGCGCGGCAGGATTGTGAATGACGCCGGCCATTTCATTGATCTGATGCCGACGTTCCTCGAACTGGCCGGCTCGAAATACCCCACGGTTTTCAACGGCCGCAAACCGCTTCCGCTCGATGGTCACAGCCTCGCGCCCGTCTTCCGCGGCGAACCGCTCGGCCTGCGCGATTTCCTCGCGTGGCGCGTCCCGCAGCACCGTGTCTTCCGCGCCGGCGATTGGAAGATCATCTCGAAGAACGAGAACTCGCCGTGGGAACTCTACGATCTGGCCCGCGACGGCGCCGAAACAACAAACCTCGCCGCGCAACATCCTGACATCGTCAAAGACCTCACAGCCAAATGGCAGGCGTGGGCCGACGGTTGTGGCGCGAAACGGCGATGATTCTTACTTCGCGGGGCTTGATGGGTTGATTTGCCGCCGAAACTCGCTCGGCGTCGCGCGTTTCAGTCGCAGGAACTGGCGGTTGAAGTTCGAGAGATTGGCGAAACCGCAGGTCATTGAGATGTCGGTGATGCTCTGCTCGGTTTCCGCCAGCAGGCGGCAGGCTCGGCCGACGCGCAGTTCGTTCACGAATGCCGGGAAAGTCCGCGCGGTGTGCCGTTGGAAGAAACGACTGAACGCGCCCTCGCTCAGGTGGGCCATGCGCGCCGCCTCGCTCAGGCGGATGGGCTGGTCAATGCGGTCGTTGATGAACTTCAGCAGCGCTGCCATGCGCTCTTGGTTGAAGGGGTTGAGTTCGATCGCAAAGCCGGCACTGGCGATGGGGCGGACCTCGCGCGAAGTGGCCATCGCTTCGAGCGCGGTCAGGAACAAGACGAGCCGGCGCAGCCCGGTTGTGTGCGCCATCGCGTGCATCAGACCGTCCACCCGGTCGCGCGTGCGCCCCGTGAACTGCAAGCCCACGGCGGCGCGGCGGAAAAGTTGCCGGATGGGCGCCATCGCCGGCAGCTTCAGGCAGGCGTCGCCCAGGAACTTCTCCTCGAATTGCGCGAGCAGGATATGCGCCGGGGCGGTGCCGCTGTGCGCGTCGCGTTGCCAGATGTGCGGCAGGCGCGCGCCGATAAGCACGAGGTCGCCGCGGCGCAGGTGTGTGATGTTGTCGCCCACCATGCGATAGCCGGGACAGTGCAAGGTGAGGATTAACTCGTATTCGGGATGGAAATGCCACGGGCACTCGAACTGGCGGGTGCGGATGGTCTTGAAGGCAAACCCTTCCTCCGAGCCGGTGGTCAGTGTTTGAAAGATGAGTTTCATCTGCCGCGGCAGCCGCGTGTCAGAAAAGTATCAGAACCGGTGGTAAAGCGGGTAGCTAAAAACCGGAGGCTCGGCTAAATGTTTTGGCCACGCAGAGGTAAGAGCCGACTGGTTTTTGGAGACCAACAGAACTTAGGAGAGAATACTATGAGCAACGACAAACTCGCCATCAAGGGCGGCACGCCCACCGTCAAAGACAAACTCCCGCATTGGCCCACGTTCGACGAGAACGCCATCAAGGCTGTCGAAGCTGTGCTGCGCTCCGGCAAGGTCAACTACTGGACCGGCCGCCAAGGCATGGAGTTCGAGAAACGTTTCGCCGAGTGGCAGGGGAGCAAGTTCGCCATCAGCACCACCAACGGCACCTCCGCACTCCATGTCGGCCTCACCGCCCTCGGCATCGGCCCCGGCGACGAAGTCATCGTGCCGAGCTATACGTTCATCGCGTCGGGCTTTTCGATCGTTCAGGCCGGCGCCATTCCGCGCTTTGCCGATGTGAACCTCGACGACCATTGCATCAGCGTTGAATCGGCCGAGAAACTCGTCAACGAGCGCACGAAGGCCATCATGCCTGTGCACCTCTACGGCAACGTCGCCGACATGGACAAGGTTCGGGCCTTCGCGAAGAAGCACAAAATCTTTGTCGTCGAGGACAACGCCGAGGCGTTCGGCGGCGTCTATAAAGGAAAGAAGACCGGCACGCTCAGCGACATCGCGGGCTGCAGTTTCTGCCAGAGCAAGACGTTCACCACCGGTGGCGAGGGCGGCATGGTCACCACCGACAACGAAGACCTCGCGTGGCTCGCCCGCAGCTTCCGCGACCACGGCTACGACGTGAAGGACCGGCTCAACCTGCTCGAACTCGAACAGAAACTCTCCTACATCCACAACATGGTCGGCTGGAACTACCGCATGACCGAAATGCAGTCGGCCATCGGCCTCGCCGAACTGGACCGGATGGAAACATGGAACATGCCGCGCCGTCGCCGCAACGCGCACATCATCATGGACGCGCTCGCGGGCGAACCGCTGGTGAAGTTCCGGCCGATTGACACGCCCGAGCGCCAGAATGGCTGGTTCGTCATGGCCTTCTCGCTCGATATCGAGAACATGCGCTGCGACATCAACGAGTTCGTGAAGGCCGCTGGCGCCGAGGGCGCGCCGTGCTGGCGGGTGTTCTGGCCGCAGTGTCACACCGAGAACGCTTACACCGCTCGGAACGCCTTCGGTCGCTCCGGTTTCCCGTTCAAGTCGAAGGAATACACCACCGCCGCAAACGTGGATTATTCAAAGGTGCAGGTTCCGAACGCCATCTGGCACCAGAGCCACACGTTTACCTGCTTCGCCTACCCGACCTTCGAGCCGCATCATTGCGAGCAGATCGGCGCGGCGTTGAAGAAGGTCATCCGCGCATTCGCAAAATAGGGAACCCTGGTCATGAGCCGAAAAATCAAATGGGGCGTCATTGGTTCCGGCGGCATTGCCCGCCGTCGGACCATTCCTGAAGGCATCGTGCCGGCATCTAATGCCGCGCTGGTCGCGGTCTTCGATCCAAACGCAGAAGCCAACACGGCCGTCGCGAAGCAGTTCAATGCCCGCGCCGCTGCCAGCGTGGACGAACTGTTCGCCAGCGGCGTCGAAGCCGTCTATATCGCCTCGCCGCCGAATGCGCACCGCGAGCAGGCGCTTGCTTGCGCCAAAGCCGGCAGGCATGTCTTGAGCGAGAAGCCGCTTGGCATGACCGTTGCCGACGCCGAGGCGATGATCGCCGCGTGCAAGAAAGCCGGCGTGAAGTTCGGCACGGCATTCTTGATGCGCTTCCTGGCCCAGCACCAAGCCGCGCTGAAGCTCATCCGCGACGGCAAACTCGGCAAGCCAGTCTTCGGCCGCGCACAGCTCTCGTGCTGGTATCCGCCGATGCCCGGCGCATGGCGGCAGGACTTGACCGCGGGCGGCGGTGGCTCGCTGATGGACATGGGCGGCCATTGCATTGACCTGTTGGAGATGTTCTTCGGCCCCGTGAAGGCCGTGAGCTGTTTCACTAATCGCACGGTTCACAGCTACACGTCGGAAGACAGCGCCCTCGCATCGCTCTTCTTCGAGAACGGCGCGCTGGGCACGGTGGACACCTTTTTCTGTATGCCCGACGAAGCAAGCCAGAACCGGCTCGAACTCTACGGCTCGCTCGGCAGCATTCTGGCCAAAGGCACTATCGGCCAGGGTGCATCGGGCGAAATGGTCGCGCTCCTGAAAGAAGGCGCAACCGGCTACGACGCACAGCAGGCGCGCGCGGCTGGCGGCGGCATCACCATCGCCCCGCCACCTTACAACACATACCGTGCCGAGATTGAAGAATTCTCCGCCGCCATCATCGAGAAGCGCGAGCCGTCGAACAACGCGGCCATCGGCCTTCAAAGTCAGAAAGTGCTTGCGGCGTGCTACGAGTCGGCACGCACTGGGAAGGTTGTGTCGCTCTGATTCTTGTGGATAGAGGTATGTCGAGCGAGTAAACCTGCATGGCGTGTTGGCCATGAAAACGTTCAATGTCGGAATCGTCGGTTACGGTTGGGCCGCGGGCGCACACATCGCGGCGATCAACGCCGGGCCGCTTGGCCAGGTGACGGCGGTCTGCTCGTCGCGCAAGCTGGACGCCGTGGAGGTTTCGGCGAAGCACGGCTGCGCCATCAAGACTTACAGCGACTACGCCGCGATGCTCGCCGAGCCGGACATTCACGTCGTCTCCATCTGCAGCTTCCACCGGCAACACAAGGACCAGATTCTTGCCGCCGCGCGCGCCGGCAAACACATGATCATCGAGAAGCCACTCGCGTTGTCGTTGGGCGACCTGCGCGAGGTCGAGCGGGCGATTCGCGCGGCCGGCGTGAAGGTTTGCGTTTGCTTCGAGATGCGGTTCGCCGCGCAGTTCCGCGAGATCAAGTTGCTGCTCGACCGCGGGCTGATGGGCAAGCTGCATTACGGCGAGGTGGACTACTACCACGGCATCGGGCCGTGGTATGCCGGCTTCTCGTGGTATTCGAAAGCGCAGGACGGCGTGAGCAGCTTGATACTGGCAGGCTGTCACGCAATGGACGCGCTGTTGTTGTGCATGGGCGGCGACGTGGAGGAAGTGTTCGGTTACAGCACGCGCTCGGCGAACCTGGCCTTCGCGCCGTTCGAGTTTCCCTCGACGACGGTCGCGATGCTCAAGTTCAAGGACGGCCAGATTGGCAAAGTCGCGTCGGTGCTGGATTGTTTTCAGCCATACTATTTCCACACGCATCTGGTCGGCAGCGAGGGCACCGTGCTGGACGACAAGTTTGCCGGCCGCGACAAGCAATGGACCAAGCTTCCCTACAAGCCTGTGGACTCCGGCGACGTGAGCGACCATCCGTATCAGGTGGAGTTCGATCTGTTCTTCGAGTCGCTCGCGCGTGGCGAGGAAATGCCGTTGACCGGGCTGCGCGACGCGGTGCGGACTCATGAGGTGATTTTCGCCGCGGACCGTTCGTGGCAGGAGAAGCGACCGGTGACGCTCGCCGAAATCCAACAAGGAGGTGTCTGATGCAATTCGATCACGTGGGATTCCCGACGACCGAGAAGAAACCTGGCGCGACGTTCGTGCCGGCGACGCGCGTGTGGGTCACCGATGCGCACAAGCACCCGTTCCGCGTGGAGTGGCTGCGGTTCGAGCCGGACAGTCCGGTGACCGGCCCGCTGCACGATATGCCGCACGTGGGCTATCGCGTGGAGAGCATCGAGCAAATCAAGGAATTGGGCAAAGGCATGAAGGTGTTGCTGGAGCCGTTTGACGCTGGCTTCGCGGTAGCGGGCTTCTTCCAGACCGCCGACGGCGCGAGCATCGAACTGGTCTGGTATCGCGGCGAAGCGAGTTAGGACGACATGCTCAAGGGATTGCTGAGAGTCATTGAGCCGGAGCAGATGGAGATGCTGCATCGCGGCACGCTGGAGGTGCTGGAGCGGACGGGGCTGCAAATCCAGGGCGAGTTCCTGCTGCGCGCGCTGGCCAATGCCGGCTGCCGCGTGGATTTCGCGGCGCGGCGGGCGTGGTTCAAGCCGGAGTTGGTCGAGCATCAGGTCGCAGCGCAGCGCGGGCGTTACCGGATGGTGCGCTCGTCGCTGTGGTATCCGTTCTGCCGCAGCTTGTCCGACAGCGACGTGGCGATGTCGGAGGAGTTTACCGTGGATTACGGCTACGCCGCGCCGTGGATTTACGACTACCCGCAAGGCCAGTTTCGCAAACCTACTGTCCAGGATCAGGTGGACATGATTCGGCTCGGCAATGCGCTGCCGAGCGCGAAGGCGGTCAACGCGCCGTTCATTTGCAGCGAGTTCGATTCGCGCGTCGAGATCATTGAGTCGGCGCGGTTGTTGCTGCTGAACACGCGCAAGCCCGGTTGGGTCGGCACCAGCGCGGCAAAGGAAGTGAAGTATCTGGCCGAACTGGCGTCGCTGGTTACGGGCGGCGACCGCGACGCGCTCCGCACCCAGCCGCCGATATTCGTCGCCGCCTACTGCACCACCTCGCCGCTGAAGGTGGACACGCGCTCGTGCGAAGTGCTCGAAGAAGCGTTGCGCTACGGTTTCCCCGTCAACTTCGCGCCGATGCCGATCCTGGGCGCGACCGCGCCGATGACGCCGGCCGGTGCGGCCATCGTTGCGGCGGCGGAGATTCTCGGCTGCATCACCGCCACGAGCCTGATCAACCCGGATGTCTTTTACTTCTCGACGAGCATCGCGGGCGAGATGGACATGAAGACGACGCAGATTTGTTACTGCACGCCGGCGGCCATCCTGACCGACGTGGCGCTGCACCAACTCTTCCGCCATCGTTACGGCATCGTCCACAACGTCGAGCCGGGCTACGTTGAGGCGAAGGTGCCCGGCCTTCAGGCGGCGTTTATGAAGACCTACCGGCAGATGGCGTTCGGCAGCACCGTGAGCCTGCCGCTGTCCATTGGCGCGCTCGATAACGCCGCGGCCTTCTCGCCGACACAGGCAATGATTGATTTGGAAATCAACGAAGCGATCTACCGCTTCAACCGCGGCATCGAGGTGAACGCCGACACCTGCGCCGTGGACCTGATCAACGAGATGCTCTTCTGCGAAAAGGAAACCTATTTGGAGAACGAACATACGGTGGCGCATTTCCGGAACATTGGTTGGAACCCACAACTGTTCGACCGCGGCTACTGCAACCACACGGACCCGGCACCTTGCGGCGACGAAAAGATATTGAAGCAAGCCGACCAAGCATGGCGTAAGCTGGTGGCGAGCCAGCCGCCGGCCGACGTTGAGCCAGCGATGGTCCGAGAGATTGAACGTATCGTTGTGGCGGCGCGCAAGGAACTGCTCGGTTAATGAATGTCTGTCATCACATGAAATTGTTTTCGACGACCGGCGCTATTCTCACTATGAGCCTAGTCTGCATGACCACGACATCATCTGGCGCCGAGTTTCGTGCCGGCGCGGCCAAGAGTTGCATTACACCGTCCCTCACCACACCGATCAACGGGGACCTGACGCCCATTGTCGCGCAGCACGTTCACGACGATCTCTTCGTGCGCGCGCTGGTGCTTGACGACGGCGCGACGCGGCTGGCCTACGCTCTTGTGGAAACCTGCTTACTCGACCGGCCGGTGTTTGACGAAGCGAAGAAGCTCGTCCAACAGCAGACTGGCCTCGCGCCAGAGCAGGTGATGATGTCTTGCGCGCACACGCACTCCGCCGGTTCTGCGTGCAGCGCGCACTTGAGCGAAGCCGACCCCGCCTACCGCGCGTGGCTGCCCGGCCGCATTGCCGACGCCATCCGTTGCGCTGTGAACAACCTCGCGTCCGCGCAGGTCGCCTGGGGCAGCGGCAGCGTGCCGCAACAAGTCTTCTGCCGCCGCCTCTTCATCAAGCCCGGCATGACCTATACCAACCAACTTGGCGCGACCGGCGACCGGGCCAAGATGAACTGGGACTCGCCGCATCCCGCCGACGGCGAGCCGACGGGGCCGACGGATCCGGAGGTGTTCGTTCTTTCCATCCGGCACGCTGACGGCCGGCCGCTGGCGTTGCTGGCCAACTACTCGCTCCACTACGTTGGTGATGTCGGCCCCGGCCACATCTCGGCGGATTACTTTGGCGCGTTTGCCGACCGCATCCAGCAACTGCTCGGTGTGGACCGGCAGGATCCGCCATTCGTAGGCATTCTCAGCAACGGCACCAGCGGCGACATCAACAACTGGGGATCAAAAGGGGGCCACGCTTCGCCCGTGCCCTACACCAACATTCGCAGGGTGGCCGACGACGTCGCGCAGGAGGTATTACGGGTCGTGCAACGGTTGCAGCATTGCCGCGACGTGACGCTCGGCGCACGTTTGGGCGAGTGCATTGTTGCCACGCGACGACCGAGCGGGGCGGAAATCGAGAAAGCCCGCGCGGTGGTGGCGGGGCGACCCGTCAGCCAGCTCAAGACATGGCCGGAAGACTACGCGCGCGAGCAGATCATTCTCAGCGAATACCCCGCCGAGGTCTCAATGCCGTTGCAAGTGTTCCGTATCGGCGATCTGGCCGTCGCGGCGTGGCCGGGCGAAATCTTCGCGGCGAGCGGGCTGAACCTGAAGAAGCAGACGCCGCTAAAGCCGCTGTTCAACATCGGCCTCGCCAACGGCTGGTATGGTTACATCCCGCCGCCGGAGCAGTTCCCGCTTGGTGCTTACGAGACGTGGCGGATGCGAACGAGTTTTCTTGAGACGAACGCGATTCCCAAGATCACGGCGAAGTTCGTGGAACTGTTGAAGGCGGTGAAGTGAGCGGTGCCTGCCAAAGCGAAGCTCCGCACCTCCGCCGCGTGTTGACGGCGAAGGACCTGATCTTCTACGGCATCGTCCTGATCCAGCCGATCTCGCCCGTTGGTATCTTCGGGCTGGCGTCGCGCACGTCGGAAGGGCACGCGGCGACAGCCATCCTCATCGCGATGGTGGCCATGAGCCTGACCGCGGCGAGCTACGGTCGCATGGCGACGCTCTACCCATCCGCCGGCTCGGCCTACACCTACGTTGGGCGCGCGTTCAACCCGCACCTCGGTTTTCTCGCCGGCTGGGCGATGTTCCTCGACTACCTTATCATTCCGTTGATCAACGTCGTCTATGGCGCGCTGACGATGCAGCGAATTGTGCCGGGCGTGCCGTTTCTTGTGTGGGCGGCGGCGATTGCGGTAATCATTACGTGGCTCAACCTTCGCGGCGTGCGCGCAACAGCACGGGCCAACGAGTTCTTGCTCTACGTGATGTGCGTCGTCATTGGTGCGTTCGTGTTCATGGCGGCGCGCCACCTCCTCCAGCATGGAGGTTGGGCCGCGCTGGTGTCCATCGAGCCGTTCTACAACGCGCCCGCCTTCCGGTGGACGACGGTGCTGTCGGCGACGTCGTTCGCCGCGCTCACCTACATCGGCTTCGACGGCGTCACGACGCTGGCCGAGGAAGTAAAGAACCCGCGCCGCACCGTGCCGTGGGCGACCGTGATGGTCTGCCTGATCACTGGCGCGTTCAGCACGGTGGAGATTTATTTGGCGCAGCGCGTCTGGCCGGACTCCTCGACGTTCACAAACCCGGAGACGGCTTTCATGGACGTGACCCAGATGGTTGGCGGCTCGTGGTTGTTTCAAGCGATGGGCGCGACTGTAGTCATCGCGTGCATTGGTAGCGGCCTCACCGGCCAGGCGGGCGCCGCGCGACTGCTCTACAGCATGGGCCGAGACGCGGTGTTGCCGCGGAGCCTGTTCGGCCGGTTAGACGCGAAGCGAGGCATCCCGGCGTTCAATATCGCCTTTCTCGGCGTGCTAAGCTTCCTCGGCGCGTGGCTCATCAGCTACGAGCGGGCTGCAGAAGTGCTGAACTTCGGCGCGTTTCTCGGCTTCCTCGGCGTCAATGCCGCAGCATTCTGGGAATATGGCATCCGCCGCCGCGACGGCCACGCGCGGCGATGGTTGATGGATTTCGTCGTGCCGGGCCTCGGCTTCGTGTTCTGCCTCATCATCTGGCTGAACCTTTCGCGTCCGGCCCAGACCGCCGGTGGCGCGTGGCTGCTGGCGGGCATCGTCTATCTCGCGCTGCTGACGCGCGGTTTTCGCGCCAGCCCCGTCTCGCTGGATTTCTCGGAAGATGCGTCGGCTAACGAGAAGGAGCCGCCGCGCTTGTAGTCTTGCCGCTGAGCCGCGCGACGCAAGCCACACCGCCGCGTGGAAGATACAGACTGATCCGTTGCTTGCCGGTGGCGCCTTTCGCCAACTCCGCGCCGCTCAGCAGTTCAACCAGGCGTTGGCCTTTCGCCACGTCCACCTCCAGCACCGGGCCGTCCACCGTGTGGCCGGTGGCGTTGTAGAGCGTCCAGAGCGTCTTCTTGGCGGAGCCGAAACGGTTTGCATAGACCAGCGGCATCAGCGTTGGCACCAGCGGTTCGCAGTCGCGGCTGCGCAGCACGTCGTTGTGCTCTTTGAAGATCGAGTAGATCGGCTGCGGAAACTCGCGGCCGAACGAGGCGACCATGTTCCAGAGCCGCTTGTGGCAGTCGCGGTCGGCGCCGCGGTGGTCCAACTCGTAAGCTTTGCACTCCGGAAAGTAGAAGCGCTGCGTGTTGCACTCCAGCGGCCGCAGCGGCGTCGCCTGCACCGTGAGATCGTAGGTGATGCAACCCTCAAGATGCTGCATCAGGTAGTCGTAGCCCGGATGCTCGGTCGTCAGCACGGAGCGACGGTTGACCTTGTCCATCGCCGCGTGAACCATTTTCGTCGCTTCGGCGGTGGCGCGCTGCCACTCTGTGCAGCCCGGCTCGGCAAACGTGTGCTTGTGCGCGGGGTTGTAGCATCCCCATCCGCGATGGCCGTATTCGTCGAGCCGAATGCCCTCCGCGCCCGTCTCGCGCATCACGCGGCCCATCGCGTCGGCGGCCCACTGGCGGACTTCCGGGAGATCGTGGCACGGATTCCAGACTTCGTAGCCTTTGGAATACTCGCCGTTCGGCAGGATCACGTCCCATTCCTGGCCGTGCTTCTGGCCGGTCTTGCTGGCGTCATCCAGTCGGAATGGATCGGTGTAGAGCGTGATGAGAGCGCCGCTCTTCTTGTAATCTTGCACGGCCTTGTGGAACGCGGGCAGACCGCCGAAGCGCGCGTTGTAGCCATCGTAATCGCCGGGCTGATTGTTCCACATCGTCTGGCCCGTCACCGGGTCTTTCACAAAATAAGACTGCCAGCGTTTGAAGGCCGCCTCGCCGATCTTCTCCTCCAGTTTTTCAAACGGCGTGCTCCATGGCCCCAACGCCGACCATTCCCACCACGACATCAATTCCAGGCAGTCGCGGCCCGGCTTAAGAAAGTCGCTGCGATACTTGCCATCCTTGAACAACAAATCACGTCCCCAACCAACCGCGATCATTGTCGCGACATTGTCGAGCCGCGACGGATACGGGCGGAACTTCCAGACGCGGTGCGCCCATGCCGCGTAATCTTTCATCGGCGTCTTCCAATCGCCAGTGTGCGCGGCGATGACTACTGGCGCTGGCGAGAACGTCCCGCCCAGTGCGCGGGTGCGCCGCAGATACTCGACTGCGACGCTCGTGCCAGTGACCTGCTCGAACGTGTTGCTGAACTGGAACTCCGGTTTCGTCGGACACATAGGCGTCAGCGCGTAGCCTGACGAGCGCCCCGGCAGATGCTTGCTCAGCGCGAAGATTTTGTATCGTCCGTCAGTGTCGTCGATGCGCACGGACAACCCTGCGCCCAACGTCGGGCTGAAAAGGTCCATCATTTGGTAGAGCGCCTGATGATCGCCGTAGCCCTGACGAATGAGCGCGGGCCGGTCTGCAATGATGCCGCCGCCGCGCGGGAAGAAGTAGTAGTCGGCGGCCGGATCTTGCGAGAGCGCGAGTCCGGCGAGATGTGGGAAGGCAACTTTGAAATCTAGCGGTGCGGAGCCGCGATTCGCGAGTGAAAGCGCCAGCCGCAAGCCGTCCGCGTCAATCGAGCCGGTCAGCGTGGCGGCAAGCGAGTGCGCCGGCAGGAATAGCTCCGCAGCGAAACCGTTGCGTCCTTCAGCTCGCAGCGAGCGGCACTCGAAGTCGCGCGTGCCGGAAAAATGGTTAGTGCCGATCTCGACGAGGAAGATGTCGAGTGTGTCCGGCTGGCGCACGGTTTCGATGTTGGCCAGTTCGTTGAAGATGGAGGCGAGCTTCAACCGTCCCGATGTTGTGAAGCGACAGCGCAGCGTTGCATTCTCCAACAGCACGCCGTCTTTCTCTATTCGGCACGCTGGCTTGCGTTCCGCCGCCACTCCGGCAGGCGCGGCAATGGCTGGGCAGATGTTGATGGGCGGCTCCGCCGAGTGGTAGCCGCGCGCGCCGCGCACCGTCAACGACTGCACCACGGCATCTGCCGCGAGAATACCGCTGGTTTGCTTGCCGGTCAGCGTTGTTTCGAACTTCGGCCCGACGCCTTTGACGGTCGGCAGCGGCTTTCCGTCGGCGTCCAGCCAGTTGAGCTCAAACTTTGCCCCGCCCGCCGTTTCGACAATGGCGGTGATCGGCTGGGCCGTGTCGAGCGCGTTCGGCGCCCATTCCATGCGCACTTCGTTCGTGCCGGGCCGCTGTCCGGCGTAGGCGATGATGCTGGCGGGGTCGGTAAGCTTGCCGGGTCGCCATGCGCACTCGAATCGCCGCTCACCGCTCAACAGCAGAAGTCGCACCATGTATTCGCCGCTCGCGCCGATGGAGTTGAGTTTGTTGGGCACCCACGTCTTGCCGCCGTCGAAGCTGACGGTGCTGTTGCCGTTGGACGCGGTGTTGTCTATGCCGAGGTAAAAATAATCGTCGGGTTTTGATTTCGTTTTTGGCGTCGGCGCTTTTCGGAAAACGATCTCGTTCCGGCCGCGAACCAACTCCTCCTTCGGCAGCGCGAAATCGAACCATGCCAGCGTCATTGACTTGCCGTCAGCATAGACCGGCACGCCGCTCTTGTTGGGGAACGTGTGAAGCTTGCCGTTGACGACGACTTCGAACGACTCATCCAGCCCGTTGGCTTTGCCGAGCGATGTGAGAGAGTAGTCGCGCACACAGAAGAACGCCGAGAGCCGCACATCGCGAGCCGCCATCCACGCCGCCTCCGGCACAGATGAGAGGTCGAGAATCTTCTTTGCTTGATAGCGCGTGTCGCTCTGGTGGGTCATTCCCATCGAGGCGCCGCCCCATTGGCCCGTGTCGTCGCGCACGACGCAGACGCCGTCTGATGCCGGCTCGACGAGCGACGGCGCGGCGCGCGCTGCTACCACAACCAGAGTGACCAACGACACGGCGACGAAGCATCTGGAGCTCATGGCCGCAGCGTAGCGCGGCTCTTCAGGATTTGCGCGCCCAAACTTGGACCATCGGGCAAGAGGAAACCGTCGCGGTTGGATCGTCCGCCATCGCGTTAAGTGTGGCGACGAGCGCGTCCACTTCGTCGGCGGTCGCCAGCTTGGCTTCGACAATGGCCGGCCTTAAGCACGCCAGCGTCAGCGGATAGAGCCGCTTTACCGCTTTGGTCGGCTCAGCGGGACGAACGATCTCGTAACGCACGTCCGTCAGACCGGTTTTGCGGCAGAGTCGTGGGAGTTTGCGGCCCATAAGCGGATCGCCACCGTTGAGCCGAACTGCGCGCTGGTAGAGGTCGAGGTGTCGCATCAACACCGGCGTTTCCGGATGCGCGAACACGCCGCCGCAATCAATGTCATCGATGACGACACAGCCGCCCGGTCGCGCCAGCGCTGTCATTGCATGTAGTGCTCGCAGCGGTTCGTCCAAGTGCGACAGGAGGCATCGCGCGTAAACCAGATCGAATTGTGCGTGGGGCAGGGGAGGCAAGTAAGCGTCGCCGGAGACAAACTCGGTGTTCTTCAGTTTGCGGTTGGCGGCGGATTGACGCGCTACGTCAACGAAAGTTCCTGCCTCATCAACGCCGATGACCCGCCCGGCAGGACCGACGTGCTTGGCCATTGTCAGCGCCACCAATCCCGTGCCGCAACCGATATCGGCGCAACGCCAGCCTTCGCGCAGTCCGGCACGCTCCAACAAGGTCACGGTCGTCTGGTGATAAACCTCGTCGAGCACGCGCAGCCGTTGCGCGGCGGCGGAGTCGGTGCCGAGGATGTATTGCGCCCGCATGCGTGAACGACGCTGTCAGCCGTTGAACTGGATGGCGACGCCCGTCAGTCCGGCCAGTTGATCGGCAAGGCGGTTTCCGTAGGCGATCGCGCAGGCAGCCGATTCGCATGGTTCAGTGATCACCCGCTTCGCGTAGGTCTTCTCGTCGTCCATCGTTACGGTGAACTCGACGACGCCGACGCCTGCGACGAAATCAGCGCGGGCGGAGGCGGCCTTGACGTGGACTTTCTCCTTCAGGAGCCATTGCTCGAACGCGTCTTCGGTGAGACCGGTTTCGCGCCAGAAAGCCGTCTTGTCGAACGTCAGTTCCTTCAGCTGCTTGAGCACGAAGCCGCTGTCGAGAAACGCGAGGAGATTGCCAGCCTTGGGTCCGCTGTCGCGGTCGAGCAACACGCGGTAGATCGCCTGGAAGCCGACGGGATACTCGATCGGCACGAGGCGCTCGACTTCGAAGATCTTGTGCTGGAGCGGCTCGTCTTCCCACGCCGTGCCGGGCAATGCGTCGGCCAGCATGTTGAGGAATGCGCGCTGGGTCTGCGTGAGTTGCTGGGCGCGGGCCGGCAGCGTTTCCTGCAACTTCGTCTTCTCCTCTTCGGTCGCGTAGTTCTCCAGCCAGTATTTTGCGGACTGGATTCGGCGATTGAGATGCTTCAGTTCCAGCTCCGTCAGCTTGGAACCTTTGCGCTTCTCGATCTCGGCGACGAGGTTGAGGTGTGTCATTTGCACCAGCGTCACGACGAGCTGGAAGTTCGCATCGTGGAAGTCGCCTTCCGGCGCGATCTCCGACAGCAGATAGAGCCGCTTGTCCTGATCCTGCGCCTTCGCATCGTGATAGGTCCGCCAGTGGTAGCGGTCGAATTCGTTGAAGAGCTTGGTGATGTAAACCTCGTCGGGCGAGAAGTTCACCGGATGCTTCGGCTGCGGCTTGGTCATCAGGAAGCGCAGCACTTCCGGCGGCAGGAAGTTCGCCATGTCCCGCGCCGACGCGCCGACGCCGCGCGAGGAGCTCATCTTCGCGCCTCCGACGAGGAAGAATTCGTAAGGGATGTTCATCGGCGGTTTCGTGCCGAAGATTTCGCGCAGGCAATGCTCCGAGACGTCGCGCGAGCCGCCCTTGGTGCTGTGGTCCTTGCCCGCGCCCTCAATGGTGACGGGGAACGTGGTCCACTTCGCGGGCCATTCGAGCTTCCACGGCAGCTTGCCGCGGCCATCGAACGGCGAGACCTTGCCGGCGTAGCCGCAGCCGCGCGCCCACTTTACGAGATCGGGCCGGCAGGTATAGGTGACTTCCTTGCCGTCGTAGGTGGTGACCTCGGTGGTGCCGATGCGGCCGCATTTCTCGCAGACGGTCTGGAACGGGAACCATGTGTCGGCGCGCTCGGCGCCGCTGACTTCCTTGTAGATGCGGCGGACCTTGTCGGCGTTGCGGAGGATGGTGTCAATCGACTCGTTGAACTTGCCGGAGCGGTAGATGTCGCGCATCCGGTAGGTCTCGACCTTCACGCCGAGTTCCTCGAACACCTGGAAGAACTCGCGGATGAAATGCTCGGCCATGTCGGTCGCGTTGGAGCCGTCCGGCGGCGGCGTGTTGCAGAGCGGCGCGCCGAGATACTTCTCGAAATGCTCGCGCTGGCCGTAGGGGATCTCGTCCACCGGATCGTAATCGTCCACGCCGTAGATGTAGCGCACGGGCACGCCGCGCTCCTTCAGCACGCGGAACATCACGTCGTGGATGATGACGCCGCGCAGCGCGCCGACGTGCACCCGCCCCGACGGCGTCTTCGAGTCGTTGATGGTCTGCGGTCCTTCGATCTTTTGAGCTAACTGGTCACACCAAAGCATGGGAGCATTAAGCCACAAAACGGCACAAGAAGCACAAGAAGTTTTATCATGATTCTTCGCCGCCGGCTGGATGGGCGCGGCCCGCCTCAATCTCCGCGACCAGCCGATGAGCGGCAATGAATCCGTCAAGAGTCAGAAGGCGACTCCGGCGACAGAAATCAGAAGCGCGGACGGAACGCTACTCTTTACGCTCGCGGACTTGGGCTGGTTCGGTTTCTTGCGGCGTGTAGGTGGTGGGCGACACGCCGGCGAGACCGGCCCGCAACTCATCGCCCGTCACGGTCTGGCCTTGGCGCTTCCGCAAGTCCTCGCAAATCGCGTGGACGTCGTAATTGAACTTGCGCGCCAGTTCATCGCGGACACGGCGGACTTCAGCGACAATCGGATCGTTAAACATTGGCGTTACCTCCCAGCAATTCTTCGGGCGTGCAGACGGCAGGCAACCGGTAACCGGACCGGGCGCAAACCCGATCCAGTTGTTTCAACAGTTGTGCGTTGGCGATGTGGCGGCAATTCCATGTCAGAACGTAATCCGTATTCGCGACCGCTGCCACTGCCAGATGCACCGCATCCGACGCCGCGTGTTGCGGCAGGATGCCAGCCCGCAGAAACTCCGCCGCCAGTTCACTCACCACCGGCCCAACGGGCAGCTTCGGCAGCGCCTGTGCGATGGCCAGCCGGCGAGCCACTTGCGCCGGGTCGCCGCGCGAGATCTCGTCCACCACTTCCTGCGAGATCGAGCAGGCAAACAACGCCCGCCGCCGCGCCCACCATTCGTGAGTGATCTGCTGGTGCCCGGCCACGATCAAGTCCCGGCTCGGCTCCGAGGCCAGGTAACTGATGATCGTTGTTTCCAGATAAACCGTTTCCATGCGCCGCGTATTCTACCAACAGCCGCCGTTCAAGGCGAGGCCCAACCCGGCGGAAAAGCTCTGGACTTCGCCGATGTGGCGCTCGCGCCGGGTTTACCAGTGCTCGTTGGGCTTGGAGGGAATGGGAAAGGCCGGCTCGCTGCGGGCGGACGGCGTCTCGGGACGCGGCGTCATAATGCGCAACTCTGCAACGAGACCGTGGAATCCGGCGGCGTCCTTGAGCATGACGAGGCGGTGCTGGGTCGCCTTGGGGATGCGGAGCGAGCGGCCATACCAGCGCGACATTTTTCGGAATTGGATGCACGCGACCCGTTCGCCGCGGAAGCTCTGCAACATCTCGTAGTGGCTGACCATGAAATTGATCCGCTCCGCGTAGCCCGGCATCACGACGGGTTCGCCGCGGACCAGCGCGGCTTCGCACTGGCGGAAAATCCACGGGTTCAGCAGCGCGCCGCGTCCGATGCCGATGGCGGCGCAGCCGGTCTCGGCGAACATCGTCCGCGCGTCTTCGACGGTGCGGATGTCGCCGTTGCCGATGATCGGGATGCGCTCGACGGCCTCGACGACGGCGCGGATGCCGGGGCGGTTGACGCTGCCGCTGAATCCTTGCGCGCGGGTGCGGCCGTGGATGGTGACGGCGGCGACGCCGGCCCGCTCGAACTCGCGCGCGAGGAACGGCGCGGAAATGTTGTCGTCGTCCCAGCCGAGCCGCATCTTCACGGTGACGGGAATTTTCACGCTCCCGACGAGCGCGTGGACGAGCGCGATGGTCTTGTCGGCCTCGCGCATCATGGCGGAGCCGCCGCCGCCGCGAACGACTTTGTGGACCGGGCAGCCCATGTTGAGGTCCACGACGCTCACGCCGATGGACTGGAGGAGTTGCGCGGCAGCGCAGAGTTCCTCTTTGACGGTGCCGAAGATTTGCACGGCGAGCAGCTGGTCTTCGGGGCGCGTCTCGATCAGTTCCAGAGCCTGGCGGCGTTTTTCGATGAGCGAGCGAGCGTTGACGAGGTCGGTGGTGGCGAGGCCGAGGCCGCCAAGCGGGCGCGCAACGAGGCGGAAGGGAAGGTTGGTGTAGCCCGCCAGCGGCGCGAGGAAGAACCGCGACGGCAGCGCGAGGTTGCTGATGCAGAGAGGCGACTGGAAGTTTGGAGCCATCGCAATCACTGGTGTTGCAGCCAATCGTGCAAGGCTTGCCAGCCGCCTGGGCGGAAGTGGTAATGGACAATGATGAGTTCCAATGTGGCGCTTATTCTCGCCGCAGGAGCCGGTGTCAGTCAACGCGGAGTTCACGCATAGCTTTCGCCCCGTGTGTGTAAGCAAACTCCTCCCACGACCCCGTTGCGGGCGTCACTGCAAGAAATCACCCCGGCCGCGCCGTCAGAAAGACGGGAGCGGCCGACGACGGCGATCAGACGCCTTCAAGCCACGTCCGGCCACGTGGTATTTAAGTTATCCTATTCTGGGATGATTTCATGGTTCTTCAATCTCGTTTGTCATCTTCGCCGCACGGCGAGCACTGGACACGGCGCGTGTCTGATGACCTGCTCGGCGGTGCTGCCGAGAAAAGCGTGCGCCAAGCCCGTGTAGCCGTGCGTTGTCATGACGATGAGATCAACGTCCTGTTCCTGGGCGAACCGAACGATTTCCGCTGATGGGCGCCCGTTACGAACCACCGCCTCCTTCAACAAGGCTGGCGGCACCAGTTCATCTGTGCGCAACGTCATGGTCTTCTTGGCTGCTTCCGTCAGTTCTGCTTCGTCGGCGATTGCCATGCCGCCTTCCGGGTAAACAATCTGCGGCGGGATCGCATGCATCAGCGTGATCTTCGCTTCAAACTTCTGGGCCAGCGGCACGGCGTAGTCGAGCGCCTGTCGCGAAGCGCCAGAGAAGTCGAGGGGCACGAGGATGTGGCGCAACTGAAGGGGAGAGCGCATTGGGGGCAGTGCTGCCTCAGATTCTTGATTTGGGTCGGTTTTCATTGGTTTGTTCCTTTCTTTGAATCGGAAAGCGACGGCGTGGGCCGAATGCGTTTCCGCGCCTCAGCCATGCTGATGGTGTTTTGTCGGCGGAGTCGTCCCGTCCGCTCATCGGCGGACGCGTCCGTCTGAGAGGCCCGGTTGCAGTCCAATGGACGATTTACCGACCTCTCAACTCTTGTGTTCGATACGATGCGCTTCGGCGAGCCATCGCGGCGCGGTTTGGAACAGTTCAGCCGTGCTGCTCAGTCGCAGTTTGGTTCTCAAATTTTCCCGAAGTGTGTTGAAGTCCTTGAGCCGCAATCCAAGCAGTTCTGCGATGCGAGAAGACGAATAGCCATTGGCGATCAGTTTTAACGCGTCTGTTTCAGCCTCCGTCAGTGTTTTCAACAAGGCGACTTTGTCGGCCGGCCATTCGTCGGGGCTGGTTGTTGAAACCGCCGAGGCTGCTTGGTTGCTCAACCACGTTTGCCCCGTGGCCACACAGCGGATCGCCGTGATGATTTTCTCTGTGGCCTCCTGTTTCATGACGTAACCGCGGGCGCCTGCGCGAATGGCCGGCCCCGCATAATACTGCTCTTCATGAACGGAGAGCACCAGCACGGGTATTTGCGGGTGCTGCTGACGCAAAGTCGCGATCAGTTCCGAGGCATCCTTGACCCTGAGCGACCAGTCCACAACCGCGACATCGGGCTGGAGTTTTTCGGTTGCGGCGAGGGCTTGGCGTTCGTCCTCTGCCTCGCCGCAAACAACAAGATCGGGTTCCTCGTTGATCAGTCTGATCAAGCTGCTGCGAACGACGGCATGATCATCCACCACGAGGACTCGTGTCTTTGACGCCATGCCGCAACTTGTGCTTGAAGCCATAATTGTCCGCTGTTGAACCAGAAACCTTACAGGCCGACGCCATTCGGGCGCAATGAGGGCGCGCCCGTTTCTGTATTGAGGGTTTTCCACTACCCAGCTTAGGAAAAATCCCCTACCAGTCGGATTGTGTGGGGGTTGCGGCGATCAGATTTCGCCCATGTGCTGCGCCCAGCCAATAGCGCATTGGAGCAGTTCGCTGCTGGAGGGAAGCTTGAGCTTGAGTTTGATGTTGGAGCGGTGAGCTTCGACGGTCTTGACGCTGATGTGCAATTGTTTGGCGATTTGATTTGAACCGTAGCCTTTACCGATCCACATCAGCACATCCATTTCCCGATCGCTCAGCACATCCAGCACTGAACGTAGAGTCGCCAGCGGATGGCCAGTAGCCTTGTCCAAAATGCCCGCCGCAATCCTGCTGCTAACATAGACATTGCCATCCAGCACGCTACGGATAGCCTCCAACACTTTCTCCGAAGCTTCGCGCTTCATGACGTAGCCGCGAGCGCCGGCGCGCAGGGCGCGTTCGGCGTAAACGGACTCGTCGTGCACTGAAAGCGCCAGTATCAGCAATTCGGGGAAGCGCACCTTGAAATCTTTGATCAATTCCAATCCGCTCTGGTCCTTGAGCGAGATGTCCACCACTGCCAGATCGGGCTTGGTTGTTTTGGTAATCGCCAGAGCGCCAGCCCGGTCCTCCGCCTCCCCGCAGACCACGAGGTCGGGTTGATTGTTGATAAGACAAGCGATGCCCTCCCGCAACAGCGGATGGTCGTCAACAATCAAAACCCGCTTCTTATGGCTCATAAAGTTGTTTAAAGGCCAAGCGCATCGCGGGATAGTGTGCAGCACATGACAGTGCCACGCTTTTCACCGCGCCGCACTGTCAGCGTAGCACCGACGGCGTGGGCGCGGTAGTCCATAATTTCCAGACCCAAGCCTTTTCGCGGCCGGTGCTCCGGCAAGCCGCAGCCGTCATCGCTTACCGTCAGCGTAATGATGTTTTCATCGGCCAGAAGAGCGACCGTGATGCTTGATGCCTTCGCATGACGGAGGGCGTTTTGCAGGGCTTCCTGTGCGATGCGATACAGGTGAGTGGCCGCTGTTCGATCCGGGATGGCCACTGCTTCAGGACAATGGAAATGACAGGCCAGTTTGCTCAGGCTTTGCACGCTGGTGGCCAACTCCCGTAACGCAATCATCAGACCCGTAGGCTCGTCCGGCACCGGGTGCAGGCCGCGTGTCAGACGTCGCGCCTCCTCAATGCTGTTGTTGATCAATTCCGTGACGCGCGCCGCTTCATCCGCTTCCGCAGCGGACTTGGCCGCGAGCTTCTGCTGAACGCTGCGGTTGAGCAGCGCGGTGCCCGTGAGCTGCTGGCACAAACCGTCGTGCAGATCCTGGCCGATCCGACGTTGTTCGCGTTCGCTGATTTCCATGACCTCTTTCTCCAGTCGCTCCCGATGTGCAATGTCCGAGGTCAGGACGATCGTGCTCGCGGCCGCCACAAGCACGGCCAGCAAGCTGCCGAGGATGACGACGGTGGTGGTGCGGGTGGCCAGTGACTTCGCAAGCCGGTCGCGTTCATCAAGCAGCTTTCTCTCCTGCACTTCGATATCGTCAACTGTCTGGCGCACTTCATCCATCAGTTTCTTGCCAGGCCCCGCCAGTTTGCCCGCCGCCTCAAAGCCTTCCAGCTTGCGTGTCTCAACGCTTTTCCTGAGTTTGGCGAGACGTTGCTCGATCAGACTTTCCAGTTTCTCTACGCCTTGCAAGATGACTGGATGCATCGCCAGCGCATGCAGTTGCTTCATACTGACCTGGACGTCGGTGGCAAACTGCCGATGGAGATCGAGATAAATTTCATCTCCGGTGATAACGTAGCCGCGTGCCTCGCTTTCGGCGTTCGCCAAATCGCCGATGGTGGCCTCCAGCTTCGTGATGACCTGATGGGAGTGGGCCACGACGTTGGCCGACTCGGCGAACTGGACCGTGCTGCGATAAGACACGGCGCCGATGACCATCAAAATCAGCAGTGCCAGCGCGAAACCGGTGGCGATTTTCCGACTGAGACTGATCTCAAGTTTCATTGGACTTCTCGTCCTGCCGCAAACAGGTTGATTACTGAACAGACGACACGCCACAAGGCGGGTCTTCTCGAGATTCTTACGTTCGCGAGCAAACCGCGTCCGGCCTCGGGTGATTACCGCCTGTGGCGAAGAACGGGACGAGTATAACCGCGCTCCCGCAGGATACAACTTCCAGTTGTGGTCCTCTTGTCTTCCAGCATCTTCCACACGCAATCGCAAACGTTGTTGCTAAACTTGGCAGCCATGGGCAGTCCGTGTGGAATTGCGCTGGTTCTGGCCATCCTGCTCGCCGGTGTGTTGCCGCTGGGGAGTGCCGCAAAAACGGGTGGAGATAAAGCCGATGTGTTTGGCCGTCCCGGCGATGTGGATGACGGTGCTCATGCGTGTGTGCCACATCGTAACGCATTCCGCCGCCCGCCAGCGCGGTTGTCGCCCGCAAAAAAGAACAGCCGGCGTTACGGCATTGACAGTGACAACAAAGCGGGGAAAATGGCCGCGATGACTGCAACGCCTCCACCGCAGGTGGGTCAGGACCTCGCTGCGGTGCTCCAACAGCTCGACACCGACCCCGCCCGCGGATTGAGCGAAGCTGAAGCCGCGCAACGGCTCGCGCAACATGGGCCGAACCAACTCGTCGAGCGAGGCCGCAAGAGCCCGTGGCGCATCCTGTGGGAACAGTTCACCGCCACAATGGTCGTCATCCTCATCATCGCGGCGGTCATCTCGGCCGCGCTCGGCGAGTTCGTTGACGCGGGCGCCATCCTTGCGATCATCATTCTCAACGCCATCCTCGGTTTCACGCAGGAGAATCGAGCCGAGAAGGCGATGGCGGCCTTGAAGCAACTGGCTGCGCCGACCGTGCGCGTCCGGCGCGACGCGCGTTTGCGGGAAATTGCTGCGACCGCGTTGGTGCCGGGCGACATTGTGCTGGTCGAGGCGGGTAACTTTATCCCCGCCGATGCGCGGCTCGTAGAGGCCGTGAACCTCCGCGTGCAGGAGGCCGCACTCACGGGCGAGTCGGTGCCAGTCGAGAAAGATGCTCACGCCGTCGTGCCATCCGACGCGCCGCTGGGTGACCGGGTCAACGCCGCGTTCATGGGCACGGTCGTCACCTACGGTCGCGGCACCGCGGTTGTGACGGCGACTGGCATGGAGACGGAACTGGGCCGTATCGCGGCGATGATCCAGGCCGTCGAACGCGAGCCGACGCCGTTGCAGCGGCGGTTGGATCATCTCGGCAAAGTCCTGGCTGTTGTGGCGCTGGTGATTGTGGTGGTGGTGTTCGTGCTCGGTTTGGCGCGAGGAGAGCCGCTGACGGTGATGTTCCTGACGGCGGTGAGCATGGCGGTGGCGGCGGTGCCGGAAGGTTTGCCGGCGGTGGTGACCATCGCGCTCGCGCTCGGCGCGCAGCGGATGCTCAAGCGCCGTGCGCTGATTCGCAAGCTTCCTGCCGTCGAGACGCTCGGTTCCGTGACGGTGATCTGCTCGGACAAGACTGGCACGTTGACGGAGAACCGGATGACGGTTGCGGTGGTCGAGGTTGCCGGCTGTCAGATGGATGCCGCGGCGCTGAGCGAGGCTGCGCTGCGCGAGCGTCGGGAGTTCGAGTTGTTGCTGGCGGGTGCGGCGCTTTGCAACGACGCGGTGCTGGATGGGGCAGGAGCCGTGGGCGATCCGACGGAGACGGCGCTGGTAGTGGTTGCGGCAAAGTGCGGTTTGCGAAAGAACGAACTCGAACAAGCACTGCCGCGTGTGGCGGAGGTTCCATTTGAGTCGGAGCGCAAGCGGATGACGACGGTGCACCGGAAAGAACCTGAAGCGTTGAGTTTTGTTGGATTACTTGATGATACGCCCGGCGTCAGCTTCACCAAAGGCGCTGTCGGCGCGTTGCTGGATGTGTCGTCGTTTGTGTGGTCCGAAGGGCGGGCTGAACCGCTCAACGACGCGCGGCGCGAGCAGATTCAGGCGGCAAACGACCGTCTTGCGCAGCGAGGGATGCGCGTGCTCGGCGTGGCGTTTCGGTCGTTGGCGGAATTGCCCGGCAAGCCGGACGCGGCCATGCTGGAACGCGATCTCATTTTCATTGGCTTTGTCGGGATGATGGATCCGTTGCGTGCGGAGGCTCGCGAGGCGGTGCAGACGTGCGTTAGTGCGGGCATTCGACCCGTGATGATCACCGGGGACCATCCGTTGACCGCGATGCAGATTGCGCGCGAGTTGGGCACCGCCGGCGACGGCCGAGCGGTTACAGGGGCGGAGTTGGAGCGTCTGTCGGCTGCCGAGTTGGAGAAACTCGTCGGCGTGGTGTCGGTCTATGCGCGCGTTGCGCCCGCGCACAAGCTCAGGATTGTCGAGGCACTGCAAACGCGCGGGCAGGTGGTGGCAATGACCGGCGACGGCGTCAACGACGCGCCCGCGCTCAAGAAGGCCGACATCGGCGTGGCGATGGGGATTACCGGCACGGACGTGGCTAAGGAGGCCTCCGCGATGGTGCTGATGGATGACAATTTTGCCACCATCGTTGCCGCGGTGCGCGAGGGGCGTGTCATCTACGACAACATCCGCAAGTTCATCAAATACATCGTCACGACCAACGCGTCGGAAATCTGGCTGATGTTGCTCGCGCCGCTGGCGGGCATGCCGCTGCCGTTGCTGCCGCTGCAAATCCTGTGGATGAACCTGATGACTGACGGGTTGCCGGCGCTGGCGCTTGGCGTGGAGCCGCCGGAACGCGATGTGATGCGCCGTCCGCCGCAGCGCGTTGGGGCGGGCGTGTTCTCGGAGGGCATGGGCTGGCACATCGCGTGGGTGGGCGTGCTGATGGGCCTGTTGTCTTTGGTGACGGGTTACTGCCAATGGCAGGCCGGCAATCCGCACTGGCAGACGATGGTGTTCACGATCGTCACGATTGCCCAACTGGCACACGCGCTGGCGATTCGCTCGTGGCGCCAGTCGTTGTTCACGCAAGGGTTGATGTCGAACAAACCGCTGGCGGCGGCGGTGGCGCTGTCGCTCGCGCTGCAACTGGCGGTGATCTACCTGCCGCCGTGTCAGCGCGTGTTCAAGACGGTGGCGCTGAGCGCGGCAGAGTTAGGCTTGTGTATTGCGCTGGCGAGCGTAGTTTTCTTTGCTGTGGAACTGGAGAAATGGTTGCGCCGGCGTCGCGCGACCGACAATCGGAGGAATGAACCATGAAAGAGACGATGAAACTCCTGATCGCTTATGACGGATCGCAGTGTGCCGGGGCGGCGTTGAACGACCTGAAGCGGGCCGGCCTTTCGCGCGAGACCGAGGTGTTGATCGTCTCGGTGGCGGACGTGTGGCTGCCGCCGCCGGCCAGCGAGATCGCGGCCGCCGCGGAGATGGTGCCGCCATCGGTTCGGATCTCCCGGGCGCATGCGATCGAAACGGAGGAACATGCTCTGGCGTTGGCCCAACAGGCATCGGCGCAGTTGCAGGAGCGTTTTGCCGGTTGGCGGGTCAGCGCAGTGGCGTGCCACGACGCGCCGTGGTGGGGCATCCTCAAGCAGGCGGAGAAGTTCAAGCCCGACCTGATTGTGGTTGGTTCGCATGGCCGCGGCGCGCTGGGCCGGATGGTGCTCGGCAGCACGTCGCAGCGCGTGACGACGGAAGCCAACTGTTCAGTGCGCATCGCGCGTGGGTTGTTTGCGGAGGACGTGGCGCCGCCCCGGCTCGTGGTGGGTGTGGACGGTTCGGACCACAGCGACTTGACAGTCAGCCGCATTGCAGAGCGGACGTGGCCGGCGGGCACGGCGGTGCATGTGGTGGCGTTCGCCGACGTCGTGAACGTGGCGATATTTTCCTCCTCAGAATGTCCGCCGGTGTCAGGGCTGATGCCGGAGGATTACGAGAAAGAAGAGACGCGGTTGCGGGAGTTTGCCACGGCTGCGGCGGACAAACTGCGCGCTGCGGGACTGCTGGCCGCGCCGATTGTGAGGCGTGGCGATCCGCGGCGGGAGATACTCCACGAGGCGGAGCGATGGGGCGCGGACTGCGTGTTCGTCGGCGCGCACGGCCACACGCGCTTGCAGAAAATCCTTGGCTCAGTATCGCAGTGGGTGGCGTCGCGGGCGCATTGCTCGGTGGAAGTGGTCAGGGCGTAGGCGCCATTACTTGAACCAAATCCACCATACCACGGCATACACCGGCAGCAGGATTGGGACGACGTAGCAGAAGACGTAGCCGAAGAAGCCCGGCGTCCTGGCCTTGGCGTGGTCGGCGATGCTCTTGACCATGAAGTTGGGGCCGTTGCCGATGTAGGTGCAGGCGCCGAAGAAGACCGACGCGACGCTGATGGCGACCAGGTAAAGATGGTTGGCGGCGACGAGCTGGGCCGGCGTGGTGACGCCGTTGTCACCGAAGAGGCCGATGGCGGCGGAGAGAAAGCAGAGGTAGGTCGGGGCGTTGTCCAGCACGGCTGAAAGCATCCCGCTGCCCCAGTAAAACTGGCCGGCGGTCTGGATGCCGACTTGGCGTGCGTTCAACTCCAGCCAATCCAGCGCCGGCACCATTGTCGCGAAGATGCCGACGAAGAGGAACGCCACTTCTTTCAGCGGCGCGAAGTTGAAATCGTTGGCCTCATGCACCGGTTTCTTGGTCGTGAAATAGGAGCCGAGCGCCGCGACGACCATCAACGCCTCGCGCAGGAACGGCGGTTGTTGGATGAAGACTGCGACGAGGATGAGTAGCAGGAAAAAGATGTTATGCATCCCATCGAAGCGCCATTCCTCGCGAGCCGTTTCCTTCGCGCGCACCGACCTCGGCGCGCGCAGGAAGTTGCGGTAATCAATCACCCAGAACACCGCCAGCAGCGCGCCAACGGCAAACGCCCACATGGGCCAGCACTTTTCCGCGACCCAGAAGAACGGCACGCCGCGCAGGTAACCGAGGAATAGCGGTGGGTCGCCCAGCGGTGTGAGGCAACCGCCGACGTTGCTGACGATGAAGATGAAGAAGACGACGTGGTAGGTCGTGAGCCGGTATTTGTTGGTGCGCAGGAACGGCCGGATGAGCAGCATCGAGGCGCCGGTGGTGCCGAGGACATTGGCCAGCAGCGCGCCGGCGAGCAGGTAGAGGACGTTGGCCATCGGCGTGGACTCTCCGCGGACGTTGATGTGAATGCCGCCGGAGACGACGAAGAGCGAGCCGATGAGGCAGATGAAACTGACGTATTCTTGAAACGAGTGCAGCATCCGCGCGCCGTTGTGTAGGCCGAAGACGTAGTAGCCGGTCGTGAGCGCGCCAAGCGCGACGGCGACCCACGGGTAGTGCCGATGCCACCACTTTGGCGCGATGAATGGCATCAACGCGATACAAAGGAGCAGCGCCACGAACGGCGTGATCCAGAGCGGATTTGGTTGGATGATATGCGCGGCTTCCACGAGGCATATCTTCGACAACCCCGGCGCGATGGTCAAAGCATTTTGGCGGCAGGTTTAAGCTGCATTGACGCGCGCGAGTCGCTAGGGCATGTTCGCCGACTGTTATGCGAACAATTCCGCTTCTGGCAACGACGGCGATCCTTTTCCTTTCGACCTTCCAAGCAAATGCGGCAACTGCGCGAGCGCCGTTTGTAAGAACGCCGACCTCTCCTGCTGCTCCGGCCGCTCCGGTGAAGATGAGCACACTGAAGGCTGACCTCGCCGTGTTGCTCGACGGCGTGCATGAGGTTGCCTCTTCGGGCGCGCCGGGATCTCTGTGCGTGTTCGGCGAGGGTGCGTTTCCGGTGGTGGTCGGCAGGACGGGGAAAGAAACGTCGGGACCGGTGGTGGGCGCGGGGCGTTTTGGCAACGGCCGGGTTGTTGCATTCAGCCACGGCGGTTTCTTGGGCAAGGAGTCGCTCGAGTCCGGCGACAGTGGGCAGTTCGTTGCAAACGCGGTGCGATGGGCCGCCGGCGAGCACAAGCAGGCGGGAGGCAAACTCCGCGTCGGGCTTTATCGCCACGGAGGACTGGAGGAGTTCTTCGACAAGAAGGGCTTTAAGGCCGGAGACGCCGATCTCCACCGGCTCAACTCGTTTCAAGTGCTCGTGGCGGATGCGCACAAGTTTTCGGACAAGGACATCGAGGCCGTGACGAAGTTCGTCGCGGCGGGCGGCGGTTGGATCACGGCGGCTTGCGGCTGGGGTTGGGCGCAGTTGAATCCGGCGAAGGATTTGCGGACGGACTTTCCCGGCAACAACCTGCTCGTGCCGATGGGCATGGTATGGGCCGACGGCATGACCGAGCGCACCGGCTTGCGCGGCTTCACGGCGGGCGACCGGCCCCCGACGACGGTGCATGCTGGGCTGGCGTTGCACTACACGCTCGAACACATGGCGGGCCGGTTCCAACTCAGCGCTGATGACGTGAACCAAGCCTCGGCGACGATCACCGCCGCCGCGCGCTCGTTGCCGCCGAGCGACACGACGTTTCTGCCGAAGCTCGCGAAGCTGGCCGGCGACGACAAGACGAAGGTGCTGCCGACGCCGAAGACGCCGATCAAGAAGACCGACCTCGGCCCGCGGCTGGCGGCGACGTTCCAAGCGATGACGGCGAAGCTTCTGCCGCCGGAGCAGGTGAAGGAACATCCCGCCGCAAAAAACTTCCCCGGCGAGCTGCCGCCAAGCGCGCCGCGCGTGTCGCGTTCGTTGACGCTCGATACGAAGGTGCCCGCATGGCACAGCACCGGCCTCTATGCACCAGCCGGCGGCGTGGTGACGGTGGAGATTCCGGAGTCCGCCGCGAAGAAGAAACTCTGGCTGCGGATCGGCGCGCACAGCGACAGTCTGTGGAACCTCGACAAATGGGACCGGTTCCCGGAGATCTCGACACGCGCGCAGCTCGCCAAGCCGGCGACGAAGGCGGCGAGCATGTTCGGGGGCCTGATCTACATCGAGGTGCCGGACAAGTGCGACCTCGGCGAGGTGCTGGTCAAGATCAGCGGAGCTGTGGCGGCTCCGTATTTCGTCCTTGGCAAGACGAAGCAGGCGGACTGGAAAGACCGTCTTCGCAAGGAACACGCGCCGTGGGCGGAACTGGAATGCTCGAAGGTCATCGTGACGGTGCCGTCATCGTTCGTGCGCACGCTCGACGACCCGGACGCATTGATGAAGGTGTGGGAACAAATCGTGGATTTGGAGGATGATCTGGCCGGCACCGCCGCCGAGCGCCGGCGGCCGGAGCGCGTGGTGTGCGACCAGCAGATTTCCGCCGGTTACATGCACGCTGGTTATCCGGTCATGACGTGGATGGACCAGCCGAAGAACTTCACCAGCAAAGAGGCGTTGCTGAAAGGCAACTGGGGCATCTTCCACGAGCTGGGCCACAATCACCAAAGTGGCTACTGGACCTTCGACGGCACCGGCGAGGTGACGTGCAACATCTTCTCCTTGTATGTCTTCGACGTGCTCTGTGGCGTGAAGCCGGCAAAGGGGCGAGTGAATCTCGACGATGTCGCCAAGAACTACGCGAAGCATGTGGCCAACGGCAAGAGTTTCGATTTCTGGAAGAAGGAGCCATTTCTCGCGCTCTCAATGTATGTGCAGTTGCAGGATGCGTTCGGTTGGGACGCTTACAAGAAGGTCTTCGCGGAGTATCGCGTCGCGTCGAAGGACGAACTGCCGAAGAACGACGAGGAGAAGCGCGACCAGTGGATGGTGCGGTTCTCGAAGACCGTCGGCAAGAATCTCGGCCCGTTCTTCCAGACATGGGGAGTGCCGGTGTCGCAGTCGGCGCTCGATGAGATCAAGAAGCTGCCGGAGTGGATGCCAGCGCATTTTCCGGCGAGTGGTGGGAGCGGAGAGGAACCACGGAATACACGGAAGACGCGGAAAGGGAAGTCGCAGAAATGAACTGCCGGTCGTTTCTTCTTCCGTGTGTTCTGAGTCTTCCATGGTTTTCAGTTTTCTCCCTTCACGCCGCCGCGCCGGACTACTTCCAGATTCAGGTCGTGGACGAGCAGACGAGTCGCGGCGTGCCGCTGGTGGAGTTGGAGACGGTCAATCACCTGCGCTTCGTCACCGACAGCGCGGGGCGTGTTGCCTTCGGTGAGCCGGGTCTCGTGGGACAGACGGTTTTCTTCTATGTGCGCAGCCACGGCTATGAGTGTCGCAAGGATGGTTTCGGCTTCGCGGGCACGCGGTTGAAGATCGAGCCGGGCGGCAAGGCGGTCGTGAAGATCAAGCGGATCAACATCGCTGAGCGCCTCTATCGCCTCACCGGCGAAGGCATCTACCGTGACAGCGTCTTGCTTGGCGAGAAGACGCCGCTGGCGGAGCCGCTCGGCAGTGGACAGGTCGCCGGTCAGGACTCGGTGCAAACGGCGCGGTATCGCGGGAAGTTGTGGTGGTTTTGGGGCGACACAAACCGGCTGAAGTATCCGCTTGGCCATTTTTGGATGTCGGGCGCGACGAGTGAACTGCCGGGCATGGGCGGCCTCGATTCGGGCGACGGCGTGAACTTGCGCTACTTTGTGGACGCTGACGGTTTCAGTCGGCCGATGGCGCGGCTCGGCGTTAAGAGCGGGCCGGTGTGGTTGGATGGTCTCCTGACGGTGACCGACGAGGCAGGTCGCGAGCGGCTCGCGGCTCACTACGCGCACATGAAGTCGCTCGATGAGATGCTCGACCACGGTCTGGCGGTGTTCAACGACGACAAGGCCGAGTTCGAGAAGGTTGCCGAGTTTCAACTCGCCGACCGGGTGCGTTGTCCGCGCGGTCACCCGATTCGCCGACGCGACGCCAGCGGTGACTGGTTTTACTTCGGCAATCCGTTTCCCGTCGCGCGCGTGAAGGCGAATCTGAAGCAACTCGCTGACCCATCTGCTTACGAAGTGTGGACTCGCGATGGGTGGACGAAGGAAGTGAAGCCGTTCGATGCCGCCGAGGAAAGAAGGCTCATGAAGTCCGGCAAGCTGAAGCAAAGCGAGGCGCGCTTCCAACCGGTGGATGTGGACACCGGCAAGCCGCTCGCGATGCACAACGGCTCGGTCTGTTGGAACGACTTCCGCAAACGATGGATCATGATCGCTGTCGCGCAGGGCGGCGGGCCGTCGTTCCTTGGCGAGGTTTACTACGCGGAAGCGCCGGAGTTGACTGGGCCTTGGCTGCGCGCGAAGAAAGTCATCACCCACAACAAATACACCTTCTATAATCCGGTCCAGCATCCGTTCTTCGACCAAGCTGGCGGCCGCGTTATCTACTTCGAAGGCACCTACGCCGAGACGTTCTCCGGCAACCCGGTCGCCACGCCGCGCTACGACTACAACCAAGTCATGTATCGGCTCGACCTGGCCGACGCGCGGCTGAACGCGGCGCGATGATTTCGCTGGAAGCGCGGGTCATTGTCGCATTAAATGCGCGGGTCGTTGCGTTCAAACAGTTGAATGGAATATCAGGAACTATGAAGAAGAACATCACTCGCTTGGTCGCTGTCAGTTCGTTGCTCGCCCTGTCGCTCACTCTCCGCGACGCTGCCGCCAATGACTGGCCGCAGTGGCGCGGGCCGGATCGCACCGACATCAGCAAGGAAACTGGCATGCTCAAGCAATGGCCGGAAGGCGGGCCGAAGCAGGTGTGGCTCAACAAGGACGGCGGTCTCGGCTACAGCGGGTTCTCCATCGTTTCTGGAAAACTTTTCACCATGGGCGCGCGTGGCGGAGTGGAGTTTCTCATCGCGATCGATGCCAACACTGGCAAACAACTCTGGTGCGCCGAGATTGGCGCGTTGCTGACGAACAACTGGGGCGACGGCCCGCGTGGCACGCCGACGGTGGACGCGGACCGCGTGTATGCGCTTGGTGGCCAGGGCACGCTGGTTTGTTGCGACGTAGCTGGCGGCAAGCTGCTCTGGAAAAAGACGATGCAGGAGTTCGGCGGCAAAGTGCCGGCTTGGGGTTACACCGAGTCGCCGCTCGTGGATGGGAAACTTGTTGTTTGCACGCCGGGCGGCTCGCAGGGCGCGATCGCGGCGCTCGACAAGATGACCGGTGCGGTGGTCTGGCAATCCAAGGAATTCACCGATCCGGCGCAGTATTCTTCCATCATCGCGGTCAACCACAACGGTGCGCGGCAATACATCCAGTTGACGATGCAGAGCGTAGCGGGAGTCGCTGCGACCAACGGTAAGCTGCTCTGGCGCTCGGAGTGGACGGGCAAGACCGCCGTCATTCCAACACCGATTTTCCGCGACGGCTGCGTCTATGTTACCTCCGGCTACGGTGCCGGCTGCAAGCTGGTGAAAATTGGAGCGAGCAACAAGGTCACTGACGTTTACACCAGCCCGCTCATGGAGAACCACCACGGCGGCGTTGTGCTTGTCGGCGACTATCTTTACGGCCATTCCAACCGCGCGGGTTGGGTTTGCCAGAACTTCAAGACCGGCGAGCAAGCTTGGGCGGACAAGAAGGTGCTTGGCAAAGGCGCGTGCGCCTGCTGCGTCGAGGGAATGTTGTATTGCCTTGAAGAAAACACCGGCACCGTTGTGTTGATCGAGGCGTCTCCGAAAGGCTGGAAGGAACACGGTCGGTTCAAGCTCGACCCGCAGACAACGCAACGCAGTCCGAAGGGCAAGGTCTGGACACATCCTGTCGTCGCCAACGGCAAACTCTACCTCCGCGACCAGGAGTTGATCTTCTGCTTCGACGTGAAGGCGAAGTAAGAGGTCTGCGTTGTCTGTGGAGAAGTTTTGTGGTGGCGAGCGTGTGTCGCTTGCCCCGTGGCGCGGTTGAGGAAGGAGAGACCATGAACCGCAGACACTTCATCATGTCGGGCGCAGGCGCGCTGGTGGCGTCGGCGTTGCCCCATGTTCCGCGTCGCGCCGCTGCTGCTCCCGCGAGCGACGGTGCCAAAACGCCGCAGATTCGGAAAACCGCCCCGCGCTTTGGCGACGGGCGCGATTGGTGGTTTGAGAAGCGCTTCGGCATGTTCGTCCACTGGGGTCTCTACGCGATTCACGGTTTCCATGAGCAGGAGCAGTGGCGCGCCCGCATCCCACGCGCCGAATACGTCAAGCTCGCGAAGCAATGGAAACCGGTGAACTACAACCCCAACGCGTGGCTCGATCTCGCCGAGGCGGCTGGCATGAAATACATCTGCCTCACGACAAAACACCACGACGGCTTCTGTCTCTGGGACACGAAGCTGACTCCCTACAACACGATGAACACGCCCTACGGCAAGGATGTGGTCAGGATGCTCGCTGACGCCTGCCATCGCCGCGGCTTTCCGCTGTGCCTTTACTACTCGATCGCTGACTGGCATCAAAAGAACTATCCGAACCAGGGCCGGCACCACGAACTGCCGCCGCAGCCGGGTGATGAGCCGGACTTGATGAAGTATCTGGAGTTTCTCAAGGCGCAGGTTCGCGAGCTTTGCACCAACTATGGCGAGATTCACGGCATCTGGTGGGACATGAACGTGGACAAACATGTGGACCGTTTCATCAACGACATGATCCGCAAGCTCCAGCCGAAGGCCGTCGTCAACAACCGCGGCTACGACGAAGGCGACTTCGGCACGCCGGAGCGCGATTACGACAAGGGCGGCGAGGAGTTGCTGAGCTTCGAGAAGCGCACCGAGGCGTGCCAGTCAGTCGGCTCCGAGAGCTGGGGCTATCGCAAGGACGAGGACTACTATACCGACCGCCATCTTCTCCGCAGCATCGTGAAGTATCTCGCCCGTGACGCGAACTACCTGCTCAACGTCGGCCCAAAAGGCGACGGCACGATTCCCAGCGAGGCGGCTGCCATCCTGCACCGGATCGGCCAATGGTATCGCGCGATAAGAGAATCGCTGGAAGGCACGGTGCCCGCGTCGCATCTCACGACGAACCGCAATGTGCTGATGACGCGGCGTGGCAACACGCTCTACGTCATCTTGCACAAGGATCCGATGTCAGAAGCGGTGAAGTTGAAGCCGCTGACCGCCGCGCCGCGCCGGGTCACGTTGTTGAACACCGGCAAGCCGGTCGAGTGCGCGGTGGACATGGTGCCCAGCGATCACGTTGAGCAGAAAGGGTATTTGCGGCTGCGCAAGCTGCCGGTGGACGAACTGGCGAATACGGTGTTGGTAGCGAAGCTGGAGTTTGACCGTTTGCCGGAGTTGGATCAGCAGCGGCAGGCTTCGGATAAGGTGGACGAGCGGCAGAAATAGTAGTCATCACGCTCCGCGTGATGATTCCGAGGACGATCCTCACGCGATAGCGTGAGGACTACTTTGGCTCAACCTTTCTTGCGAGCTTTCAACATGCAGGCGGTCGCGGCCCAGTGGAAATGGTCGTGTTGCTTTGGCTCGGTCCAGCGGCTCGCCGCCAGCGCCAGGCGCGGAAGAAGTTTGTCGAAAGGGAAGGGGAGTGGCACCAGATTGTAGTAGGCGTGATCCTCGCGGACGCAGCCAACGTCGGCCATCAGCCGTTCAAGTTGGGCGACGGAGAACTGGCGATGAACCAGTTCATCCAGGTCGAACTTCTTGCCGCGCAACTTCAGGTAGAGCGGCTTGAAGAAACGCGTCGGCAACGCGAGGCATTGCCGCATGATCGAGTCCAGTGAGTGCGGCTGGATGACGCTGATGATCATCACGCCGCTGGGCTTGAGCACGCGCGCCATCTCTTTCATGGCGGCGGCGAGTTCTGCGTCGTTGAGATATTCCAGCAATCCCATCGCGATCACGGCGTCGAAGTGGTTTGATTCAAAGTTCGCCTGCTCGATCTTGCCGACGTAAAACCTGGCGCGGGGGTCACCAGCGAAACGGTGTCGGGCGTGCTCGATCATCTTCGGCGCGATGTCGAGTCCGTGAAATTCCCAGCCACGTTGCAGGAATGTTGGCGCCATGGGGCCGGTGCCGCAACCGACATCCAGAAGGCTGCCGGGTTTTTCGTTGGCGAGCAGTTCCTCGACGCGCAGCTTGCGCTGGATGAATTTCCAGTTGTCGAGTTGTGGCCCGCGATCGTCGTAGAGCGCATCCCAAGTGTCGCCGGAGAAACGGTCAAAAACCCGGACGACGGTCTGTTGTTGAGACGTTGCCTCCGTTGGAATCGGTTCCTGTCCGGTCGCCATGACGCGAGAGTATCAGAGCGAGAAACGGTTGGGTAGCAGTTCGTCGAGGAGAAACGTTTTCACCGGTCCGTGCCGCTTGGTGTCCGTCACCAGGATTTTCAGGCTCGGCGCGAACTCGGCCATGACCTGGCGGCACGCGCCACAGGGCGTGGCCGCAGCGTCGCTGACGATTGCGATGGCGACGAAGCGACGTTCGCCCGCCGAGATTGCGTTGAAGAAGGCAACCCGCTCAGCGCAGACGGTCAGGCCGTAGCTGGCGTTTTCGATGTTGCAGCCGCGATAGACCTTGCCGCCCACCGTAAGCAACGCCGCGCCAACACGGAACTTAGAGTAGGGCGCACAAGCTTTACGGCGCGCCGCGCGCGCTTTCGCCACCAAGCGGCGGGTTTTCTGTGACTCCATAATTATATATATGCTGCTAGAGGTTAGCGATGAACTCTTCCAGCAGCTTGTTGAAGTTCTCCGAAACCTTCCGCGTCGTTTCCAGAACCTCATCGTGCGACAACCGCCGGCCGCTGATGCCGGCGGCGAGGTTTGTGATCACCGCCAATCCGGCGACTTCCATGCCGAGATGCCGCGCGACCAACACTTCCGGCACGACGCTCATGCCGATGGCGTCCGCGCCGAGCCACGCCATCGCTTTCGTTTCGCTCGGCGTTTCGTAGTTGGGGCCTGTGACGGCCATGTAAACGCCGCGGCGCAAACCAAGTTTCAGCTTGTCCGACGCAACAGTCAGTTTCTCCAGCAGCCGCGACGAGTAGGCCTGAGTCATGTCCAGGAACTTCACGTTTCCGGCTTCCGACGATCCGCGCCCGATCAGCGGGTTGTCGCCGGTGAAATTGATGTGGTCTTCGATGGCCATCAGCGAGCCGACGCGGAGCTGGCTGTTGATGCCGCCCGCGGCACAGGTGGTCATCAGCGTTTTCACGCCGATGACGCCGAGCGCGCGGATGGGGAAGGCCACTTCGGCGGCCGTGCAGCCTTCGTAGATGTGGGAGCGGCCCTGAAGCACCGCGAGCGTTTTGCCGCGGAGGGACCCGATCATCAGTTGCCCCGCATGACCCGGCACCGATGTGGGCCGGAAGCCGGGAATGCCGGCGTAGGGTATCTTCACGGCGTCCTCAAGCTGGTCCGCGAACGAACCGAGGCCGGAGCCGAGCACGACCCCGATGGCCGGCTTGCGTCCGTTCGATTTTGACTCGATGGCTGTCTTGGTTTCAGCGAGTTCTGGAATCATGTTGCTGCTCCGCTTCTATCAGTGAACTGCTTCCGAAATCAAGCGCGGTGGTCGTGCTCATGAAACGCCATGCACGCTACTTAGTCCCGTCTTTCAAGCGCGGGGTTGGCGAGCGGGTCTTTCTTGTCGGATGCGACGGGGGACTGGTTGATTCGAGCGCGCGTGGCCTCCAACGGGGCTACGGAAAGATCAAGCGGGACTTCGGGCGAGAACAGACGTTTCATCTTTCCGGACGCAGCGGCGTCGCGGTATGGGGTGGCGGGAGACGGTTTGGCGCTGCTCATGTGCCCGGTCCCGCCGCCGGACGGGTCCACGTTCGGGCTTGCGATTCCTGTCGTCTGCGGTTCGAATTTTCCGCTTTGTGGAAGGCGAGTCGCTGGGCCGGTTGAAACGATGGTGGGTTGGCTGCGACGGTCGGGAAGGTTTTCAAGGCTGCTCGCGAACTGTTCAAAGTAAGCATTGATCCTCAGCGCATGGACTTCCTCCTCCTTGAGCCACGACGCAACAACATGGGGACGCGCGACCGTCAACGCCTGCCGGAGCATCTCCTGACAGGCGTGCGCATCGTTCTCCCTCGCGCAGGCAAGCACCGTGCGATGGGCGCGCTCGACAGGAGACGCATGATGTGTGACGGCTGCGAGGACATCCGCGGCGCCGGGCGGATGAAGAGGGCTGTCGAGCAAGAATTGGCTGGTCAGCGGATGCAACCACCAACCAACGGCTGCGAGCGCGGTGACGGTTGCGAACGCGATGAGCCGCTTCGCTGTCGGCGGGAGGACGGCGAGGTGTCGCCTCCACCAGGGCGGCGCGGGTTTGAGATTGTCGCGGTCAGCGCTCGCTTGTCGCAACGCGACCTCGTGATAGAAACTTTCCAGACTCATGCGGCCTTCTTCAACTTCCAGTTCTGGCGGGAGTGTAGGAGGGCGACCGGAGGCGCGACAAGGGAAAACGAGTTGCCGGCACCCGGCCGGGGGCGTATAAGACGGCGCCACCGCGATGGCAGTGGATGGCTCGACGGCGCGGCCACTGACGGACCAGGATCGCAAACGCAAAATAGTTTTCTGACAATCATGAACGAGACACCTCCAATCCTTCCGCCGTCCTCAACGACTTCATCAAGCGCGCCGCGACGTCGCCCGTGGGGATGGATCGCGCTGGCCATCACAGCGGCGGCGCTGCTTGCCGTAAGCTTGTTGGGCAACGCGTTGCTCGGATCGCTGGTCACGTTGCCGTCGCTGTTCGAGGACGACAGCCGCGCGACGATGTTTCGCGAGACGCGCATCGGCGGTGACGCGGGCGCGAAGGAAAAGATTGCCGTGATCTACGTGCAGGACCTCATCAGTTTTTCGGCGCCCGGTTCTTCGGGCGAAGAGGGCATGGTGGGCGACATCAAGGAACAGTTGGCGAAGGCGTCGCGCGACGAGGCGGTAAAGGCGATCATCATCGCGATTGATTCGCCCGGCGGCGAAGTGACGGCGTCGGATGTGATCCATCACGCGATCATCAGCGCGAAAAAGAAAAGCGGTGCGCCGGTGGTGGCGAGCCTTGGCCCGCTCGCGGCGAGCGGCGGCTACTACGTGGCGACGGCGGCGGACTGGATCGTGGCACATCGCACGACGCTCACCGGAAGCATTGGCGTGATTTTTCATCTGTGGAATTATCGCGGGCTGATGGACAAGGTCGGCGTGAAGCCGATCATTTATAAAAGCGGAAAGATGAAAGACATGCTCAGTCCGGAGAAGCAGGAGAGCGAGATCACCGCGGAGGAAAAGGAAGTGGCGCAGCGGTTGGTGATGAGCGACTACGACCGCTTCATCGAAGTGGTTGCGGAGGGCCGGCGCATGAAGGCGGCGGAATTGAAAGCCGGACTCGCGGACGGGCGCGTGCTCAGCGGCGCGGAAGCGTTGGAGAACAAGTTCGTGGATCAGTTGGGTTATTTCGAGGACGCGGTGGCCAAGGCAAAATCGCTCGCGAAAATCGAGCAGGCCAGACTGGTGAAATACGAAGCGCTGTGGTCCATGCGCAAACTGTTATCGCTGTTTGCCGAGTCGCGCTGGCCGCTCAAGCTTCCGGGGCTGACCACGGCGCGTGGAGATTTCCGGCTGGAGAATGGCCGGTTCTACTATTTGCCGGGCGGTTGGTTGGAGTAAGCACAGACGCATTGGGACAAAGGGTGAACTGGGAGGGACGAACCTTTGTTTTTGTGAGTCAAAGAGACTCACATTTTAATAGACAGGTTCTTACGGCTCTGGGTATATTCCGCCCGCTGTTCAGTTGGTGGTTAGACCGAGGAAGAGAGAAGCGCGTTTAATTTTTTCTGTAGAAAATTGTTAAGGTGTGCAAACGACCCAAGGAAGTCGAGTGCAGTCACGCTTGAGGTGTAGTCTAACTTCGCGCCGAGATCGCGTGTTCGCGAACGCCACGGATGAGGTGTGCGCGTGCGCGGTTTTTTTTGCAGCGTTGCGGGTCGTTCAGCCGTTGTTGCGTGTGTTTTGCAGCCGAAGTGTTGAAGCGCCGGCCATTCACGCCGGAAGTGTTTTGTGGTTCGACTAAGGCACGTCATGAAGAAAGTCAAAGCAGTTGTCCCGAACGGAGCGAGTCACGGACCAACGCCAGAAGTTTTTGCGCGCCGAAGCATGAACGGTTTTCGACATGCACGGATGTGGTGTGCCTTGATGACGACGTTGTTGCTCGCGTCGGGCGCGCAGGCGCAGAACACTTTCTTTACCAACACAACGACGGGCTTATGGAGCGTCGCGGGCAGTTGGTTCGCTAGCGTCATCCCGGGCGCGGGTGGCGGCAGTAACTACACCATCGTCTTCAC
>JAPLTX010000043.1 GCA_026397915.1 Verrucomicrobiota bacterium
CAGCCGGTTGGGCTATCAGAGCCCGGTGCGGTCTGCTTCTCAACACAGCCCATCCCCAGCTTCGGTCGGGCTACGCCCTCCCTGCGCTGGGGATGGACAAAACGCAAACGAGCAGGCAACATCAACTATAGCTACAGACTAACCCTACGAGTGGCTCGAAAAGGTGAGTCCGGTCAATCTGACTTCGTTGACACACCTAAACGCTATCGAACGCGGGCAGATATGTTGTAACTTTTGTTGTAACAAAAGTTAATGAACTACAGAAATGTGTGTTTGTGTGGGAGATTTGGAAGTGGAGCGGGTGAAGGGAATCGAACCCTCGTAAGTAGCTTGGAAGGCTACCGCTCTACCATTGAGCTACACCCGCGTCCAACGGTCAGAAATCCTACCAGCCCGACCGGCAGTGCGCAATTCTGTTTGAGCAGCGCGTCACTACGCAAGTTCAGTCCGCACGCGCGACTCCAACGCTTGCAGGAGCGCGGGCGGCAGACGATGCGGTTTGTCGGTGCGGTCGGTGCAGACGTGGACGGTGGTGGCGCTGACGAGAGTCTTGCCGGTGTCGGCGTTCACGATGTCGGCGGCGAAGATGATCTTGATGCGGCTGACTTCCTGTATCCAGAGCCGGACGATGACACGGTCGTCGAACCGCGCCGCGCCGCGATATTGGAGCTGCGCCTCGATGGCGGGCAGCATGATGCCGCTCTCCATGAGCGCCGGGAAGGGATGGCCGATGGCGCGCATGAGTTCGTTGCGCGCCGCCTCCAGCCAGTCGAGGTAGCGCGAGTAATAGACGTGGTTGCCGACGGTGCAGTCGCAGGCGGCCACGCGCAGATGATGCTCGAAGATATGTGTAGTGGACATGGCAGGGAGAGGTCAGGACTTTTTCCGCCGCGACCGGAACAGGTCAAGCCACTGGAAGGCGACGACGACGAGAGAGTGTTGAATCTTGCCGCGGCGCAACAGGTCGGGGATGGCCTTCAGCGGCGTGAGCTTCACGGCGATGTCCTCGGCGTGGTCGAAGTTGGTCTCGGCAACCTTGCGCGCGTTGCGGATGAGGACGGTGTAGCAGGTATTGCGCTGGAACGCGGGGTTCGGCGCGACCTTGCCGATGATGCGCGCGTCTGGGGAGTCGTAGCCGGTTTCCTCGCGCAGCTCGCGCCGCGCCGCGTGGACTGGCGTTTCGTTGCCGTCCATGACGCCGCCGGGGATTTCCAGTTCGATCCGCCGCGTGCCGTGGCGAAACTGGCGGATGAGCACGACCTCCTGCTTCGGCGTCAGGGCAATGACGTTGACCCAGTTCGGGCCTTCGAGAATGTAGAAGTCATGCGTCTCGCCCGTGCGCGGCGAGCGGGCAGTCTCCACCAACGAGTGGAAGATGCGGTAGTTGTGGAGACGCTGGGTCTTCAGCAACGGCCATTTGCGGATGGAGGACATGGGCAAAGCTGTCAGCCTTCAGCTATCAGCCGTCAGCCAACGGCGACCATCGGTCGTCTGTCTTCGGTCGCTCCTCACAGCCCGGCTTCAGCGCGGGGCACGAGCTTAACTTCCATCTTCACGGGGTCATTCGGGTTGTCGCGGGCGTCGCGCGGGACGGCGACGATCTGGTCGGCAACCTCCATCCCTTTGACGACACGGCCAAAGACCGTGTAGCCACCCTTGTCGAGAAACTCGTTGTCCTTCACGTTGATGAAGAACTGGCAGCCGCTGGAGGCGCGCTTCGGATTCACTTGGTCGCCCGTGCGCGCTGTGGCGAGGGTGCCGCGCGTGTGGAGTTGCTTGATCTCCGCAGGCACGGTGTAACCGGGGCCGCCGCTGCCGGCGCGCGGGGAATGCGGATCGGACTTCGTGTTTGGGTCGCCGCCCTGGATCATGAAGTTGGGGATGACGCGGTGGAAGGTGGTGCCGTTGTAGAAGCCTTCGCGCGCGAGCTTCTTGAAGTTGGCGGTGGTCTTCGGCGCGTCGTCGCCGAAGAACTCAACGACGATCTTGCCGAACTTGGTTTCAATGATGGCGACTTCGTCCATGGTTTCCTTGGGTTGGCTGGCGGTGTTTCCGGGGTTGGTTTCCTTGCAAGCGCCCAAGAGCAGCGCCGCGAGACAGAATGGTATGAAGTGTTTCATGTTTAACGCGATATTCAGTAGCCCATCGGCGCGGCGCGCGCGAGAAGTTTTTCGCGCGGCGGCGGCTGTCTCGGAATCGGCTTGCGCCTCTTGCTGGCTGCTTTTACGGTCGGCGCGTGATTGGCGAACACAATGATGAGTTTTACATGCGGCAGGCGTTGCGGCTGGCGGCGCAGGCTGGCGATGCGCAGGAAGTGCCGGTCGGTGCCGTGATCGTGCGGTCCGTCGAGGGCGCGGCGCCGCAGATCATCGCGCGCGCATTCAACCAAGTGGAGCAGCTCAAAGACGCCACGGCGCACGCGGAGATGATCACCATCACACAGGCCGAGGAAGGCGTCGGCGACCGGCGGCTGAATGATTGCACGCTCTACGTCACGAAGGAGCCGTGTCCGATGTGCGCCGGGGCGATTGTGTTGGCGCGCGTGGGCCGGGTGGTGTTCGGCTGCCGCGACGACAAGGCAGGAGCCGCCGGCACGGCGATGAATCTCCTGAACGTGCCAACACTGAACCATCGTCCGGAGGTGCTCGGCGGGGTGTTGGAGGCGGAAGCGGCGGAACTGCTGACGACTTTCTTCAAACAGCGGCGGGCGGAGGAGAAGCAACCGCGCAAGGAGCCATGATGGCGTCAGTCATCCCGTGCAATACCTTTTTGTCCTGCGGGCAAACAGTCGCCAGCACGCCGCCGAGTCGGGCATCATCGCCAACGACGAAGTAATACGGGCAGAGCCGCGCGCGACCACTCATTGACTGAAGCTGGTTGCGTTCCAGATCGGCCCACTCGGTGTCGACAACGCGCGAACGGTGAAAGCGTTGGAGGATGTAGGGCTTTGACGAAAAGCTGGCGAGGGCATGCTCGATGGCAGAAGCCCATTCGGCAGCCGGAACATCGTGGCCGACCGTCACGCTGCGGGCGCCCCAGGCATTCGCGTCGAAACCGGAAATCTTGATTACCAACTCGCGTTGTTTCTGCGAGAACTTCGCCATCTCCCGCCAGTCGTGGATGCCGAGTTCCGGGATGACCGCGTGCGGGGGCAGGGGAGTGGGGTCGAGAATCCAGGTATAGGGAATGACCTGCTGCAACGCGGCGAAAACCTTCTCGCCCAGTTCCTGGCGCCAGAAACTTTTCAGCGCCGTGTGCCAGAAGAAAGCGAAGAGCATCTTTTCTTCCAGTTGTGGTTTGAACGGCGGTGTGACGGCGATCTTGCCGGCACAAGCAGCCTCCAGCAACGCGGCGGAGTTCGGCACGTTCGCCAAGTCGAACAACTCGAAAAACCGATACGCCACATCCGACTGCGCGCCGTCGCCGAGGCTGAGTTCTTCCGGCTTGATGGCGCGCACGTCGAACTGTTCCGCCGCCAACTGCTGGGCTATCCACTCCATCTCCGGCCGGTAGGTGGCGGCTTCTTCGCTGACGACGATGTGAGCGACGGGGGTGGCGGCACTGTCAGCGGAGAGAATCTGACGAAAGCCGTTTTGCATCCCACGCGGGCCGCCGATTACCGTGTCGCCGAGCGCGCTGTAGGTTTGGTTGAGCCACGCGGTCAGCCCAATGCCGCCGGGAACGGAGTCCAACTCGGTGATTTTGAATTTAGCAGTGCCGGCGCTGGCGTCGTCCTGCAAGAGAATGTCCGGGCGGATAACTCGAGGCACGTCAGCCTTGAAACGGTTGTGGCGCGAGGCTTCGATGAGCGAGGACGGTTTCCCGGCGTCGAGATAGTCGGCGACCCATCGCGGCAACGTCCCGCGGACACTAAAACGGTAGAGCAGGTTGCAGGCGCGGTAGAAAGCGAGCAGTTGCGGACCTAGCGTTTCCAGTTGGGTGGCGAACGCTTGTGAGATCGGAAAAGCGCGAGGCGCAATGCGCCACTTGGTTCCGGCGAACAGTCCGTCCTCGGGCATCGCGGCTGCAACAGCGCGTGCGCGGTCGAGGCCGCTCTGAGCGTCCGCGGCGCTCATTCGCGGACCTGGCCCGTGCCCTCGACGATCCACTTATAGGCGGTCAACTCCTCCAAGCCCATGGGCCCACGCACGCCGATCTTGTCGGTCGAGATGCCAACCTCCGCGCCCATCCCGAACTCGCCGCCGTCGGTGAACCGCGTGCTGGCGTTGTGGTAAACAGCGGCGGAATCCACCTCCCGCAGGAAACGGTCGGCGGCGGCGCGGTCGCGCGTCACGATGGCGTCGCTGTGCTGCGATCCATAGTGGTTAATGTGCGCGATGGCGGCATCCACGTCGGCGACGACGCGTATGTTGATGATAAGATCGCCGTATTCGGTGGACCAGTCGGCTTCCGTCGCAGCCTTGGCGGCGGCGATAAGCTCTCGCGTGGCATCGTCGCCGCGGAGTTCGACCTTCTTCGCGAGCAGCGCGTTGGCGATGCGGGGAAGAAAGGTTTTGGCGACAGCTTCGTCCACCAGCAGCGTTTCCATCGCGTTGCAGACGGCGGGACGCTGGCACTTGGCATTGAGGACGATCCGCTCGGCCATGTCTAAATCAGCGTCGCGGTCCACATAGACGTGACAGACGCCTTTGTAATGCTTGATCACGGGCACGCGAGCGTTCTCTGTGACGGCACGGATGAGCGCCTCTCCGCCTCGCGGGATGACGACGTCCACGAGGCCGGTGAGTTGCACGAGTTCACGCACGGCCTCGCGGTCGGTAGTTTGGACGAGTTGCACGGCATTGGCGGGCAGCCCGGCGCCTGCGCCGCTGTCGAGCAGGACGTTGGCGATGGCGCGGTTGGACTGGATGGCCTCCTTGCCACCGCGCAGGATGACGGCGTTGCCGGCTTTGAGGCAGAGTCCGGCGGCGTCGGCGGTGACGTTGGGGCGAGACTCGTAGATGAAGGCAATGACGCCGATGGGCACGGCGACTTTTTGAAGGCGCAGGCCGTTGGGGCGAGTGCGGTCCTCCAGCACGCGGCCGACTGGGTCGGGCAGGGCAGCCACCTCGCGCAATCCGGCGGCCATCGCCGAGATGCGTTTGTCGTTAAGGGCCAGCCGATCCAGCATAGCGGCGGACAGCCCGGCAGTGCGACCGACGCCGAGATCTTGCTCGTTCGCCTTTTGGATGATGTCGCTGGCCTTGAGGAGACCTTCGGCCATCGCCTGAAGACACTGGTTCTTCTGGTCCGTCGTCAAGGTGGCGAGCCGGTGCGCGGCAACGCGCGCCTGCTTTCCAAGCCGTTGGATGTCTTCTTTTAGCGTCACGATAAACTCACAATAGCACCAGGTCGTCGCGGTGAACAACCTCGGGTTTGGCTTTGCGGCCCAGAGCAATGGCGATGTCGCCGGTCGTGGCGCGGCAAATCTTCCGGGCCTCGGCCGCTGAGAAACGCGTCACGCCTCGCGCGAACTCGCTGCCGTCCTGGTCGCGAAGTGAGACAACCGCGTCGGCGGCAAACTCGCCGCCAACGCCCACCACGCCGCGCGCCAACAGGCTGCACCCACGCGCGATCAACGCCTGCTTGGCCCCGGCGTCCACGATCAGCCAGCCGGCGGGACGGTGGTAGAACGCGATCCAGCGTTTTCGACCCGCCATCTTTGTTTCTGAAGCGGCGAAGAGGGTGCCAATGTCTTTGCCAGCAAGCACGTCGGCGAGGACGCCGGGCGCACGACCATTGGCAATGACCAGCGGAATGCCGGCAGCGTGGACAATCTTTGCCGCCTGCAACTTGGAGACCATGCCACCAACAGATTGGGCGCTGGCCGCACCGCCGGCGAGTTTCATGACGCGCTCGTCCACGCGCGCCACGAAGGGAATCCGATCGCCGCTTCCGTCGGGCTTGGTCATGAGGCCGTGCGCGGTGGTCAGAATGATGAGCAGGTCGGCGGGCAACAGCGCCGCAGTCAACGCGGCAAGGCGGTCGTTGTCGCCGAAGCGAATCTCATCAACGGAGACAGTGTCATTTTCGTTGATGATCGGCACGACGCCACGCGCCAGCAACGTGTCAATGGTGTTGCGCGCGTTGAGATGGCGGACCCGGTCGCTGAGGTCGGCGTGCGTCAGCAGAATCTGCGCGACGTGCAGGTTATGGCGGCGGAACGCCTCGGCGTAGAGCGACATGAGCTTGCACTGGCCGATGGCGGCGCAGGCCTGAAGCTCCGGCAGTGTCGTGGGGCGGGCGCTCATGCCCAGTTCGCCCATGCCCGCGCCAATGGCGCCGGAAGAGACAACAACGACCTCGATGGAGTTGCGACGCAACGCGGCGAGTTGGTCGGCGAGCGCGGCCACGCGAGCAAGGTCGAGCTGCCGCTCGGCGTTGGTCAGCAAACCGGTGCCGATCTTCACGACGATCCGTTGCGGTTGATTGATGGCTTTAAGCCGGTCCATAGGCGCAGATTCTTATCAGAGTTCCCGTCAGGTTTCCAGTTGACTTCGCAACTCGGCTGAATACCCTCTCAGGACGCTTTCCCTAGGCGGGGGCGTAGCTCAGCTGGTTAGAGCGCTTGCCTGTCACGCAAGAGGCCGCGGGTTCGAGTCCCGTCGCTCCCGCCACTTTTTCACAGAACCGGTTGGGACAATCCTTGGCGCTTGGATCGAATGCCGCTTCGCGTCCTGTCTTGTTCGGTGTTCGAGTTTCTGAGAGCATAGGAGCATGAAACCATTCAAGAGTGTGGCTTACTTGGTCTCATTGTTTGCTCTTGTTCTTGGCGCTTGTGACAATACCGGTTCCTCACCCGTGCCAGTTCTCGGTCCCGGTCCCGATCCTGGCCCTGCGCCTGTTGGCTCTGCCACCAGTTCTACTACGCCTGCCAGCACACCTGCCACACCTGCCACCACTCCTCCAGTTGTTGTCGGCAATCATGCCTATTACGTTGATTTTGAGAACGGCGCCGACATCAACAACGGACTGTCCACAACCAGCGCTTGGAAACATTGCCCCGGCGATGTAAACGCCACGGGAATTCCGCGTTCGACACCGTTGAGCGCGGGCGATGTGGTTACGTTCAAGGGAGGCGTTCATTATTGCGGCACGATTCATCTGGTGTTCAATGGCACCACGACCATGCCGGTCACATACAACGGCAACTCGTCGGGCAACTGGGGCACGGGCAAGGCGGTGATTGATGGCGAACATTTGAATCAGGATGCGCGTCGTTATGGGTTTGTGACCGATACCAGCGTGAGCAATGTGGTCATCCGAAATTTCGAAGTTCTGCATCTCGGTGGAGTGGCCAATCTTCAGGATTACACTAACCAGCCGCTTCCCTATAGCCCCGGCTACGGAGTGTATTTGCGCGACGCCACGAATGTGGAGGTGCGCGACTGTTACTTCCACGAGCTGGGCGTCTGGGCGAATGTCCGGCCCGCGTCTTACGAAATCGGCCTCGGCGGTTTTGGCATCTACGCGTTCGGAGTGGACGGCCTGACGGTCGCCAATTGCGAATTCACCCGGATGGAAAAAGGAATCCGCGTGTCGCCGGGGCAGGTCGGGCAAAACAAGGCTGCGCGGCGGGTGCTCATTACAGAGTGCGACTTCCACAACTACATGCGCTGGCTGGTTGAGATCTCAACGAGCGCCGACAACACAACGCTGGACGACATCACGGTGAGCCACTGCCGGTTGCATGACTTCACGGAGTTTGACAGCGGCGTCTGGCAGGGAGCGGGCGTTTGTCCGCATACGGATGGGATCATTCTGGGCGTTTCCGACTACCGCAACCGGACGTATGGCACGATACGGCTGCACTCGAACCACTTTTATCAGAACACCACAGCCGGCGGCGGAACTGCGATGATCTTCTCGACCGGCATGGGCGGCAACGTCCAGATTTACAACAACGTGTTTGTCAACTCACTGCATGGTTGCGGGGCCATCTACATCCAGGATGGGCCAATACCGGGGCACGGAGACACGCCCATCAACTTCGAGATCTGCAACAACTCGTTCTATGACGGGCGATACGCCATCCTCCTCAGGACAGTCACGAGCGGCTGCAACGTCGGCGATGGCAACATTACGATTCTGAACAACGCCTTTTGCAAGGCCGTGGGCGATGCGGCTTTCTCGGTGGTGGTTTTCGATACGAACAGCGCTCCGAAGATGGTGGATTACAACTGCTACTGCACTCCTCGCGCGGACCAGTTGATCATGATGCGCGGTCCCCAAGGTTATGCGACCCTCGCGGACGCGAGAAGCAAGTGGGGCTGGGAAACACACGGCATGGTCGCCGATCCGAGATACGTGGATGTCAGCCAAGGTGTCGGTGTCAATAGCAGCCGCAACAATCTGCATCTGACAGGCAACTCGCCGTGCATCAACGCCGGGACCAATCTCAGTCACCGGTTCACGCTCGACAAGGACAAGTTGCAACGTCATCCGACGCAGGCGTGGGACATCGGGGCTTTCAAAGCTCCGTAACCAAGGTCGCTCCGATACCGAGCGCGTTTAGTTGTTCTCTTGGGGGGCGTCAGGCTGCGGGCAATCTCGCGGCTTCCGGCTGAGAATCATCTTCCTTCCTTCACCGGCAACGCCATCGTCCGGCTGCGACTTTGAACATTGTTGCATTGCACAGGAATGGCATCTGCATGGCCGCACTGCACGCGTTGCAAGCCGACATCGTCGGTTGGTTGCACTAAACCAATAATTCCCTCGGTAAAACACGGCGAATCGCACTTATTGCGGAACCTCACGACAGTCTCTGCGCGTTTGGCATGTTGGTTGCAACAGTCACAAGCAACGCGGATCCAGAGCAGCGAACAAACTGGAAGCGTCGGAAAGGTGAGTGTTATTCAAATGAGACTACAACTGGCGAAATGGGTGATTGGTGCAGTGGTTGCGTTCTCGGTGGCAAGTGCTTACGCGGGCGGCGGGTATGGTGGCGGTCATGGCGGTGGCGGCTACGGCGGTGGTGGCGGTCATGGTGGTGGCGGCGGCGGCTCGGTTCCCGACGGGGGTAACGCGCTTGTTATGTTGGGGTCTGCCATCAGTGCGTTGGCTCTGCTGCGGAAGCGGGGTTAGATGACAGTCTGGGCTGCGTGCCTGGCAGCGCCAGAAACAACCCAGCCTTGGCTGGCAGGCTTCGGGACTACGGACTCGCGCCTGTCAGCCAGGGCTGAACCAGAATCGCCAATATAGTGTTATAGTCAGACAGTCTGCTAGAACACGAAATCCAGCGATCAAAGTTTGCGGCAGCGCCTTACGGCGAAGCGATCAGGTCTTGGAGGGTGGGGCAGGGGGCGGAGGTTCGTTTGTAACAAGCCAGTAAATCTCCAGTTGTTCCACTGCGTGGACGAACTGGGCAAAGTCCACCGGCTTGCAGATGTAGCTATTGCAGTGAAGGCGATAGCTTTCGAGCAGGTCTTGCTCCTCGCGTGAGGAGGTCAGCATGACGACAGGCAACATGGCGGTAAGTTCATTTGCGCGAATCTCACGCAGCACCTCAAGGCCGTCCACTTTTGGCAGCTTGATGTCCAGCAGCACGAGCGCGGGCGTCGCGGAAACATCGCGATTCGCATGCGAGCCGCGGCCAAAAAGGTAATCCAGAGCCTCCACACCATCGCGCGCCAGGATAACATCGTTTGCAAGCTTGTGTTTCTTCAGCGCTTGTAGCGTCAGGGTTACGTCGTTCGGATTGTCTTCCACCAAAAGGATGGTCTTGTTGTTCATGTATGGGTGCTTTCAGTTTGCAGGGTGAAATAGAAGGTGGCGCCGTAGCCGACGGCTCCTTTCGCCCAGACGCGGCCGCCATGCCGGCGAATGATGCGTTGGACGCTCGCAAGGCCAACTCCCGTGCCAGAAAACTCCGACACTGAGTGGAGTCGCTGGAACGGCTCAAATAGCTTGTGAACGTAGGTCATGTCGAACCCCGCACCGTTATCCCGCACAAAGTAGGTCGTCAAGCCGTTTTCGTGGAGGCGACCGAACTCGATTTTCGGCTGGGGCTCAAGGGCAGTGAACTTCCATGCATTGTTCAACAGGTTCTCGATCACAATACGCAGCAACCGCGGGTCGCCGCGGGCGACGAGGTTCTGCTCAATAACATAGAGAACCTGCCGGTTGGGCAACGAGTTCCTCAAATCTTCGGCGATTGTGGAAGCGAGGTTGCTCAAATCCACCGGTTCATGGTGCAACTCGCAGCGGGTCACACGCGAAAGTTGTAGCAGGTCGTTGATGAGATGCCCCATCTGTTGGGCGGCCTCGCGGGAGCGTTGCAGATAGTCGAGGGTCGTGGCGTCCAATATGTTCGAGCACCTCTCCACAACGAGCGCGCTGAAGCCGTCTATGGAACGCAGCGGCGTCCGTAGATCGTGCGAGACGGAGTAGCAGAAAGCCTCCAGTTCCTTGTTGGAGGTAGCAAGCTCGGCGGTGCGCTGTTCGACGCGTTGCTCCAGTTCTTCGTTGAGCCTGGCAACCTCCTCTTCCGCCTGCTTGCGTTTAGTGATGTCAAGATCAACGCCAAGAATCCGTTCGGGCTTTCCTTGGTCGTCGTAGATAATCTGTCCGCGCACAAGTCCCCATCGCGTGCGGCCGTCCCGAAGTTGGAACTGCAATTCGGCGCTATACTCCCCGGTTTCCTTCGCTTTCTTCTGCGCCGCAACGAGCACGTCGCGACTGTCGGGGTGAACCAACGCACAAAACACTTCATAGGTGCCGGGGAACGTGCCAGGCCGGTATCCCATGAGCCGCTCCTGTGTTGCTGACCAGAAGAGCTTGTTGTTTTTCAAGTCTCTGTCCCATGTCCCCATCTGCGCCGCCTCTGTCGCGAGCCGCAGCCGCTGCTCCGACTCGCGCAACGCATCCTCCGTCAGTTTGCGTCCCGTCACATCCCAGAAAATACACTGGGTGCCGACGATCTGTCCGTCAATATCGCGTAATGGCGACTTCATAACGTGCACATAGAATTCGCGCCCGTCGGGTGCGCGATGACGCTCGATCGCCTCAAAGACGGTGCCGGTTTCGATGACCCGCTTATCATCAGCTCGATACTTCGCGGCCAAGTCGGGCGGGAACAGGTCCGCGTCTGTCTTGCCCAAGATGTCCTTGGGTTCGCGCTGCATGCCCTGGCAATAGCGTGAATTGGCAAACGTCACGCGGCCTTCGATATCTTTGCGGAAAATGGACTGGGGAAGCTGTTCAACCAGGGAATGGTAGAGCAGTTCGGACTCACGCAAGGATTCCAGCGCCCGCTTGTGTTCGTTGATGTCGCGGCTCACGCCGACCAAGCCGATGATCTTGCCATCGCGGTCACACAAGGGGGCTTTGATGGTCAGGTGCCAGTGCACGACGCCGTTATGGTCCTGGACCAACTCTTCGCGGTTCTGAATGACGTCTCCCGATCGAATCACGTGCAGATCGTCCGCATAGTAGGCCCGCGCCAACTCCGGCGGATGCAAATCGAGCACGGTCTTGCCCGCCAAATCGGCTTCCGACTTCATGCCCATGAAACGCACATGGGCGGTGTTGCTGAGGACAAACCGTCCCTCCATGTCCTTCGTATAGACAAGGTCCGGCATATTGTCTATCAACGTGCGCAGGAACTTGCGCTCCTGCTCGACGGCGACCTCCGCCTCTTTGCGTTTGCTGATGTCGCGCGCAATGCCTTGCACGGCCACCGCCTTGCCGTCCTTGTATAACAGCCGCAAACTTACCTCAAACCAGATGCGACGGCCGTCTTTGCTCAACAACTCCAGTTGATAATCGGAGGTTTCTTTCCCCGCGAGCTGCGCATCGATCCGTTGCTGGACTCCTTCGCTGTATTCCGGCACCACGAGATCCGTGATGTGCAAGCCCGGCACCTCTTCTTGAGTGTAGCCAAGACGCCGGCAGCCCGCGGGATTGATGCTGATGTAGTTGCCCTCCATGTCGCGGGTAAAGACCATGTCCGTGGCATTCTCGACCAGTTCGGCGCAACGCTTCTCCATCTCCCTTTCCTTCTCCACTTGGTCGCGAATCTGCTTTGCTTGTTGGGCGACGCGGCGGCGCAACAAATGGTTCCATGCAATGATGAGAAGCCAGGCAGCCAACAGCGCGAGCGCACCTTGCCATACCCACGTCGGGAACTGCCAGGGGGCCGGCTTGAGATCCAGCCCGCTCCACTTCGTGAATATCTCCTGCAGCTCCGGCTTCGGAAGGTTGTTCAAAGCCTTCTGCAAGATGGAAAGCAACCGGTCATTGCTTTTGTTGACGGCCAGGCAGTGCGGGCTGGAGAACAACAGCGAGTCCGGCAGCACGGCCAGATTGTTCAAGGCATTCTTGGTGATGACGTAATGGCCAAGCGCCAGACTGGATGCCATCGCGTCCAGTTGGCCCATCGCCAGCAGCAGAAACCCCTCCCGCGCGGTCTCCACAAGCACAACGTTGATTTCAGGATGCTCGCGCCGCATCCACTCATCCGTCATGGTGTTGCGACTCACGCCGACGCGGCGACGCCCCAGGTCCTTGATGCCCTTGATCTCGCGCTCGCCTCGCTTGACGAACAGAATGACAGGCAGGTTCTGATAAGGGTTGGTGAATTGAAGGTATTGCTGGCGATCTTCCGTGGGAATCGCGGCGGCCAGCAGATCACACTCGCCGCGTCGAATGCCAGCCAGGGTGTCCGTCCACGTCGCGTAAACGACCGGCTTGAGTTCGACGCCGAGCCGCTGCGCCAACAAGGCCATCATTTCGGGCGCGATGCCGTCGAACTCCTTGCTGGCGTTCAGGAAACCATACGGCGGGACGTTGGAATTGGTTGACCAGCGCAGAGGACCGTGACCCTTCAGCCACGCGCGCTCATCGGGCGTCAGAAAATCCGGCTTCGCCTGGACAAGCGCGCGGCTGAAGAACAGAGCTAGAGTGCAGAAGCCCAGCAGCAGGATCCGCTGGACGGCACCCGTTGTGCAAATCAAACTGGCGCTCATGTGTTACGAGCCAAACAACCTTCCTTTGGGGACACTATTAGCGTCGCTCGACCCGCGAAGGCCAGCACAAAGGACCGCTACCGCGAAAATGAATCCCATCTACCGCTGCACGCGCGCGGAGCCGCCTTTGGCGAAGGCACGCACCTGCTCAACCGTCGCCATCGTTGTGTCGCCGGGGAACGTCGTCAGCAGCGCGCCGTGCGCCCAACCAAGCTTCACCGCTTCCTCCGGAGTTTCGCCGGCCAAGAGGGCGTAGATAAACCCGGACGCAAATCCGTCGCCGCCACCGATACGGTCAATCACATCCAGTTCGCACGTCGGGGCAACGTGAGTCTTGCCGTTGATCCACGCCACCGCGCTCCAACTGTGCCGGTTTGTCGAGTGCACCTCGCGCAACGTCGTCGCGACGACCTTCACCTTCGGCTGCTGCTTCACCACCTTGTCAATCATCCCGAAGAACGCGGTCGGATCGAGTTTCGACTTCGCGGTGACATCCTGCCCGGCGATACCGAGGCCCTTTTGCAAATCCTCCTCGTTGCCGACGAGCACGTCCACGTTCTCCACGATCCGCCGGATCACGGATACGGCGCGTTTCTCGCCGCCGGAAATCTTCCAGAGCTTCTCGCGGAAGTTCAGGTCGAACGACGTCACCGCGCCCGCCGCCTTCGCCGCCTTCATCGCCTCGATGATCAGCTCCGCCGTCGTCTCCGACAACGCCGCGAAGATGCCGCCGCTGTGGAACCACCGCGCGCCGCCCGCGAAAATCTCTTTCCAATCGAAGTCGCCCGGCTTGAGCTGCGCGGCGGCCTCGTTGCAACGGTTGTAGAACACGACCGGCGCGCGCACGCCCTGACCGCGGTCGCTATACACCGTGGCCATGTTCGGCCCCGTCACGCCGTTGTGCGCGAACCGCTTGTAGAACGGCTGCACGCCCATCGCTCGCACACGCTCGGCGATCAGGTCACCGATGGGGTAATCCACCATCGCGCTGACGATGGCGGTCTTGAGGCGGAAACAATCGCTCAGGTTCGCCGCGACGTTAAACTCCCCGCCGCTGACGTGGATGGCGCATTGCGTGGCCTTGCGAAAAGGGATGACGCCGGGATCGAGGCGGTGGACGAGGGCGCCGAGCGAGACGAGGTCCAGCGCGCCCTTCTGCGAGATCTTCAAACCGTGATTCATTCTAGTTTCCTTGTTTTTAGTTAAAATGGAAGCCAGAGGGTTTAAGACTTTGCCTCCCGCCTGTCAAGGTTGGGTTGGCTGAATAGCAGCGTTCGTTGTAGCGGCGGCCGTCTCGGCCGCCAATGCCGTGGCGTTCGTGGAAGACTACGCTGCACAAACTTCTGGACGCGACAAAAGCCAAGAGCCAAGCTGCGCCAATGGCTGCCGTTCTTTACAGTCCGTCTTCTATTCGATCTGCCTATTAGCCGCTTTTTTCTTTTGCGGCAGTAGAATAACGGAAAGGTGGTGATAAAAAATGGAAGCTAAAACAATTAAAGTCGGTGACATCATATATATAGATACGGAATTGTATGTATCCCATGGCGTTGATGATATGATTGGCGGGAAGGTTCGCGTTGTAAAAGTGGGTGAGGATTGTAATGGCAGAATCTGGATATCAACTGAGCTTGATCCTGCCGCACAATATAATTGGGAGATGTTATCGCAGGAACAAGCCAAGTTAGAGCAAAAGTTCCAGGATAATTGGGCTTATAACAGACCCGATTGCAAACCGGAGTTTAATGATTGGTCATCGGAATGACACCGAATCCCTTCCTTACCATCTGGCGGAGTCAGTTCGCGGGGATTGGACGGGCTTTTGCATGATGTCATGAACGAGTTTACCGACTATCCACTGTCCGTTTTTCTTGGCGCGCTAAGGACGGTCGTGGGTCGGGTCTTCCTCGTCTCTGTTGCAGTTGTGCTCGGCGCCTTTCTTGGAGGGGTGACGGCTTTAAGGTCGTGGGAGGGCGGATGCTGGGCGGTGTCAGCGTTTTATTTTCTTTTCGCGACTTCCATATTCACCAGCGTCGGTATCATCGCTCTGCCAGGGACGCTGCTCATTGCCTGCATCTTTGCCCGCTATGAGTGGCCGCTCTGGACGGTCTTTCTGGCGACGCTGTTGATCTGGTGGAATACTCATGGCGCGGTTTCCTGGGTTGCTTACGAGAGTCCGATGGCCCAGATGCGCCTTATGTTTGAAAAGGCTGAGCAAGAAGCGAATCAGGCCGCCGAGAAGGCCAAGAAACAAGAGGCTGCCCAATCCAAGGGAACGCCATGAAGGAGAAGCGAATCACTGTGGCCATCATGTGGCTATTGATGATTGTGTCGGCGGCCCTGGAGGCTTGCAGCGACGCCTATGGTGTGAAGCTCTCCGCGTTTGCCGACCATGCGGGCCGGATTGCTTTTTCCATCCTCATGGTGTCCTGGGTTTATGCGGATGCTTCCTTGCGACAGCGCAGCCTCTGCTACGACTACGATACCTTTTTGTTCTTCGCATGGCCGGTGTTGGTGCCATATTATCTATTCCAGACACGCGGAGTTCGAGGTTTTCTGCCGCTGCTCTATTTCGCAGGAATGGGCCTGTCTGTTTGGTTTGTGGTCAGCGCAGTTTACTGGCTCGTGTTACACGTGGGACGTTGAGAAAACGAAAGTGCTATTATGACACCGAATCCCTTCCTTACCATCTGGCTGAGTCCGCGCGAGACCATCCGGCGCATCGTCGAGTGGAATCCCAATTACTGCATCATCTGGCTGGCTTGCCTCGCGGGGATTGGGCAGGTTCTTGACCGCTCTACGATGCGCGACCTCGGCGACAAGGTTCCCCTGGCCGTGTTGTTTGCCATCGCGCTTATTGGCGGTCCTTTGGTCGGGCTGCTGCAGCTTTACATTTCTTCCCTTCTAATCCGCTGGACGGGGCGATGGCTTGGAGGCGTGGCGACACTGCGGCAACTCATCGCAGCGGTGGGATGGGGTATGGCTCCACAGGCTTTTGCGCTGCTGCTATTCGTTCCTGCGTGGCTGATTGCCGGCCGCGAGCTTTTCACGAAGCAAACGCCCTATATGAATGCTCATCCCGTTCTTTTGATCATGCTGACCGCCCTTAGCGTGGTTGAAGTAATTCTGGGAGTTTGGTCCTTCGTCACCACCTGCCATACCGTTGCCGAAGTGCAGGGTTATCGTTCGGCGTGGCGCGGGCTGGGGAACATGTTGTTGGCAGGTCTTATGGTCTCTGCAGCGCTTCTCATGATCCTGCTCATTCTCTTGGCGCTGATATTTTTGGGCGGCGGCTTCAAGCACGTGGTTCACAGTTGAGGCGCGGAACCTGGGGCAGGGCAGGGGACGGTGAGTCGCGTTACAACAACACGGTAGGGCGCGACCGCCGGGCGCGCCGCAGCTTCGCCACATCTCGGCCGGCCCAGCGGTCCGGCCCTACCCGGACGACACTTTGAGACCGCCGCTACAGCGAAGGATACCGTTGACGCGGGATAAACCGGAGGCGCAAAATCCAAGCCAGCGTCAGGAGCGTTGGAGCTTATGACAACAACCGAAGCCAGTCTCGACATTGCGAGCGCGGTTGACTTCGCAACGGCGACAACTGCCACTGAGCCGGATCGGATTACTTCCCGCGTCCCGAAGGGTATTGCCGCCAAACAAGCTGTCTTTTGCGAGCCGCAGACGGGATATTCTGGCCTGTAGGAGACAATCGGCATGACACAAGTAACCTTCGACGCAATGAAACTTGTCTTGTCCATCACGCAACCAAGCGTCTTCGTGATACAACCGATAGTCTCTGTAACGAAGACAATTGGTTCTATAATCGAACCAATGGGTTTTGATATGAAGCCGAGCGTCTGTATAGTGCAGACAAGTGGTTCTATAATGCAACTCATCGTCTCGTTAATAAAACCACATGGTTGTATATTGAAACCTAGTGGTTGCAAAATGGAGACGTTCGGTTGTATAATGCAACCAAGCGTCTGGATGATGGAAACGATTGGTTGCGATGTGCCAGAGACATTGTTATTGACGAAAAAACCTATTTTTGAGATGGAAGAACCGGTTTTTGAACCGAAACAGCCTTTGACTAGGCCGGTCCAGCCTGCCGGCGAGTTAGCGACTATTTCCAGACATCCACTTACAACCCAAACCCTCAACCCGAAAGGATAAATCGTCCCATGCCTCAGCTCCGCGTATTGCTCGCATTCTGTAAAGCCCCCGACCATTCCCTCGTGAATGCCGCCAGCGGCGTCATCGAAAACATGACGGACAATGCCGCCTTTCCAAACCCGCCCGTCACGATGGCCGCTTTGACGACCGCGCGCGACGAATTCAGCCGTGCCATCGCCGCCCAGACGATGGGAGGCACATTGGCCACGGCCGAGAAGAAGGAGAAGCGCGCCGTCCTCGTCAGTCTCCTGCGCCAGCTCGCCGCCTATGTGCAGCAGGTGAGCAACAATCATCTGCCAACGCTCCTCACCAGCGGCTTCCACGCCGCCAGCAACAACAGCGCGCAAACGCAGTTGGAGAAGCCCATCGTTATGGGTCTCCTCAACGGCAACAGTGGCGAGATCATCGCCCGCGTGAAGGCCGTGGCCAACGCGCGTTGTTACGAGTCGCGAGTCGCCCTTGTTGCCGCCGGCGGCGCTCTCGGCCCGTGGCAAAGCGGCGGTCATTCCACCACCTCCCGCTCAGTCCGGATCAACGGACTGACTCCCGGCGGCATGTATGAGATTCAAATCCGCGCCATTGGCGGCAGCACCGGCACCAGCGACTGGAGCGACGTCAAGCAACACAGGAGTCTGTGAGTTGGCAGAAGAGCAAGAGCCACCACCTTGGTGAATGATATGGTCACATTTCAAAGTTCTGCCTTACTGTAACGGTATGAAATGCCGGCTTACAGGTATCGATGGACCTATGGTCGAAGCCCACATAATACCTCGAAGTTTCTACCGCCTTGAGAGCCAAAATCCTAAACCACTGATGATTCTACAGAGTGAGGTTAAGCACTACCCGAAGCGATCTCCAACTGGTATCTACGATTCGACGATTCTTTCGTTGGAGGGTGAAAGGCTGCTTTCGCCTTTGGATGATCATGCATGTGCAGTGCTTCTCGATGGTATCGGGAAGAGGATTCCGCTTGATGAATCCAAATCACCAGTTGGATACATTTTGAATGATTACGACTACCGAAAGACGAAACTGTTCTTCATTTCGTTGCTATGGCGAGCATCGGTTGCTTCTCATCCTTTTTTTCAAAATGTGGATCTAGGAAGTGTGTATGAAGAAAGAGCGCGCCAACATATCTTGAGCGGCGATCCTGGCGGTCCAGAAGATTTTGCCGTGGTGGTTGTTGCGTTTGAAGACATAATCGATTCCGGATTCGTAGTATTGGATCCGATTAGAACAAGGTTTGATGGCCTCAATTACTATTTGTTCTATCTCAATCACGTGCTCGCTTATATCAAGGTGGATAAACGCCCATCTGGTTCCTTCAGTGAAGCGGTTATGCGTCCCGATAAGCCGCTCTTAATCGTCAACCGAGGAAAGATCAGGGAAAGCAAAGAATATTCGGTTATGAGGAGCATGGCCTTGAAAAATCATGATTTCCTGCCCGAGTGGTGGAAAGAACCGAAGTAGTTTTTCAGAAATAAGCGGCAAAGATGTCGTGGAAGCTTTTGAAGAGGCGGTGGCAGGCGCGGCTTGAAAAGTTCTGGACGGGGCAGGGGGCAGAGTTCAAAGTCCGCCGTGTCGCCTTATAAGACGTCTATTAGGAAACCTAATAACTGTCAGGCGTCGCTACGCGTGGTCACCAACATAAACATTCTTCTCAATGAACAAAACCCTAGTCCTGTTACTCGCCGTTTCTGCGACACTGCCCGCACAGGAGATCCTACTCCAACCCCGTGTTGTGCAGGAGGCGCGCGGCTACAACTCGTGGCCGATGATCCAGGCCATCGGAGAGAAGCTGGTCTGCGTTTACAGCCGGGGCACGGGGCATACGATTGGTGAAGACGCCCGCGGCGTTTACGCGCGCACTTCCACGGACGGGGGAAAGACGTGGACGCCGGAGACGCTCGTCGCGAACACGCCGGGCTACTGCGATGTCGAAGTCGGGAAAGGGCTGGATTCCACGGGGGCGATGCTCCTCTGGGTGCGTCGAGTTGGAAAAGAGTGGCACCACGACCTCTACCGCACCACGGATGGCGTGACGTTCACCCTCGTAGCGACGCCGAAGCTCGCCGTGAGACCCATGCAGATCACCGACGTTTTTTCGGTTCCCACGGTCGGGCTCATGGCGCTGTGGTTCGCCGGAGACTATGGGGATAAGCCGACGAACGCGTGGGGCACCATGATCAGCAGTGACAACGGTGCCACTTGGGTCCAGACCCCCATCGAATCCGGGCTGACCAAAGCGCAGTGGCCGACGGAGCCTGCCGCAGTTTATCTCGGCGATGGCAGGATTCTCGCCATCGGACGGACCGAGGTGAAAGGCGCTCAATTCCAACTGACCTCGACTGACTACGGCAAGACGTGGATGCGCGCGCCAACCAACATCGGCGATGTCATGGCCTCCACACCGAGCCTGATCCTCGACGCCAAAACCGGGCTGCTGAGCCACTATTACTTTCATCGTGGCGCGGGTGTGCTTCGGCGTCGGGTCGTCAATCCAGAGCGCGTGTTCAGCCACCCGCTCAACTGGCCGGCTTCCGAACCGGTCGCAGAGGGGAGCAAGATCCCGTTCGATGCAGGCAACGCCAACGCCACCGCGATCGGCGACACGCACTACGTTTCCTTTTACTCCGGCAAGGCTCCTGACACGGGCGTCCTGGTCTCGGTGCTCCCGGCGCCGACTGCTGGTAATTCGCCTCGCAGCCCCTCGCGTCCCGGAGAGCCACTGAAGCTTCAAAAACCATGACTGCAACGCCTGACCATGCGCTCCAGCGAACCCGGCGTGAGCGTCGCGGTTGCATTCCACGTGTCTCGCGGGCCGGGTCGCTGAGTTTGGGGCGTTAGACGGCATGACGCGCGAAAACCAATGAGCGAACTACAACATTTCGAAGTTGTGGGCGACCACGCCGAATTTCGGCCAAGTGGTCAGGTTTCACTAGATCAGATGGCGCAGTTGGTAGCGTCGGCGATTGCTCTTGCGCGTGAGCAGCACGTTAGAAAGCTTTTGGCGGTCACGTGCGGACTTACAGGCTTCAAATCACCAGACACTTTCGATCGCTACTATTTCATTCATAAGTGGGCGGAGGCTTCAGACCATGGCGTGCGCGTCGCACTGGTGGCCCTCCCAGAGATGATTGATCCTCAGAAGTTTGGCGTCCTCGTGGCCAGCAACATTGGCTTTATCGCGGACATCTTTGCATCGGAAGCCGAAGCACTAGCTTGGCTTCAGAGCGCAGAGTGAGATGGCCATGACTAAGGTGCTAACCCATGCGCTCCAACGGACGGCGGGGAGGTCGTGGAAGCTTTTTGAAGAGGCGGCGGCATCGGCTATGGTGGCTGGCGTGACGCAGTCCAGCACTTGAGTCTGTGAGGGGAAACGAAGAAGCAAATTGCCTGAAATGAGAACGGCATCACAAGCGTTGTAGTGTCGGCCGTCTCGGCCGAAATACCGGGCTGCGCTGAGGATGGGTGGGGCAATCAATGTTGTCGGCCGAGACGGCCGACACTACAACAACGCGAACCATGAGTGCTGCACCAACTTGAAGTGGACTCTGCAAAACTGTGCGATTAGTGCGACGCTGTCGCATCCGGCTCTTTGCCGGCCAGCAGGCGGTCGGTGAGCGCCTGGAGGTATTCGGCGTTCAGAGGTTTGTGCAGAAACGCTCGCGCGCCGGAACTGGACATGATCTCGGACTTGTCGTCGAAAGAAAACCCGCTCATGAGGACGATCTGGATGTCGGGCTGTATGTGGCGCAGTCTTTGCGAGACCACAACCCCGTTTATGTCGTCCATGAAATAATCCACGAACGCCAGGTCGAACGTGCGGTTCGCGGCCAACTCCAACGCAAGGGAACCGCGCGATGCTACAGCAATGGAATACTGGCCGGGGCGAAGCAAGTGCGGAAAGACATCGAGGATGTCCGTGTCATCGTCCACGATGAGGATTCGGGCGGCGGCGGGAGTTTGCGGCGGTTGCTCGTGGGTTTTGGCATGTGGCTTCATCCGACTCCCTGATTGTGGCGGCGGTCAGTTGATGCGCTCGCCAACGCGGTAGTTGAGGACACGCTTCTTCATCCAGCGGACGGCCAGCAGGTCGTGGAAGCTCTTGAAGAGACGGTTCCAGACGCCGTATTTGCTCTCGCCGGCCAGACGCGGGTTGTTGGTTACGGGGATCTCGGTGACGGTGTAGCCCTCCATCTTGAAGAGGGTGGGCAGGAAGCGGTGCATGCCGCGGTAGAGCTTGACCTTGTCTATGCACTCACGCTTGAAGGCGCGGTAGGTGCAGCCGGCGTCGGTGATGTTCTCCTCGCTGAGCTTGTTGCGAACCCAGTTGGCGACGCGGGAGGATGCGATGCGAATCCAATTGTCGCCTTCGCCGCGGCTGGCGACGCGGGTGCCGCAAACGACGTCGTAAGTCTTCAGCGCCTCAAGGAAGCCGGGCAGATCACGCGGGTCGTTCTGGAGATCGGCGTCAATGGTGACGATATATTGGCCGCGCGCGGCACGCATGCCGGCCTCGCTGGCAGCCGTCTCGCCGCAGTTGAACTCAAACCGCTGAACGCGGATGCGCGTGTCGGCGGCGGCGAGTTGCTTCATGATCTCCCACGAACGGTCCTTGCTCCCGTCGTCGGTGAGGACGACCTCGTAGGTGACGCCGACGGTCTTCATCGCCTCGCGGATGGCTTCCGTGAGGGGGCGAAGATTATCCTCCTCGTTATAGACGGGAACGACGAGGGAGAGAATGGGGCGTTCGTCAGTCATGGGAGTGGAAGCTATCAGTTGTCAGCTCTCAGTTTTCAGCCGGCTGATAGCCGATAGCTGATAGCTGACAGCTCTTTCCTTGCTCAGACTTTCAAAAACTCCTTGATGCAATCGCACGTGAACGTGACTTGCTCCGGCGTGATCTCGCCGTAGATCGGCAGCGAGAGGATGCGGCCCACGACAAACTCGGTCATCGGCAACGACGGGATGTTCTTGTAGAGCGCCTGAATGGCCGGCTGCTGGTGGCAGGCGATGGGGTAGTGGATGCCGGTGGAGACGCCCTTCTCGGCGAGGAACTTCGCCAGCTTGTCGCGGTCGTTCACCTGGATGACGAACATGTGATAGACCGGCTCGCAGCCCGGACGTTCCGGCGGCAGGACGATGCCTTTGATGCCGCTGAGCAGCTTGCGATAGAGCGCCACGGCGTCGCGTCGGCCTTGGTTGAGCCGGTCGAGTTCGCGCAACTGGATGCGGCCGATGGCGGCGTTGATCTCGTTAAAGCGCAGGTTGAAGCCGATCATGTCGTTGGTGAACTTGTCGCGCTTGCCGTGGTTGCGGAGCTTGCGGACAATGTTGGCCAGTTCGTCGTCGTTGGTCGTGATCGCGCCGCCGTCACCGAAGACGGTCAGGTTTTTCGACGGGAAGAACGAGAAGCCCGCTGCCATCGTCATCGAACCGACGCGAGCGCCTTTGTATTTCGCGCCTTGGGCCTGAGCGCAATCCTCGATGATCCAGAGGTTGTTCGCGGCGGCGAGCGCCTTGATGCGGTCCATATTGCAAGGGTGGCCGTAGATGTGGACCGGCAGGATGCCGACGGTCTTCTTGGTGATCGCCTTCTCGATGAGCGCGGGATCGGCTGTGTAGGTGTCGTCAATGTCCACAAACTTCACCACGGCGCCGTGGTGAATGAACGGCTCGCAGCTCGGGAACGCCGTGTGGCTGGGGATGATGATCTCGTCACCTTCCTTGAGCTTGCCGGTGCGCTTGAGCGCATAACAGAGCAGGAAGATAGCGGCGGTCCAGTTCACCGACAGCACGCAATGCTTCGCGCCGGTGTGGGCGGCCATCTCCTTTTCGAACGCCTCGGATTCCTTGCCGAGGATAAAGTTGCCGCCGTCAATGACGCGCAACACCGCGTCTTTGATCTCCTGCGTAATATACGGTTTTGACAATGGTGTTTTCATCTTGGTTTGCAATTTCCGTTCCCATTTTCATATCGTGGCATGACGATGATGCGCAACATCTTTCTCCTGCTGCTGCCAGTTTGTGCGTGGGCGGTGGATATCGGCCTGCCGACAGCCAACCACGCTCTTTACTCGCCGAGCGGTGAGCCGCAGTTCTTCCAAGGCACGGCCGGACACGACTGGCGCAGCGGCCAATACGGCTGCGTGCGCAGCGGCGGACAGCAGTTCCACGAAGGCATGGACATCCGTTGCCTGGAACGCGACCGGCGCGGCGAGCCGACGGACCGTGTCTTTGCGGTGGGGGATGGAGAAGTGGCTTACGCGGCGAAGAACGCAGGGCAGTCGAATTATGGACGCTATCTACTGGTGCGACACAACTGGGACGGCGTGGAGGTGTTTTCGCTCTACTCGCACCTTGGTGGATTTGTGCCGGGTCTGCGCGCGGGCCAACACGTGAAACGCGGCGATTGGATCGCGGTGCTGGGTTACTCCGGCACGCAGAAGATCCCGAGGGAGCGCGCGCACCTGCATTTCGAGATTTGCTTCCAACTCAACCGCAACTTCGCCGCGTGGTTTGCGCCCAAGCTTGCGAAGGGCGACCGCAACGATCACGCCAACTACAACGGCATCAACTTGCAGGGAATCAATCCCGCGTCAATCTTCCTCGCCGCACGCGAGAATCCTGCGTTCAACTTTCGTGCTCACATCGAGGCGCAGCCCGTGGCGTTCACGGTGCTGTTTCCAGCGCGACGGCCGCCGTTGTCGTGGATGCGCGCGCAACAGTGGGGTGTCGTCAATGGCCCAGAGCCAAAACCGGTGACGGCGTATGAGGTGTGGTTCATGGCGGTAGGTGTGCCGACGTTTGTGCGGCCGAGGACGGACGTATCGGCCGCGCAGCCACAGGTGTTGTCAGTCAACCAGCCTGTCGTGGACGCCTGTCCGGCGCGCCGCATAGTGGAACGCGACGCAAAGCGGCGCGCTTGGCAATTCACCAAACGCGGCGCGGAACTGATGGAGATGTTGAGTTTCCAGTAGCCGCGTCAAAGAGCGACGCGACTACTACTCGATGATGATGCTCTTGAACGAGGTGTTGGAGGGAATCATCGGCAACACGTGTTCCGTGAATGGCGTGATCATGTCGAGCAGGTAAGGCTCCTTGCTGGTCAGCATCCGCTCCAATGCGGGGCGCACGTCTTTCCTGTAAAGGACGCGCTCGGCCGGGACGTTGAAGCTCTGCGCCATCTTCACGTAGTCGGGGTAGATCACGTGCGGATTGCGCGGGTCGCCGAGATAGGTGTGACCACGGTTGCTTTTGTAGAAGCGGTCCTCCCATTGCACCACCATGCCGAGGTGTTGGTTGTTGAGGATGATCGCCTTGGCCGCGATCCGCTCGATGTGCGCGGTGGCCATTTCCTGCACGTTCATCAGGAAACTGCCGTCGCCGTCAATGTCAATAACCTGCTTGTCCGGATGCGCCACCTTCGCGCCGATGGCCGCCGGCCAGCCGAAGCCCATGGCGCCGAGGCCGCCGCTGGTCAGGAACGTCCGCGGCTGCGTAAAGGTGTAATATTGCCCGCTCCACATCTGGTGCTGGCCCACGCCCGTGGCGATGATGGCATCACCCTGCGTCAGCTCGCAAAGCTGTTGGATGACAAATTGCGGCATGATGATTTGCGAAGAATCGCCTTTGAGGAAGTCGCGGGCGTATTGGCTGCGCAACACCTCGTCGGTGAACTTGTAACGCAGCGGATACTTCGCCTTCTGTTCGGCGATCTTTGCGCGCCATGTCTTGAACTTGTGCGATGGCGGCTTCGCGATCTTGTTCAGTTTCTCCAACGCCAGCCGCACGTCGGCGACCGCTGAGAGGTTTGCCGGCTTGTTCTTGTTGATCTCGCTTGGATCAATATCAATGTGGACGATGATCGCGCGCTTGCAGAACTCGCTCACCTTGCTCGTCACGCGGTCGTCGAACCGCACGCCGATCGCGATAAGCAGGTCGGCGTTATCGGCAGCCCAGTTGGCATAGACGGTGCCGTGCATTCCGAGCCATTTCAGCGAGAGCGGATGTGTCTCCGGGAAACCACCGCAGCCCATGAGCGTGGTGGTCACGGGAATCTGAGTTTTCTCAGCGAACTCCAGCAGCTCGTTGTGCGCGCCGGAACTGATGATGCCACCACCACAGTAGATAAGCGGTCGCTCGCTCTTGGCGATGAGCGCGGCGAGTTTGGCGAGCTTTTCGTCGAGATCGCTGTCAACCGGCTTGGCAGTGTAGCCGGGCAGATTCACCTTGTCGGGAAACACCGGCACAACCATCGCTTGCTGGATGCTCTTGGGAATATCAATCACCACCGGGCCAGGGCGGCCAGTTTGCGCGACATAAAACGCTTCCTTGATGATGCGCGGCAGGTCGTTGATGTCCGTGATCAGGTAGCTGTGCTTGACGAGCGGCAAGGTCATGCCAAACACGTCCGTTTCCTGGAACGCGCTCTTGCCGATCATGCTCTGCGCCACTTGGCCGGTGATTGCCACCAGCGGGATCGAATCCATGTAGGCGTCCGCGATGCCGCTGACAAGATTGGTTGCGCCGGGACCGCTGGTGCTCATGCAGACGCCGGCCTTGCCCGTGGCGCGACCATAACCGCCGGCCATGAACGCGCCGCCTTGTTCGTGTCGGCAGAGGATGGTGCGGATCTTCTTCGAGCGTGTCAGTGACTGATGAATCTCCATCGAGGCGCCGCCCGGATAAGCAAAGATGACCTCGACGCCCTCGCGCTCCAGACACGCGACGAGGATATCAGCGCCTTTCATCGCTTGGCCAGGGATAGGGCAGGGCGGGACAGCCGCCGCCATGGTGGCCGGCGGTTGCATGGCGCGCGTCTTCTTTGCATCAGTCTTCTTGCTCATATCGTTACTCGCTCTCTCCGCAACGAACAACGCCGGCATCACAGAGCCGGCGTCGGGTCGTATTACTAGCCCGCCAGCAGCGCTAAATCAACGGTGAAATCGGGTTAGAACATCGTTGGCGCAATTTGCGAGGTTCATGGATGTGGGTTACCGTGCCCGGCATGATCAGGAAACTGCTGCACACGCGCTATCGCGTGAACGACTTGGAGAAGACGGTCCGGTTCTACAAGGAAGTGCTTGGATTGCAGGAACTGCGGCGCAGCAAGAGCGGACGAGGTTCGGAACTGGTCTTTTTGAAAGCACCCGCAAGCGAGGAGTTGATCGAGATTTGCCACTATGCGGCGAGCGGCCCAGTGCAGGTTCAACCGGACCTGACGCACCTGGCGTTTGAGGTGGAAGATTGGGACGCCTTCGAAACACATCTGAAGAGGCTTGGTATTATTGTTGCGGACGGGCCGCACCGCGGGAGCGATGGGGAAGTAATCGCTTTTATTGATGCACCAGAAGGTTACGAGATCGAATTGATTCAACGGCCGAAGGGAAAGTGATGTCAAATGCGGTGTCCATAAATAGCAATATTTGACAAATTGGCCAATCTGGTGAAGGGTGCTACACAATGAACATGCGATCTGAAATGAGTCGGAGCAATCGGTCTGAAACAACTCCGTTCTGCAAACGTTGCGGGGTGCGGTTGCTTAATGCCAATCGGGCATTGCGGGTCAGTGGCTGCTGCCAAGTGTGCTCCACAGTCAGGGGACGCGTAGCAGCCCGCAAGTCCGTGAACCGGATACGCGTGCCAGTGGCGGGTTTCTTGCCCGCAAACTTCTGGAAGTGACAGTAGCCGGACGGGGGCGTTGGTTTCAATCCACTTGCTTGGGGCGGCTCTACGCCGTTAGAGTGTGCTTATTGTATGCGACGTTCGATCATTATCGCGCCGTCTATCCTTGCAGCCGACTTTGGGCGGCTTGCGGATGAAGCCGTGCGCGCCGAGGCGGCGGGAGCTGATTGGCTGCACGTGGATGTGATGGACGGCCACTTCGTGCCGAACCTTACGGTCGGGCCAGATGTGGTGCGCGGGCTGCGCCCTGCGACGAAGCTGCCGCTCGATGTGCATCTGATGGTGGAGCGGCCGGACAAGTTTGTGCCGGCGTTCATTGAGGCGGGCGCGGATCGCGTGAGCATCCACATTGAAAGCCCCTGCAACGTCGCTGCCACTTTGGAAGCGATTCGCGTGGCGGGCAAACCACCGGGCATCGTTCTCAATCCCGGCACGCCCATCAAAGCCATTCAGCCTCACCTCGATCGTGTGAAACTGGTGCTGGTGATGACAGTAAATCCCGGTTTCGGCGGACAGCCGTTTATCGAACCTACGTTGGGGAAGATTGCCGAACTGGCCGCGCTGCGCGAGGCACGAAACCTGGACTTCGACATCCAGGTGGACGGTGGCGTTTCGGAAAAGACCGTCGGCGCTTGCGCAGCGGCGGGAGCGAACGTGATGGTATCGGGCGTGGCGTTGTTCCGCGCGCCGGACATGGCAGCGGCGATCACTGCAATGCGCCGCGCGTGTCATCCAGCTTAGTCACGCGGCATCCCATGCCAACGCCCATCCGATTCGGGACCGACGGTTGGCGGGCGGTCATGTCGGGCGAATTCACCTTCGAAAACGTTCGCCGCGCGGCGCAGGCCGTCGCCATCTACTGGCGAGGGGAAGCGGCTCGCAAAGGCGTGGCGCCACGCGCGGTGGTCGGCTACGACACGCGGCTTCACTCGGACAAATTTGCCGTTGCCGTCGCGGAAGTGCTCGCCGGCAACGACATCGCGACGATTCTCACTTCGCAACCCTCGCCGACACCGGCGGTGAGCTACGCCATCAAAGACCGCGGCTTGATCGGCGGCGTCATGATCACCGCCAGCCACAATCCGCCGGAATTCAACGGTTTCAAAATCAAAGCCGACTTCGCGGGTTCCGCAGACACAGCGATGACGGACGCCGTCGAAAAACTGCTCGACCGCGAGACACCGCGAATAACTCCGTTTGAAACAGCAAGAGGGCAGGGGAGAATCGTCGTCGAGGACATACGCGGGCCGCATCGTGTGGCGGCCGGCCGTTTCGTGGACTTGGAGCGCATTGCGAAGACCAAGCTGCGCGTCGTGGTGGACTCGATGCACGGCTGCGGCCAACGCGGGATCGAGGAGATTCTTTCACCATACGGCATGACGGCTACGACGCTACGCGCGGAGGCTGACCCGACCTTCGGCGGCGTGAACCCCGAGCCGATTGCGCCCAACCTCCACTCATTGGCCGGCTACCTGAGCGCCCACCGCGCCGACATCGCGCTCGTGACCGACGGCGACGCCGACCGTATTGGCGCGATGGACCCGCAGGGCGAGTTCATCACCACGCATTACTGTTTCGCGATGCTGCTCCTGCACATGATCCGCCATCGCAAACAAACCGGCTGCGTTGTGAAGGCGTTGAACACCACCGTCATGGTGGATCGCATCTGCGCCAAATACGGCCTCGAGATGCACGAGACGCCCGTCGGTTTCAAATGGGTCACCAAACTCATGCGCGAGCGCGACGTGCTTATCGGCGGCGAGGAGAGCGGCGGGCTGGGCTTCAAGGGCTGGATTCCGGAGCGCGACGGCATTTTGGCGGGGCTGTTGCTGCTGGAGTTCCTCGCCTGCGAGGGCAAACCCGTCCGCCAGATCATGGCCGAGATGGACGCCGAGTTTGGCGCGAGCCGCTACGCCCGCGAGGACATCCGCTACCCGCTGGAGAAGCGCGAGCCGCTGATGCAGTGGCTCCGGAAAAATCCCGCGCAAGACCTGCTTGGCTCACCGCTGGCTGAGGTGAAGGATTTCGACGGCGTGAAAATGGTCGCGCGCGACGGCGCGTGGCTGATGTTGCGCGGCAGCGGCACGGAACCTGTCCTGCGCATCTACGCCGAGGCCGGCGAACAGTCGCGCGCGGACGGTCTCGTCGAGTTAGGCCGGCGACTGACCGCGAACGGTTGACGTTCGGCTCGTGTTTGCGCTTGCAGGGCGGGGGAATGTTTCGTTATACCGGCGCGGTCATGGGCGCCATCTGTGGGATTAGCGGCTCGCACTCCACGGGGTTTGTTCTCCTCCGCGCAACACTCTTCCTTTGCTTTCTCTTCGCGCTCGATGCCGGGCCGTTCGTTGCACGCGCCGCCGACGCGAAAACAAACGTCCCGACGAAGGAGGAACTCGCCGCGTTCAAGGCGCTGGACAAACGCGCCGTGGAGCTATTTCGCAAAGGCCAATATGTCGAGGCCGAGGCGGCATGGCGCGATTGCCTGACTACCTGCCAACGCGTCCGCGGCCCGGAGGATCGCAACACGTTACTTTGTCGTTACAAGGTGGCCTGGGCCCGGCATAAGCAGGGCAAGCAAGCCGAGGCCATGAGGGAGCTTCGCGATGTCGTGGCCATCCAGGAGCGCGTCTTGGGGCCGGAGGATCAGGACACGCTTTCAACCCGCAGCGACTTGGCGAACATCTTTTGCGACAAAAACAAATACGCCGATGCCGAAAGAGAGTATCGCGCCATCCTCGCGATCCGCGAACGCGCCTTGGGGTCTGAGAGCGCCAGCACATTCCAGATGCGCGCCAACCTGGCCTGGGCCTTGAGGCGCCAATACAAGTTCTCCGAGGCCGAGAAGGAGTATCGAGATGTCTTGGCCGTCCAGTTGCGCGTCTTGGGGCCGGAGCATCGGGACACGCTCTCGACCCGCAACAGCTTGGGCGCTGTCCTGATGGGCCAGCGCAAGCACGCCGAGGGCGAGGCGGAGCATCGCGCCGTCTTGGCCAGCCGCCAAAGCGTCTTGGCGGCCAATCAGGCAGACTTTTTGGAAGCCCGCAAGGGTCTGGGCTTTTGCCTGTTTCTGCAAAAGAAGTTTCCGGAGGCGCGCGAGCTGTATCGGAACCTGCTGGAGGATTGCCGGAAATCCCTCGGCGCAAATCATCCCACGACGAAGGAAGTAAAGAAACGCTACGGTGAGATGATGGACCTTCAGAAGCACGGGGCGGAATCCCCTACAGCCGCCTTCATTAACTTTTGCCTCTGGATCGTTCCTTCCATTCAGCGGTCTTTCCCCGGTGGGTGCGTTGCTTTTGCTGTTGTCGTGCTTGCATCGGCCAGTATCGGGTTGGTTGTGGGTTTGAGGCGTCGGAAACGCCCTTCGATTCCGCCGAAGCTACTTCCTCAATGAATGCTGCGACTTCCATGCAGCGTGCAGCGGCTTTTGCGCGACGCGACGGTCGTTTTCCTTCGCGCTTGCATGGCGGCGGCGGGATGGGGTATATCGGCGCGGTCATGAGCGCATTCTGCGGGAAGGGCGGTTGGCAAAAGATGCGGTTGTGTTTCGGCTTGCGGGCGGAGGATTTGTCTCGCGGCGGAAGGGAAGGGGCCGGGGCATGAACGATTCCATCTCCACGGATGAACTGCGGGCCGAGGCGCGCCGGTTGGAGGTCGAGGCGGAGCGCGAACGGAGCGCGCACGGGCACCACCGGGCCGTCACGACGCAACGCGCGGCCTGCGATATACTCCAACGCGTCTTAGGTCCGGACGATCCCTACTTGTTGGAGGCGCGCTGGCGCCTGGCGCGGTATCTCATCCAGGATCGCAAGCTCAAGACCGCCGAGAACGAGCTGCGCGGCATCATCGAGGCGCGCGAACGCGTCCTCGGCGCCGACCATCCCTCCACGCTTGCGGCGCGCGCCAGCCTCGCGCACGCCCTGGCCCTCCAGAACAAGGACGCCGCCGCCGAGGCGGAGGAGGAGATCGTTCTGGAGGCGCGCCTGCGCGTCCTAGGGCCAGAGCATCTCGACACGCTCTCCAGCCGCAGCCGTCGGGCGAACCGCTTTATCATCGAAAGCCGCTACGCCGAGGCCGAGTCGGAGCACCGCGCCATCCTGGATGCGCGCCAACGTATCCTTGGCAATGGGCATCCCGACACCCAGAAGAGCCGCAACTATCTCGCCAACGCCCTCGATGCCCAGAACAAGCACGGCGAGGCCGAGGCGCATCATCGCACCGCCTTGGACGTCCTCCGCCGCCAGATTGACATTTTCCGGCGCAACACCTACGTCCACCAGATCAACCTCGCCCGATGCCTCGGCGCCCAGGGCAAATACGACGAAGCCCTGAGCATAGCCCACCGCGCCTACGACGGCTTCAGCCGCAGCGGCGGCCTGAGCCACCCGAAAGCGATCGCTGCTGCCAAGCTCATAAGTCACATTGAAAGCATAATGCGATATAATAACACGGCTGGACGGCCTACTGTTCCGCATCCGTCACTTGTATTCGAGGCTTTTCAGCAGAATGGTTCACACGATGATAACAATGAATCATCGGATTCTTAATGGAATCGGCTATTGGCATGAATGTAACGCCTTTTTATATGCCTGTAACCATTACAGCATGGCAAAAAGGTGTTACAGCATGGCAATTAGCCGTTGCATCGCTTGAGAAAGCTGTTACAGCATAGCGAAAAGCTGTTACATCGTGACATAAAGGCGTTACATGATCAAAAAAAGACATTGCAATGAGTCAAGAAGGTGTTACATTGCCACAACAAGGTAAGTCAGATGCGTAAGGAGATGTTTCAGCTAAGAACTTTGTTATGCCAGAGCCGCAACCTCTTCGTTGGGATACGCCCGGTGCCAAGTGGGACCAAGGTCTGCGCTGGGATTCCCAAGCACCAACGTCGCAGCCGCTTTTAGTGCCGCAGCAACCCATCACACTCAACTCGGAGGCCAATATGGAATACTGGGAAGTCACCAAACAACGCGCGCAGCTGACGCTGCCGGTCTGGACGCAGTTCACCCCGACGATGAAGATCGGCGCGGTGGGCACGGCGGAGATGGCGGATTTGATCGCGGCGTTCGAGCCGCTCGTGCAGGAGCGCACGACGGCGCAGGACACGGCGGACGCGGCCTATCGCATCGTGCAGGATGCGTTGCTGAAGATGAAGGTGCTCGGCACGAAGGTGCCGGCGATCCTAGAGGCCATGCTCGACGAGAACGCGGCGCTCATGGCGGACATGAACGACCTTTACCGCAACGTGCCGCGCACGGAGGGGACGATCCTGCGCCGCGCGCGGGAGTTGTATCCGCTCTGGGTGCGGGCCAACACGCTGCTGGCGGCGATGACGCCCCCGCAGCCCGCCGTGACGCGCACTCTCGGCGGCGTGGCGTTCACCGCGGCGATGCTGAAGTCGCTGCTCGACGGCTACACCGATCTCGTGAAGGACATGTGCGACACGCAGGAGGCGCTCGACCTCAAGCGCGCCGCGTTGCGCGCGCTCGACCGGAACGTGGACCAGGTCAACAAGCGTTGGTATAAGGGCGCGAAGGCGACGTTCGACACCGGCTCGGATGGTTACGAGGCGCTCAACAGCATTCCCACCGAGGGCGGCACGCCCGCGCCCGACACGATCGAGATCGCGAGCGTCACCCAAGGCGGCGACGCGGGCCTGCAAGTCCTCATCGCCTACGTCCCCGGCGGCGGCGACCACGCGACGACGAAGTTGGTGAAGTGGCAGGTCGTGGGCGTGGACGCGGACTTCGCGCACAGCGCGCCGCTGGACGCCAGCGGCAACGCCCTGGGGCCGTTCGAGGTGGACCAGGTGGTGAAGGTGCTCACGGAGGTCAGCAACAGCGTCGGCACGCGCAGCACCGCGCCCCGCACGATCACGCTCGGCACGCCGATACTGTAGCGGGGGCGCGAGGAGCGCCATTATATGTTGAAGCGACTGCTCCAGTGGTTGGAGGACATGGATCGCGCGCGGTGGCTGAAGGCTCAGCAACTCGGTTTCCGCCGATACCTGATCCAGATGGGACTGCTTCGGCTCGGAGTGAGTTACACGATCGGGCTGACGGCGTTTATCTACGCGCTTGCGTCGCTCACAAGGCATCGTTTCATGGGCGCGGCTGAGTTCCTTGGAATTGTTCCGCTGTTTTGGTGGTGGGCGTTGCCACTGTTAGGGCTAGCCTGCGCTGCGTGCCTGTGGGGCTACTATTTGGGGATGTTCGGCCGCACAAAAGCGGCTTCGCCACCCTCGCCAGCGGCGGGCGACAATTCCAAAGCGTAATCTTCAAATCAACGAGGATGATGATGAGAGCGGCGGTCAGAGACCGCCGCTACAAAGCTATGCCTGACAACAAAAATGCGAACCGAGAATCGGTTGTTTTTCCGCGGTTCAAAATAGGTCCTCTAACCGTCCTCATTACAGCGGTGGCATCTGTGAGTGCGTTTAAGGCAAGCTATAGGGATCAGGGCTTGCTCAGTCTATTTGTCATTGCATTAGCCGTTGCCGTGGCGGGTATCGTCATGTTGTATGTGGAAAGATTCTCCTCCGACGAAAGCGTGGTCCGTCGCGTTTGTGGCGGGTGGTTGGTGGTCCTCGGCGTTGTCGGACTTTTAGTCTTACGTCTGTGCTCGGATTAGTTCAGGAGCGTTTAGAGTCCTTGAAGAGATGAATCAAGGCAGACGGCGGTCATAAACCGCCGCCGCCGTGAATGGGGCAGGGGAGCTTTCTGAAAACACCTCTTGCGTCGCGTCGCGTGCGGGGGCTATCGTCTCGCGCACTTTTTCGTATGGATAAATCAAGAACACGTAACTTTTGCATTATTGCCCACGTGGACCACGGCAAGACCACGTTGAGCGACCGTTTGTTGCAGGCGACCTCGACGATCGCCGACCGCGACCTGGAAGAGCAGCATCTGGACTCGATGGATCTGGAGCGCGAGCGCGGCATCACGATCAAGATGCACCCGGTGACGATGCGTTACCGCGCCGACGACGGGCAGGACTACATTTTCAACCTGATTGATACGCCGGGACACGTGGATTTTTCCTACGAGGTTTCGCGCAGTCTCAACGCCTGCGAAGGCGCGCTGTTGATCGTGGACGCGGGGCAGGGCGTGGAAGCGCAGACGGTGGCGAATCTGCACCTCGCGTTGAAGCAGAAGCTGACCATCATCCCGATCATCAACAAGATTGACCTGCCGCAGGCCGACGTGGAGCAGGTGAAGCGGCAGTTGGAGGACATCCTCGCCATTCCGGCCGAGGAAGCGCTGCTCGCCAGCGCGAAACAGGGGATTGGGATCCACGAGATTCTCGAAGCCGTCATCAAGCGTGTGCCGCCGCCGAAGCCGCTGCCGGAACCGAACCTGGCGGCGCTGGTGTTCGATTCGGTGTTCGATTCCTACCGCGGCGTGGTGATTTATGTCCGCGTGTTCGCCGGTGAGATGAAAGTCGGCTCGCAGATCAAACTGATGATGTCCGGCCACACTTTTGACGTGAAGGAAGTCGGTGTGTTCACGCCGAAGCCGGTGCCGCGGCCGAAGCTTGGGGCAGGGGATGTCGGTTACATCGTGGCCAACATCAAGTCCATCGCGGACGTGAAAATCGGCGACACCGTCACCGACGCGCGCCGGCCGATCGCAAAGCCGTTGCCGGGCTACGCGGAAGTGCATCCGATGGTGTTCAGCGGGATTTATCCGATCAACACCGCCGATTACGAGGCGTTGAAGGCCAGCATGTCCAAGTTGCGGCTCAATGATTCGTCGTTCGTGTATCAAAGCGAGAGCAGCGCGGCGCTCGGCTTCGGG
>JAPLTX010000047.1 GCA_026397915.1 Verrucomicrobiota bacterium
TCACCTCGCATCCATCGCTTCCCTCGCTCCGTGCGGTGTCTCATGCTCCCAGATTCTCAGCCATCTCTACAATCCCGTCGTCGAAATCATTCACACCAAAGTCTTCTGTGCCCCAGCCCCTTTAATCAGCGGTTCCCTAGAGGATATTTATCGAAAAGCTCTTGGTCGTTTTGAGACGGCTGACAACGCGCACCAGTTACTGGAGCGGGAATATGACAAGACAAAGAAATCAGAATTGCTACCAAAGCTATTTGCTGCAATGCAGGAAAGCCAAGAATCTGGCGTGGCGCTACTGTGGGCTGCAAGTAGTTTGCTAGATTATTGTCTCTATAAGTATGCCGTTACCAAGATTCATCCAAAGGCATGGGATGATCATCTTGACAACATTCGGACAGTTTCAAAATGGATCGTTATTCCCCAGATTTGCCAAGGAAAACATATTCCAGAGGATTGTCCTGCCATCAACGGGCTAAAAGAACTGGTTAAGGCTAGGAATTGCGTTGTCCATCCAAGAGTGAAACTGATCGCTGCAGATGGTTTCCCTGATACAAACAAAGAGGGTGTGCGGTTTAAGAGCGCATGCAGAAATGTTGAAGCGACGGTTACGGCATTGCTCGACCTCTTGAAGAAAACCGTCACGCCAGCTTCATCGCAATCTGCTCATCCAGAATCTCCCGCACCGTCAGCGGGAGGATGAAGGCGTCGCCGACAGAAAACGGCGCCTGTCGTCTCCTTTCGCTTGGCAACATGGGTTGTAACTTCCCGGCGGTTGGGTGGTATTAAGAGGAGAACATCTCTGGAAGAAACAATTCATGAAACAACAGTCGCTGATTCGATGGGGTAGGGGGCTTGGGTTCGCGGTGCTGGCGGTGTGGGCGCTGGCTTGCGCGGGCAGTGGCGCAACGCCGGACGCCGGCTCGTCCTCGAAGAACCTGGAGCAGGTGTTTCGGGAGATGGCCCCGGCGGCGAACCAGCTCGATTCGCTGGCGCAGCGGTTTGACGCCGACCGCGACCAGGCTCTCTCGCCGCAAGAGCAGGAGGCGATGATCGCTTCCGTCGGGGAAAAACACGGCGAGCAATGGGCCGGGCGGCTGAAAAGGTTCTTTCGCGCGATTGATGCGAACCATGACGGCAGGATTGACCTGGCCGAGTGGACTCCCGCCGTTGCCCGGGTCAAACAACTCGCCAAAACGCCCGCCGAGCCTCCGAAGGCGCAGACCGTCCGGGTTGCCATGAGGGATGGTGTTCATCTGGCAACGGACATTTACATGCCACAGGGCGACGGGCCGTTTCCGGTGGTCCTTTCGCGCACGCCGTATGGCCGCGCGAAGAGGGGGCAGGGCAGCAGCGGCTTCACACAGGGCGGGTTTGTGTTTGTGATGCAGGACGTGCGCGGCCGTTTCGACTCGGAGGGCGAGAATCTGCCGTTCATCGGTTGTGGCTGGGACGAGCATCAGGATGGCGTGGACACCCTTGAATGGCTCAAGAAGCAGGCGTGGTGCAACGGCCATATAGGCACCATCGGCGGTTCCGCGGGCGGCATCACGCAAAACCTGCTGGCCGGCGCGGCGCCCGACGGCTTGAAGGCGCAATACATGACCGTGGCGGCGGCGAGCCTTTATTCGGACGCGTCCTACATCGGCGGCGCGTTCCGCAAGGCCGATACGGAGAACTGGCTGAGCGGGAACAAATTTGACCCGCGCGCGCTGGAAATCATCCACGCGCATCCGAGCTACGATGACTACTGGCGGAAGTTCGACACATCATTGAAGTTCGCGCAGATGAACGTGCCCGCCGTGCACATTGGCGGATGGTTTGACATGTTTGCGCAGGCGACGATCAACGAGTTCGTGGGACGCCAGCATTCCGGCGCCAACGGTTCGCGCGGCGCGCAAAAGCTCATCATGGGGCCGTGGACGCACGGCATCGGCAAGATGCCCGCGGGCGAATTGACTTTTCCCAAGGCGAACAAGGTTCCGGAACAATACAACTCGGGCCGGTGGTTCGATCATTACCTGCGCGGCGAGGACAACGGCGTCGAGAAGGAACCCGCTGTCGCCTACTACGTCATGGGCGACACGAGCACACCCGGCGCGCCCGGCAACGAATGGCGGCACGCCGACGATTGGCCCGTGCCCGCCAAGGAGACGGCGGCTTACTTCACGCGCGATGGGAAACTTGCCTTTGAGAAACCGGCCGCCAGCGGCGACGCGCACGTCGAGTTTGCCTTCGATCCCGCAAATCCCTGTCCCAGCGTCGGCGGCAACAACCTGACCATGGCACGCGGCCCGATGAATCAAAACGAAATCGAGAACCGCAGCGACGTTGTCTTGTTTACCAGCGCGCCGCTCGACGAACCGGTCGAAGTGACTGGCCGCGTGAAGGCGAAAGTGTTCGTCGCGTCGTCCGCCGCGGACACCGATCTCTCCGTGCGCTTGTGCGACGTGTATCCCGATGGAAAAAGTTATCTCATCGCCGAGGGCATTCTGCGCCTGCGCTATCGCCGTTCCGTCGAGAAACCCGAACCGCTCACGCCGGGCAAGGTCGAGGAAGTCGTGGTGGATTGTTGGTCCACGAGCATCATCTTTAACAAAGGCCACCGCATCCGCGCCACCGTCACGTCCAGCAATTATCCGCGTTTCGACGTGAACCCCGGCACCGGCCAGCCTTGGTCCGATTCCGGCGCGAAGGTGAAGCAAACCAATCGCATCTGCTGCGATGCGGCGCACGCTTCGCGCTTGCTGTTGCCTGTTGTGGCAATGGAGAAGAAATAGGTATCGCCAGGCGGCCAACGGATCACGGAGGCTGTCGTCCGCTATGGAGCTAGGCGGGCGGGATGTTGCCTCGGCTGAGGGCTACTTGACCCTCATCGCTGCGGGATGCGCGCCGTTTTGGTGGAGGATCAGCGCGGTAACCTCGCCTTTGGCGTTCTTCACGAAAGTTATTCGCGCGTCCACGGCCTTGTAGAAGAACTCCGTTTCCGATTCGGGGAAGATCTCCATGGCGTGCTGGCCGGTCAGTTGCGCGGTCAGGCGGTCGCCGTCGCGGCGGATGGTGAAAAAGACGTTGGAGGCGAGTTCGTAACGGCCCACGTAGGCGTCGTAGAGGTTGTAGTTGATTCTGGCGACCTTGCGCTCCTTGGCAGGCTCGGTCTTGGCGAGTTTGTATTGGCGCTCCAGCAGGTGCAGGCCGATGTCGTCAATCGAGTTGGCGCAGTTGGACAGCACGGCCACGCCGCGGCGCTTGTTTGGGTCGAAGCCGATGAAAGAGTGGTAGCCGCCGGTTTGGCCGTTGTGCCAGATGATGTCGCCGCCAAACTTGTGATACACGTGCCAGCCTAGCGCCATGTCGAGGTCAGGCGCGGCCCCGCGGAACCGGATGACGTGTGTCTTTCGCAACGTCGGCGTCAGGCTGGATTGGGTCAGACCGATATTGGCGGAGAGGAACTTCAGCAGGTCGTTGATGGTCGAGCGCAACGCGCCTGCCCCGGCCAGCGTGGGGATGTCCCAGTTCGCTTGCGGTTCGCCCGTCTCCGTATGGCCCGGCGCGAGCCGCGCCTTCAACTTCGCGTCGAGTTTGATGCGCGTGTTATCCATCTTCAGTGGCCGGCAAATCCGCTCCACGACGAGCGCCTCGTAGCTCTTGCCCGCCTTCAACGCGATGACGTGACCGAGCAGGCCCATGCCGAGGTTGGAGTATTCATACTTCGCGCCGATGTCCCGCGTGAGCGTGCAGCCTGACAGGCACGCATACATCTGCGCGACCGCGAAGTCGGCGTAGGGATTGTGCGGGTCCTTCGGCGTGAAATTGTCAGGCATTCGCGGCAGGGCGGAGGTGTGCGTGGCGAGGTCGAGCAACGTGACTTCCTTGCCGCCGCACGTGGGCATGTGGACCGACTTGGGAAGATACTTCGCCACCGGGTCGTCGAGTTTCATCTTCCCGCGCTCGACCATGTCCTGGAGAAGCGCAGTGGTGAAGACCTTCGTGGCCGAGCCGATCTCGAAGACGGTGTTTCCGTCCGCCTCGCGGCCAGCGTCGCGCTCGAAGCGCCCGTAACTGACTACTTTCGTGCCGCGTTCATCCACGATGCCGACGACGATACCGACGGCCTTCTTGGCGACCTCGATGCGCTCGCGCAAGATGGCTTGGATTGCGGAGTCGTCAGGGGCCTCGCTGGCGCGTGAGAACTGGGCAGCCGCCAGGACACAATACGAGACGATGCAGGTAATGGTTTTCATTTGTTAGCTGTGGTTTGTCGGTTCAACCGATGAACACCGGTGTGCCGACCTCGACGAGATCAAAGAGAACGGCGATGTCGGCGTTGCGCATACGGACGCAGCCGTGGCTGTCGGGTGTGCCGATGCGGTCTTCGTGGGCGGTGCCGTGGATGTAGATGTAACGGTCGTGGCTGTCCATGTCGCCGCCGCGGTTGAGGCCGCGCTCGCAGCCGTCGAGCCAAAGGATGCGTGTCATGATGAGGTCGCCAGTAGCTGGAGGGCGGGGGACGGAAGCTGGCGGGATGGGCTTGCGACCTTTGAAGACGGTATCCAGCGGCATGCCGGCCCCAATTTTCTCAGCGATCCGATGGAGACCGAGCGGGGTCTTGAAGCTGTTGAGCTGGCTGCCGACGCCGAAACGCGAGGTGGAGACGGGCCAGTCGGCCGCGAGCGCACCGTCACGGAACAGGCCGAGGCGTTGCTGGCCAATACTGACGACCAGCGCCAGCGATGGCGTGGCGTCGAGCCGGAGGCAAAGTTCGTTGAAAAGCAGTTGCACGTTCTCTCTATGCGACTATACTGCGCCGCTTTCGGCAAGGAAAGCCGAAGGCATAACTCGGAAACAAATATTATGAGCCGTCAGTATCACGTCGCAGTTGTTGGCGCCACCGGTGCGGTGGGCGTTGAGATGATCAAGACACTGGAGAAACGCAAATTCCCGGTGGGCAAACTGTCGCTATTCGCCAGTTCGCGCTCCAAGGGCAAGACGCTGACGTTCCGCGGCAAGTCGCTGCCGGTGCATGAGCTGACGCATGATTGTTTCGCTGGCGTGGAGATCGCGCTCTTTTCCGCGGGCGCGAGCCGGTCGCGGGAGTTTGCCGCCGACGCGGTGAAGGCCGGCGCGGTGGTGATTGACAACTCCTCGGCGTTCCGGATGGACCCGACCGCGCCGCTGGTGGTGCCGGAGATCAACCCGGAGGACATCAAGCTCCACAAAGGCATCATTGCCAACCCGAACTGCTCGACGATCATCATGCTGATGCCGTTATGGCCGCTGCATCGCGCGGCGAAGCTGCAACGCGTCATCGTCTCGACCTACCAGGCGGCCAGCGGCGCGGGCGCGCAGGCGATGGCCGAGTTGGAGGACCAGACCCGCGACGTGCTTGCTGGCAAGCCGGCCGTGCCGAAAATCATGCCGCACCGCTACGCGTTCAACCTCTTCAGCCACAACACGGCCATTGCCGCCAACGGTTACAACGAAGAAGAGAACAAGATGGTGAAGGAGACGTGGAAGATTTTCCACGATGGCACTATCAAAGTCTGCCCCACCTGCATTCGCGTGCCGGTGCTGCGGGCCCACAGCGAGAGCATTGTGGCGGAGTTTGAGAAACCGATCAGTGTTGGGGAAGCGCGCGCGTTGCTGGCCAAGGCGCCCGGCCTGAAGCTGGTGGACGACCGCGAACGGAACGTCTTCCCGATGCCGATTGAAGCCACGGAGCAATACGACTGCTTGGTTGGCCGCATCCGCCAGGATTTGAGCCGCGCCAACAGCCTCGCGCTGTTCGTGGCTGGCGACCAGTTGCTCAAGGGCGCAGCGCTCAACGCTGTCCAGATCGCCGAAGTTCTGATCCGCTCATAAGCCGGCAGTCGCAGCCGCGGCTGCAATCAGCGACTTCTTGCGGCGCTTGGCGAAGCGCATCGTTTCCGTCTGGCGGATTCGCTGCAATTCGTTGCAGCGGTGTTGACCCCTCTTCGCGTTTCTGTCATGATGCTCGCGCACTGGCGGGTGGGCGAAGTGAAAGAAAGAATGTCGTAAAAACGCGATAGCCGGGAAACACACAACGATGAAGCGCTTGATCACCCTTCTCTTTTTCTGGGGCACGGTTCTGTCGGTCACCGCGCAGATGGTTGTGCCCGTCCAACTGGACGTCAAACCCGTCAGCCGCAAGAGGGCCAGCGGCGGTGGCTTCTACTACAGCAACGTCCAAACCGGTCGCGCCTTGCAGATTACCATCCAAAACACATCGCCAAAGCCGGTGCCCGGCGTCACCGTGCGCTGGGGTGTCGTGAAGACACGGTCGCGCGTTTACTCTTCGGACAGTCAGCGGAACTGGCGCGAGCGCGCGTTCGGCGCTGAAGAGAAGATCGACCTCAAGCCGCGGGAGCAGAAGATCATTGAAACCGCCGAGGTTGGCGCTGCTCGTGAAGAGAGCCACGTTGACGGTTGGATGTATGGCGAGAAGATCATCGGCCACGGCGTGCAGGTGCTGATTGATGACAAGGTGGTCGCGGAGTCCTATGTTCCGGCTTCGCCGGCCATCAAGAAGTCCTTGGAGAAAATCTACCCGCTTGAAGAGGAAGAGGGGGACAGAAAGAGGAAGAGCAGATCGTAGTCTGGAGGTTGCCTCTGGTGAGGCGATCACTTGGTTGGTTCGGGTTTGACCAACGCCCTGTAGCGGAACTCCAGCGTCACCGGTTCGCGTGGCGGCAGGTTCATTTCCCACCGCAGCCAGCGCCCGCCCGACGCATCGCGCTCGGAGATGGCCGCCGGTGCCGTTTCCTCAACCACATCAGGGGCCGCGCGCAATACCAGCGTCCGCAACGGCGCTGAAGTCTCATTGAGCAGCGTGATCATTCCAACCGCCAGAATCTCGTCGAGTGGGCCGGCGCCGACGGGCGTTTGTCTCGCCGGGTGGCGGCTAATCTCTCGGACGCGGCGGTTCAGGCGCAACGGCGCGGTTTCCTCCAGCACAAGCATCGCTACGCCGCCGGGATCTGTTGCCGGAAGCGCCGTCGTGCCCAGCGGGGCAGAGGGCCATGCCTGGCTCGTGCGGTTGCTCAGCCGCAACGCTGCGTGCACCAGCGCTGGCGCATCGGGCCGGTCCAGCATCACGACGTGCGCGAGCCGCTCGCACGGCACGTCTTCGGCGAACAAGGCGGTCTTCTTGCCGGCGATCTCCTTCGCCTCCCGCGCTGGTTCTCCGGGTCTGAGCACGAATCGAGCGGGCACGCCGCGCAGCGCCGCGAAGTCGCCCTCCAACTGCGCGTGCAACGTCAACCGCGCCGTGGTCGGAGTGTTCGTGGCCAGTTCATATGCCGGCGACCAACGCAAACCCGGCAGCGTGTAGGAGAGCCGCACGCTCGACGTGGCGTTGGTGCTGATGCATGTCGCCAGCAAGGCCGGGACCGGTTCGCTGGTTTCGCGCTGAGTGTGCAGCGCCCCGTCGAGCCGACGTAAAACCGAGATGGCCGAGACGGCAACGGCAACGGTGCGGTTCGTTGCTTCTTCGACCAACGCCAGTTCACCAGAGAGCCTCAGTTTGCCTTTGAAGAACTCGTTTGTTCCCGCGCGCACCTCGACGAACGCGCCGGTGTTCGCTGCCAGCAGTCCGGCCATGTTCGTCGCGAACGTGCTGTGGGGCCGCGCGACCTTGCCGAAGCGCGCCGGGCCGTCGAACAGCGTTGCCGGCGATAGTTCGATCTGCGGATCGTGTCCCGGCCCGCGCAGCGATTCCAACGGCAGGTTCAGCCAGCAAACTTCGCCGGTCGCTGCGGGCGCGGTGCTCCCGGTCTCCACGCGCGCGCCGCCGCTGGCGAGGATGGTTACGCTGACGACGCGCGAGGTCAGCTCGATTTGCCCGAAGGCGGAACCGGCGGCGAGAAAAATGGCGGCGATGAAGAGCGTTCCTTGCATGGAATTGAAATGCGCTTATAATCATCACACCGATGAGAATCCAGACTAAAACCACTCCCGCTGCCGCTCAATCTGCCGACGCCGTTGTGTTCTTCCTCCACGCCGAGCAAAAATCATCCGCGTTCGGCTCGGCGTTTCGCGATCTCAATGCCGAAGAGTTTTCCGGCAGGCTCGGCCAGCTTTGCGTCGTTCACACCCAGGGCAAACTCGCCGCGCCGCGCGCGTTGCTCGTCGGCCTTGGCCCGCGCAAGGATCTGACGTTGCCAAAACTCCGTCGCGCGGTCGTCATGGCGACGCGCCGCTTGCGCGAGATCGGTGTCCATTGCGCGGCGTTCGATGCGGGTGATGCGGAGCGCGCTGGTGTCATCGCCGAGGCGGCGGTGGCGGCGCACTACGACTTCGACGACTTCAAGCCTTCCAAAGCGCCGTCGAAGACCAAGCTTTCCCTTGCAACCATCCACGTTAGTCCCGGCGAAGCGCGCGCCGCTGCAGTTGCGGTTGAGCGTGGCCGCGTTATCGGCGAAACGGTGAATTGGACGAAATCCATCGCCAACCTCCCCGGCAATGTCATCTATCCGGCCGAGCTGGGCCGGCGGGCGCTGGCGTTGGCGCGCGAGCTTCGCGGTCGGCTGCATTGCCGCGTCCTCGACAAGCGCGCGTTGGAACGCGGCGGGTTCGGCGGCATTCTCGCCGTCGGCTCCGGCAGCATCCGCGAGCCGCGTCTTATCGTGCTCGAGTATCACGGTGGTTCGCGCTCTCCGAAGGCGAAGCCGTTCGCGCTCGTCGGCAAGGCCGTCACGTTCGACAGCGGCGGCATCTGCATCAAGCCCGGCGACAAGATGGAAGAGATGAAGTGGGACAAGTGCGGCGGTTGTGCCGTGCTCGGCATCATGCGCGGCGCGGCGTTGCTCCGGTTGCCGGTGAACCTCATCGCTGTCATCGCCGCCGCCGAGAACATGCCCAGCGCCACGAGCTACCGGCCGGGCGACATCGTCACCACGCGCAGCGGCAACACCATCGAAGTCATCAACACCGACGCCGAGGGCCGCGTCATTCTCTCCGACGCGCTCGCTTACGCATGCGAGCAGAAGCCGGAGGCTATTGTGGACTTTGCCACGCTCACCGGCGCTTGTGTTGTGGCGCTTGGCCATAACATCGGCGGCCTGATGGGCAACGACCCCGCGCTGCGCAAGCGCATCCAGCGCGCCTCCGACGCCACGGGTGAGCGCGTTTGGGAACTGCCACTGGATGACGAGTTCCGCGACATGGTCAAGAGCGATGCCGCCACTGTGAAGAACTCCACCGGACGCTACGCCGGCTCGATCACCGGTGGGGCATTCCTTCAGGCGTTCGTGGAGGAGGGCGTGCCGTGGGCGCATCTCGACATTGCTGGCCCCGCGTGGGTTTCCGACGCGAAGCCCCACCACGAAAAGGGCGCGACGGCGTTTGGCGTCAGGTTGATGATCGAGATGTTCTCGCGCGGGAAGTGAGAAAGGAGAACCAGCAAATGAAGAACTACATACGTGGAGTTGCGGCTCTGTTGACACTGTTCGCTCTGACGCCGCTTTTCGCGGCGGAGGGTCCCATGACATTTGTCGTTGATAAGAAGACGCAGAGCTACACGATCACCGAGCAGGGCCAGCCCGTCTTGACCTATCGCTTCGGCGAAGTGCCGCTACCCACTGGGGTCCAAGCCCCTCATTTCCGCAAGCTCGACACGCCCTACGACGGCGCCTACTTCACCGACGGAAGTCAGTATGGCGGCGAGCGGAGCAACTACATTTATCCGTTCTACGGTTTCCACGGCGAGCCGCTCACTGCCGACTACCCGAAAGATCACATGCATCATCGCAGTCTCTGGTGGAGTTGGTGTGAGGTCCGGCACAACGACAAGATCGGCGACCTTTGGGCCGTCTGCAAAATCCGCGCTTATCCCATCAAGATCACGAAGATGGAAACCGTCGCCGACCAAGCCGTGCTTCAGGCGGTGAACGCTTGGCGTTTCGACGATGAGAAGGCCCCTGTGGTGAACGAGACGGTCACCATTCGCGCCGCCAAGGTCACCGGGACGCCGGGCGCCCGAAGCCGCACGGTGGATGTGGATGTCCGGCTCGAGGCGTTGGTGGACGGCGTGGCGATTGCAGGCCGCCAGAAAGTAGATTACGGCGGCTACGGCGGAATGACGGTGCGCTTGAATCCGCAAGTGAAGGAGTTCTCGCTCCGCGCCGTGCATCCGCGCCCCGACAAATGGCGCGGCGACGATCTGAAGATCGTGGAACGGGTGACCGATCCGGCAGCGTTGGGCGACGCCGCTTGGATGGCGCTCTACGGGAAATACCCGGCCGCTGGCGTCGAGACACCGGACTTCACGACCGTCATGATGATGGAGTCAAAGGCGACGCCGCTCTTTCCTAACAATTTCCGCTACTATGGCTCCACCTGCATCTCGCTGGCCTTTCCGGGGAAGACGTTCGTCCCGCTCGCCAAAGGCAAGCCGCTCGACTACAAAACCCGCTTCGTGATTCGCGAGGGGAAAACGACCCTCAACCAGGAAAAAGCGGTGTGGGACGCGTATAACCGCTAGTCAAGAAACTGACCTTGGAGCGCCCTCCTGAATTCCTGCGTCGTTTCGGTGGGCCTCATGATCGAGATGCTCTCGCGCGGGAAATAAGGGGTGTCAGGGGGCAAGTGCCGCTTCCGGGACCGCTCGTTTGAGGCGTCTACTCCCCGTTGCGGGTCTTCAAAGGCTCACAGAAGTCTTCTTCCCGCCGTTTTTGGCGGGAAAAGCGTTTTTTTGACCCAACAAGCCCGAAACCCTGCCACTTGACGCGGTAAAGTGACAATGTTTTTGGGAAACGCCGGGACTTGACGCAGTAAAGTGACAATGTTTCTAGAAAACGGCGGGACTTGACGCAGTAAAGTGACGACGTTTCTAGAAAACGGCGGGACTTGACGCAGTAAAGTGACGACGTTTCCGAAAACACCGGGACTTGACGCAGTAAAGTGACAATGTTTTTGGGAAACGCCGGGACTTGACGCAGTAAAGCGGTCGCGTTTACGGCATTGTTCGGAACTCCGACCGGTCGGGCGGCAGTGTTTGCCACTGAACCGGTCGCTCGGAGTGTCACGGCGGCCAGTGAACCGGCCCCAGCCGCAACTAAGCGTGGCAAAAGGGGCAGGCCGCCGGGCGCGCAGCCGGGCGCGAGCCTACTTCATATCACCTGCAGGATCGCGCCCTTCAGATACTCCGTCTCCGGCACGGCGGGGAGGATGGGATGGTCGGGGGATTGGCTGAGGCGCTCCAGCAGCCGCACGTGATGGTGCGCGTCGGCGGAGGCTTCGGCGATGATTTGCTCAAACATCTCGCGCGGGACGTGGTGGGAGCAGCAGAAGGTGGCGAGCATGCCGCCGGGCCGGTTGGCGTCGGGCGCGTTGAGCATGCGCAGGGCGCGGAGGTGGATTTCTTTGTAGCCGCGCGCGGCTTCGGGGACGTTGGCGCGGGTGCGCGTGAACGACGGCGGGTCGAGGATGATGAGGTCGTAGGTTTCGCCGGCCTTCTGGGCGGCGGAGAGGAGGTCGAAGGCGTTTTGCGTGCGGAACTCGATGCGGTCGGCGAGGCCGTTGGCCTGGGCGTTGGCCTGGGCGGCGGCGACGTTATCGGCGTCAATCTCGACGGCGGTGACGCTGGCTGCGCCGGCTCGCGCGCAGAAGAGTGAGAACGCGCCCATGTAGCTGAAGGCGTCGAGGACTTTCTTGCCGGCGGCGAGAGCGGCGACGCGGGCGTAGTTCACCTGCTGATCGAGATAGAAGCCGGTCTTGTGGCCTTCGAGGAGGTTGAGGGAGAACTTCAGGCCGCCGACCTCGACGTTGACGCGGCCATCGGTCTGGCCGTGGAGGATGCCACGGACGGGTTCGAGTCCCTCGTAACGGCGGACGGGCGCGTCGTTGCGCTCGATGATGGCGGCGGGCTTGAGCAGTTCGACGAGGATCTTGACGAGCTCGGCTTTGCGGTTGTCCAAGCCGAGCGTGAGAGTCTGGAGAACGAGGTGGTCGCCGTATTTGTCCACGATGAGGCCGGGCAGGGAGTCGGCTTCGCTGGCGACGACGCGGCAGCAGTCGGTGCTGGGGGCGTAACGCTGGCGGTGTTCCCACGCGGCGCGGACGCGGTAGTGGAAGAAGCCGGTGTTGATCTCGTCGTTGTGGCGCGAGATGAGGCGAACGCGAATCTGGGATTTGCCGTTGTAGAGGCCGAGGCCGAGGAAACGGCCGCGGTCGTCGAGGAGCTTGACGATGGAGCCGTCGGGCGGCAGGGGGGCTTCATTGGCGACTTCGCTCGCATAGACCCAGCAATGGCCGGAGAGGACACGATGGTCGGCGCCGCGATTCAATTGTATTGTAAACATGGACTTGCTCCTGACTGCGTTTGGTTGAGGAGAGGTTAGCCGCAAGAAGGCGCAAAGGACACAAAGAATTTCCACCACAGCAAGAACTGTGTCTTGTGCTTCTTGTGCTTTTTTGTGGCTGCGGGAATGCCGCGTTAATGGCCCAGCTTCCGCAGCGCGAACGCATACGCGCCGACGCCGACGGCCTCGCTCGTGCCAAGTCGCGACATGCCGACGCCCAGCCGCTGGAGCGGGTCGTAAGCAATCTTGCGCGTGCTGCCCGGCACTATGACCTCACGCGCCTCGCCTTTGAGGAAAACTTGGAGCTGTTCCGGGTCTTCGAGGTTGAACACAGCCGACGCAACACGGCGATAAGTGTGGCCGGCGGGGTTGGTGTAGGTGCTGTTCAACTCCGCGACCAGCGTCGGCAGGAACAACGGCGCCGCGCCACTGAGACCGCCGCCGATCACGCCCAGTCCGTCAATCAATGTTAGCGCGTTGCCCATGGCGTCGCCAACCACCACGCCGAGTTGGCGGAACGCCTCGCGCGCGGCGACCTGGTTTCCAGCGACCTTGCCGGTGCCGATCTCGAAAATCACCTTCGGTTCCGGTGCCTGCTCGAACGCCACGCCCGCCACCTCGGCATAAACCCGGCGCACGGCGCGGATGCTTGCGCCTTCCTCGGCGTTCATCGTTGGGGCGAGTTTGTTGCGCAACAGCCAGACTTCGCCGCCCATCGAGTTGTCGCCGATGAACAGTTCGCCGTCGCGCACGATGCCGCCGCCGAAGCCAGTGCCGAGCGTGACGCCGAAGAGGTTCTTGTAACGCTTCGGGCTGCCGGCTTTTTCGAGCAGGCCGTTGACGTGCGGCAGGAAACCAGCGATGGCCTCGCCATAGACGAAGAGGTCGCCGTCGTTGTTGATGAAAGCGGGGATGCCGAACTTTTCCTCCAGCATCGGTCCGAGCGCCACACCACCACAGAAGCCCGGCAGGTTGTAGAGATCGCCGATGATGCCGTTCGGGTAATCGGCCGGCGCGGGGAACGCAAAGCTGATCGCCACGGGCGGCTCGGGACACTGTTGCTTCACGCGCGTGAAGCCCTCGACGATGTTGGCGAGGCAGCGCGGGAGATCGTCGCCGTTGGAGGGCATGGCGACGGTTTGTGTGACGGGTTTGCCACCGCGGATGGCGGAGAATCGGAAGTTCGTCCCGCCCGCGTCGAGTGTCATGACGATACGTGGGTCGTTGCTCAGGTTCATGGTTGGCTCTTGTTGAAGTTCAGGCGTTCGCAGGCGAGGGCTTCTTGCCGCCGCGCAGCGAGACCAGCAGCAGATACGCGAAACACGCCGCCGGCACAACGAATGCGAACGATTTCATGCCCGCATCCATCAGCGCGCCCATCACCAGCGGCACGATGGCGCCGCCGGAGATGGCCATGCACATCAGGCCGCTGAGTTCGTTGGCGCGTTCCGGCTTTTCCTCGACCGTGATCGAGAAGAGCATCGGCCAGATGTTAGCGAAGCCGAAGCCCGCCGCGATGATGCCCACGATGGCCAGCGTCGGCGCGCCGGTCATGACGATACCCGCGCCGACGAGGCCCAGCAGCGCGGACAGCCGGAAGCAGGTGCGCGGACTCATGATCATCAGCACTGCACTGCCAAGCAGCCGGCCGATGGTCAGCAGGAGGAAGAAGAGCGCGGGGCCGAACTTGCTGGCGGTCGCCTCGTCCATGCCCATGTCTTTGAGGCCCGGAAACAGGAACCGTCCCATTGAGACCTCCGCGCCAACGTAGAGGAAGATGCCGAGCACCGCGAGGAAGAGCGTCGGTTCTTTTAGCAGACCGAGGCTGGAAGCGATGCTCGGCGGAACGTCTGGCTTCGTTTCCTCGATCTTCAGCATCGCCACCGACACGAACGCGACGGCCATTAGCACGAAGAACACCGGAAATGCGCCGCGCCAGCCCATGCCCTGGAAGATGGCGATGGCGGTGACGGCGGTGACAAGATAAGTCGAAGCCGTGCTACCGAGGCCCTTGATGCCCTGCGCGAAGGCGAGGTTGCGGCTGTAGGTGCCCGCGGCACTCACGTCGCGCATGATGGGGTTGCCGGAGACTTGCAGGAACGTGGTGCCGACGCCGAGCAGGAAAATGCAACCGAGCAGCACCACGAAGCTCGGCGCTTGAAGCGACGGCACCAGCAACGCGATGGCGTTCAAACCGAGGCCAAGCAGCAGCAGCTTCTTCTTGCCGATGCGCGCCGCCAGCAGCCCGCCCGGCACGCTGAACACGGCGAAAGCGATGAACACAAAGAACGACAGCAGCGTGCTCATGACGTTGCTGATGTGATACTGTTTCTGCACCGCGTCGGACATGGGTCCCATCGCGTCAGCGAGGCCCATCAGGAAGAAGGCGAGGAATATCGGAATTGTGCGCATCTGTTCCTTTCGGCTTCGTGTCGTGTTGCTGACAACAACGGACGCGGACGCTATCAAGTGGGGTCGGAAAAGTAAATGGGGCAGCCCTCAATGTGAGAGTGGGCTTCCCTGAGCCTAAGTCGCTGATTATCAGGGGTTGCCGGTGTTCTTCTTGAAGCGGTAGCCCTGAATGTGGCTGGTGCGGTTGTAGATGTAGAGTTTTTGCACCTCGGGAATCTTCATGATGACCCACGGCGACAACGCATTACGCCCGTTCTTGGTGAACACCATGTCGTCAGCGAGATAGACGCACGAGTGAAAGGCTGCGGTGTTTTCCATGAAAAACAGGATGTCGCCGTAGCGGTAAGGTGGCTTCACAGGATCAAACTTTTCGAGCACCAGGTTGGCGGCCATGCGTGAGTCCAGCAGGTATTCATGCGGCTCATAATTGAAGAAATTCAGCGATGTCCAGTGACAGTCTGGGAAAACGCCTTGACGGGCGTATTCGGGGCCTGGGTAAGTGTAAATGAGTTTGCGCGGCAACGCGGGCAGCACGTGTGACAATCCCAAGCGATCCACGCCGTCGGTTTCGATGATTGCGCGCATGATGGGTTCAATGTCTTTGCGCTGGAGACCGGGACCAAGGGTCCAATAGTTCAGCAACTCGCTGAGATTCGCGTTCTCCTTAAGCTCCATGTGAACCATGAGCGCCCTCGTCCGAGTGCAAGCTTTGTAGATCTTTCGGGCCTCTAAGTTGGATGCCGCGTAGTTCATCATGACCGAGAGGTCGCTGAAGGCCAGACAGTCGACCTTGCGATAACTCATCTCGCGAATCTTGACAATCAGTTCGGGGCGCAGACCGCTGGAGCGGAACCACTCATCCACCGTGTCCGTTGTCATCCGAACAGGATGGCAGTAGAATTCGTTCTCTTCGCTCTTCGCGAGCTCCGTGTAGATCACATCGCGCATCGTCGGGGTCATCGCCTCCACATCGGCCACGGCCGGGAAAAGATGCACGAAGCCGTCTTCTACGGCACAATTCTGTGGATTCAAAAGAGTCGCAGCGAACTTCTCCGGCAACCCGGCGCGCTTGAAGAGGTCGGCGAGCTTCGGAAATTCGGACTCAGGAAAACTCCAGCGAGGCTTTGAAGGAGGCAGCGGAAAACTCTCCACCATTTCCATTGGCGCTTCCAAAAAGATATAAAAGCACCTCAGTTTGCCCCACGGGCCGGGTTTTGCGTAAAACACAGAAGCTGGTTTGCTGGCGCTTGCGGTCGCAGGCGGTTGGCTGGCGCCTGCAAAGATGCCAATCTGGCAGAGCGCATGTGGTGAGACAGCCAGAAACAGCGAAGTAACGATAAATACGGTCATGATACCGAGGCGGAATGCATGATGGAACCTTGAACTGGCGAGGAACTGTTTGGTGCCACGCCCAATTCGCGCTCGTAAAATTGCAAGCATGCTGTTGTTCATAGAAAAAGCAAATCGAGTATGGTAGCCGGCCAACGTCTCTTCGCAAGCGTAAAGTGACCAATCACCACATTACGCGTGACGAAAAGCGTTCTTACTTCGCACCGACGCAGTAGAGTGCGCGATTCGAGCGGAGATAAATCCGGCCACCGATCGGGGTAATCGAGGCGCGGAACAATTCCCCGGCGCGATCACCGATGGAATTGCGGGCCACGAGGTTGAGTTTTGGGCCGGGCCGGATGACAAGAGTTTCGCCGGACTCGGTGTTGATGTAGATGAGGCCGCTGGACTCGATGGGCGAAGCGGTGAACGCCCCGGGAATCTTCTCCGACCAGAGAACTTTTCCGGAACGGGAATCGTAGGTCACGGCGTTGCCCTTCATGTCTATGGCGAACAGGTAATCACCGACGACGATGGGGGAGGAGACGTCCCGAACCTTGGGGCGCGGCGTGTGCCATGCACGGTGGGTTTCGCTCACATCGCCCGAGCCGCCCGGACGAACCGCGTAGATGTCTCCAGCTTTGCCGTTGACGACAAAAAGCAGTCCGCGGGCGTATTCGGGCACTGGCTCTCCCCGGCCGGTGAATCCGCGGCAGTTCCAGAGCAGTTTGCCTGTGGCGGGGTCGTAGGCGTCGAGACCTTGTTCGCTGTTGACGACGAGTTCGGAACGCTTGTCGGTCCGGATTTCAATCGGCGTGCTCCAGCCTCCCATCGGTTTCTCGCCGCGCGAAGTGCGCCAGACGATCTTGCCCGTTTTCTTGTCGAGCGCAACGATGGAAGACTCGCCCTGCGCGTCGCAGTTCTGGATCACGCGGTCGCCGTCGAAGATCGGAGAGGCGGCGCAGCCCCAGGGTCCGGGGAACTCCGCCACCGATTGGGACCAGAGCGCTTTTCCGTTGAGATCGAAGCAGTGGACGCCAGCCCGGCCGAAGAAAGCGACAACGCGTTCGCCGTCGGTCGCGCAGGTTGGCGTGGCATGGCCATTCATACCATGCGTTTTCTCAGGTGAACCGCAGGTGATTGCCTTCTCCCAGAGAAGACGTCCGTCGCGCGCGTCGAGGGCGAGAACCAGACGAGTGTTTCCCTTGTCAGTCGCGGCGGTGAGGAAGATGCGCTGTTCCCAATTGACGGGGGAAGAGTGTCCCTCGCCTTTCAACTCGACGCGCCAGAGAATGTTTTCCGCGCCCCACTTTGTCGGCAGAGGCGCCCCGATGTGGTGGCCGGTGCCCGTCGGGCCGCGGAAGCGAGACCAGTTTTCGGCGGCACCCGTGGTCAGGGAGAATGCGAAGCAAAGGAGGAGGACGGTTGTGATCTGTTTCATGGGATAAGGGGACGAAAGGCTGCGAGTTTTTGACTCCGGCATGTGGATGGCGGCGCGCCGCTTCTGGAAAGCGTTTGCGATGTTGCTGGCGTGCCGTTGATCATGACTGAGTTCGAGCTTCAGCGGCATCCTAGCCGCATGGTCAGCCGATGCCAACACAAACACTGATGTTGGCGCGGGAGTTTCCCGCCAAGTATTCGCTTCGCGCAAGTCAGAACCGGTCTTCTCGTGGCTAGACCACTTCGACCTGACGAGGCTTGGTGGGTTGAGGCGCGGTCTCTGACAGGGCTTCGGGATACTCGAAGACTTTGCCCTCGAAGTTGCGGAAGATGACACGCTCTTCGTCGCGATAGATGACGTATTCAGGGCTGACGGGCACTTTGCCGCCGCCACCGGGAGCGTCAATGACGTATTGTGGCACCGCGTAGCCGGTCGTGTGGCCGCGCAACGACTGCATGATCTCCAGCCCGCGGCTGACGCTGCTGCGCAGGTGCGCGGAGCCGGTGATCAGGTCGCATTGATAGATGTAATAAGGACGGACGCGCATCATGAGCAGCTTTTGCAGGAGAGCTTTCATGGTGACGGGGTCGTCGTTGACACCGCGCAGCAGGACGCTCTGGTTGCCGAGCGGGATGCCGGCGTCGGAGAGGCGCTCGCAAGCGGTTTTCATCTCCGGCGTGCATTCGCGTGGGTGGTTGGTGTGAATGCTCATCCAGAGCGGCTGATGACGGCGGAGTGTGGCGCAAAGTTCCGGCGTGACGCGTTGCGGCAGGAAGATTGGGATGCGCGAGCCAATGCGCACAAGCTCCACGTGGCGGATGGCGCGGAGCCGGCCAAGCAGCCAGTCGAGCTTCTCATCGCTGAGCAACAGCGGATCGCCGCCACTGACAAGCACGTCGCGCACTTCCTTGTGCTCGCGGATGTAAGTGAGCGCCTGTTCGATCTTCGGATGAAAATCGTAATCGCTGGCGCCGCTGACGAGCCGCGAGCGCGTGCAGTAGCGGCAGTAGGCGGCGCAACGATCCGTGACGAGCAGCAGCACGCGGTCGGGATAACGATGGACGAGGCCGGGCACGGGCGAATGACTATCTTCGCCGCACGGGTCGGCCATTTCCCAGTGCGCGGTATGCGTTTCCTCGATGCGCGGGATGACCTGGCGGCGGATCGGCCCGCCGGGGTCGTTGGCTTCGACGAGGTTGAAGAAGTAAGGCGTGATGGCCGTCGCGAGCTTGTGGCCGGAGAGTTTGAAGCCGGCCTCCTCTTCGGGCGTGAGCCGCATCAACGTGCTGATTTGGTTGAGGTTGGTCAGCCGGTGCTGGAGCTGCCAGCGGTAGCTGTTCCAGTCCTCGTCGCTGACGTCACGCCAGTGGCCTTTGCCAGGCGAAACGAATTCCTTCAGCAACGACCCTGCCGATGGCGGCTCGTCGCACAATGAAGGTTCCTCGGGTTCCATAAAATAAACGCCTGCTGCCTTTGGCTAGTGGGCTTTGTTTTCCGAAGTATAGACCGCGACGGGTTGCTGTCAAGTTGAGTGGACTTGTCGTAGCGCCGGCATCCATGCCGGCCGCGCTTGTCGTTGGGAGAAACAGCGCCGGCAGGGATGTCGGCGCTACCGCCGGCGGCTTTTCCTCTCCATTTCCGAATCGCCCCGTTGTAGTGTCGCACTATCGTGATCGAATCACCGAAATGTTCCGGCCGTGAGATGATCTGGCTCGTGCGCGGGCTGGCGTTTGTGCTCGCGGGGCTGGTGGGCAGCGTGGCTTGTGTCGCGCTGAACCGGATTTCGCCACTGTCGGCGTTGCTGGGGCAGCATCTGCTGGGGTTGCCGCTGGCGGGCGCGCTGTTGTGGTTTGGCTCGGCCTCGCTGCGGCGGGTGACGACGCTTGGCATGACTTGGAGATCCGCAGCGGCTCGCTGTTTCTGGTCGGCGATGGGTGTGTGTTTGCTGTCACCGTTCGTTTACTTCTGGCACGGCGCGCCGTCGGTGGACTATCTCACATTGAACTTCGTTGTTTTCAACCTGAGCAGCGCGGTGTTCGTCTGCAACGCGAACCGGCTCATCTTTTGGCTCGCGGAGTTTTACGGTGACAGGATGCTGGCGACGCTGGCGCGCGGGAGTGAGTTGTTTTGCTATTCCACATTGTCGTTTGCGGTGGGCGCGTGCGTCGTGGGAAGTTGGATTGTCGCGACGCGGGAGGGCATGAGCATGGGCGCGGCGGTGGATTTGATGTTGAGCAGTTTCTGGCCGTGGTTGGTCGCGGTGGGGATGGCGCCGGTGTGCATCACGGCGGCGTTGATCTGGACGGCAAAGGCGATCAGCTTGGAGCGATTCGAGTCGCTCGTTGGTGGGGTGAGACCCGAGAATCGGAATTAAGCCCGTAAAAAGACGGTGAAGTAATCCTCACGCTCCGCGTAAGGTCTCCTCGAATGCCGCGCCACGCGAAGCGTGATGACGGCTGTCTGATCTGTTTCGCGTCCTTTCGCGCGGGCAACTCGCGGCGCTGGCGTTACGCGCAACGCTGCAAGGTATCCACCACGTAGGTCACCTGTTCCTGCGTCAGTTCGGGGAACATCGGCAGCGAAAGAATGCGGTCGGCAGCGGCTTCGGCCGCCGGGAACGCGCCGCGCTTGTAGCCCAAGTCCGCGTAAACTTTTTGGAGGTGGACCGGAATGGGATAGTGAATGCCGGTGGCGACGCCCGCGGCGGTGAGTTGTTCTTGGACCTTGGCTCGGTTGGCGACCTGGATAATGTAGAGATGCCAGACGTGTGTGCCGTAGCTGACCTGACGCGGCGGTTCGACGCCGATGCGCTGGAGGGCGGTGGCATAGGCGGCGGCGGCGCGCTGACGGGCGGCGGTCCAGTCGGGCAGATGCTTCAGCTTCACGCGCAAGATCGCGGCCTGCATGGTGTCGAGGCGGCTGTTGAAGCCTTTGAAGTCGTGGTGATATTTCGCGGCCTGGCCGTATTCGCGGGTTGCGCGCAGCTTGACGGCGAGAGCCTCGCTGTTGGTTGTGATCGCGCCGCCGTCCCCGTAAGCACCGAGGTTTTTGCCGGGATAGAAGCTGAACGCCGCCGCGTCGCCGAACGCGCCAACGCGCTTGCCGCGATACTCCGCGCCGTGCGCCTGGCAGGCGTCCTCGATGACGCGCAGGTTGTGGCGCTTGGCGATGGCCAGGATCGCGTCCATGTCCGCCGGCTGGCCGTAGAGATGGACCGGGATGATCGCCTTGGTGCGCGGTGTGATGGCGGCTTCGACCTTCTTGACATCAATCTGGTAGGTGAGGGGATCGCAGTCCACCAGCACCGGTCGCGCGCCGGTGTAGGAAATGGACAATGGCGTGGCGATGAAGGTATTGGCTTGCGTGATGACCTCATCGCCGGGACCGATGCCGAGGGCGCAGAGCGTCAGGTAAAGCGCGTCAGTGCCGCTGGCCACGCCCACACAGTATTGCGCGCCGCAATACCCGGCAAACTCCTGCTCGAACTGTTTCACCTCCAGGCCGAGGATGAAGCGCGACGTGGCCATCACCGGCTCGATGGCGGCGCGCACTTCATCGGCAATGCCGCGATACTGGCTCACAAGATCAACGAACGGGATTTTCTGTGTGTTGCTCATTCTGTTCTTGGGGTTATCCGTTTCACCGGGTTGTTCTGTTTGTTGTAACAACTGCCGCACACCGCGCGCATCGCGTTGGCGCGGGCGCAACCGACGACCATGGGGCCGGCGAGCGCGCAAACACTGCGGACATCGTTCGGCCTCGAATGACCGCAGCCGATCACGCCAACGTGAATTATTTGCTCCATGCTCATCTACCTCTCCAAACGGGCGCGGATGCTACACGGAGCCGTTTCCAGCAACAAGGCTGGAAATCAAGCAGATGTGTTTGGTATGGTGTCGAGGGCGTGGCAGGTCGGAAAAAACCGCTTGCTTCCCCTAGGTCTTTCAGTATCCTTCGCCGCGCTGTTGGCTGGACGAAGATGGCGTTGAAGTGACTCACGGTTGATCAGGAGCGCGAGGTCATGACGCGCTTCTTTCTTTTTTTGAAGGTTTTGCGGTGAACGATTTATCGGAAATGAAGGTTTTTAGCGGTAATTCAAACAGGCCGCTCGCACAGGCCATCGCCGAGTATTGCGGTCTGCCGCTCGGCGACGCCACCGTGAGTTCTTTCCCCGATGGGGAGACGATGGTGAAGATCAACGAGAACATCCGCGGCCGGGATGTTTATATCGTCCAGAGCACCTGTCCGCCGACGAACCAGCACATCATGGAGTTGCTGATCCTGATTGACGCGGCGCGGCGGGCCAGCGCAACGCGGATCACGGCGGTGATTCCGTTTTTCGGCTACGCGCGGCAGGACCGCAAAGACCAGCCGCGTGTGCCGATCACAGCGAAGCTGATTGCGAACGTGTTGACCACGGCCGGTGCGGATCGCGTGCTGACGATGGACCTGCACGCGCAGCAGATTCAGGGATTTTTCGACGTGCCGGTGGATCATCTCTACGCGGCGCCGGTTCTTTACAAACATTTGAAGGAGATGAACCTGCCGGACCTGGTGGTGGTGTCGCCGGACGTGGGCGGGATGAAGATGGCGTATTCCTACGCGCAGATGCTCCATGCCGACCTGGCGATCGTGGCCAAGAGGCGCGTGTCGGGCGAGGAAGTGGAGGCGCTGTATGTCGTCGGAGAAGTGGAAGGCAAGACGGTGCTGCTCGTGGACGACATGACGGAGACGGCTGGGACGTTGACGGCAGCGGCGCGAATCCTTAAGAAGCAGGGTGCGAAACGGATTCTGGCTGGTGTGTCGCATACGATCCTGAACGACAAGGCCGTGGAGCGGTTGCAGAAGTCGGACATTGATGAATTGATCACGACGAACTCGGTGCCGCCGCGCGAGGTGCCGAACTTCAAGCTGACGGCGCTGAACGTCGCGGGCTTGTTGGGCGAAGGCATTTTGCGCGTCCACAACGCCGAATCGGTGAGTTCACTTTTTGAAATCAACAACGCAGAAAAACTGTAAGGGAGTGCACGGATGCAGCAAGTCGCATTGAAAGCAAACTATCGGAAGACCACCCGTCGGGGCGAGGTCAAGAAACTGCGCGCCGCTGGCGTGGTGCCGGGCGTGGTCTATGGCGCCCACACGAAGCCGTTGAGCGTGGAGGTTTCCGGCAAGGAGCTGGGGAAGGTGTTGCACAGCTCCACCAGCGAGAACGTGCTGGTGGAATTGGACCTCGCGGGCGGCGCCACCGCAGAAAAGCGGCTGGCGATGGTCCAGGAGGTGCAGCATGATCACCTCACGGACACGGTGTTGCACGTGGACTTCCACGAGTTGAAGGCCGACGAGAAGTTCACGGCTCGGGTGCCGGTCCACGCGGTAGGCGAGGCTTCCGGTGTGAAGAACAGCGGCGGCGTGCTCGAATTCGCGATGCGCTACATGCACCTGCGTTGCTTGCCGAAGGATTTGCCGGAGCAGATCAGCGTGGATGTCACGAAATTGGAGATTGGCCAGACGATCCACGTTGGCGAGGTGGCGTTGCCCGCGGGTGTTGAGACGCTCGAGCGCAAGGATTTGCCCCTGTTCATCGTCGTCGCGCCGCAGGTTGAAGAAGAAGCTGCCGCGCCGGTCGAGGGTGCAGCGACCGAGCCGGAAGTCATCACGGCCAAGAAGGCCGAAGGCGAAGAAGGCGCCGCCGAGGAAGGCAAAGGCGAGAAACCCAAGGGCAAGGCCGAGGCTGGCAAAGCCGAAGCCGGCAAGGGCGAAGCCAAGCCCGAGGCGAAAGCGGCGAAGCCCGAGGCGAAGAAAAAGTAAAGCGGCGCGACGGGCGCTGGGTTTGCCATGGGCGACATCCAGTTGGTGGTTGGACTTGGCAACCCGGGCCGCGAATACGGCGAGACGCGGCACAACGTCGGTTATCGCGTCGTGGAGAAGCTGGCGGCCGACGCCGGCGCGCGATGGCAGCGGGCTGCGAAGTTTGAAGCCGAGATCGCGGAGGCGCATCTGGCAGGCAGGAAGATTGTTCTTGCCAAGCCGATGACCTTCATGAATCTGAGCGGTCGCGCCTGCGTGGCGCTGCTGCACTGGCACAAGTTTGCGCCGGACCAGATGTTGGTGGTGACAGACGACGCGGACTTGGACGTGGGCCGGCTGCGGCTGCGGCTGAAAGGCAGCAGCGGCGGTCACAACGGACTGAAGAGCATTGGCGAGTTGGTTGGCGCCGAGCAGTTTCCGCGGGTGCGGATCGGCATTGGCCGTCCGATGCGGCGGAGCGAAGGCGCGCCGGAAAACGCGCTGGTGGATTTTGTGCTGAGCAGGTTCCGGAAAGAGGAACTGGCGGCGGTTGGCGAAACCGTCGCACGCGCGGCAGAAGCGGTGGCGTGTGCCATCGAACGCGGCATGGCAGCCGCAATGAATGAATTTAATGGTTGATCGCCGCGCGAATGAGAACGCGGCGACCGGATGTGAAAGGAACAGTCAAGTGAATCAATACGAGGCATTATTTGTGATCAATACGGGCGGCAAGGACGACGCGGCGCCTGACTTGATCGAGGCGCTGAAGAAGGATCTGGAGACAGCCGGCGCCAAGGTGAAGGCCATCCAGAAGATGGACAAGCGGACATTCGCGCGTGCGACGAAGAAACAGTCCGCGGGCTACTATGTGAATTTCGTCTTCGACGCGCCAGCGACGGCTATTGCGCCGTTGCGCGCGAAGCTGGCGCTGAACGAAACGGTGTTCCGCGTCATGTTCCTGGAAGCAGTCGAGAAGAAAGTCGAAGCGAAAGAGCCGGCCGCGGCCTGATAGGAGTTTTTTATGGCGTCGTTGAACAAAGTCTTTCTTGTGGGCAATCTGACGCGCGATCCTGAACGCAGTTATACGCCGAAGGGAATGGCGCTGACGAAGTTCGGCATGGCCGTCAATCACGTCTATACGACCGAATCCGGCGAGAAGCGGGAAGAGGCGAACTTCTTCGACATCGTAGTTTGGGGCAAGCAAGCGGAGGCGGCGGCGCAGTATTTGAGCAAAGGGCGGCCGGTGCTCATTGAGGGCCGACTGAAGTATGAGTCGTGGCAGAACGACAAGGGTGAGAAGCGCAGTAAGATCAGCGTTGTGGCCGAGCGCGTGCAGTTCCTTGGCAGCGGCCAGCGCACCGGTGGGCAGGAATTCCGCGAGGGCGGTCCGGCGCCGGAACGTGCCGAGCGCGCGCCAGCGGAGACGCCAGCGGAAGACATCACGCCGGAAGCGCCGGCTGCAAGCAAGGAGAAGGACGACATCCCCTTCTAGAAGTTTTGGAATCCAAGACGACGTAACGAAAAGAACTGAGACGGACTTATGGTTAAAAAAAAGCGGGAAAAAACCAAGAGAGATTCAACTCGGCCTCGCATGAGCGAGATGCCGAAGCGGAAGTGCAAACTTTGCGAAGATCAGGTGCAGGTGGACTACAAGCAGCCGGAATTGCTGCGACGGTTCATCACCGAGCGCGGCAAGATCGTCGGCCGCCACTCGAGCGGCGCGTGCGCCAAACACCAACGCGAAATCACGCGGGCCATCAAGCGCGCCCGCATCATGCTCCTCGTGCGCTAACCCACGCCACGCCGGACCCATTTTCATCTACGGACTCGTATGACAACTGATGTGATTCTTCTCAAACAGGTCAAAGACCTCGGCGCCGAAGGCGACAAGGTAAAGGTGGCAAGCGGCTATGCGCGCAACTATCTGTTGCCACAACGCCTAGCCACGCTTGCCACGCGCGCCAACGTCCGCCAACTGGCCGAACTCAAGAAGCGCCGCACCGAACGTGAGGCGGCGGAACTCGCGACGGTTCGCGAGCTGGCTGACAAGCTGACGAAGCTGACGCTTTCGATCTCGGTGGCGACTGGCCCCGGAGGGAAGCTGTTTGGCGCCGTGACCACGCATCACATTAGCGAGGCGCTGGTCAAGGAAGGCTTCGAGATTGACCATCACAAGCTCGAACTCAAGCACCCGATCCACGCGCTCGGCACGTTCGACGTGGATGTGAAGCTGCATCCGGAAGTCACCGCCAACGTGAAGTTCTCCATCGTCAGCAAGACCGCGCCAGGCACCGAAGAAACGCAAGCCGCCGAGGCCGCCGCCAAGTCGCCGCGCGGCAGGAAGCCTCGCCCCGAGGCTCCCGCCAAGGCCGCCGAGCCTGTGGAGGAAAAGCCCGCGATCAAGAAAGGCGGCGGCAAGCCTCTAGCGGGTGGTAAGAAGAAGAGTTGATGGATTTGTGAGCCAAGCAGCCAACAAGGTGACGCCGTTTCCAGGGGCCGACGTGGGACGTTCGTTGCCCCACAGCGATGATGCGGAGCGTTGTCTATTGGGGTCGCTGCTGCTGAATCCACCGGCGATCAGTGAGTGCATTGAAAAGTTCGCCTCGAAGGATCCAAAGACGCGCGGCGGGGAGTATTTCTACAACGAGAACCACGGCCTGATCTACCGCACGCTTGTGGACATGCAAGACGAGCACGAGCCGGTGGATCTGATGACCGTCACGCAGAAGCTGGCGGGCCGCAACCAACTGGAACGCGTAGGCGGCGCGGTGGCGATCACGCAGTTGTCCAACGCGGTGCCGACGGCAGGGAACCTTGAGTTCTACCTCAACATCGTCCGCCAGCGCTACCGCCTGCGGCAACTGATCGAAGCCGGAACACAGATTGTCACCGAAAGCTACGGAACGCTCGACGAGGGCGTGGACGATTTTGTTGATCACGTTGAGCGGCTCGTCTTTGACATCGCGCAGGAGAAGAGCGCGCACGGCGTGGTCAGCGGGGCGGATGTGGTCAAGGAAGCCGTTCATGAGATTGACGACATCCTCCAGCACAAAGGCAAACTGCGCGGGATTCCCACTGGTTTCACCGAGCTGGACAAGTGCTTGGACGGTTTGCAGCGCGGCAGCATGATCGTGATCGCGGCGCGTCCCTCGATGGGCAAGACCTCGCTGGCGATGAACATCGCCGAGCATGTCGCAATCCTGAATTCCGACAATCCGATGCCAGTTGGCGTGTTCAGCTTGGAAATGCCGGCGGTGCAGCTCATCATCCGCATGTTGTGCTCGGTGGGCGAGGTTAGCATGAACCGGATTCGCCGCGGCCTTTCGACCGACGTGGAGTATAAATCGCTTATTAACTCCGCGAAGAAGATCAGCAACGCAAAGATTTTGATTGATGATACGGGCGACCTCACCATCATGGAGCTTCGTGCCAAAGCGAGGCGCATGAAGGCGAACCATGACATCCAGTTGCTGGTGGTGGATTACTTGCAGCTCATGCGCGCGCCCATGCGTGGTAATTACGACAACCGGCAGCAGGAGATCGCCGCGATTTCCGGCGGACTGAAGGCGCTGGCGAAGGAGTTGAAGATTCCTGTCATCGTCTTGTCGCAGCTCAACCGCGAGGCTGAAAAGCGCGAAGGCGGCAAGCCGCGATTAAGTGACTTGCGCGAATCGGGTGCTATCGAGCAAGATGCCGACGTGGTGGCGCTGATTGCGCCGAAAGACGATCGGAAGGACGAGGAAGTGGTGGCCGAGGAGATCACGCAGGCTGTGTTGATAGTCGCCAAGAACCGCAACGGTCCGCAGGGTAAGATTCCGTTGCAGTTCCGCCGCGACATCACCCGGTTTTTCTCGGCGGCCATCGAGGAGAGCGACGTTGCGATGACACCACGAGAGGAGGCGATGTGAAGATCGCGTGCCGCAATCTGATAACGGCTTGCCTCGCGTTGTGGCTGGTGGCGTTGCTGCCGGCGGGCGCGCAGGAGCCGAGTTTCCTCGTCAAGGAGATAGAGATCCGTCACGTCGGTCCGGTGCCGATCAGTGACAGCGTCATCCTGGCGAACGTCCAGACCAAGGCGGGCCAGCAGACGACGCGCACCGCTTTGGGCCAGGACGTGCGCAACCTGTATGCGACCGGCTACTTCACCAACGTCCATGTCGCGCAGGAAGATGTGGAAGGCGGTGTCAAAGTGTTGTTCACCGTGCAGGGCAAGGCGAAGATCAAGGAAATCCTCGTCAAGGGCAGCGAGAAGATCAAAGCATCCAAGATCCGCAAGGAGATGGAACTGAAGGTTGGAGAGCCGCTTGACGAGCGCAAGGTGGTGTTGGCGCAGAAGAAGGTGGAGGAGTATTACGAGAAAGCCGGCTTCGAGCAGGCGACGATCCGCTACGACATTAGCATTGACCAGCAGACCGGCCAGGGCGTGGTGACATTCAACATCAGCGAAGGCCCGCGCGTGGCGATCATTGACATTACCTTCACGGGCAACGACCACTTCTCGAAGGCGAAGTTGCAGAAGCAGATGAAGACCAAGCGCAAGTGGTGGTTATCGTGGATCGTGCGCACTAACGTGATGAAGAAGGAACAGTGGCAGGACGATCAAGAGAGTCTGCGCGATTTCTACCGCAACGAAGGCTACATAGACATCGTCATCAAGGACGTGAAGTTCGACCATATCAACCCGAACCAGATGTATGTGCGGATGATTCTTGTTGAAGGCAAGCAGTATCAAGTGGGCCGCCTCGACATCAAGGGCAACCAGCTCTTCCCCAGTGCCGGCATTCGTGGCGATCTGAAGATGATCGAGGGAAAGACGTTCGGACCGAAGGCGCTCGACAAGGACATTGAGGCAATTCGCGATTTCTACGGAGCCAAGGGCTACATTGACGCACGGGTGGTGCCGCTTAAGGAGGCCAACGTCGAGACTGGCCGGATGGACATCGTTTACGAGATCGTCGAAGGCGACATCTCGTATCTGAGCAAGGTCAGCGTCCGCGGCAACACCAAGACCAAGGACAAGGTCATTCGTCGCGAGTTGGCAGTGAAGCCGGGCGACGTGTTTAACATGGTGAAGGTCAAGCGCAGCAAGGAGCGCCTGGAGAACATGGGTTATTTCTCGAAAGTGAACACGATTGCTGAGCCGACCGACGTGCCTGGCCACAAAGACCTCGCGGTGGAGGTGGAGGAACAACGGACTGGCCAGTTGGTGTTTGGCGCGGGCTTTTCCAGTGTGGACGCGCTGGTCGGTTTTGCGGAGGTCAGCCAGGGTAATTTTGACATCTTCAACCCGCCGTTCTTCACGGGTGGTGGCCAGAAGGCGCGCTTCCGCGTCCAGATGGGCACGATGCGCCAGGACTATATTCTTTCGTTTACCGAGCCGTGGTTCATGGACCGCAGACTGGCGTTGGGGTTCGATCTGTTCCGCAGCGAAAGCCAGTATCTCAGCTCGATTTACACGGAAAGGCGCACGGGCTTCGACGTGCATCTGACCAAGGAGCTTATGCCGTTCGTCTCCGGCCGGATTCAATACGGGTATCAGGTCGTGGACATCGTTGATGTTGAAAGCACGGCGCCCCAGATTTTCCAGGATGAAAAAGGCGAGCGTTCTGAGAGCTCGGTGACGGGCACGATTACGCGAGACACGCGTGACAGCGTATTTCTCACGACGCGCGGCAACAAGACTGAGTTCTCAGTGCAAGGCGCCGGTGGTCCGCTCAAAGGCCAGACGCAAATTTACAAGTTGGAATTGCGCAGCCAGCAATACTTCCCGATCCCGTTCACGTGGCCTACGCTGGACAAGAAACACGTGCTGTTGCTTGCCGGCGGCACGGGTGTGGTGGACAGCTACGGCGACAACTCGCGAGTGCCGTTGTTCAATCGCTTCTTCCTCGGCGGCCCGAACAACCTGCGCGGCTTCCGCTTCCGCGACGTTTCGCCCAAGGTGGGTAATCTGAACACGCCCGGCAACGGCCCCGGTGCCTACAATCCGGACGAGCCGGTGGGCGGCAACACGTATGGATGGGGCACCATCGAATACACCATCCCCGTGATCGAGAAGATTCGGTTTGCTGTGTTCTATGACATCGGCTTTGTGAATCAGGATGCCTTCGATTACAGCGTTGGTGGTTACAACGACGACTTCGGCTTCGGCGTCCGCCTCGACCTCCCCATTGGACCGATCCGGTTCGATTACGGCATTCCGATCACCACCGACGGCTACAACAGTCGCGGCGGCCGATTTAACTTCAACATAGGTTACCAATTTTAGTCTAAACAAGACAGCAAAGTGCTAAAGAAACCATGACTGACACGACTATGAACAGACACCGCTTAACCCTCACATTTATCGCGACGTTGGCTGTTGCAGCCGCCGGCTGGGTTACCCCGGCGACGTTCGCACAGAGCGCCAAAATTGGCTCCGTGGACATGCGTAGGATTTACGAGGAGTTCTACAAGACCAAGGTTGCGCAACGCAGCTTCGACGAGAGCGTCGCTGCCTACCGCAAGGACTACCAGCAGCGCGTCAACGATTACAATAAACTCAACGAGGAGTTCCAGAAGTTGCGCGAGGAATCCAACAACCCCGCGTTGACCCAAGAGAAACGCGAGCAAAAAGCCAAAGCGGTCAATGATAAGGTCCTCGAACTGCGCAAGTCGCTCGAAGCTGTGAAGGAGTTCGAGCAGAACAGCCAGCAATATCTGAATGACCTTCGCCGCCGCCAGAATGACGCCATCTTGAAAGAGATTTTGGAAGCCGTCCGCAAGAAGGGCCGCGATGGCGCTTACACTGTGATCGTGGACTCGTCAGGGTTCGGCACGGTCGCCGCCGTCCCGATGGCTGTCTATGCCGATGAGAAGCTCGACTTCACGGATGTGGTTTTGAAGGGACTGAACGCAAACGCTCCCGCCAACCTTCCCACCAGCGTTGGTCCCGGACCGGCCTCGTTGCCGGTCCCCAGCACCACGCCGCGCACGCCGTTGCCCGCGCCCGCGCCATAGGACACCGCAGTGCGAAAGACCGCTCGCGAAATCTCGGAACTGGTTGGCGGCGAACTCGTCGGCGACGGTGAGGTCGTTGTCACGCGGCTCTGCAGTATTCTGGCCGCGGGCAAAGACGACGTCACATTCCTTGCCCGATCGAGCTATGCGGCGCGTGCCCGTGCTTCACAGGCTTCTGTCATCCTGGTTGGCAAGGACTGGACGGAACGGTTGCCGCAGACACTCATTCGGGTGGGCAATCCTTCGGCGGCTTTCCAACGCCTCGCGGAGGCCATTGCGCCGCCTCCGGTGAAATTCCCGCCCGGTATTCATCCCACCGCCGTGGTCGCGCCGGATGCCATGTTGGGGAAGGGCGTGTCGGTGCAGCCGTATGCCGTCATCGAGCCGGGCGCGGTGATCGGCGACGACACAGTGATCGGTGCTTACGTGTATGTCGGTCACGGGACGCGAATTGGATCGCAGTGCATGCTCTATCCGCATGTCGTCATTCGTGACCGCTGCCTTGTTGGCAACCGCGTCATCATGCATCCGGGCGTCGTCATCGGCGCGGACGGTTTTGGCTACGACAGCGGCCCGCAGGGTCACAAGAAGATTCCGCAAGTCGGCATCGTCGAGATTGAGGATGACGTCGAGATCGGCGCAAACTCCACCATTGACCGTGCGCGGTTCGACCGGACGTTCATCGGGCAGGGCACGAAGATAGACAACCTCGTCCAGGTTGGCCACAACTGCGTCATTGGTCGGCACGTCATCATCTGCTCACAAGTTGGCATCAGCGGCTCCTGCGTGATCGGCGACGGCGTTATCCTGGCGGGCCAGGTGGGATTGGCCGACCATCTCAACATCGGCGCTGGCGCCATTGCCCTTGCGAAGAGCGGTCTGCACCAGGATGTGCCGCCAAAGGGCAAAGTGTTTGGCGCTGTGGCGCGGCCTGCCGCAGAAGAGATGAAACTCGAAGCTTGCAAGGTTCGGCTGCCGGAACTGTTCGCGCGGGTGAAGAAGATCGAGAAGCGACTCGACGACAGTGGCGAAGAAAAGCAGGATTGACCTTCAACGATGCAGTTTGTCCCGACCAAGATGTTTCTCACGAAGGGTGTCGGCACCCACAAGCACGAGTTGCGCTCGTTCGAGATGGCCCTGCGCGACGCTGGCATTGAGATGTGCAACCTCGTCCACGTCAGCTCCATCCTGCCGCCCCGCTGTAAGATCATCTCCCGCAAACAAGGCGAGGCGCTGCTCCAGCCCGGCCAGATCACCTTTGCCGTCCTCGCGCGCATCTCCACCAACGAGCCGCACCGCCTCATTGCCGCCTCCATCGGCGTCGCCGTGCCCGCAGACGAGGACGAGTATGGCTACCTGAGCGAGATCCACGCCCACGGCGTCAACGACCAGACCGCTGGCGACATGTCCGAGGACGCCGCCGCTGCCATGCTTGCCTCCACCCTCGGCGTCGAGTTCAACGAAGACGCCGACTGGGACCAGAAGCAGGATGTCTTCAAGATTTCCGGCAAGATCGTCCGCACCACCAACATCACCCAATCCGCCGTCGGCACCAACCAGTGGACCACCGTCCTCGCCGCGGCCATCTTCATCTTCTAGGAAACCCCGCCCGCCGCTAGCAGATGTGCGAATCGCGTAAAGCAGAAGCACGCACAGACAGGGGAGCGGATTCAAGGCTGAAAGGCAGGCTGGGGCGTTGGGCCATCCCTCCGACGCGGCGGCGGGGCTGTAGGAAGGGAAAAGAGCCATCACCGATCAGCTTTCAGCCGTCAGCCAGTGATTAGCGGCTGGCAGGCGAAGATCGAGGCAAGGTGGTGTCTCCCGGGAGACGGGGAATCAAGGGTTGGCGGATTTGGCCGATGTTTTGGGCGTCGGGAAGGGTGAGTTTTCATGGTTTCATGCCAAAAAGGCGTTTTTTTTGACCAAACAAGCCAAGAACATCGTCACTTGGAGGCTCGAAGCCGCGTCGTTCTGGGAAACGCTCTGACTTCGGCGCTCGGAGTGGCGGTGTTTTTGGAAACGTCGGGACTGCGAGCGCCGCAATGGCAGTGTTTTTGGGGTCACCCCAGTTTCTCGACGGTTTATCATCCCTGTTTGCATCAGCAAACACGCCAGCAGGGCCATCGCGCCGGCGGAGAGGCTGGCGAGCGTGCTATTTTACTCGATCCAGACCATCCGCATTCGCATCGGCGGGAGCGGGAGGGTGAGGCGGCCGGCTTGGAGGGAGAGGGTCTGGCCGGTGAGGGCGTCCTTGGCTTTGAGGCCGGTCTCGCGCAGGCCGAGGCGCTTGAGGTCGAGGCTCAGGGAGGCGGACGGTTCGTCTTTCAGGGAGAGGTTGGAGACGACGAGCAGGGCGCGGCGGGGCTTGGCCTTGCCGGCGAGGTAGAGGCTGGTCTTCACGGTGTCGGTGGCGGCGGTGGCGAGCGGGTGGGTTTCCCAATACGGATGCCACTCGGCGCGGCTGACGCCAAAGCGGGTCATGACGTTCCAGATGGGCGCCATTTTTTCCAGCGCGGCGGTGCCGCCGCCGGGCCGCACGCGCACGTCGTGGAGCATGGTGAAGGCGAGGGCGTGGTCGAAGGTCCATTGGGGCGGGCGCTCATAGACGAGGAACTCCGCCGGCACGCCGTAGTTGCGCCCCATGAACTCGGCGCGGAACGCGGCCAGCGGCAGTTGCTGGATGACGTTGGTGGAGAGCTGGCCGCCCTCGAATTGTTCGCCGTCCCAATACGAGTCCGCATAGCCCAGCGTCGGCGTGACGCAGCAGGTGCTCTGGTGCGGGTTCACCAGCCCGCCGCACGGATGGATCGCCGCCGCCAGCCCGTGCATGAGCCGCCGCACGGCGAAGATGGGGTAGGTGGCGTGGAGCACGCCGTTGGTGCCGCGGTAGCCGCAGCCGTGTTTCTCGTTGGCGCATGCCCAAGGCTCGGTGGTGCCGTCGAGATAGACGCCGTCGTAACCGTAGCGGACAAGCGAGCGCTCGATGCCGTGCAGGAGGATGTCGCGCCAGCGGCTGTTGTAGCAGACGATGTAATCGCGCTGGTCCGGCCCGCGATAGTAGCCGCCGGTGTAGCCGCCCGCCGTGGTTTTCACGAGCACCTCGTCGGACATCTCGCCCCATTCCGGCGCGAGCGATGAGAACTCGTAGCCGTAGTAAGGCAGCAGCTTGATGCCGCGCCGATGGCACGCTGTCACCAGCTTCTTTAACTCCGCCTCCTGCGACGTCACGGGATAGTTCTGATACGGCGTCCAGTGTTCGTGGAAGACGATGGTCTTCACGCCCAGCTCCGCCGCGCGGTCGAGGATGGTCTTCTTCGTGTTGGGCTTGTGCGACGCGCTGTCCTTGCCGGCGAGGTAGGTCTCGCCATAGTCCAGCTTCTTCGTGTCCGCTTTCAACGGCGTGCTCTCGATGCCGTAGGCCCCGCCGTGCCAGACGCGCCACTCGTGGAAGTTCTTCGCCCACGGTTTCACCGGCGTCGCCTGGAAACCGAGCGTGTAGGTGACGGGCAGGCGCGGCGGGGGCGAGTCGAGCAGATGCAGCCGCAGCACGGTCTGGTCGCCGCTCACGACAACCTCGATAGGCTGCTTCGGGTCTTGCGGCTGCCAGCCTTTATCGGATTCCGTGAACCATCCTAGCCCGCCGTCCTCCCAACCGAGCCAGACGAATGGCTTGAACGCCAGTGTCAGGCCGGCCTCCGGCAACGCGCCGCTGTTCTTCGCGCCGCCCCACGAGCCGGGCCAGTAGTGATAGAGGCTTGCGCGCGACCGCTTCAACGGCACCTCCAGCCAGAGCCGCTCGACTTTTGGCGAGACCTTCCTCTGCGGCAGCACGACGAGGTCCACGCGCATCACGCCGTCGAACTCGATGCGCGTGGTGGTGTCCACGATCAGGTCATCGCCTGCCTGCCAGCCGGAGACGACCGCGGCGTTCTTGTCCGTGCTGAACAGGAAACTACCACCGCGCTTCCACTCGATGGGCTTGCCGGACACCTGCCCGACGAGCCGGATCGGTGCCGCTAGGATTTCTCCGGCTGCTGTGACGATGGAGGAGGGGAGGGCGCTGTTGAACTTCTGCGTGCGCCCCCAGACGCCAACCTCGACGCCCGCCTTGCTTGACTTGGCAGTCACGGCTGTCCACGGCGGGATGAGCTTCAGTGAATCCGCCGGTTCTGCGGCGTGCGCCGCAAGAACTCCCGCGATCACGGCCATCAGCGAAACGACGCGTATGCTGTTCATGATCTTCTCCATGCAGCCATCGCACTCCTCGCCACAGCTCGCGCGGAGCGTGACGGCGGCGTTGTTATGACCAACTTGATTCGGACGCGAGGGCTACACCTCGCAGATGCGCATCATCTTTTCCAGCGTCTCGATCGGATCTTTGCCTTTGGTCGGCGAATACTCGTGCGAGATGATGCCCTTGTAACCGAGGTCGGCGATGGCTTTGCAGATGCCGGCGTAGTTCATCTCCTGCGAATCGTCGAACTCGTGGCGACCGGGATTGCCCGCGGTGTGGAAGTGGTCGAAGTATTGGATGTTCTGCTGGATGGTGCGGATGATGTCACCCTCCATGATTTGCATGTGGTAGATGTCGTAGAGCAGCTTGAAGCGCGGGGAGTTCACGCGCTTGCATAGCTCGACGCCCCACGCGGTCTTGTCGCACATGTAGCCGGGATGGTTCACCTTGCTGTTGAGCAGCTCCATGCTGAGCGTCACGCCCTTGTCTTCCGCGAGCTTCTTGATGTTGTTGATGAAGGCAAGGCAGGTGTCCATGCCCTGCTCGTCGGAGATGCCTTGCCGGTCGCCGGCGAGGACGATGACGTTGGGCGCGCCCGCCGCCGCGGCGGCGTTGATGGCCTCGCGCATTTTCGCGTCAATCTCCGCGTGGTTGGCCTTGTCGTTGATGCCCTTCTTGATGCCGCTGCCGCCGCGAACCTCCGTCGGGATCAGTCCGTATTTCTTCAGGATGGGGAACTTCTCCGGGTCCTGGAGGTCAACGGCGACCGCGCCGAGCCGGGCTGCCTCGCGGCACTTGCCCTCGAAGTCGAGCTTCGCGCCACCGAAGACGCCGAGGCAAACGCCTTGACGGAGGCGGCCCTTGCGCGGCTCGGCATGCGCGAGCGGAGCAGCGCCGCCCATAATGGAAGCGGCGGCTGCGGTGCCAAGGATGGAGAAGAAGTCCCTGCGAGGAATCGGAGAAGAAGTGGTTTTCATGCCGCGAGGATAGACCAACCACCGGCGTTTATTCCAGCATTCTTGTTTGGCGAACGAGGGCGGGCTATACTGACGGCATGAGCGCGATGAGTTTCCTCGACAATCGTTTTTCTCTCCCCGGTTTTGCGGCGCTTTGCGGCGCGGGCGTTTTGTTTCTCACAACGGCGATGCCGGCGCGGGCGGATGACGCGCTGCGGGCTGGCGTGGCGTCGTGCGACATCACGCCGACGAAGCCGGTGACGTTGTCCGGCTACGGGAGCCGGAAGGGGCTGTCGCAGGGCGTCCATGATCCGCTGTCGGCGCGCGTGGTGGCGTTTGAGCAGGGCGGCAAACGGCTTGTGCTGGTCTCGACGGACCTCATCGGGTTTTACAGCGGCACAGCAGAGGTCGTGCGTAAAGCGATCCTCGATGAGTGCCGGCTGGAGCCGTCGGAGCTTTTCCTCTGCGGCATTCACACGCATAGCGCGCCCACGCTGGCGCTCGCCGGCTCGGAGGCGCACGCGAACAACATCGAATATACGGAGTGGCTCAAGCGCCGCCTCGTGGCCGTGGTGCGCGATGGGCTTGGCCGCGCGACGCGGGCGCGGATCGGGTTCGGGTCGGGGGCTTCACCCGTCGGTATCAATCGCCGGCAAGCGGTCGTGGACAAGGCGGGAAAGCAGCAGATTCGGCTGGGGCGAAATCCAGACACGCTGACGGATCGGGAGGTGCAGGTGTTGAAGGTGGTGCGCGCGGAGAATGGCGATTCGGCTGCGATTCTCTTCGCCTACGCCACGCACAGCACGTCGTTGGGAGGAAAGAATCTCATCATCAGCGGCGACGTGCATGGTTTGGCAGAGCAGTTTGTGGAGAGGCATCTCGGCGGCGGTGTGGTGGCACCGGCGTTTGCGGGCGCGTCGGGTAATGTTGACCCGTGGTGTCGCGTGCTGCCGGAGTTCAAGACGGCCAACGGGTGGATTCCGGAGCCGGTGCTTCTGGGGACGCTGCTTGGCGAGGAGGTAGTGGACGTGTCGAGCGGCATTCAGAAGCTCGACGCGAACGGCCCGGTAAGGACGGCCATGAAAACGGTTGATCTCCCGCGCAAAACTCTCGACGAAGCGCAGAAGAAAGCCGCCAGCATTCTTTCGCCGTTCAACCTCACGGTGGGCCGCGTGGGTGATGTCGCATTCGTCGGCCTCGGCGGCGAGGTCTTCAACGAAATCGGCAAGGCGATCAAGACCGCGTCGCCGTTCCCCCACACCATCGTCATCACGCACTGCAACGGGGCTGGTGGTTATGTGCCGACGAAGCAGAGCTACGACGACGGCGGCTACGAGGTCAAGACGAGTCCCTATCTTCCCACCGCGGCGGAGCAACTCACGCAGGAAGCCGTGCGGCTGTTGCAGACGCTGAAGTAGGAGGCGACGACTTTGCGGCATCAGACTTGCCTCGACTCGCTCCGCCGTGGTAGTGGAAGTTCCGTCGGCTTGTTATTCAAACTGCAACTCAACAAAGGAAACCTGAACCATGAGCCAGCCCGCCAACCTCGTCAGCATTCATCCCTATTTCAAAGTCCACGCAGGCAAGATGGAGGAGTTCAAGGCCGCGCTTGCGGCGTTCGTCGAGAAGACCGCGACCGAACCGAAGAATCTCTATTACGACTTCACCGTCAGCGGCGACATCGTCTTCTGCCGCGAGGCGTATGTGGGCGCGGAGGGTATGTTGGCGCACCTCGATAATGTCGGCGCGTTGCTGGGACCGCTGATGAAGTTGGCGGACGTTCAGCGCGTGGAGGTCCACGGCCCGGCGGCGGAGTTGGAGAAGCTCAAGGGGCCGCTGGCGGGTCTGAAACCGCAGTGGTTCGCCTACATGTTCGGCGTGAAGCGGTAAGCGTCGGCGTGGGGTCGGCCTACTCCGTCCCAGTGCAAGATCACGCCATAAAGGTAGAAGGCTTTTTCACTGGGCTGGTGCTGCCGCGCCATGACTCGAAGAAAGACCGAGAACAAGGAGTGAGACGATGACGTGCAAAAGACTGATGATCTTCTGTGGCGTGCTTTTTGTGGCTGGGGCAGGTGTGGTTGATGCCAAAGACTGGCCGGAATGGGGCGGGCAAGCTTCCCGTAATATGGTTGCCACGAGCGATCAGAAGTTGCCGGATTCGGTGGATTGCGGCGAACTGAACGCTGCAGGCGAGGTGGATCTGCAAACGACGAAGAACGTCAAGTGGGTTGTCAAGATTGGCCGTCGCACCACGGGCAGCCCCGTGGTGAGTCGGGGCCGGGTGTTTATCGGGACAGTCTTGGAAGACGGAAGCGAAGCCTGTTTCCAGTGCTTCAACGAAAAGACCGGCAGCCTGCTCGGCTCGTTTATTTGTCCCAGGCCTTCCAGAGGAGACAAGCTGGAAAGTTGGGCTATCAGTTCATCCCCCACGGTTGAAGAGGATCGGCTGTATTTTGTGAGTCCCTATCAGGAAGCGATGTGTATTGACCTGAAAACACTTTTGGGTAACCGCGGTCAGGCCAAACCGCCACCAGCAGGAACAGACAAGGCAGCCGTCGCACAGCTATCTCTGAAGAGCATCCTCTGGCGATATGACATGTCCGAAAAGCTCAAGGCGTATTATCACCATACGTCCAGTTCCTCTGTTCTGGTCCACGGGGACTACGTCTATGTCTGCACGGGCAATGGGCGCTCCTGGGTTCCAGGGAAGATACCTTACAATCCATTGGCCCCCAGCCTGGTCGTATTCCATAAGATGACGGGACAATTGGTCGCGCGCGATGACGAGCAGATAGGAGAGCAGCTTTACCGCGGGCAATACACATCCCCGTCCCTTGGCATGGTGAACGGTAAGGCTCAAATCCTCTTTGCCACGGGAAACGGCGTTTGTTACGCGTTCGAGCCGGTGGATCCAAAGGCACGCGTCGAGCCAGACCGTTGGATGACCACGAGCCTGCGCGGGCCGATTGTGTATTTCATCAATGTCAAAGACAAGGACACCACTGGGCTTTCGATAGAGGACTATGCCCGTGTCAAAGACAAGGACACGAACAGGCTTTCGCCATCGGAGTATGCTAGATCAGTCAACCTTCTTTCGGCCCTGCCCAAGCCCGCGCTTCCGCTGGAGTTCCGCTTCTCGTTGGGAGTGCCGGCCACGACATCCATTGATGCCATTCCGACGGCCAGCGTTCCCGACGTGCCTGTTCTAAAGAAGATATGGTCGTTCGATTGTATTCCGCCGGAGTATAAGAAGCTTCCGTTCTACCCGCGTCAAAGCAAGGGGGATGGGCGCGGACATCCCTGCGACATCATCGGCACTCCGGTCTTCTACAACAATCGTGTCTACGTGGCGATTGGCGGCGATCCCAATCACGGCGGAGAGGCCAAGGGAAGGGTGGTCTGCATTGATGCAACGCAGACCGGCGACGTCACGGATAAAGGCAGGATCTGGTCATACGAAGGCCTGAATCAGAGCGTCTCCACCGTGGCGGTGGCAAATGGCTTGGTGTTCGTTCTGGATAATAAATTCACGGTCCATTGCCTGGATGCCGAGAGCGGCCATTGTTACTGGACGCATCCTGCCCGGAAGGGCGGCACATGCTTTAGTTCGCCGCTCGTCGTGGATGGAAAGGTGTATATCGAGAGAACCATTTTGTCGGCGACCAGGAAACTTGAAGTGAACGATGGCATCAAGAGCAGCCAGCACACGGAATACAGCAGCCATTGCGCCGCCAACGGCGCGGTTTTTGCCGTGATCGGAAAGCGCCTGTGGGCGATCTGTGATAAGTCCAATCAGAAAACGGAAAGGCGATGAAGGACACGCTTAATCAGGGTGCGCAGATAGGGGAAGTGGAGCGGGAGACGGGACTCGAACCCGCGACGTCAAGCTTGGGAAGCTTGCATTCTACCAACTGAATTACTCCCGCATCCAGATGTGCGCACTAAGCCACGTTTGGCCGCCGTCTGCAAGTCTATTTCCTGGCATGGCGGCCCGGAGCAACACCACGCTTGAAGCTTGCGGCTTCGTTTGACAGATTAGCGACGTGTTAACCAGCCGCGAACAACAGGAGCAGCAGGAGCAAAAGAGCCTCGCGCCTTACGCGCAGAAGAGCGCCGACAGCCGCGGGCGCATGCACAAGGAGTCGTCGCACGACTTGCGCACGGAGTTTGCCCGCGACCGCGACCGCGTCATCCACTCGCGGGCGTTTCGGCGGCTGGAATACAAAACGCAGGTTTTTCTCAACGGCACGGGTGACCACTACCGCACACGGCTGACGCACTCGATCGAGGTGGCAGCCATCGCGCGTTCGATTGCGCGGGCGCTGCGGCTGAACGAGGACCTCGCCGAGACCATCGCGCTGGCGCACGATCTCGGGCACTCGCCATTCGGTCACAGCGGCGAGCGGACGCTGAACGACCTGATGGCCGGGCAAGGCGGCTTTGAGCACAACCAGCAGAGTCTGCGCATCGTGGACGAACTGGAGAAGAAGTATCCGGAGTTCGACGGGCTGAACCTGACTTGCGAGACGCGCGAGGGGCTGGCAAAGCACGTCACGGGGTTCGACCGGCCGCGCAAGGCGATTGGGTTCGAGGTCAAGAGTCCGTCGCTGGAGGCGCAGATCGCGAACGTCGCCGACGAGATCGCCTACTACAGCCACGACATTGACGACGGTCTCGGTGCGAAGCTGTTGACAGAGGAGGGGTTGGCGACGGTCGAATTGTGGCAGGAGATCAGTGAGCGCGTTGCGAAACAACATCCGCGCCACGACGCCACGCGGCGCAGCTACTTTTCCATCCGCTGTCTGATCAACGCACAGGTGGAGGACGTTATCGCCCACTCCAACCGGCTCATTGAGAAGGCTGGCGTTCGCAGCGCCGACGAGGTGCGCCGTTGCGATCGGCCGCTCATCGCCTACAGCCCGGCGCTGCACAAGCGCACGCTTGTGCTGCGCGACTACCTTTACCACAACCTCTACTACAACCCGGAAGTGGAAGGTGTAAACAAACGCGCGTGCAGGCTCATGGAGGAGTTGTTCGAGGCGGCGCTGAAGCAGCCGCGCCTCGTCGGCAGCCAGAGTCGCGCCCGCATCGAGAAAATCGGCCTGCACCGCGCGGTGTGCGATTACATCAGCGGAATGACGGACCGTTACGTGATCGAGGAGCACGAGCGCGTCTTCGGTCGCAAGGACGAGGAGCTGACACTCTTCAAGGCGCGGAGGCTTTAGTCCAACCGCAGCGCCTTGATGTGCTCCATCACGTCGTCGGCGATGCGCTGGTAGAGGTCCTTCATCGCGGCGGCGCCTTTCGCGCGCGCGTCGGCGATCATCGCGTTGTAATACACCGGTTTGCCGAACATGATGTCCACCTGACCGCGGCGCGGCAGCTTCTGATTGCGCGGCCAGACTTCGTAGGCGCCGAACAGCCGCACGGGCACCACGGGCACGCCGGCCTTGGCGACAAGCAGACCCACGCCCGGCTTGGCCTCCTGAAAACTGCCGTCGTATGTGCGCGTGCCTTCGGGAAACAACGTCACCGCGTAGCCGCGCCGCAGCCGGTCCATGAGGGCCTTCAGACCGGTGATGTCGGGTTTGCCGCTCAAGTCCACCGGCACGACGTTCCAACTGTGCAGCAGCGCGCTTTGCAGCGTGTTCTTGAAGAGCGTTTTGCGCGCAAGAAAACACGCTTCGCGCGGACAACCCGCACCGATCGCGTGCGGGTCGAGGAAGCTGACGTGATTGCAGGCGAGCACGACGCCGCCGCTCGGCGGAACGTTTTCGGCTCCGTGAATGCGGAAGTTGAAGAGGCATTCGTAGAGCAACCGTGACGTCGCCTGCGCCAAGCGATACCACGGGCGCATGGGCATGGGAGTGGGGTTTGCGGTGGTCATAGGCCGCGCCGTTTCAACTCGGCCAGCACCAAAGCGGTGGTTTGCGGCGGTGTGTTCTTTCCGGTGTCCACAAGGCACGCGCCCGGCGGCACCACCAGCGGCGACACCTTCCGCGTTGAGTCGAGTTGGTCGCGCCGTGTGATTTGGTCCGCGTAGCCGTCGCCTGCGCGGCGCGCAGCGCGCACGGCCGGGTCGGCGTCCACGTAAAACTTGAAAGGCGTATCGGGAAAGACCACAGACCCAATGTCGCGGCCTTCCATCACGAGTGAGCCGAACCGCAGTAACTCGCGCTGCTGTGCCACCAGCCATGCGCGCACTTCCGGGATGCGTGCCACGAGCGAGACGTTTTGCGTGACGGCCTCGCTACGCAGCGCCTCGCCGGGATCCGCGCCGTTGATGAACATCACGATCCGTCCGTCGCAGAGCCGGAAGTCGCTCTTCATCTCCCGCATCGCGCGCACGACCGCCGCCGCGTCGTTACAGTCCGCGCCGTGTTGCAGGCAATGCCACGTCACCGCCCGATACATCGCGCCGGTGTCCACGTGGACGAAGTCGTAGTGGCGCGCTAGGGATTTGGCGATTGTGCTTTTGCCGGAGCCGCTCGTGCCGTCAATGGCGATTACGACCATGCGCGCGGCGGGTTGTTTGGGATTCGATGACTCAGACTGCGAAGGTTTCATTTTCTGAACTTCATCTCATCGCGGAAAAACTTGGCGCGCTTGAGGAACGCGGTGAGGTTGACGTCTTCCTTGTTCCGCAGCATGGTCTGCACGGCTTCGAGTTGCTCGATAAATTGCGCCAGCGCGCGGCAGACCTCGTCGCGGTTGGTAAGACAAATCTCCTGCCACATGCCCGGCGGGCTGCTGGCGATGCGCGTTGTATCACGCAGGCCGCCGCCGGCAAACTCCAACGGTCGTGGTCCATCGGAGCAAACCAGGTTCACCAGTGCCGCCGCGACCAGATGGGGCAGGTGGCTGACATGGGCAACGACCTCGTCATGTTCGGTGGCCGTGAGTGTGCGAACGGAGGCACCGAGCGATTTCCAGAACTCTGCCACCTGTTGCAACGCCCCGGCGTCCGTCCGCTCCGTCGGCGTCAGGATGCAGACGCTGCCATCGAACAACTCCTTCCGCGCCGCGCCGATGCCCGACTGTTCACTGCCAGCCATCGGATGACTGCCCACAAAGCGTGCCTTGCCGGCCAGCAGATGTTCGAGCTGTGTGACGACGGGATACTTCACACTGCCGACGTCGGTGACCAGCGCCTGCGGTTTCAGCGAGGGCGCCATCTTTGCAGCAAGTTCGCCCATCACGCCGACGGGCGTCGCCAGGATCACAAGGTCCGCATCGCACACCGCCTCGGCGAGGTCTGGGGTGGCGGCATCGGCCGTGCCGGCTGTCATTGCCTCGTCGCAAGCCTCCGGTCGGCGCGCCCAGAGCACTGTCCGTCCGGCAACCTGCCGCGCACGCGCGGCTAGGCCGATCGAGCCGCCGAGCAGGCCGGGACCGAGAACTGTGAGTTTCTTGAAAAGCATGTGGCATGTTTCTAACAGCAACCCGTGACGTTGGCAAGGCGGCGGGATTTGTTGTTGCTTGGTGTGGACAGGGGCGGCGAGAATGTGATACGAAACGGCTGCATTTGTTGAGGTAGATCGCTCATTATCAGGGAATGATTTCGGCGTTTGCCGCTTGCGGGTGGCGGCCGGCTTCCGTGGAGTGAGGAAGGGCGCAAGGAGAGAAGGCTCATGAGGTCGGCGGTTGGTTTTGTAATGCCAAGACGTGACAGCCGGAAGGCAACGCCTATGAAGAACATCAGTCATCAGTTGGGATTCACAGCCAGAGGCTTGGGGTGGAGGCGCGGATTTGCTTTCGGAGTCGCGCTGGCTGCGATGGTGTGTGGTCCGGCGCCGCGAGCTTTGGCGGAGGACTACGTGACGAACGTGTTCAACCTGGTGTGGGTGGTAGATGGGTCTGGCGATTGGATTGTGGGGACGAACGGATCGCATAACGCGCTGATTTTGACGAATTGGGGCCAGTTGCAGGTCATCAACGGATCGAGCATCATCGGCTCCAACGCCACGGCGAACAACAACATGGGGTTGGTAAGCGGATCTGGCTCGCTCTGGAGCAACCGGGACTCGATGGTGGTGGGTGCGATGGGGTCATCGAACCAGTTGACGATCAACGATGGCGGCCATGTCATCAGCTCCAACGGTTTCGTGGGCAACGCCGTCGGCGCGAACGGCAACGCGGTGTTTGTGACGGATCCCGGCTCGATCTGGAGCAACGCCAACAACTTGTTTGTGGGCAACAGCGGCGATCGCAACTCAATGACGGTGACAAACGGCGGGCAGGTGCTCAGTGGCGGCTTGTTGACGATTGGCCGGGAGAGCGCCAACAATAACAGCATGACCATCCAGAGCGGTGGCCAGGTTTCCAGCGCTGGCGGTTCGATCGGCAACACTTTTGGAAGTGACAGCAACTTCGTTGCGGTGACGGGGGCGGGTTCGGCGTGGAACAATGGCGGCGATTTCTACGTTGGCGAAACCGGCTCCTTCAACAGGCTGACGGTCAGCGACAGCGGCTTGGTCGTGAACAACAACGCTTATGTAGGGTTTGCCAGCAACGCCAACAACAACGCGGTGTTGGTGACAGATGCCGGTTCGATCTGGAGCAACGGTGGCAATCTGTATGTAGGCTACAATGGCGCAGGCAACAACCTGACCATCAGCAACGGCGGAACGGTTCTCAGCGGCGCCGGCTACCTGGGTTTCTTCACCAACTTCAGCGCCAACAACACCGTGCTGGTGACGGATGCCGGTTCGGTCTGGAGCAACAGCGGCAATTTGTATGTGGGCTACAATGGTGCGGGCAACAGCCTGACCATCAGCAACGGGGCGCAGGTCATCAACGGCAACGGCTACATCGGTCTTGACGGGGAGGCAATTAACAACACGGTGGTAGTGACCGGCGCGGGTTCGCTCTGGAACAATACGAACGATCTCTACGTGGGCTGGTTTGGCAAGAACGGCACGCTGATCATCACCAACGGCGCGCAGGTGATGAACATGGACGGCCACATAGGCGCGGGAGGGAGCAACAACGTCGTGCTGGTGAGCGGCACGAACTCGCTCTGGGCCAACGTTGGTGCTCTGTATATCGGCCAGAGCGGCAGCAATAACGCGCTGATCATCAACAACGGCGCGTTGGTCACCAACGGTTCGGGTTGGATTGGTTACAACACCAGCGCGTTCAACAACGCGGTGGTGGTGACCGGCGCCGGCACGATTTGGAGCAACTATTATCATCTGGGTGTCGGTTACTACGGCTCGGCCAACAGCCTGATTGTCAGCAACGGCGCGCAGGTCATCAACCGCTACGGCGAGGGCTACATTGGCCGCTACGCGAGCGCGAGCAACAACGCTGTTGTGGTGACGGGCACCAACTCGCTCTGGCGCAACGTTGGCGACCGGGTTGTTTATGTCGGCTACGGCGGTTCGGGCAACAACCTGACCGTCAGCGACGGCGGCCATGTGGCCAACGGCGCCGGCTACATCGGTTGGGACGCCACGGCGCTGACGAACTGGGCGTTGGTGACGGGCGCGGGTTCGCTCTGGACCAACAGCGGTGAGTTCGCAGTGGGTTACGGCGGCATCGGCAACAGCCTCGTTATCAGTAACGGCGGTCATGTTGTGAGCGGGCCGGCCTATCTGGGTTACACGGCTGATGCCACGAACAACACGGCATTGGTCAGCGGCGCTGGCTCGGCGTGGAACATCGGCGGCGACCTTCAGGTTGGCGTCACAGGTTCCTTCAACCGCCTGAGTATCAGTGACGGCGGCACGGTCGCGAACAACAACAGCCATGTAGGATTCGACAGCAACGCCAACAACAATACCGTCTTCGTTAATGGTTCCGGGTCGCTCTGGACCAACAACGGCGATTTGACGGTCGGCAACTTCGGCTTCGGCAACGGCATGACCGTCAGCAACGGCGGCCTCGTCGTCAACAACAACGGCTACGTGGGCTTCAATGCCAGCGCCAGCAACAACACCGTGCTCGTTTCTGGTCCCGGCTCGACCTGGAGCAACATCAACAGACTGGCGGTCGGCGTCAGCGGCGGCGGCAACATTCTTACCATCAACAGCAGCGGTGTCATCTACAACACCACTGGCTTCATCGGCTTCAACGGCAGCGCGACGAACAACTCGGTGTTGGTAACGGGCGCGGGTTCGGTCTGGAACAACAGCGGCGACCTCTATGTCGGTGCCACCGGCTCTTTCAACCGGTTGACGATCAGCGACGGCGGCCGGGTCAACAACAATAACGGCCACGTGGGATTCGATGTCGGCGCCAGTAACAACTCGGTATTGGTGACCGGCGCTGGAGCGGTCTGGAACAACAGCGGCAATCTGTTCATTGACGAGAACGGCTCCGGCAACAGCCTGACCGTCAGCAACGGCGGCCAAGTCGCCAGCGTGAACGGTTACGTGGGTTTCGGCGCGAGCGCCAGCAACAACGAAGCGTTGGTGACGGGCGCAGGCTCGCTCTGGACCAACAGCGCGGACCTTCACATCGGCCTCGCCGGATCGTCGAATCGGCTGACGGTCAGCGACGGCGGCATGGTTGTGAACAGCAACGCTTATGTTGGCCTTGACGCGAGCGCCTACGGCAACGCGGTGTCAGTGACCGGCACTGGCTCGGTCTGGCGCAGCAGCGGCAAGCTTTACATCGGCGCAGCCGGTTCGAGCAACACGATGATGGTGACGCTCGGCGGCCGGGTCGTCAGCGGCGACAGCGCCATCGGCTACGCGGCGACCGCGAACAGCAATGCCGTGGAAGTCAGCGGTGCGGGCGCGACATGGACCAGCGGCGGCCTCAGCGTGGGCTACACCGGTTCGTTCAACCAGTTGTTGGTCGCGAGCGGTGGCCAAGTATTGAGCGCGTCTGGCGTGGTCGGTTTCGCCGGCTCTGACAACAGCGTGGTGGTGGCGGGCGCTGGTTCCACTTGGAGCAACACCGGGCAGTTTGCGTTGGGTGTTGCTGCGGGAAGCATGATGAACAGCCTGACCGTGACCAACGGCGGCAAGGTCTTCAGCGCCGGCGCAGTTATCGGTGGCCTTGGTTTCGCGAACAGCGCGTTGGTCGGCGGAACCGGCTCGGTTTGGAACAACGGCGGTGGCGACCTCTTCGTTGGCACCGCTGGTGTTTCCAACAGCTTGATCGTGACCAATGGCGGGCAGGTGCTCAGCGGCACGGGCTACATCGGTTGGGATGGCGCGGCCACGAACAACAGCGCGCTCGTCAGCGGCGCAGGCTCGTTGTGGAGCAACAGCGGCAGCCTCTACGTCGGCTTTACCGGCTCGTTCAACCAGTTAGCGATCAACGACGGCGGCACGGTCGTCGCCACCAACATCATCCTTGGTCACAGCATGGCTGCCACGGGCAACGTCATCACTATCGCCGGAGGCAATCTCTACGCCACGAACGCCACCGTGAGCGGCGCGCTCGATGTGCTCAATGGAACACTTGCGTTCGACGGCGGCAACATCTTTGCCGATCACTTCTATCTCACAAATAATGTCCTGGGCGCGACCAATTCGGTCTTCAACTTCAACAGCGGCACATTGACGACCAAGGCCGACTCGCGGATCGTGACGCCTGCGGGCGTCGCTGCGGAAGTTGGCGGCGCGGCGGGGCAGGCGGCGGCATGGAATATCCTCGGCGGCAGCAATGTGGTGATGCAAGCCGGCGGCGGCGCGGGCTTGCTGGTTCTCGGCAGCGTGCCCGGAGCAACCGGCGTAGTCACCGTCTCAGGCGGCACACTGGACCTGAACAACGGCGTGGTGAGAATCGGCGACAACAGCACCGGCAGCAGCCTTGTCATTACCAACGGCGGTCGGTTGCTCAGCGGCAGTGGAGTGATCGGAAATCTGGCCGGCGGCAATGATAACTCGGCGTTGGTGGCCGGCGCTGGTTCGGCTTGGAGCATCACGAATGATCTCTACGTCGGCAATGTCGGTTCCGGCAACAAGCTGACTGTCAGCGGCGGCGGCACAGTGACGGCAACGAACATCGTCGTGGGATTCGATCCGGCGTCGGCCAACAACCAGATCGCCGTGCTCGCCGGCGGCAATCTCGTCGCGACCAACGCGATAGCTGGCGGCGCGCTCGACGTGCGCAACGGTTCGTTGTCATTCAACGGCGGCCAAATCACTGCCAACTATTTCTACGCGACCAACAACACCGCCGGCACGACCAAGTCGGTGTTCGACTTCAACGCTGGCACACTGAACACGCTGAACGGTTCGCAGATCGTCGTTCCGACGGGCAGCAACCTTATCATCGGCGCGACAGCGGGACAGACGGCGACGTGGAACATCCTCGGCGGCACCAATCGGGTGTCCGAAGTGGTCGGGAACACCAGCACGACCATCGTTGGCAGCGTGGCTGGCGCGATTGGCGTGGTTACTGTCAGTGGTGCGGGCACGGTTTGGAGCAACACCACGGATCTATCGGTGGGCGACGCGAGCTCGTTCAACCGGATGACGATTACCAACGGCGCGCAGGTGATGAGCGTCAACGGTTTCATTGGTAACGCCGCCAATGCCAACAGCAACCTTGTTGTGATTGCCGGCACCAATTCCCTTTGGCTGACCAGCGGAAACCTGCTGGTTGGTGCGGCGGGCATCAGCAACATGCTCTTCGTCGGCAGCGGCGCCACGGTGGACGTTCGCGGCACCTTCAGGGTCAACGCGAACAGCACGTTCCTGAACTATGGCAATCTGCTCAGCTCCGCGACGGAGGTTGGAGCAGGCGGCGAATTGATCGTGACCAGCGGCGGCGCGTTGGGCACTGGCGCGGTCGCCAACAGCGGAACATTGATATTCAACCCCAGCGGGACATTGACCGTCACCAACACCATCAGCGGCGTCGGCAACATGGTCGAGAACGGCCCCGGCACGTTGGTGCTGCTCTCGTCCAACTCCTATAGCGGCGGCACGTTGATTACCGCCGGCACGGTGTCATTGAAGAACTCCTTCGCGTTGGGTTCCGGTCCGGTCACACTCACAGGCGGTTTGCTGAAAGCCGACCCGCTGGCCATGAGTTTCGCCACCTACTCGCAGAGCGGCGGCACGTTACAAATGGCGATTGGCGGCACGACGGGAGCGGGCGTTGATTACGACCGAGTCAACGTCACCGGGGCAGCCACAATCAGCGGCGGGACGTTGAAGATCGTGCCGTTTGGCGCCTACCAGCCGAAGCGCGGCGACGCGGTGCCGTTGATGGTGGCGGGCACGCTGACCGGAACGTATCCGCTGTTCGATTCCACGGCGTTCTATGCCGGCGCGACTCCGGCGAGTGCGTTGTTGCAGCCGAACTTGAGCTATAGCGCAACGACGATGACCTTGCAGTGGTCGCAACTGCCGTTCCTGCCGTATGCAGTGACGCCGAACCAGCAAGCTGTGGCCCGCAACCTCGATTCGACGGCAACCGACCCGCGGACGAAGGCGGCGATGGACTATATAGACTACCTGCCCGGCGGCGTGTCCCAGGTGGCGGGGGCAATGGACCAAATCTCGCCACACCAGTTGATCCCGATGTTCACGATGGGCTTCGCCGGCGCGGAAGTGCAGGGCTACAACCTGCTGGCGCGCTTGCGCGACGTGCGCGCTGGCAGCAGCGGCTTCAGCTCCAGCGGGCTGAGCTTCTACGACCCGACTGGCACGGTGGATGGCAGGATGGGCTTCTACGATCCGGTCGGTGGCAGCGGACCCGGGCCGCTTACGCACCTTGCTTCGAGCGAGGCGGGAGAGGCCACCCGCGTCTTCAAGAACAAGCCGCTGTTCCTCCCGCTGAAAGACAATCCGTGGGGCGTGTTCGTAAGCGGCGCGGGGCAGTTCGTCGGCGTGCAGGGCGACCACAACGCCAACGGTTACCATGTGGCCAGCGGTGGCTTCACCGTTGGCGCGGACTACCGTCTGATGGACGGCACGATGTATCCGTTTGACCAGCTTGTGATCGGCGCGGCGCTCGGCTACGCCAACAGCAGCTCGGACATCGGCGGCGACGGGCGTATCACTGTCAATGGCGGCCAAGCCAACGTTTACACGGCGTGGTTCAAGGAAGGTTTCCACGTCGAAAGCATGGTTGGCGGCGGTTTCGACGTTTACGACACGCGGCGCGATGCGTTGGGCGGCTCGGCCACTGCGAACGTCAATGGCTACCATCTGCAAGGCATGCTGGGCACCGGCTACGACTGGCAGAGCGGGCCGTGGACTTTCGGCCCGCAGGTGTCGGCGCAATACACCCGCGTCATGCTCGACAGCTTCACCGAGAACGGCTCGCTGTTGCCGCTGCGCATAGACTCCCAGAACGCGGACTCGCTGCACTCGCGCGTGGGCGCGCACCTGACGTATCAAGCCGTGCTGGGCAAGATACGGCTGACGCCGGAAGTGCGCGCCGGTTGGCGGCACGAGTTCATGAATCCCGATATTGCCTTGGATTCGCAATTTGCCAATGGCGCGGGCGGCGTGTTCAGCGTGCGCGGGCCGGCATTGGGCAAGGACAGCGCGGTGTTGGGCGCAGGCTTGTCGGCGCAATGGACCGACGATCTGGCGACGTTCATCAACTACGATACCGAGCTGGGGCGCGCCAACTACCAGCTCCACTACGTGAACGCCGGTGTGCGGATTAGTCTCTGAGGCTGTTGTGAGAAGAACGGGCTTCCAAGCCCGTTCCTCCTTGTGCGTTGCGGAACGGATACGGACATCCGTTCTACGGGCGGTTACTTCACCGCGCAATCAATCCGGTTTGGCGTGCGCGTGGTGATCGTCAGCTTCGGGGCAGGGCACTTGTCGAGGACGCGGTCAAAATCGCCCCAGATGGAGCCTTCCACCGTCACATCCAGTTCGAGCGCGTTGTTGGCGTAGAGCCGCTCGTGGACACCGGTGACGCCGCGTTGCTGCTTGAGCCAATCCATGACGGCGTTGCGGCCTTCGTAGTTGATGTTGTTGATGATGACCTTGACGTCCGCGGTGTTGAAGACCTCGCTGCGCCATTTCTCGACAAGCTTGGCTGAGAGGCTGTCGGCGAGCTTCAGCGCCGTTTCGCCGAGCGCCTTTTGCGCGGTCGGCAGCATCCCCGGTCCGCGCGCGACGCCGCTCGCGTGGTCCACACAGATAATCCGGGCGCTGTCGGTGTTGATGGCGCGCGCATTGACGTTGGCACTCATCGCAAACACTTTGATGCCGTAAGTATCGCTGGCCTCCTGCAAACTGCTGATGGCTTCGTAGGTGATGACCACCTCGGCGTCAAACTTCCGCCCCAGCGCTGCGCAACGGGCGGCGTCCTGAAGTTCTTTCTCGTTGGCGACCTGCATGGCTTCCTTGCTCACCAGTGGAAAGTTCAGCTCGGAGAACCGCATTTCCAGCGCCGTCTGCACGTCCTGTATCTTCACAGCGCTGTCCACTTGCGCGTTCTCGACGCGCGCGACCCCGATTACCATGATGCGCGGGTTCTTCTTCTGCTGCTTGACGATATTGAGCGCCTGGATGTCCTTCCTCAACATGCCGAGCGCGACAATGGCCTTCACTTTGATGCGGTAGATGCCGCCCTCGCCGTTGTTGTCGCCGACGATCTCGTAGGTGCGGACGTAGCCCTTGGTCGCGGCGTAAATCTTGTCGTCGAGGAGTTGGAAGTTCTGCGTCATCGTCTCGGAGTCCACCACCGCGCCGACGCCTTTCTCGACAGCGGAGCGCAACGCCCGTTGGATGGCCTCGTCGCGCGCCTTCAGGTCGGAGCCGGCGGCGCGGCCGTCAGCGATGACTTCCTGCTCGGCCACAGGCGCCTGAGCGTAGGCGTTGACCAAGAGCAGCACTGCCAGCAATGGAAGAGCTTTGCGGATCATGTTGGACCTCCCCGCCGGTCGCGGGCAAACACTGCGCGCAACCGGCGCAGCACGGCGGATTACTTCACCACTTCTTGTTGATGGACGACCGGACCTTCGCGGATGACGCGCTTCTCAACATAAGGCTCATCGCAGCCGATGGTCGTAAACGCCATGGCAGCGAGCAGCAACCACAGAAACAGATTTCCTTTAATCATTGTTCATTCTCCTTTGATTCAAACTACTGTGCGACAATCTAGCATACGTCGTTCTCAGGGCAACGGATTTTCGTAAACACGCGTCTTTTGACGGCGACATCTGCAACGTATTCAATCCCAGCGCGACCCGTCTCCAACCGCATTCATGCCTTCGCCTGCCGCAAATACGCCAGCAACGCGCGGTATTGTTCGGTCAAGCCCTGCTCGATGGGCTGGCGACGGGCGTAGGGGGCTTTGAAATAGAAACTCAGCCACTCCTGTGGTCCGCGCTCGCCGCGGCGCACGGCTAGGTCCATGAACCGCACCAAGTCCACCACCAGCGGCGCGGCAAGGATCGAATCGCGGCATAGGAAGTTCACCTTCAGCGCCATCGGTTTGCCGAGAAAGCCCACGAGATCAATGTTGTCCCACGCTTCCTTGTTGTCGCCGCGCGGCGGGTAATAGTTGATCTGCACGAGATGCGACGGCACCGCGTAGCCGAGCATCTGGTCGAGCAGGTCGCTCTTGCATTTCTGCTTCGCGCGGTGCGCGGCGGGATCGTTGAGCGTGCGGCCGTCCTCGTTGCCGAGCAGGTTCGTGGAGAACCAGCCTGCCACGCGCAGCGCTCGCGCGCGAAACGCCGGCGCGAGCACGCTCTTCATCATCGTCTGGCCCGTCTTGCCGTCCTTGCCCGCCAACGGCACGCCGCGTTGCTCCGCCAGCTTGCGCAGCGCAGGTAGCTCGTCGGCGATGTTCGGCGTGAAGTTGATGAAAGGGCAGCCCGACTCGATGGCGGCGCGGGCGTAAATGGCCGACGCGCCGCGCTTGCCGGCCGGCTCCGTCGAGGTCAGGTTGACCACGACCACGCGCGAGAGGCGGTGCCGGCGTTGAAACGCGGCGAGATCGCGGCGGGCGGCGGCTGCGCTCCAGCGCGCGGGCCAGGCGCGGAGTTTGCGCAGCGCGGGGGCAACGGGCCTGAGCTGTTCGGCGCCGACCACGTTGTTGCGGAGGGCGGCTTCGTGCTCGTTTTCCAGTCGCGGGTCCCAGCCGGCAAAAACCAGACGGTCCAGCGCCGCCAGCGCCGCCAGCTTCTGCACGGCGGGGTCTTCGCTCAACAACCCGGTCGGCTCCGACAGCCCGCGCCGGATCAACTCAACCCCGGCCACGACTGTGGACGCGACCGCGCCGTTCAATCCCGCAATGGCTACTCCGATGGATTCGCTCACGCCCCGCAGCCTGCCTCATCCCCGCCACTCCTGCAAGCGTGCGGTGGGCAGGGATGAAAGGAGTTACGTATCCTCTTTGGGTGACTCATTTCTCTTCTTGAAATAGTTGCGAGTCGTCTTCCAGAGAATGGCTGCGGAAATAATCAACGAGAATACACAAAGCAGCATAGTGTCTGGAGGTCCTTCGCTCCGGAGGACTAGCATCACAAAGATGCTGCTGATGCCAGTGGCGCCGAAAATCAGCCACATGACTAGGAGCACAATAAACTTACGCGGCGAATCAGAAGCTTTGCGATAGACGAATCCTTCAGCATAGATCGATTCCAAAGGCCCGATCGCTGCATAAGAGTCAAGTGGAGCACCGCAGTCGGTGCAAAAATGTGCCGCCGGAGGATTTGGTGCGATACATGAAGGACACAGTTGCTTCTCTTCTGACTCAGGAGTCAGTTGATTATCATCATGATTATCTGTGCTCATGGCGAGGCATCAACATCACGGATTAAGTAACGATCTTAGCACATAATCGGCGAGTCGCGACAATGAGAAACATAGTGGGCGACAGTGTTGAGCGAGGTGGATCGCGACCTCCGGGCGCAATGCTTCCGCGGCTCCCGGGTTGTCGCGCCCGGAGGTCGCGACCCCTGGCGGCGCTCAGATATTACCGTTTAAACTCGGCGACGATTTCGCAATGGGAAGTCTGGGGGAAGAGGTCCACGGGCTGGACGCCGAGGAGGTTGTAGCCGTGGCTCAGGAGGAACTTGGCGTCGCGGGCGAAGGTGCCGAAGTCGCAGGAGACATAGACGATGTGGGGCAGGGCGGCGGCGGCCACGCTGGCCAGCACGGCGTCGCTGAGGCCGGCGCGCGGCGGGTCCACGAGGAGGGTGGTCTTGTCACGTGGGAGAAGTTCCAGGGCGGCGCGCATCTGGGCCTCGACGGGGCCTTCGAAGAATCGCAGGTGGCGATGGCCGAGGCGGCGGGCGTTCTTGCGCGCCCAGACGACGGCATGTTTGTCGAACTCAATGCCGATGGCGGCGTCGAGCTGGCCGGCGAGGGCGATACTGAAGAGGCCGACGCCGCAATAGGCGTCGAGCAGGTGGCGATGGCCGGCGGCGGTGATGCGTTGGCGGACCTGGACGACGAGTTCGTTGGTGAGGGCGCTGTTGACCTGGAAGAATCCGTTGGCGGGCACTTGCAGCATGACGCCAGCGACGGTTTCTTCGAGCACCTGGCTGCCGGTGCCGACCACGCCGCGGGAGTCCATTCGCAGGAGCAAGGTGTAGGGGCGTTCGGCGGGCGGCGGCGCGGCGCGATAGGTGGTGAGGGCTTGGTTGATCGGCTCGGCGAGGATGGCACAGCGCTCAATGTCCAGCGGGGTGCGGTGGTCCACGGCGTGGAAGCCGATGAACTGCCGGCGCGGATCCACCTGCATGGTGGTTTTGTTGCGATAGCCATACGGCACGGGCGATGGAATCGGGTCGCTCACGGGCGGCTCGGCGATGCCGCCGATGCGTTGGAGCGTGGAGATGATCTGGCGTTTCTTGATGGCGAGTTGTTCGGCGTAGGCGATGTGTTGGTATTGGCAGCCGCCGCACGGCATGGTGACGCCGATGGCCGTCGGTCGCGGCCCGTAGTAAGGGCAGGGGGGCTGGACGCGATGCGGCGAGGGAGTGAGGATCTCGACAATCTCGGCGAGGATGAAATTCTTGCGGAGTGAGACGACGCGGGCGCGGATGTGTTCGCCGGCAATGGAGTAGGGGACGAAGACGACTTCGCCCTCGTGCCGCGCAACGCCGCCGCTGGCCGCCACGTCATGAATTGTGACTTCGATTGTGTCGCCGATGTTCATACTGATGTGATCAAAAGGAAAGTTGGTGCCAGGGGAGGGAATTGAACCCCCGACCAAGGGCTTATGAGTCCCCTGCTCTACCTCTGAGCTACCCTGGCACCGCGAGCGCAAGACGGTAGAAAGCCCGCGCCTCAGTGTCAAATTTGAAATGCGGTAAGTTGGTGGCGTCCTTATTGCGCCGCCGGGCGCTCGACCCGCTAGCTGTGCCAGTTGAATCTCGCCTTGCGCCGGTCGGTGCGGATGATTAGACTTCTAGTTGCTATGAAAATGAAAAAGGCCGTTGCCGCGTTGACGACGCTGGTTCTTCCGATGGCTGTGTGGGCGCAGGAAGCAGCACCGTTGAAACCTTACACCCCCGAAGGCATGAGCCTGTGGGAGATTGTGAAAGCCGGTGGTTGGGTGCTGGCACCGCTGGTGTTGCTCTCAATCGTTGGCTTCGCGATGGTCGTGTATTACTTCCTGGCATTGCGTCGCGATAAGATTGTGGATCCAGATTTTGTTGAGGGCTGCCGACGATTGTTGCGCGACAAACGGCTGGATCGGATGGAGACGCTCTGCAACTCGTCCGGCCGGCCGATTGCGGCTGTGATGCGCGTGGCGCTGGAAGCGCGGGCGGTGCGGGGGCCGGCGGATACGCTGGCCATGCGCGAGGCGGCCGAGTCAGAGGGCGAGCGTCAGGCGGCGGCATTATGGGACCAGATTCATTACCTGATGGACATTGTGGTGGTGGCGCCGATGATTGGACTTCTCGGCACGGTCATCGGCATGATTCGCAGCTTCTCCGGTCTGGCGCTCGACATCAGCGCGGCCAAACCGATTCTGTTGGCGCAAGGCGTGTCGCAGGCGCTGACCTGCACGGCGATGGGATTGTGCGTGGCGATCCCCGCGGCGATTTTCTACGCCTACTTCCGCGGCCATGTGAACAAGCTGACGCTGGAGATGGAGGCGGCGAGCACGGATTTGGTGAACCGTCTCGTGGCCGCTGACGCGGCGATCAGACAAACACCGGGCGTCCAGTCATGAACTTCCGTCGTCGCATTCGAACCGAGCCGATGGGGTTTCAGATCATCCCCATCGTGGATGTCATCTTGCTGTTGTTGATTTTCTTTGTTTCGACGTGGACCTACGCGCATTGGGAGACGGAACTCAACATTACGGTGCCGACGGCGAAAGAGGTGACGAAGACGCCGCGCACGCCGGGCGAGATCATCATCAACGTCGGCCGTGCCGGCGAGGTTGTCCTGAACCGGAAGACGTTGACGGACGACGAACTGCGGTCGGTGCTGGTGCGGATCGCTAAACAATTCCCCGACCAGCCCGTGATCGTTCGCGGGGATGAGACGACGGCATACAAGTTCATTGTGCGCGTGCTGGATATTTGCCGGCAGGCGGACATCTGGAATGTGGCTTTCGCCACGAAACCGCCTGAAGCGCAGCCGTCGGCTGGCGCGCCGGCCAAGCGGTAAACCATGATGAATCTCAGTTTGAGAGAGTGGCGGCGGTCCTCTTTCCACGGGGTGTGGGTGGTGCTGCTTGTCGCCACGGTGGCCTTGGCGCAAGCACCGCCGCAGCCGGCGGACTTTGTCATTCCCGCGCCTCCGCCTGTGGTGATGCCGCCGCCGGCGGTCGCGCCACCGGGAACGGTGGTGGCGCCGCCTGCGACGACGTCCGCGAAGCCGCCTGCGACGGTGCCGACGATGGCGACCAAGCCGATCTCGACAAACTCACCCGTCGGCTCGCTGACCAACGCCGTGCCGCTGGAGGCGGCCGTCGCGCAACTCGATTTCGCTAACGGACTCTTCAAGCGCCAGTTCTACGACATGGCGTTGATGGAATACATCCGTTTCAAGGACAAGTATCCCAACCATCCGCTTTCGGACGAAGCTTACTACCGGATGGGCGAGTGCCAGCGGGAACTGAAGTTCAACGATCAAGCAAAGGAGACGTTCCGCAGCGTCACGCGGCAGTGGCCGAGCAGCGAGTATTCCGGTCGGGCGCATTTCCGGCTCGGCGAGCTGGCGTATCAGGCGAAGCAATACCCGCAGGCGATCCCGCTGTTCATCGCGGCGACGCACCAGACCAATGACGAAGCGGTGCGGACGGCGGCGACGTTCTATTTGTCGAAGGCGCAACTCGAAAGCGGCCAGCAGGACGCCGCAATGGACAACCTGCGGCGCGTTCTCAAGTCGAAGACTGGCGGCGAGTTCAAGACGTTTGCGGAATCGGCGCTGGCGGGCTTGTATTTGAAGACGGGCAAGCAGAAGGAGGCGCTGGCGCATTATGAAAGTCTGCTGACTTTGCAGACCTCGCCGGACGTGCGCGAGGAGGCGCTCTACCAGATCGGCGCGCTGCGGTATGCGCGGAAGCAGTATCCGACAGCGATCACGGCGTTCCGGGATTTCATCAAGGAGTTTCCCCGCAGCCGCAGCGTGACGGACGCGGCCGTCGGGCTGGCGCGCGCGTTGTATGAAACCGGCAAGCATCGCGAGGCCGCCACCGTCGCGCGCGAATGGCAGGGCGTGGCGCCGAAGGAGGCGCAGTCGGAATTGGCAATGATGGTGGCGGTGGCATTCCGCGACGACAAGGCGTTCCGCGAGTCGGCCGACTGGTTTGAGAAAGCGGGAACACCTGCGGCTCGCACAGAAGCGGTGCGTTGCGCGTTCATGGGACAGGACTATGCGCGGGTGATCCAGCGCGGCGAGGTGTTGATCCAGGCGGACCCGAAAGGTCCGTTTACGGAGAGCGTGCTGCTGTTGGTGGCGGAGTCGTTGGAGGCGCAGAAGGAATGGGTGCGCGCGGCCACCGAGTATCGGTTGTTGATGGAGCGTTTCCCGAAGACGGCGTGGGGCGCCGACGTGCTGTGGCATTCCGTCACGTGCTGGCAGCAGGGGAACAAGATTGACGAAGCTGCGAAGGACCTCGAACGCGTGGCCAAGGAGTTTCCGAAGGACTCGCGCAACGAGGCGGCGTGGTATCAACTTGGTGTTTACTGCGGACAGCTCAACCGCACGGATCAGATGCTGGTGGCGTTCGACAAGTTGCAGACACTTTACCCCAAGAGTCCCAACGCCGCCGAGGCGCGCTACTGGCTTGGCGCAAACTCCCTGACGAAGAAGGAATGGGCGAAGGCCGCCGAGCATCTCGAAGCGGCGCTCGCGATGCGCCCGGCGGAGAATCGTGTCCGCGCCGGGGCGAAGCTGGTGGCTGCTTACTACCAACTGGAGAATTCGGACAAAGCGCTCGTGCATGCGCAGGCGCTGGTGGACGGCGGACAGGCGAAGGTTCTGCCGGCGGAAGTTTACGCGTGGCTGGGTGAGAAGTTGATGGATGGCGCGAAACCCGATGTTGCCCTACGCTATTTGAAACTGGCGTTGGACTTTAGCAGCGATGCGGCGCTTCGGTCACGGTGTTGCAACGACGCGGCGCGCGCGCACGGCTTGCTTGGGCAGTGGGAGCGCGCGGCGGCCTACTATCGCGACGTCATCGAATACGAAGGCGCCAGTGCGCGCGGCAAGAGCGCGGCGATCGGCCTGGCCGAATCGCTCGTGCGCACCGGCGAGTTTAAGGACGCCAAGGATACGCTGGAGAAACTGTTGGATCGGCATCCTGAAGGAGCTGAGAACGCGCGCATCCGCATGTTGCTGGGCGATCTTTTCACGGGGATGAAGAACCCCCGCGAGGCGGCACGCTACTTCATGAGCGTTGCGGCGCTCTACGACGACCGCAAGGTTGTGCCCGAAGCGCTGGAGCGGGCTGCGGCGGCGTTTGATGCGTGCGGCCGCACGGGCGACGCAACGCAAGCGCGGCGGGAACTGGATCAGCGGTTCCCAACTTACCGCATGTTCTCGCGCAGTAAACAGGCCGGAAGCGTGCCGCCGCCGGACGCCGAGGAGGCCGCGGCGAAGAAGCCATGAACAAGCTGCGTCGCGAACGACTGGAATATGAAGGCGCCGCGGTGGCCGTCTCGGTGATCTTCCACATCCTGCTGTTTGTGTTTCTGATCAACTACAACGTGGGCACGTTGCCGGTTGCGCAGCAACGGCAGTTCCGGTTCAAGATCTCCAAGGTTGAAATGCCGATGGTGGCGTTGCCGCCGGCCCCGGAGCCGACGCCGGAAGAGAAGGCGGTCGCCGCAGGGCAGGTGCGCAAAGTCGGCCCGCCCGCCGTCGAGAAGTTTGCCGCTCCGGCGGACACCGCGCGACCCGGCGTTGTCGGCGCGCAGCCCGGACCGATGCCGGCACCGGCGATCCCGCAGCAGTTGCAGATTGGCGCGCTGCCGACGCGGAAACCGACCTCGTTGGAGCCTGCGCACATCAACCGCGATCTCATCGCGATGCCGGTCGAGCGGCCCAACCGCCCGATGATTCAGGCGCCGCGCACGATGGCGCCTGGCATTGAAGTGCCTGCGCCAACGGCGTTGACGGAACAGATGCTCGCATCCGGACGCGTCGGCATCGGTGGCACCGGCGCCTTTACCGGACCGGTGACGCAACCGTTGACGCAGATTTTTGGGCCGGGCGCGAAATCCGTGGAACAGTTGATGAAGGAGGCTGTGAAGCCGCCACCGGCGAAGACGACGTCGGCATTGCCCGCGGCGTCGCTGGAGCCATACGTCAACGTGGACGTTTACACCTGGCACAATCCAGCAGACGCGGCGACCGGTTACTATCAGGTCCGCATCGGGTCGCGGGCTGACAGTCCGCTGCGGCGTGTCCCGAAAGACGTCATCTTCATTGTGGACGTTTCCGGCAGCATCGGGCGCCAGCGCGTGGAACAGTTCAGGGCGGCCCTGCGCGCGGCGTTGATGCAGCTCAATCCTGAAGACCGTTTCAACATCATCCAGTTCCGTTACGACATAGATTTTGTCAGTCCGACGCTGATGCCCGCGAGCATGGCGTCGTCCGAGCGTGTCCAGGAATACATCGCCAGGTTCCACTCGATGGGCACGACCGACTTGTTTGCGTCCACGCTCCCGCTGGCGCAACTCAACCGGGAACGCGGTCGGCTCCTGATGGGCGTCCTGCTCAGCGACGGCCTGCCGACTGTCGGCGAGCTTGACGCGTTGAAGATTCTCCATCGTTTCGCGCAGATCAACGCCGGCCGCAGTTCCGTTTTCACCTTTGCCGGTGGCAAGGACGTGGATTTGTTCTTGCTCGGATTTCTGGCGTATCGCAACCAGGGCTGGCTCGACTACGTCGCCGCGCCGGAAAGAATCGCGGAAACATTCACACGCGCCCAGCTCGTGCGTGCTTATCCGTTGCTGTTGGACTGTCAGTTTCGCTTCAGCGGTGTCAACGAGGAAGAAATCTTTCCCCGCACACTGCCGCATTTCTTCCGGGACACACCGCTCGTGCTCTACGGTCGCTACCAACGCGGCCAGGATAAGCGGCTCGCCGTCCAGATTCGCGCCGAGAACGCGGAGGGCCATCCCATGGACATGACAGTGGTGCGCGACCTGCCGGTTGCCGATAACGGCACATGCAACATCGCGATGGATTGGGCGCGGCAGAAGATCAGTCACCTCATCGCCCGGTGGATAGACACGGGCAACAAGGTGTTCCACGAACAAGCTGTGGCGCTCGGCGCGCAGTTTCGCGTCGCGGTGCCGCAGTTACGAAAGTAGCAACAGGCAGGCGAGGGCGCCACTGGTTGAGCGGGATGGTCGTCTCACAATCCCTTGGCGGAGGATCATTATGAAGACAAGACAGGTCGGTTTGTTGTTGCACGCCGTTGTGGTTGCAATGTTGTTTGTCCTGGATGTGCCGGGCGCGAGTTCGGTCGACCAACTCTCGGCCAGCGCCAGAAAACTGGTGGGCACGTGGAAGCTCGTGTCTATTGAGGAGCGCGATGGTGAAGGCAAGTTGGTCGTTCCTCTGGACTTTGGTGCCGAACCGGTCGGCATCTTGACGTATGACGCCGCGGGAAACATGGCGGCGCAGGCGGGGCGTCGCAACCGGCCGCGCTTGGATAACGAGGATGTTCACCGCGCAGCACCGGAACAAGTGAAGGCAGCATTCACGGGCTATGCTGCTTATTTCGGAACCTATGAGGTGAAAGAGCGCGAGAGCATCGTGATCCATCATGTGGAAGGAAGCATGCTGCCGAACTGGGAGGGCGGCGACCAACGGCGGAAATTCACGCTTTTGGGAGACAAGTTGATCCTTGAGCCGCCAGCGTTTCAGGCCAAGGGGGAGAAGCGTTCCCGCCGGCTGACCTGGAAGAGGGTTCAATAAGCAAAGGACGGTTGCGAACCAAAATCATGAGCACAGAACTTGCGAAGCGGGCGTTGGTTGTCGCCGCAGCGATCGGCTTCTGCGTTGCGACGCACGGTCAGGAGAAGGCGAAGGCGGATTCGTCCATCACGGTGGCCAGTTATTACTTCGCGAACTATCATCCGGGCGATCCGAGGAACACAAAGCTGAAAGGGGAGGGGTGGAACGAATGGGAACTGGTGAAGGCCGCGAAGCCGCGGTTTCCCGGTCACCACCAGCCGAACGTGCCGATGTGGGGCTACGTGGACGAATCGGACCCGAAGGTCATGGCGATGAAGATTGCCGCCGCAGCCGATCACGGAGTCGGTGCGTTCATCTTCGACTGGTATTACTACGACGATGGCCCGTTCCTCAACCGTTGCCTGGACCGCGGCTACCTCAAGGCGCCGAACAACAACCGCGTCAAGTTCGGCCTCATGTGGGCCAATCACGACTGGGTGGACATCCAGCCGGCACGGCGCGAAGGCAAACACAAGCTGCTCTATCCCGGCAAAGTGACGCCGGCGAGCTTCGACAAGATTTGTGACCACGTCATCAAGGACTACTTCCTGCAACCGAGTTACTGGCGGATTGACGGCCGGCCGTATTTCTCGTTCTACGACCTGACGAAACTGCTGTCGAATTTTGGCTCCGTCGAGGCTACGCGCGCCGCGCTCGACAAGTTCCGCGCCAAGGCCCGGGCCGCCGGGCTGCCGGGCCTGCACTTGAACGCCGTGGTGTGGGGACGGACCATTCTCCCCGGCGAGCAGAAGGTGGTGGATGCGCAGAAGCTGGTGCGCGATCTCGGTTTCGATTCGGTCACTTCCTACGTCTGGATTCATCACGTCGCGTTGCCGAAGCAGCAGACGGACTACGACGAGGTGCGCGACCATTACTTCGATTACTGGACCAAGGCGGACGCGATGTTCGACGTGCGGTATTTCCCGAACGTGACGATGGGATGGGACTCAAGTCCGCGCGCGTGCCAGGAGGAGGAGTTTGGCAACATCGGCTATCCGTTTATGAATACCATCGGCGGCAACACGCCCGCCCGGTTCCGCAAGGCGCTGGAGATGACCAAGCAGCGATTGCTCGCCCGCAAGAGCGGCCCGCGGATCCTAAACATCAACTGTTGGAACGAGTGGACCGAAGGCAATTACCTGGAGCCGGACACGGTGAACGGGATGAAATACCTCGAAGCAATCCGCGACGTGTTTGGCGCGTGCCCGTAGCGTCGGCGCTCTCCCGTCACAACGTCGGTTCCCGGCTCTGGCGCGAGTTTACGCCCGCTTCGCGTCGCCCCAGAGCCGCTCCAAAGCGTAGTGATGGCGGACATCGGCGCGGAAGATGTGGACGATGATGTCGCCGTAATCCACTATGACCCAGTGGCTGGAATAGACGCCCTCGCGGCCGCGCGGCATGTAACCGAGTTCCTTGAGTCGCATCTCGACGTTGCTCGCGATGGCCTTCAAGTGCGGCTCGGAGGTGCCGTTGCAGATCAGGAAGTAGTCGCAGAACGAGGAGATCCCGCGCATGTCGAGCAGCACGACCTCCTCGGCTATCTTCTCCAGCACGGCCTCGCGGCAGAGACTGGCCTTCTCGGTGGTTTCCAACGGTGTCTTGTCCATCAGCGGTAAAGTCCGGTTTTCTGAATGTATCGGCGCACGGCGTCGGGCACAAGATAGCGGACGGACGCGCCACTTGCCAGCCTGTCGCGGATGTCCGACGACGAAATGTCCGCGGGGTGGCCGGGAAGCTTGTGAACGCGCAGGCCCCGCAGCCGTGCGGGCGGCATCCGCTCGCCAGGCCGTGCCACGCAGATGAACTCGCAGAGCCGGGCCAGCTCCGGGGCTTCGCGCCACTTGTGCAGCTCCCGCAGGCTGTCGGCGCCGATGAGAAAGTAAAACTTCGCGCGTGGCATGGCGTGGCGCAGTTGGCGCAGCGTCTCCACCGAATACGACGGGCCGCCGCGACGCACCTCGATGTCCGAGCAGCCGAAGCGTGGGTTGCCGTGAATGGCGAGCTTGACCATCCGCAGCCGGTGCCGCGCGTCGGCCAACACGCGGGGACGCTTGTGGGGCGGTGTGGCGCTGGGGATGAAGATGACGCGGTCCAGTTCGAGCGCTTCGGCCGCGGCCTCGGCAATGAGCAGATGCCCCAAGTGAATAGGGTTGAACGTGCCGCCGAAAATGCCGAGTTTCATCGAGTTGCTGCTGGCCGCGTATGATCAGTATCCAGTGAACAGTGGACAGTAGTCAGCGGACAGTAGATTCGCGGACACTGCCCGCTATCAACTGCCCACCGGATACTGGAAAGTGGTGGAGGGAGAAGGATTTGAACCTTCGAAGGCATAGCCACCTGATTTACAGTCAGGCCCATTTGGCCACTTTGGTATCCCTCCACATCAAAAAACGTGGCGCGCAAACTATCAGAGCGCATTCGGCGAGTCAAGATGCGCGCGGAGAATTTCAGGGGAAAGTTCGAGGTGAGAATGAAGTTATGAAGTTAAGAGTTTTCGGATTTCTTCGCTCTTAACTTTGAACTCTTCACTCGCCGCGAGGCGAAAGCAGCCAGTCCCAGCGCCAGCAGCGCCCCGGTGCCGGGTTCGGGCACAATCTTAATCTCGCCCAACGTGTAGAGCTTGCTGGTGTTCCATTCCATGCCGGCGACCAGCGTGGGCAGGTTTGTTTGTGCGAAGGTGCCGCTCACGGAACCGAAGTTGAACAGGTCGAAGGTGTCGCCGATGTTGCCGGTGTAGCCGTTGGTGAGCGTCAGCTTCAGCCCGCCGCCCGCTTTCAATAGGCCGCTGATGTCCAGAACGTCATTCGTGCCGGGGCCGGCGAGTTCCATGTCCAGCCAGGACGAATCCGCCAGCGTCAGGTCGCCGGTGATGTTGATGGTGCCGACGGAATGGCCGGGGGCGATGATGCCAAAATTTGTGGCGCTGCCAAAGATGCCACCGCTGCCGATGAGGCTGGAGTTGGTGGAGAGCATCAGGCCGTTGGCGAAGCGGTGCGTGCCGCCGAGTAGGTCCAGCGTGGCGGACTGGACGCCGTCGCCGACGGTGAATGCCACGCCGTTGGAAACGGTGCTGCCGCCGCTCTGGAGCAGGCCCGCGTTGAAGGTCATGACGCTGCTGGCGTTGTTCGTGAGATAAAGCCGGTTGACGACCACTGTGCCGGTATTGATGGCCAGCGTGCCGCGGCGAATGTCAAGGCTGCCGTTTTGTGCCGCGTTGGTGACGTAGAGGTTGCCGCCGGAAACAGTGACGATGTTGCCTGTAGAAGTTGCAGTAGCACCAACGATCAAGTTGGCGGCTGTCACCTTGCCACCGTTGGACACTGTCAACCGGCTGCTGGAGCCGTTGCTGCCAACGAGAAGATTGCCGTTGTTCTGCCAGAGCGAGGCGCTGCCGGTTATTAGCGCCGAATTGGTTTTCGCGTTGTTGTCGGCTCCGATGTAGGCGTTGGCATTTACCACCATGCCGGCGTTGCTGATGATCAATTGATTGAACGAGCCGGTGGCACCCACATAGAGATCGCCGCTGTTGGTCCACAACGAGCCGGCTCCCGCCACAAGCGCGAAGTTAATGTTGGCACCGCTGGCGTTGCCAACCGCGCCGTTTTGGCTGACCACCATGCCGCCGTTCGTGATCGCCAACGAGTTGTTCGTGGCAGCGAAGCCGACGTAAACACTGCCGGCATTGGACCAAACGGAACCCGCGCCTGAGACGATGACTCTGTTGTTGGTTCCCCATGGGTCGTAGGAAGCGTTGTAGCCGATGTAGCCGTTTGCATTTGCTACGGTGCCTCCGTTGGAAATCGTCAGCAAGTTGTCGTGGCCATTAAAGCCGACATAGAGATTGTTGGTGTTATACCAAATCGAGTTTGTGCCGGTCACTAGCGCGTTGTTGTAACTGCCGAAGATATCATAACCAATGTAGCCGTTGGCATTCACCACCATGCCACCATTGCTGATCGTCAGTTGGTTGAATCCGCCTGTGGCGCCCAGAAACAAATCGCCACTGTTGGTCCATAGCGAGCCAACGCCGGTGACCACGGCGGTGTTACAGACTTGAAGATCGAAGAACATACTGTTTCCGATGTAACCGGTGGTGCTATACACCTTGCCGCCGCTGGAAATCGTCAGTTGATTATACGTGCCGATATAACCCACGAACAGCGTGCCGCTGTTGCTCCAGACACTACCCGCGCCAGTGACGAGCACGCTGTTGTTTCCGGCCCCGTAACCGAAACCGATGTAGCCGGTGGTGCTACTCACCGTGCCGCTGTAGGAAATTGTCAGTTGGTTATATGAGCCACCAATGCCTCCAACGTAAAGATTGGAACTGTTATTCCAAGCGCTGCCCACACCACTGACCAGAACAACGTTCTCGTAGCCACTCGCTCCTCCGCGATCACAGATATAGCCGTTGGCACTATACACCGTGCCGCCGTTGGTAATCGTCAGTGAGTTGCGCAAGCCGCCTTGGCCTATGTAGAGATTGGCGCTATTACTCCAGACGCTACCCACGCCGGTGACTGTCACCGAGTTGTTGGGGCCATCAGCGCCGATATTGGCGGTCGTGTCATAGACCCTGCCGCTGTTGGCGATTATGAGTTGGTTGCCGTCGCCCCACCAGCCCACATAGAGTTCAGAACTGTTGCTCCAGACACTGCCCGCGCCGGCGACGGTCACAATGTTAGCATTGGCGCTGGAATTCGTGCCGATATAGCCGACGACGCTATACACCGCGGCACCGTTGGTAATCGTCAGTTGATTGAAAGAACCGTTGGCGCCCACGATGAGGTTACTGTTGCTCCAGACGCTACCCGCGTCGGCCACTGTTACGGCGTTGCTCTTGGAAGCGCCAGTAAAACCAATGTAGCTATAATTGCCGCTGTTATACACACTGCCGCCGCCGGTAATCGCCAATTGATTCAACGAACCTCCATCGCCCACATAGAGTTCAACAGTATTCTTCCAGACGCTGCCCGCGCCGGTAACTGTTACCGTGTTGCTGTTGCCACCAGCGAAGCCAATATAGCCACCAGCGCTATATACCGTGCCGCCGTCAGCGATGATTAACTGGTTGCTAGCGCCACCCCAGCCCACGGTGAAATCCATACTGTTGCTCCAGACGCTACCCGCGCCACTAACCAACGCCACGTTGCTGTTTGCGCCGGCACTAACACCAATCATGCCCTTGCTGTTATAAAGCTTACCTCCGTTGATGACATTCAACTGATTGAGTGAACTGTAGCCGGCAAAGAAACTAGAAGCGCTCCAGACGCTGCCTGTGCCGGTGATTGTTACTTTGTTGCCATTCGCACTGGGGTCAACGCCAAGCCAGCCTGAGCCGCCGCTATACACCGTGCCACTGTTGGATATCGTCAATTGATTGAACGAGCCGTAGTAGCCGACGGAAATGGAAGAACTATTACTCCAGAGGCTGCCCGCACCGGTGACCACCACGGCGTTGCTGATGGAGCCGGCACTATAGCCGACATTCCCATAGGTGCTATAGGTCTTGCCGCCGTTGACTATGGCCAATTGATTGAACGACCCGGTGTAACCAACGTAGAGATAGGCGCTGTTGCTCCACACCGAGCCGGCCCCTGTCACGATGGCGTAATTGTTGCTGGAGATGGCTGAGTTGCCAATGGTGCCGTCGCCCGTCACTCTCAGCACGCCCGCGTTGGTAAGCACAAGTGCGTTGAAGCTTCCGTTGCTGCCGACGTTGTAGGTGCCGATGTTGGTGACCGTCGAGCCGCTGATGATGTTGGTAATGCCATCTTCGGCGCGGGATTGGGGGGCGATGACAACGCTTAACAATGTCCCCACAGCGGCGGACAGGATACCCGCCCATCTCCTTGTCTCGGTCTTCATCGCTGGTGTTTTTGTCTCACGATTGCGGGTTTGGCTGCAAATCTTTTCTGCGGCGTTTGCCGGCCCGCTAAATACGCTGACGACGCGGAAGGGCTGGAGAGCGTTGTAGTGTCGGCCGTCCCGGCCGCCACTACAACCTTCTCGCGCGTTTCGCGTGTTTAGCGGGCGATGGATCATTGGGTTGGCGACGCGGACGCGCTACGGAGCGACGGTGACGTAGTGGGGACATGTCCAATTTGAGGCGTTTGTCGCCCCATTTCGGGTATTCGAGGTCGGACATAGCGGTTTTCTCCATGAAAACGGCCTTGGAACGGCGATCTTGGGGCAAACAGGCGGAAACGCGCGGTTTTGGCGGCGTTGAAAAGGCAACGTGGGCGGAAATGGGCTTCTGAAGTGACGCCGGAAGTCGGCGTTTCCCGAAACGCGGTTCTGGCGCGACGCCGCAGAGGCGTGTTTTGGGAAAACATGGGTCTGGAGCGACGCTGAAAGTCCGCGTTCCTGGAAACATCGCTCCGGGGCGGCGCTGCGGAAGCATGTTTTGAGGAAATGCGGGTCTGGGGTGACGCTGGAAAGCCGCGTTTCTGGAAACGCCGGTTTTTGGCGTCACTTTTTTCGCGCATGGGCGGCCTGGTTGGGTCCACGGCGCGGATGTTTTCGCTCCTAAGCGGGGTCGTTTGGAGTGCGGCGCGGCTGCGGACGGAGCTTGGCGGGAAGGTTGGCTTTTCGGCGTCGCCAGCCGGGCGCTTAGTTAGTGCGACGAAGTTGAGGCGACGACTAGGCGGCTTCTTCGTTGCCGGTTTTCTTGCGGATGATGGCGGCGCGTTTGCCATCCACGACGGCGCGGTTGATGGTGACGCCGGCCACGTCGTCGCGGCCGGGGAGTTCATACATGATGTCGAGCATCAGTTTCTCCAGCAGGCTGCGAAGAGCACGCGCGCCGGTGCCTTTGCGGATGGCGGAGCGGGCCAGGGCGCGCAGGGCGTCGGCGGTGAACTTGAGGTCCGCGCCTTCCATGGCGAAGAGTTTGGCGAACTGCTTGGTCATGGCGTTGCGCGGCTCGGTGAGGATGGTGACGAGATCATCCTCGTTGAGCGGCGAGAGGGTGCTGATGACGGGAAGGCGGCCGATGAACTCCGGGATGAGGCCGAAGCCGAGCAAATCCTCCGGTTCGACGTGGGCGAGGATTTCGGATGTTTCGGCGTGGCCGTGCGCGTCATGGCGGACGCCGAAGCCCATGGTGCGGTTGCCGAGGCGGCGCTGGATGATTTTGTCGAGGCCGACGAACGCGCCGCCGCAGATGAAGAGGATGTGCTGGGTGTTGACGTGGATGTATTCCTGGTGGGGATGTTTGCGGCCGCCCTGTGGGGGGACGTTGCAAACGGTGCCTTCGAGGATTTTCAACAACGCTTGCTGGACGCCCTCGCCGCTGACGTCGCGGGTGATGGAGACGTTCTCGGTCTTGCGGGCGATCTTGTCTATCTCGTCGATGTAAACGATACCGACCTCGGCGCGCTTGACGTCGTAGTCGGCGTTCTGGAGGAGGCGGAGGATGATGTTTTCCACGTCCTCGCCGACGTAGCCGGCCTCGGTGAGCGTGGTGGCGTCGGCGATGGCGAACGGCACGTCGAGCAGGCGCGCGAGCGTGCGGGCGAGGAGCGTCTTGCCGCAGCCGGTCGGGCCGATGAGGAGGATGTTGCTTTTCTCGATCTCAACATCGTGGTGATCGTGCCGATGGGCGGCGGATTTCTCCCCGGAGGCGGATTCAGCGGGAGGCTTCGTTTCCTGCTGGATGCGCTTGTAGTGGTTGCGGACGGCGACGGCGAGGGCCTTCTTGGTCTGTTCCTGGCCGATGACGAACTCGTCGAGCTGATGCTTGATCTCTGCCGGCTTCGGCACGTTAAGGCTGAGCGGGGCGCGCTTGACCTCGGTCTTGGCTTCTTCGCCGAGTTCCTTGTCGAGAATGGTCTTGCAGACAAGGATGCACTGGTCGCAGATGAAGACGCCGGGGCCGGCAATGAGCTTCTTCACTTCGCCGTGGCCCTTGCCACAGAAGCTGCACATCGTGAGGTTGGCGGAGGTCTTGGCCATAAGAAACCGTGCCTGCTACTTCTTCTCAGCTTCTTCCGGCGCAACGTCGCGGCGGGACTTCACGACCTCGTCCACGACGCCGTAGGCTTTCGCTTCCTCGGCGCTCATGAAGAAATCACGCTCGCTGTCCTTGGCGATTTGTTCGGCGGTCTTGCCGGTGTGGTTGGCGAGAATCAGGATCAATTGATCCTTGAGCTTGAGGATTTCCTTCGCCTGGATGCTGATGTCGGTGGCGGTGCCCTGCATGCCGCCCCAAGGCTGGTGGATCATGACGCGGGCGTTGGGCAGTGAGAAGCGGTGGCCCTTGGTGCCTGCGGCGAGAAGCACCGCACCCATGCTGGCGGCCTGGCCGATGCAGTAGGTGTTCACCGGCGTGGTCATGTATTGCATCGTGTCGTAGATGGCGAGTCCCGCGGTGATGCTGCCGCCGGGCGAGTTGATATAAACATGCACCGGCTTCTTCGGGTCTTCCATTTGCAGGAAGAGGAGCTGCGCGATGATGATGTTGGAGACATGGTCGTCAATCGCCGTGCCGATGAAGACAATACGGTCCTTCATCAACCGCGAATAGATGTCGTAGGCGCGCTCGCCGCGGCCGGTTTGCTCGACCACCATCGGGATAAGGATCTGATTGGACTCGTTCATGTTGGTGCCCTATTGCTGGCTGACACTAGCATTCGCGAGGAGGAACTCAAGGGTCTTGCCGATGAGGATTTCCTCCTCGATCTCGTGGATGCCGCCGCGCTCCTCAAGTTGTTTGCGAAGCTTGGGGTAGGGGATGTTGTGGCGATAACTGAGCAGCGCAATCCGTTGGTCCACCTCCGCCTGCTGAAGCTGGATCTTCTCCAGCGCAGCGATGCGGCCGAGGATGAACGACGCCTTCAAGCGGTCCGCCGCGCTCTTGCTGGCGAACTGGAAAATCTCGTCCTTCTTCTCGACCAACGTCTCCTTCGTGACGCCGCGGGAGGTGTTCTCCTGCACGAGGTTCTGGATGGCGTTGCGCGTCTCGGCGGCGAGCATCGCGGGTGGCAAATCGAAAGTCGCACGCGATAACAGCGCCTCCACGATCTGGTTCTTCTCGTCGTTGAGGGCGGAGCGCTCGCGCTCGCGGGTGATGTCCACCTTCACGGCCTCCTTGAGCTTCTCCAGCGTCAGGTCCTTGCCGAATGCCGCCGCAAACGCGTCATCAATCGGCGGCGATTTCTTCGTCTTGATGCCGATCACGTCCACGGAATACGTCGCCTTCTTGCCAGCGAGCGGTTGCACTTGGAAATCCGCCGGGAAATCCACCTGCACCTCCCGCTTGTCGCCGACTGCCGCGCCGACGAGTTGCTCGCAGAAGCCGGGCACGAACGACGTCGCGCTCATTTGCAACAGCAGATTCTGCCGTTCCGCGATCGCCTTCGCCTCGGGCGCGATCTCCGCCAGCGGCTTGCCTTCGCTGACGGCAGTGAAATTCACCACCGCAAAATCATCCATGGCCAGCGGCCGGCCGGCGACATCCGCCAACTCCGCGCGTTGCTCGGCCAGCGCCTCCAACGCCTTCGCCACGTCGTCGTCGGTCACCTCCACCTTCTGCCGCTTCACGGCGATGCCCTTGTAATCCGGCATCGGAAACTCCGGCTCGATCTCCACCTCTGCGCTGAAGGCCAGCGGCTTGCCGCGGCCAAACTGCACGTCCTTGATATCGGGATAGCCGACCGGCCGCAGCGACTGCTGGTCGAGCGCCTCGCGGTAGGCGCGCGGGATGAGCGATTTTTGCACCTCCTGCTCGATCTCTGGCGCAAACCGCTTCTCCACGATCGCCCGCGGCGCCTTGCCCGGCCGGAATCCCGGCAACCGCGCGTAGCGGGTGTAATCGGTCGTGATCCGGTTGAACTCCGCCTCCACGCTCGCCGTGGGCAATTCGATCTTCAAAAGCCGCTTGCATGGGCCGAGCGTTTCGCCGGTCACCTGCACGGGCAGCTTGGACTCGCCTGATTCTGCCATAACCAAATATCCTTTCGATGCTTCCCAAATTGAACCGCCGACTGTAGGGAGACGCGCCCTCACGGTCAAGCCCCGGCAGTGGACGGAAGACCGAAGACCGGAGACGGGAGGTATCGCCGAAAACCTGCGGTCTATGGCCAAGAACCCCGGGGCTGGCGGAAAAAACCCTTGGGCTAGCGCCACCAACCCTTGGGCCAGCGCCACCAACCCTTGGGCTAGCGCGACGAATCCTCGGGCCAGCGCCGCCAACCCCAGGGTTGAGCCGTCAACCCATGGGCCAGCGCCACCAGCCCTTGGGCTAGCGCCGCCAGTCTCAAGCCTTTTCGGACGAAACTGGCGGTTTTTGGCTCAAAACCTCGGTTTAGAACCCACCACCGCCGTCCGGGTGACGGCGGTGGCTGGCCCGGTTGATAGGAAGTTGTCGCCCGGCTATTTCAGCTCTTCGTTGTTCTTGAGGTCCACGATCTTGAATTGTTCGAGGTGGAAGGCCGGGTCGGCCCGGAAGCTGAGCTTGCCGTAGAACTTCTTCTCCAATTCGATGAGCAGATGCTCGTCCTGGCTGCGCAGGCGCTGGAGGACGTCGGGATGGACATAGACGCAGAGCTGGATGTCGGGCGGGTTCTCCGGGTCGAAGTGTTCGGGGCGGTGGCGACGGAGAACTTCGCTGATCTTGCGCTGGATCTCGACGGACATGGAGAGGGCGCTCTTGACCATGCCGCGGCCCTTGCAGTAGGGGCAATCCTCGAAGGTGGCGGACATGACACTCTCGGTCTGGCGCTGGCGGGTCATCTCCAGCAGGCCGAGGGTGCTGATGGGCAGGATGTGGGTCTTGGCGCGGTCGCGGCGGACGCCCTCGCGCATCCGCTGATAGACCTGGTGCTGGTGCTTGCGGTTCTTCATGTCAATGAAGTCCACGACGACGAGGCCGCCGATGTTGCGGAGGCGCAACTGGCGGCATGACTCGGCGGCGGCTTCCATGTTGGTCAGGAGGATGGTCTGCTCCTGGTCGCGACCGGGCCTGTGGCGGCCGGTGTTGACGTCAATGGAGATGAGCGCCTCGGTTTCGTCAATGACGATGTAACCGCCGCATTTGAGCCAGACCTGCCGGCGAAAGGCCTGCTCGATCTGTTTCTCGACGCCGGTCTTCTCGAAGATCGGTTCGGGGTCGGTGTAGAGCTTGACCTTGTTGCGGGAGCGGCGGCTGATCTGGCCGATCATGTCGCGAATGCGCTCGGCTTGCTTGTCGTTGTCCACGACGATCTTGCTGATGTCCTCGGTAAGGAAGTCGCGGACGGTGCGCTCGATGAGGTCGGGTTCCTGATAGACGCAGGAGGGGGCGGGCTTGGACTTGATGTTTTCCTCGACCTGGCGCCATGCGGTGAGCAAGAGGTGCAAGTCGCGGACGAAGTAACGCTGCTTCTGGCCTTCGCCGACGGTGCGGATGATGACACCCATGCCGTCGGGGATGGAGAGGGAGCGGACGATCTTGCGCAGGCGCTGCCGTTCGCGATCGTCCTCGATCTTGCGGGAGATGCCGCTCTGGTCGCTGAAGGGCATGAGGACGAGGTAGCGGCCGGGCAGGCTGATGCTGGTGGTCAGGCGCGGACCTTTGGTGCCGATGGGGCCTTTGGTGACCTGGACGACGATCTCACTACCGGACGGGTAGAGGTTGGGGATGTCGCGCTGGGTGATGCGTTGCTTGGGCTGCTCGCGACGTTTGCCGCCGCGGTCCACCGCCTCGATGCTGGAATCAAGCGCGGCGGGCATGATGTCCCAGTAGTGGAGGAAGCCGTTCTTCTCGCCGCCGATGTCCACGAAGGCGGCTTTGAGGCCGTTCTCCAGGTTCTTGATGCGGCCTTTGAAGATGGAGCCGACGAGCCGTTCCTCGGTGGTGCGCTCGACGGAGAGTTCTTCCAGTTGGTTGTTTTCCATCACCGCGACGCGGGTCTCCAGTGGCTCGGCGTTGATGATGATTTCCTTGTTGGCAGCGACGCGCCGGCCTACGAGCCTGTCCACGAGGTTGCTGGCGATGCGCTTGATGTGCGAAACGCCGCGGGCAAGGAAATGCTCCCTCTTCGGCGCTTGTTGTTGCTGCTGCTGCCCCGGATGATGCCGGCGCTGCTGCTGTTGTTGTGGTTGTGGTTGTCTTGGATCATTCATGGTGTTTGGTGTCTCCGGTCAATGCATCGTTCGCCGCGCGCGGATATTCTGTAGGATACCGAGCGCAATCATGGTGCTCAGGACGAACGACCCCCCATAACTCAGTAATGGCAGCGGCAGGCCCGTGATCGGCACCAGGCCGATCGTCATGCCGATGTTCACGAAAACGTGACAGAACAGCACGATGGTGATGCCCGTGGCCAGCAGTCGGCCCAAGCGGTCGCGCGCCGCCAGGGCCGTCCACAGCCCGTTCAGCAGCAGCACCGCGTAGCCGATCAGCACCAGTCCGCAGGCGATGAACCCGCCTTCCTCCGCGATCACTGAGAAAATGAAATCGTTGGGCGCCACCTGCCGCGGCAGGAAACCGAGCACGTTCTGCGTGCCTTGGAGCCAGCCCTTGCCGGTGACACCGCCCGAACCAACGGCAATTTGCGATTGCCGCAGGTTCCAGCCCCAGCCGTAGGGATCGCGCTCCGGATTCAGGAAGACCAGGATGCGCTCCCACTGGTAGGGCTTCAAAATGTATTGCCGATTCAGTTCGATCAGCCGTTGCGTGTAGGTCGCCTTGTCGGGCGAGCTTTGTCGCAACTTCTGGCTCTCAGCATGGTAACCGAGGAGGTTGGTGTAGAGCACCGCGCCGAAGATCGCGGCGGCAAGCAGCGCGCCGAAGTAGTAACGCAACGGAATGCCGGCAACGAACATCATTGCCGCGGCCATCGGCAACAGGACCGCCGCCGAGCCGAGGTCGGGTTCGAGCAGAATCAGCCCGACGGTGCCGCCGAGCATCGCCAAGCAAACCGCGAGCGTCTTGAAGCTGCGCGCGTCGCGTTCGGGGTCGCTCAGGTAATACGCCAGCGCAAACGCAAGGCCGATCTTGGCAAACTCGCTTGGCTGGATGCCGAGGCCCCTGATGCCGAGCCAACTTCGCGCGCCGTAGCGTTCGGTGCCGGCCACCAGCACGACGATCAACAGCAGCACGCAGATGCTGTAGAGCACCCAGGTCCATTTGCCGATCTGGCGATAATCAATGGCCACCGCCGCCGTGAAGCCGATAAGGCCGACGCCGATCCAGATGGCTTGCAATTTCCAAAATGGCGCGTTGGCCACATCCTCGCCGCGATAGGTTGCGCTGTAGATGGCGAACACGCCGGCACCGACGAGCGCGAGCATCGTCAGCAGCGACAGCCACGAGAGGTGCTTGAAAACAGTCCAAGGAGTCAGGACACGAGACATGGCTAGCGTCTGCCTCCTCTCACGAACGCGAGCGGTCGGCGCTGCGGCTTCGCGGCGGCGGTGTCCTTGGTCTGGCTGGTGCCGAAAAGGTGGGCGTAGATCTTGCCGGCAACCGGCGCGGCAACCTGGCCACCGCTGTCGCCGTCTTCCAGCATGATGGCGAGAGCGTATTTTGGATTCTGGTAGGGCGCGAAGCTGACGAACCATGCGCGATGGCCGATGATGTTTGCTTGGGTGTCCATCACCTGCGCGGTGCCGGTCTTGCCAGCGACCTCAACGCCGGGAACACCGGCCTTCTTGCCGGTGCCATCCGCGTCTTGCACGACGCCGAGCATGGCTTTGCGGACGAGTTCAAGCAACTGCGGCTGCACCGTGAGCTTGCCGAGTTCGCGCGGAGGAAATTCCTCGACGGCCGGTCCAATGCCGCCATCTCTGTTTGTGTCCCGGATGCTCTTGACCAAGCGCGGCGCGATGACGGTGCCGCCGTTGGCGATGGCGGCGGTGACGCAAGCCATTTGTAGCGGTGTCACATCAATCTCACCTTGACCGATGGCGACGTTGGCGGTTTCCGCCGACCGGTGGCGGCGGGTCGGATCCGGCACGTGACCGCGCGCCTCGCGCGGCAGTGGAATGCCGGTTCGCTCGCCCAGGTGAAACTGCTTCGCCATCGCGATGATCGGCCCCATGCCGATGTCCATGCCATGTTCGTAGAAGAAAATGTTGCATGAGTGGACGATGGCGGAGCGCAGGTTCACCGTGCCGTGCTGGCCGCCCTTGGATTTGATCCAGCATTTCTTCAGTTGGCCGCCCACCTGCACCTCGCCGCTGCAGAACGCAGAGGAGGCGGACGAGAGTTTACCGCAGTCCAGGCCGGCAAGTGCGACGACGAGTTTGAATATGGAGCCAGGCGCGTATTGTTCGTTGACGGCGCGGTTGGCCAGCGGCTTGGACGGATCCTTCAGCAGCGTCTCCATTTCCTCGCGGCGGACGCGCGGAATGAGCCGGTTCGGGTCGAAGGTAGGGGTGGAAGCCAACGCAAGCACATCGCCGTTGGTGGGGTCTATCACAACGGCGGCGCCGATGTGTTCGCCCAAAGCCTGTTCCGCGGCCTGTTGGCAGCGCGCGTCGAGGGACAACACCAGGTCGTGGCCCGGCTGCGGCGATTGCACGCCCAGTTCGCGCTCCTTGTAGCCGCGCGCGTTGATGAGAATGGTCTTGGAGCCGGTCCGGCCACGCAGTTCGTGGTCGAACTTCAGTTCCAAGCCGCTGACGCCGCGCAGTTCGGCTTGGGTAAACGTCGGCAGGCTTTGGTCCAACTCCAGCGTGGGCTTGCTTCGCGTGACGTAGCCGAGCGTGTGTGCCGCCAGCGGGTATGGCTTGTCGCCCACCACGAAGCCGTAGCGGCGGAGCGGGTTGACCTCGATGGCCATGCCCGTTGGCAGCGGGTAATGCTCGTTGGCGATGGCGACGGCGGTTTCGTTCAGGTCCGGGAAGAGGATGAGCGGCAACGGACGCAGTTCGGAGGCGTGAATGCGGATGGCGCGCTCGTCGAGCTGCGGCTGCACGCCGATTAGGCGGCCGAACGCGCTAGCTTTCTCGCGGACCAGTTCGGCGAGAAGTTGCTCGCGGCGGCCGGGTTCAAGTCGTTTGCCGTGGCGGCGGATTTCCTGGCGCACGCGCTCGCGCCACTCGTCGGAAAGCTCTTCGAGATAGATCACCGCGTCGAAGCTGGGCCGGCTGTCGGCGAGGCAGATGCCGTTGCGGTCGTAGATCAGACCGCGCACGGCGGGAATCTCGACGAGGCGCTGGCTCTGGCGCTCCTGGCTTGCGCCGAACTCGGCGCTTTGCACGACCTGAAGCTGGAAAAGTTGTGTGGCCAGCAGGAACAGGCAACCGACGATGATCAGCCCGAACAGCATCAGCCGTCCTTCTTCACGTCGAAAAATCTCACGCCAGAGTCGCCGCATTTAGAAGACCTCCGCTTCTTTTTCGTCCAGCCATTGCCCGCACCAGCGCGCCGAGCATTTCAGCAACCAGAGAAAGAGCGGCGTGTCGAGGGCGACCAGGAGCGCAATGAGCACCATCTTTGCGGCGATCCCAAACTCGAAAGGCAGGGGAGTCTCGCCGAGGCGGAGTAACAGCCATGTCCAGACTGAGGTGGCAAGCGAGGTTGCGCCACCGAGCGCGGCTTGCAGGAGGATGTTATCGCGGTAAAGGACGCGCTGAAAGTGATTGATCGCAGCGGCGGCCACAGCCAGAGGCGCGACGCTCAGGCCGAGTGCTTGGAACGAGAGGGCGTCAAGCAGCAGGCTGCAGACGACTGCGACAAATAGCGCGCGATTCCAGGACGCAAATAGCGCAGCGAACACCACCATCGCCGGCATCAGGTCAAACTTCACACCGGCGAGGTTGACCACGGCGCCCAGCGCGCACTGAAGCGCCATCACCACCACCACTGCTGAAAAAAGAAATGTCTTGGTCATGTCACCGGCAAATCACAAAAACTTCTTCGAGACGGTTCAGGTCCACCGCGGGTTTGAGACGCGCGCTTTTGTAAAGGCCTGACTCGCTGAACGTGGCAAGCTCCAGCGTGCCGACGTGGATACCCTTGGGGAAAACGCCGCCCAAGCCGCTGGTGATGACGGTGTGGTTTGGAAGAACCTTCGCGTCGCGGCCGATAAAATCCATACGACAGGCGGGGGCGCTGCCAAGGCCATCGAAAACGCCCTCGACAATGCCGGGGCTGCGCGTTTCCTGCACCAGCGCGGCCACCTTGCAGTTCGGGTCCACAATGAGCCGCACGCGGGACGTGGTGTGCGTGACGGCAACCGTTTTTCCGACAAGGCCAGCGGTGGTTACGACCGCGCAGTCTTCGGTGACGCCTTGGTCGGAGCCGATGTCGAGAAGGATCGTTTTCCACCAGTTGGACGGGTCGCGCCCCGTGATGTGCGCGGGCTTTAGGCGCGGGCCGACGGCTTGCCGGAACCCGACCATGTCGCGGAGGCGGCGGTTCTCGTCCTCCAGTTCCGTCAAGCGCAACCGCTCCTGCATCTGGAGCGCGAGTTGTTCGCGGAGCTGGTGGTTCTGTTGGAGCAGGGTGGTGCGGGATTGAATCTCCTGGCGTGATTCGTCCCACCAGTGCTGCAAGGCCGCGCTCATCGAGAGCACGGGGGAGAAAAGCTGCGTGACCAGTGACCTCAGCCTCAGCGACGGCCCCGCGGGCAGCGCAAAGTAAAGCACCAGGCTCAGAATAATCGTGCCGAGCAACGCCAGATAACTTCGTCGTAACATGCCTTCTCAGGCGGGAACTGTCGCGTCCCTTCGGCGGGCGATACAAATACTACATCAGACGGCAGAGCCGGCAGGAGGCCGGCTAGACACGATTGGTGGCGGTGAGTTTCTCGAGAAACTGAAGTTCGTTGAGCACGCGGCCGGTTCCCTCAGCGACGGCGCTGAGCGGATCGTCCGCAATATGAATGGGTAGTCCGGTTTCTTCGGCCAGCAGCTTGTCAATGCCACGCAGCAACGCGCCGCCGCCCGACATCATGATGCCTCGGTCCACGAGGTCAGCCGCGAGTTCGGGTGGGCAGCGTTCCAACGCAATGCGCACGCTTTCGACAATCTGGGAAACCGGTTCCAAAAGTGCTTCGCGAATCTCCTGTGATGTGACGGTGAGTGTCTTGGGCAGCCCCGCAACCAAATCGCGGCCCTTGACCTCCATCGTCATTTCTTGCTCCAAGGGGAAGGCCGATCCAACCCGGATCTTGATCTCCTCCGAGGTGCGTTCGCCCACCATCAAATTATAGGCACGCTTCATGTATTGGATGATCGCCTCATCCAGTTCATCGCCCGCCACCCGGATGCTCCGGCTGAATACAATGCCAGCCAGCGAGATCAGGGCGACTTCGGTCGTGCCTCCGCCTATATCCACGATCATGTTCCCCGCAGGTTCTTGCACCGGCATTCCGACGCCGATCGCTGCAGCCATCGGCTCCTCAATCAGATAGACCTTGCGGGCGCCTGCGTGAGTTGCTGAATCCTTCACAGCCCGCTTCTCCACCTCCGTGATGCCCGAGGGCACCGCTATAATCACCCGGGGCGCGACCATCGAACGCCGGTTGTGCACCTTGCGGATGAAGTAGCGAAGCATGCTTTCGGTGATCTCGAAGTCGGCTATCACGCCGTCTTTCATCGGACGGATGGCCACAATACTGCCGGGTGTGCGGCCCACCATGCGCTTGGCTTCCTCGCCGACAGCGAGGACATTGCTGGTGCCAGCCTGGATCGCAACGACACTGGGTTCCCTCAGGACGATGCCGTGGTCTTTGACGTAAACCACGGAGTTTGCAGTCCCTAAATCAATACCGATGTCGTTCGAGAATAACCCTAACAGTTTACTTAACATGCTTCGCGGCGGCCGGTGTTAACGACTACCTGATCTTTCCAATTCTACCTATCCTTGCTGGCGGCAATGTCACACAGCACACACCAGCCAACATATGGCCACTTTATGTATGGGTTAGCTACGCGCACGTCAAGGAGATATGCCGTTGCCACGCCGAAAGAAACGACCTCAGGGCGCCTTCGGAGTCAGCGGTGGTTGAGACGGCCGGTCCATGCTTTCACCGCCAACGACCTTTACCTGGTTATCCGCGGTGCGCTTTAGTTCGGGAAGGGTGTTGTAGTTGGAAAACGACTCGCGCTTCAACACGGCGGCTTTCGGTGAGATGATGGAGTGGCGGAATTGACGTGGCTGGGCTTGATGCAACACGTGGAAATTGCCGTCCTTGTCCGTGGTTGCCGTCGGCGCGCTGAATGTGACCCATTCGCCCAGCGGAACGACGCCGTAAATGGTGTATCCCTGCTGGTCCTCGACACGGGCGTAAAGCCATACTTGGGTTCCCAGAAGCACCTCCAGCAGCGAGTAAGCACGCAGACCCTCCTTGCCCGACTCGTCCTTGAAGCCGGCTGACTTCGTCAAAAGTTGCCGCCCGGCGACGATTTCGACGGTCCGCTCGCGCGATGCGAAGGAGCCGCCAAGGTTGCTGACCTTCACAAGGGCGCGGATGCGGTATCGGCCCGGCTCGCGAATCTGGTAGTAGGCGGCGAGGTTTGCCGCCTTGGCCTGCACTTGGCCCGGCCCCAACGTAGCCGTGCCGGCGAGGAAACCGGGGCCGACCATGCCGATCCGCTCGCCATTGCTGCGGTTGATCTCGAAACGGAGCCAAGGCATGGATTCCTGATCCGCCAGTTGAACCTGTGCCGCGCTGTAGTTTTGGATGTCCACGGTAGCAATCATCGGTTCGTAAAGCAGATACCGATCCCGCTCCAGGTCCAGGCGGACGTTGATCTGCGCCTGCGCCGAAACGGCAAGAAAAATGGTTGCGACGATGGTCGCTGATCGAATCATGCGCGCACGCTATCACGCGCCCGCTTGCATCGGCAAACGATTTCTCCTAACCTCGACGCGCAATGGCTACCGAACTCATTGTTGCCGTGGATGTGCCAAACTTGGAGCAAGCCAGCCGCGTGCTCGACCAACTCGCTGACAGCGTGCGTTGGTTCAAGGTTGGCCTGCAACTCTTCACCGCCAGCGGCCCTGGTGTCGTCCGCGAGATTCGCGCGCGCGGCGGCAAGGTCTTTCTTGACCTGAAATTCTACGACATCCCCAACACCGTCGCTGGCGCGGCTCAATCTGCGGCAGCCCTCGGCGTGGAAATGTTTAACGTTCACGTCAGCGGCGGCGAGGCCATGATGCGCGCTGCAATGGAAGGCGGCGCGCAGACGACAGGCGCTCGTCCGCTTGTCATCGGCGTCACGATCCTCACCAGCCAGCCCGCGACTGAGGCTGACGTGCTGAAACTGGCACGCTCGGCCAAGACCAGCGGACTCGACGGCGTTGTCTGCTCGGCCCGCGAAGCCGTCACCCTCAAGCGTGAACTCGGCGCAGACTTCAAACTTGTCTGCCCCGGCATCCGTCCGGCGTGGAGCGAGAAGGGCGACCAAAACCGTATTGTCACCCCGCGCGACGCCGTCAAAGCCGGCGCCGACTACATCGTCGTCGGGCGCCCCATCCTCGCCGCGGCAAATCCCGCAGAAGCCGCGAAGCGCGTGATGGAAGAAATGCACGGCGCGTATTGAAGCAAACCGGGTCTATTGTCCGACAGCGGCGTTTACGCCAAATCGTTGCAGGCGCTCACTCGCCGAGAATCGTGACTACAACCGCGGGCTCCCTTGGCCGCGTATCGAAATCCACCAGCACCACCGCTTGGCCCACGCGCACACCGCTCTCTTCGACCAATCGCCGCAAATCTTCCGTGAGGTCGAGGATGTGGTTGTTGCCATTGCTAGAGCGCGTAATGCTGCCGCTGAAAGTCTTCATGGTTGGATTTGCTTCCGCAAAGCCTCTGATAGCACCTTAAGTGAGACAAACACCGGTAGCTTCGTCAGTCGCCGCAATGTCGCTGCGTTCCGCCGTGCCGCTACCACGCCGGCCTTGTCCACGTCGTTCAAAACGATCGCCGTAATCCTGACGCCACGCCGCTGTGCGCTCTCGACTGTCAGCAACGTATGATTGATCGTCCCCAAGCCTGCCCGCGCGACGATGATGATCGGCCACCGATGCCGCGCCACCCAATCCGCCACCGTCACCCGCGTTGTCAGCGGCACCAGCCAACCGCCTATGCCTTCAACCAGCAGCAAATCGAACCGTTTTGTTGGCAGGTTCGTCCGCAATGGCACTCGCTTGCGCTCCAAACCCGCCGCAACCATTGGCGCCAGCGGCCGGCGGAAGAACACGGGATTGATTTCCGCCTGCGTCAGTTCGCCATCCATCGCCGCTCGCAACACACGCGCGTCGTCGCGGCTGCCGGTGGCGATCGGCTTCACCGCACCCGCGTGGACGCCTGCCGCTCGCAACATCCGCACGAGCGCCGCCGTGACGAACGTCTTGCCGACGCCGGTGTCGGTGCCGGTGATGAATACAGTCGGATTCATGATAATGCCGCTGCAATCGCCCGCCGCAGCACGTCGCAAATCTGGCGCAATTCTTCTTTCGTCACGCACAGCGGCGGCATGATGACGATGGTATTGCCGATGGGCCGCGTCAGCACGCCCAACTCGCGCGCACGCTGGCAAATTCGAATGCCCGCCTTCGCCTCCCACGGATATGGCCCGACCTCAACCGCGCCGATGAAACCGCACTGGCGCGCATCTACCACCAGCTTCAACGCGCGGAACTTCTCCAATTCTTCTGTCAGCAATCCAATCTTTGGCTGCAACTTCTCCAGCGTTCGCTCCTGCTCGAAGATTTCCAAACTCGCCAATGCCGCCGCGCAACCGAGCGCGTTGCCGGTAAAACTATGGCCGTGGAAAAACGTCTTGCGCTCCGCGTAATCGCCAAGAAATGCGTCGAACACCCGATCCGTCGTCAGCGTCGCCGCCAACGGCAGATAACCACCACTGAGTCCCTTCGCCAGACAGAGGAAGTCCGGTGTCACGTTCTCCTGCTCGCACGCAAACATCGTCCCTGTTCGTCCAAAACCCGTCATCACCTCGTCGGCGATCAACAACGCGCCATGTTCGTCGCAGAGCCGCCGCGTCTCCGCAAGCAACCCGCGCGGCCAGACCCGCATGCCTGCCGCGCCTTGAATGAGCGGCTCAATGGCCACGGCTGCGACTTCAGAGCCATGCTTCTCCAACACCGACTTCAGCCCTGCCGCATCCGCGACGTGTTCCACCTCAAACAGCAGCGGCTTGTAAGTCGCGTGAAACAAATCAATCCCGCCGAGGCTTACCGCGCCAACCGTGTCGCCGTGGTAGGCATCCGCGAACGCCACGAACCGCCGCCGTTCCGGCTGACCACGATGCACCCAGTAGTGCAACGCCATTTTGAGCGCCACCTCCACCGCTGTGGAGCCGTCGTCGCTGTAGAAGACGCGGCTTAGTCCGCGCGGCGCGGCCCTCACGAGTTTCTCCGCCAATTCGATGGCCGGCACATTCGATAAGCCAAGGAACGAACTATGCGCCACCTTCTCCAGTTGCGCGCGGATGGCGGCGTTGATGTGCGGATGGTTGTGGCCGTGGATGTTCGTCCAAATCGAGGCGTTGGCGTCGAGATACTCGCGGTCATTCGTGTCGCGCAGCCGTGCGCCCTGTGCGCTCTCGATGATGACCGGCTCCTCCGCCATCCAGTCGCGCATCTGCGTGAACGGATGCCAGAGATAACGGCGGTCTTTGTCAGTCAGCGAATCCATGCGGCCTGGAGCGTAGTGCGTGGAGCGTGGAGCGTAAAGCGTGATGAGTGACTGAACTATCGGCAGAGTGGCGACAGTGCAACGAGCAAGTTCTGAATCTGTTCGGCCGTGTGCGACGCCGTCACCGTCAGGCGCAGGCGCGCCGCGCCGCGCGGCACCGTCGGGTAGCGGATGGCAGGAACGAAAAAGCCGCGCTCGAAAAGCTGTCGCGAGCATGCCGCGGCACACATCTCGCTTCCGAGAACAAGGGGCATGATCGCGCCGCGCGGAATGTCCTTGAAGCCAAGCTTCAGCAAGCCGTCTCGAAGTTCGTCAGCCCGCTTCCCCAGTTCGCTACACCGCACTTCGCCGGACTGACTCATTACAAACTTCACCGCTGCATCGGCCGCCGCGACCATCGCCGGTGGTAACGCTGTCGAATAGATCAGGCTGCGTGCGTGATTCACCAGCAAGTCCACCAACGCGCGCGAGCCGCACACGAAACCACCAACACAACCCAGCGCCTTGCTCATCGTGCCGAGCGTCACGTCCGCGTGGTCTTCGACGCGGAGCGCCTCGGCCACGCCGCGACGGCGTTTCCCGTAGAGTCCGGTGGCGTGTGCTTCGTCAATCATCAGCCACGCGCCGTAACGATCTTTCAATTCGACGATCTCCCGCAGTCGTGCGATGTCGCCGTCCATGGAAAAAACCGTCTCGGTGACGACGAGCGCACGGCCAACGCGTTTTGACTGAAGGAGCTTCTCCAGTTTGTTCAGGTCGCCGTGTGGATAGATGCGAATCGTCGCGCCGCTCTGCCGGGCGCCGTCAATGATGCTGGCGTGGTCAAGCTTGTCGAGGATGACGGTGTCGCCTTTGCCGACGAGCGCGCAGATCGTGCCGACGTTGGCGGCGTAGCCGGAAGGGAAGACGATGGCGGCCTCTTTCCCTTTGAAGCCTGCCAGCCGCGCTTCGAGTTCGGCGTAGGGCGCGAGATTGCCGCAAACCAGTCGCGATGCGCCTGCGCCGACGCCGTAGCGCTCGATGCCGCGCGCCGCGGCGTTGCACAATAACGGGTCGTTGGCGAGGCCGAGGTAGTCGTTTGAGGAAAAGTTCACGACCTCGCGGCCGTCCACCACGATGCGCGAACCCTGAGGACCAGTGACCGTCCGCAGTTGTCGCAAAAGCCCCGCCGCGCGCAAATCCTCAAGCGCGGCTGTGGCGAACTCGTCGAGTTGCATCTCCGTCACGGTGTCGCCGGCCCGACCGGCGCGGTCGGCGGCGCTTGCTGTTTGTAGATGATCACGGCGTGCGGCTCGATCTTATAGGCCAGCCCGGTGGTGGCGGTCACGTAGCGCAATACGTCGAGCATTGGCACCTGATGCAGGCTCAGCGTCACCGTTGGGATCGCTGTTCCCGGTGGCGCATGAAACACGAAACTGACCGGCTTTTTGTCTGCCGACAGGTCGCCGCTCATTTTGTGCAAGAAGGCCAGCACATCCGACAACGTCGCCTCGCGGAACTCGATCTTCGGCACGATCATCTTCTGCAAGGGAACTTCCAACGCAAGCCGCGCGCTTTGAATCAGCCGCAAATACCCGATTGCGTGTTCATCGTTCGGCGACCGCTGCAACAAATCCATCGCCGCCGCCTCCGCCTCGTCATAGCGCCGCTGGCGCATCAGTCCGTCAATCCGCATACGGAGCGTCTTGATCAGCGCCGGACTGGCCTGCTGCGGTTGCTGAAGCACGCTGATGTTGGCGTTGATGTTCTGGCTGTCGCCGACCGGGCGCGAGACAAACCCGCGCGGGGTTGGTGGTGAAACAACCTGCGCTGAAGCTGCCGCGACAAACACCCCGGTCGTCACCACAAACACATGGAACAATCTCTTACAGCTCATTGTGCGCCACCTTTCCATCAACCATCACCCAACTCACTGTCTCGCTGCCGGCGATCACCGCTTCAGCCGCCTCGCGCGCCGCGCCGGCCACCGGCACCGCAATCATGTCGGCCCGGCTGCCAGCGGTGAGTATGCCAGTCAAACCGGGCTGATTCAACGCTTTTGCCGCGGTCATCGTTGCCATCGCCAGTGCCTCAGCCGGCCGCACCGAGGAAAACGCCGCCAGAAACTCGCGCATCTCCGCCCGCATGTCCAACGTCGTTCCGCTCGCGGCGCTGTCCGATCCCAGACACACCGGCACGCCCGCCGCGCGCAGCCGGTCAAACGGAAACGGTGGATGGCTGTAGAACCGATGGCTGCTTGGACAATGCACGACCGCCGCGCGCGCCCGCGCCAGCCGTGCCGCGTCATCGTCGCTCAGGCAGTTCGCGTGGATCGCCAACATGCCCTCCAACACACCGCAGCCGTCCAGCCACGCCACGCTGCTGCCGCGCCCGCAGTCTTCGGGCGACCGCCCCAAAACCGCGAGCAACTCGTAAAGCGGCCCCTCCGCCCGCTCGAACATCGCGGCTTCCTCATTCGATTCGGCGATGTGCGTCGTGAAAATCTTTCCCCGCTGCCGGCAGAAGCTGTGAACGTTCCGATAAAGCTCCTCCGAGGCGGTGAACGGCGCATGCGGCGAAAGCCCCGCGCACCGGTCCCAGAACTTCTCAGCGGCGGCCTTTCCGGCCACGTCAATCAGTTCCAGGCACGACAACACGCGCACCGGCGCATTCGCGACCATGTCTAGGTTCGATGGTGACGCGGCGATGTCGCACACCGTCGTCGTGCCGGACTGCACCAACGCCGCCAGCCCCGCCTTCGCCGACGCTGCGTAATCCGATGTCCACCACTTGCGTTTCATCACTACCATGTCCGCGATCCAGTCGGCGAAGCTGCCTTTGAACGGCAGTTTCCCGGCCATGTTCGTGTAGTCGAGGTGACAGTGCGCGTTGACGAAGCCCGGCAGCAGCACGCGCTCGCCGAGGTCGGTCATCGGTTCGTTGAAGTCGGCTCGCCGCCCGACGGCGGCGATGCGGTCGCCCTCGACCCCGACGACGCCGTCCTCGATGAGAGGCGACGCGATGGGCAGGACGTATTTGGCGCGATAGAGGAACATCAGGAGCTGACCAACGCCCGGTGTTTCGCGAATGACGCGCGCAGGTCCCGACTGAGCTGATCCTGCAAGTCTTGCAACTTGCGATACAACTCTACGTTCTTTGGCTTCGGCCGGGCCAGCGTTTTGCGGTTGAGCTTCACAAACTCCTCGGTGATCTCGGAAATCTCCACCTTGCTGCCGCGCTCTCGCGCGTAGCACCACATCGCCTGAAGCGCACCGCCATAAGCCGCGCCCTCGGCTGTCTGTGTGCAGACGACCTCGGCATTGAAGATGTCGGCCATGATTTGCCGCCAGACGGCGGAGTTGGAGCCGCCGCCCGTGGCGCGAATCTGCGTCGGCGCAATGCCCAGCTCGCGCAGACGGTTGAGGCCGTAGTTCATGCCGAGCGTCGCGCCCTCCATCGCCGCGCGCGCAAATGCCCCTGCCGTCAACGTCCGCTCGTTGACGCCGAAATAAACGCCCGTGCCGTCCGGGACGTTCGGCGTGCGCTCGCCCTCGAAATACGGCAGGAGCACCAACCCGCCCGCGCCCACGGCCGCCTTGGCAACCTCGGCGTCGAATTGTTTGACCGACCAGCCGAAATCCTTGCGGATCATCTCGGTCGCAACCGTGACGTTCATCGTGCAGAGCAACGGCAGCCACTGGCCGGTCGAATCGCAGAACGCCGCGATCTCGCCTTGCGGGTCCACGACCGGCTTGTCGCTGCACGCGTAGATCGTGCCGCTTGTGCCGAAACTCGCCGTGACGATGCCGGGCCGCGTGTTGCCGGTGCCAATCGCGCCCATCATGTTGTCGCCGCCGCCCGCGCTCACCACCACCTCCGTCGTCAGGCCGAGCTTCTTCGCAGCCTCGGCGCGGAGTTTGCCGGCGGGCTGGTCGCTCGATTGAATCGCGGGCAGTTTGGATTTCAACGCGGGATCAATCGCATGGATGATGGCATCGCTCCACTGGCGCGAGCGCACGTCCATGAGCGCCGTGCCGCTGGCGTCGCCGAACTCCATCGTCTTGTCGCCGGTGAGCCAGAAGTTGATGTAGTCGTGTGGTAAGAGCACCGTCGCGAGCTTCGCGTAGTTCTCCGGTTCGTTCTGTTTCAGCCACAGAATCTTCGATGCCGTGAAGCCGGCTGGCACGCCGTTGCCGATCGCCTCGATCACGCGCGCGAGGCCGCCGAGCTTGCCGATGATCTCGGCGCACTGCGGCGCGGTGGAGGTGTCGCACCAGAGCTTGGCGGGGCGGATGACGTTGCCGTCATTGTCGAGCGGGACGAAGCCGTGCTGCTGGCCGCTGACGCCAATGCCGCGCACGTCGGCGGGCTTGACCTTCGCCGCCTTGAGCGCGCCGCGCACGCTGGCGATGACCGCGTCAATCCACACCTTCGGATGCTGCTCCTTGTGGCCGGCGGGCAGTTTTGGGATGAGGCCGTAGGATTTCGCCGCTGCGCCGACAACCTTGCCGTCGCGCGCGTCCACCACGATGGCCTTTGTGGATTGCGTGCCGCTGTCTATACCGATGAAATACTCTGGCATTGCTGGTTCCTCCGCGTGTTGTTCAGGGCGCGCACTGTAGGTGAGGGCTGCGCACTATTCAAGCCAGACCGCAGCGCGGAAAGGCAACGAAAGGGCGGGGGTGTGTCCCACTCGCGCGCCTTTCATTTGGCAGCGGCAGTCGAGTGCTCTCAGGCGCCTCTGGCCGGCAAAGCGAAGCAAAACGTCGCGCCCTTGTTGACTTCACCTTCCGCCCAGACGCGGCCGCCGTGGCGTTGAACGATGCGCTGCACCAGAGACAGCCCAATACCCGTGCCTTCAAAATCGGCTTCAGCGTGCAATCGCTGAAAAACACCGAAGAGCTTCTGGACATACTTCATGTCGAAGCCCGCGCCGTTGTCTTTCACGCAGTAGAGAAGCTGCCCGTCTTCCGCGTGGCCGGTGATTTCGATTTCGGCCACCGGCTTGGTGCGGGTGTATTTGATGGCGTTGGAAATCAGGTTGCTCCAGACGTGAGAAAGCAAGGCCGCGTCGCCGTGCACCGGCGGCAGCGGTTGCAGCTTGAACTGGATGTTGCGGCCCGGTGCCTGTGCCGCGCATTGGGCAAACAAGCCTTGCGCCAGCGCCGTCATGTCAATCTCCGCCACTTGCATGGACTGTCGTCCGAGCTTCGAGAACGCCAGCAGGTCGTTAATCATCCGGCCCATCCGGCCGGCTTCGCTGCAAATGGTTCCCAACAGGCGGCGGCCTTCGTCGTCGAGCCGCGGCGCGTAATCCTCCGTCAGGATGGTTGCGAAGCCGGTCATGCTCCGCAGCGGCGCGCGCAAATCGTGCGACACCGAGTGGGAGAACGCGTCCAGTTCTTTGTTGGCGACTTCGAGCTGGGCCGTGCGATCATGCACGCGCTGTTCCAGTTCAGCGTTCAAGCGCCGCACTTCATCTTCGGCTCTTCTGCGCTCCTCCACCTCGCGCCGCAGCGCCTCGCTCGTCTGCTCCGACACGTCGCGCGCAGCGACAGCGTCTTCCATCATATTCAGCGCAGCACAGCGGGACTGTTCAACCGCCTTCTCCGCCCGTTTGCGCTCGATGATCTCGGTCTGCAAGGACTGGTTGGACTGGACCAGTTCCGCGGTGCGTTCCCGAACGCGGTCCTCCAGATCCAGTGCGTGCTGGGCGATGTGCTCGTAGAGCACGGTGACTGTTTCGTAAGCGGCCACGAGCACGATGGAGCAGGCGAGCAACCGGAAGCCATGCCAGACCCACCAGTCGGCGGCCCAGACGTGCGAAAAACCGAAGGCCAGGCCCGACACGCTAAAGATCAACGTCTGGCTGGCAAACACCAGATCCTCGCGCCGCGGCTCGCGCAGGTAGCGCCGGATGAAGAACAACGCCGCCGCCAGAAAGCCCAGCCCGCCCAGCACATTGGCCGCTATGACGGGGGAGCTGAATTGCCCGTGCAACCAACTTGAGGGCAACCGTTCGGGCCACTTATAGATTGCGAGCGATCCTGCCAAGGCGAGCACTCCCACGGCGAGGATGAAACGCCGCTTTCGGCGGGCCGCGGCCGCCGGCACCGGCAGCCAGACCAGCGCGAAGATCATCCCCCCGACGAACGTTGACGCATGACGCGTCCATCCAAACGCCTCATTGAAAGGAATCTGACTGTGCATGCCGTCCATGGTTCCCATGGCCACGAGCGCCGCCACCACCCACAGCAGATGCGGAGATGTTTCCTCATGCCGCAGGCGCAGCAACAGCAGGATCGCCACACCCAGCGTAATGCAACAGCCCGCCAGTTCGATACATTCGTGCAGCCGCTCCTGCACATGCTCCGCTTCTCCGAAGATGGCGTGAGCAGCTAAGCTGACCAACAGCGGCAACACACCGGCCAGCAGCACCAGGGCAAGGACCTTGGTTTGGGCGGGAGATTCTTTCACATGACGCTCACATGGCTGACGGCTTGAGATGTTGATTCCCGGTGATTCCAGTCTGGCTTGGCGTTAAGCCGAGCGTTCAGCCTGCCAGTAGGAGCGCAAACCAAGCGCCCTCTTTCGATGTTTCGCTGGTTTTCACGGCTAGGCCCAACACAACAGGACATCCTCGCGTTTAGCTTCGCCCTACGGGTCAGTAATTGCAAATTTTGATTTCAACCACCTCTGGCCGGCAACGTGAAGTAGAACGTCGCGCCCTTGTTGACTTCGCCTTCCGCCCAGACGCGGCCGCCGTGGCGTTGGACGATGTGCTGCACCAGCGCCAGCCCGACGCCAATGCCTTCAAAATCGGCGTCAGCGTGCAGCCGCTGGAAGACGTTGAAGAGCTTTGTGGCATACTTCACGTTGAAACCAACGCCGTTGTCTTTCACGCAGTAAACAACCTCGCCGTCATCGGCGCGGCCGGTGATTTCGATTTTTGCCAGCGGCTTGTTGCGTGTGTATTTGATGGCGTTGGAAATGAGGTTGCTCCACACGTGTGAGAGCAAGGCCGTGTCGCCCCGCACTGACGGTAGCGGTTGCAGTTTGAACTGGAGCTTGCGGTCCGATGCCTGCGCCGCGCATTGGTCGAACACGCTTTGAGCCAATGCCGTCATGTCAATCTCCGCCGATTGCATAGATTGTCGTCCGAGCTTCGAGAACGCCAGCAGTTCGTCAATCATCTGGTTCATCCGCCTGGCTTCGCCGCAGATGGTGCCCAGCAGGCGACGGCCTTCCTCGTCGAGCCGCGGCGCGTAATCTCCCGTCAGCACGCCTGCGAAGCCGATAATGCTCCGCAACGGCGCGCGCAGATCGTGTGAGACGGAGTAGGTGAATGTCTCCAGTTCCTTGTTGGCCGTTTGAAGCTCGGCGGTGCGCGAGGCCACCCGCTGCTCCAGTTCGGCGTTGAGCTTGCCGATTTCCTCCTCCGCTCGTTTGCGTTCGGTGATGTCGCGGACGGTAGCTTGGAGGATCACCTTTCCATCCTGCTCTATTCGAGTCAGGAGCACGTCGGCGAGAAACTCCCCGCCACCGATCCGCCGATGCGTCCACTCGAAGAAGTGGGAACCTTCGCGCATGGCTATCTCAACAATCTCCTTGGCTTTCTCGGCAGACGCGCGCCCGTCCGGCTGCCGTTCGGGAGAGAGTTCCCACGGCCTGTAAGAAACCAACGCCTCCTCGTTCTCCGCCCCGAACATCTTCACGGCGGACGGGTTTCCGGAGGTGAATATCCAATGAGGAGGCTCAAGGGTAATGAGGGCGTCACGCGAACTCTCAAACAGGAGCCGGTGCTTCTCATCGCTCGTGCGCAGCGCCGCTTCCGCCTCGGCTTGGTGGATGACTTGAGCGAGGGTGTTGCTCAGTCCGTCCAGCAGGGCATCTTCCGCAGGCACGATGGGGTGCTTGGCAAAGAGGGCGAGAACCCCCAGCGTTTTTACGCCGGGAATTCGGAGCTGATAGCCCGCGAAGGAGACGAGTCCCAGCTCGCGCACCCATTCGTGGTCGTGAACCCGGGGATCGTTCGGCACGTCGTTGGTCAGGAACTTGTGGTCTTTGCACGACGCGATGCGTCCGATCTTGTAGGCGTCGAACGGGACCCGGCGGTGGCCTTTGCCGTCTATGTGAGTGTAACGGCCGGAACTCACCATCAAGTGCAGGCATCGGTCGCGGTAACGGCAGATATGCGGCGCGTCCTTCACTTCGGCGTAGAAGCAGCCGTGTTCGCACAAGTCGCCGGGCCGGATCAGCCAGATGCGGCAGAAATCCGCGCCGAACAGGCGGACAATGCTATCGGTGACAGCCTTGAGTTTGTCCTCCAGCGGGCCGGGCGCTAGAAGCGACTGATGGAGCTGGTTGACGCCCATCCCCCACCGGAGCAGTTGTTCGCGTTCCTCCTCCGCTTTCTTGCGCGCGGTGATGTCGCGGATGTTGCACTGGATCACCTTCTGGTGGTTCACCAGATAAACGTTGCTGACAAACTCCACCTCGATCCGCTGCCCGTCGCTGGTTTCCAGCGGCATGTCGTCGTAGCGGACGTGTTCCTTTTGCTGCAATTCCGCGAAATTGTCCTGGTTGGCGACAATGTTCTTGAAGAACCCCAATTCCCACACCTTCTTGCCGAGAAACATCTCGTGCGTGTAGCCCAGGATCTCGACCAGGAACGGATTCACATCCACGACCATCCCCGTCTCCGCATCGAGGATCAGAATACCATCTCTGGCCGCTTCGAAAAGCCGGCGATAGCGGACTTCGGAAGCGCGCAAAGCATCTTCCGCCTGCTTGCGCTCGGTGATGTCGCGCGAAACCGTGTAGAAGATGTCAACTTCTCCATGGGCGGTTTTGCGGGCCATCAATGACATCCAGACAGGGATCTCGCGGCCGCTCCGGTGCAGAAACGCGGCCTCGCCCTCCCATAAGCCGTCGCGTATAGCGGCGGGCAAGGCGGTCTCGGCCAAGTGTTTGTTCATCCAGGCCGGGTGCACATCGCTGATCTTGAGCTTCCCTACGTCCTCGTCTTCCCCAATTCCGCACATCTTCCGCCCGTGCTTGTTGATGTATTGAATCTGCGCGGTTTTCGCATCGGCGTAGCCAATAAAATCCGGGCTGGCCTCAACGATGGCAACCAACCGCTCGCGCAGCACCTCCGCCCGTAAGCGCTCGGTGATGTCGAAGAAGGTCACTACGCTGCCGATGGGCTTTCCGCCGTGCCACATGGGATGAGACCAGTATTCAACGGGGAAACAGGTCCCGTCCGCGCGCCAGTAAACTTGATCGCTGGCATGACTGCCGTTGCCCTGCCGTGAAGAGCGATGGATGCCGGAGTCGTTCTCCGGCAACGCCGTGCCATCCGCGCGGCTGTGGTGGATGAGCGCGTGCATGTTCCTGCCGATTAAATCGCGCGCGTCCGCATAGCCCAGCAGTCGCAGGCAGGACGCGTTGCAGAAGATGCACTTGCCGTCCATGTCCACGCCGTAGATCGCCTCGGCGGTGGAGTTCATCAGCAACCGGAGCATTTCTTCGTCCTCGCGCAACGCTTTCTCCGCCTCCCGGCGTTTCCGATGCTCCTGCGCTTCGGTCAACGCCCGCAACACGGCAGGGACCAGACGCTGGAGCCGCTGCTTGAGCACATAATCCGTTGCGCCGAGGAGCATACAGTCTATCGTCTGCTCCTCGCCCAGCGCGCCGGTGACCAGGATGAAAGGGACATCAGGCTGTTTCTCGCGAGCCAGTTTCAGGGCAGTGAATCCATCGTAGTCGGGCAGCTCGTAATCGGAGAGAATCAGATCAAACCGGGTTTCTGCCAGCGCGGCCTCGTATTCGGCGCGGTTGTTCGCGCGGCGCAATTTGAAGGTTATGGTGCTCTGCTTCAACAAGTGTTGCACCAATTCCGCGTCGCGCGGGTTGTCTTCGAGATGGAGGATTAGCAACGGATTATCCATTGGCGCCGGACCTTGGAATCATGCGGGCTTACACCACATCAGACACATAAGAATCCACCCTCGCATTCGCTTTGTCCACATACTATTTCGGTATGTGTTGCATGGTGGACTGCGTCCTCCGGGCGCGGTGGTTGTTGACGAGTCCAATCCCAGCGTGCGCGGAGCACCCGCTCCACCTTGAACGGCACGGATGCGAGTGAAGAATGAAGAATGCAGAATGAAGAATGAAGAGTTTCATTGGTTGTAGTGTCGGCCGTCCCGGCCGAGCAACCGTGGCGGTTTGAATCCTGTTTCGCATCAGACACGGCTCGTCGGCCGAGACGGCCGACACTACAATTCGCTCACCGGCGCAAGAGATCGAATATCCGCTGAGAATAGCAATCACTGGAGTCAGCTATTCTATCATCCCGAAGAAGGCGACGCCGTAGTTGACGGAGGATTGACAGGGTGGCGCGCGGCGAACATGCTTGGCCGGAATGGTTGAACGAACGGCCCAGATCATCTCGAACGAGCGCGACACGGACGCGTATTTCCGGCTGGTGCTGCGCGCGCCGGAGATCGCGCGGGCGACGCAGCCGGGGCAGTTCCTGCACCTGCGCATCCCGCCGCTGCGCGAGGCGCTGCTGCGGCGGCCATTCAGCATTTTCCAGGCGAACGGCGAGACGGTGTCGGTGCTTTACAAAACGATCGGCAAGGGCACGGACGCGCTGGCGCGGATGGGCGCGGGCGAGGAGTTGAGCGCCATCGGGCCGCTGGGGCACGGGTTCACGGTGCCGGCGCGCGGCGGGGAGACGCCGTTGTTGGTGGCGGGTGGTTACGGGATGGCGGCGATGTATCTGCTGGCGGAGCGGTCGCCGCAGAAGGGCATGGTGTTCGTCGGAGGCCGGCGTCGGGTGGATATTTTGTGTGAGGCGGAGTTTCGCAAGCTGGGCTGGGAGGTGCGCGCGACGACGGAGGACGGCAGCTACGGCGAGAAGGGGATGGTGACGCAATCGTTGCTGGCGGAACTCAAGCGGGACAGCGGGAAGCGGAAGCTGTTTGCCTGCGGGCCGACGGCGATGCTGAAGGCGGTGGCGAAGATCGCCGACGAGTTCAAGGTGCCGGCGGAGATTTCAATGGACGAGCACATGTGCTGCGGCGTTGGCGTCTGCCTGACGTGCGTGATTCCGGTGAAGACGGCGTCGGGCTGGGAATACCAGCGCACTTGCACCGAGGGGCCGGTGTTCGATTCGCGGGAAGTTATGTGGGAGGTGGCGAGATGAAATGCGGAATGCGGAATGGGGAACGGGAGAGCCCGAAAATGAATCTCTCCGTCTCCATCGGCAAGCTGACGTTGCAAAACCCCGTGATGGTCGCCTCGGGCACGTTCGGCTACGGCGCGGAATACGCGCGGTTGCTCGACCTGAACCAGCTTGGCGCGGTCGTCGTGAAGGGCATCCGTCTTTCGCCTGTCCGCGGCAATCCGACGCCGCGCACGGCGGAGGTGACGAGCGGGATGTTGAACGCCATCGGTTTGCAAGGGCCGGGCGTGGACGGGTTCATCGAGAAGTATTGGTCGTTCCTGAAGTCGCTGCGCGTGCCGGCCATCATCAACATCTGGGGCACGACGGTGGAGGAATACGCGGAGGTGGCACGGCGATTTGGCGACCTCGGCGGCGTTGGTGCGCTGGAGTTGAATGTCTCCTGCCCGAATATCAAGGAAGGCGGCGCGCAGTTCGGCACGGACCCGAAATTGCTGGCGCGCGTGGTGGCCGCGTGCCGGAAGGTGACGACGCTGCCGCTGATCACCAAGCTCAGCCCGAACGTGACGAGCGTGGTTCCTTACGCTCTCGTGGCGGAGGCGGAAGGCAGCGACGCGCTCTCGATCACCAACAGTTTTCCCGCGATGGCGATAGATATCGAATCGCGGCGGCCGAAGCTGGCGAACGTCACCGGCGGATTGACGGGGCCGTGCATCAAGCCCATCGCGATCAAACTCGTTTGGGACGCGCGGCGCGCGGTGAAGATACCGATCATCGGCATGGGCGGCATCCAGTGCGCGGCGGACGCGATCGAGTTCCTGCTGGCCGGCGCGAACGCGGTGGCGATCGGCACGGCGAACTTTTACGAACCGCAAACGGCGCTGGCCGTGATTGCGGGCATCCAAGACTATCTCAAATGTCACGACATCACAGACATTCGCGAACTCACCGGCGCAGTTCGGCTTTCCTGAAACCGTTTCTCGGCGTCTTTGGCTTCATCGGCATCGTGCTGGTGGCCGGGGGCGTCTATTGGTTGTTGAAGCCGGCCGAGGTGGTCAGCGATCACGATTTGCTCGGTTGTCTGCCACCCAAGGCGGAGATTGCCGTCTATCAGCGTTCGCTGGAAACCGACTGGCTCCGGTTGCGCACGTCGAACTGGTTCCGGGGGTTCATGGCGCGGCCCGAACTGAAGAAGTTTGCGCAACAGCACGGTTTCGATAAGGGCGAGATCAGCGACAGCGAGCGATGGATTCTTGACCTCATCGGCGAGCGCGTGCTGGCCGGTTACGTGGCCGACCCGCAGAAGCCGGGCCGTCACAGCATCTTTGCCTTTGCGCCCATCGGCACGCGGACCAAGCGGTTGGAGATGTGGGCCGACATCATCCAGCGCGGCGGACGTGCCGGGTTCACGATGACGGCGTCGCGTCACGGAGACGTGGAGGTTGTTCGCGTCACGGTCAAGGATTGGCCGGAGAACCTCGTAGTGAAATACGCCAAGGTCCGCGGCATCATGTTCGCGGTTTTTTCAGAGACAGAAGACACGTTGGAGCGACACCTGGATCATGGCATCCCGAAGGCACGGGGTTGGAACGAAAAACCGAAACCGCTGGAAGGCATGGCGGCGGAATTTTACAAGGAATTCGGCGAGCGGATGAGCGACGAGTCCTACCGCAGCCAGCACGGCCTCTGGCGGCAGCAAAACGGTTTGTTCGCGTGGACGATTGACACGACCAATCTGGGGACCATCGGCATCAACACCCGCGCGCCGCTCGTTTCACCGCCGCCGTTGAACCCGACAAACTCGATCACCAGCGGCAGCTTGATGAAACAGTTGCCGTCCAATCCGACACTGACCATCTGCGGCCGGCTCAACGAATGGTCGGCCGCGGTCGTGGCGCACGCCTCCTTTTTCGATCCAACCATCGGCCATCGGGTCCAACAGCAACTGCTGCGACTGCGCGGAAACTCGCCGTGGATGGGCGATCACTTTGCGCTCGCGTCGTTGCCGTGGCGGCCGATCGCGGTGCATGTGCCGTTGCCCGCGCCGCAATGGGCGCTGGCTCTGGAGTGTTACAACGAGAAACAGGCGCGGACAGGAATCCAAGACGCGCTGCAAAATCTCAACGCCCGCACCGACCTTCAGTTTGCTTTGCGTTCTGTGGACACGCACGGCGTCATCGTGGACGGTCTGATTTCCGAATCCAAGGCGCTTAAGAACGAGCTTGAACGCTGGCCGGCAATGAGCTTTAGCGAAGGCGTGTTGTTTGCGGCCAGCGACCCTGACCTGTTGTTGCCCATGCTCACGGAGAAACCCTGGCGCGAACAGAACACCGATGACAACCGGTTGCGATGGCAGGTGGCGGCAACCATGCAAGCCGTGCGCAGCACAATGTCGGCCTACTCGCTTTACCGGCTGATCAATGGCAGCCAACCGCCCGCCGTGCTGGCGCCGTGGGTGCCGCGGATTGATATGGCCGTGGACGCGCTGGCTGGTTTGCGCACGGCTAGCGCGGCGACGAAGATCGAGAACGGTGCCGCTTACGTTGCTGTGGAAGCCGTCTATGAGGACCTCTCGCCGGTGGCGAGTTCCGCTTCCAATAAATGAGTTGCGCGCGCACGGCCGTCACGGTAGCTTCGGCGCGCTCGATTTTTCCGGGTCTCGTGTGCGGGAGTGGTGGAATGGCAGACACGCATGTTTGAGGGGCATGTGCCGAAAGGCGTAGGAGTTCAAGTCTCCTCTCCCGCACCAACTTACCCGGCCGCAGGCGCGGCCGCGTCACTTCGCTGTTCTTGTAAAAATCGCCAGCCGCTCCAACTTCTCCTCGGCCTGCCCGATGTCAATCGTTTGCGCGGCTAGTTTCAACCCCTGCTCATAATCCTGCACGGTGCCGGTGGCGCGAAGCGCAGCGGCGGCATTCAGCACCACGATGTCGCGCGGAAAACCATGCTCGGTCCCGTTGAGGATGCGGCGCACCAGGTCGGCGTTTTCCTCGCGCGTGCCGCCGGCTACATCGGCCAGCGTCGCGCGCGGCAGGCCCATGCCGGCGGCGTCTATCTCGTATTCCTCGATTTTCCCTTTCTCGACAAACTCCGCGACGCGCGTCGGACCGAGCGTGGAGAATTCATCCATGTTCCGCCCGTCATCCGTTTGGCCGCTCGCCACCATCCCGCGACGCGCGCCCATCAGGCGCAGTGCTTCGGCCATGCGCGGAACCAGCGCGGGATCATAGACGCCGATGAGCTGCACGTTCGGCCGCGCGGGACACAACAGGGGGCCGAGGATGTTGAACACCGAGGATTCGCCCAGCGCCGCCAGGTGCTTGCGGATGCCGGCAACGTTCTTGAACGCGCGGTGGTAGTGCGGCGCAAAAAAGAACGCGATGCCGATTTCCTTCAGACACCGCGCGGCGGCCGACGGCGGCAGGTCAATGACCACACCGAGCGCCTCGAGCACGTCGGCCGATCCGCTCTGGCTCGTGACAGCGCGGTTGCCGTGCTTGGCCACCGGCACGCCCGCGCCAGCCACCACGAAGGCGACGGCCGTGGAAATGTTGAAGGTGTGAAGCTTGTCACCGCCGCTGCCGCAGACATCCAGCAGCAACCCGCCGACATCGGCCGGCCCCACATGCGGGCTGACAGCCAGTTCTCGCAACGTCAGCGCGAAGGTGGCGATTTCCTCGGCCGTTTCGCCTTTGCGGCGCAGCGCGAGGAGGAAATCAACCTTGAGTTCGTCGCCAATTGCCTCCGACAGCAAACTGCGAATGGCGCGGTGGGCTTCGACGGGGCTGAGCGAAAGACCGCGACGCAGGCGCTCCACCACGGGTGAAAATTCGCGAACGCTCAGCGGACCTTGCGAGCGGAAGAAGTTTGCGACTGGGCCAACCAAAGTCACGACGGCCTGTGACGCGCTACCGGACTTCGTCGCCCTTGCGAGCCTCGCCGTCGAGGATATCGGCGGTGACGAGGGGCGGTTTCATTGGATCGGTGGCCTTCACGGTGGCGACGCGCTCCTTGCCGCGATAAAGCGACAACTGACTGCCTGCGGTGGGGACGGCGCTGCTGGAAAACTCCAACACGACAAATTTCATTTCCTTGTTTACCATGACCACCTTCGCCGTGGTCTGTGCCGGCGCTGCCTTGGTCTCGGTGGCGGGCTTTGCTGGCGTCGGGGCTGGCTTGGTGGCGGCAACGGGCTCTGTCGTTTTGGCTGGCGCGGCGTTATTGGAGCCGCCCGCGGGAAAGAGAGTCGTCGCAGGCTTCGTCGTCGTCACGGGTGGCGGCGGGGCGGGCGCGATGGTGACTGTGGCGAGCGCATTGGTCTTGCTGCCGGTTGCGGCGGGGCCTTTGACCGGTTGCTGAAGCTTGCCCTCCTTGTTGCCGCAACCGGTGATCAGCGCCACGGCGGCAATGAATGCGATACAGTAAGAAAGTTTCATAAAAAGCGCGCGGATGCTAACAGAGCGGTCGTGGAAGGTCAACCCCGTCAAACGATTCTCTTGGAAATAACCGGCTGGCGCGGCTGCGCGGCTTGAGCAGCCACAGTTCAAACACTAATGCGCCCCTTTCCCCGCAAGCACCACCGGGATGGTTTTTAACAAAATCTTGAAGTCGAGCCAGAGCGACCACGTGTCAATATATTGGAGGTCCAGCCGCATCCATTCTTCGAAGCCGATGGTGTTGCGGCCGGCGATTTGCCAGAGACAGGTGATGCCGGGTTTCATTGAGAGGCGGCGGCGCTGCCAGGGACTCTTGAAAAGTTTGACTTCGTGAACCGGCAACGGCCGCGGCCCGACAAGGCTCATTTCGCCCTTCAGCACATTCACCAATTGCGGCAGTTCGTCCAACGAGGTGCGGCGCAAAAACCGGCCGATGCCCGTAATGCGCGGGTCCTTCGCGATCTTGAACACCGGCCCGTCCATCTCGTTAAACACCATCAATTCCGCACGCCGCTGCTCGGCGTCGCTCACCATCGAGCGGAACTTGTTCATGACGAAGACGCGCCCACGCACACCGCAGCGTTGCTGGCGAAACAACGCCGGCCCCCGCGAACTCAGCTTGATCAATGCCGCGATGGCCAGCATCAAGGGCGACAAGAGCACCAGCAACACCGCCGCTCCCAGCCGGTCAAACGTGCCCTTGAACAACAACGCCCACGAGACATCCGGCGCGGACCGGAACACGATCATTGGTTTGCCCATCAGCTCGTCCATCCTCGGCCGTGCAATGGAAGTGCGCACGAAATCGGCTACCAGCCACGCCTCAACGCCTTCGATCTCGCACACCAGGATGGCCGACTCTACTTCGTCCAGGGAACTCTTGCCGGAGGTAAAAATCACCACGTCCACCGGCTTCTCGCGCAACAGCTTTTCCAAATCCTCAGCAGACTGGACATTCAGGTTTAACTGTTCCAACACCCCGAGCGCCCACTCCGGATGGTCGCGAATGAGATCAACAATTCCTTGGTTCTCAGACGCACTGCCCACCAGGACAGCGGCGCGCTGTCTCCGACGATGTGTGGCCGTCATCACGGTTAGCGACAGCCAGGCCATATCGAACAACCAAAGACTAACGGCGGACAACCCGCCGAACAGGAATACCGTGGCGCGGTTCACATCGCGCACATCAAACACGTAGAGGCCGGCGAGCACGATCAGCACGCACACACTCATGCTGCGGACGGCATTCCAAAACACGCCTGCCGGTGACAATCCAATGGAGCGACTGTAAAACCCGTGCGCCTTCAGCGAATAGTGGCCGATTACGATGATCACCGCCGCGAGCAACAGTTGTTCGCGAAACATCACCGTTCGCCGCAACACAAACTCCGCGCCCAAGTGACGACGAATGGTGTGCGCCAAATAAAGGCAAAGCATCATCAGCACCAGATCAATGATCTGATGCAACTGGTCTCTGATTTGGCGATCACGGGTCAACATGGATTCAAACCGATGGCGCTGCGCCGGACTGCTTTAACTCCGGAAACAAACGCCCGATAAAACCGCGCACGGCCGCGCGCGCCGCTTCCTCGTTTGCCGCAGTCTGCGCCGCGCTGTTGCCGCGCGGCACCGTCGCCGTCACGCTAATGTAGGCCCAACGGTGATTGACGCTATGCACAATGCGGTCGTAGCTGTTCCAGATGATGCGCTGGATATGCGACGCCGTCACGCGGCCTTTGCCCATGAACCAGTAGTAATTCAGCCTTTCCACTCCGTTGTTCATCCCATCGCCTTGCGACCGACGCAGTATCTTCAGCGCCCGGGTCCGCAACGTCGCCGCGCCGCCTGCGTTCACGGGCACTTCCTCGTAACGCCCATCTAACACCTCCCACCCCTGAGCCGGCAAGCATGTTTCCGGCCGGTGAATGCTGCGCACGTCCTTGCCGGCCAGCACGATTGAACAATAAATCTCATTGCCGCGCACGTCCCGATACAGCCGCCGCTCAAACTCCGTGTCCTTCGGCAACCCCTGTCGTTCCACCTCCGTTACCGGCGCTCGCATGCCCACCCACTCGCCGATCCGCTCCGGCAATTGCATCACAATCCCCGGCTCGCTCACCTGGCTCACCTTCCCGCCCAGCGCCGTCAGCGCCAGCGCGCCGGCCAGCAGCGCGATCAACACCGCATAAGGTCGCCACGTTGTCATCAGTCTCGCGCCTCCCGCGGCCCGAACCATCGCGCCTTCCACTCCTGCCAATCCACATCCAACAACCGGTCCACCGCCAGCATCAGCGCAATCGCCGGGATGAACACCAGGAACGTTGAAAACTTGTCGAATGCCCCGATCGCTTCCTGTCCCATCAGGTTGCCCACCACCGCCGACGATGTCACCCGCACCAGATTGCCCACCATCGCCAGCGGCACCGCCGACGCCACCAGCACCCAACGCTGCCATTGCCGCTGCCGCGTCACGTAACCGTAAATCGTCGCCAGCGTCACCAGCGCGATCAGCGAGTTGATCCCGCTGCACGCGTCCGCCACCTCCAGTTGAAACCGCCCGTGCGGCACCGAGAAGATTTGCGCGCCGCTGCGCTCCACATGCACGCCGCCCATGTTCAGCAACACCGTGGACAGCGCCGACACAAAACGCTTCAGCGGATTCGTCAGGTCCGCCACGAAGTTCAGCGGCACCGCGAACAACAAAAACCCCACCGGAAACATCAGCCGTTTGCCCACCTGCCATCCCCACAGATACAGCGGCGCGGCCCACACCATCAGGATCAGCGACACCATCGTCAACCGCCACAGCGACGTCTTGTGTCCCACCCAATAAATCACCAGCGCCAGCGCCACCAGCCACGCCGCCCAGTCCGCCGTCTGGCGCGTCGCGCCCAGCAGTTCCTGCCGCTGCCGCCACAACAACCACACCGACACCGCCGGGATCAGCGGCGCGTGCGAATACATGAAATCCGGCCCGCGCAGATACCCGACATACTCCGCCCACCAACTGTCGTTGCCGAAATACAGAAACCAGACCAGACCCGCCGCCAGCGCCCCGAGCAGACAATTCAACTGCGTCTGCCGGTCGCGGAAATCCAGCGTCATCGAGGATAGCTTCTTTTCATCCATACAGCGGACCGCACACTAACACGCCTCCCCGCTCCGAGGCAACGGGCGCGGGAGAAGAACTGCTGACCGGATTCCGCCTGTCTGTGCCTTGGAAACAGAAAAGCCCCGCATCTTTCGACGCGAGGCTTTTCGGGGCGACGCAAAACGCCAACCCGGCTCGTCCCGCCGGCGGGAAGACTCGCGTGGCAGGAGGGGTAGGAAGGGCCGCGCGAGTGGCGTCCTGCGAAAATGTTCAAAGCGTCTATTTCATGATCTCATTCAGCTTTGTCGCCATCGTTGTCGGTTCTGTGGTGAGTTCAGAACGAAAAGTAGTGTGCCTGTATCGCTTTCAGGACGATCTTCGGAGGGGTGGAAAGCGGTTCGCCGCTGGGCGCGTAGAGGACAAAACGAAACTGCCTTTCTTCACCGGGTTGGATGGCTCCGGCGAGGCTCTGTGGTTGTTGCGTCAGAAACTGCCCATCCTTGCCATAGAGTTCGGCCAACACCTCTACGCTCTGCCAATCGTGTTTGCCCGCATTGCTGACCTTGGCGAGAACATTGATGTTATCTTGCGCGACGCGCGTATTCACGATGGCGACGACAAGGTCTTTTCTATAATCCCCCTTCGGTCGCCACTGATACCCCATAATGACGATCAGCGGGAGGAACGCCATCAGCGACCAGATCCAACTCCACTTTCCCCAACCGAAGTTTAGATTGGTGATTTCCGCGCCACAGTTCGAGCATTTCAGTTTGGTATTCATGACGGCTTTCCTCATTCCTTACTTCTTCGTTTTCTTTTCCGCCTCCGTGCGCTTGACGATTTCCTGTGACTCCGGATGCTGGCAAAATTGGCCGTGACCGAATCTCAGCGCGTGGCGGCAATGGCTCGCGTTGTGCACCAAGCAGTCCACGAGGCTGGCAGCTATCTGTTTGGCGCGGCAGAGGGCTGGGTCAGGTAGTGTGCGATGAGCATGGTGATGCTCCGGTTTTGCGGCGGGGTGATGGTTCTCGTTCATCCGGGTGACCGCTATCGGCGGCATTTACTTCGCTGCGGGCTTCTTGCCGACCAGGTCGCTTTCCTTGAACTTGAATTGCTTGATGTCGTCTTTGGGATAGACCGACGCCGCGACCGTCTCCTTGTCTCCAAAGACCACGACGCAGTATTTCCACTTGTTCTTGCCTCGCTGGACGTTTGGATGAACGGCGAAATAGATGGTGCTCTTCTTGCCCGGCTTGTAGGCGGCCGGCGTGGAGACGGATTGGCCGTCCCCGAACGACACCTGCGAGGGCCGCGAGCTTTCCAACACCATCTCGCGCTCCTTGTTGAAGAAATACGCCTTGAGGATGGGCGTGGTGGTGCCGATGTCCTCCAGGACTCTCAACACCACCTCCACGCAGGGCGTATTATACTGCCACGAGTTGTTGACGGTCGCGTATTGGCTCGAGGTGTGCATGGCGCTGATTTCGTAGCGGTCAGCCGCAGTTGATGCGACTGCCATGAGCAGCACGAGCGCAGCGATTGAAACTTTCATTGTTATTCTCCTGTTTGTGTCTGCCATCTTTCTTCGCGGCCCCGGCGGGCGTTCACTCCCGCCGGGGCGCGTTGATTCTACGTGGCTGCTTTCCTACGCGACTCTGCACTGGGCGATGTCGCTCCAGGGGCTCCAGCCGTTGGGGCCGAGGGCGGCGAAGCGGAAGTAGGTCATCACGCCTGGCGTCAGGCCGCCTTGGGTGAAGCTGCTCTTGGTGCCTTCGTAGCCCAGTTGCCACGGGCCGTCGCGGTTGACGGCGTATTCGCCCTTGTAGCTGCTGGCGCCGGTCACTTTGTGGCACTGGCCGTCCACGGCGCCTTCGGCGTCGCTGCGGGTGACGGCGAAGTCCGCGGGGGCGGGCAGGTCGCCAACCGGCTCGTAGGCGCTCTTGAGCGGCATCTGGGTGGTGCCGAGTTTGACGGGATCGCGGGTGACGGTCTCGCAATCCTTCTTCGCGCCGTTCAGCTCGGTCTTGATGTCCTCGACCGCGGCATCCACGGCGTCGTCGGCGGTCGTCTGGGCAGCCGCAGCCACGGCCTGGTTGGTGAGGGTGGTATCGTAGGCGGTGATTTTGGTTCCCAACGCCGTGGCGCGCGCGGCGCTATCGGGGAAGTTGGGGTTGTTGGTGAGGCCCGCTTTGGCATCCACCGCCATTTGGCGGATTTGAGCGGGAGTTTTCTGAGCGAACTTGAATGCGATCTCGGCCATTCGTCCTTTCAGTCCGTCCCCCGATGGCGCGCGTGCCGCCTCGTAATAATCTTCTCCGTAGACGGCTTCACCATAGATGTTCGCCATAAGAAGAGGGACCCTTAGTTTCGGCGCATCATGCGCCTTCGCCTCACCCTTGCAATATAAATCCGCAGGTGTTTTCCCGCAGTGTGCCGGCGGCGGGATTGGGTCGTGACTCCGCGAAAAAGTGCCCTGTGCCGCGCAAAAACTCCCGTGCGTTCGCAGACAACTCTCATGGCCCGCGCCAACACTCTCATGGGTTCGGAAAAAACTCTCCTGTGCCGCGCCAACACTCCCATGGGTTTGGAAAAAACTCTCGTGGGTCAGCAAAAAACTCACATGGATTCGGAAAACACTCTCGTGGTTTGGAGATAAACTCCCGTGGGTTCGCAAACAACTCACATGTCCCGCGCCAACACTCTCATGGGTTCGGAAAAAACTCACATGGGTTGGCGAAAAACTCTCCTGTGTTTTGAAAAACCAAGTGAGTTTTTGGCGGCCCCAGGTGATTTTTGGGGGCGAATTCACGAAGGTTTTTGCCGCAATACCCGACAAAGCCGATATTTAAGCCGCTTTTCCCAAAAAACAGCTTGTTTGGTCAAAAAACGACACTATTCTCCGCCTAGGACTCCGAACCCATCATTCCAACCGAGGAACCAACCATGTCCTTCCACCCCGACCTGCCCGTCAACGGCACCAAGACCGATGCCAACCTCCTGCGCGAAAACTTCAACGCCCTCAACGACAAGATAGACGCCGTGCCGGCCGGGCCTCCCGGTCCGGCGGGTGAAAAAGGAGAAAAAGGCGATCAGGGAGAACCGGGACCAGCCGGTCCCGCAGGCGCCGACTCCACCGTGCCCGGTCCCGCAGGCGAGCCTGGACCCGCAGGCTCGCAAGGACCAGCGGGCGAAGTTTCCCTGACACAACTTTCCGACGCCATCAACGGCACGCCGCGCAACGTGGACGGCCTCGGCACGCTCGACATCGTCATCAGCGACCCGCCCACGCAGGGCGAAGTCCAACTCCTCCTCGACAACTACAACGCCCTCATCCGCGGCCTGAAGCGGAACATCTGAGGCTGTAGCGTCGGCCGTCTCGCCCGAGTGCGTTGTAGTGTCGGGTCTCGCCCGAGTGTCCTGTAGAGTCGGCCGTCTCGGCCGACAGGACTTCTCTAATGCGAAACAGGATTCAAACGCTGCGGTTGCTCGGCCGAGACGGCCGACCCTACAAAGCGATGAAGCCTTTCACCCTTCACTCCGCGTTCCTTCATTCGCCGCGCCGCGACCCGCCGACACCAAGCGAGATGCAGGCCGTGGCGAACAAGACGCACGAGTTGATTCAGGCGATGAGGAGATAGAACCTCGCGACGCTACTCAATTGACGAACCACAGTCGCCGGCAATGCTGGCAACCAGGGGGAGTTTCAGGAATTCTTTCAGCAAGGACTTTGCATGTTGCTTTTCGGCTTCGCTGGCCATTGAAGCATCGAGCGCAGAGATAATCGTCTGGATAGAACCCTCAACAGTCTGGACGTTCTGGTCACCAATTTGAACATGCGTGGAGTTTCGCACTTCTACGTGCTGGAAGTTAATCTGGAGAGTAGAGCCAGCGCCGTTGCTCTCCACAACGTCAATTCCATACGCTGTTATTGTTCCCCAGCAGTGATAGCCTGTGCAATCGCCTTGCATTTTTATCAAGCCATGCTCCGCCAACTGTGAGCATATTCGAAAGATCTCGGGATGACTTATGGGGAAGTCGAAATCCGAAGGCTGGAGAAAGACGTCTTCACCTAAAGGTGCCTTTCGTTGGTCGTAGTGCTTCTGAAGGATTATTGCCCGAAGTTCGTTGTCCTTCATGTTTGATGTTGCGCCCTGATACAGACAGCCTTTACGACTCTTTCTCGATGGCATTGATTAGCGCTTCAATCCCCGGCACGAGACGCACGAGGATCGCTTTAACAAGCGGGTGCTTTAAGAAAGCAATGAGACGAGATTTCGCCTCTCGTTTTTCGGTATCCGTTACGGTTGAACCGTTGATTGCCGCAACCAACCTACCGACATCAATGTTGACTCCCTGGACATTGCCATTGCCAACTTGGATGTTTTGGGAGTTCGTAACTTGAATGCTTTGGTCAATGTGTTTGAAACTGATGTTTAATGGAGCGCCAACACCACCGTTCTCTACGACGTCAACCCCATTCGCCACAATCTGCGCGGTTCCAGTCACCGTTCTGCCGGTGTGGTCTTTGACTGGTTGCCAACGAATCAAATTGTGGTCGCCTAATTGGTCGCAGATTCGTGCTGCTTCTTCGCCTGAGATGCCATCGGTGAAATCCGCGCCACGAACTCGAATCCATCCACGGTGCCGCTCATCGTAAAGTCTCTTAAGCACTAAGCCTCTTATTTCATTGTCATTCATGGCATCAGTCTTCCTTCTCCGCCTTCGCGAACAGGTTTGTTTGTGGGGCGCCAAGCAGGTTGTCCCCAAAGAGCAATCGCTTCATGCTTGCGCAGTGTAACAGAGCGGGCGGCGGGGTCAATGGCGGGGCTGTTCAAGAAGGGCGGCGCTTGTTACACTATCAACAGCCAAACAACTCGAAGGAGAATGCCATGAAACCGATGGAAGAACGATTGGGCTGCTTGAGTTTGAGTTCTGTGCTCGCTCTCTGTTTGTTGTGTCTGTTTCCCGCTCGCACCGCCCGGGCGCTGGAGTTTCCAGGTCCCGATCCGCAGCAGGCAAAGGGGATGGTGGACAACAACCGGTTTGTGCTGGAGAACGAGGTGATTCGCTGCGAATGGATGACGGGCGGCGGACGGCTCAAGCCGGTGTGTGTGGAGGACAAGCTCTCGAAGACGACGTTGAGCCTCGGCGACGGCGAGTGTTTCCGGTTCGTCGTGGCGCGAACGCCGGCCTCGGACGGGCGGACGGTGCGCGCGTCGGAACTCCAGATCGTGGGCAGGCCAAAGCTGACGGTGCTCAAGCCGGTGTCCGGTTCGCGGCGGCTGGCGGAGCGGCGCGGCGGGCGGCAGATAGCCGTGGAGCTTGCGTCGGCGGACGGGAATCTCAAGCTGCAATGGCGGGCGGTGCTGCGCGATGGCTCGAACTATGTGCGGCAACATCTGCTGATCTCGGCGAAGCGCGAGTCGGTGGAGCTACAGGAGTTGGCGCTGGTGGATGTGTTCGTGCCGAACGCGGCGGTGGCGGGGAGCGTGGACGGTTCGCCGGTGGTGGCGGGGAATTTCTTCTTCGGCTGCGAAAGTCCGCTGTCGAAAAGCACGGTAACGGTTGCGCAGCCACGGACGCTGGTGCGCAGCGGTCTTGTCAGCAACGTGCCGGTCGAGGCGGCCAGGGCGGTGGAGCATTCGAGCGTGGTGGGCGTGGTGCCAGAGGGACAACTCCGGCGCGGGTTTCTCTACTACATCGAGCGGGAACGGCCGCAGCCTTACCACACGTTCCTGCACTACAACTGCGGCTACCAGGTCGGCGCCGAGTTCTGGCGCGTTCGCCGCTACGGCAAGCCGGAGGAGTTCGAGCGGTTCGTGGACGGCCAGGAGAAACTGTGGCTGGAGTTGATGGACGTGTTTGGCCTCGAACTGGTGGAGAAACGCGGCGTGGTGCTGGACTCGTTTGTCCACGACCACGCGTGGGACGACGTGAGCCGGGTCTGGCAGTTTCATCGCGGCTTTGCGCGCGGGCTGGCGCCGGAGCAAGCGGCGGCCAGCAAATATCACTCGGCGGTCGGTATCTGGTTCAGTCCGTGGGGCGGCTACTCCGGTCGGGCCAAGCGCGTCGAGGCGGGGCAGCAGCAGGGTTTTGAGACGAGCAAGAACGGGCTGACGCTGGCCGGGCCGCGCTATTACGAACGGTTTCGCGAGGCGTGCGTCGGCATGGTGCGCGATTACGGCGTGAACTATTTCAAGTTCGATGGTTTCGGCGCGGGTAACAGCAAGGATGGCGCAGGGCCGATGGCGGGCGATGTGGAGGCGTTGCTGCGGCTGCACGACGAACTTCGTGTCCTCAAGCCGGATGTATTTTTGAATCCGACGACCGGCACGTGGCCGTCGCCGTTCTGGATGCTGTGGGCCGACTCGATCTGGCGGCAGGAGAGCGATGCGGGCTTTCTCGGTAAAGGCAGTGACCGCCAGCAATGGCTGACGTATCGCGACAACGCGACGTTCCACGCCACGGTCCAGCGTGGGCCGCTCTGCCCAATCAGTTCGCTGATGTTGCACGGGATCATGATTCACAAATACGCGTTCAAAAACCCGTATGATCCGAAGAGCCGCGGCGTCAGTTGTGTGCCGGCGGACCTCGTTGCGGAGATCCGGTCCTACTTCGCGACTGGCACCTGCATGCAGGAGTTGCACATTGATCCGAGCCTGATGACGGCGACGCTGTGGGACGTGCTGGCCGAGGCGGCGAAGTGGAGCCGCTCCAACGCCGAGGTGCTTGCGGACACACATTGGGTCGGTGGCGATCCGGCGAAGGGCGAAGTTTATGGCTGGGCGTCGTGGTCGAAGCGGAAGGGGATTCTGGCATTGCGCAATCCCAGCGATCAAGCGGCCGTGGTTGAGGTGGACGCGGGGAAGGTGTTCGAGCTGCCCGCCGGAGCGCCGCGTCAATACACGCTCAAGAGCCCGTGGAAAGAAGACGCCGTTAAAACGGCGATCACCGTCAAGGCCGGCGAGCCGTATCAGTTCAAGCTGCAACCGTTCGAGGTGCTCGTGTGGGACGCTACGCCAGCGCGGCAGCGGTGAACCTTATTCCGTCGCGGAATCAGGCGGAACCTCGCAAGACGCAACTTTGCCGCAGCCGGGGTGTTTGAACTATCAGCCCGGCTCGATTGCCGGGGCCAGCAGACAACCAACTACAAGAAAGATATAGAAATGAAACGGACCATTCTGAAGACAGTGACACTCATCGCCGCGCTTTGCGTGGCGGCTCCGATGTTTGTTTCGGGCGCGGACGCCCCGGAAGGCAAGCACGGACGTGGGAAGGGCGCTATCGCCGGCAAACTCGATGAAGCCCTTGGTAAGCTCGACCTCACAGCCGACCAGAAGACCAAGATTGATGCGGCCAAGGCGAAACTCGGCGAATACATGAAGGCCCACGCCGAGGAACTGAAAGCCGCCCGCGAGGCCACCGACCCGGAGAAGAAGCGCGAAGCCTTCAAGGGCGCGATGGAGCAAATGAAGCAAACGCGGGATGAAATCCGCTCTGTTCTCACCGACGAGCAGAAGAAGAAGTTTGACGAGCTTATGCCAGCCCGCCACGGCAAGGGCCACGGCAAAGCCGACGGCAACAAGTAGCACTGTCGCGTTTGCAAAAGCCGTTCTCCGCGCTGTGCAGCGGGAGAACAAGAACATCGGCGCACGCAATGTTCACCTCGTGGTGAGCGTTGCGTGCGCTATGTTGTTGCGTTACCCGCCTGTGTGTTTCTCCCCGCTATCCGTTGTCCGGATTCACTCGACCGTCACTTTCGCATCCTCGATGATCAAGTTGTATTTGTAGCCGCTGCCGAAGTCCCGATCGGTTGCGATGGTGCCGGTCACCAGGATCGTGTCACCGACTTTGGTTTCGGACGCGGTGGTCACAGTCAGGTCGTTGCTGCCGGCGCTTCCTGTCCCGTCCTGAATGTGCAGCCAGTTCTTGCCCATGATGTTGGCGTTGTATTTGACCACTTTAGCCCGGACTTTCACCGGCTTGCCGCTGAGTTCCGCCCTGCTTGCGTAGATTTCCGCGATACTTTTTCCGCCTTCCGCTTTCTTGATGCCGGAAAGATCCACCGCTGGCTTGGCCCCACTGCCTGTAATGGGAGGATGGTTCTTGGGGAGTTCAACGGACTCGACACCGGCGGAGGGCGCCTTTCCGTTCACCTTTACATTGCCGGTGAAATAAACGACCTCAAAATCCCGATTCAACGTCTTGCTATGGAACTTCGGCATTGGCGCTGCGCTGCTGATGGCAACAGAGTCACCAACCTTGACCGCAAACTGCGGGGCGGCTGCCCACAGCTTCGTGGTGCCGGTGTCCAGCAGCACATAGGTGTAGTTGGCGGCATTCATGGTTTCGACCACCTTGCCGGAGTAGCTGCCGACGGAAGGCGGTTGCGTTTGGCACATGGCTCGGGGCGCGCTGAGGGCAAGACAAGCGATCAAGAGGATGTATTTCATGGTGTGTGTTGCGGAACAGCGGATCGGCAGTTGATGAGTATTACAGTGCATGTTGAGCCATTCTACTACTACTGGACGCGGGCGAGGTCAAACACGGGGGATTGCATAGGCATGAAGGACTTCTTCTTCCGGGCAGGCTCGGCGTTGTCGGGCTTGCCGAAGATCGCGGAGATCGGCTTGCCGTCCACGTCCGCCGGAATGGCAACGCCGAGGAAACTCAGCGCGGTGGCGAACACATCCACGACGCGCACGGCCAGTTTCGGTTCGAGTGTAAGATCGTAGTTCTCGCGCACGCCCGGCCCAACAGCGATCCACGGGATGTAATGGCTGAACGGAACCTTCGCGCCGTGCGACCGGCCGGAGCCGCCGTGGTCGGCGGTTACGATCAACAACGTCTTCTCGCTCAGCCCCAGTTCGCGCAACGCCGCCACGATGATGCCGACGCCCTGATCGGCTCTGTCAGCGACTGCGACCTGCGCCGGACTGCCCCAGCCAGCCGCGTGACCGACGGAGTCGGGATCGGGGAAATGCACAAACAAAACGCTGGGACGATGCTGGCGCAGGATCTCGGCGGCGCGGGCGGAGACGGTGAGTGCGTCGGGCTTGGCTTTCCCTTCCGGCGCGTTCAACCAGTCCACCATGCCAGGCTTGGCCATGATGGCGAGCTTTCGTTTGCCGACGATCATCGCGTTGCTGTAGCCGGCCTTCTTGGTCAGGTCGAACAGCGTTGGCACGGTGAGCATGCTTGGGTTCACATCGCGGTCGTCGTTCCACAGCACCTGATGTTTGGACGGCGGGACACCCGTGAGCATGCTCACGTGGGTCGGCAACGTGATGGCGAGATCGGTGGACTCGGCCCAGAACGTGAACGAACCGTGCTCCGTCAGCGCGCGGATGTTCGGCGCCTTGGCGCGCAGGAGCACGTCGGGGCGCAGGCCGTCAATGCTGATGATCACGACATGTTTGTCGGATGGCGGCGCGGCGTTTCGCCGTATGGCTTGCTGGCCGAAGAGCGGGCCGGTGGCAAGAAACAAAGCCAGAATGAAAACGAAGGATGGAACTCTCGCCACGGTTCGTGCGGTCATCAGTCAAATTCTCCTGTTGGTTGTGCTCAGTTCGCCTCCTTTCTACTACGTTTCGCAGTCAATGCAAGCGGGTGTTGACCCACATGAAGGCGTCCGCTAGCGTCTCCGCTCATGACGATAGATGCCAACCGCGTTGAAGGCTTGCTGAAGCTATGAGCTGCATTGCTTCCAGCGTGACCAATGGTGTTTGCGTCCTCCGGCTCAACGCCCCGCCCGTAAACACTCTCAGCATCGAGATGCTGGGTGATCTGCGTGCGGGGGTGCGGCAGGCAAACACGGACGCCAGCGTCCGCAGCATCGTGATCACCGGCACGCCAGAACACTTCAGTGCCGGCGCCGACGTGGCGATGTTCCGCGATATCAAGATTGCCAAGGATGCCGAGCGCATCTCGCGCGCCTTTCAGGAGGCGTTTCAGGAGATCGAGGACTCCGCCAAGCCCGTCACGGCGGCTGTCGCGGGCAAGATGATGGGCGGCGCGCTGGAACTGGCGATGGCATGTCATTACCGCGTCTGTGCGCGCGGCACGGTGTTCAGCATGCCGGAGGTCAATCTCGGCATCAATCCCGGCGCAGGCGGCACGCAGCGTCTGCCGCGGCTCATCGGTGTCGAGGCTGCGCTGAAGATGCTGCTGACCGGCCAGCCGATCAGTGCAACCGAGGCACTGAAACTCGGTTTGGTGGACGCAATGTGCGACGCAGCTGATCTGACGAAACCGGCGCAAGCTTGTGCCGGCGCGCCGCGAAAGACCCGCGAGCGTGTTTTCGCAACCGTTTCCTATACCGAAGCGGAAAAGCTAGTCGCGCGCTCGCGCCCCGAACTCATCGCCTCATCCGTCATCCTCGAATGCGTCCGCACGGGTGTCGAGCAATCCTTCGCCACCGGTTTGCGCGCGGAGCAGGAAGGCTTCGCGCGTTGCATGGACACGCTGGCCACGCGCAACAAGATCCACGTCTTCTTCGCGACCCGCGAGACGGCCAAGGCTCCCGACTTGGCGAACGCTTCTTCACGCGTCGTGGCGCACGTCGCCGTCATCGGCATGGGCTCGATGGGCACGGGCATCGCGCAGGCCGTCTTGCAGGCGGGACTGCCCGTGATTGCCCTCGACGAAAACGCAGCGGCGCTGCAAAAAGGCCAGCAGCGCATCCGCGAATCCCTCCAGAAGCGTGCTACGCAGGGCAAGCTCCCGCCCGAGCGGCTCGCGGCGATGCTGGGGGCGCTCACCGCCACCAGCGACTGGAGCGCGATCGGCGGGGCGGACCTCGTGATCGAGGCGGTGTTCGAGGATATCGCCATCAAGCGCGCCGTCCTGACCAACATCGAGCGCGCCGTCGCCGACACAGCCATCATTGCCTCCAACACCTCCACCATCTCCTTCGACACTCTCGCCGAGGGGATGCGCCGGCCGGGGCGGTTCGTCGGCCTGCACTTCTTCAACCCCGCCCACGCCATGCCGTTGCTGGAGATCATCCGCCACGCCGCCGCCGCGCCGGAGACGGTGGCCACCGCGCTGCGCTTCGCCAAGACCATCCGCAAGACGCCCGTCCTCGTTCGCAACCGCGAGGGCTTCCTCGTCAACCGCATCTTCCTCCCCTATGTCAACGAAGCCTTCCTGCTGCTCGCGGACGGCGCTGAGCCGGAGGCGGTTGACCGCGCCATGGTCGTGTTCGGTTTCCCGATGGGGCCGCTGACGCTCATTGACATGGCCGGCAACGACATCCTCGTCCACTGCGATGCCGTGCTGACCCGCGCCTTCCCGCATCACGGTCCGACCCCGCCCATCGTGGCGGAGCTGGTCGCGCGGGGAATGTTGGGCCAGAAGAGCGGCGCGGGCGTTTACCTCTACGAGAAGGGCGACCCCAAGCCACGCCCCAACCCGGCCGCGCAGGAGATCATCACTGCGGCGCGCCACCGGGACGGCCGGTCCCCGCGAGCCATCGCGGCCGACGAGATCACCCAGCGGCTCGTGCTGCGGATGGTGGCCGAGGCGCTGCGCGTGATGGAGGAGGGGATTGTCCAGCGCGAGAGCGACGTGGACGCCGCGATGGTGCTCGGCACAGGCTTTCCCGACTGGCGCGGCGGCGTGCTGAAGTATGCTCGCGACATCGGTCTGAAGACGGTATTGAATGACTTGGAAATTTTGAGAAAACAACTTGGCGAACGCTTCGCCCCGTGCAAGATGTTGGGAGAATTGAAAGGAACATAAATGACGACACAAGCAGCATCGGCCCCGGCGGGCGAACGTAAAGACCTTCAGACGACGAAGATGATGAGGACCGTGATGGGCAATTACTTCGCGGAACTCGAAAACGGCCCCAAGCAGGGCAAGAAGACCGCCTGGTGCACCAGCGTCGGCCCGGCGGAACTCCTCCGTGCCCTCGGCTACAACGTTTATTTCCCCGAAAACCATGGCGCGATGCTCGGTGCGACGCGCATGGCCACGGACGTGATCCCGCTCGCCAACGCGCGTGGGTTCTCGCCGGACATCTGTTCCTATCTCACCAGCGACATCGGCGCGTATCTCAAGGGCGAGACGCCATTGAAGAAGATGGGCATGTCGGGCATGCCGAAGGCCGATGTGCTGGTGTTCAACACCAACCAGTGCCGCGACGTGAAGGATTGGTTCCAGTTTTACGCGCGCGAGTGGAACGTGCCGTGCATTGGCATTCATACGCCGCGTTCGCTTGGCGATCTTGACGAGCCGATCATCGAGGACGTCGCCCGCCAGACGGAGGCGCTTGTGCCGACGCTGGAGAAGGTCGCCGGCCAGAAGCTGGACATGGGCAAGTTCAAGGAAATCGTCAGCCTCTCGCGGCGTTGCACCGACCTCTGGAAGGGGGTGCTCGAAGCCGCAGCCGCCGTGCCTGCGCCGATCACGTTCTTTGACGGCACCATCCAGATGGGGCCGGCGGTCGTGTTGCGCGGCACGCAGAGCGCGATCCAATACTACGAGGCGCTGGTGGCGGAGTTGAAACAGCGCGTGACCGACGGCGTCGCAGCGGTGCCGGGCGAGCAGTTCCGCATCTACTGGGACGGCATGCCGGTCTGGGGCAAACTGCGCGATCTCTCGACGCAGTTCATGAACCTGAAGACCGCGGTGGTCGCGTCCACGTATTGCAACTCCTGGATCTTCGAGGACCTGGACCCGGCGGATCCTTTCCGGAGCATGGCGCGTGCTTATTGCCGGCTGTTCATCTGCCGCAGCGAAGACGCGAAGGAAGCCTACATGGAGCAGATGGCCCGCAAGTATAAGGTGAACGGTATCATCTACCACGACTCCAAGACTTGTCCGAACAACTCGAACAACCGTTACCAGATGCCGGAGCGTCTCGACGCCAAGCTCGGCATCCCGCACCTGGTCATTCACGGCGACCTCAACGACCTGCGCCTCTACTCCGAGGAGCAGGCCAAGACGAACATCCAGGCGTTCGTGGAAGGCTTCGCCCAGAAATAGCGTGGGCCGGCATCATTCGTCATGCGTTACTTCTGCGGCATAGACATCGGCGCTTCATCCGCGAAACTTGCCATCGTGGACGAAACCGGCAAGGTCGTCGGTCGCGGCTTGCGGCGTTCCGGCGTGGACTACGCCGCCGTCTCCGAGCAGATCCTCGCCGATGCGTTGACCGCCGCGAAGCTCCGTCGCGAGGACATCGCGCGCTCCGTCGCCACCGGCTACGGGCGCGACAACGTGCCGTGGGCGCACGAGACGATGACCGAGATCACCTGCCACGCCAAGGGCGCGTGGCATCACTTCCAGTGCAAGATCACGGTCATAGATATCGGCGCGCAGGACAGCAAGGTCATCCACATTGACGAGAAGGGGAGGCGCGTCGGCTTCAAGATGAACCGCAAATGCGCCGCCGGCACAGGCGCGTTCCTGGAAGAGATCGCGCTGCGGCTCGCGCTGAACGTTGAGGCCCTCAACGGGCTGGCGGAACAATCGAAGAAGGAAGTCACACTCGGCAGCTTCTGCACCGTCTTTGCCGCCACGGAGATTCTCTCCAAGATTCGCGCCGGCGAGAAGGTGCAGGACATCGTCAAAGGCGCGTTCCACTCGGTCGTGAAGCGGCTCCAGGAGATGGACTCCGCGCACGGCGACCTCGTGATGACCGGCGGCGTCGCCGCGCACAATCCTTGTCTCGTGAAAATGTTTGCGGAAGCCTACGGCCGCCCCGTTCACGTCCCGCCCGACCCACAGCTCACCGGCGCTTTCGGCGCGGCGCTGCTGGCGATGGAACACACTCGAGCAACCAAGCCATGAAAACATCCACATCGTTCTCACGTCGCACGTTTCTCAAATCCGCCGCAACCGTCTTCGCCTTCGGGCAGCCGGCGCTGTTACGCGCCACTTCCGCCAAGGGCGAGTTCCGCTTTGCCCAGATCGCTTGCGGTGGGAAGGGCGCTGGCGACATGGCGAGCATGCTCAAGGGCGGCGCGCGCTTGGTGGCGATGTGCGATGTGGACCCAGCCCGCGCGGCCAAGGCATTTCAGGAGCATCCCGATGTGCCGAAGTTCACCGACTACCGCAAGATGCTCGACAAGTTTGAAAAGGAGATTGACGGCGTGGTCGTTTCGACGCCCGATCATATTCACGCGGTGGCCGCGTTGGACGCGATACGGCGCGGCAAGCACGTCTATGTGCAGAAGCCGCTCGCGCGGACGTTTCAGGAGTGCCAGGTCCTGCTCGACGCCGCCAAGAAGTATCGTGTGGTCACGCAGATGGGCAATCAGGGCCACGGCGGCGCGGGATTGCTGCTCTGGCAGAAGATGATGAACGAAGGCGCGTTCGGCGAAGTCCAGCGCGTGCATATCTGGTCGAACCGCCCGATCTGGCCGCAGGGCATGACGGAAATGGCGGCGGCCGAGCCGGTGCCTGCGGGTTTGGATTGGGAGAACTGGCTTGGGCCTGCGCCGATGCGGCCGTTCTCCACGGCGTATGTTCCGTTCAAATGGAGAGGCTGGTGGGATTTCGGCACTGGCGCACTGGGCGACATGGCTTGTCACAACATGGACCCGGCGTTTTGGATTCTGAAACTGGGTTTGCCCGACAGCGTCAAGGCGGAAGTCTCCGCGCCGGTTGGAATCGCTTATCCGGAGTGGTCGGTCATTGATTACACCTTCCCGCGCTCGAAGCTCTGTCCGAAGGGCCTCAAGATGACATGGCACGACGGCAAGAAGCTGCCGCCGAATCCCGAGGGGTGCAATCCGAACCTCCAGCTTGGCACCAACGGCTGCATGATCATCGGCTCCAAGATGACCGCCATCGGTGGCTCCCATGCAGGGCCGCCGATTCCGATGGCGTTGACCGGCCAGCCCTACGGTCCCGCTGTGAAGGAAGCGGAAACCCACTGGCGAGACGAAATGAAGAAACTGGAGGGCTGCGATCACTACCATCAGTGGTTGAGGGCCGCCGAGGCGCGCGATACGGCCAAGACCGGCAGCAAGTTTCAATACGCCGTTCCCATGACCCAAGCCATTCTGCTCGGCTGCATCGCGCTGCGGTTTCCGGAACAAGAGCTTCGTTGGAACCACTCCAAGCGGAAGTTCAGCAATTTCCCCGAAGCGAACCGCTGGCTCAACTTTACTCCGCGCGCCGGCTACGACCTCAGCCTCTGACAATTCCGGATGCGGTCCCCAATACGAGAAACATCATGATCATTACCAATCCACCCGTTGCCATCACCGACAACCTGCTGTTGCTCGGCACCACCGATTACCCGATTTATCTCGTCTATGAAGGCGGCGACGCCGCGGTGGTCGAAGGCGGCGTCGGGGCTTGCGGCCCGGTGCTGGAGCAGCAACTCGCGAAGTTCGGCGTCGGCCGCGAGATGGTGAAACAGATCGTCGTTACGCATGGTCATCCCGACCATGTCATGGCGGTGCCGGCGTTCCGGCGGATGTTTCCCGGCGCGCACGTGCTCGCGTCGCAGATCGCCGCGGCGACGATGGCCAACGAGAAGGCCATCGGCTTCTTTACCAAGATTGACGGCGCGCTGACCACATGGTTGCTGGACAAAGGCGCGATCACCGAGAGTCAGAAGCCGCAGGCTTTGGCGGAGCTGAAGATCGCCGTGGATCGCATCCTGAAGGAAGGCGACACGGTGGCCGTCGGCGGACTCAAGTTCAACGTCATCGCCACGCCGGGCCACAGCGATTGCAGCCTCAGCTTGTTCGAGCCGACGCAGGAGATTGCCATTGTCGCCGACGTGACCGGCTTCTACATGCCGGCCACGAAGACATGGTGGCCGATGTATTTCAGCGACTATGGCGCCTGCATGAATTCCATCCGTCGCCTTGCTACGCTCGACGCCGAGGTCGTCTGCCTGAGCCATAACGCCGTCATCACCGGCGCTGACGAGGTGAAAAAGTATTTCGAGGGCGCGATTGCATCCACCGAGGCTTACCACAAGCGGATCGTGGACGCCGTCAAAGGCGGCAAAGACCCGCGCGCGCTGGCTGGCGAACTCGGCGTGGAAATCCACGCGCAGACCGGCTCGTTGCCTGTGGACTTCTTCCAGAAGAACTGCAGCCTGCTGATCAAGAACTCGCTAAAGCACGAAGGCATTGCAGTGGAGAAATGACATGACACACTCCCGCATCCTCGGCACAGGCCACTACCTACCGCCGAAGGTCACCACCAACGCCGATCTCGAGAAGGTGATGGACACCACCGACGCGTTCATCGTCGAACGCACCGGCATCCGCAGCCGCTTCCACGCCGAGGCCGGCGTCAGCGCGTCCGACCTCGGCGCGCTCGCCGCGCAGGCCGCCGTGGCCGATGCGGGATTGAAGATGAACGACATTGACCTGCTCATCATGAACACCATCACGCCCGACCACGCCGACCCGGGCTGCGTCTGCTTCCTCGGCGCGAAACTCGGTCTAGTCGGCGTCGCAGCGTTCGACATCCGCCAGCAATGCACCGGGCTGCTCTACGGCATGGCGATGGCCGACGCGTTCATCAAGAGCGGCAAGTTTCGCCACCCGCTCATCGTCTGCTCTGAGGTTCTCTCCAAGCGCATTGATTGCTCCAACGACGGCCGCAACATCGCCATCCTGTTCGGCGACGGCGCAGGCGCGGTCGTGATGGGGCCGTGCGGCGACGACAAACGCGGTGTCCTCTGGACCGGCATTCACGCCGATGGCCGCGGCGCGAAGGCCCTCTACACCGCCGCTCCCGGCAGCGCGCTCGGCCGCATGGACCACATCACGAAGGAAGACATTGACGCCGGCCGCGTCCACTTCCGCATGGACGGCAAGGCCGTCTTCGAGAACGGCGTGGCCGGCATGACCGGCGCAGCCTTCGAGGCGCTGGAAGCGACCGGCCTCAAACTCAGCGACGTGGACGTCCTCATCCCGCACCAGGCCAACCTGCGGATGCTGGAGACCGTCGTTAAAAAGACCGGCATCGCGAAGGAGAAAGTGTTCATCAACGTCGAGGACCACGGCAACATCGCATCCGCCTGCCTGCCCATCGCGCTCGACGAGGCCCGCAAGCAAGGCATGGTCACTGACGGCAAACTCGTCCTCCTCGTCGGCTTCGGCTCCGGCTTCGTCTGGGGCTCGGCGCTGGTGAGGATGTGACGGCGGATTGAAACCACGGAATACACGGAGCACACGGAATGAAAGGGCAGGGGCAGGATAAGTTTGGGAGAAGGACGTCTGCGAATCAGACTGCCTCGAAGTCGTCGCCTTTCGCGTCCTTTAGTGTGTTTCGCGGGCCATCTTTCGCTTCCGTGTCTTCAGTGTTTTCCGTGGTAGAACAACCATGAGTGCCATCGAGAACATCACCACGTTGCGCGTCCGCTACAGCGAGACGGACCAGATGGGCGGCTTCTACAACTCCCGCGTGCTCGAGTGGTTCGAGTGCGGGCGCACGGAGATGACGCGCAAGCTCGGTGTGCCTTACTCCGAGATGGAAACGCGCGGCCTCTTCCTGCCGCTGGTGGAGACGCACATCGAGTTCGTCGGCCGCGCGCGCTACGACGACGAACTGCGCATGACCACCCGCGTGGCGATGTTCGGCCGGGCGCGGGTGCGGTTCGAACACGAGATCGTCCACGCGAAGAACGGCGCGCCCGTGGCCCGCGGCTACACGCTCCATGCCTGCCTCGGCCCCGACGGCAAGCTCATCCGTCCCCCCGCGTGGTTTGTCGCCCTGATGGGGTCGGAACAGTAGGTCGGCCGGACGCTACCCGCTCCGCCGGTCTGACAACCTTTCCCGCAACGGGAGAACCCCTTTCCGATGCGCCCGTAGGCTTCTCCAACCCGGACGTAACCTTTTCCATTGCGGACGAAGGTGTATCTAGGTCAAAGGCAACCGTGTCTGGCCTAGAAGCAGTCGTTTCTGTCGTGGAGGCAACTGCGTCCGTTCCGGAGGTAACTGTTTCCATTGCGGAAGTAACCGTCTCTGTCACGGAAGCTCCTGCCTCCGGCATGGAGGCAACTGCTTCCGGCACGGAAGCTACCGGGTCTGCCTTGGAAGCTACTGCCTGCGTCGCGGAAGCAACCGAGTCCGTCACGGAAGCTCCCGCCTCCGTCGTGGAAGCTACTGCTTCCGTCTTGGGGACAACCGAGTCCGGCTCGGAGGCAACTGCTTCCATCATGGAAGCTCCTGCCTCCGGCACGGAAGCTACTGCGTCCGAGCCTCCAAAAGGCCCTTTCTTGTCAGAAACGAGCGTTTTTGAAGTTCCAAAGCCCGTTTTAGCGTTAGTGAGGCCCGTCGGGACAGTCCAGTGGCTATTATTGGACAGGTCAAAACCCGGTCGGCTGCCTCATGAACCCCGGCCTGTTATCGCTCAATATACCAATACCAGCACCGCCGCCTGTTCCGCCGACTTCACCACATCCTCGAACTTGCGCTCTTTGGTTTCCGGTTCCTTCAACTTCGCGGCGACTTCCGGGACGGATTCGAGGAAGCCCAACAGGAAACTGCTCTTTACCGCGTAATTTACGTTCTCAGGTAACGACCCACTTGTGGCCAGTGCTACCCGCGCATTTAACTTGGCCGAAACTACTCCCACCACGTTGCCGCGCTCGTCCACCAACGCTCCACCCGAATTGCCCGGTTGCACCGGCACGCTGATCTGGAAATACCGCGCGTCATCTCGCGCGCCGGAAAGCGATGCGATTTCGCCCTTGGCCAGTTTGGGCGCGAACCCTTGCAGACCGATGTTTGGAAAACCGACCGAGGCCACCATCGCCCCCAGCCGCGCGCTGCGGCTGGCAACTACTGGCAAGGCTACAAACCTGCCCTCCGCCTTTAACAGCGCCAAGTCATTGGCCGGATCCACCTTCACCACTTTGGCGGAAAGGAGGCCAGCCGCCGTAACCAAACGCACTTGCGCCCCGTTCCCGGCCACATGTTCATTGGTGATGAGATAGCCATCCTCCGTGATGAAGAATCCGGTGCCGGAAGACTCCGGGCGCGTTTGCGCGATAGCCGCTCCTGAACTGTCGCTTCCGGCTGCAGGCGCCTTGCGCGGCTTGAAATTGCGCGCCAGCTTTTGTCCCTCCGCAATTTGTTCTCGCGTCATCCGATCTTCCAGTTTGGTTATTCCTGAAGCCTCATGACCCTGCGCCGCCACTAGCAGCCACCACTTGTAAGCTTCCACATAATCCTTCACCACGCCGGTGCCGTTGACGTAGCAGTCGCCCAAACTGTATTGAGACCAAGCGTTGCCCTGCTCAGCGGCCTTGCGCCACCACCTAGCCGCCTCCACTTCATCTTTAACCACGCCTAGGCCACAAGAGTAGCAAATGCCCAGTGTGTCTTGAGCAGTGGTGAGACCTTGCTCGGCGGCTTTGCGATACCACTTTACCCCCTCCGCCTTGTCCTTTGTCACACCGTCGCCTCTGGAGTAGCGGGACCCCAGTTCGGACTGAGCCTTGGGGTCGTTTTGCTCGGCGGCTTTGCGATACCACTTCGCCGCCTGCACTTGATCCTTCGCCACGCCATAGCCATTGGCGTAGCAGAGGCCTATATAGTATTGAGCAGCAGTGTGATTCTGCTCGGCGGCTTTACGAAGGCAGGCCGCCGCTTTCACCTCATCCTTCGCCACGCCTAAGCCACAAAGATAGCTGAGGCCCAGAAAGTATTGAGCATCGGCGTAATTCTGTTCGACAGCTTTGCCATACCACTTCACGCCCTCCGCCTCGTCCTTTGCCAAGCCAAGATCGCCAGAGGAGAATGCCCGACCCAATTCAAACTGGGATTTGGCATCACCATTTTCTGCTTTGGTGCGAAGTTCGGTCAGCAGCTTGCGGTTAACTCCGACTTGTTGTGCATGCAGTGCCTGCCCGAGCAACATTATGACCAAGCCAAAACCAAATATCACCTTCATTGAATTCATGGGATGCTCTTCCCCCAAAGTCGATCTACATGTGAAATAGCGTCTCGGAACAGAAGCACCAACGGCCATTGCTCTGGATAGCTCTTCGACTGATCAGCATGAGCTTCTCGTTTCTTGTCGTCGTAAAACCTACGTGGGTAGCGCGCATTGGCCCATGCCTTATCATCAGCTGTCAGCGGATAGTAGTAATGGCGCGTAACTCCTGAAATGATCTTAAGGAAGCACGCGATGTTTGCGTCTTCGTGATAGCGTTGAACTTGCTCCAAGGCCGAAACAATCCGAAGAATGTCGTGACCGAGGCTTTTTAAGGCAGCTCGGTATTTGTTGCGGATGTTCACGGCGACATAGCTGCTGCTATTGATGTCCCTGCATTCATCATGTTGCACGAGCCACATTCCTTTGAGAAATAGTTCAGTGCCGGCCTGAAATACAGGATAGGGCAGATATGTTTGCATCGGCGGGCCCTTTCTTCCGTCACACAACTGTATTGGTGCAGTTCCTTTAGCACTTTCAATTAATTCCAAACCACTCCGCATCCATCGGCTCGGTTGCAATTCGATGTCAGTCACAAGTCCTGGTGTTAATTGCAGAACGCGATCTGGTGAAAGTTGCGCGAATGTCTCACACCAATGCGCATACTCTGTTTCTTGCTTTTTGTTTATGTCCGTGCGCATGAGGTTGAGCACCTCCTCCATTAAATCGTCGTTCTTCTTGTTCTCCATAGTTGTTTGTTGAGGCGGGGCCGTTACGGTTTCCACCTCGCCAGCAGCTCATAGAGGACGATGCTCGCGGTCATGGCCACGTTGAGGCTGTTGGTGATGCCGCGCACGGGGAGCACGGCGACGTGGTCGGCCTGCTCCAGCAACGCGTCGCGCACGCCGTCGCGTTCGTGGCCGAAGACGGCGATGAGCGGGAAGCGGTAGGGCACTTCGCGGTAGGGGATGCTGCTGTCGCATTGCTCGAAAACGACGAGCTGGTGGCCGGCGCGGCGCAGTTCGGCGATGCGGGGCAGGGGATCGTCGTGCTTTTCCCACGGCACGGTCTGGAGGCTGCCGCCGACGGCGGTCTTGCCGATCTGTTGCGCGGCGTGGATGGTCTGGGTGGGCGTGCCGGTGATGCCGCTGAGGATGAGTCGCTCGATGTTGGCGCAGTCGCAGACGCGGAAGATGAGGCCGACGTTCTGGAGGGAGCGGACGTTATCCAGGACGACGGTGACGGGCATGCGCGTAGCGTCCTGGGCGGCGCGGTCGGGACGGCTGGCGACCAGTTCGGCGGTGGTGTGGCGGCGCGGCGGTGTTTTCATATCAACGGCATTTCGTTCAAGCACTGTAGCGTCGGTCTATGACCGCCGAAAGGTAGGGCCGGACCGCTGGGCCGGCCGAATCAACGACTCGGCGCGCCCGGCGGTCGCGCCCTACCACAACAGACGGCGGTCATAGACCGCCGCTACAGCAACGTCTTCAATCGTTCCGGAAAGTTAGTGATGATGCCGTCCACGCCGGCGGCAATCAAGGCGCGTTGTTGGCGGAGCGAATCGGCGGTCCATGCGAGCACCCGGAGGCCTGCCGCGTGAACGTCCCGCACGAAGCGGGATGTGCAGAGCTTGTGGTTCGGCGCGAGGGTCGTCGCACGGAGCTCGCGGGCAACGGCGATGAAGCTGTCGAGGTCCGGCACGTGGGCGTCGAAGCGGCTGAGCAGGAACGCGAGTTCAATGTCGGGCCGGAGACTTGCGATGGGACGGAGTAGTTCGGGATGGAACGAGAAGACGATAACTTCGCGCTCCATCTTCTCGGCGATGATGGCGTCGAGGACGCGCTGTGAGATGAAACTCGGCTCGCATTCGGAAGACCCCTCACCCCGGCCCTCTCCCCATCCGATGGGGAGAGGGTGGTCGAAGGCCGGGTGAGGGGCGGCATTGGTAACGCGGACACTCCTGTCCGCGGCGAGTGAGTGGTGGTCGGAGGAAACAGCGCGGACAAGAGTATCCGCGTTACTGTGCGGGGCACTGCCGGATTTGATCTCGACGAGCAAGCGCGCCTTGCCGCGGACGAGCCGGCAGAGTTCGCGCAAGGTCGGCACACCAAGTCGGCGGAGTTCGGCGGCGGTGTGGGCGTTGACGGGGCCGCTGCCGGTTGTTGTGCGATCGAGCGTGTCATCGTGGATGACGACGGGTTCGTTGTCGGCGCTGAGGTGGACATCGCACTCGACCATGTCGGCGCCGATGGCCAGCGCGCGCTCGAAGGCCGGCAGCTTGTTCTCCAACTCCGGTCGGTCCTCGTTGGCGCCGCGATGGGCGATGACAAGCGTATCTCGTTGTTTTTGAAGGTTCAGCATTGCTGTAGCGGCAGTCTCCGACCGCCGGACTGTAGGCCGGCTCTGTGAGGCGGCGAAATCATTTCAGACGCCGGGACGTAGTCCCGGCCTACACCGGAAACCATCGGCGGTCGGAGACCATATCTACAGTTGCGCTCACTGTGGATTGTAGAATGTGGCTTAGCCATTTACCGCCTCCTTCGTCAATTGGCGCATCAACGCCAGGAACATCGGATGTTGGCCGATGACGGGGAGCAGCGTGATCTCGAAGCCGGGGAACTGCTTCTTGATCGCGTCCAATTGGCCGGGAATGTCTGTGTTGAAGTGGGCGCCTTGCGCCATGAAGAGCGGCAGCACGCGGCAGCGCGTGACGCCGGCAGCGGCGAGTCGGCGGACGGTGTCGAGCAACGTCGGCGTGGCAGACTCCATGTAGCAGAGCAGGACGTTGTCGCGGCCCACATCTTTGCAGAGGTCGTCGGCCAACTGCTCGAACGGCGCGAGCCACTCGCGGTATTTGCTGCCGTGCGCGAGCAGGACGAGGGGGGTTGATTGTTTGGTTGTCATGTTGTTTTGGGAACGGATGCTGATTGGAAACTCGGCGCGAGGCGTTGGCGAAGGGCGTGAAGCAATGATGGCATGTCGTGAAAAGTGTTTGCGGAGAGTTGCAGTGGGCGCTCCACGACGATGAATAGGCACTGCTCGGCGCGCGCCGCTTCCAGCTTCGCCGGGACGCCGCCCGCTTCGCCGCTGTCCTTGGTGACGAGCACGCCGATGTTGAACTGCCGGATGAGTCGGCGGTTCTCCTCCACGCTGAATGGTCCGCGGCCTGTAACGATCCGGTCATCGGGCAAGCCGGCTGCGCGACAGAGTTGGATGGAATCGTCATGCGGGAGAACGCGCGCCATGAGCGGGATGCCACTGCGGGCGGCGGCCTGCGCATAAACGGCGACATTCTTCGAGCCGACGGTGAGGAGGATGGGGCGGCGCGGTTCGCAGGCCAGTCGGGCAGCCTCTTGATGCGTGGCAGCGAGTTGGACACCGTGATGTTCACCGGCGGTGCCGGGTCTGACGAATGTGAGGTAGGGGACCTTGGCTTGTTCAGCGACGCGCTCTGCTGTGGCACGCACGTTCGTTGCATAGGGATGCGTGCCGTCTACGATGGCGCGGACAGCGCGTTCCCGAACCAGCGTGATCATGTCGGCTTCCGTCAGCCGCCCACTGCGATGGGAGATTCGCGGACGGTCGCCGACGGACAGCGGCACATCGGTGGCGGTGGAGACTAGCACATCATAGCCGGCGTCGGCCAAAGCTTCCGCCAGAGGAGCCGTCTCGCTGGTGCCGCCGAGGAGCAGAATCATACGGCGTAGCCCCGCGGCGTCACGAACCAGCCGTTCAGGCTCTTGGAGGAGCGGTTGCCGATGATGACAATGCTCTTCATGGTGATCTCCAGTTCGAGGAAGTGATCGAGATCGGTGAGAACGATGTGTTCGTCATCGGAGCCGACGGCCGAGGCCACGCCGACGGGCGTCGTGCCGGGACGATGGTGGCGTAGGATGACGGCGACCTCTTCGATCTGTGTGACGCGCTTGGTGCTCTTGGGATTGTAGAGCGCGACGACGAGGTCCGCCGTGGCCACGGCTTCAACGCGTTGCCGGATGGTCTCCCACGGCACGAGCAAGTCGCTAAGGCTGATGCACGCGTAGTCGAGCATCAACGGTGCGCCGAACCGCGCGGCGGCGGCACTCGCCGCGGTGACGCCGGGGATGATCTCAATCGGCACTTTGATTCCTTCGGCGGCGGCCATCTCGATGGCGAGACCGGCCATGCCGTAGATGCCGGCGTCGCCCGACGAGACAAACGCAACGACCGCGCCATCGCGGGCGCGCTCCAACGCGAGCTTGCAACGCACTGTCTCCTGCGTCATGCCGGAGGAAACCAGTTCCTTGCCAGCGGTCAGGTCGCGGATATGGTCGAGGTAGAGCCGATAGCCGACGACGACGCTGCTCGCGGCGATGGCCGCCTCGGCGCGGTGGGTGCGGTCTTGTGCGCTGCCGGGGCCGATGCCGACTACAAACAGTTTTCCCGCGCGATCGCCACCGTCACTCCGTGTAGGATGGTCTTGGGTAGTATTAATTGGGTTCTCCTTCCAGCCAGCAACGCGGCAGGCTCGGCCACGGCTGGCAGATTGACTTTGCTCTTTACGAACTTGGATCGTTGAAACTTCCGTGGCGTGGCGCGGATTTCGTCGGACGTGATGAAACGCAGGCTCAGGCCAAGCCGCGCGGCGGCTTTGATCAAACCTGTCTCCTTCGCCTTGATGTCTGCCGACGCGAGAAGCCGCACCTGCTCCGGTGTAGCACTCACCTTGCGCAGCGCCTCGTGCACGGCGGCAACGATCTGCTCGCTCGCCGCGCCGCGCCGGCAGCCCACACCAACGATCAGGTTCTTCGCGGCTTCCGTCGTCGTGGTGACGACCGGCTCCGCGCCGAGAATGTTCGCGACGCGGAGCGCGAGCGCGTTCGCGCCGCCTTCGTGGCCGCTGAGTAGGCTAATCGCGAACCGCGCGCCCACGTCCAGAACGACGACAGCCGGATCGCTGAGCTTATGGTGAACGAGTGGCGCAATCGCACGCACCACGACGCCGGTCGGGCAGACATAGACCAGTCCTGCATAGCGCCGGAAAATCTTCCGACTCAGCGCGACGATGGCATCGAAGCGTTTGGCTTTCGCCATCTGCGCCACGGCGCTGTGCAGATAGAGATCGGCTTCCGGCATTGCGCAGGCCAGTCGCTTGGCGACACGGGCGCCTTCGGCTGAAAGCGTGATCAAGGCCAGTTTCACTTGCGCGTTCCCTTCCGGCAGCCATGTGAGAAGGCCGCGTCGTAGAGTTTTGAAACGGGAATGTCGCGCTGCAGCGCGCGGCCGACGATGATCATCGCTGTCTTGCGAATGTTCTGCTTCGCCATCTTTGCTGCGATGTCCGTCAGCGTGGCACGGATGATCTTCTGGTCGGGCCACGAGGCGCGATAAACCACGGCTATTGGGCAGGCGCGCCCGTAGTGTTTGGCCAGCGTGCGAGCGATGTCGTTCATCTTCGCCGCCGACAGGAAGAGACAAAGCGTGGCGTGCGTCCGCGCGAGGCGGTCGAGTTCCTGTTCGCCGGGCAGCGGTGTCCGGCCGGAGGTGCGTGTCAGTATGATAGTCTGCGAAACCTCTGGCGCGGTCAGCTCCGTTTTCAGCGCGGCGGCGGCGGCTTGGAAGGAGCTGACGCCCGGCACGACCTCGTAGCCGATGCCCAGCTTGTCCAGTTCGTTCATCTGCTCGCGGATTGCGCCGTAGATGGACGGGTCGCCCGAATGAAGCCGGACGACGTTGACATTCCGCTTCTTCGCCTGACGGCACAGTTCAACAATCTCAGGCAACGCGAGCGCGGCGGAGTCGTGTTTCGCGGCGTTGGCCGGCAACAGCGCCAGCACGCGCGGGCTGACCAGCGAGCCGGCGTAGATGCAGCAACGACAACTCTTGAGCAGCCGCGCGGCTTTGACAGTGAGCAATTCCGGATCGCCAGGGCCGGCACCGACGAAGATGACTTTCATTGCGCGCTCCTTTCGTCGGCGTGGACGAGGATGATGGAGAGATAACCGGCCTTCGCGTCAGCTTGCTTGAGCTTGCGCAGGTCGGTTTCGATCTGCTGGGCTTCCTGCCCGGCGCGCGCGACGAACACCGCGCGCCCGATCAGGCCGGTCTCTTCGAGGAGGTTGAGAATGTCCTGCAATCGGTCGCCGATCTTCATGAGCACCACCGTTCCTCCGGTCTCGCTGGCGCGGCGCACGGGTTCCAGATCGTCGGCGGTCGGCACGATGGTGACGGGTTGCTTGCCTTCGCCGATGGGGAACTGCGTCAGCGCCGCCACGGCGCTGAACGCGGTGATGCCGGGAACGGTGACGACGTTGGCTTCAGGCAGTTGGCGTTTAAGTTCGCGGAGCAGGTAGATATAGGTCGAGTAGAGCAGGGGATCGCCGAGCGTGAGGAAGCAGGCGTCCTCGCCGGCCTGGAGCACGGGCGCGATTTGAGCGGCGGCATCGGTCCAGTGGCGGGAGAGCTTCTCGCGGTCGGTGAGCATGGGAAAGAGAAGCTCGTGGACGGCGGCGTCCTTGCCGACGTGTCGTTGGGCGATCTCCAGCGCCACGCTGTCGGCGGTCATCTTGGACTTGGGCACGAAGACGTGGCGGCAGCGGCCCAGCACAGCGGCGGCTTTGAGCGTCAGCAACTCGGGGTCGCCGGGGCCGACGCCGATGCCGTAGAAGGTTCCGACGGTCATGACAGCACTTCCTTGTGGATCAGCAGGACGATGGAGCGGCTTGCGAGTTTCATGGTTTGCAGTTCGGACGGGTTGATCTGCCGAACGCGCTCGTCGGGCAGGGTCAGGTTCTCGCAGACGACAATCTGATGGCTCGCTGCAAGCGACGCGGCCAGCGAGGCGATCCATGCTTGCGTGGCGTCGTTGCCGGCAAGGACGGCGAGCTTCTTCTCGCCCGCCAGCGTGGCTGCGGTAACCTCCGGCATCTTGTCGTGGGCGGTGACGATGCGCGCGTCGAGCCAATCGAGACCGATCCGCGCAAACGCAACTTGAACCGAGCTGATGCCGGGGATGACTTCGCAGGCATCGCGACCGAGGCGTTTGATAACCGGCTTCGCCAAGCTGCATAAGCCGGGGTCGCCGGAGACCATGACCGCGACCTTCTTGTGGCCGGCACGCGCGGCAATCTGGTTCAGCACGTCCTCGATGTCGGTTCTCACGACGACGCGCTCGGCGCGGTGCGCAGGGAAGGCGTCAAGCAGCCGCGGTGCTCCGATGAGCACTTCGGCGTTCTCGATGGCGGCGCGCGCCGCGGGCGTCAAGTAGTCCAACGCGCCCGGCCCGCAGCCGACGATGATAATCTTGTGTTTCATGTCCATGGTTTCAGGTCGCCGTTGTGGCCGAGAATGTTGCCTGTGAGGTTGATTAGCACAACAGCGATTTCGCGCTGCGAGGCGAGGCGTTCGGCGATGGTTGAACGAATCTTCGCCGCCAGCGCATCGGCTAGTTTACGTTGCTCCTCTGTGGACAGGCTCTCAAAGATACCCTCGACTGTCGTGCTTTCCGGCAGCGGGTGCGACAACGCCGCTTCCGCCAGACGTGCCACAATCGGCACGGCGTTGGGCGACTGCGAGGAGTGCGTGTCCCAGTGGCCTTCGACCAGCTTCGCGAGCTTGCCGGGATGGCCGAGAACCATGAGGCGCGGGAAGTCACGCTCGGCAAACTGCTCCAGCATGAAGCCCCACTGGTTGCTGACTTGGACGACCTGCTCGGCGCTGAGCCGGAAGTTCTTGCGCGCGGCACGCTCGCCGATGTTGCCGGGCACGAGCACGGGTGAACGCACGCCGTTTGCTGCCGCGACATCGAGTGAGCACTGCAACGCATCGCGCAACGCCGCCGAACTGAACGGGCGGACGCGACCGGAAGTGCCGATGATGGAGATGCCGCCAACGACGCCGAGACGCGGGTTGAACGTGCGCTCGGCCAGTTCGCGCCCACCGGGGACGGAGATGGTGACTCGCACGCCGCGGTCAGTGACTTCGCGGATGGCGCTGCGAATCATCTGGCGCGGGACGGGATTGATGGCCGGTTCGCCGGGCGGCAGGGAGAGGCCGGGCTTCGTGATGGTGCCGACGCCTTCGCCGGCGGCAAAGAGAACCTCGTTTCCGTCAACGAACGCGACGGTAGCGATGATGCGGGCTTTGTCCGTCACATCCGGGTCGTTGCCCGCGTCTTTGCGGACGCTCGCGTTACAAGCGTCGCCGACGCGGCGACAGTTGAGGGCCAGGAACGTTGCCCGGCTTCCGTCCGGCAGTGTGATCTCGACCTCGGCGGGCGCGGACGAACCGCAGAGTAGCATGGCAGCCGCTTTGGCCGCGGCAGCGGCGCACGTGCCGGTGGTGTAGCCTGTTCGCAAGCCGGTCATTTCCGCTCCTCCGCCACGGGTTTCACCAGCACTTCGTCAGGAATGAGCTTGAGCAGCAGCGTGCGCGCCTCGCCGAGCGTCAGCGGCACGCCTTCGATGGGCACGCCATCGAAGCGGTTGAGGTCGTCGAGCAGGTGCGACACGTAGGGCAGGCGAAGGCTGGCCTGCGCGATCAGGTCGCGGTCGCAGAAAATATCGCGCGACGGGCCTTCGCGGAGCACGCGGCCACGGTTGAGCAGATAGATGCGGTCAGCGAAAAGCGGCAGCAAGTCCACGGAATGCGTCGCGAGAATGACGGTGATGTCTTGCTGTCGATTCAGGCGATGAAGCAGGCGCATGATCATGCTCTCACCGGCAGGATCGAGGCCAGCGGTCGGCTCGTCGAGAATCAGGATGGATGGCTTCATCGCTAGCACGCCGGCGATGGCGACGCGTTTCTGCTCGCCGAAGCTCAGATGGTGAATCGCCCGCTCGCGCAGATGGGCAGCGGCAACGGCGTCGAGCGCGTCGGTGATGCGTTGTTGGACCTCGCTTTCGTCGAGGCCGAGGTTCCGCGGGCCGAATGCCACATCTTCCTCGACCGTGGCGCCGAAAATCTGGTCGTTCGGGTTCTGGAACACGAGACCGACGGTTTGGTAAAGCTCCGCCTGCGGATAGCTGCCGATCTCGCGACCGGCGACGCGGACAGTTCCCTTTTGCGGCTTGAGGAGGCGGACGAGTGTCTTGATGAGCGTGGTCTTGCCGGAGCCGTTGGAGGCGAGCATGGCGATGAACTCGCCGTAGTTGGCGCGGAAGTCAACGTCCGCCAGCGCGAGGGTTCCCTCCTGATACGCGAAGGAGACGCCGGCGGTTTCGATGGCAATCCCGTCGCGTTTCATGCGGTCCTCCCGATGATGGCGTAGAGCAAGAACAACGCCACGACCGCCAGCCCCGTGACGCAGCAATCCCGCGCAGCCAGCGGCGGCATCGGCCCGAAGGGGATTTCCCGCCGGTAGCCGCGGAGGACCATCGCCTCGTGCGTGCGAACAGCTTGATCAACGGAGCGGATGATGACGGTTCCGCAAACCGCGCCCATCGAAGTCAGCGCGCGGCCAGCGCCCGCATAGCCCATGCGCAACTGCTGCGCGGCGGTGAGGTCGGCGGTGAGGTCCAGCAGCGTGAACGTGTAGCGATACATCAGCATCGCGATCTCCACCCAACCCTGCGGCACGCGAAACCATCGCAGCGCATGGAAAATCCGGTGCGCCGGCGTGACGAGGCTCAACAGCAGCACGACGCTCACCGCACCGCAGACACGGCTCGCCGTCAGCGCCGCCGCGTGAACGCCCTCGCGGGTCGCGGTGAGTTTCCATGCGCCGAGCGGCACGCTCCAGAGCGGCGTCGCGCCGCTCGTGAAGGATTGCAGTAACGCAAGCACCGCCACGATGCCCAGCGGCGCGGCGAGTCGCAGCGCCACAAGCCGCGTCGGAATCCGCAGTGCGAGTGTTGCCGCCACGGACAGGAAAAACACGGTGACCGGCAGCGCAGGACTGGTGGAGAGAATCACGCAGAGGATCGCCGTCGTAGCGACGAGCAGCTTCGCCCGCGGGTCAACCCGGCTGAGCAGGTTGTCGCGGCAGGCAAAGAAATCTGAGAAGAGGCTAAACATCGGAACGAGTCTCTGACGCTTTGGCTTTCGGCGGAAACAGTTCGCGGTAGTAATAGCCGCCCACGAAGCCGCCGGCTGTTCCCGCGATGAGAAAGACGAACAATAGCAGATCGCCTTGGTCGGTGTTGATCAACGGCTCGCGTGGCGGACGGCCTGCGGCACTGGCGAACTTCTCCACTACGGTTTCATCTACGCCGGCCCATTTCGCGTCGCGGCGGGCTACGCCGAAGCAGAGCGCGGCCAACATGAGAACCAGCGCGCTGATGATGATGGCTTTCTTCATGCGACACCTCCGTGAGGCTGGTTGAGTGATGCGATGAGGCCGGGTCGCCGTTTCTCGATAAAGCGGCAGGCAGCGGCGGTGACGAGTCCTTCCAGGATGCCGAGCGGAATTTGCGTCGGGCAGAACGCGACCGCAATGGCGAGGAAGGTGTTGCTGAGGCTGGCGTTGCCGTGTAGGGCGCTGGCCAACTCGAACGAAGTGACGGCATACGTCGCCCAATCGGACAACACGCCTGCGAGAAACGCCGCCGGCCATCGTGGCAAGCCCAGGGCCGTCGCCAGCTTAAACACGCCGTAGCCGACGAACGCGCCGGCCACGCCCATCGAAACGATGTCCGCGCCGAGCGTGGTAAGCCCGCCGTGCGCCAGGAACAACGCCTGCAACAGAAGTGCGATGCTGGTGATGACGACCGTCAGCGCCGGGCCGATTAGAATTGCAGCCATGCCGGTCGCGCAAGGATGCGAGCAAGTGCCGGCGGTCGGCACGGGGATGGGCATGCAAGAGATGACGAAGACCGCCGCGCCGACGAGTCCCACGAGCGATTTGAACATCGGTTCCCGCTCGCTACGAATGCGGAGGTCACGCAGTCCCCAGATCAGGAATGGCACGGACAAAACGAACCAAAGTCCGGCCCACGGCGCGGGGAGAATGCCCTCGGAGATGTGCATGGCCGAAGCCGTTGGCGGAAACGCTAATAGCACCAGCGCAGCCATTGCTATGAGCGCGAAGCGTAAGCGTGTCATGACTGCTTTGCCTCCTTCTCCTGTCGTGCTGCCAGAGTGCAGAACGCGTGGAGCGCGGCAACGGCGAGCGTGCTGCCGCCGCGCGTGCCAGTGATCGCCACATGAGGGACCGGCAGCGACTGAAGTTCCTCTTTGCTCTCGATGACGTGGACGAAGCCGACCGGCATCGCCAACACCAGCGCGGGGCGAACCTGGTCCTCGGTGATCATGCGGTTGAGTTCGAGCAAGGCGACGGGCGCGTTGCCGAACACGGCAATGCCACCGTCGAGCATGGCTTTGGCTTTGCGGATGGCGAAAAGCGACCGAGGCAGGTTGGTTTGTGCTGATTGTTTGGCGACGTCCTCATCCGCGACATGGCAGAAAACCTTAGCGGCATTGTAGCCGGCGTTGGCGCTCTTGAGTCGGGGCAGTGAAAGCCCAGCGCGAATCATGTTTGAGTCCACATAGATCGGACGGCCTTGTCGGAGCGCGGTGACGCCGGACTCAATCGCATCGGGCGAGAAGCGCACGATCTCCGCGATGGTCGGGTCGCCGACTGTGTGAATCATGCGGCGGACGATCTCCCATTGATCGGCAGGAAACTCGTGGCGCGCGTCGCGGTCAATCGCCTCGAAGGAGCGCCGCTCGATTTCGGGGCCGCTCAACGGAGCTTCGAGGAACTTGTGGATGAATGGAATTTGGGTCATGGCGTATGACGGCTTTCTGCCAGCCGGGCGACGAAATGGCGGACGGCCTCCGGACGGGAAGCGAAATGGATGTGCGTGTAGCTGGCCAGCACCCGGTCGCGCTGGAAGCCTTCAGCCGTGACAGCGTCGGATTGGCGATGCCGCACTTCGTAGGCGGTCTGCCATCCTGAACCGGCCGTGGGACTGCCGACCAACTCGGAGTAGTGGAACTCGTGTCCGCGCAATCGCTCGCCGCGCTTGCCCCAGAGCGAATCGCGGCTCAGTGTGACCTCCACATAGCCCAGAGATTTACGGCGCGGGCACATGCGCGTCCACGCCGGCAGCAAGCCCAGCAGCGCGTGTCGTTCGCCGCTAATGGTCTCGATTCCTTCCGCGAGATACATCAACCCGCCGCATTCGGCGTAGATCAAGCCACCGACTACGGCGGACTGACGAATCTGTTGGAGCAGGCTTTGATTGGCAGCGAGCGCGGCGGCATGTTCCTCCGGGTAGCCGCCGCCGAAGTAGATGCCGCTAAGGTTCTGCGGTAGCGCCGCGTCGTGGATTGGCGAGAACGGAACCAGTTTACAGCCGGCTTGCTCCAAGGCTTGGAGGTTATCTGGATAATAGAAGTGAAACGCCTCATCGCGAGCGACGCCGAGCCTGTATCTGAACGCGCCAGCGTTCGGAGGCGATGGCGAACGTTGGCGCGTTGGGCGACAACCGGCTTGTCGCGCTGCTTCCATAATCGCATCCAGCGACAACCCGGCTTCCAGCGCGTCCGCGAGATTGTCGAGCAGAGCAGGGGAGAGGTTCGTAGAGTCGGCGGTCACGAGGCCCAGGTGGCGGCTCGGCAGTTCCGGCAGCGCGTCTCGGCCCACGCTTCCGAGCAGCGGCGGAAGCTTCGCTGCTTTCAGCGAGTCGCCCAGCCAGCGGGCGTGACGCTCCGAGCCGCAGCGGTTGGCGATCACGCCGGCCATGCGAAGCTGCGGGTCGAAGCTCGCATAACCGTGAACTACGGCCGCCAGACTGCGCGCCATGCCGTGGGCGTTGACGACGAGGAGCACCGGCGCATCCAGCCAGCGCGCGATTTCCGCCGTGCTGCCTTCCGAGGATGCCGGGTCTGCGCCGTCGAAGAGTCCCATGACGCCCTCGATGATTGCGATGTCAGCGTCGGCAGAAGCGCGGCGGAAGATCGTCTCCACATGCGGGCGGCCCATCATCCAGCCGTCGAGGTTGTAGCAGTGGCGGCCGGAAGCCAGCGCGAGATAGCCGGGGTCGAGATAGTCCGGCCCGACCTTGAACGTTTGCACGCGCAAGCCGCGCCGCCGCAGCAGAGCCACCAAGCCCAGCGTCAGCGAGGTCTTGCCGACGCCGCTCTGTGTGCCTGCGATGACGAGGCGGGGAATGTCCATACTACAACTCCACCCCCGTCTGCGCCCAGACGCCGGCGTTCAACGCGTGCTTCACGCACTTCATCTCCGTGACCGTGTCGGCTTCCTCGATAAGCCGCTGGCTCGCGCCGCGGCCGGTGAGCACGAGGCAGAGCTTCTCCGGCGCGCTCTGGATCATCTCCAGCACATTGTCCTCGGCAATCAGTCCGTGCGCGAGGGCGACGCAAATCTCGTCGAGCACGATCAGGTCATATTTGTCCGAAGTGACAGCTTCGACGGCGGCGGCGAACGCGTGCTCGGCGGCGTCGCGATGGACGGCGAACTTCGAACTGGTCGGAGGCGGGATGAAGCCACGGCCCATCTGCACGATCTCCACGCCGGGCAGGCGCTGGCAGGCCGCGAGTTCGCCGGTCTTGGAGTCCGCCTTGATGAACTGAATCATCTTCACGCTCTGGCCGTGGCCGGCCGCGCGCAACACCATGCCGAGCGCCGCCGTTGTCTTGCCCTTGCCGTCGCCAGTGAAAACCAGAAGCCGCCGGTTCTTTCTCATGAGTGTCCTCCGTTGCAGAAGCGTGGAAGTTCCAGCGCAGCCAGCCGCGCGCCGTTGAAGACGATCAACGCCAGCGTGGCGGTCGCGAGCATGAGCGCGTTGGCGCGCGGAATGTCGCGGCGCTCCAGCGGGCGCGTCGGGTCGCCCATGCGCGGATGCTCCGACGGCTCGCCGCCGTAGTAGTTCAGCCCGCCGAGCTGCACGCCGAGCGCGCCGGCGACGGCGGCCTCTGAGAGTCCAGCGTTCGGGCTGGCGTGTTTGCGACCGTCGCGGAGCCAGATGCGCAGCGAGCGGAGGGCGTTGTGACCAAGCAGCGCGGCGGCGACGGCGACCAAGGGCGCGGTGAGGCGCGCAGGCAGGAAGTTGGCGACATCGTCGAGTCGAGCCGACGCCCAGCCGAACTGGAGGTATCGCTCGTCCTTGTAACCGAAGGTGGAGTCGAGCGTGTTGACGGCTTTGTAAAGCATCGCGCCGATCGGCCCGCCAAGCACGGAGAAGAACAGCGGCGCGGTCACGCCGTCCACGAGGCTCTCCGCGACGCTCTCGACGGTGGCGCGCACGACCTCGCGCTCGTCGAGATTGGCGGTGTCGCGGCCGACGATCATGGCGACGCGACGACGAGCTTCCGGCAAGCCGTCGTCTGCTAGCGCGCGATAGACGGCGTGTGCGTGCTGCGCCAGGTCCTTCGTGGCGAAAGTGGTGTAGAGAAGCAGGATCGAAACGACATCGCCCGCAATGGGGTGCAACGCCGCAGCGCAGTGGACAAGCGCAAACGCAATCAACCCCGTCACGCTAAGCACGATTACCACGGCGATGACACCGGCGACGCGCGCGTTCGAGATGCTGCGGCGGAGTGGCGCTTCCAATGCTGCCGCAAATCGTCCGATCAGCTTGACCGGATGCGGCAGCCAGCGCGGGTCGCCGAGGAGCAAGTCCAAGGCGAACGCGGCGATAACTTGGCATTCGAGCCTCATCGCAGTCCCATCAGTCGGTAGAGCTTGGCGACGTCCAGACTCTTGCGGACGACTTCCGCAAGCCGTTCAAAGGCTGGCTCCAAATCGTAGGCGGCGCAGACCGTGCCGAGCGGCGACAAGCCGCGGCGGCTGCGGAGGCGGTTCACGAACCACCGGCGGAATTCGTCGGCGTCGAATAGCCCGTGCAGGTAAGTCCCCCAGACGAGACCGCCAGCCGAGCTAGCGCCGATCAACTCGCCGTCGTCGCGAGACACGATCGGCTCCAGGGCACCGCCATCGCTCTGACCGTGATGAATCTCATAGCCGTGAACAGTCAATCCTGACGGTGTGTGCTTTGCAGTGACGCGACGCAGAATCTTCTCGCGCTCAAAAACCGTCGAGAGAGGGAGCAAACCCAGTCCGTGAGTCGCCTGTCCGGTAGATTCGATGCCGTGCGGATCGCTGAGTTCCGCGCCAAGCATCTGGTAGCCGCCGCAGATGCCGATCACTTCGGTCTTGCCGGTGCGGGCGAGTTTGCAGAGCGCGATGTCGAGGCGGCTCTGACGAAGATGTGCCAAGTCGCCGATGACGTTCTTGCTGCCGGGCAGGATGACGGCGTCGGGCTGGCCGAGGTTGGCGACGGATCGCACGATTCGCAATCGCACGTCCGGTTCGAGCCGCAGCGCGTCGAAGTCGGTAAAGTTGGAGATATGCGGCAGATCAATGACGGCGATTTCCACAGAGTTTCCGTTGGTGGCGTGTGGCGCGGGGTTACCTGTTCCGCTCTTAAAGGTGACGGAGTCTTCGTCGGGCAGGCCGAGGTTGTGCAGATATGGGACGACGCCGAACACTGGCCGGGCCGTGTGGCGCGCGGTGTAGTCGAGCGCGTCCTTCAGCAGCGACTCGTTGCCGCGGAACTTGTTGACGACGAAGCCGGCGATCAGGTCGCGTTCCCATTCCGCCAGCACCTCCATCGTGCCGACGAACGACGCGAACACACCGCCGCGGTCAATGTCGCCCACGAGCAGCACCGGCGCGCCGGCGTGGCGGGCCATGCTCATGTTCACGATGTCGTGGTGCTTGAGGTTCACCTCAGCGGGACTGCCGGCGCCTTCCAGCACGAGCACGTCGTGTTCGCGCGCCAGCGAGTCGTAGGCTTGCTTGGCCGCCTCGAACGCCTGCGGCTTGAAGCGGATATACTCGCCGACGTTCATGTTGCCGACCGGCTTGCCGAGCAGGATGACCTGCGAGCCGGTATCGGAGTTCGGCTTGAGCAGAATCGGGTTCATCGTCGCGCGTGGCTCGATGCGGCACGCCTGCGCCTGCACGACCTGTGCACGGCCCATCTCGCAGCCGTCCCGTGTGACAAAGGAGTTCAGCGACATGTTCTGCGACTTGAACGGTGCGACGCGGAAGCCATCCTGAAGCAGGATGCGGCAGAACGCGGCAGTGAGGATGCTCTTGCCAGCGTTGGAACTGGTGCCTTGGAACATGATGGCCGGCGTCCGGCGTTTCGGATGGGCAGGGCGTTTGACGCCGAGCGCGGCGCGCAGACTGTCGGAGAGACGGGCGTTTTCGTCCTCGCGGCGCACAGCGATGCGGAAGAAGCGAGCGTCAAGATCCTCGAAGTTGCCGCAGAGGCGGATCGCAATGCCGTCAGCGAGGAGCCGACGCGCGAGGGTTGGTGCGTCCATGCTGTCCCGGTCGATCCGGAGAAGAAGGAAGTTGGCTTCGCCGGGATAAACTGTGAGGCCCGGCAGTGATTTCAACTGAGCGATGAGCGCCTCGCGCTGCTGGCGGACGTGGAGTTGCGTCTGGCAGAGGTAGTCGCGGTCGTGGAGCGCGGCGACGCCTACAGCTTGGGCGAGTGAGTTCACGGACCAAGGCGGTTGCAGTTCCCGAACACGCTGGATCACGGTGCGGTCGGCGATGGCGCAGCCCAGTCGAAGACCGGGGATGGCAAAGATCTTCGTGAGCGACAGCAGGACGATGACGTTGACGGGCCGGTTTCGAGTGAGACTGTCGAAGCCTTCCACGAAGTCGCCGAACGCCTCGTCCACAAGAAACATGGTGGCCGGATGTCTCGCGGCCAGCACGCGGAGAGCATCGGCGTTGCAGACATGGCCGGTGGGATTGTTGGGGCGACCGAACAAGACCATCTCGCGGCCACTGAGTTGAGTTTCCAGCGCCGCTGACTCCAGGCGAAACGCGTCCGTGTCGCGCAGCGGCAGGCTCCTGACCTGCATCCCGGCAAGTTTCGAGGCGCGGACGTAGTCGCTGTAAGATGGAACGGGAATGAGCGCGTGTTCCCTGCCGACGGCGCGCGGAAGCAGATAGAGCAACTCCGTCGAACCGTTGCCGACAATCACCTCATCGGTGGCGACTCCGTAGCGCGCGGCGGCGGCTTCGACCAGCGCGGCGCAATCGGGGTCGGGGTAATGAGTGAGCGCGGTGATCTGCGCACTGATTGCCGGTCGCAGCCACTCCGGTGGGCCGAGGGGGTTGATGTTGGCGGAGAAATCCAGAATGTCGCGCTCGGCCTTGCCTGCCGCGCGTGCCAGTTGCCGGAGATTGCCGCCGTGACCGGGAGTGCTCATGACGTTCCCGACTTGCGGCTCGATGTCGTCACGCGGGCGCGCGCGAACGCAGCGGAACCGTGGCGGCGCGCTGGCTCCGTTTCACCGTGACGAACTTGAAACACACTCGTCTTCATGGACTGGCGCTGAGGACTGCGCCTCACGAAGAGAGCAGGGCCGGAACGGCCCGTGGACTTCGATGTCTGGCGAGCCTCAACCTTATTTGTTGCGAATAAGTTGTTCGGCCGCCTCATTTGCTGTTGAGGGCGGGCCGGTTGAGAACATCGCGGCCGTTATCCGGACTTCAGGCGTCATGCCTTACCCCTGCCTTCACCCAGCACATCGGGTTGGCAGTCGAGGGGATCGTAGCCTGTTACCGTGGCGCAACCGTTCCCGAATCGCACGGGATTCCCTGCGCCGCGATGTCACTAATAAAGAACGTCCTGGGCGCGCACACTACAAGCCCGTGCCAATGGTGTCAATAACTGTGAGGGCGACTTGGCGGCGCAAAATCCGACGGCAACGATCCGGCTGACATTCACACCCGCGTCGTCGGCTGCGACCAGATCGCGGCACTGACGGCGGAGAGTTTGTGCAAGAAGCCGCGACGCGGCCGTCTCAGCTATGCGGCTGCACGTTTTGGAGCAGCCAGTATAGCCCCAGTTCCGTCACGGCGGTGGCGAAGCTCTCGAACTCTACCGGTTTGACGATGTAACTGTTCACCCCAAGTTTGTAACAAATCTCAAGGTCCTGTTCCTCGCGCGAGGATGTGAGGATCACCACGGGAATGACCTTTGCCACGGCATCGGACTTGAGCCGCTGCAAGACCTCGATGCCGTTCAGCTTGGGCATCTTCAAGTCCAATAATATCAGTCTCGGCTTACGACAGACTTTGCTGCCCGCGTCGCTGTGTGGCCCGAAGATAAACTCCAAGGCCGCGACACCGTCCTTTACCCAAACCAGCCTGTCGGCGAGATTGCGCCTCTTCAACACGCGCATGGTCAATTCGGCATCGTGCGGGTCGTCCTCTGCCAGAAGTATTTGAGTCTGATTGTTGTCAGCCTCCATGCCGTGCCTTCTAGCGCCTAAGGGTTCCGATGGCCAGTTAAAAAATACGGGCTGCGACACGACCGCCGCGCTGACGGTGGAGAAGCCTTGGCTAGTGGTTGAAAGCCAACGTCTTCCGCTTACTTCGTCGGCGTGAGCTTCAGCAAGACGACGCCGTGAGGCGGGACGGTGGCCTTGATGGTATCCTTCACGTCGTCGAGGTCTTTTTGCCGCCAGAGGTCGCGGACGTGTTGCTTGCCGGCCATGCCGTGGCGGCCGAGTTTGTTGAAAACGACCGTTTCCTCAACGCGGCTGCGGTTGAAGAGGCCGAGGGCCTTGGAGCCGTCTTCAAGTTCCTTGAGGTAGATGTCCACCGCGCCGTTGGCGGCGACCCGGACGGCTTGGCGGCCGAGCGCGTCTTGGTCGAGAGCAAGAACTTCGTCGTTGCTGAGCAGACTCACAGTGAATGGGTCGAGCCGGTCCATATCGCAGCCGATGAGCAGCGGCGCGGAGAGCATGCACCACATGCTGATGTGGGTGTATTGCTCGTCGGGGGTGAGGCGGGTCTGGTGTAGTTTTGGTCCCCAGCCGACCCAGCCGACGACGAGCATGTCGGGATCGTTCCAGTGGCCCGGCGCGGCGAACGGCGCCCAGCGTTCCTGGATGAAGCCGATCTCGGAGATGCCATACTGCCATTCGCCGGAGTTCTCGTTCCAATGGTCCCAGATGTCGCCAGTGGTGCGCCAGCAGTTGGACCACTTGGCCCAGTCGGCGGCGTGCGCGAAGGGCGCGGAGTTGGAGAGGCTGTAGATGATGTCGCGCTTACAGGCGCGCAGGGCTTTGCTCATCTCGGCCACGTGCGGCACGTCGTTGGGGTTCCAGTCGTATTTGAGGTAGTCGAAGCCCCACGCGGCCCACTGCTTGGCGTCGGCCTCGGCGAAGGGGAACTTGCCGTGCCGCCAAAACTTCGCGTCGGTCATCGTCTTGTCCCACTTGCCGTCGCGCGTGTCGCTGGAGCCGCCGGCGAACTTCGCATAGCTGGTGATCCACGGCGTGGAGTAGATGCCGGCCTTGAGACCGAGGCCGTGGATGTCGTCGCAGAGCTTCTTCATGTCGGGGAACTTCTCGTTGCCTTGCAAGCCGCCGAACGGCCCGCCGCGCTTGCCCTGCCACGTGTCGTCAATGTTGATGTAAGCCCAGCCGTGGTTGATGAGGCCGGTCGAGACCATCTCGCGCGCCGAACGCATGACCTTGTCCTGGTCCACCGCCTCGGCCCAGCAGTTCCAACTGTTCCAGCCCATCGGTGGCGTGAGGGCGATCTTGTCGCCACAGACGATGCGGAACTTCTTCTCCGCCGCGCCGCGGGTGTTCTTGGCGCGCAGCACGAGCTTGAACTCGCCCTTGGACTTGAGCGTGCCGGTGATGCGGCCGCTGGCGGCGTCGAGGCAGAGGTCTTTCGGCAGACCGTCCGCGCTGAACTGCATTGGCCGTTCGCCGGTGGCAGGAATGGTGTAGAGCAGCGGCGAGCCGGGCCGCACGCCGAACACGCTTGGGCCATTGATGCGCGGCGTCGGCGGGGCAGGGGGGGGGTGAGAATGGGCGAGGAGTCTGCGGCCATGACGGCGGAAACCATCAGCATTAGCGGAAACAACAAGCAGTGGGGCAGGCGATTGTTCGTGTTCATGTCGTGGTTGGTTGGACGCGCACTATGCCAGCATGGCAGCGGGACGGCAAACTCTACGTTGAGGCGTTGTTCTCGAACTGGAGCGCTTATTCACAGCGTGTATTCACCGCTTGCCTTCGATTGGACGCGAGCCTACGCTGCGCAACAGACGAGATTACAAATCGAGAAAGGCATCTGCCATGACCCAGCCAAGCATCCGCATCTCCCGCAGACGGTTCCTGAAAGCATCCGTCAGCGTTGTTGGCGCGCCGCTATTCCTGCGCTCGCCGCTGTTCGGTGCGAACGCGCCCAGTAACCGCATTACTATCGGCTGCATCGGCGTTGGGCGGATGGGGACGGGCGACCTGCGGGACATCATGGGTCGGCAAGGCGTGCAGGTCGTGGCGGTCTGCGACGTGGATGCGAAGCGGCTGGCCACCGCGAAGAGCACGGTGGAGAAGCAATACGCTGCCGTGAAAGATGGCGGCGGTTACAAAGGCTGCGCTGCCTACGGCGATTTCCGCGAGCTGATTGCCCGGCCGGACATTGACGCAGTGCAGATCGTCACTCCGGATCATTGGCACGCCATCCCGGCCATCGAGGCGGCGCGCGCGGGGAAGGATTTGTTCGTGCAGAAGCCGCTGACCTACACGCTCCAGGAAGGCCGCGTCTTGAGCGATACCGTCCGGCGTTACGGGCGGATCCTTCAGGTCGGTTCACAGCATCGCTCGAACAACCGCATCCGGTTCGGCTGCGAGTTGGTGCGCAACGGCCGGATCGGAAAGTTGCACACGGTGAAGGTCGGCCTGCCGACCGATCCTGCGGGGCCGGTCCGAACCTTGACGCCACCGCCGGCGGAGTTGAACTACAACGCATGGCTCGGCTCGGCGCCTTGGGCGGACTATGTCGAAGACCGCGTTCATCCGCAGAACAGCCTCGACCGTCCGGGCTGGTTGCGTGTGACTGACTACTGCCTCGGCATGATTACCGGCTGGGGCGCTCACTACAACGATGTTGCACAGTGGGGCATGGGAACAGAACTTACCGGCCCCGTCGAGATTGAGGGGCACGCGGCCTATCCCACGGAAGGCGTGTGGGACGTGCATGGGGCGTTCCACATTGAATACACCTACGCCAACGGCGTGAAGTTAATTTGTGCGGATGCAAAGCCGGACCAACTGGGCATTCGCTTCGAGGGCAGCGAGGGATGGGTCTTTGTGGATCCCAGCCGCGTGGATGCGCATCCGAAGTCGCTGTTGGCTTCGACGATTAGTGCCGACGAGATCCATCTCTGCGAGAGTAAACATCACAAGCAGAACTTCCTCGACAGCGTCCGCTCCCGCAAAGATCCCATCGCACCCGTCGAGGTGGCACACCGTTCATGCAGCGTGTGCATTCTCGGCCACATCGCGATGAAGACCGGCCGTAAACTGAAGTGGAATCCGCAGCAGGAGCGGTTTACGAACGACGAGGCCGCCAACCGCATGCTCTCCCGTCCCGCGCGCGAGCCGTGGAATGTCTGAGGCGGCAAGAGCTACTTGAGTGTTGTCTCGCGCCGCACCTCTAGGTCATGCCCGCGCCACGTCAGTCGCGCGTCGCCGAACCCGTGGAAGATGTGCGTGTTCTTGCCGTCCATCCGCACTGTAAACAGCACCGGCGCGCTGTAATCACGGCCGGCCCAACTCGTCGCATGGAATGCGATGAACCGCGGTGACTCGATCAGAAAGCCCCATGTTGGCAGCCTTACCTTGCCGCCCTGCGGTGATTGGGTGACAAACTCGCTTACGCCGAAATTCACGGTCACGGTCGCCGCTGGACGACTTCCGCTGCTACCGAAGGTGGCACGACGCACGGCGCGGTCGGGCGTCAGAAACTCGAGCTTCGTCAGCCGCGCGTGGGTCGTGATGGCCGCCAACGGGCCGAGGATCTCGTGCGTGTTCTTCGCAAAACGATCCATCGGGCAAAGCCCTTCGGCCCAGCCATCATCGGCACGCACGAAGCACGAACGGTCGCCCAACTCAGGAAGCGGCGCGGCCTTCTCGAACGCAATCGCCGGATTCAACCGCAACCGCCCCACCGGCACGCGACCGTCGGTGCCACCGCCAGGCAACCTCGCGCGCTCGATTCCGCCCGGGCCGCGGTAGAGGCCGACATAGACATCCACCGCGTCTGCCTTCATCGTGGGCGGCACCGTCACCTCGAACGGGCCTTCTTCGATCACATCGCCCGCGCGCCAAGTCGCCACCGGCCGCGCTGGCGTGTGGTCGTTCTGGAACGGCGGCGGCTGCTCCTTGCCGAAATGCACGCACACGCGCCAGTCGCCCGCACAGTCCGCCTCCACCTGCCAGCGGTAGCGGATCTGAAATTTCAAATTTGAAATCTGAGATACCGACACCACACTCGGTCGCGCCTTCACCTGCGGCACGGGCTGTTTCCAGTAGAGGTGCGGGTCAAACCGGTGATAGTTCAGCGTCCGGCCACAGAGCGCGTGGTGCGCGACGTATTCGGCGGCGGCCTCCGGCGCGTAGCCGTATTTGCCAAAGACGACCTCGCAGTCGTGATAGACCATCTCGAACAGCGGCACCACCGTCGCACCGAGCTTCTCCGGGTCAATGTTGTTGTGGAAGTATTTGCCGCTGACGCCGCTGAGTCCCTCGAAGAACTCACTGTGTGGGATCGCCCACTCGCGCCCGCACTCGGAGCCGAAGATGCCGAAGACCTTGCGCGTGTAGTCGCTGAGCTTCTGTTTCCAGCGGATGTCGTCGTTGCGCGTTAGCGGATGCTTGGGGTCGAAACATTCCTGTGGATCCACGGCGTAGGTCGTGTCTATGAAATATGCCTGCGGCCGGAATAGCTTCTGCACCGCCGGCAGGTTCTGCGGCCGTTGCGCCAGCTCCAGCGTCTTTGGCGCGCACACCAACCACGCCCGGCCGCCCAGCCATTGCCCACCCGACATTGGTGAGCCGTCGGGCTTCTTCTGGATGCAATCGGGGTTCCACGACTTCGCGTCGCGATACATGTCTTGGTAATTGTCATGAAAACACGCGACGTAGCCGAGCGACTTGATGCGGGCCACCGCCGCGGCGAGCGCGTCGTTGCCGCCGCACTCGGGGTTCGCCGGCAACGCGTCGGGATGGCGGCAGTCGTAGCCGCCCTCGGTCCAGCCACCGAGCGTAAACAGGCAGCGGTCCATGCCGAGGTCGCGGCTGAGATGCTCGGCCACCTGCGCGGTCTCGTCGAACGTCCACTTTACCTCGACGCTCTCGTCCTTCGTGCTGTCCTCGCTGCGTCGGCGCGCCAAGCAGGTCCAGAGCTTTGCGTTGGACGCGCCGAAGAGCTTCGTCGTCTCCGGATTGCGCCGCGCCTTCGCCGCAAGCGTCACCGCCAGTCCCTTCGCCTCGGCGATCTTGCGATACGCTGCGGCGATGGTGTTCCAGTCGCCGCGGCCCAACGGCGTCAGCGTGATCGAAAACTCTGCGCTCTCACAATGCGGTGGCCGGCGCGCGTGGACCGAGCATTTCAACGATTGCTTTGTCTTCACCAACTCCGGCCGGATGTAAGCGTCGTCCCAGGTCATTAACAGCGCCGCGCCGCGTTTGACGAAGCCCATCATGTTCATGTGGCAGCCTTCGTAACCGGATGTGCTGAAGCTCCGGTTGAACTCAACGCCGCTATCGGCGGGAATCAGCAACCCTTCGCGTGCCGGCACGAGCGCACAGCCGGCTTCGCCCGCGACAATCTCCAACGCGCCATCGAGCAGCCGAAGCGCTTCATTGCCGGTGGCCGTGCGGCAGACCACTAGGCTACGGCCGTCTTTGGAGAGCGCGGCGACGGGCACCACGCCGAGGTCCCACGTGACACCACTGTGTTTGTCGAGGAGCGTGGCACGGCCGCTTGCGGCATCGGCCGCGAGCTTGAGGTAATTGCTTTCGTTTCGAGAAGTGGCGAGGGCTGGAATCGAAGCGGCAAGGAGCGCGAAAAGGAAGAAGCGGAAAGATTGTATGAAAAGGGGATGTGTCATGGCGTATCACTTGTGGTGCTGTTCAGCGTTCGTAGAACCTTGCTGTGGTGGTGAAGTCTTTGACTTCCGTAGTGGTCTTGTTGGAGAAAACCTCGAGTTTTAGTTTGCGCGGCTCGACCATGTGCGCCAGCAGCACGCCATAAACACGTTCGTCAAAACCCGCCATTGGCCGGCCCGTGCGGCTGTCCACGTTGGGAGAGATGAGGCTGTATTTCACGACGCCGTCGGCGGGGCCGATTCTTGCCGGGTCGGGCGCGTTGCCTTGCACCGCAAACTGGCGCGTGCGGCCGTCCAGTTCGCCGATGGAGATGATGATCTGCGACGGGGCGAGGTGATGATAGGCGAAGGTCAAGTGGCCGACCCAGTAATCCCAGCGCCGATCGAGGCCCGCGTAGCCGCCGGAGCCTTCACGATACCAGTTACCCGCGAGGCGGCCATTCACGTCGTAGTCAATCCGCCCGCCGAACGGTGCGACCTTGCGCGGGTTCAGCGCCAGCAGCTTGCCTCGCAGCGGTTCGTTCACGTAATCGAAGGGGTCCACCGTGTGCGGCTTCCACGGGTCGCGCTTGAGGAATTGCTCTGGTCGGACAAACCCTTTGCGCGTGACGGCCGTGTCAATGAGCGCGAAGTCGAAGGTGAAACCACCGCGCACCTTGCCGATGACCTGCCCGGCCTTCACGGGAACGCGCACCGCCACGGGCTGACCCGGTTTCAGTTCGCCGCCGACCTGTTTCTGGATCACAGTGTCCAACTCGACGAGATGGTCCAGATAGCTCCAGCACGTCGGGGTGTGTTCGATGATGACCTTCAAGTCCACCGCGCGGTCGAACACGGTCGGGTCGGGTTGGCCGCCGGGCGGATTGGGGCGCCACTGAATCGCCACCACGCGCCCATCAGTCACGGCGAGCACGTCGTAGAGTTTGGTCTTCGGCTCCTTGCCGACGAGGTAGAGATGGTCGTTCGGTGTCACGTGACCGCTGGCCATCATGCCCATCGGGTTGATGTGGCTGATGTCCTCGACGCGGAGCGGAAACGTTGTCAGCTTCACGGGTCCCGCACCCTCGGCTTGGCCCCGGCTCCACATGCGGCTGACCGCCTCGGCCGTGGAGGTGGGCGGCGCGGTTGTTTGCGCAAAGACAGAAGCGGCGACATTGATGGCTGCAAGGCAGATTGAAGAAAGCGTCTTAGCGTTCATAGACCTTAGCCGCACCGGTGAAGCCGTTGACGTCCGCGCCGGTCTTGGCGGGAAACGTCTCGAACTTCAGTTTTTGATTCGGTAGCACCTGCGCGAGCAGGACACCTTGTAACTACAAACGATCCCGCCGCCGACGGACTCAGCGGAGGACAACCTCTATTCGTTCGCCCGCCTGTAAGACAGCATCGGCAGCCAGCGTCACCAGAGCTTTGTCGTCAGTCACCGCCACTCTTGCGTCTTCAGCCTTGCCGTTCACGCTGACCGTCACCGACTGCGCCGTCTTGCCGGTCGGAATCAGCGCCAGCGTTCGCACGCGGAGCCTGCCGTGTTTCACGGCAATTTCCGTCTTCTGCCTTCCGCCTTCTACGTTCTGGCTGAATGTTCCCCAACCTTCGGCGCTCGTGAACGGCGCGCGGAAATGCTCCGGGGTCAACCGCGGCGCGAAAGCGATGTGGCACTTCGGTCCGTGATATTCGAAACCACACGCGGCAAGGAACACGCCGTAGCTGGCCATGGAGCGCGCATAGTGGTCGCCGCACTCGACTTCGTTCCACGGGTTGCGCCGCGATGGGTGATAGCGGTCGTGGAGCGCGCGCGTGATGGCGAGTCCCTCGGTTAACATGCCCTCCCAGATCATGTGGCTGGCGACCTGATACTCGAAGCCGTTCATACACTCGTTGAAGTAGCCCGCCGCCCACTCCGGACCTTTGCCGGCGGCTTTTTTGTAGTCCCAGTCGGTGCGCGGGAAAGAGCACATCAGCAGGCCTGCCTCGCCCGGCATTGCATACCACCGACCAGGCTTGAGCGCCTCGCGATAGGGGCCGACATCGGGCGAGAAGTTGTAGCGCCACAGCGACCGCAGCGCTGCGAGCGTCTCCTTCTCAGGTAGCACGCGCCCCAACCCGACCTGCCACGCCCAGCTCTGGCCAAAAACCTGGTCAATCTCACAGCCTGTGCCGGAGTTGATGGCTTCGGGATGCTTGGGGTCAGGCTTGTTGATGAAGTATTCGCCATCGAAGAGATCGAGAATGCCTTTGAAGCCCTTCTTGAAAATCCCGCCGCACTGCGCGGCAAAGGCGCCGTCGCCGACTTCGCGCGCCATTTCCTCGCCTGCGCGCAACGCGGCGAGATAGAGGCTCGTCAGCCACGCCACGGGGCCGTGCCAGTTCGTGTCGAGCGTGTTGTGCTGCGAACCGGTGAGAACGCCGCTCGCTCCACCGTCCTGCTCGATGAGATGTTGTAACGCGCGTTTAATCTTCGGCCAGTTTCGCTTCAGGAAGTTGTCGTCGGCGGACACCTGATGTTCGCGCAAGGAGCGCAAGATGACGCCGCACTGGCCGTCAATCGCCAGCCCCGCACCTTCGCCACGGAATTTGATAAGGCCCGTCTCCGGGTTGAACGCCAGCCCGTAGTCGGTGCGCTCGCGGAGGTCGCGTTCGAGTTGCGGGAAGATCCGGCCAACGGCGTGCGCGTAACCCCAGACATGCGTGCAAGTGCCGGCGCAACAGCCGACGCCTTCCCAACCGTAAAAACGGCCGTCCGCGAACCAGTGGCACGTCGAGCTGGCGAGGATGGAGGTGTTGAGCATCGTCCGGTTAAGGAGCCAGAAAGGCAGTGTTGAATCATACCACGTGTCGTGCCACAGCCGCGTCTGGCTCGCGAGCGAGTCGAAGTGTTTCGCCAGGTGCTCGACCACGGCCGTGGCGTTGGCGAAACGCGCGGCGTAGCGCCGGCCTTCGGAGCCGCGCACCGGTTCGAGTGTGTGGTTTGGGAAATGCCACGCGATGACGAACGTCACCGTCGCCGACTTGCCGGGCGCGAGCGTGAGCTTGCGCTTCAATGCGCCCACTAGCTTCTGGCCGAAGGGCTTCTCCTTTTCCGTCTCGCCGCTGGCACCGGGGAAGATCTCCTCCGCCAGATTGCCGGCGGGCAGGGAGGGGAGAGCGGTAGCATCGCCGAGACAGGCCAGCGCCATTGTTCCGAAATCGGACCGCTTCTCCAGCGGGCCGGCGAGCGCCGAATCGTCGGTGAAGACGATCTGGTCCACGCCGATGTTACCCCAGGAACCTTGTTTGTCGTCCACGATTTCGATGTGCGCGGTCTTGCCTTCGAGGTCTCGCACGTCGAGCGACTGCCTAGTCATCTGGTTGTTGGCCTTGCCGGTCATCGTGCGCGCGACCTTGCCGTTCACGATGAGATTGAGGCAGGTCTTGCCGGCGTGGTTGCCGCCGCCGATGTAGAAAGAGATGAAGCGCCGATCGATCTTGAACTCGCGGCTGACGAGCTTGCCGGTGGCGTTGTCGCGTCCGCCTACTTCGTTGCCGGTCGCGCTGGCGTGACTGTTGACGACGCGTTTTCCTTCACCACCCACGTCGCCCTGATAGCTCGGTATCTGTTTTTTCTCGACCGGCCCGGAGCCGAACGCCGTGCCGGTCGCGGTCCAGCCTTCGTAGGTCGGTTTTTCGAAATCCTCGAACACGATGTCTGGGCGGCGTGGTTTGTTTTCGCGTGGGGCGGGGATGGCGGAAGATTCGATCATTGTCAGACCGTTGCCATGCGCAATCTGGTTGCGGCGCGAGCCATCGCCGGGAGCGGCGCTGTTGATGCAGACGGCGTTCTCCAGCCATCCGGCCAGCTCTGCTTCAACCTTCTCGTTGCACGTGTTTTTCAGTGTGAACTGCATCACCGTCGCTGGTAGCGCGGAGTCGTCGGGGTTAAGCGGGATGAATGGCGAGAACGCTTCCACCGAAACGCTGACAGGTGAATTGCTGTCGCGATACTCAACGAAAGCGATGGGGTATTCGCCGCAGAAGCTCACATCTTTCCAGCCGTTGGCGTCCAGCGTCCGAACTTGCGACTTGCCGCCGCTTGTGACCTTGAGCGCGAAGCCTTGCTCCACCGGGGATTTGGCTTCGAGCGGCTTCGCATAGTGCTCTGCGCCGGTGCGGATGTGCTGATTGAAGATGTCCCAATACCACAGTCGGCCGTCGCCTCCGATGTAAAGCTGCCCGGTGCAGATGCCGCCAATGGGCATGCCGATCTTCTCCAGATCGGCGCCGCGATACACTTCGCGTTCGCCGCGTGCCGTAAGTGACTTCACCCAATCTGCCCGCAGTTTCTTGTCGGCTGGCACGAGCTTCTCGAAATCCGCCCGCGTAAACGGTCCTGCCATCGCATATCGGCTACCTGCGATTGCGGTGGCGCTCCAACCAAGAATCTTCAGCACGTCGCGCCGGTTCAGTTCGCCGCAACAACCGGGCGATGCGCAGGTGGTGTTTTTAATGTCGGGGTGTTGGTTCATGGGATTCAGTGACCTTGGTATTCTGGGATGTGCTTCATTTCGCGAGCACGCGCGCAGCGCGGGCGGCAACCAACTGGCACGGCAAACAGTAGTCCGCCACCTTCTTTCCGGGCGGCAGCGTCACTTGCTCGTATGCGGTGAGATGTCCTTCGGCTTGATGATACGCGACATGGCCGTAGAGGCTCAGCAGGAAATCATCCTTGCGGCCCAGCCACCACAGCCCTTCGAGATAATCCGCCAGCGGCCAATCATCCAGATGATTGGAGAAGCGGGTCATGCCGCAGAACTGCCCGCCGGATGACAGCCGCACGTTGACGACGCGCTCGGCCAGGGCGCGAGGCAATACGCGGCTGGAAAGCAGTTCCGGCCAGTAGCGGTAGTTTGTGTAGCTGCCGACGCGCGTGGCGGTGATCTTTCCTTGAGGGCGCTCCGCTAATTCGACGGTGGGGCTGAGCCACCAGTCCTTGGAGTCGCTTGGCCAAGTTCGGCGAATCGCGTCGAGCAAGAGCTTGCGCAACTCGCCGGTCTGCGCGGGGGGCTTCGCCAGCGTTGCCCAATCGTCGAGACCGCGCACGATCCATGCGTTGTTGTGGAAGTAGGTGGCGGTCTGCTTGCGCTCGTCAGCTTCAGGGACGCCGGAGGTAAGCGCGACGCGACCAGTTTGACGGATAAGCGACTGCAAGTGTTGTGCAAGCCGGGCGAGAGCGTCGCGGTGCTTGGCCAGCCACTCGCGCGAACCGCCTCGTTGCATGAGACGGCGGGCGCTGGTAAGCAACTGGCCGTATTCGCCTAGCGATGGGCCATAGTAGGCGATGGTGCCGTCAGGCCGGACGAAGTGGTCGAGCCAGTAGCCGAATAGTTGCTCCGCGCGCGGTGTCAGGTCCCAGAGGGTCAACGCGTCCACGGCGGCAATGATCGTCGGCGGAAAACCGTCATGCTCTGGGCGTGCGTAGGTGCCGACGCCATACTTGGGATGGTCGCCCTGAAACGTCGCGTCAATGTGCGCAAGTCCCACCTTTACCGACAAATCCAGGAACCGGTGGCCCGTGTTCACCGCCGGTTTCGTCTTCAGTTTCGCCACCTTGTCGGCAATCAGCTCAGGATCAAACGCCGGCGCACTCGTCGTGCGCGGATACAACGCGAGAATCCGGTCCAAGTTTGGTTTGCCGTTGAACAGTTTTCGCGCGGGATCCTCGCACGCTGCGAGCCAGTCTTGTTTCTCTGCGCCGCGAGCCGTAGCCAGCGGCCAGAGCGTGGTGGAAACTACGCTGATGAAGCTGCGGCGGTTCATCTTCATGGACGCAGGATAGCAGGCGAGTGCAGGATGGCAATCCTACAGACTTTTGGATTAGACAGCGGCGGGTGATGTGATAGTCTGCCAAACGCTGCCTGCGGAGAAACCATGATGAACATCGGATCTTTCATTCCCCGCCTTCTTGCCATCACCTCTGCGTTTCTGCTCGGCTCAGCCGCGATGGGAACTGAATCGCCGAGAACGTTTCTCTGGGTCTGGCTGCAAAACCTCGATGGCCGGTGGAAAGATTACGTGGACTTCGCCGCGGACTGGAAATGCACGGGCGTGGTCATCTGGGGTCTCGACGGATGGAAACAAACGGCGGATGTGAAAGGGAGGGGCAGCGAGGCATTTTGTCGCGAGCTGGTGGGCTACGCCCACGCGCGTGGTGTGCAGGTCATTCACGGCTTCGGGCTGAACGGCTACGACGAAGGCCGTCACATCTGCAAAACGCTGCCTTCCACCAACGCAGTGATTCCTGAGAAGCTCAGGAACACGGCGAAGGGTAAGGATAGCGCCGGTTACATATTCTGCCCGTCGAATCCCGATGCGCTGAAGCTCATGCGCGAAACGCTGCTGCGAGCGGCAGACACGGGCATCGACGGGTTTAATTTCGAAACCGCCGATGTGGATTACATCACGTGTCACTGTGCAGCGTGCGAACGACGGTTTCAGAGCGCGTCCGAGACGGAGCACGAGAACAAGCCGCCGCGCTGGAGCATCGAGCAGGCGAACTGGGCCATCGAGCTTCTCAAGAGGGAACGGCCGAAGCTCTGGCTCTCGATTGAGTTTGCAATGCAGCGCTTTGGCCGGCCGCCGTATCTCGACTCTGCCGTCATGACGCAACTCAACAGCGAGATAGACGAACGGGCAACGGTCGTCTGGGCCGAGGGCACGTATCCGCCGCAGCCAATCTGCGAGAAACTCGCCGGCGCCCGGCGAAACATCGGCTTTTACGTCCGCAGCGCTGAGTTCATGGGGCGGGACGGCCCGAGCAAGATCAAACCCGCCGACATCATCGGCACGATGCGCCGGCTCTGGCCGTTGCATCCACAGGGTTTGATGTATCGAAGCTGGCGGCCATTCGAGCGTTGGGCGGTGAACATGGCAATCGCAGCGGAGGCGATGCGCGATCCTTTGCAGACCGATGCGCACTTCGCCGAGGTCGAGCGCAAGGCTGAGGCGATGGCGGCGCCCGGTCAGAAATACAGCAGCATCAAACACATCGTTCCTGGCAATCTTGCCTCGCCAGCCGTGGCGAGGACCGTCGCGTGCAGCAGCGAGGACGGCGCGCTCCACACGCTTGTTGGCCTGACCGATGGCGTGGCGGAACCGGATCGCGGCATGTGGTTGACCGAGAGGAATAATCCGAAGGAGGCGTGGGCCGAAATCCGCTGGCCGACACCGCAGCGCATTGGCCGCGTGCGCGTCTTCCATCAAATGGACGGTCACTATCGCAGCCTCGATTACGTCATCGAATGTTGGACCAACGGTGCATGGCAGGCGATGGGGGACACACCTGTTGCGAACAACGCCGTCCGTGGTTGGCGCGAGCACGTCTTCGCGCCTGTGGTGACCGACCGGCTGCGGATTCAGATCACGCGCTCAATGCACGGCAACCGGATGGGCGTGGGAGAACTGGAAGTTTACGCGGCCGGCGAGAAGTCCCGTTAGATTCGGCGCACAGAGCTATTCATGCACCAAGCCAGGATGGCCGCGAGGTCACTGCCGGCGTGCGGATACGGTTAGTGGACGGAGAGAATCGGGCGCTTAAGGAAGGCTTTGCGATAGTGTGCAATCGTCGTAGGTTACATGGCCTTCCTGATAAGGAGAGTGAATGGCCGTATCGAGAATGAAGCGGACTTGGGTTGTATGCGCGCCGGTGGTGAACCGCCTGATCAAATGCTGATAGGGGCCGGCGGTTCTGGTTTCGATCTTGGCGTGCTTATGGAGCACCTTGCCGGCGTCGTCGAGTTCCCAGACTTCAAGACTGGCGGAATCTTTCGGGTCATGGCCGAAGCCTTTGCCGTGGAGGTCAACCGTTCGCACCCAGACCGACGCCGTGTAGGTTGTGTTGGGCGAAACCTCGACATCCTGAGAGATCATCGTGTGGCCGCTGCCATCGGTGTGCGTGCGGATGGCACCGCTGCCGCTGTGAAACTCCGGCAGGCCCCACGCCGGATGCCGGCCGTAGTCGCGTTCCTGCCAGATGTAGGATTTCACCGGCCCGGCGAACTGATACGTCCACCCTGCTTTGTCGTGCTGTGAGCCGCGCAGCATCGTTGCGCCGTGTTCTGTCTCCTCGAATCCAGGATTCAGCAGCAGGTTGCCTGTCGGTTCTAGCGCGGATGAAGAAACGGGCTGCGTTCCTTTGCCGCCGTCGCCGGGGCCGAGTTCGAGGGCTTGCACGAAGGCTTCGCCGCAAACGGGTTTTTCGCCGTCCATGACGCGAGCGCCCTTGAACCGGACCTCGATGATGCCGTTGCGCGGCGCGATGCCGTTGAAGACGAGGTCGGCGGCGCGATTCGGACCGCCGGCGGTGGCGGCGACATCCAATCGCTTCGCGACGATGTGGCCGTTGATGCGGATGTCGAAGCAGTTCAGGCGCGTGTCGAAACCGCGCGTGGCGGCGAACTTCAGCCGCACGTGATACTTGCCCGGCCCGACCGTCGCGTTCACCCAGAATTCACGTCCGTGAACGCCGTAGCGATACAACTCAAGGTCCGATGTGCCGCTGATCGCATTGGTGGACGGCGTAGGCCACCATGAAGTAGCCACCGAGTCCGCGCCGTTGCCTGTGCGGGTGACAAACTCGGTGGCGGGCCGCCAACTCTGGCCTTGCGAGTCGCAGTAGTCGTTCCCGATCGTGCAGCCGAAGATCATCCGCTGGGTCTCCACCGGCCCGGTGCCAGACGGAAAACCGTGCGCCTTGTTTGCGCTGGAGAACTGCACGGCCTCCAGGGCGACGCGGCTGCCCTTCGAATACGGGTTGTGCTCGTCGCGCGGCACGATCTTCAGCGTGTGCCGGCCCTGCGGTAGGCCGTTCTTGTAGTAGAGCAACTGACGGCTTCGTGGTGTCGGGTTCCATGCGTCTATGTGAACCAATTGTTTCTGACCGTCGAGATACACATCGGCCAAACCGCCATCGGGCCCCACGCTCCCAATCAGGCGGACTTGATTGCCCTCGAACTCATGCACCAACGCCGCGCTCTCAATCTCCTGCTGTGGGTCGTCGCCGATGATGACGATTCTCTTCGCGCCGTCGTGGCGGATGGTGACGATCTCGTCGCCGTTGGGAAGTTGTTTCACTGTGTAGCCGTTGGCGTCGCTGTCTGTCCGGCGCTCCAGCTTCTTGCCGTCCGCCGCCACCGACCTTGGCAAAAACGCAAGACGGAGCACCTCGGTGGTGTTGGCTGGGGCGTCGAAGGTGGTGTATTCGATCCGGCCATCGCCGTAATTCACTGAGTTCACCACGGCGGTCGAGCGGACGATGTGGTTCTCCCGGCTGGCACCAACCTCTTCCGGCAACCAGCCGATGCTGGCGAGCATGAACCGCAGCGGCAACGGATGCGCGATGTTGAACCACGCGCCGTTGACGATGGCGCCGCCGTCTATGTTGTCCTCGGAGACGCCCGTCTCGTGGATGTCGTAGGTTTGCAGCACCATCTGGCGGTAGGCCAGTTCGCGCATCCAAGCGTCGCCTGTCTCCACGGCGTATTGCGCGAACGCAGGCGCGTGAATCATCGGGCTATACCAGAGCGAGCGCCCGCAGCATCCTGACGATTCCGGATACGCCCAGGCGCCGCTGTAGACGTCGCCGTTGGAGGCGGGGCTGACGCTGGTGTGGTTGAAGAACAGCGTGAGGATGTTCCGCGCATCGTAGGCCCAGTTGGGAAACTCGGCCTTGTTGTCCAGGATGTATCGCACCACCTCGGAGGTGATGAGGCACGACTGGACCGGGTCTTCCCAGTCCCAGAAGTAGCGGCCCCAAGTGCCGTTCACCCACCACGCCGGCAGCAGCTTGTCGCGCAGGTAGTGCCGCCCCGCGTCGCGCGCAGCCACGATGGCGTTGGCCTTGCCCGTGTAGCCGAGCCGGATGACTTCATCGAGGAAGCGCGTGATCATCACAACGCCGGCCGTTTGTTTGTTACCGAGTTCCTTTTTCCCCCACTTCGCATCGTCGGGGTTGGCGTAGCGTGGCCACGGGTCGGCGCCCGCGGTGAGGTTGCATTTCGCGGCAAGGACGTCGGCCCAATGTTTCGCCGCCTCCAGCCAGCGCTTGTTGCTGCCGAGCTGATACGCGCGCAGCAGGCCCTCGCCGGTGGAGCCAATGATGTCGAGCTGGATCATCCCCGTCGGGTCGGCCTTACGGTAAGTCTTCCCCTTGGTCGGCACGCTGATGAACACACCGGGCCACGGGTGATCGTCCGCCGTCACGCAATGATCCAGCACGTAATCTGCCATGTAGGTGACGTGGGCGATGGCGGCCGGGTCGCCCGTATAGCGGTAGTAGTCCACGAACCCGTTGAGCACGCTGGTGGCGCGCTGGCCAAGGTCACCGTTGTGCCAGTCGGCCGTCGTCAGCGGCGTAATCGTGCCGTTGGTCGCGATCTTCCAGTGGCCGGTGAAGACGTAATGCGGATAAACGGCGATGGCATTGGTCGCCGTGGTCCACGGATAACGCTTCAGCGTTTCCGCTGCGATGCGCACGCGCAGATCGCACTGGCCGTTCAGTCCGCGATACCACGGCGCGATAACGCCGTGCGCGTCGTGGACGGTTTCGTGGCCGTAGTAGCGGTCCTGAACGGTGGCCGCCCAGACGGAAGAAACCAAAAAGCCAACGAGGATAGTCATCAGGTGTTTCATTGTCGTAAACCAGCGCGGCGGCTGTAGCGGACAATGTCCTCTGCCGTCTGCACCAAATCTGCGGTTGCCCAGATGAACAACCGCGTTGGGTCCAGTGCGCCGCAGAGGACATCCAGTTCATGTTTCAGGTCGGCATCACCTCCGTGCCCTTCGCCATAATAAAGCTGGATGGATTTTCCGCCCGCTTGGATGCGTCGCAGGAGGTCGAGCCATTGCGACGGCAACGGGTTGCCCGCGCCTTGAATCCACTGGATGCAGTCCAGTTGCTCCAACCGCAGCAGCAACGGCACATGCCGGACGGCTCCGGGGCCGTCGAGGTGATACAACGAATGGTCCGCATGGGCACAACATTCCAGGTTGTCCCGCCTGCAAAACGTCTCGAACATGGCCGGACTGATCATGCAACTAAAGTCATTCTGACCGACGCACAGAAAGCGATCCTTGCTCCAGCCCATGGTCCAGTTCGACGTGCCTTGTCCGGCGGGCAAGATGATCTCTGAAGCCGTATCCACGACAAACTTCCACAAGTCGGTCATCTGCCGCATGGCGTGGTGGATGGCATCTGGATTGTTCGTGAAGTCCATGGCTAGATCTTCGGGACCGCGGATGGCGCTCAGGGCGTCAATGCCAGTGTGCAGATCGGGATAACCGGTCACCCATTTGCCCGCGCCGGCGCGAACCGACTCCCGCAGCAATTGCAAGTAGAGCCGCCACCACTGGTTCTCCGGATCAATCCGCAGTTGCGGATGCTCCGCCCAATCCCGCACGAAAGGTTTGCACCAGGAAGTGTTCTGGCGCGGTCGGAGTTCAAGGTCTGCGCCGAGCCATGCGGCAAACTGATCCGGTCCCAGCCACGGACAGAAGACCGGCAACGCGTCGCCGGCGTAGTGAGTGCCGCCGAGGGCGCGCTCGGCCGCCGCCATCACATAATCCACGTTCGTCCACAGTTCATCTTCCGAGGCAGGCTCCGGCACAGGCTGCGAAGGCTTTGCTCCGGGCGCGGTCATCCACAGTAACGGACCTTCCTCGAGTTCGCCTCTCCAGAACGCTTCGTTGCGCTGGAGCGCCAGGGACAGTTGCTTCTCTTCAATCCAAATGGTCTTCACGTCCGTGCATGCTTGATTCGCGCCGCGACTTCGTCAACCAGGGTTTTCGCGTTGTCGTAGAACAACGCGGCGATGTTGGCGCGGGAAAGTTTGGCAGCGGTTGCGGCTTGTTGGATGGCGCGCAACTGTTCGTTGAGGAAGGAGGTGAACTGTAGTTTCTTATTCTCGTCGCACAGCGAGAGCGACCACGGACGCGGTGTGATGTAGGTGTATTGGTGGTTGAGCTCGACAGACTTGCCCTGCGCGAGCGCGATGGGGATGTCCGAGCCGAAAAGGACTTTGCTGATGGGGACTTGGCGGAACAGGTAGGCCATCACCTCCCAGTGCTGAACCATCGCGAGATCGTAGTAGAGGTTGGGCAAGTCGCGCAGGCCGTCGAGGAGGCCGGTGACGCCGCGCAGATAGTAGGCGCGGCCGATGTGGGCGAGGATGATTTTCGCGCCGGGCCAGCGGACGCAGAGTTCGCGCAACTGGCGGCGGTTGAGCGGGTCTTCGAGGCGCTTCGCACGCGGGATGTGGAGCATCACGAGCAGACGGCGCTCGTGCGCGATGGCCATCGCCCAATCCGGCAGCATTTCGGGAATCTCGGCGTTTGGAACGTCGCTGGGGCGCGCGTAGTCGGGATAAGGCTTGAGGCCGAGGAAACCGAAGCGGTCAATGTTGGCGTTGACCGATGCGGCGGTGTCGCGGCGCGGATCGAGCAGGCGCAGCGGAAAGAATCGGCGAAAATCCGCGCTGCCGCCGCCGTAGGCGTTGTTGCGCTCGTGATTCAGTTTCGGGTCCGGGAAACCGAAGCAAAGCGTCTCGACCTGCCGTTTTGGAAAAGCGAGTTTCAAGTCCGCAGCCAGTGTCGTGTAGGTGTAGGACATGATGGGCACGCCGCCGCAGGAGAACGGCGCACCGGGGAGAAAGCCGTTCGCTGGCGCCACGTGGACGTGCGCATCGAAGATTTTCGCGGGAAGGAAGTCGTCCAGTTCCTCGTCGAAGATGCGGCGGTTGTAATCACGTTCTACGGGAGTGTTCCAGGCGTTCATGGTTGGTCAGGAAATGTTGCAGTGTTCGATTTTCAGGAAGGCGGCGAAAGCGGCCAGCGCTTCGACGTGATCGCCGAACATCAGCGCGCTGTGGTGCGTGCCGCCAAGGTGCGAATACTCTTCGAGGAACCGCGCCAGCGGCAGCGCGGGACGAATCCAGCCGCGCACCCACTGCTTGAAGCCGGGATGCGTGCCGTCGGCGAGCACTTCGACCGGCGCGGTGATGAGACGGAAGCTGTCGCTAGGGCCGGGCGCGAGGTTCACCAGCGTGGCGTGTCCGGGGCGTGGCGCGCAGGCGAGCGTGGCGGGATTCAGCGCGGGGGTAAACGGATAGTCCTTTTCGTGGAGCAAAGGTTGCGCGGCGGCGACGGCGGGATTGATCTCGCCCATGTGCGAGAGGAACAGCGATTGCCCGGCCCAGTCCGCGCAGAAGATTTCCGTGAACGTCGTTGCGCCGAAGCCCTGCAACAGCGCGCCGACGAGCGCGGCGGTGAGCGCGTCGCCTTCGCCGGCGTAGCCGGTCCCACACGCCATCGCCTTGCAACATTCGAGGAACGGCACCGAGTTGACCGGCCCGGTGGATTCCTTGAACGCGAAGAAGTTGAGGCTGAACGCGCCAAAGTCGCTGCGTTCGAGAAACCGGCGCAAGCCAAGCCCGATGCGGACGGAGCGCGCGTGAACCGCTTCGTCGCACTCCACGCGGAATTGTTTCCGGTCGGCGGCGATCTCGGCGGTGACGGTGTCTTCGCCGACGGCGTTGACCGCATCGGCGAGTCCGGCGGGTTCGATGTTTTCGACGGTGATGCCGAGAACTTTCTGGAGCACACCGTCGGACACCGCGAAGTCGCCCATGCCTGGGAACATTCCGCCGATGCGCAGGACGCGCATCGAACGCAAACGTTGCGCCGCGCGCGCCGCTCGAACCGCCGCCGCGCATCGCTCGATCACGCTGGAATCATCGAGATGGCCGGCCACGATGCGATACGGCTTGCCGAGCCGTCGCAGCATCGATGCCAAATCTTGCACGCCGTGGATGCCGTGGTTCTCCAAGAGGCGCATCGGGTCCACGTGGCCGCCGAAGTCGCGGTCGGGCGTCGTGTTGAGCATGACGATGGGCAGCCGCGATTGGGCGAGCACCTCGACGGATTCGAGCGAGGGCGAGTAGGCCAAGTGCAGCGTGATGATCGCGTCTACGCTCTCTGCCTCGAACCGCTCCACGGCGCTAGCGAAATCCGGGCGCGTCCGACCGATGGGCGCGACGACGACCTCCAGCCCGCCGCGCTTGAGATGCTCCTGGACGCGCTGGACAAACGGCGCGACCTTGGCCGCGAGGTCCGGCAAGGCATCGTCGTAGAACTTCAAATAGAGGGGCAGCAATCCGACTTTGGGGTTCTTCATTGTCTGAGTGTGTATGGTTTGCCGGCGGGCACGTGGCCGTAGAGGCGTTCGAATGTTTTCAGATAGAGAGAGCGGGCTTCGGCCATCGCTGTCTGGTCGAGGCGGGCGTTGCACCGCACGGGCGCGGTCGGAGCGCGAGAGATGCGTGGTGCGAAAGCGTGGAGACAGCCGCGCGTGCCCATCAGTTTGGTCTCGATCACGCGATGAACCGGCAGCGGCGCGAGCAATGCGGCGAACAGCGACCGGATGTGCGCATTCTTCGCGGTGCCGCCGCAGAGCACGAGACTGTCAACCGCGCCACACTTGGCGACGTGGTTGAACACGCGGGCAAACTCGAAAGTCATCGCGGCGACGACGGCGCGGAAGAAATCGGCGCGCGTCGTGGACGGGCCGATGCCGAAGAACGCGGCGGAGCCGGTGTGCGCGGGACGGAGCGTGTTAGGGCGATTGAGCCACGGCAGCGCAACGAGACCCGACGGCGGCAGCAGTCGCTCAACGAGAATCTCAGCGGCCTGTGTGAGCGCGGTTTCGTGGTCGGCGTGGACGAAGGTCGCGAGCGCCCAGTCCAACGTGACGTTGCCGGTCAGCAACGGCATGATGACCTGCCGGCCGCTTCCGTTCGGCGCGGTGATGCAGAGTTGGAACGGTGCGCTGCCGCGAAACGCGGGCGGGAGGACGAAGTTGCCGACCCACGCCGTGCCGAGCGAACATTCGAGCGGCCGGCGTGAAACGTGGAGAACCGACAGATAACCGGCCTCGTGGTCGTTGTAAGGCCCGGCCACCGGAATGCCGGTGGGCAGTCGCAGCAGAGCCGCCGCTTCCTGCGTGAGCGGATGCGTCTCGTGTCCTTGCCGCAACGGCGCGAAAAAGTCCGTCGGCAAACCAAGCTCCGCCAGCGGGCGCGTGGTGAGGCGGTTTCTCACGGCGTCGTAACAGCCGGATTGCAGCGCGTGGCAGGCGTCCTGCCGCCATTGTCCCGTGAGCGCAAAATAAACATGCTCGCCGGCGCCGACGCAGAGCAGATTGCCCTTGAAGAGTCGTGGCCACTTCTCGCGCATCCATTGCGCGCGGGCCAAGCCCATGCCCGGCTCGTCGCGCAACGAAAACGCGCGCCACCAACGCGACGGAAACTTCGCGGTGATCTTATGGAAGTGGCCGAAGGCGCGCGTGTCGTTCCACAGAATCATCCGCGTCGCGGGCGCGCCCGTCTCGCGGTTGACGAGAATGGTGCTGCCGCCTTGCGTGGCGAGGCCGATGCCGCGGACGTGTCGCCTATGGCCGTTGACTTGCCGGCGCAACGAGCCGGTGGCGGCGCACAGCGCACGGATGAGCGCGGCGGGGTCTTGCTCGCGCTTGCCGGTTTCGTCCACGTCGAGCGGCAGGTGCTGCTCGGTCTGCGCGAGCAGCCGGCCGCGCCGCGCGTCGAACGCCGCGGCTTTGAGCGAGGTCGAGCCAATGTCTATGCCGAGATACATGTCAGTTGGGATCAATCTTCACGACGGATGCGGTGCGATGCGATTCCAGCGCGGCGGTGAAAATCTTATGGTGCAGATGCGTCTCCTGCGGCGTGACGCAGCCGGCGAATTTCTTCAGCGGCTTGCCATGCGCCAACTCGAAAAGGAACGCGGCCCACATCTGGAGGATCGAGTCGCTGAAGCCAAACTGGAAGATGCCGCCGGTGATGCTCTTGAAGGCGGTCTCGTGGCCGGTCTGGATTTGCGTCCAGGCTTGTTCGCCGCCGTTGTAGTCGAGCACTTCGAGGATGTCGGCGCGAACGCTCGACCAGCGCACGGAGGTTTTCGTGCCGCTGATTTCGGTGAACCAATGGTTCTTCTGGCCCGGCGCGATGCGCTGGAGCTTGATGAACATCGGGAACGGCTCGCCGGTGGCGGGATCGAGCGTCTCGCAAAAGAGCGAGGCGTTGTCCCAGGTCTTGCAGGGCACGAGCCGGCCGGTGGCGTCGGGGCGTTGCTTGACGATGTCGGAAAGAATGGCCCGGACGTTGCGGGGCGTCCAGCCGGCGCGGAGCGGCACGTGGAGCGCGTGCATGCCGAGGTCGCCCATCACGCCATACTCGCCGTTGAATTCGATCATCCGTTTCCAATTGATCGGCTTGCTCGGGTCGAGATCGCTGGAGTGCAGGAAGCCGGTGTTGACCTCGATGATGCGGCCGAGGGCGTTGCGCTCGATGAGTTCGCAAAGCCGCTGCATCGCCGGAAAGAAAGGCGACTCGGAGGAGCAGCGCACGAAGACGTCCGGGTGCTGGCGCGCGCAGGCGAGGATGGCGTCATTGGCCGCGCGGTCAATCCCGAACGGCTTCTCGCCCATGAGATGTTTGCCCGCGGCGATGGCGGCGCAATAGACCTCGCGGTGCAGGTGGTGGGGCAGGGCGACATAGACCGCCTCGACCCGCGGGTTCGCCAGCAACGCGCGGTAGTCGTCGGTGACTTGCGCGATGGTCGGGAAGTTTTGTTGATACCACGGGTAGAGCGCGGGGACTTTGTCGCAGAGGACGACAATCTCCGGCCGCACGTCCATGTCGGGCAGGTGCGCCCAGCGGGCCGCCGCGCTCGCAAACTCGCGGCCCATCAAGCCGCCGCCGATAATTCCAAAGCGAATGGTTTTCATAGTTTTACCGCGGCGTCGAAAGGATTGGGCGAGCACGGCAGGCCGAGGGCTTCGGCGACAGCGGGATAAACGATTCTGCCCTGGTAGGTGTTCAGGCCGAGGCGCAGGTCGGGCATCAGTTCGAGCGCGCGGTCGGCGCCGAGGTTGGCGAGCTTGACGGCGTAGGGCATCGTGGCGTTGGTGAGCGCCTGCGTGGCGGTGCGGGCGTAAGCGCCGGGCATGTTGGTGACGCAGTAGTGAACGACGTCGTGCTCGACGTAGATCGGGTCGTCGTGCGTGGTCGGGCGCGAGCTTTCGGCGCAGCCGCCTTGGTCAATCGCGATGTCCACGAACACCGAGCCGGGTTTCATCTGGCTGAGCATGTCGCGGCGGATGAGCTTGGGCGCAGCCGCGCCGGGCACGAGCACCGCGCCGATCAAGAGGTCCACCGTGGCCAGACGCTCGATGAGATTTTGCTCGTTGGAGTAGAGCGTGTGCGCCGAGTGATCGAACGTAATGTCTAGGAAGCGCATTCGCTCCAGATCCACATCGAGGATGGTGACATTGGCACCGAGACCAACAGCCACGCGGCCCGCGTTGATGCCGGACGTGCCGCCACCGAGCACCAGCACGTTGCCGGGCAGGACGCCGGGCACTCCGCCCAACAAGACTCCTTTTCCACCTTGTGCTTTGCTCAGGTAGTAGGAGCCGATTATGGCACTCATGCGCCCGGCGATTTCGCTCATCGGTTCGAGCAGCGGACGGCGGCGACCGACTTCGACGGTTTCGTAGGCGATGCCGCAGGTGCGGCTTTCGAGAAGGCGGCGGGTCAGGGCCGGTTCGGCGGCAAGGTGCAGGTAGGTGAAAAGCACGAGGTCGGGCCGCAGGAAGCGATACTCGTCGTGTTGCGGTTCCTTGACCTTGATGACCATTTCCGCAGCCCACGCGTCGGCGGCGGTCGGGGCGATGGTGGCGCCGGCCTGGCGGTAGATGTCGTCGGAGAAGCCGGAGCCGACGCCCGCGCCGGTTTCGACGAAGACTTCGTGCTTCTGCTGGACGAGCATGCGGACGCCGCCCGGCGTGCAGGAGACACGGTTCTCTTTGATCTTAATCTCTTTCGGGATTCCGATTTTCATTTTGATTCTTTCGCTTGGATTGCCGCTTCGAACCGCGCCAGGATGAAATCCACGACGGCGGGCGTGGCGATGAGTGGGATCTTGGTGAGCACGGCGGGCGGGCAGTCCTGTTTGTAGGTCTGCGTGCTGATGTCGAGGCCGCGCTCATTGAGGCGGCGGGCGAAGGCTTTTGCGGCGTCGAGTTCCTTGAAATAGAGCGTCGTCATGTGACGCTTGCCCTCGACGGCGGCGATTGTGTCCGGGTGCGCGGTGGCGAACTCGCGCATCCGGCCTTCGTAGTAATCGCCCACGGCGCGGGTGGCGCGGGCGTTCGCGCGCGCCCAACGCATGGTGATCAGATAGGCGAGTGAGGCGAGTTCCTCCTGGCCGTTCGTCACGAGTGCGCCGAACTGCGGCATGCAATCCATCGCGGCGCTGAAGATCAAACGCGACGCGGGATATTCGCCACCGGGAAACCCTTTGCCGACCGCCACGAACGACGGCGTGAGGCCCCATTCGCGGAACATGAGCAAATCGTGGTGCCACATGCAGGACTGGATTTCGTCCACCACCGTCGGCACGTCGTGCTGGCGGCAGAGGGCGTAGGCGCGTTGGAGGAACTCGCGCGACAACAGACGGCCGCCGTAGTTCATCATCACAATCTCGTGGAAGAAGCACGCGATCTTGTGCCCGTCGCGTTCCCACTTCGCGAACGCGGCTTCGAGATCAGCGATGCTGTTGGGCCGGATCGGGCAGACGCGGCAGAGGCCCGCCTTCTCGATCCCGGCGCAAAACTCCGGCCACATGCCGCGCGCGGCCTGAATCAGAATCGTCGTGCCGTGGTAGTTGGCCTGAAGCCCGCCATCGTCGTTGCCCATCACGAGGATGACGGGAGTGCGCCCGCGGTATTTCGGTTCGGGGTAACCCGGCTCGATCCGGTAGAAGCGGGCGAGAATCATCTTCAGCGCCGCCTCGGCCGCGAGACTGCCGGTTTCGAGATTCAGCACGCGGTTGCAGACATACGGGTCCTGGCTGGCGAGGACTTTCGCCAAACCCGCCGCATCCTCGGGCGCGAGTCCGTTGGCAGCGCAGACCAGTTGTTCTTCGAGCAGCCGGGTGATCTGACCGCGGGTGTTGTTGTGCGTTGCGTTTGGGATGCCCAGTTGCCGCGCGCGCTCCAGCAACGCGTAGCCGGGAAACCCGTGTCCGAGCGGGGCGTGGTAATGCTCGCTCTTGGAAATCAAATACAACCGCCCATCTTCGCCGACCCGAAACAGCCCCAGCGCGCTCAGCGGCGCCATGCCGGGTTTGGTGGCGGCATCAAACGTCTTTGTTGAAGCGCCGCGAACCGGCGCGCCCGTCTGCGGCCCGGCCACGCGCTCGCCGACTTGCTTCAGCAGCGCGTGTTGGCGCGCCATGAACTCCGCTGGCAGAAAATCAACCTGCTCGCGGGCGAGCGCGGCCAGTGTGGCGGCGTCTTCGCCGGTCAGCGCGGCGCGCGCGCGGCAGGAAGCCTCGACGCGTTCGCGCCCGATCAAGTCGGCGAGCGACACGTTGACGGAATTGAAATCCAAGTTGGAATCAGATTTGTTTGTCATATCTCAGAGTCCTTTGGCTGGTCCGAAAAACTGGAAGTAAAACAGGTAGGCATACAACGCGACGACCGCGCCCGCGAAAATCGCCCACCACAGGAACAGGCTGCGCCAGCCGCCATACTTCAGGCGTTCCGCCGCCGGCAGCGGTGCCATTGTCGGCGACCAGATGATACCTGCGAGTTTCTCCGGCGACGGCGCGCGCGTGAAGAGCGAGACGACCACCATGAGCGCCATGCAGGAGAGCCACACGACGAAAGTGCGGTTCAGCCAGTTGTCGAACGGACGCAGCAGCGCGACGTGCTTGAACAGCACGTGCTCCACGAACGCCGTGAAGGGGAAGCGGAACCACAACACAAATGGCGCCGCCGCCGCCGTGGCCCGCTTCCACATCACGCCGACCAGGAACAGCGAGGCAATCGGCGCCGCCACCCACGCGCCGACGTTTTGGATCGCGATGAAGACGCCCATCTGGCGCTTCGTGAACCAGACCGCCAGCAACGTCGCGGTGAGCAGGATCAGGAACGCGCTCCAGCGTCCCACGGCGACCATGTGATGGTCGTTCTTGCCTTTTCCAAGGAACGGGCGATACAAATCCATCGTGAACACCGTGCTGCAGGAGTTCAGCACCGAGCTGATGTGTGAGAGCATGCCGCTGGCGAGCGCCGCCATCACGATCCCGCTCAAGCCGACGGGCAGCAGTTCGCGCACGAGTTTCGGGAAGGCCAGGTCCTTGTCCGCCAGGCCCGGATACAGCCGGAACGCGATGATGCCGGGAATCACGACCAGCAACGGCAGGAGGATTTTCATGAAGCCGGCGAAAACGACGCCCATGCGCGCATCCCATTCGCTGCGCGCGCCGAGGCATCGCTGCACGATGAACTGGTTGGTGCAGTTATACCAGATGCCCACGGAGAGGAACAAAGTCCACACGCCCAACCACGGGTATTCGGGATCGGTGATCGGGTAGGCGATCTTGAACTTTTCCGGCGCGGCGTGCATGAGCGCGGTCAGTCCGCCGACTTTCACCAGACCCAGGACAGCCACCATCAAGCCGCCGGCCATCATCACGACGAACTGGAGGAAGTCCGTCCACGCCACTGACCGCAGTCCGCCGTAGATGGTGTAGCTGCCGGCGAGCAACGCGAGCGCGACGATGGTGACGGTTTCGTTCACGTCAAACATGCCGCGCATCGCCTTCGCCCCCGCGAGCATCACGACCGCCATTTGCGCGACGATCCAGAGCACGAGGCAGCAGACGGCGAAGAAGTAGCGGCAGTGCGCGTTGTAGCGGCGCTCCAGAAACTCCGGCATCGTGTAAAGGCCGCCGCGGATGTAGAAGGGCAGGAAAATCCAGATCAACGCGGAGAAGGTGATGACGTTGCCCCATTCCCACTGCGCCACGACGAAGCCCACCGCGTAGGCGATGCCCACCATGCCGATGAAATGCTCCGTGCTGATGTTCGCGGCGATGATCGAGCCACCGATGGCATACCAAGGCAGACCCTCGCCCGCCAGAAAGTATTCCCGCGCGTTGGCCGTGTGCCGCCGGGCGACCGCCAACCCGATGACGACGTTCAGCAGGAGATACAACGCGAAGAGCGCAAAGTTCAATATCTGCATAAAATCCGGCGTGCCGCGTCTGGCGCGCCCGCCTACAATTTGTATTGTGGGACTTTCAGCAACTCGCCGTCCTTGAGGGCGGACTGATGCGCCACGATGCCGGCAACGCTCATGTTCAGCGCCGCGACGACGTCCACCAGCGGCTGGCGGTCTTGCAGAATCGCCGTGATGAACTCGTTCGTCAGTTGGCCGTGCGAGCCACCGTGGCCGCCGGGCTGCACGCCGGGCGGCAGCGGCGGACGCTCCAACGACGGCAGCTTCTTTTCGAGGCCGGCATACTTCTCATAGAAAGAGCCTCGCTGCCCGCGAATCCGGCCCATTTCCCCACCGGCACCGGGCGTGTCCCAACTCACCGCCATGCGCGCCATCCCGCCTTCGCTTGTGCGGAACAGCGCGGTCTCCGTGCCGAACGGATTCTTGTAGCGATTGTTCGCCGCTTGCAGGTGCTTGACCACGCTCGGCATGCCCATGCACGACACCTCGGTGAAACTCCCGCCAGTCACGCCCACGAAGTAGGCGTTGGAGTGCGTCGGATAAAACTGTGGCGGCAGGCCGACGCGCCAGTCCTTGTAGGAAGGCAGCGGCCCGTCCATGTAGTGATAGTATTCGCCTTCCGCATAGACCAGTTTGCCCAAACCGCCGGCCTTGTAAATCTGCCGCATCGCGTGGAGGTCGGCGTGAAAATACGATGTCTCGAACATCATGTATTTCTTGCCACTCGACTTGACGGCTTGGAGGAGCGGCTCGGCATCATCTACCGAGCCAAAGACCGCCGGCACAGCCGTGGCGACGTGCTTGCCGTGTTTCAGCACCTCGATGCAATGCCGCGCGTGACTCGGCGCGTCGGTCGCCACGAAGACCGCCTCGATGCTGTCGTCCTTCACCATCTCTTCGAGCGACGGATACGTCTTGCCGCAACGGCACGCCTTCGCCAGTCCGTCGCGGCGTTCGGGAATGAGATCGCTCACGGCCACGATCTGGACGTTCGGATGATCCTGAAAACCAAAGCTCGCGCCGAACTTGCACAGCCCGTAACCGGCGATGCCCACGCGAATCTTGCGGTCGGACACCGGCTTCCATCCTTTGGAGGCGTTGGGGTCGGCGGCGGTCTTCTCAAAGCCGGGAATGACCTTCTCCGCGGCGTGAACAGACGCATTCAGCCCCAGCGCGGCGGCGCCGAGGCCGATGGTCTGTAAGAACGAACGGCGAGTCGTGGTGACGGATGTTTTCATGGGTTGGTTCCTTGAGTGTGGATGTTGCATTTGCTTCGTGGTTAAAGGGGTGAAATTGGATGCATTGTTTGCTGCCAGCGGCAGGCGCTAGAATTCGTTGAAGACGCGCGCGGGCTTGCCCGTGTCGGCGGATTCCCACGCGGCGGCGGCGACGGCGCAGGCACGCGCGCCGTCGAGCACGTTCGGGCTGGGTTCGCGGTCGTGGTCGAGGCATTCCTGGAAATGGCGCATGTAGCGGATCACCGTCGCGCCGTGGCCATAAACGCTTGTGTCGCGCTCAGGCTCGAAGTGCAGCGTCTGCGCTTTGTCCGGCGCGGGCGTGTCGTGAACGATCTGTAATCGGCCGGGTTTGTTGTCGGTGAACTCCGCGACGGCCGTGCCGCGCGTGCCGTAGAGCGCAAGCTGCATCATCGGCAGCGGCGGCTCGACGACGTCGTAGAGGCCTTTGACCTGCGCGATGACGCCGTTGGCAAACTTGAGGTTCAGGAAGAAAAGGTTCCGCAGCGGATAGGCCGGCGTCAGTTTTCCTTTCGCCGCGTAGCAATGCACCTCGGCCACGTCGCCGAGGAAGCAGCGCAGGATGTCCACCGGATGCGTCACGCCGCCATACATGAGGTCCTGCGGCATCTTCAGCCGCCACGGCGTGAAGTCATATACCGGCCGCATGTCGTGGATGTAAAACGCCTCGGCGGCCATCATCTCGCCGAGGTCGCCGTCGTCCGCGAACTTTCGCAGCGCCGCAAATTGACGATCGAAGCGCATCGTCTGACCAACGAGAAATGTTCGCTTGTTGCGCCGCACGGCCGCGACCACAGCTTTCGCTTGCTCCAGACTGGTCACCATCGGTTTGGTGCAGATGACGTGCTTGCCCGCGTCGAGCGCGGCGATGCAATGCTCGGCGTGCAGCGCGTCGGGCGAATAGACCGCCACCACATCCACGTCGGGCCGGCGCACCAGTTCGCGATAGTCGGTCGTCGTGAACGGACCCCCGGGCTGCTTCGCGTAAGGCTCCAGTTCTTCGCGCAGTCGCGCGCACGCCGCGACGAGCCGGTAGCGCAGGTCGGACACGCCCGCGAGCAGTGTCATCGTGCTGCCCATGTTCCGCGGGTTTATGCCGATGACACCGAGGCCGATGGGTTTTGCGCTCATGTGAGTTCTCCTATCGTTGCGCGTTGTTTGCCGCTGCGGCCAGTTGCGCGGAGATTGTTTTCCACGCGGCCATTGAGCGGGCGAGGATGTCGCGGGCATCGCCCTTGATGCTGACGCATTGCAACCCGATGGGGCCTCGATAACCCGCCGCAATGAACGGCCTCAGGAATCCGGCCACGTCGTAGGCGCCGCGGTCCAACGTGTCGTAGGAACCGAGTTCCATCGTCTCCTTCGTTCCTTCCGGCGAGGTCCCGTTGATGGTGACCAGAAAGAGGTGAGGCATCGCGTCGCGGACCAGCGACTCCAGGTTGCCGTGCGGATCGGTGCGGCGCCAATGAAACAGGTTGAAACAGACGCCCAGGTTTTCTCGGCCGCATTGTTTGGCGATGCGCACCGCGTGATCCACCCGCTCGCACCAAACGTTCACGTGCGGATAGATGGCCAGACGCACGCCGTAACCGCGGGCGAAGTCGGCCAGCTCGCGGCCCAACTCGACCGCCCGCACATCGCCTGCGGGCGATGATGGCGGGTGGGTCTTGCTTGTGAATTGAATCAGCAGCAAAGTCTTCCGGCCCTTTAACTGTTGGATTGCCTCCTTCAAACTCGCAGGGCATGTCCCGCCCGCATCAACCGGGATGTTGTAGGGCTGCACCGCCGCCGCGAACATCTCCAAACCTTCCGCGCCCAGCGCGCGGCGCGCTTCGTTCATACCGGCGAGCGTCCCCAAGTAAAGCGCGCCGTCATAGCCCAACTCCTTCAGCAGCTTGGCCTGCGTTTCTCGCGACGCGGAAATCTTCGGATCGCGCTCGAAGTTCATGGCGAAGAAAGGATTCGCCAAGCCCCTTCGCGCCACCTCGGCCGCTGGTGACGTTCCGCAGCCGCCCGCAAGTATGAGGGCCAAGACGATGTGTTTCGCTCTCATGTCAGTCTTCCAATCCGAGATTGTGCATGAAGCGATACGACGCGGCGATGCCTTCATCAATGAACTCCGGCGTCGGGTCGGTCGTGCCGGGGCCGTGGAATTGGATTTCCAGGCTGAACGGCCCGCGGTAGCCGACGCGGCGGAAGATGGCGGCGAGCGCCTTGAAGTTGACCTCGCCCTCGCCGAGGGGCGGGAAGTCCCAGTTGGCCTTGCCGCCGCGGTGGTCCTTGATGTGGACGTGGAAGATGCGGTCGCGAAGTTCTTTCTCGCACGATTCCAGGTCCGCGACGGGATCGAGGCCGGAGTAGAACCGCACGTTGCCGGCGTCGTAGTTAAGGCCGAGATTTGGCCGGCCGAGCTTGTTGCACAGCGCGAGTGTGGCCACGGCGGTTTCCGTCAGACCCGCGTGGCTTTCGAGGCCGATCTTGATCTTGCGCTTCTCGGCATAACCAAGCAACGCGTCGAACTCGCGATAGAATCTCTCGACCTCCTTTTGATCGGAGGTCACACCGATGCCCGTGTTGACGATCTCGACGCCGAGATGGCTGGCGAGATCAATGCGGCTGCGCAACCGCACGAAGCCTTCGCGCGCGATGTCCGTGCCGGGTGGGAGTTTCGGCATCTGCTCGATGTCCGCGCGTTTGCCCATAAGCGGCCAGCCCAGGTCCACATGGCCCGCGATGCTGGCGATGCGCAACCCGGAACGCTCGACGAGTTTCGCCAGCCGGTCCATGTCGCCCGCGCTCATCGCCTCCGGCACGATGTGCTCGCAGTAGGCGGAGATGCAGGCGACTTCGATGGCGCGGAAGCCCGATTTGGCGATGCCTTCCAGCGCGCGTTCCAACGATTGCTGCCGATACGTCACAGTGCCACAGACCAGTCTCGTGTTCATGATGCTCCTTTGTTGTTGTCTAACGAAAAACCTGAAAGATCGCCCGCGCGCCGTCCACGATGCCGTTGAAGAAGACGCTCTTGCCATCGGGTGCGAAGCGGGCCATGTCTTCCGTCCGCAGTTTGCTCGTCACGCGTTTGCAGAGGCGCTCCTTGCGATATTTGCCGCCGCCCTCCAGATGATAAAGGTTGATGTAGCCATCGCTCCAGTTGCCATCGCCAACCAGCGAGTGACCGTCGGGCGAGACACAGAAATGGAAGTTCCACTCCTGTGGGGGAAGAACCTGCTCCGTCTTCCGAGTGCGGCGGTGCCACCGCCAGTAGGCCCAGGGCGGGCCTTCGCCGAAATCGTAATAGACGCAGTTGCCATCGGGCGACCAGATATGATGATGACCGCCTTCCACCGCGCATTCGCTGCCGGTGATGAGGCCATCGGTCCGCATGAGCCAGATGCCGCCGCCGTCCCGCTCAGCGGCGCTGTAGCGGATGTAGTTGAAAAGCGTTGGATCGGTGGGTGAGCACTGCAAATGGTCTGGGAACGTGCGGTTCCAGTAGAAGTCCTTTCGCTCCCCGGTCTCCAGGTCAATGGTGAAGAAAGTGTATTTCAGGTTCAGGCGCGCGAGCTTGGCCACCCACCCCGGCTGCCCGCGGAGCTTCCGGCTTTCCTCGGTCGTTTCCATATAACCGGCCACGACGTAGCGACCGTCGGCGGTGGTGTCCGTGTTTCCACCGTCACCAGCAGGGCGATCCGTCAACCGTCGAAGCTTCCCCTTGGGCACGCTCAGTAGGTGATAGGCATCGGCCGATAAGACGAGCGCCTCATTGCGCCGGGCAACCACGCCGGCGAGGCCGCCCTGACCCGTGTGCGTTAGCCGGGAGATTGTTTCCGTGCGAAGATCAAAGGCGTAGATGTCCGTCCCCGCGTCGTTGCTTCCCGTGAAACACATCCAGCGGCCGTCCGCCGTGAACGCGCGCACGTGGTGATAGGCGACGTAAGCGTGCGTCATGGAGGGAGGCGTGATGCGGCGCACGCGGCGACCGGTTTCTTCGTCGCGCCATTCCTTGAGCGCGCTGGCTTCTCCAAAGACATTCCTCCGAAGTCCCAGTCCCGCGACGATGAGGCCCGTGCTTTTTAGAAACGCTCGCCTGCTCGAATTCAATTCGGTCTCCTGCGCTCAGCCGTTAAGCGCCCTACCACGCGACCGTGTTTCCCGGCACGGCCACCGGATACTTGCCGTCCTTGTCGGGCATGACCGGCGGATCGGCGTCGAGAGCATACTTGGCTGGCGAAAGACTCACTTTGGAATTGAGGGCCGCATCCCACGTGACCTCCTTGCCGGAGTAAAGGGCCATCCGTCCCATGATCGCGCTCATGGCGCTGGTCGCCGCGTAGTCGCCCTCGAAGAACGGCTGGCCAGCATGAATGGCGGCGAAGAGCCGGTCGTGCTGCATTTGGTAGGCATTGCCGGCCTTCTGGTTGCCTCTCCCCAGTTCCACCAAGCCGCCACCGACGGAGATTTCTCCCTTCGTTCCCAACGCGAAGAGATTGACCTGCGTGAAGCAGCCCGGAATCTGGCGCGCGAAAACCAAATGGCGGCAACCGTTGGCGAACTCGTATTCCACCACGCCGTGGTCAAAGATTTGTCCAGTGCCCGGGCCGTTGCGAACCTGGCGTCCGCCCAAACCGTGAGCTTTGATCGGGCACGCGTCGGCGACCCAGTTGCCCACGTCCACCGCGTGGACAGCCTGCTCGACGAAGTGATCTCCGGAGAGCCACGTGAAATACAGCCAGTTGCGAATCTGATATTCCATCTCCGTTTGCTCAGGAGTCTTGGAACGGCCGCTAACAATGCCGCCCATCAAATAGTAGCTGCGGATCATCCGCACCTGGCCGATCTGACCGTCGCGAATCTGTTGGATACACCCCCGGCAGGAATCCTGATGGCGCCGCTGAAATCCCACCGCCACCGCCAGCTTCTTCTTCCGCGCCTCCTCGTTGGCGGCCATGACCGCACGCACGCCCGGTCCATCCACGGCCACCGGCTTCTCCATATATACATGCTTCCCCGCCGCCACGGCCGCCGCGTAGTGGAGCGGGCGAAAGTGAGGAACCGTGGTGAGAATGACCATGTCCACGCCGCACTCGATCGCTTTCCGGTAGGCATCGAATCCGGTGAACCGCCGCTCCGGTGGCACATCTATCTTTCCGCGAATCGCCTCGTTCTTCAGCAGGTGGCCGAGACTGGTTTCGATGCGGTCGGCGAACAGATCGGCCATGGCCACCAGCTTGACCGGGCCGGCCGTGCTCAACGCCTGGCTGGCAGCGCCGGTGCCCCGCCCGCCGCAACCAATAAATGCCAGTCGGATCATGTCGCTCCCGGCGGCGTGTGCCGACCGGGCGATGGGCAAACCAGCGGCGAACGTTGCCGCGCCGGCCAAGGCACCGGTCAATCCAAGGAAACTTCGGCGTGAGTGCAGGCTCGGGTTGGGGGAGTCGGATTGGCTGTGAGGTGAATTGGGATTCATGGCTCTAGAGTTCATGGGCCGGATTCTGACCGAACGCCCCGATAATTGACATAGACGCGGCGCGGAAAAAACATGCATTATTTCAACCATGCACTGGCAGCCGTATCACAAGGACTGGAAGCCGCTCTTTCAGGGCGAGCTGGGCCTGCGCGTCCACTGGTTCGGGCGCTACGGCGGTTACCCCAAGTGGAGCGTCCGGCCCGCGCGGCTGGCGGCCGACATGGTGTCCTTCTTTTTCGTGGAGAAAAGCTCCTGTTGGGCAATCGTCAATAACCGCCGCATGGTCCTGCGCCGGGGCGACCTGCTGGTGATTCGGGGCGGCGAGCAATTCAGCTACGGCCACGACCCCGCGCGGCCACACGTCAGCCTGAGCGCGTCGCTGGCGTTGCGTCAGGGGAATGTGGCGAACCTGCTCCTGCACCGCCGGTTCAAGCGGCGATACACCTGGCCCAATCCGGCGGAGTTCGTGCGGGAGTTCGAAAAAGTCCTCCGCATCAAAGCCGACAAGTCCCGCTTCCAAGACATGGAGATGGCCGGGGCCGTCTTGGAATGGCTGGCCGGCCTGCTCAATCGCTTGCGCCCACCGCTGCTGCCCGCTGCGGACGCGGCTCGCGACGTGGTGGATCGCATCCTGGTGGCGGAGGCATGGGTCGTGCCGCGGCTGTCGCAAGTCATCATGCTGGCCGACTGGGCGCGAGCGGCGGGATTTACTCCGGTCTATTTTGGCCGCGCGTTCAAGCGCGAGACCGGGCTGCGTCCGATGGAATGGCTCAACCAGCGCCGATTGCAACAGGCACGTCAACAACTCGTAGGCACCCAGCAAACGGTGACGGAGATTGCCGAGGCATGCGGTTTTGTCAGCCAGTTTTACTTCTCACGCGTGTTCAGGAAACACTTTGGGCAATCGCCACAACGCTACCGCAAAAGATGCCGGTGAAATGCCACCCGCGCCCAGTGATCGGCACAGCCTTGCGGCTTTCCAGCTAGTCTTCCAAGTCGAATCGTTGAGGTGGTGTGCCGACCTCTGTTGGCAGTTCGTGTTAAAACGGGGTTGACGTCTTCTTGCGCTTTGAGAAACGGCAGAAGCTCGAATAGCCCGCCGCGCGGGCCAGCGCCACGGCCTTGTCAAAGTCGCGGCCGACGTGACGCGGCTGATGCGCGTCGCTGCCGAACGTGATCGCCACGCCGTGGGCGCGCGCCAGTTTCAGGAACTCCAGCGACGGGTAAATCTCCTTGCACGGCTTGTGCAAGCCGGCGGTGCTGATCTCGATGGCGGTGCCGGCGTCGGCGCACGCTTTGAGGAACGGCTCGAACAACGGCGTCGGGTCACGCTTTGGTCGGAAGCCGAACTTTTTTGGCAGGTCTGGATGTGCCATCGAATCGTAAAGACTTGTGCGCGCCGCGTCGGTCAGCAGTTTGAAATAGGCCGCCCACTCGACATCCACGTCGCACGTGCGCCAGCGTGCGATGGCCTCCGGCGCGTCGTGGTTCCACTCGCCGATGAAGTGGATGCCGCCGAGGAAGAAGTCCCAGTCGAAGCGTTGTTGCAGCTCGCGCAGCTCCGGCTCGATGCCGGGAAGGTAGTCCAGTTCCAGTCCGAGCAGGATGCTCAGTTGCGGAAACTCCTGGCGCGCGGCCTCCACCCAGCCGACATAGATCGGCAGATCCTCTGGGCGCATGTAGCCGTTGGCAAACGGCCGCACCAGCGGCATGTGGTCGGTGCAGGCAATCTCCGCCACGCCGGCGGCAACGGCGGCGCGCGCATAATCGCGCGGCTCTTCCAGTCCGTCGGTCAGCCGCGTGTGCATGTGGTAATCGCAGAGCATGGTTCACTGTAGAAATTCGTCGCGCTTCATGTCAAACTCAACCGTTAGGCAATGAAGAAACTGTCATTGACACTGTTGATCCTGATTGCGTTGGCGGGGCTGTTTTTTGCCGGCGCTTACTACTACGAGCAGCGATGGGGTCTCGAAGGCCCGTTCCCAGCGCGTCATCATCACCACCATTGATCGCTCAACCTTGCGTCATTGCCGGGCTGCGAACCTGCTGTGGTCATCAGATTACCTATCAAGTTGCTCAATAAGAGCCTCGATAACGCTTGCAGGAAAGTCGCGGAACACTATAAAAGAGTTGCCACCGAGCAGAAGGAGAAGCCTTGAATACAACATTCGAAGCTGTAACCGAACCCCCTCAAGAGTCGTCGTCTGCGCAAATCCTTGTCGTGGACGACGAAACCACGATCTTTGATGTCTTTGCGCTCATGTTTGCAAAACCGGATTACGCACTCGCGGCGGCGGCCAACGGTGATCAGGCGTTGCGGTTGGCGGCGACACGGAGTTTCGACGTGGCCTTCGTGGATTGTTTTTTGGGGAACGAAAACGGCGCCGAAGTCGCGCAGAGGTTGCACAAGGCGCAACCGAATCTCAAGATTGTGTTGATGAGCGGCTATCTGCGGGAGGAAAGAGCCGCGGCAATGGAGCAGGCTGGCGCGCGCGCGTTTCTGACGAAACCGTTCAGTTTTGAAACCGCGCAGGCGCTCGTGCGCCGACTGGCTGGCCGGAAAGAGCCGGGCGCCAAGGATGGACGCGCATCGGAGGAATGATGGCGTGATGACGACAATTATCTTGGCGGGTTTGGGGGGTGTATTCGTTGCGATTCTTTGCATGGCGCTGTTCAAATCCACCAAACGGCCGGTGCCGGGTTCCAAACATACCCGACCGGCCATTCTTGTCATTGATGACAACACCAGCGTTCTCAACATGGTCCGCCTGGCGTTGGAGAGCGAGGGTTACACGGTCCACGCGGCCTTCCATCCGCAAGAAGGCATTGAGTTGTTCAAGCAGCATTCGGAGAGCATCAGTCTGGTGCTGTTGGATTTTCGGATGCCGGAAATGAACGGCGACCGGGTGTTCGATTGTCTGCAAAAGATCAACGCCGACGTGCCGGTCCTGCTGATGACGGGCTTCTACGAAGACACGAAGGAGGCGACGCAACTCTTGCAGGACGTTCGTGGCTATTTGATCAAGCCCTTCCACTTGGGCAATCTCATCGGCAAGGTCCGCGAAGTCGTCAGCGCGGAGTGATCTCGCGAGGAAGTCGGCCGTGACGGCCGGCTCTACGCCGGTTCCAACGTCAGCGTCGCCAGCGGGTCGAGGCCGGCCGTGCGCGTATAGATGCCCACCGGATCATCGCCGCCGCTCTTCAGGCCACTCCAAACCACGACCGTCTCGTTCGTCACGAACATCGTCGCTTCCACCACCAGCTTCCATTGCGCGGCGGCACCATCATAATAGATGCGCGGCGCGGCGCCGCTGAGCATCTGCGCGGGGTCGTCGTTGACGAGATGACACCAGCCGCTGCCGAAGTTGATCCAGTAGCCGCCGCCCGCGCCGGGAGCGGTGCCGGGCTTGAGATAGGCGCTCCAGAAGAGCGCGCCACTGGTGGGGTAGCGCGCCGTGTCGCGGTAGAAGGTGCCGTCCCAGCGGACGCCGCCCGAAACACCCGGCCCCCAGAGCGGGCCGCCGGGGCTGGGCATGTCGAAGCGCAGGCCGGAGTCGAAGTGAGGCTTCAGCACGCTGCACTCAGGACTCGCGCCCACGAGACCGTCGGTGTAGCCGGCAATGCGGTAGGCGTTCGCTGTGGGCGTGACCGGCCCGACAGACTGGGCGAATTGCTGGCGTAGGAAATCGGCCGCGGCGTCGTGCGGATGCCGACGCTTGCGATGATGATGCTCCACCGGGTCGGACATTCGGACTAGGACGTGGGCGTGGTCTTGGCCTTCGCGGCCTTTGCGGCCATCTGCTCCTGCGTGAGGTGCGAGCCGGGGTCCACGATCACGCGCGCCACCTGATACGCCTGGAAGAAATCGGCGTTGCTCTTCCGGTATTTCTCCATCAACCGGTCAAGCTGCCGCTCCAACGTCCGGTCGTTCGCCAGCAACGCCGTCGGGAGCTGGTCCGTTGCGGCCTTCGTGGCGGCCTTGGCCTGGCGGGGCCGCGTCAGAATCGCGCCGAACGCATCCACCTGCGCCTGCAACGCGTCGAGGTCGGCCTGCGTCAACGTCTGCGCCGCCGCCATCGCGGCCAGATTGTCCGTGCCGGCCTTGAGGATGTTCGCGCAGTTGGTCTCGCACGCCTCCTCCGGCCCGTGCATCAAATCGGCCACCGTGAAATCCACCGCCGCGAACAACTCGTGATTGTCCTGGCTGTCGGCGTAGGAGGCCACCGCGCCGGCCACAAGCACGGCTGCTTCGGCCAGCCGCCGCCGGACCACGGCCTTGTCCTCCGTGACGCCGGTGATGACATTGCCCTGCGTCTGCTGGAGGGTGACAACGTATTCGTTGCCCGTGTTGAGCTGGTTGCGCGCGGCCGTAAAGGCCGCGGAGCCTTGCCAGATGGAGTTGTTGGTGTCGAGCACGCCGAGAACAGATTCGTGCATCTTGTGGTGGGCCATTTGGGATGCGTTCATAATTGCGGACAGCAACAGGTTTGCCCGCTGCCGTCAAGCACCATTTTCACTCCAAACAACTCCAAAACCAACCATCCACCTGTGTTAGCCCGCAAGGCGTAGCTCCGACCCCAAGGGCATCGCTTGATTGGCGATGTGACAAGTGTGTATGATGCCGGGCGTGAACTTGGCCGCAAATAGCCGCATGGCTGTATCTCTCAAGAGATGGAGGGACTTGGCTTGTTACGGTTTACTCGGTCTCTTGTTCGCCCCGCTGTTTTCATCCGTATATTCCAATTCATTGGCTGCTCTCACGAGGTTTGGGTGCTATCCGGAATGGTTAAGTCAAGCTGTCCAGTGGTTGTTTTCTCTCGTTCTCCTTATGTTGACGTGGCGGTTTGGCCGCTTCCGGTTGACGCAACTCCGCAGGCTTTGGTCTTACCCGCCAACATACATTGCCGTTGTTTTGGCTTGGTGCTTTGCGCTCGCGGTCTTTTTCTTTTGCGAGCTTGTTTATGATGCGGAGACATTGCCACTTCCAGTGCCACCCGGCTGGGCCGTGCCATTATGGTGGGGCACAGTGGGCGGGATCGTGTTGCTAATTGGAGCTTCAGCCCATCTCGCGATGCGCGAACGAGGAACGGCGGCAAATAAGCTAATGAGCGAGCCGCAGCGCAAGGACCTTGCTCAGATGCCGTTTGAGGAGATCGTTCAATGGGTGAATAACGAGATGCCGATAAATGATCCCACCAAGGATTACTTGATGGCAGCAATCCGGGCAACTCGTGTCTGGGAAGCAATTCAAACACCGCGGCCAAACCGCGATGGACGAGACCTCAGAAACACCGTGGTTATCCAAGGTCCTTTCGGATCGGGCAAGTCCAGCCTCTTGAATTTGGTGCAACGCGAAGCCAGAAACTCAGCCGACCGGAGCTATATCTTCGCTCGGATCAGTTGCTGGGGATTTTCCTCACTTGCAGCTCCGCAACATATCCTTGAACAAGCTATCAAGGATTTGTCTTCCCAAGTGGATTGCTTGGGGCTTCGAAATCTTCCGGTCAGCTACATCGAAGCTCTTAAAGCTGGCAGTCCTTGGCTACAGGCGGCTGCTCATGTTTTAAGCGTGCCTCAAAGCGCAGTTGAACAATTGAAACGTTTCACGCCGATCCTCAAAGCCATTAACGCCCAGTTAGTGATTCTTCTCGAAGATGCGGACCGCGCGGGTTCGGATTTCGACGAGAAAGACATCGAGGCGATGCTTAACAACATCCGTGACGTGGAACGGCTCTCTTTTGTGTTCACGGTCGGCGACCGAAGCGGAATAGAATTTCCAAGAGTGGCAGAGAACATTGAATTCTTACCAAGGATTCCAATCGAGACCGTCCTCGATTTCCTTGATAAGGTGCGCGACGATTGTCGGAGCAAATACGGTGACATAGACCCATCACCCAAACGCCAAGAGAGTTTGCGGGCTGATGCCGACGAAGATACAAAGATTCCAGCCGCCATGCTTGGCGTAGATGTCGAACGCTGGGGCCTAGCATTAGGCACACTGCTTAAGACGCCTCGTCAACTCAAGTGCGTGCTCAGAGACATTATGCTGTCTTGGAAAACGCTTCACGGGGAGGTTGACTTGGACGATCTTATCATGGTGACCACGCTCCGCCATGCAGCTCCAGGCGCTTTTACTTTCATCGGCACGAACTTTTCCAGGCTTCGTGAATTGCGTCCCAAAGAGAAGCAGGGGCCAAACAGTGCTCTCAACGACAAGAATGCTGAGGAGATACTGGAGCGTTTGAAGAAAAGGTGGCAAGGGGTCGCCGAGGCTTCGGAACATAATCCAGAAGACCTGACGACCATCCTTAATGAACTCCTTCCTCAAACGATACGGATAACAGGTAATCGCTACTGGGAGCAGCACAACCGCGCGCAATCCGTGAGGCGCAACCGTGGGGAAGAGTATTGGCAGCGATTGTCCACGCAGGCGCTTGAGCCATGTATCGTGCGAGACCAAGAAGTATTGCGGGCGTTGCGCGCGGCGAGCAATGACAAGGGGGCGGCACATTTGGGCGAGGCAATTGCCTCCAGCGCTGATTTTGGGAAACGGCTGGTCTTCTTAAATGGCTACTCGCCGCAGTTGGGCGCTAATGTGGCACAAGCTGCTGCTTCAGCGCTCCTGCGATCAAGTTCAATTAACCGCGGTTTCGGCCTCCGCAAGACTGCGTCATGGTATTACAGCACTCGTTGGATGGACAACTATATCAAGAGAGACGCATCATGGGTGCCTTGGTTTGAGAATGAGATTGCCAAGTGTTTTCCGGAATGCCTGCAGCTCGCGATTGAATTGTTCGATCTTGCAAAAGATAGACTGGGCATTGAGGAAGAGGCCCGCTTGCGCAAGACTTTGGTAGAAAGCGCGCGAGCCAGTTATGAGAACATAGATGCGCCGCGATTCGCGGAATGTTTCAACCGTGATTTTCCATACACACTGGGATATTTGCTGTGGATCTATCGCAAGAAGTATCGGCCGGAACTTTTGACACAGCCCGGTGACTGGACTTGGATCGCGCCAGCATTGCTGCGCGGTTTGGCATCGAAGCCGGATGTTTTCGTTCCTCAAGTTATGTGCGCATTTGGCGAATCCGGCCCCGGCGGTGAACCGCCCAAGTGGTTCAACTTCAATGCAGATGCAGTCAATGTCGTTTTTGGGGCTGAGTCTAACCTTTTCTACCGACTGCTTTCGCAGCCGTGCGACATTTCGCGTAATTTGGATGCAAGCTTTTCCCTTGCGATCCCACTGGCACGGAAGCAAGCGGAAACGCTTTCAGCCAAACAAACGACGTAGTCTGACAGAACTTCTGGGTAACAGGTGATGATGGATGCTCTCGGCGGTCATAGACCGCCGCTACAGAGGCGGAGAGTGACGATGGAGAACTTGTTGGATTTCTGCGGGCAGAAGTGGAAGCCGATGAGGCAGGGCGAGTTGACGTTGTTTCTGCCGAAACATCCGCCGACGCGGGAGGGGGACACGTATTTTCACGCGTCCATGCAGTTTGTGCCGCCGTGGCTGGACGAGGAGGATTCCGAGTCGGCGTTCCGGATGCTGTATGTGGATTTCCACGGGGAGTTGCCGGACTTGCGGGACTGGCGGGCGATGGCGGAGGTGACGCTGGAGGCGCGCGACGAGGTGGTGGTGTTGGGCGAGAAGGTGATGGCGGAGATGCGCCCGCCGGAAATCCAGCTCTGGAGCCACGGGATGCGCGGGGCGGGCGGGATTCACGAGCATACGTGCGCTGGCTGGGATACGCGTCTGTCGTTCGGCGCGTGGGAGGGCGACGGGTATGAGTTGCCGGTGGAGTTGGAGGCGTTCTATCCGAGCGAGCGGGCGCGGAAGGCGGGCATAGATTTGGCGGTGAAGGAGTTTTTTGGGGAGGTGGGGCCGGAGGATTGGGCGAAGGCCGAGCTGCTCAACGAGGGCTGGCGGCTGAGCTATCGCGGGCGGGTGCGGTTTGATGACGTCAGTTGCACCGTGCCGATCAACACGGCGGACCCGGTGCAATGGGCCAGGAATATGGCCCGGCGCGATCTGGCGATGACGGAGTTCGGTTTTTGCCGCGTGAACGGCGGGGAGTGGTTCACGGGGGCGTTCAAGCCGGAGGATGGCATCTGCGGCGACGGCCGGCTGGTGCTCGTGCATACGCCGACGGAGTTTTTCTACCGCTGGCAAGAGGAGCAGAGGAAGAAGAGAAAGGCATCGTGAGCAGGGCGCGTTATTTTTTCCATAGCGGAGAGAGTGACGATGGAGAAGGATAACACGGCACCGGTGTTTGCGGTGGGCTGCGGCACGACCTGGTTGGAGTTGGGCAATGCCGATGTCTTCCGGCAGATGACTGTGGCGGGGGTGGTGGCGTGCAGCCGGAGGCTTCCGGACAAGGAGGATTCGTCTTTCTTCTTCGTGCGCGGCGCGGCGGCGGTGCGGGTGTTTGACAAGGGGCTGCGGGCGGTCACGAGCCGACTGCAAAGGTAAGCTGGTATGGTGAAACGGGGTGGAATCGCTTGTTCTTACAGTCTTCAGCACGCGGGGAGACCCGAAGGGCGTAAAACGGGACTTGAAGCGGCCAAGACGGGAGTTGAATGAGTGATAACGCGATCTGAAGCGTCCAAAACGCAAGGTCAAGTGGTCAAAACGAAACAGCGAGCAGCCAGAACGGAACCTTGAGGGGCCAAAACGCGAGTTGAAGCATCCAAAACGCAACTCCGGGCGCCCAGAACGGAAGTCGGAGCATGGCCGACGCAATGTTGAGCATGGCAAACGGAACTCCAAGAATGGCCGATGGAATACGGAGCATGACCGACGCAATCTTGATCTGGCCCGGCACGAGATGATGTTTGCAGGATGCGATTCCCGCCAAGCGCGGGATGGGGCGGTGGGTGGGCGCGGTGTTTTCGCGAGGGGCAAGGAGCCGGGGAGATGCACGCGCTGGCATTGTCAATCTTGATGCCAGCAAGGTTTCCTCTGACGTTGACGGGCGCGCGCGGCGCGGCTAGGCTCGGCGCGTGGATTTTCCGCCGCTAGACTGGAGCCGGATCAAAACGTATCCGTTGCGCGAACGGCCCAACAAGGTCAGGGCCGAGGAGTTCGCGCGCCCGTGGAGCAAGGGCGGCGCGCTGAAGGCTTTCCTCGGCACGCTTCCGGACACGCTGGCGGCGAGGGATTTTCGCGCGCTGGTGGCAGCCATCGCGGAGGCGGTGCGGCGCAAGAAGCCGGTGGTGGTCTGCATGGGCGCGCACGTGGTGAAGTGCGGCTTGGGGCCGCTGCTGGTGGATTTGATGCGGCGTGGCGTGGTGTCGTGCGTGGCGACAAACGGGGCGGGGGCGATCCATGATTTCGAGCTGGCGCTGATCGGCCAGACGAGCGAGGACGTGCAGCGCGGGTTGGATGATGGCAGTTTTGGGATGGCGGAGGAGACGGGGCGGTTGATGAACGCGGCGATCAAGGACGGCCTCAAGCAGGGGATCGGCTGCGGGCGGGCGTTGGGCGAGACGATGGTGAAGGGTAACCTGCCGAACCGCGAGCTGAGCATCCTGAACGCCGGCGTGACGGCGAATGTGCCGGTGACCGTCCACATTGCCATCGGCACGGACATCATCCACCAACATCCGACGTGCGACGGCGCGGCGTTGGGTGAAGCAAGCTATCTGGACTTCCAACGGTTCGCGTCAGTGGTGGCGGCGTTGGGCGACGGTGGCGTGGTGTTGAACATCGGTTCGGCAGTGGTGATGCCGGAGGTTTTCCTGAAGGCGCTCTCGGTGGCGCGCAATCTCGGTCACAAGGTGGAGAACTTCACGACGGCAACGCTGGACATGATCCGCCAATACCGCCCGACGGAGAACATCGTGCGCCGGCCGGTGCATCGAGGTGGCAAAGGTTATTATATCGTCGGGCATCATGAGTTGATGCTGCCGCTGTTGGCGGCGAGTGTGATTGAAGAGTTATGAGCAATCTTTCGAGTAGTCGCGTGGATAAACTACTGGCTGAGTTCCGAAAACGGCGCGTGCTGGTCGTCGGCGACGTGATGTTGGACCAGTTTCTCTACGGCCATGTGGCGCGCATTTCACCAGAAGCGCCGGTGCCGGTGGTGGAGGTGGCGCGCGAGGAGTGGCATCCGGGCGGCGCCGCGAACACGGCTCGAAACGTCAGTTCGTTGGGAGGACGCGCTATGCTGATCGGCCGCGTTGGGACGGATGCGGCGGCGGAGCAGTTGTTGCGGCTGCTCGAAGAAGAGAACGTGAATGCGAAGGGCTTACTGAAGGTCCGCGAGTTGCCGACAACGCGGAAGACGCGAATCATCGCGCAGCATCAACAGGTCTGCCGCGTGGACCGCGAACGTTGTGCGCCGCTGGATGCGGACGACGTGGAGGGAATCGTCGCCTTCGTGAGATCGCAGCCGAAGCTCGACGGAATCATTGTATGCGACTACGGCAAGGGTTTCGTGACACAGGTGTTGCTGGACGCAATGAAGCGGCTGGCGCCAATCGTCACGCTCGACCCGAAGCCGACGGGAACGTTGCGCCTCAACGGTTTGACGGCGTTAACGCCGAATCGGCAGGAGACATTGCAATTGGCCGGCCGGCCGAGCAGTGACAGCGACTGGCGCAGGGCCGGCGAGGTGTTGCTGAAGAAGTGGCGGCCGAAAATGTTGCTCAGCACGCTCGGGGAGCAGGGCATGTGCCTCTTCCGGCGCGGTCAGAAGCCAGTTCAAATCCCGACGGTGGCGCGGGAGGTATTTGACGTAAGCGGCGCGGGCGACACGGTGATCGCGGCGTTTACGCTGGCGCTGGCCAGCGGTGCGACGCCGGAGGAAGCGGCGGTCATTTCCAACTACGCGGCGGGTGTGGTGGTGGGCAAGCTCGGCACGGCCACCTGCAAGCCAGAGGAACTGCGCGCGAGTTTTGAGGCATGAAGAAAACATCTCACAAGCGCGCCGTCTTCTTGGACCGCGACGGAACCATCATCGAAGAGAAGAACTACCTGCATCGCGAGCAGGACGTGACGTTGGTGAAGGGTGCAGCGGCGGCGTTGAAGAAGCTGCGGCGGGCGGGGTTCATGATTTTCATTGTGACCAACCAAGCGGGTATCGGCCGCGGCTATTACACAGAGGGCGACATGCAGCGCGTGCACCGGTTTCTGTTGGGCCTGCTCAGCAAGGATGGAGCGCTGATTGACGGCATCTATTTTTGTCCGCACCATCCGGAGGACCGCTGCAACTGCCGCAAACCGTCGCCGAAGTTTCTGTTCGACGCGGCGGTGCAGTTCAATATCCGACTGGCAGACTCGTTCATGGTCGGTGACCGAATCAGCGACCTGGAATCCGGCCGGCGTGCGGGCGCCCGGAGCGTTTTGGTGCGGACAGGCTATGGCGAGAACGAGATTAAGGAGTTTGGCAAGGAGCTCCCGGCGGATCACATCGCGAAGGATTTGGCGACGGCGGCGAACTGGGTGGTGAAACAGAAATGAAATTCATTGGCGTCATTCCCGCCCGTTGGGCTTCCACGCGGTTTCCCGCGAAGATGATCGCGCCGATTGCAGGCAAGCCGCTCATCCAACGCGTTGTCGAGCAAGCGCAGCAGTCGAAGTTGCTGGACGAAGTGATCGTGGCGACGGATGACAAGCGCATTGCCGATTGCGTCGCGGCGGTTGGTGGGCGCGCGGTGATGACGCGGCCGGATCATCCGAGTGGCACGGATCGCGTGGCGGAAGTGGCGCGGAAGATTCAGTGCGATATCGTCGTGAACATTCAGGGTGACGAGCCGTTGGTTTCGCCAGTGGTGATTGACCAACTGGCGCGGGCGCTGGCGCGCGACCGTTCGGCTTCGATGGCGACGCTGGCGCAGGCGGCGTCGGAGGAGGATTTGGACAATCCGAACGTTGTAAAGATGATTGTCAACCGGCAGGGGCGCGCGATATACTTCAGCCGCCATGCGATACCCTACGTGAGGGACGCGGCGAATGAATCTATGACCGAGCGCCTGAAACGGTTCCGGTTTTTGAAGCACCCCGGCATGTATGCGTATCGCCGGGATTTTTTGTTGAAGCTGGTGCGCCTGCCGCCGTCGCCGTTGGAACTGGCGGAGCGGCTGGAGCAGTTGCGCGTGATCGAGAACGGTTATGCGATCAAGGTTGTTGAAACGACGCACGCATCCATCGGCGTGGACACGCCCGAGGATGTGGCGCGAGTCGAGGCGCTTTTGAGGAAACAATGAGTCACCCGAAATACATTTTTGTGACAGGCGGCGTGGTCAGTTCGTTGGGCAAGGGCCTGACGGCGGCGTCGCTGGGAACGTTGCTGGAGAACCGCGGTCTGCGGGTGTCGTTGATGAAGTTCGACCCCTATCTGAACGTGGATCCCGGCACGATGAACCCGTTCCAGCACGGCGAGGTCTATGTGCTAGATGACGGCGCCGAGACGGATCTTGACCTTGGTCACTACGAGCGATTCACCGACAGCAAACTTGGTCGAGCGAACTCGGTGACGAGCGGGCAGATTTACCAGGCGGTGCTGGAGAACGAGCGGAAGGGCGATTACCTCGGCCAGACGGTTCAGGTGATTCCGCATGTCACGAACGAGATCAAGCGGCGCATCAAGGAAGTTGCCAAGCGGCAACAGACGGACGTGGTGATCTGTGAGATCGGCGGGACAACGGGTGACATCGAAGGCCTGCCGGTTCTGGAGGCGATCCGCCAGATGGGGCACGAGATGGGACCGGGCGGGACGCTGTTCATTCACGTGACGTTGGTGCCGTATATTCGCGTCGCAGGCGAGATCAAGACAAAGCCGACGCAGCAGAGTGTCGCGAAACTACGCGAGATCGGCATCACGCCGCAAATCCTTGTCTGTCGCAGCGAGAAGCCAATCGAGAAACATGTGCGAGACAAGATTGCGCTGTTTTGCAACGTCGCCGAGGAGGCGGTAATCGAAGAGCGCGACGTGAAGACTTCGATTTACGAAGTTCCGCTGATGTTGCAGCGGGAGAAGATGGATGAATTGGTGTGCCGATGGCTGCACATGAAGCTTCCGCCAGCCAAGATGAGCGAATGGAAGCGGATCGTGCGGCGGCTCGAACAGCCGAAGCAGAAGGTGCGCATCGGTGTCGTCGGTAAATACATCGGCCTGCAGGACGCCTACAAGAGTGTCTATGAAGCGGTTTGTCACGGTGGCATTGCGAACAACGCCAGCGTGGAGACCGTCAAAGTGGACGCGGAGGATATTGAGAAAGACGGCGCGGCGAAGCATTTGCGCGGGATGTCGGGTGTTCTCGTGCCGGGCGGATTCGGCAACCGCGGTATTGAGGGAAAGATCGAAGCGGTGAAGTATGCGCGTGAGAACAAGGTGCCATATCTCGGCCTCTGTCTTGGCATGCAGATCGCCACGATTGAGTTTTCACGGAATGTGTGCGGCTTGAAAGGGGCGCATTCGACAGAGTTTGACCCGAAGTCGCCGCATCCGGTCATCTGTTTGTTGGAGGAGCAGAAACACGTGAAGAAGATGGGTGCAACGATGCGGCTTGGCGCGCAGTGGTGCCGGCTGGCAGCAGGCACGACATCGCGGAAGCTCTATGGCAACGAGATCGTCAGCGAGCGGCACCGGCATCGCTACGAGTTCAACAACGACTACCGCGAGCAGCTTGCGGCAGGCGGACTTGTGCTGGCGGGAACGACCTTGGACGGCGAGTTGGTGGAGTTGGTCGAGTTGAAGAACCACCCATTCTTTGTAGCGAGCCAGTTCCATCCGGAGTTCAAGAGCAAGCCGCACCGGCCGCACCCGCTGTTCCGCGGCTTTGTCGCGGCGGCGTTGAAACGGAAGCAGGCGTGACAACGGCAACAAGAACAAAAGTGAGCGTGGTGACGGTCGGAACGGTTCGCGTGGGCGGCCCGGCGCTGGCGCTCATCGCCGGACCGTGCGTGATTGAAGACGAACGGCTCTGCCTCCGCGTCGCTGAAACCCTTCGTGAGTTAACGGCGCAACTGCGAATGCCGTTCATCTTCAAGGCCAGCTACGACAAAGCAAACCGATCTTCCGTTCGGTCATTTCGCGGACTTGGATTGAAGGAGGGGCTGGAGATTCTGGCGAAAGTGAAAGAGCGCATCGGAGTGCCTGTGCTGACGGACGTGCATTCGGTTGAAGAAATCGCGGCAGCAGCGGAAGTCTGCGACGTGCTGCAGGTTCCCGCGTTTCTTTGCCGGCAGACCGATTTGCTCATAGCCGTGGCGAAAAGCGGATGCGTCGCGAACGTAAAAAAGGGTCAGTTCCTCGCGCCGGGCGACATGAAGAACGTGGTGGAAAAGATCGAGAGCGCCGGTTGTCGTCGGTTGTTGTTGACGGAACGCGGCACGACGTTTGGCTACAATAATCTCGTGGCCGACATGCGGTCGTTGCCGATCATGCGGTCGTTCGGTTATCCGGTGATCTTCGACGCGACACACAGCGTGCAAGCGCCAGGCGGGGCAGGGGACCACAGCGGCGGCGATGCGCGGTTTGCGCCGGTGCTGGCTCGCGCGGCGGTGGCGGCCGGCTGCGACGGCGTGTTTATGGAAACACATCCCGATCCGTCGTCGGCGCTCAGCGATGGGCCTAACATGATTTCGTTGCGCGCAATGCGCGGTGTTTTGGAAAGTCTCTGTGCCATCCGGAAAGCCCTTGGATAAACGCGGCAAAATGAAGCACTCACGAACGAAAAGCTTGCGCCTGTTGGCGAGCCGGATCCGGCTGTTGTTGCTGGACGTGGATGGCGTGCTGACCGACGGCCGCGTTTACATCGGCGACGCGGTTGGGGCCGATGGCAATTCATCGCGGGTGGAACTAAAGGCTTTTCACATCCAAGACGGGCATGGTATGAAAATGGCGGCCCGCGGTGGGTTGGAGGTAGGCTGGATTTCCAGCCGTTTCTCGCCTGTGACGGGCCGGCGCGCGAAGGAATTGGGCATCAGCTTGCTGTCGCAGCCCACGCCGGAGCAGAAGCCGCCGCCGGAAAAGCTGGATGTGGCGCGACAGATGGCGGCAAAGCTGGGTATCGGGCTGGATCAGGTTTGTTTTGTTGGCGACGACTTGGTGGATGCGCCGGTGATGAGAGCGGTTGCTCTGTCGGTGGCGGTGGCCGACGCGGCACCGGAAATTCGGCGGCTGGCGGTTTGCGTGACGCAGAAGCGCGGCGGCGAGGGCGCGGTGCGCGAGGTGATCGAGTTGATTTTTAAAAGCCAGGGTATATGGCGCAAGTTGGTGAGCAAATACGGAATTGAGTAATGATGAGACGGCGCTTGGCGATACTTGTGGCGATGGCGGCGTTCGTGGGTCATGCTCAGACCAACGCGCCTGTCATGCGGACGCCCGCCGCTGGCGTGTCACAACCCGGCGCCGGGACGTTGCAGGGATTTACGGTGCCGGAATACAATGCCGACGGCCAGTTGGTCTGGCAGATGTTCGGCGAGACAGCGCGTGTGGAACTGGTTGGTGGCAAGGTTGAAGTTCAGGGCATGAGGTTGGAGCTTTACCAAAAGGGATCGTTGGACGCCACGATGCGTTCGCCGGTCTGCTTGTTCGATCGCGCATCGAAAACGGCCAGTTCCGATGAGGCGGTGGAGATTGTGGCGACAAACATGGTCGTGACAGGAAAAGGTTTTGATTGGAACTCGAACGATAGCCGGATGCGAATCCGCAGCGACGCGACCATGACAATCTTTAACAGGAAGGGAATGGCTTTTCCGAAAGTAGGCGTGAAATGAACTCGACGACGTGGCAAAAGTGTTGGATGGCGGTTTTGGCGGGCTTGATGTTCGCTTTCAGCGCCGGTGCGCAGACCAATCCGGTTGCGCTGACGCCGACCACATCTCCGATGTTGCCGCGGGCCTCGGAATCTTTGCCGCCGCCCGGAGCCGTGCGATTGCGGGCACCGGACACGACGGCAGCGCGACGCGCGCTGCCGCTGGCCCAGTCCACGGTCGTGACGTCGGACGATTTGGTGATGGACATGGAGAAAAAGGTGGCTACGTTCACGGGTCACGTGAAGGTGGTTGACGCGCAGGGAACGATGACTGCGGATAAAATGATTGTTTACCTAACGCAGCAAGGTGACAGCGAGAGCGGCGTGCGGCGGATTGAGGCGACCGGCGGAGTTGTGATCGCGCAAGCAGGCAGCAAGGCGATCGGCGACGAGGCGATTTACAGCGCAGTGGATCGGACTGTGGTTTTGAGTGGCGCGGCGCAGGTGCAAACCGATCAAGGTATCGTGACTGGCGAGACGGTGATTTACGACATGGCCAAGGGCACGGCGAACGTGAAAGGCCGCCCGCGGTTGATTCTGCCGGGTCAGGGCGGATCGAGCAAGACGACTTTGTTTCCAGCGTCACCGAAGCCGCAAACACAACCGAAACCACAAGCCGCACCGAGTCAATAGCAGACGGCCGGATGGAACAGGTTTTGCAAACTAAAGGGCTGGTCAAAGCCTACCGCGGCAAACGCGTTGTCAACGGTGTTGACATCGCGGTCAGCCGTGGCGAGGTGGTTGGCCTGTTGGGGCCAAACGGAGCGGGCAAGACCACCTGTTTTTACATGATCGTCGGCTTGCTGCGCCCGACGGCGGGACATGTGTTTTTCGAAGACCGGGACATCACGCGGCTGCCGATGTATCGGCGCGCCCGCGTTGGCGTTGGTTATCTTTCGCAAGAGCCCTCCATTTTTCGCAAGCTGACGGTCGAAGAAAACATCATGGCCATTCTGGAAACGCTGCCGATTTCTGGGCGCGAAAGGAAGATGCGGCTGCAATACCTGTTGGAGGAGCTCGACATAGCCGCGCTGGCCAAGCACAAGGCCTACACACTCTCGGGTGGTGAGCGCCGGCGGTTGGAAATCACCCGTGCGCTGGTCACGTCGCCGAAGCTGTTGTTGCTGGACGAGCCGTTCAGTGGCGTGGATCCGATTGCGGTTTACGAGGTGCAGCAGATCATCAAACGGTTACGCGACAAGGGTCTGGCGTTGCTGATTACGGACCATAACGTCCGCGAAACGTTGTCCATTGTGGACCGGGCGTATTTAACCTATCAAGGCAAGGTGGTCAGCGAAGGGACGAGCGAGTTTTTGATAAATGACCCAACGAGTCGTAAGCTTTACCTGGGTCCAGAGTTCAACATGTAGCCAAGTTCATAGTTCGAACCAACCAAAAGGAGACAACATCATGTCACATACCCACATCCATACGCAGGTGGAGCCCGAAATCTCAGTTACTGGCCGGCACGTGAGCGTGACCGAGGCGATCAAGGAATACGCCCGCAAAAAGATTACTCACATTGGCATAGATTTTCCGCGCATCCTGAACGCGCAGGTAATTTTGGACGTGGAGAAATACCGGCATATTGCCGAGGTGATTCTGCACTGCAACAATCACATTACAATTGAGGCGCAGGAGGTTAGCGAAGACATGTATGCCTCGATTGACCAGGTGGTGGCCAAGCTGACACGGCAGTTGCGCAAGGCGAAGACAAAAATCCAGCGGCATCAGCCGCGGCGCGGCAGCGCGATGGCCGTGCCGATGCAGGTGATTGAGACAATGGGTGCCGAGGACGAGGATTCGGATATTACCCATCACGTAGTGCGAACCGAGCAATTTACCGTGAAGCCAATGTTTGTGGATGAGGCGGTGCTGCAACTGGAGTTGTCGCCGAAGGTGTTTCTGGTGTTCCAAAACGCAGAGAATCAGCGCGTGAATGTTCTGTATCGTCGCAAGAACGGAGACTTCGGGCTGATTGATCCGCACGTCGCGTGAGGCGGCAATGGAACCGAAACCAACGACGCTCAAAGCGATCACGGCGGAGGAGTTCTATACCGCTCACGGCCGGCAATTGGGGCTGAAGCTGGAGGCCGGACAGGCGGGGCTGAACCGTAAGATCCATGAGGCCACGATCAACAGGCCCGGCTTGGCCTTGGCGGGGTTCTTTCGCTACTTTGCATGGGCGCGCGTGCAAGTGCTTGGAAACGCTGAGAAAACCTACCTGAAGTCGCTCTCATCCCCCGAACGGCGTGGGCGCATACGGGATTTCTTCCAGCGGCGGGTGCCGTGTGTGGTGTTTTCGCGGAACATTCAGCCGACGCGCGAGTTCTTGGAGGAAGCGGATGCGTATCGAGTGCCAGTATTTCGCTCGCCGCTGGTAACAGGCCGGCTGATCAACTCGGCGACGTTAATGCTGGACCTGGACTTCGCGCCCAAGATGACCGAACACGGCACGATGGTTGACATTCTTGGAATCGGCGTGTTAATCAAGGGCGAAAGTGGCGTGGGCAAGAGCGAATGCGCATTGGCGCTGCTGGAGCGCGGTTACAGCTTGGTGAGCGACGACGTCACGCGCATGTATGTCTTGGATGGACGGGAGTTGATGGCGAGCAGCCCGGAAGAAACCCGGTATCTCATGGAAGTGCGCGGCTTGGGACTGATAGACGTTGGCAGAGTGTTTGGCGTCGGCGCCATTCGGACCGAGAAACGGGTTGACCTTGTGGTGACGTTGCGGGATGCGGGCAAGATGGAGGATGTTGAGCGGGTCGGCATGGAGCAGGAGTTTCAGGAGATTCTTGGCATTGCCGTGCCCCACGTGCAGATACCGGTCAGCCCCGGTCGTGACTTGGCGCGATTGGTCGAAGTCGCGGCGTTGGACCAGAAGCTGAAAACGATGGGGCATAATACAGCGAAGGAGTTTAACGACCGATTGATTGCGAGAATGCGGAACGAGGCCAGAGGATGAAATCATCGCCGATCGGCGGAGACGAACATCCCCGCCCGTTGATTCGAGAAGTAGTGGTCATAAACAAGCAGGGCATCCACGCCCGGCCGGCGGCGTTGTTTGTCAAGACCGCGACGAAGTTTAGGGCTGATATAGGCATCGAAAAAGAAGGTGAAGTCGTCAATGGCAAATCTATCATCGGCTTGTTGATGCTGGCGGCTGGGGAGGGCACGAAGCTCACCCTGACGGCACAGGGCCAGGACGCGGAGAAGGCGCTGGCGGAGTTGTCGAAGTTGTTTGAGGACAAGTTTAGTGAAGACTAGCAGTTGGCCCGTAGCGCAGCCCGTGATGGTCGGCGCATGGGTTGACGCAACGACGGAATAGAATGAGCGATTCCGAGTCGCCCAAAAAAGAAGTGGTTTATCGCGGCATCGCCGTTTCACCTGGCGTTGTGCGAGGGCAGGTCTATGTCTATCGGCCGCAGGAGGTGGCCATCGAGAAGAGGTCTGTCAGGGACGACGACATTGCTGGTGAGTTTGTGCGGCTGGAACAAGCCGTCATCAAAACGCGGCAGCAACTCATTGAGATACCCCAGCATATTGGCAAGGAAATGGGCAACGACAAGCCCGGCATTTTCGACGCGCACTTGCTGGTTCTCGACGACCCGATGTTGATGGAGCAGGTGTTTAAGCGGTTGAAGACCGAGAAGCTGAACGTTGAGTTCATCCTGCACGAAGTGGCCAACAAATATGCTCAGGCGCTTGCCAAGCTTCAAGATACCTACTTGTGCGAACGTGCCGCCGATGTGCGGGATGTCTCACGGCGTATTCTCCGCAACCTCGCGGGGGCGGAGCACGACGAGCTTCAGCGATTGCCGGGACCGCGGATTGTGCTGGCGCAGGATTTATCGCCGTCAGACACGGCCCTGATGGATCGCACCAAGGTCTTGGGCTTCGCCGCCGAAATGGGCAGTCGCACGTCGCACACGGCTATCTTGGCGCGCTCGCAGGGTATTCCCGCTGTTGTGGGGCTTCACGAGATCGGTCGAGAGATCACCAGCGGGCAGGAGGCTTTGCTGGATGGTTATACCGGTTTGCTCATTGTCTGTCCGAGCCAGGAGACGCTCTACGAATACGGCCAGATCGAGATTCGTTGGCACAGTATCGAAGATCGGTTGAGTTCGTTGCGCCACGAACCGGCCTGCACGCGCGACGGTTGCGCGATCCGGCTCGGCGCAAACATCGAACTGGTGGAGGAAATTAAGACGGCGGTCGAGCACGGTGCACAGGGTGTGGGGCTTTACCGGACCGAGTTTCTATTTGTCAACCGGCAGGAGTTTCCAACGGAAGATGAGCAAGTTGCCGCGTATTCCAATGTCGCGCGCGCCATGAAGCCGCACGAAGTGATTATCCGCACGCTCGATGCGGGTGGTGACAAGGTTCTTCGTGGTGGCGAACATTCTCGCGAGGCAAATCCGTTTCTTGGCTGGCGTGGCATTCGGTTTTGCTTGGATCAGCCGGAGATGTTCAAGACACAACTTCGTGCCATTCTCCGCGCCAGCGCTGAAGGCAACATCAAGATGATGTATCCGATGATCAGCGACCTTCAGGAGGTCAAACGCGCGAACGAGTTGCTCAATGTTTGCCGCGAAGATCTGCGTCGTGAAGGAAAGCCTTTCAACGAACAGATGGAAGTGGGGCTGATGATTGAAGTGCCTGGTGCGGCGATGATAGCAGATGTGCTGGCAGAGCACGCGGCTTTCTTCTCCATTGGCACCAACGACTTGATTCAATACAGCATCGCCGTGGACCGTGGCAACGAGCGCGTTGCCCACCTTTACGCGCCAACGCACCCGGCGATACTGCGCCTCATCAGGAATGTCGTTGCCGCGGCCCGAGCGCGGAACATTTGGGCGGGCGTGTGCGGCGAGATGGCGGGTGATCCGGTGATGGTGCCGCTGCTGCTTGGTTTGGGCGTGAACGAATTGAGCATGAGCGCTGTGGCGGTGCCGGCGGTGAAATACATCATCCGCAGCATGAGCATGTCCGACGCGCAGGCACTGGCGGAGCAGACGCTGAGATGCGGCACGGCGGGCGAAACAGCCACACAGTTGGAGAACTTTGCAAGATCCGTCGCGCCGGAACTCATGGAGCTGATCAGGCCAAATAAACCATAAACATGAAACTGCTGATCCTCGCCGCGGGTTATGCCACGCGGCTCTATCCGTTGACGTTGAACAAGGCCAAGCCGCTGCTCGATGTGGCGGGCAAACCGATGATCGAGCATTTGCTCGACAAGTTTGTTGGGAAACCCGGCCTCGACGAAATCTACGTCGTCACGAACAACAAATTCGCCGCCGACTTCGCGCAGTGGGGGCGCGACTACACGAGTCGTCACCCCGGCGCGAGCATCACGGCCATCAACGACCACACCACCTCGAACGCTGACAAGCTCGGCGCTATCGGCGACATTAACCTAGTCATCAACCAGAGCAAACTTGACGACGACCTCATCGTGGTGGCCGGCGACAATCTGTTTGAGGAGGATGCCGATGGTTTTCTGGGGGCAGCCCACCGCAACGCGGCCGAGGACCACCCGACCATTGTCACCTACGACGTCGGCGATATCGAAGAAGTGCGCAAAAAATATAACAACCTCCAACTCGCGTCGGACGGCCATGTTGCGTTCTTCAGCGAGAAGGACCCGAACGCCAGCAGCACGGTAACCGCAATTTGTCTTTACTATTTTCCGCGAAATACCGTTAAACTGGTGGCTCGTTACCTGGCAGAAGGGAATAACCCGGACCAGCCAGGCCGATACATTGGCTGGCTTTACAAGCAGACGCCGGTCTTTACGTATCAGATTCGCGGGCGGTGGCTGGACATCGGCTCCAAGGAGACACTGGAGCAGGCCAACCGCGAGTTCGCGCGGAAGTAGCACCGAGAGAAGGATAACAAAGAGATATGCACTTGAATCGTCGTTACATTTTCAGTTCTGAGTCGGTGACCGAAGGTCATCCCGACAAGGTTTGTGATACGATCAGCGATTACGTTTTGGACGCCTGCCTCACGCAGGACCCGAAGAGCCGCGTTGCCTGCGAAACGCTGGCCAAGTCCAACCTCGTCGTCGTCGCCGGAGAAATCACCACGAAGGCGAACCTCGACTACGTCAAGATCGTCCGCGAGGCCGTCCGCGAGATCGGCTACACCAAGGACGTCAGCACCGTCTTCAATGACGAGGATTGTTTCGTCACCTGCGCGCTCATCAAACAAAGCCCCGACATTGCCCAGGGCGTGGACGACCGCGCCGCCGAAGGCAAGAAGACCGCCGAGCAGGGCGCGGGTGACCAGGGCCTCATGTTTGGCTACGCCTGCACCGAGACGGCGGAACTGATGCCGGCTCCGATCATGTTCGCTCACAACCTCGGCAAGGCCCTTCGCGAGGCGCGCCGCAGCGGCGCCATCAAGTGGCTCCGTCCCGACGGCAAGACCCAGGTTAGCGTCGAGTATGAAGGCCTGCGCCCCGTTCGTGTGGACACCGTCGTCATCTCCAACCAGCACGATGCCGCCGTCAAACACGCTGAGATCGAGAAGGTCATCATCGAGCAGATCATCAAGAAGACCCTCCCGGCCAAGCTCCTCGACAAGAAGACCCGTTATCTCGTCAACCCCACCGGACGTTTCGTCGTCGGCGGTCCCGAAGGCGACAGTGGCCTCACGGGTCGCAAGATTATCGTGGACACCTACGGCGGCATGGGCCGTCACGGCGGCGGTGCGTTCTCCGGCAAGGACCCCAGCAAAGTGGATCGCTCGGCCGCCTACATGGGCCGCTACGTCGCCAAGAACATCGTCGCCGCGGGCCTCGCCGACCATTGCGAAATCCAGTTTGCCTATGCCATCGGCTACCCGGAGCCAGTCAGCGTCATGGTCCACACCTTCGGCACCGGCAAAGTCGCCGACGAGAAGATCGAGAAGGCGGTGCAAGAAGTCTTCAGCTTCAAGCCCGCCAACATCATCAAGCAGCTCAACCTGCTGCGCCCGATTTATCGCAAGACGACGAACTACGGCCACTTTGGCAAGATTGACGACCTCGACGCCCTCACTTGGGAGCGCACAGACAAGGCCGAGGCGCTCAAGAAAGCCGCGAAGTAGTCCCGGCGTCAGCCCTCATCCTGAAACGGCCGCGTTCGCAAGAGCGCGGCCGTTTTGCTTTGTGTCGGGAGCGCGGAATTCGCAGCAGCTTGACTTGATGACCGCCATCTGGAGAATGGCGTCCATGAACCTGAGGGAATGGCTGTTTGGTTCCAAGCAAAGCGCCGCGGACCGCGAACTGGTGGCTGAACTTCGCGGCAGGGCGGAAGAGGGCGAGGTCCACGCCCAGAATGATCTGGGCCGGGCATATTTCCTAGGCCTCTTTGGTTTGACGAAGGATGAGGTGGAGTCCGCAAAATGGTATCGCGAGGCTGCCGAGCGGGATGATGCCACGGCTCAATACAATCTGGGCTGGCGCTACGCTGACGGACGGGGAGTGCCGATGGACAAGGCAGAAGCGGTGAAATGGTATCGTAAAGCAGCCGAGCAGAATTATCCCGAGGCTCAGGCCCATCTGGGCTACTGCTACTACACTGGCACAGGTGTGACAAAGGATTGGACGGAAGCATACAAATGGGAGGACCTTGCCAGGGCGCAGGGCCATCATGGTCTCAGCAAAACAGTTATTGCCACACTGGAGAAGAAGATGGCTGCGGACCAGATTGCAAAGGGGAAGAAACTCTCCAACGATTTCAAGACCACGGTCATCGGACCGCGGATCCAAAAGCATTAACGGGGAATTGAGCCAGCCGAAATGGCTGCCCGGCATGGATTCGAACCATGAAAAACGGCTCCAAAGGCCGCTGTGTTACCATTACACCACCGGGCAACTAAAAGCTCAAAACGCCGCGGCGACCGTCATCCACATCTTGTCGCCGAACTCGGCGCGCGCCGCGGCCATCGCGCGTTCGGAACTGGCGCGGTTGGCCGCGACTCCAAACACCGTTGCGCCGCTGCCGCTCATCATCGAAGCGATGCAGCCATTGCGCGCGAGCGACTCCTTCAGCAGTTCCAGCATCGGAAACTTGCGCAGCGCGGGGCCTTCCAGCGTATTGACCATCGCGCGAGCCGCCGCCGGCAGGTCGCCTCCGGCCAGCGCATTGCGGATGACCTTAATGGCCCCGGCGCGGCCCGTCAAGAATGGCCTGACTTGCTCGTAAGCCCACTTCGTGGAGATGCCGAAACCGGGGTTGATAAGAACGAAATGGGCGGCGCGCAAGGTCCGAATCTCCGTTTCGCCCATCGGCTCCACCAGTTCGCCGCGGCCGTGGCAGAACGATGGTTTGGGGTCGAGGAAGAGGGCGCAATCGGAGCCGAGCATGGCGGCGAGCGGCAGGAGTTGCTCGCGCGTAAGGTTGAGCTGCCAAAGCCGGTTCAGGCCGGCCAGCGCGACGGCGGCGTTGCCGCTGCCACCGCCCATACCGGCGGCGATGGGCACGCGCTTGCGCAGCTTGATGTGCGCGCCGGCGGTGACGTTTGCGTGGCGGCGCAACAACACGGCGGCGCGGATGACCAGGTTGCCGGAGTCCGTGGGCAGGTCGGGGGCATCGCATTCCATCGTGACGCCGTGGCCGGCGTCGCGCTGCTCGAACTCCATTTCATCGCACACATCGAGCGGCACCATGATGCTTTCCAACTCGTGGAAGCCATCGGGCCGCTTGCGGATGATATCGAGTCCGAAGTTGATTTTGCCGGGCGAACGCAGACGCAGAACAGTGGTCATTGCGGAATCGTTGTCGCGGAAACTGCGGCGGCAATCAAGTGCAAAGCGAGCGTGGACGCGGGCAACCAATCAGGGGTTGGAATCTGGCGGAATTACCGAAGCCGGCCGTCATCGAAGTAGCGTTTGTATTGTGTCAACTGGGCACGCTCCGTAGCGAGTCTATCAGTGAATTCGCCCGTCATCTCCGAGAGCACCGGATGGCCGGCGCTGCGCACGCGAATGAACCGCAACATATTGTCCAACGTGTCCAGCGTGGACAACCGCAGTTGAAACTCCTGCTTCCATGTGCCTGTATTGGAGTAGTTGGGCTGCCTCACGAACGCCGTGCCGGAGTTGATTTGGCGTTGTGTAACGGCTTCGTAGTAGAGCACTGGTGAACGGTTCTTGATGTTGAGGTCAATGTAATCCAACTCCAGAAGGGTCAGATTCGGATCGCGCAGGTGTTTATTCCAGAGCGCCATCCAGAAACGGATGGCTTGCACACGGTCGTTTCCGCGAAGGGAGCTTCTTATCTCAGAATACTTCGCTTGAGCCTGTGCGGGAAGTTCTCGCGCCCAATCTGCGGGTTGCAGTTGTCGTATGCCCCCGGGGGCGGCGGCCGGTTGAGGCGGCGCGGGTTTTGGCTCGGCAGAACCTGTCAATTGTTGAAGAGAACGGATTGCGGAGGACAAGAGGTCGGCGATGGGCGAGGAGGGGGCAACGGATGTGTCCGGTTGCGCTGCTGCGTAAGGGGTGTTTTGAGTGGTTGTCGGCAGGGCTTGTTGGTTCGCTTGCGTTTGGGATGGGGCTGTCGCGGCGAGTTCCGACAAGACTCGCTCGCTCTCCGGGCTAGTGGTGTTTAGTTTCTGGTATAAGGTGTATGCGCTTGGGATGGCAACCGCAAGCGCGAGCAAGTGCGTCAACCTCATGGTTTGCACCCTCCATTTGTAGGCATGTCTGATGCTCCCGTCTTTTACCAAGGTTGCTTATGGCAAAGGTGTTGCGGGGAAGCAAGTGATATTTGGCAGGCGAAAGGCGTCCGTAGCGCCTCCGCCGTCTCAGCCACAACGCGGCTGCGCCGGCCAGCGTCAGCGCCCCGGTGCCGGGTTCGGGCACGATCTTAATCTCGCCCAGTGTGTAGAGCTTGCTGGTGTTCCATTCCATGTCGGCGGCCAGCGTGGGCAGGTTGGTTTGGGAGAAACTGCCGCTCAGGGAACCGAAGTTGAACAGGTCGAAGGTGTCGCCGATGTTCCCGGTGTAGCCGTTGGTGAGCGTCAGCTTTAGCCCGCCGCCCGCTTTCAATAGGCCGCTGATGTCCAGAACGTCATTCGTGCCGGGGCCGGCGAGTTCCATGTCCAGCCAAGACGAATCCGCCAGTGTCAGGTCGCCGGTGATGTTGATGGTGCCGACGGAATGTCCGGGAGCAATGACGCCAAAATTTGTGGCGCTGCCAAAGATGCCACCGCTGCCGATGAGGCTGGAGTTGGTGGAGATGCTCAGGCCGCTGGCAAAGCTGTGGGTGCCGCCGAGCAGGTCGAGCGTGGCGGACTGGACGCCGTCGCCGACGGTGAACGCCACGCCGTTGGAAACGCTGCTGCCGCCGCTGCGCAGCAGGCCCGCGCTGAAGGTCATCACGCTGCTAGTGTTGTTGGTGACAACAGTTAATTGATCAACGATAATGGTGCCACGATTAAAGGTCAGGGCAGCATCGCGCACAAGCAACACCGCTGTTCCAACTGCATTTGTAACAAGAAGATTGCCGGCAGTTATGTTCACGACCGCTGAAGATTCAACTAGGATGGTTGAAGCATTAACAGTTCCGCCATCAATAACCGTTAGCTTGTTGTCGGGCGAGACGCTGCCTGAAAACATGAAGTTGAGGGTGAGAGGTCCCGTTATACCGAGCTGCGACCCGCTTCCGGCAACCAAGACAGAGTTGCTTGCCGAGTCGCCTCCAAAATCAAAGCCAATATACCCACCGGTAGCATAGACTGCCGCACCGTTCGTAATGACAAGGGAGTTACCGGGACCGAATAGACCGTGGCCAACAAATAGCCACCCATTATTGCTCCAAGTAGAGCCAGGATCGGTAACTATTACGGATGAAGCTCCCCCAATACGACCGCCTGCGCTAAATACAGCACCGCCCTTGGCGATTGTCATTACATTGTTATAGCCGCCATCACAGATGGACAACGTATTACTGTTACTCCAAGTCGAACCCGCACCAGTTACCAAGACGGTGTTGTTACTATAGACTGGAGGATGCAAAAGACCATAACCCGGCCCAACGATACCATAGCCTGTCACGTTAAGAACTCCACCATTGGTGATGATCAACGTGCTATAAGAACTATTGCTTCCGACGGTGTAATCCGTGGGGTAGCTAATCGCGATGCCATCAACGACACTCGTGGGACCGCTTTGGGCTAAAGTATAGGGCGCAGTCAAACACGCGAGCGCAACGCCGAGACAGAGCGCGGCGGTGCGGGTGAATCGCTGGGTGCGACGGATGAATGCCTCCAATGGCATGAACGGCATTGTAGATGAATGCACGGGGATTGGAAGATGGAAGTTCAGCGGAGGAGTGCGGCCCGCTAAACACGCTGACGGACGCGAAAGGGCCGAGGCACCTGTAGCCGAAGGCTCTGGACTGCTGTAGGGACTACAGCGCTCGCGGCGCTTGGTTGCGGCGCGGTCGAGGGCGGAAAGCTGCGATGCTCGCAGCAGTCCAGGGCCTTCGGCTTCACCGGAGTTCGTCTCCCGCTCTGTAAACGGGGTTCGCGTGTTTAGCGGGCACGGGGTCATTGGGTTGGCGGCGCGGACGCGCTACGGCGCGACGGTGACGGTGACGATGTCGCTCCACTCGCCGACCGGCTCGCCTTTGTCCCAATAGCGCAGGCGGTATTGGCGCACCTCCGGCGTGCCGGCCACGAGCAGCGTGCGCGTGTCCAGATACGGCGAGAAGGTGTCGGTGGCCAGAAACTCCCACGGCCCGTTGCCGCGCTTGCTCTCGACATAGACGCCGGTGTGGCCGTGCTTGACGAAGGCCAGCGCCACATTCTGGCAGGTGTCGCCCGCCTGCACCTCTGCGGTGACTTCCGGCACCGTGCCGACAGCCGGGTCGGCGCCGACGATGCCGAGGTCCAGGCCGATGGTGTCGGTGTAACCGGGCGATGCCTTGATGAGCGCCACGAGGGCGAAGAGACGGGGCGTGAGCACGCCCGGCGGCACCGCCACGACACCCTCCGGCAGCGGGGGCAGGGTGAACACCGGCAGCGGCACGGCGGCGGAGCCTTCGCCGCTGGCGAGCAGGTCCGCTGCCTCCGTGGCCGCGAGGCCGAACGTGCGCACGGCCGGCAGCCATAGCTGGAGGACATAGACCAGATACTTGCAGGAGGCCACGCACGCGTCCACGTGGGCCGACGGCAAGCCGAGGGGCGTTTCGTAGCCCGGCAACTTCGCGGAGAAGTTCAAGAGCCAGGTGATCTGACTGTCTATTCTAGCGGGATAATACTTCTGTCTTTTCATCGGTATCCTTTTGGTTGGTTGTGTTCTAGCTGCGAGAATCTCCGCGTCCGTCGGGAAGCGCCAGCCGCGGTCAAAGCGCACCACGCCGTCATCAAACCGAGGCAGCCAGGGGTTAGGCATGGGTGGAGCGCGACCTCCGGGCGCGCTGGCGGCTGGCAGAGGTGGAAATCGCGCCCGGAGGTCGCGATCCACCATTAACCAACGCCAAGAAAGGCAGTTGCGACGGCTTCTGGCGCACTTCCCCCGCGCCGCAACCCCCGTCCCCAACGGCGGAAGCACGGCGAGAAACGGCGGAGGAACGGAGATAAATGGCGGAGGAACGGCGCGGAATCGTTGGAGGCCGGTCCCCAACGCTGGAGGAACGGCGAGAAACCGTTGGAGACCGGTCTCCAATGGCGGAAGCACGGCGAGGAATCTCGGAGGAACGGCGAGGAACCATTGGAGACGCGTCACCTATGGCGGAAGCGCGGCGAGGGAAGATTGGGGACCGGTCCCCAACGGCGGAGGGACGGCTCAGTGAGACGCTTCGCCGTAGCTGAGCATCAGTTGATGCGCCGAAGTTGATGCGCCGAAGTTGATGCGCCGAAGTTGATGCGCCGAAGTTGATGCGCCGAAGTTGATGCGCCGAAACCGACCCATTATTTTCTCGGACCCCATGACGGACGCATTTGAACCGAATATTTTGAGGAAACGCAAGCCTTTTTCCGTCCGCTAAACACGCTGACGACGCGGAGGGTTGGAGAGCGTTGTAGTGTCGGCCGTCCCGGCCGACAGCTTTGTTTCGCCCAAGCAGCGGCCGAGACGGCCGCCTCTACAAGACATTCGGGCGAGACGCCCGACTCTACAAACGCGGCAGCGGCCGAGACGGCCGCCTCTACAACCTTCTCGCGCGTCTCGCGTGTTTAGCGGGCAGAGATTTGTCGCGGTGGTGTTCCGCTTTTCGGTTCGCCAAAGTTTCTGGGGCGTGCTAGGGAAATACGTCGTCGTTTTTCCATCATGCAATCGAAGATCAAGTCTTTGGCGAGTCTGGCCGGCATCCGACGCCGTTTGCGGCGGGCAGGGCGGAGCGTGGTGTTGACGAACGGTTGCTTCGATCTGCTGCACGCGGGGCATGTGGAGTATCTGGCGGCGGCGAAGCGTTGCGGGGATGTGCTGGTGGTGGCGCTCAACGGCGACCGCAGTGTGCGGGCGCTCAAGGGCGCGCACCGGCCATTGGTGCCGCAGGCGGCGCGGGCGCAGTTGCTGGCGGCGCTGGCGGCGGTGGACTACGTGGTGATCTTCAACACGGTGCGGGTGACGCCGGTGATCGAAGCGTTGCGGCCGGATGTGTATGTGAAGGGCGGCGATTACACGCCGGAGACGCTCAACGCGGAGGAGCGGCGGGTGTTGGAGGGTTGCGGCGCGAAGATCAAGCTGTTGCATCTCAAGCCCGGTTTCTCAACGACGGCGTTGGTGGAGAAGATCAGGCGGACTCTCGGTTCGACCGACTGTAGCGGCGGTCTCTGACCGCCGAGAGGATTGCTGAGCCGTGACTCTTCAATTGAAACAGCCCCTCACCCCGGCCCTCTCCCCGTTTGACGAGGAGAGGGAGTCGTTTCGCTCATTGTTGTGTGGCTCACTGGACAGTGTTCGCGCTCGCGGCAGAGAGAGCGATTCCCTCTCTCCATCTGATGGGGAGAGGGCAAGGGTGAGGGGCCACGGCGACTGCATGAATACGGCTGAGATGAATCTGCAACAACAATCGGCGGTCAGAGACCGCCGCTACAGGCTGGGGGCCGGTGCTTCAAGGGAGCGGATGGTTTGATGCAGACGGCGGATTCAAGCGGCGGCGCGAGGTTGTCGTCGCCGGCCGCGATGCCGGCGGGGGTGTGGAACGCGCATATTTTCCAGGTGTTCAACACGATGTCGTTCCTGATCGTGCTGGGGATGCCGATCATTTTGTATTTCAAACATCTGGACGCGACGGCGACGTTGCTGGGCGTGGTGGTGGCGCTGAACCCGCTCTTGAACATCCTGCAGATTCCGGCGGCGAAATACATGGAGCGGATCGGTTACCGGACGTTTGTGCTGCGCGGGTGGGCGACACGGAGCTTTTTCATCGTTGGCATGGCGGTGGTGGCGTTGCTGCCGGCGGGGTTGGACCGGACGTGGCGGATCGGGCTGATGCTGGCAATGCTGGTGGCGTTCAACGCGGCGCGCGGCGTTTCGGCGTGTGGATTTCTGCCGTGGATGACGCACTTGGTGCCGGAAGCGGTGCGCGGGCGGTTCCTGGCGCGGGACCAGATCGCGATTGCGCTGGCGATGTTTGGGACGCTGATCCTGACAGCGGTATACCTGACGGGCGCGACAGGTCGCTATGCGTATCCGGTTATGTTCTTCGGCAGCTACGCGGCGGCGCTGGTGAGTCTGGCGTTTTTGCGGCGGATACCCGACGTGCCGGTGCCGCACGGCGACAAGGCCGTGGGGCGGGTGCCGTGGAAGGATATGTTGCTGCACCCACCGTTCCTGAGGCTGATGTTCTATAACGTGACGGTCTATGCGGCGCTCGCGGCGGCGATGGTGTTCTGGGCGCCGTTGCTGCGCGATTACTACGGAGCTACGGACGGGAAGATTCTTGGAATCCAGGCGCTGGCGAGCGGCGTGATGGTGGTGAGCTTGCTGTTTTTTGGACGACTTGTGGATCGCGTGGGGAGCCGGCCGTTGTTGGGTTTGTCCGGGCTGACGTTTGTGATTCACTTTGGTTGCTGGGGCGCGCTGGCGGCGCGGTGTCTGCCGTTCAACCTGAAGACGATCCTGCTGATCCAGGTGACGGCGGGGCTGGCGGTGTCGCTGTTCAATCTCGCCAACACGCGGTTGGTGATGTGCACCGTGCCGCAGATGGGACGCAGCCATTTCTTCGCGATGTTCAGCGTCATCACGAACGTAACCCTCGGCTCGCTGCCCGTGGTGTGGGGCGCGGGGCTGGATGCGGTGGGTAGTTGGCACACGCGATGGGGTGTCTGGGAGTGGAACCAATACAGTCTTCTCTACGCCGCGTTGACGACAATCATGTTGCTGGCGCTTTACCTGTGCCGCCATCTTTCCGAACCGCGTGCGATGACGACGGACGCATTTTTGCAGGAACTGGTGCTGAAGACGCCAGGTCGCGCGCTGAGTCGGTTGTTGTTGCGGCGGCCGTTCTAGTTCCGTTGAACTTCCCTTGTTTCAAACTCAGTGGAAGCTGAGGGGACAAAGCGGAAGGCACAAGTGGCGGAGGGGGTGAGATTCGAACTCACGGGAACTTGCGTTCCGCCGGTTTTCAAGACCGGTGCTTTCAACCACTCAGCCACCCCTCCACGGGCAACGCCTCAAGGCTAAAGCAACGCCGCCAAACGTCAAGCACAGGTCTGCGCGGTGTGCCGTGTAACGAAGCTGTTGCCGGACGGTGCTTGACGCGGAAACGTAAAGCGATAGACTGCGCGGCCGGTAGGGTGCCATGTGGAGACTTGAGACTCAACTGTGGGTTGTTGATCAAGAGGTTGTGGTCAGGGACGGCGGATGTTTGCAGATGACGTCCTGCGGCGCATTGATAGCCCGGTCTGCAATGGGTGTTGCAGAGAGTTCTAAGCTCGTCTGGCTCTCGTCAATGATACATCGGGCAAGGGAACTCGCATGAAGAAGAAACAACCCAGTCAAAAGAAAACTTCCGCTACAAAACCTTCCGTTCGCAAAACGGCCGGCGCCAAAACCAACGGCAGTCTGACGGTGAGGGCGGCCATGATGTCGTCTCAGGAGTCGTGGGTAACCGTGGACATCGAAACGACCTCCGTCGGCATCCAGCGCGGTTCCAATTACCGGTTGCCGCTGGATTTTTCGCAGGCACCGAACGGCGCAGGGCAGTTTGACAGCGTGTCGTATATGACGACACTAAACGCACCTGACTGTCCGGAGGCGGTCATTCAAGAGGACACCAGTTACAAGACAGAGCAGCGCTGTGCGTGGGTCATCTACGTGCCCGATGATGGTTACCAGACGACCATCAACGTGACGCTGACGGGACAGCTTCGTGGCACCGGCTGGACCGGGGGATCGTCGGTGAACGGCTCGTGGGGGGCGCCGGAGTTGATTTACTAGAGCCGCCCGCGGATGATCTTCCGACCTCACAGGATCGGCGGGGCGCCGCGCCCGCCGGTAGTGAAATCGCTGTCGCCACCAGCCGGAAAGGTGTCGTCGCCGCTGCCTGCTGCGGCTGTGAAGATCCCGTCCTCCGGCGGAATGTCGCAGCAGCCGTTGTCGCCGGACAAGCGGACGGCGTGCGTCATCACCTGCCACAACTATGGGCGGTTCTTGACGCAGTGTCTGGATTCGTGTTTGGGACAAACCGCACCGTTTGCGCACATCATTGTGGTTGATGATGCTTCGACGGACAATACTCGCGAGGTTGCAGCGACGTTTGCGAAGCGCGGGGTGAGATATTTGCGGACGGAGTTCCGTAACTACTCGTTGGCGCGGAATGCCGGGTATAAGGCGCTTCCGCCGGCGTCTCATGTGTTGTTTGTTGATGCCGATAACTGGCTGGTGGACAATTACGTGGAACTGCTGCATCGCGGGTTTGTGAATCCCAACATTGGCGCGTGTTACGGCAATCTGTTGCACTATCGGGACAACCGGGCGCTGGGGTTGTCCAAATCAGTCCGGGCATGCAAAGAGGGATGGCTGGAGCACTCAAATATGGCAGACGCATGTTCGTTGATGCGTTGCGACGCCTTCGAGCAGGTCGGGATGTGGTCGGAGGGCGGCACAGTGATGAGCGACTGGAGCCTCTGGTTGCGGTTCCGTCGGATGGGTTGGAGAATGCAGTTCTGTCCCGATGTCATATTGAATTATCGGATCCATGGCCAGCAGATGAGCGTGGAGTGGCGCAGAGATCCGAGGAAAGTGGTGGAGGCCGCGCCGAAAGAAAGCGCCTTGATTGCCGTCGTGACGTTGTTCAGCGGCCGGACGTGGGCGCTCGGCAGCTACACGCGGTTTTTGCATGGCCTGCAATGGAACAGGAAGAACATCGTTGTGGTTGCGGTTGATAATTCCGGGAATGCGGAATTCAACGGGCAGTTAAGAACAATGCTGAACGATTCGGGTTACGTTCATATTCTCGTTTCCGACGCTGCGCGCGCGGTGACGGATGTGCCGTCGGAGCGATTCGCTGCTGATCCGAGGCTGCGCCAGAAGCATAATCATCAGTTGGCCGTCCAAATGGCGCGGCTTTATGCCACAGCGCGCCAGTTCGTGCCCGCCGCCGCCACTCATGTGTGGACCATTGAAGACGACATTGAGCCGCCGTCCGATGCGCTGAAACACCTGATGTTCGGCCTCTATCGGTTTCAGCAGGCGGGCATGATTGGCGGTTTGGCGCGCAGCCGGTTTGGCGCGAGATGGATTGCCTGGGATAACGGTAATCCTTTTGAGGCGCCGCCACTGGGTGACTACAAGGAAGCAACCGAGACCGGTTTTTTGTGCGCCTTGTTCCCGCGTTCAGTCTGGGATGCTCTCGCCTTCAAGCCAGGCCCCGGAGTTCCTGAGGGGAACGTAGCCTACGACCATACAGCCTGTCGGGACATACGAAGCATGGGGCGAAAGGTGCTGATCTCAGGAAGTGTCCGCTGCAAACACTGGCAACAGGACGGAACACACGTATGAGAGTCGCTGTCTATACGCTGACGATGAACCGGCTGCTCTATACACAGCAGCTTCTTCTGAAAGCGCAGCAAATGGCCGGGTTTCCACTGGACTGGTATGTGTTTGATCAAGGCTCGACGGACGGAACCGCCGAGTGGCTCGTGTCTCACCGGTCATGCTTCAAAGGCATGGTGCTGTGGCCGCAGAACATTGGAATATGCGCTGCACACAATGCCATGGCGCAAATGCTGCTGGCGCAATCGTGCCACGATCTCATCATGAAGGTTGACAATGATTGCGAGATGAGGACCGAGGGCTGGCTGAAGGCGGTTGTCGAAGTATGTTCGGCGATCGAGGGGGGTGGGATCACGTCCTACGCGGTGTCGCCGAGAGTCACGGGGATCGGCACTCCGGTTCGGCGGATCAAACAAGAGGTCGTTGCCGGACATCCTTTTGGACATACACAAATCGTGGGTGGGATCTCGATGTGCGTGCCGGCGCGGACATTTGCCGAGTTTCAGCTTCCCAAGATTCCGGGCCACACTGCGGACGATTCCCACATATGTCGTTGGACAAAGGAGAAGGGTGGTGTTGTCGGATACATTGAAGATCTCGAAGCGCATCACTTTGAGACGACCATCGGGCAGGCAAGAAGATTTCCGGAGTATTTTGCTGGCAGAAAAGACATGCAGCATGCGCTAAGAGTCGCCAGCGCAGAACAACAACGCGCAAAGTAGAGGGTTTCGTTAAACTCTCTGTGATGTCACGGACCCTTCGGACTCTTCCAAAACTCCGCCGCTGGCATGCCATTGATGTTCTCCAAAGTCTTGATGGATTGGAGCGCCTTCTCGCTTTGCTTCGCTGCTTTCAGGTCGCAACGAAGAACGCGCAATGGCACGTTCTGAAGCGGAGAGAGATCGCCAACATCCGCGCTATTGCAGAACAATTGCGTTAATCGCATGCCCTTCAACGGTGAAAGATCCCGAACTTTGGTTTCGCTGCAATTCAGCCATTCAAGCGGCATCCTCGCTACCGGGGCCAAGCTGGAAACTGTGGAAGCCCACAGGCTCAGTCGCTTCAACTGCATGCCCTTGAGAGAAGAAATATCGGGGATGCGGCAGCTATCCAAATTCAATATCTCCAGCGGCATCCCACCAAGCGGCTGGAGGTCATTGACTGTTAGATGCCTCAACTTGAGTTCAATCAGTGGTAAGCTATGCAGTGGGCGAAGGTCCACTAATGGACGCTCCACAGTGGTGTCAATACATTCAAAGTTGCGCAGGCTGGCTAACGCCTGAAGCGGTGAAAGATCGCTCAGGCCGGCGGTCGCCGTAATGGAGAACTGCGTAACTTTTCCGTTTTCAATCACGTGGGTCTCATCACCTGCAAAGCCGCGATTCAAACTTCTCAGTTTGTCCATTACGCGTGCCACTTGTTTTTCGGGCGGCAACACGGCGACGAACCGGATGAAGGCGTCGTCCACCGGTTTTGGCTTGGCCGCGACCCCGGTGCTGGTGGATTTCGACCGCACGGGTCGCATGGCATTGAGGCGCATCCAGAACGCCGGAGTCGGCAGTCCGTTGATCTTCTCCAGCGTTTTGATGCCGCGCAATAAGTCGCTGTCGCGGTCGGGGACAAAATCGCACATCAACTCCTTCAGTGACAGCGTGCCCAACGGCGAGAGATCGGTGACACGCGTGCCGCTGCAATTCAGCAGCATGAGCGGCATCTCTTCCAGCGCCAGCAGGTCGCTCACGGCGGTGTTGTTGCATTGCAGCACTTCCAACTTCATCCCATACAGCGGCAACAAGTCACTCACTTGCGTGTTGGCGCAATTGAGCGTTTGCAACGACAGCCCTTTGAGAGGGCTGAGGTCGGAGAGAGCGCCTTTGGCGGCCTGGCCGGGCCACGGCGAAAGTTGCAGCCGCCTCAGTCCGCTCAGTTCTCGCAAAGGCGAGAGGTCACGCACTGCGATGGTCGAAAACACCAGTTCCACGACCGCGCCGTTTTCTGTCTTGTGCGTTTCGCGACCGTCGAAGCCGGGATTGAGTTGGCGCAGCCGTGCAATGACGCGGGCAAGTCGTTGCTCTGGAGTCATGGCGGATTCGGCATCTGTGGCAGGCGTGACAGGAACGCGGGATGCCGTGGGCGGCGCGGCAGAAGCTAAAGGAGGCGTGGCCGGCGTGTTGGTTGCGACCGCTTGCAGTAGCTCCGTCGCCGGTTTGCCGTTGATGGCTTTGAGCGTGGAAATGGTGCGGAGCAGAGCGGCGCGCTGCGTCAGCAACGGCACATCGCAGTGCAGTTCCTCCAGCGGCGTGTCGCGCAACGGAGAGAGGTCTTGAACACGCGTTGTTTTGCAGTTCAGCCAGCGTAATGGAGTGCCGGCGAGCGGCGAGAGGTCGCTGACGTGGGTTTCCCAGATATCAAGTCTTGTCAGAGGAAGGTTCTTGAGAGCTGAGAGATCGGTAACGCGTGTGTGTGCGCAGCGCAACTCCTGAAGCGGCATGCCGGCCAGCGGGCTTAGGTCGCTCACCTGACTGTTGCCGCAGTCGAGCGCCTCCAGTTGCAGTCCGCGCAACGGGGACAGATCGGTGAGAGGTTGATCATCCTTGCTGCCGTGGCAATCAAGACGGCGCAGGCTGGTCAGTGCGCGCAGAGGCGAGATATCCGTGACGGCTGCCGATGTGAATTTCAGTTCGATGACCCGGCTGGTTTCGATCCTTGGTGCGGCTTGGCCATCAAAGCCAGGATTTAATTGTTGAAGTCTTTTCAGCACGCGCTGGACCTGCTCTTCAGCCGGCAGAGCAGCGATTTCAGTGAGGAAAGTGTCTGTGGAGGGCGAGGTGGCGGGCGCGGACGGTGACGCGGTTGAAGGCGCGGGTGTTTGTTTTGGTGTTTCGGTCCGGCTGGGCGTGGTGGATATAGGCGGGTCGTGGAGTTCCGGCTTCCAAGGCTCCCAAAGCCAGAGGCCGCCGGCGATGGCGAGCAGCGCCACAGCGACGACGTAGTAAGCCAGGACATGCGACCGAGGCGGTAACTGTGCCGCGCTGGAGATGGCGGGAGCTACAGTCGCGGGTGGTGGTGGTGTGACGGGTTCCAGTAGTTGATAATGCACACGCCGCATTTCGGTAATCAACTCGGTGTAGCTCTGGTGCCGGGCGTTTGGATGTTTGGCCATCATCTTGCCGAGCATCATCACCAGTGGCATCGGGCAGTTGGGTAACTTGGTCAGAATGGGCGGGGGCGGGTCGTAAATGTGCTTGTGGATGACCGCCATCGAGTCGCCAGACGAGTAGGGTGGCTCACCCGTGATGAAGTGGTAGAGCGTGCAGCCGAGGCTGTAGATGTCGGCGCGGAAATCAATTTGTTTCTGCCCGCGTCCCTGCTCCGGGCTGATGTAGAACGGCGTGCCCACGGCTTGGCCGGTGGTGGTCAACCCATTGCTGGCTTCGCTCGCACTTTTGGCGAGGCCGAGATCGCCGAGCTTCACCTGGCCGGTGTTGGAGAGGAAAATGTTCGCAGGTTTGATGTCGCGATGGATCAGCTTGGCGTGTTGCCATGCGTGGTCAAGTGCCTCGGCGACGAACACGCCGATTGCCAGCGTTTCCGTGAGGGAGAGGCGACCTTCGCGAGCGAGCCGGTCGCGCGCGGACTCACCTTCCACCAGTTCCATCGTGATGTAGTGGGTGCCTTCGGATTCGCCGGCGCTGAACACGCGGATGAGGTTGGGATGGTCGAGTTTGGCGGCCAATGTCGCCTCGCGCCGGAAACGGGCGATGAACTCCGGGTCTTGCGCCAGGTCGTTCGATAGCGTCTTGAGAGCCACCAACCGGTCGAGGTTCACGTCATGGGCTTTATAGACTGCGCCCATGCCACCCTGACCCAGCTTCTTCAGGACTTCATAGCCTGCAAAGGTTTGACCTTCCAACCCAGCCATATTGTGCGCCCGAAAAACTGTGAATGTCTCGAAGACTTCATTGTTCCGATTAAGCGTGCGTTTGTCAATCAGCGAGCCGTTATGACATGATGCCAAGTGACTGGGAGCAGACGGCGTTTCTTGTTTTTTGCGCCGGGTCGTGTTACCCCTCTATCGAGAACATGAGCGAAAAAGGATTGGAACATATCGCCGAGCGCATTGTGGCGTCCTACAAGAGCCACGGTGGCATCAACCACATTGACGGCGCGAATCTGCCGTCGAAGGAGGCGGTCATCGGGATCACGCGCGACCTGATGAGGTTGTTGTTTCCGGGTTTCATGGAGAAGGACGTGATTTTCAGCAACCAGGTCCACGAATTCGTGAGAGTGCTCTGCGCGTCCATCAGCGAGCGGCTGGAGGAGGAGATTGTCAAGGCTCTGCAATACCGGCCGTTTCCCGGCTGCGACACGGCGCATTTGGATGGCGAGGCTCAGCGGCTCACGCGGGAACTCATGGAGTCGCTGCCTGGTGTTCGTGGCCTGCTCCAAACCGACGTGGTGGCGATGTATGAAGGCGACCCCGCCGCGATCAGTAATGAGGAGGTTATTCTCGCGTATCCCGGCTTGGAAGCCATCGCCATCCAGCGGATGGCCCATGTGCTCTACCGGCAGCATGTGCCGCTGATTCCGCGCATGATGACGGAGTTCGCCCACAGTCGCACGGGGATTGACATGCATCCTGGTGCGACGATCGCCAGCCACTTCTGCATAGACCACGGCACGGGCGTTGTCATCGGTGAGACGACTGTCATCGGCCAGCATGTAAAAATCTACCAAGGCGTCACGCTCGGCGCGAAGAGCTTTGCGAAAGACGCTGAAGGTCATATCGTGAAGGGCATCAAACGCCACCCGAACATCGAAGATGACGTGGTCATCTATGCCGGCGCCACCATTCTTGGAGGCGACACGGTCATCGGCCGAGGCTCGGTGGTTGGTTCGAACGTCTGGCTTATGGAATCCGTGCCGCCTCACTCGATCGTGTATTTCGAGAACGAGCAGTTACGGATCAGGCTGCAGAAAGAGAAGGCGCAGTAGCCTTGGCATCCCGGAAGTCTGCCATGCGGCGCATTTACCTCGATCACAACGCCACCACGCCGGTGCATCCCGAAGCGTTGAAGGCGATGCTGCCGTTCCTCGAAGCGAACTACGGCAATCCCTCCAGCATGCACTTCCTTGGTCGTGACGCCCGCGGCGCGCTCGACGACGCGCGGGAGCGGTTGGCAAAACTGTTTGGCGCGAAGCCCGGCGAGGTCGTGTTCACTGGCAGCGGCACCGAGGCTGACAATCAAGCCATCTTCGGCGCGACGCGCGCGCTGGCCGGGAAGGCGCGACACGTTATTACCTCCGCAGTGGAGCATCATGCCGTGTTACACTCTTGCGAACACCTGCGACAGCACGAGGGCGTTGAGGTTACGGTGTTGCCAGTGGATGGCGACGGCATCGTGAGTCCGGAAGCCGTTCGCAGCGCGATTCGCAACGACACTGCACTTGTCAGTGTGATGTGGGCAAACAATGAAACCGGCGCGCTCCAGCCGGTCCGTGAAATCGGCGCGATCTGCCGCGAACGTGGCGTGTTGTTTCATACCGACGCTGTGCAAGCGTTCGGCAAGGTTCCCGTGAAGGTCAGCGATGTTCCGGTGGACCTGCTGAGCGTCAGCAGCCACAAGGTCTATGGCCCGAAAGGTGTCGGCGCGTTGTGGATCCGGCCGCGGGTGAAGATCGAGTCGTTGCTTCATGGCGGCAGCCACGAAAACGATCGTCGTGCGGGCACGGAAAACGTCGCTGGCATTGTTGGCTTCGTCCGCGCGGCGGAGATCACAGTGTCGCGGACAGAAAGCGAAGACGTCCGGCTGCGCGCAGTGACGGAGCGGCTATGGCAGGGATTGAGCGCGCGGATCGAGCGCATCCGGCGCAACGGTCCCGCCGACCGGCGTGTGGCAAACACGCTCAACGTGAGTTTTGCGGGCTGCAAGAGCGACGCGCTGCTGATGTCGCTCGACCTAGAAGGCATTTGCGCCTCCAGCGGTTCTGCGTGCGCTGTTGGCTCGCTCAAGCCATCGCCTGTGCTGCTCGCGATGGGCCTCGGTCCGGATCAGGCCAACGGCGCCGTCCGCTTCTCGCTCGGCGTTGCCACCACTGAAGCCGACGTGGATGCCGTGGTGAGCGTGATGCCGGGGATTGTCAGCCGGCTCCGCTCCTTTGCCGCGTGACGGTTGGCAAATTCATGGGCGCCGCACAACTTTGAGTGTTGCTTCGCGGAGCGGGCGCGTTATGTTTTGGCCAACGACAGGTTTTAACCAACAAGGATTGATCATGAAACCCTCTCAATATCTCGCCTCGATGATTGTTGTTGCCGGATTTGCCGCAGGTGTGGCAGCCCAGGTTCCGCAGCCGCTGCCGGTGCCGCCACAAGTGCTGGCGGGTTTGCGCGGCGTTGCCATGGAGGCGGCGCGGAACTGCGAGTTCTTCCTGAGCGATGCCAAGCGCGTTTCGATCCGCGATTCGCAGCAAGGGCAGGCTCTTGCCGCGATCCGCGCGTTACGTGACGCCGCCAAGAAGTATGCCGATGCGACGGTGTCGTCACGCTGGCCGAGGCCGGATTGGCTGCGGTATTGCAGCGAGACTCTCCTCGACACATGGATCAACGTGGACGTGACGTTCCCGCAACTTCAAGCGCCGCCGCCAGTGATGGACAAGTGGAACCGCGCGCAAGGCGCGTTGGTGGCGCTCTACAATGCCGCGGCTCCCTATATGGGCAAACCTGCGGGAGGGCCGTTGCCGATGGCGTTGGGTGGCGGCGCGGGCGCACAGCCGGGCGTGGCATTGCCGCCGGGTGTGGTGCGGGAAACAGTGCCTGTTCGGCCGGGCGGCCGGCCGGTGGTCAAGTAAGAAGAGGCGAAGCAGTTTTTGGGAAGCAGTGTTTCCGCTTACGTATTACGCATTACGTTTTGCGCTCTGCGCATCACCGATCCATGTCGTCATACCGAAACCGGTCGTGGCGCTCGCGATAGACGGCGATGGCGGTGACGACCAGTGACAATGGCAGCAGCATGAAGACTGCCGCCTCCAGCCACCAGTTCATCCACCATTGGTCGGCGGGAACTTCGGTCACGCCAGTGAGGCGGACGAAGCATCGTTGGTGTTCCACGTAGCCACGGAAGGCGTCGCCGCCGATGAACAGGCTGTGCAGCACGAATGCTGCGGAAGCTGCGATCAGAGCAAGCAAACATACGTCGCGCGCCGTAATCCAGCCGCTGCGAACAGTGGTGCGCCGGTCAGGTTGGAGGCCAAGGATTGCGCGCTGTTTGAAAGTCTGGAGGTTGGTTTCTTTCGGCGCATGGAACTGCTGCCACGCGCTGACGCCGCCAAGGAAGATCGCAACGCCGAAGAACGCCAGCAAGAACACCATCAGTGGCCAGCGTTCCTGAAGCTGAAATGACAACCCTGCCGCCAGCGCTCCGAGGCCGATCAGTGCCGCGCTCAGTGCCAGCGCGGACTTCGTGGTGTGATCGAGATCTCCCCAGCGCATCAGAAACTCCCGAAGCTGTCGCGCAGCCTGAGCGCTTCCATCAGGCCGGCGGGGATTTCGGCGAGGAACCGCGACGGTTTCTGGAGCGCGTCCTGTCCGCCGCTGGTGCGCCGCAACAGCGGATAGCTCAAATAGAGTTCATCCTTCGCACGTGTGATGGCGACGTAGAACAACCGCCGCTCTTCCTCCTCGCCTTCGATGTTGTCGAGCGCTTTGCCGGATGGAAACATGCCGTCGGCAAGCGAGATGACAAACACCGCGCCCCATTCCTGTCCCTTGGCCTGATGCACGGTGCTGAGCCGCAGATACTCCCCGTCCTCCTGTGCTGGCGCGGTCTCGTCTTCGACTTCGAGGTTCGTCATCAACGAGAGGTCGCTGAGGAACTGTTCGGTGGATGGAAACGGTTGCGCGTAGAGTTGGAGTTGCGCGAGGTCTTCCAGCCGGGCGGTATAGTTGGTGTAGTGCGCCTTCAGGTAATCATCGTAGCCGCACTCGATGACTAGCCGGATCATCTCAGCGGGGCGGTTGCGGACGGATTCGTCGCGCAACTCCGCGATGGTCGCGGCGGTCTGCTCCCACGCGGCCTTGGCCTTTGCGGGCACGGTGGCGGTCAACGCGGCCAGCGGTTTGCCGCCGAGCAAGGCGTTCCAAAGTTTCTCCGCGGTCTTGCCGCCGATGCCGGGTAACAGTTGCGTCAGCCGCTTGAACGCAACTTCGTCGCCGGGATTGACGGCGAAGCGCATGTGGGCAGCGACATCCTTGATGTGCGCCTGCTCGAAGAACCGCAGGCCGCTCGTGACAAGGAACGGAATGTTGCGACGCTTCAGTTCCATCTGCACCTCCATGCAGTGGAAGTGGCTGCGGTAGAGCACGGCGATGTCATTGAGCCGGTAGCCTTCGTCGCGCAACTCCAGAATCCGTTGGCCGATGTATTGTGCCTGCTGGTTGTCGTCGCCGGCCACGACCAGCCACGGCCGCGCGCCGCTGCGCCGCACGGCTTGCAGGGCCTTCGGGAACTGCTGGGTGTTGGCGCGGATGACTTCGTTGGCGACGCGCAGGATTTGTGGCACGCTGCGGTAGTTGGTCTCGATCTTATAGACCTGCGTGCCGGGGTAGCGGTCGGGAAACGAGATGATGTTGCGGAAGTTTGCGCCGCGCCACGAAAAGATGCTTTGGCTGTCGTCGCCGACCACCATTACGTTGCGGTGCGCTGCGGCGAGCCGGTCAATCAACTCCGCCTGGATGGTGTTCGTGTCCTGGTATTCGTCCACAAGCACGTGCTGGAACCGCTGCTGATACAAATCGCGCACGTCGGGATACTCGCGCATCAGGCGCAGCCAGTTCAACAGCAGATCGTCGTAGTCCATCGCGTTGGTTTTCAGCTTCCGCTCGTGGTAACGCTCCTGGAGCGAGGCGATGGTCTCCTTGAACTGCTCGAAATACGGGTATTGCTCCGCCAGCACGTCGCCGAGCGTGCGCTCGGTGTTGACCGCCATGCTGAACATCTCCACCAGCAAGTCGCCTTTCGGGAACCGCTCCTTCGTCGTGTCAATCTTCGCGTCCGAGATGCACGCGCCAGCGAGGTCGCCGGCGTCCTCGCGGTCGAGGATGGTAAAATCGTTGCGGTAGCCGAGCAGGCTCGCGTGGCGGCGCAGGACGCGGTTGCCGACGTGGTGAAACGTGCCGCCCCAGAGGCCGCCCACGTCGCCGCCGAGCAGCGCTTCCACGCGGTGGAGCATCTCGCGCGCGGCTTTGTTGGTGAAGGTCATCAGCAGGATGCGGTCCGGCGGCACGCCCTGCTCGATGAGCCACGCCACGCGGTAGGTGAGCGTGCGCGTCTTGCCGCTGCCCGCGCCGGCGATCACCAGCACTGGGCCGGGCGCAGCCCGCACCGCCGCCAATTGTTGCGGATTGAGCTGCGCGGCGTAGTCAATCTGCAACGGGCGATGATGCTCGGCCGGTTTCAAAATGTATTCGCGCGTCATTGGCGAGTATCTCTAGCCACGCGCCGAACCTTCCACAATCAAAAAGGTTGCCGTTGAGGCGTTGCGCGCGTAGTTTTTGCCGTCATGCCAACCGTGCGATGCCCCAAATGTCAGGCTGAGAACGAATATCCCGCCAATCGAGCCGGCAAGGCGCTGAGTTGCAACAAATGCGGGCGCGCGATTCCTGCGCAGTTGACGGTGCCGCCAGACGCGAAGCCGCATGTTCGTCCAGCGGCCAAAGATCCGACGAAGGCGAAAGCAGAAGCCGATGATCGCCTCTCGTTCGCCGGGGCGGCGATGGGCAGGATGAACAAGTCAGGGGGACCGTGGTTGGGGCTGGCGATGGTAGGGTTGTCGGCTTTCGCTTTGCTCGGTGGCATTTTCTGGGTGTTGCAATCGTCCCAGACCGGTCCGCCGCCCGCGATCACGGAGAGCGCGCTGCCGGCGGCGCAGATGACCCAGATGATCGTATCGTATCAAGCGCCGAACTATGTCATCGGCTTCACGTTGCTCGACGGCGCCGGCAAGGAGATCGCGCGCTCCGGGCGGGTGAAGCTGACGATCAGCGAGGTCACACATCTTGGGGTCCAGGGAGGCGGCTCGTTCGACAAGGATAGCAAGCTCTACGAAAGCACCTTCGACGTCAACCCGACGCACTTCTCGTGGTATGTGACTGGCGGCTTGGGATTCCGGCCGCGTCGTCTGCTGTGCGGCATCCGCGTGCCGGCCAGCCTCCTCTCCCGCCAACCGCCCGGCCACGCCGAAGGCAAAGTGACCGCGCGGTTCTTCGACAGCCAGGACGAAACCAAGATGGTCGGCTTCTACTCGAAGTTCTTCTTCCCCTCCACCACCACGCCGAAGAAACCTGCCCCGGCGGAGACCAACGCCCCCGCCGCCTCCGTGCCGGATAACCGCAAGTAATCACCTTTCTACTTCGGGAGGGTAAAGGCTGGTTCCTGTTCAAAAATAGCCACCTGAACGTTGAAACAGGGGATTTTGACCCTCTGGGAACCAAAAAGTCGCGTGGAAGAGGCATTTTCCGCCTCGGACCTTGCAAGATAAGCGACGGATCTTCCAAGGTAAGGGACAGACCTTCCAAGGTAAGCGTCTTCCCTTGCAAGGAAAACCTCAGATCTTGCAAGGTGAGCCTCATACCTTATAAGGAAAGCGTCGGACCTTGTAAGGTAAGAGACAGACCTTCCAAGATCAGAGACGCATCTTCCAAGGTCAGAGACGGACAAGGCAATGTCCAAAGGCAAGGTTCGGGCCGGTAAAAGCCTCCGGCGTGCTCGGAAAGGCCCTCAAAGGCATCGGCTTTCTGTCGCAGGAATTCGGACCTCGGCCCAAAGGATCAAGATTTGGCGCGGCGAGCGAAGGGCGAGAAGTAACGGATTCAGAACTTCCGGAATTTTTCACTTTTCATTCTGAACTCATCATTCGCCTCGTCGCTCCGCCGCTTTCCCGCTTGCCCCCGCAAGCCGCAGAGAGGACTATGCGCGGAGAAGGCGAAGTGAAAGGCGGAAACGGATGAAACGAGGCGCGAAAGTCCTTGGTGTTCTCTTTGGCATCTACGTGTTCAGCTACATCGCATTGTCATGCTTCGGCGCTTATGCGCCAGCGGTGTGGGGCACGGCCGGCGTCAAGTGGTATCGGTGGGCACCGGCTGGCTTTTATAACTCCACGACAGGTAAGTGGCGGCGGCCGTTCATCGTTTATTTGCCGCTTTGGGGTGCCGACAATAACTACTGGCATTCCCATTGGCCCTTTCCGGCAGACAACGATCCTACTTATCCAGCCGTGTTCCCCGGCTTCGAGCACAAATAACTAAGGCCGCAACGCACCGGCTCGCTCCATTCTCTGCGCTGCGCCGCAGTTCTGCGTTTAGATCCGCCGCGTTTACTTATGTCCGTGCTGCCGGCGGTAGGCGAGGGGACTCAGCTTCATCTCGGAGCGGAAGTAGCGGGCGATGTGTTCGATGCTCGTGTAGCCGAGGGAGTCGGCGATCTGCGAGACGGAGAGGTTGGTTTCCGCCAGCAGCCGGCAGATTTGCGCGACGCGGACGCGGCGGATTTCGCTGAGGACGGAGCGGCCGAGAAGTTTGCGGAACCGTTTCTCCAGCACGCGGCGGGAGAGACCGGAGGCGGCCACGACATCATTGACCTGGATGGCTTCGCGTCCGTGCAGGCGGATGAACCGCAGCGACTTTGCCACGTGCGCGTCTTCGATGGCAAGGATGTTGGTGGACTGGCGGGCGATGACGTGGGTGGGGCGGACGACGATGGCCTTGCTGACGGAGCGGCGGCCGGCCATGAGCTTCGCCAGCAGCTCGGCGCTATCGTAGCCGGCGCGCTCGAAGTTGATCGCCACGCTGGACATGGGCGGGTCGGAAAGTTCGCAGACCAGTTCGTCGTTGTCGGCGCCGATGACGGCCACCTCGTCGGGCACGCGGAGGCCGGCCACCTTGCAGGCCTCGATGACGTGCTGGCCGCGGTCGTCGTTGCAGGCCATGACGCCGAGAGGTTTCGGCAGGGAGCGGAGCCATTCGGCCATAAACAGTTCTTCCCCTTCGCCGGAACGCACGGCAGTCCGGCGGCGTTGACGATAGAAGTGAACCGAAAAACCGGCCGCAACAACGCGGTCGGCGAAGTTGCGGCCGCGGATGTTTGACCAGGGAATGCCGTCGAATCCGCAGTAGGCGAAGTGGCGGAAGCCGCAGTCCAGCAGATGGTCGGCAGCCATCGTGCCGATGCGGGCCGAGTCGGTCATCACGTTGGCGACGCCGGGCACGGCCTGTTTGCGGTGGCCAACGACGATGGCCGGCAGGCCGCAGCGGATCACGTCGTCCACTTTCTCGACATCGCGTAGGATGATGCCGTCGGCGTGGAGCCGCTTCAGGCGCGACCAAACTTTCTCCAGGCCGCGCGGCTCCCAATAGAACGCCCACGGCCCGTGATGCCGCGCGTATTTGGCGACGCCGCGCAGCAGACTCCGCCCCGACGCCCGCGAGGACTCGATCAGGAGGATGACTTTGGGAATCTTGGGCATTTTGGTTGGCGGCAGCTGTGACGCAAAATGGCTGAACTTAGACGCAATCTGGCGTTGTCGCGAAACTGGCGTCAACTATAATCGTCGCCCGATTCACAACGCGCACGACGCGAAACGCGGGATGTCGAGGAAAGGTAACGCCATGAAGAACCGAATGTTCGCAATTACGCTGGCGCTGGTCTGTTTGCTCGGTAGCCACTCGCTGGCCGCCGAGAACAAGCTGGTCATCCACGCCGACCGCGCGAAGGACCAGATCAACCGCAACATCTACGGCCATTTCTCCGAACACCTCGGCCGCTGCATCTACGAAGGCTACTGGGTCGGCAAGGGAAGCAAGATTCCCAACACGCGCGGCATCCGCAACGACGTGGTCGCGGCGTTGAAGAAGAGCAAGATTCCTGTGCTGCGCTGGCCGGGTGGTTGTTTCGCGGACGAGTATCATTGGATGGACGGCATCGGCCCGGCGAAGAAGCGGCCGAGCATGATCAACACCCACTGGGGCGGCGTCACCGAGAACAACCACTTCGGCACGCATGAGTTCATGGACCTTTGCGAACAGCTCGGCTGCGAGCCTTACATCTGCGGCAACGTCGGCAGCGGCACGGTGCAGGAGATGCAGCAATGGGTGGAATACATCACCTCCAATGCCATCAGCCCGATGACCGACCTCCGCAAGAAGAACGGCCGCGCGAAGCCGTGGAAGCTGACTTATTTCGGCGTTGGCAACGAGAACTGGGGTTGCGGCGGCAACATGACGGCGGAGTTTTACGCCGACCAATACAAACGCTACGCCACCTACGTCCACAACCTGAGCGGCAACAAGATTTTCAAAATCGCCTGCGGGCCGAACAACGTGGACTACCATTGGACGGAGGTGCTCATGCGCGAAGCCGGCAAGCGCATGAACGGTCTGGCGCTACATTTCTATTGCGGCAGCGGCAAGAAGAGCCGCTCCGCGACTCAGTTCGACGAGGGCGACTGGTTTCATCTGCTGAAGCGCGCGCTGTTCATGGAGGAACTGGTGACGAGGCACTCGGCGATCATGGACCAGTTCGATCCGCAGAAGAAGGTGGCGCTCTGCGTGGACGAGTGGGGCGCGTGGCACGCGGTGGAGCCGGGCACGAACCCCGGCTTCCTCTATCAGCAGAACTCGTTGCGCGATGCGTTGGTGGCGGGCGTCACGCTCAACATCTTCAACCAGCACTGCGACCGCGTGAAGGTGGGCAACATTGCCCAGACAGTGAACGTCTTGCAGGCGATGATCCTCACCGACAAGGAGAAGATGCTCCTGACGCCGACCTATCACGTCTTCGAGATGTTCGCGGTCCACCAGAACGCGATCCTGTTGCCGAGCGAGTTGCAGTGCGGCGACTACGCGATGGGCGGCGACAAGATTCCGGCGCTAAACGTGTCGGCCTCGCGCGACTTGAGCGGCAAGATTCATGTGACGCTCTGCAACCTGAACCCCAACCAGCCGGCGGCACTCGCCTGCGAACTCGCCGGCGCGAAGGCCAAGAACATCAGTGGTCGTGTGCTGACGGCGACGGAGATCACCGATCACAACACCTTCGACAAGCCGGAGAACATCAAGCCAGCGGAGTTCACGGCGTTCAAGGTCACGGATGCTGGTTTCAGCACGACGCTGCCGGCGAAGTCCGTCGTCGTTCTGGAAGTGCAGTGATTTGCGCTTGTTCAACCCGAAGCTCAACCCTACCATCCGCGCTTCGATTTCATTGCGCCGTCGCGGACTCTAACAACAACCAAGGATAGCATCATGAAACCCGCAACCATCAAACCTGTCACCATTGGCCTCATTGTCGGCAACCGCGGTTTTTTCCCGGCTCAGCTTTGTGAGAAGGGCCGCAGCGTCATGCTCGAAGTGCTGGAGAAGGCCGGCTTCAAGGTCGTCACTCTCGGCGTCAAGGCCACACGATTCGGCAGCATCGAAAGTTTCGAGGAGGCGAAGCTCTGCGCCGAACTCTTCGACGCCAACCGCCAGAAGATTGACGGCATCATCATCACGCTGCCGAACTTCGGCGACGAGCGCGCCATCGCCAACGCGCTGCGTTGGTCCGGCCTGCGCGTGCCGGTGCTCATCCACGCCTACCCGGACGAGGCGGACAAGATGCGTATGGGCAACCGCCGCGACAGTTTTTGCGGCAAGATGTCCGTCACCAACAACCTTCGCCAATACGGCATCCCGTTCACGCTCACGCGGCTCCACACGTGCAGCCCGACCAGCGAGAGTTTCGCGCAGGATCTTGCCGACTTCGGGGTTAGTTGTCGGGTGCTGCGCGCGTTGCGCGGCCTGCGCATTGGTATGCTGGGCACGAGGCCGACGGCATTCAATACGGTCCGCTATAGCGAGAAGCTGCTCGAAGCCGCCGGTGTCAGCATCGAGACGCTCGACCTCTACGAAATGCTCGGCTGGGTGAACAAGATGCCCGACAATGACCGCGCCGTGAAGGCCAAGCTTGCCGCAATCGGTGAATACGTCTCCACGCAGGGCATTCCGCCCGCGTCATTGTTGAAGATGGCCAAGTTCGGCGTCGCCGTGGACGGTTGGATGAAGCGCACTCATCTTAACGCCACCGCGATGCAGTGTTGGACGGCGATCGAAGAGTTCTTCGGCGTCGTGCCCTGCACGCTGATGAGTATGATGAGCAACATGTTGGTGTCCAGTGCGTGCGAGGTGGACGTGATGGGTTGCGTGGCGATGCACGCGTTGGCGCAGGCCAGCGGCCGGCCCAGCGCGCTGGTGGATTGGAACAATGATTACGCCGACGATCCCGACAAGGGCGTCGTGTTTCATTGCAGCAACCTACCGAAGGACATCTTTGCCGACGCGGGTGAAGGAAAACCGCGGATGGACTGGCACGAGATCCTCGCGGATACGGTCGGCAAGGAGAACACCTACGGCACGGTTGTCGGCCGTGTGAAAGCTGCGCCGCTGACCTATCTGCGCTGCACCACCGATGACGCCGCGGGCAAGATTCGCGCCTACGTCGGCGAGGGCGAATTCACTGATGATCCGCTCAAGACGTTCGGCGGCTTCGGCGTAGTGCGCATCGCGAACTTCCAGAAGCTGCTCGCCCATATTTGCGAGAACGGCTACGAGCACCACGTCGCCGTCAACCCGACTCACATCGCCGCTGGCGTGAAGGAGGCATTGACGAAGTATCTGGGCTGGGACGTTTACCTGCACGTGTAAACCAAGGAGCGAAACATGAGCGCGAGATACGCTATCGGACTCGACTACGGCACCAACTCGGTGCGCACTCTCATCGTCAACGCCGCCAACGGCAAGGAAGTCGCAACCGCCGTCTGGGAATACGCGCACGGTCACCACGGCGTTATCCTCGCCCGCGACCCGAACCTCGCGCGCCAGCATCCCGCCGATTACCTCACCGGCGCGGAGATCACGATCAAGAAGGCGCTCGCGCTTGCGAAGAAAACCGTGCGCGGTTTCAACGCCGCCGACGTGATCGGCATCGGCGTGGACACCACCGGCAGCACGCCGTTGCCCGTGGACGCCAAGGGCATCCCGCTCGCGTTCGACAAGAAGTTCGCCAAGAACCCCGCCGCGATGGCGTGGCTGTGGAAAGACCACACCGGCGTCGCGGAGGCCGGCGAGATCACGGAATTGGCGAAGAAGATTCGCCCGCAATATCTCGCCAAGTGCGGCGGCACCTATTCCAGCGAGTGGTTCTTCAGCAAGATCCTTAACTGTCTGCGCACCGCGCCTGGGGTGTTCGACGCCGCGCACACGTGGGTCGAGTGCGCCGACTGGATTCCCGCGATGCTCACCGGCACCGAAGCGCCGGACAAGCTGGTCGTCGGCGTCTGCGCTGCCGGTCACAAGGCGATGTATAACGACACGTGGGGTGGCTATCCCGACGCGGAGTTCCTCGGCCAACTCGACCCGAAGCTTGGCGCGCTCCGCTCGCGGCTCTGCGCGAAGGCGCACACGATTGACCGCGCGGTCGGCAAACTCACCGCCGAGTGGGCCAAGCTCACCGGCCTGCCCGCGGGCATTCCCGTGGCGGTTGGCGCGTTTGACGCGCACCTCGGCGGCGTCGGCTCCGGCATCGCACCGGGCACGCTGGTGAAGATCATCGGCACGAGCACCTGCGACATGATGGTTGTTCCCGTCGGCCAGCAACTCGCCGACGTGCCCGGCCTCTGCGGCATCGTCAACGGCAGTATCCTGCCGGGCTTTTACGGACTCGAAGCGGGGCAGTCGGCGGTGGGCGACATCTTCAATTGGTTCGTCAACTACATCCAGCCGATGGGCAAAGCCGGTTCGCATGTGGCCCTGACCGCCGGCGCGGCGAAGCTCAAGCCGGGCGAGAGCGGCCTGCTTGCGCTCGATTGGAACAACGGCAACCGCACCATCCTCGTGGACCAGCGGCTCACGGGCCTGCTTCTCGGCCAGACGCTCTACACGACGGCGGCGGAGATTTACCGCGCGCTCATCGAGGCGACCGCGTTCGGCGCGCTGACGATTATCAACCGTTTCGAGGAATACGGCGTGAAGGTCGAGCAGATCGTCAACTGCGGCGGCATCGCCGAGAAGAACCCGCTCGTGATGCAAATCTACGCCGACGTGACTGGCCGTCCGATGAAAGTGAGCCGTTCCGCCCAGACCTGCGCCCTCGGCGCGGCCATCGCTGGTGCGGTTGTAGCGGGCGCGTATCCCGATTACGCCAGCGCGCAGAAGGCGATGATCGGCATCAAGCCGCGCGTCTTCCAGCCGAAGCCGGAAGCGCACGCAGTTTACAAGGAGCTTTACGTCCTTTACCGCAAGCTCCACGACGCGCTCGGCACGCAAGACTGGAACGGCAATCTTTTTGATGTGATGAAGCAACTGATCGAGATTCGCACCCGCGTCCGGAAGTAATAATGCTGGAAGAACTCAAAGCTCAAGTCTGCAAAGCCAATCTCGATTTGGTGAAGGAAGGTTTGGTTATCCAGACCTTCGGCAACGTCAGCGGAATTGATCGCGGGAGCGGGCACGTCGTCATCAAGCCGTCGGGCGTCGGCTACAACGTAATGAAGCCGGAGCACATGGTTGTCGTTGCACTCGACAGCGGCAAGGTCGTTGAAGGCGACCTGCGGCCCAGTTCCGACACGCCGACGCATTTGGTGCTCTACCGCGCATTCAAGGAGATCGGCGGCATCGTTCACACGCACAGTCTCTTCGCGACGGCTTGGGCGCAGGCGAAACGCGAAATCCCGGCGCTCGGCACGACGCACGCGGATTATTTCCACGGGCCGGTGCCTTGCACGCGTGCGATGACGCCGAAGGATATAAAGAGCGACTATGAAGTCGAGACGGGCAACGTCATCGTCGAGCGGCTCCGCAAACTCGATCCGTTGGCGTTTCCCGGCGCGCTGGTGGCGAGCCACGGGCCGTTCGCGTGGGGCAAGAGCATGGCGAAGGCCGTCGAGAACGCCGTTGTGTTGGAATACTTGGCGCGGCTGGCGAGCGAGACCTTGCGCGTGAACCCGCGCGTCGGGGCGATGCAGCGGGCGCTGCTGGACAAACATTTCTTGCGGAAGCACGGCCCGGGCGCGTATTACGGGCAGCGGTAGCGGAGACGAACCGATATGACACGAGCACTAACCATCCTCGGAGGAATCCTTATCATGGCCAGTTCAGTTCGCGGCGAAGTTTTTGAAATCACCAAGCAACCCTGGGGCACTGCCGACGGCAAGACAGTGGACCTTTACACGCTCAAGAATTCCAAGGGCAGCGTCGTCAAGATTTCCAACTACGGTGGCATTGTCCAGTCGGTTTGCGTGCCGTGCAAGATGGGGAAAATCGGCGATGTGGTGCTCGGCTACGACACGCTTGCGGAATATGTGAAGGAGACTCCTTACTTCGGCTGCCTCGTCGGTCGCTACGGCAACCGCATCGCGAAGGGCAAGTTCACGCTCGATGGCAAGGAATACACGCTCGCGACCAACAACAAGGTGAACGCGCTCCACGGCGGGCTGAAGGGCTTCGACAAGGTTGTTTGGGATGCCAAACCCGCGATGACCAAGGCCGGCCCGACGCTGGAACTGCACTACGTCAGCAAGGACGGCGAGGAAGGATATCCTGGCAACCTCGATGTGACCGCGACCTACACTTGGACCGACAACAACGAGCTGCGGCTCGACTACAAGGCGACGACCGACAAGCCCACGGTTGTCAACCTCACGCAGCACTCCTATTTCAACCTCGCCGGCAAGGGCGACATCCTTGGCCACGTCGTGATGATCAAGTCCGACAAGATCACGCCGGTGGACAGCACGCTGATCCCGACGGGCAAGTTCATGCCGGTGAAAGGCACGCCGTTCGACTTCAACAAGCCGGCGGCCATCGGCGAGCGCATCGGCGTGGACGATGAGCAGATCAAGTTCGGTGGCGGTTACGACCACAATTTCGTCATCGCGAAGGGCGCCAGTCTCGGTCTCATGGCGCGCGTGACAGAGCCGACGACCGGACGCTTGCTGGAGGTGCTCTCGACCGAGCCGGCGTTGCAGTTCTACAGCGGCAACTTTCTCGACGGGCACATCACGGGGAAGGGCGGCTGGGTTTACAAGCATCGCAACGGCTTCTGCATGGAGCCGCAGCATTATCCCGACTCGCCGAACCAGCCAAAGTTTCCGTCGGTCGTGCTGCGGCCCGGCAAGACTTACAAGAACACGATCGTTTATCGGTTTGGACTAAAGTAGTCCTCTCGCTCCGCGAGAGGACATGAACGTCAATAACAAACCTCACGCGGAGCGTGAGGACTACTATATGAACACACTCACACCCATCCTCGCCGGCGTTGGCACCACGACGCTGACGGGCCTCGACTGGATCGCCATCGGAGCTTACTTCACCGTCCTGCTGGTCGTCGCGTGGTCGGCCATCACGAAAGAGAAGGATACCGCGGCCGATTACTTTCTCGCGGGGCGCAACCTCGGCTGGTGGCTCATCGGTGCCTCCATCTTTGCATCGAACATCGGCTCCGAGCACATTGTGGGCCTCGCTGGGTCCGGCGCGAAGGACGGCGTGGCGTTGGCGCATTACGAGTTTCATGCGTGGTGTTTGCTGGTGCTGGCATGGGTGTTCGTGCCGTTTTACGCGCGGTCGCTCGTGTTCACGATGCCGGAGTTTCTGGAACGCCGCTTCTGCACGCGGTCGCGCTACGTGCTTTCCATCGTTTCGCTGCTGACCTTCATCGTCTCGAAAATCGCTGTCGGCATCTTTGCGGGTGGCGTCGTTTTCGGCGCGCTGTTGCCGGAACTGCAGATCAACATCGGCGGGGCGGTGATAGACAGTTTCTGGATCGGCTCGGTGCTGGTGGTGGTGCTGACGGGCCTTTACACGATGCTCGGCGGCATGAGGGCTGTGGCCTACAACGACGCCGTGCAGGTCGTTGTGCTCATCATCGGCTCGGCGCTGCTGACCATCTACGGCCTCATCCAGTTGGGCGGCTGGGGCGAACTGCGGCGGCTCTGCGGCTCCGAGATGTTCAACCTCTGGAAGCCGCTGATTCCTGCCGGAGTCGAGGCAACATGGGCGCCCGTCTGGGACAAGAACGCCGCGGGCGAGACGGTGCGGCAGGCGTGGTATTTCAACCAAAACTTCCCGTGGCTCGGCATGGCCATCTGCGCGCCGGTTATTGGCCTCTGGTATTGGTGCACAGACCAATACATCGTCCAACGTGCGTTGGGTGCCCCAAACGAACGCGTTGCGCGGCAGGGCAGCATCTTCGCCGCGATCCTCAAACTCTTCCCAGTTTACCTATTCATCATTCCTGGTCTGATCTGCTTCGCGCTGGTCAAGAGCGACAAGGTGCCCGGCCTGAGCGCCGCGTTCGCAGCCGACCCGAAAGCGGCGCAGGCGGCGTTCCCGCTGATGGTCGAGCACCTGCTCCCGCCGGGCTTGCGCGGCATCGTCGTCGCGGGCCTGCTCTCGGCGCTGATGGGCTCGCTGGCCGGCGTCTTCAACGCCTGCTCCACGCTCTTCACCGTGGACATCTACGAAAAACTCCGGCCCAAGGCCTCGCAGCACGAGATCGTCCGCATGGGGCGGATCGCCACCGCCGTCATGGTGCTCATCGCGCTGCTGTGGATTCCTGTCGTGAAAGGCGCCGAGGGACTCTACAACTACCTCCAGGCCGTCCAAGGCTATCTCGCTCCGCCGATCTTCGTCGTCTTCTTCTTTGGCGTCTTTTGGAAACGCCTCAACGCGGCCGGCTGCTTTTGGGCAATGGTGGTCGGCTTCGTGCTTGGCGTCTTCCGTATGCTTGTGGACACACCGGCGATGTTGATCAAGGACTTCCATTACCCGCATGGCTCGTTCTTCTGGATCATCAACAACATCAACTTCCAATATTTCAGCATCCTCATCACGCTCGTCTCGGCGGTGGTGATGATCGCGGTGAGCTACGCGACCGCCGCGCCGGACTACGCGGCGATCAAGAGTCTGACCTTCGGCACCGCCACCGATCATGACCGCCACCAGACGCGCCAGAGTTGGGGCTGGCAGGAATTTGCCGGCTCGGCCTTCGTGCTGGCCGCCATCGTGGCAGGGTATCTGTATTTCAGGGGATAAGAAGCGGGAGGCACTGCTGCGGGCCAACGACAAAGGGTGGCGGATTTTTGCGGTGGCGGCGCTTGCCATTGGCGTAGGCGTGTGATAAACGAGGCGCGCGTTTTGCAAGGAAATCGGACGGCATTACACCATGTTCAAACAACAGCAGACATTTAAGAAATCGGTCTCGTTCTCCGGCGTCGGCCTGCACACAGGCAACGCGGTGACGATGACGTTCAAGCCGGCGGCGGTGGATACGGGCATCCGGTTCAAGCGGACGGATCTGGACGACCAGCCGGAGATCGAGGCGTTGGTGGCCAATGTGGTGGAGACCACGCGCGGGACGACCATCGGCAAGGGCAACATCCGCGTGCACACCATTGAACACGTGATGGCGGCGTTTCACGCGCTGGGTGTGGACAATGCGATTGTGGAGCTGGATGCGAACGAGCCACCGGTGGGCGACGGTAGCGCCAGCCCCTACGTGAAGATGATTCGCGAGGCCGGTTTGGTGGAGCAGGGCGCGCAGCGCGAGGTGGCGCAGATCACGGAGCCGATCTGGTTTAAGCAGGGCGATTCGACGGTGGTGATGCTGCCGGCGGATCGGTTGCAGGTGAGTTGCACGATTTCGTTCCCTGTGGGCGGGCTGGACTCACAGTATTTCAGCTTGGGCGTGGATCGGGAGAGTTTTGCGGAACAGATCGCGCCATGCCGGACGTTTTGCTTTTTCCACGAGGTGGAGCATCTGATGAAGGCGGGGCTGATCAAGGGCGGCTCGCTGGAGAATGCGATCATCGTGCGCGGGGAGTCGGTGTTGACGCAGGGCGCGCTGCGATTCCGGGATGAGTTTGTGCGGCACAAGATTCTCGACATCATCGGCGACCTCTATTTGCTCGGACGGCCGGTGGCGGCGCAGATCATTGCAATCCGGCCGGGCCACACGGTGAACTACGAGTTGACGAAGCAGCTTGCGGTGAAGGCGGCCAAGCGGCCCAGTCCGCCGGCCGAGGTAGCCGCGGCGCCTGCGAAGGCGACGCCCCCGCCGGTGAGTGACACGGGCGAGGTGGACTCGGTGGGGTTGTTGAAGATGGTGCCGCATCGTTACCCGTTTGTGATGCTCGACCGCGTGCTGAAGCTGGAGGAGAAGAAGGCGGTGGCGATCAAGAATGTCTCGATCAACGAGCCGTATTTCCAGGGACATTTCCCCGGCCATCCGGTGATGCCCGGCGTATTGCAACTGGAGGCAATGGCGCAGTGCGGCGGCATCATGTTGTTGAAGGGAGGGCAGAATGCCGGCAAGCTGGCTTATTTCATGAGCGCCGACAACGTGAAGTTCCGCAAGCCGGTCACGCCCGGCGACCAGTTGCTCATCGAGGCGGAACTGACGGCGCAGCGGCGGAACATCGGCCGCGCCAAGTGCACCTGCAAGGTTGGTGGCGAGGTCGTCAGCGAGGCGGAACTCTTGTTCCTCATCCACGGATAAACTGCGATGGCTATTCATTCTACCGCCGTCATCCAACCGGGGGCCGAGATCGGCAGCGACTGCGAGATCGGGCCGTATTGCGTCATCGGCGCGAACGTCAAGCTTGGCGCGGGCTGCTGGTTGCACAGTCACGTTGTCCTCGACGGGCTGACGACCATCGGCAAGAGCAACCGTTTCTATCCACACGCCTGCATTGGTCTGCAGACGCAGGATCTGAAATGGAAGGCCGGCAACAAGTGCTATCTGGAGATCGGCGACGACAACACCTTCCGCGAGAGCGTCACTGTCCACACTGCGACCGGCGACGGCCTCAAGACTGTCATCGGCTCCCATTGCAACTTCCTCGCTTACAGCCACGTCGCGCACGATTGCACCATCGGCGACCACGTCATCTTTTCCAACTGCGGGACCATCGCGGGCCACGTCACGGTCGAAGACTACGCGGTGGTTGGCGGCCTCGCGGCGGTGCATCAGTTTTGCCGCATTGGCAAGATGGTGATCATCGGCGGCTGCTCCAAGGTCGTGCAGGACATCCCGCCGTTCATGATGGCCGATGGCAACCCCGCCGTCTGCCGCGCGGTGAACAAGGTCGGTATGGAACGGCGTGGCATGAGCAGCGAGGTGCATGAGCAGATTCGCAAAGCGTTCAAGATGCTCTTCCGCACAGACGACACTGTCCGTAACGCGCTGGAGAGGATCAAAGCGGAGCTGCCGCACTCGCCGGAGTTGGATCATCTCGTGGCGTTCGTCGAGAAGAGCGAGCGGGGCATCAGCCGGTAGCGCTGCTCGGGTGATTCTTCCCATGATCTGCCATGCACGCCGTTTGTTGACGGCGCTGTGCATTGCAACGATCAGCTTCTCAGCGGTGTGTAGCGGACAACTCCCACAAGCAGACCGGCCGTTGGCCGAACGTTTCACAAACCCGCCAACCGCGTCGCGCATCATCAGGATCATCCACAGCTTGCCGATAAAGCCCGCCGAGCAGGACGCGCAGTTGCAGACACTGGCCCGACAGGGCTTTGGCGGCTTCGTCAGCAACGTTTCGTTTCGCGACTACCTGGAGAATGAAGAATACTGGCGCGCATTCGTGCGCGGTGTCACAGAGGCGAAGCGCGCGGGCATGTCGCTCTGGCTCTACGACGAGCGCGGCTATCCATCGGGGCTGGCTGGCGGCATCACGATGCGCGGCCATCCGGAGTATGAAGCGCGCGGCTTGCTGATCGCCGATACGAGCAGTGAGGGCGGACCAGTGAATCTCGATATACCGCCGGGCAAACGCGTGCTGACAGCGGCATTCCCGGTGTGCGATGGCGTCATCGCGCTGGACAAACCGGTGGACCTGTCGGCGCAAGTGAAGGACAGCCGGTTGCAGTGGCAGGCGCCGCCTGGCCACTGGCGAGTGATGGCGATCACGGAGGATCATCTCTACGAAGGCACGCACGCCGCATTGAGCCTGTGCGACAAGTTGCCCTACATCAACATGCTGATGCCGGAGCCGACGGCGCGGTTCCTTGAAGTGACACACGACCGTTATGCGGCTCGGCTCGGCAACGACCTCGGCCGGTGGTTTGTTTCCACGTTCACAGATGAGCCGTCGTTGATGAGCCTCTTCCTGCGGCCGATGCCTTATCGCGTGCTGCCGTGGGCGCCGAACCTCGCGGCGGAGTTTCGCCAGCGCCGCGGCTACGCGCTGGAGCCGCTGCTGCCCACGCTCGTGGCGGACGCGGGCGGCAAGGGGCGGCGTGCGCGCTACGATTTCTGGAACACGGTTGGCGATCTCGTCGCGGAAAATTATTTCGGCCAGATTCAACAATGGTGCCATCGCCACAACGTCGCCTCCGGCGGGCATTTGCTCATGGAAGAGAGCATCAGTTCCCACGTGCCGCTCTACGGTGATTTCTTCCGCTGCGCGCGGCGGTTGGACGCGCCGAGTATTGACTGCCTGACGAGCCTGCCGCCGCAGGTGCCGTGGTATATCGCGAGGCTGCTCAGCAGCGTGGCGGAACTCGAAGGCAAGACAGTGACGATGTGCGAGACTTCCGACCACTCACAGCGTTACCGGCCCGCCGGCGATAAGCGTCCCGTCCGCGTTGTCACCGAGGATGAGATTCGCGGCACGTGCAACCGCCTGATCTTCGGCGGCATCAACACCATTACCAGCTACTACTCGTTCCAGAATCTTTCCGACGAGCAATTGCAGCGGCTCAACCTTCACATCGGCCGCTGCTGCACGATGCTCACCGGCGGCCACCAGGTTGCCGACATCGCTGTGCTCTATCCGGTCGAGAGCATCTGGCCGCAGTTCACGCCTGCGACGCAGGGCGCGAGAGGCTCGCCCGCCACGGTGCGTGTCGAGCACGCCTACCGACTGGTCAGCGACAGCCTTTACGGCGCGAATCGCGATTTCACCTATGTGGATTCCAGTGCACTCACGAAGGCGAAGGCAGAGAATGGCGCGCTCGTCCACGGCAAGCTGCGCTGGCGGGCGGTGGTGTTGCCGTGCGCCGACACGCTGCCGCTGGCCGCGTGGGAGAATCTCGCGCGCTTCTGGCGGAGGGGCGGTGTGGTGATCGCCGTTGGCGCGTTGCCGGCGAACAGCGCCACGGAATTTCCGTCGGCCCGCGTGCGGAAACTGACGCGGGAGATGTTCGGCGAAGGCGGCGGCGCGCGCGTGGCGGCGAACGGCGCGGGCGGAGCTGGTATCTTCTTGCCGTCGGGATCGGAGGCGCTGTTGCCGCTGGTGCTGAACGGCGTGTTGGAGCCGGACGTGTTCGCGGGCGATGCACGCGGGCCGATTCATGCGACGCATCGGCGGATTGACGGGCATGAGGTTTATTTCTTGATCAACGATAGCGGTGAGGCATGGGAGGGTGATGTCCGAGTGACCGGGCAGGGGCAGGGGCGGGGCGAGCAGTGGAATCCCGCCACGGGCGCGACGACGCCGTTGGCCGCCGATGGGAAGGCGAAACTGCGGCTCGACCCTTACAGCGCGGTGTTGCTGCGCTACGCGGAGGCGAAGCCAGCGCGGCGGTTGCCGGTAACGAGTGGCGGACTGCCGGGGTTGACGATGCGGCCGTTGCCGGACGTGAAGCCCTTGGTCGGCGGTGGCCAGTTCGTGCAAACGGAGCTGACGGGCGATTCTTCCCGATGGCGCGCTGTCGGAACGGTGACAAAGAGTCAGGTGGACACGCACCTGTTCCTGTCGTTCAACTTTCCGCAGCCGGTGGACCTCAGCGGTGGCGAAGTGCTGGCGCTGGACACATGGGTGCCGGAGGGGCAGGGGACGCCGGCCGAGCTGCTGGTGATCCTGCACGACAAAACAGGCAACGACTACATCGCGCACGCGGGCCGTTCGCTGGGCGCGCCGGGCCGCTGCCAATCGTTTGTGCTCCTGAGCCAGTTTCAACTCGCTGGGTGGTCGAAAGCCCATGACGCCCGCCTGGACCTTTCCGCCGTGGCTGCGATCCGCGTCGGCTGGGGTGGTTACCTCGGCACGGCAGGCGAGAAGGTGGAGTTTGCAACCGCGCCGCCGCAGATCGGCCGGCTCGTCAGCCGGGACACGCGCTAGCAACCGCGCCAAGCGTTACCCCAACCGCCGCCTCCTCTGGGACGGCGAGAAGATGGAAGCGACCAACGACAAGGAAGCCAACAGCTACGTCAAGCGCACCTACCGCGAAGGCTGGACGCTGTAGGGCTGGCTTCCTTGTCCTCGGGTTGTTTCGGAAGGCTGGAGGGGCTGTTTCGGGCTAAATAGGCCCAGTCTTGCCGGAATCGCCACATGTTGTGAACGGCTTCGTCAAACGCCCACGGTGCTTACTTCTTGATTTCCGTGATCTTGATGGATTTGACGCGGAAGCCGCTGCGTTGGGCGAAGAAGGACAGGTTGAACGGAGGCGTGGCAGTCCAGCGGGTAGAGACAGTCTTGCCGTCGACAGTCGCAGAGAGCGTTTCCGGCGAGGCGCGGGCGGAGAAATGGTAGGTGTGGTGGTCGCGAACATTGAGCCTGACGTCCGTTGCGCGATATTTTCGCGCAGGAATATCATAAAGACCAAGCGGATAGTCATCATCAACGGCCACACTAAAATGGGCATTAGCGGTTCGGATCTTAATTCCTTTGCCATCGCTGCCGCCGGTGCTATCGAGCATGAAATCGAAAGCGATCTCAAAGAACTTTGGGATGGGATGGCGGAACTGAAAGGTCGACTCCTGGCTGTTCGAACGGCGGATGATAAAGGGTAGCTTGATGGACCAATCCGGATCGCTGTTCACGTTCTGCCAATCCGCCGGATCGAGGATCAGTTCGCCGGGCCCGAAGGAAAAACCCGCCGCGTGAGCGGAGGGTAGGGTGAGAGTGGAAGTCGCGATGAGAAAAGCCAACGCGATCACGGGAGAAATGCGCCGTGCTTTCATAAGACCGGATTCTGCGCCGATGGACGCGCGCGTCAAGAACAAAGCCGGAGCAGGCGCGCTCCCTACTTCAGCACCAGACTCTTGTCGGCGATGAGCGCGGGCGCGTCATAAACGGGGATGTCTTTGAAGGTCAGCTTGTCGCCATCGCGCGCGATCTTCTCCCCGGGAATCTCGTGGATGCCGCCGGTGATCAGGTCCACCCAGACCGGCTCGGTGAATGACCCCTTGGCGATGGTGAACGTCGCGGGCACGGTGTTGTTCTGGTTGGACGGCACGGCGCTCTTGTCCCAGAACACGAGCAGTTGCTGGCCGGTCTGTTTGTTCTTGTAGGCGTAGAAGGCCGTTGCCTTCGCACACTGGACTCCGCACGGATAATCCGCCAGCCGCTCCAGCGTGTCGTCGAAGACCGCGACGAGGTTCTGCACGGCGTAGTAGGCGATCTTCACCTTGAGCAGGCGGTATTGCTTGTCGGTCTTCACCAACCCGTAACGGTCCATGTCGCCGAGCTGGTAGCCGTCCCAGCGGTTGTAGTCGAGGTCTGCCATGGAGAAGACCAGCGACTCGACATCGTGTCCGAGATCGCCAAGCATCCGCCGCGTCTGCCACTTCGCCTGTGTCAACTCAGTCCACGGATACTTGCACAACGCGCCGCCGAGGCAGAACTCCGACTGCGTGCCGGCTTCACCCTGCCACGGTTTGATCATTGGCGCATACTGCTGGAGCAACGCCTTGAGTTTCTCGACCTCCTCGTAATGTTTCTCGTCGGGGTTGCGCGTGTAGGCGTGATAGATGAACCAGGTGAAGAGCGACTGTTTTTGTTTTTCCACCACGCGTTTCAACCAGCCCTCCGCGTAAGCCAGCGCGGGCGAGTTTAACACCGCGCCGGCGATGCGTGCGTCGGGAATTACGTGCTTAATGATCTCGGCCGTTCGTATGTCGAAGTCGGCGGTGATCTCGGGCGTATGCGCCTTGTTGTTGTTCGGCTCGTTCCACATCTCCCAGTCGCGCACCTTGCCCTTGTAGCGCGTCGCCATCGCCTCGACCCACTTGTCCCAAGCGGCGAGCGCCTCCTCGGAAGTCGGGAAGCCGCCGGACAGATGCCGGCTGCCACCGCCGGGATAGATCGGGTTGCCGTAGTTCGTCTGCAATATGATGTCAAGCCCGCGGCTGCGTGCGTCGTCAATGATACGGTCGAGCCAGCGCCAGTCGTATTTGCCCTGGTCGCGCTCACACTTGGCCCAGCCGCCTTGCAGCCGGATCAGCTTGATGCCGAGCGGCACGAGATAGTCCTTGTAGGAATCCCAGTTGGTGAAATCGCGGTCAATCGTCTCGCAGCCGAGTGACCAATTCTGGCCGGAGATCTCGCCGACACTCCGTGGCTTGATGGTGCCGATGCGTTTCAGTTTTGGGTCGAGCGTGGTTTGCACGCGCGTCTCGGAGGTGTCAATCACTTGCGCGGAAGCTGCTGTGGCCAGCGCGAGAGTTGCGACCATCATCCATGCGGTGTTGTGTTTCATGTCAGTGCTCCAGATGTTGGCGCGAGTATGCAACGCTGATGCCCTCGCGGTAAATGGACAAGAATCGCGTCGGTGTGGATGCGGTTAGCGGATGGAGCGCGAGGCTGTCAGTTTACTTTCCTTCGATGAGCACGACGCGGTCAACGAAGATGGCGTCCAGTTCGGGGCTGTGTCCGTGGGCGAACCAGAAGTAGGCGCCGGCGACGAAGTTAATGGTGCCCAGATCAATCCACCGGAACTTCTTGTCGAACGAGCCGTCTTCGGTCGCGAAATCCTTCGCATTGAGAACCATGGTCTTGAGCGATTTCTTGCCCTGTGCGTCATAGACGCCCCATGAACCAAGTTTGCCTTTCTTGAGGGTTCCCTCGCAGCGCAGCGAGGCAAGAATGCGATATTTCCCGCGAACCGGCGGGGTGTAGCTGGTGTTCCAGTCAACCTTCGTTCCCATGCGGATGCTCTTGCCGTTCCAGGCTTGGGGATCGTTGATCACCGTCGCGGCATCGCGGAAGTTGCGGAACGACAACGCATCGAAGACCATCCAACTGTCTTCCGGCAGCCCCTTGCACATGTCGGGCGGTTTGCTCTGCGCGAGGAACCCCGCCCGCAGGCCTTCCAGATACACGCCGAGATTCTTCTCCTGCGAAATGACCGCCGCCTTCGTCTTGAACCGTTTGCAGAGCTGCGCGAACTCCTCCGCCGCCTTGAGCGGGTCTTTCGGGCCGAGGAACGGCATCTTCTTCTCCCGCGCCTCGCAACGGAGCGGGTAGTATCGGCTCAGCCAGACGTGATCCACGCCCATCTTCGACTTCCGCAGCCGGCGCAGTTCCGGGGAATCGGGGCCGCAGACTTTCGTCGCCGTTTCGACGGCCTTGTTCATGACTTCGGTGACCTGGTTGAGCGTCGCCAGATCAATCCACTTCGCCGAGTTCATGCCGAAGCAGCCGAGGTAAATCTTCGCCTTCTCCGTCCGGGCGATCAGGATGTCCCAATACTGCTTGATGAGCGGCGCGACCGCCTCGCCGTAGTAGCCGCGCACGAACTCGGCGATCAGCTTGTTGGCGTCGAGGCGCGGTTCCCACATCACGCGCAGGAGCAGCCAGTTTTTCAGTTCGCAGAAGTCGTCGCCTTCGCCCTCTTCAAACAGGCCGATGGCGCCGTGCTTGATGAAATAGCGGACGTTCGGCGCGAGCACGCGCAGGTTCGGATGCGGCCCCATGTAGTCGTTGTAGTTGGTCGTGTAATCCCAGATGAACAGGTGCTTGGCCAGCTTGCTCCAGCCTTCCATGTCCGCAGCGAACTTCCGGTTCTGCGGGCCGTCGAGCGGCTGGATGTAGGAACACTCAATGGTGCAGAGGCGAATCAAAACGTTGTCGCGCGGCTTGAGGGTCTTGGGCGGCTTGCGTGTGTATTGATACGCCAGCGATTCAACCAGAACGTCCGGGAACTCTTTCTCAACCGCCTCGGCGACTTTGTTGAGCATCGAGACGAGCGTGCCTGCGTGGCTCCCTTCCGCATCGTCTATCGCCTTGCACTTGGCGCAGGTGCAGCAGCCGTGCCAGTCGTTCTGCGAGACGTCAATCATCTTGGCGTCGGGATTCTTCCGCAGCGTTTCCAGGACGTTCTTGATCAACTCCCGTGTCATGTCCTCGTTGGTCAGGCAAAGCTGCGCGTGTTCATGTTTGCGTTTGCCGTTGATCTCCGAATACCAGTCCGGATGCGCGTCGAAATACTTCTCGGGCGGGAGATACTTGTAGAACGAGTGGACGAAGTTGATGATTCGCACCGCGCCGCCGTATTCCGGGGCGATGCCGCCATTGCCCTTCATGCGGGCGGAGAAAACACCCGGCTGGGCGTCCCGGTGATACATCTCCCGCGAGACCATCTGGGGCGCGTAGGAGACGCTCAGACTGTCCGCGACGAGCAGCCGTGGCTTCTTCGGGATGAACGTGTCGTCGGGCGTCCACCAGCGAACGCCGACGACATCCTGCAGGAACGAATAGACCGCATACAGGCAGCCTCGCCTCTGATGCCCCGCCAGGATCAGGTTCCCGCGGTCCATCTTGATCAGGATTTCGTCGAACTTGTAGTCCTTCTTCGGGGCCTTCCTTGTGTTGCCAACAAAAACCAACGATCTCCCACCAGCGGGCGCGTCCTTTTCGGCAATCGTCTGGAACTCCGCCCCGGTGACGAGCTTCAGATGCTCGGCCAACTCGCGCGCGGCCGTCTTCTCGACCATCGTCGGCTCGTCAGGCAGAACGATCTTCCAACGGGTCGCCCCGTCCTTCGCCAGTTCGGCGGAGTGCAAGTCGGCCAGCAACAACAGGAGACAGAACAACGGAAGGAAGGATGTTTTCATGGCTGTTCTTCGAGTTGCAGTTTGTCAGATCACAAGGGCTTTCGTTTCGTGACCCAGTCCCAGCGCGCGGCTGCCTGCTTCTGCAAGGGGGCGAGGTCTTCAGCTTGGAGGCAGCCTTGTTTGATGAGTCGTTGCAGGGCGTCGGTCACGCGCGCCAGCCAGGCTTCCTTAGAAGCGTAACGCTCGCCGAGCGACGGACGCGGGTCGCCGGCCTGCTCCCGTTGCTCGCGCGTGGCGGCGAACGGAATCCATGAACCCCGCAGCGGCATCATTTCGTGGGGTGCGCCCATCGAGGCGGGACGGAACACCCAGCCGGTGCAGGTGCCCAGAGGCACGCTGACATCCGGCATCCGGATGCCGGCGAGGTCGTTGCCATCGGCATCCACCTGCGGCACCAGCAGCGGCAGTTTTGCGCCGGCGCCCGCGCCGTTCGGCCAAATCGGATTACGCAGGCGCGGCCCGCCCGTCGCGGTTCGGGGCGATGTGATTCCCGGTAGGGCTGGGAAGCGAACTTTCGCTACGGGCACCAGGGTGCCGTCGCTCAGTCTGGGATAGGCGCTCGGCGGCGGCAATGTGCCTTCGGTGACCCAACGGTGCATCGCGAGACGCAGGGCGGTGACGACGGGGCTGGAGCTGACAGGGTTGGCAAGTTGGCCGTCCTTCGCCGGAGCCGTGGGCGGGAAAGTCGCCGCTCCGTGCTGTGTGCCAGCGAAGAAATAGGACCGCACGTTGTCCGGCAGCGGAACGTCGCGCTTGCCGTCGGGGGTGGTGTGCGACAGGCCCGCCACGCGGCCCGCGCCCCAGTATTCCGCCGCGGTGTTCATGTAGAAAGTCTTCGGCCTGTGCGTCACACGCGGGTTTTCCTGCACGCCTTCCTTGATGCCGCTGACGGGATCCTTCTGCGCGGCGTCGGCGAAGGGATAGGACGCGGTCTCGTAGGCGGCAACCTTGCGCGGCGCCGACCAGCGGCGGTTGATGTCCAGCCGGCCCGCGCCGGCGACGTGCGCCATCACGCCATCCAGCGCCTGCCGGCCCTGTTCGTCGGTGTTGAAACCGAGATAGACAAACTCGCGCAGGAGCCGGCCGCATTGCGACGAGCCGAAGGCGTAAGCGTGGCGCACAGGAGCCAGCGAGCCGGCGTCGTGCTTCAGCCACGCCACCGCATCGCGGATCGCCGCAAGGCCCAAGCCCGCCACCGGCGGGTTTTCCGCGAGGCAGGAAATCTCATACGTCTTGCCCGGCTCGAAGCCGCCCTCCAGAGTCACGCGCTGGCCTTCCAGCCGCCATTGGCTGCGCGGCAGTTCTTTGCCGGCTGGAAACGCCGAGACCGCGCGCACGATCAACCGGCTGTCCGGCCCGGCAGCGTCCACGGGCGGATAGTCCGCCAAGTCGCTCACGGTGACCTGCTCCATGCGTTTGTCCGGCGTGAACGCCGCGCTTACCACGCCGCGAATCGGCGTGCCGTCTTTCTGCCGCGCCGCCGGCACCTTGATGCGCATCTTGTCCTTTTGGTTCGGCACGTCGAACTCCCAGCCGACCTGCATCACCGTGAAGCCGTGCTTGGTGATGAAGTTGTTCACGCCGCTCTTGCCGCCCCGGTTCGGAATCTCCACCCAAACCGCGCCGTTGCTGCGCCTAGCGTCTTTGGGCTTCAGGATGCGGAGATCGGACGAAAACACCACCCGCCCCGCCGCGTTTGTCGGCGCCAGATCGGCATCGGCGATGATGCGGTTGCGCGGATGTGCCGGATCAATCTCGAAATGCAGCCGTCCGACAATCTGTTCGTAACCCGTGGCGGCCACGTCGGAACGTTGCGTGATTTCCACGCGCACGACTTCGGCGTTGGCGAGGGAAAACACAGCCAAGCACAGGCTGGGAATGAGGAGGCGAATAGCGATCATGTCATCGGATCAACTCAAACATCGCCGTGTCGGGAGTCTTGAACGTGTAGCGGAACTGGCGGACTGTGACGGGCACAGTCTGGTCTGTGTAGAGTTCGCGAACCTGCCGGCAGTCAACCGGCAAGGTGATAATCTTCTCGTCGCCTTGCGCCATGTGAACCGTCACGAGCCGCTCGTTGGCGTAAACCGGAACCGCGTCCTCGCAATAGATCGTGACGCCGGCCTCATGTGCGGCCTTTTTCAACACCGCCGGAGTCAGCTCCGCGTAGCCGCCAACATAGACAGCCTTCCAGCCGTCGCGCTGCACGGTGCTGACGCCGGGTGTTTTGAACGCAGTGCCTGTCAACACCTTCACATGCGCCGGGTCGAGGCTCTTGCCGTCGCAGATGCCGGGCGCGTAGAGGAACAGCGCGGTGCGGTTGCTGTGGAGGACGTGTTTTCGCAGCACGTCCATCTTCTCAGGCGTGATCTCGAAGAGTCCGGGAAAGACGAAGAGCCGGTATTGGGCCAAATCGGCGCGCGGCAGGTCGTTGAAGGAGAAGACCTCGAACGGCGCGCCGAGGCGGTTGAGCTTGTTGCGTGTGCCCTGGTAGATCTGCGGCACGGCGGCGTTCAGGTCGTTGATGTAGCGCGCGCTTTGCGGGTCCACCACGAGCGCGACCTCGGCGCGCGTCTTGAGCGGCTGCGCGGCGAAACGGTCCCAGAGCTTCTTGCTCTGCGCGACAATCTTCATGGTCTCCGGCGTCTTGAACACGCCGCCCCACATGTCGAAGCACCACAGCGAAGTTTGATTGATGATCGCGAGGGCAAACTCGCGTTTCAGACCGGCATCGGTCTCCGCCTGGTCCTTCCAAGGGAACATCCAGCCGATGGACACAAACTCGTCCAGCTTGACGTTGTAGGTCGGCGTGCGGTGGTCAATCTCGTGAAGGAAGCCCTTCTTGTTCAGCAGCCGTGTGGCGTTCGGCACCATGAAGCCACTGCCACCGCCCATTGGCCGGTCGCTGTAAGTGCCCGGGCTGATGAAGAAGTCAATGTCCGGTGAACTGTAGAGCCGCTCGTATTCGAGATGTCCCGACCAGACCATGCGTGATTTGGTCAGTTCGAGAATATATCCGAAGAACATCCCGATCTGACGTTGCTTCGAAATGAGCGCGCGAGTCTTCTTCGCGAACTCAAGCACCGTGTCCACGATGGTGTCGCCCGTGAACTGCGCGTAATCCACGATGTCCCGCTCCGTGGCCGGGTCGCGGAGGAAGTCCTCGAACGATGCGCGGTCGAGCCGCTCCAGCGCGGGCACGGGCACATCGGCTTTGCTGTGCGATTTCAGCCACGCCTTCCAAGCCTGTGTCTTGGCGCGGCCTGCGACACCGCGGCTGTAGTCCATCCACTCGTCGGTCTGACCGCAGGCCAGCAGATAAGCCCGGATGCGGTCGCCGTATCGCGCCTCCATGTGCTTGACGACCGTCGTCAAATACTCGGCCGTCGCTTTGCGCCATGCCGGATTGGCGCAGGCGCAGCTCAGCATGGTGAAGCTCTCGCACTCTGCGCTGTGTCCGCCGCCTGACAGTTGACGCTGGAGCCAGATCGGCGTGTTCAGATCAATCATGCAGATGAACTCTGCATTCGGGTTCACCGCGAGCACGTCGTCATACTGTTTGTCCAGCGAGGCGAAATCATACTTCCCGAACCAACGCCAGACCGGCGGGTATTTGGAGTAGGGCTTGCCGAGCGAGTTGTCGGTGTTGGCGGCGAAGATGCAGACGGTGTTCACGCCCGCGTCCTTGAATTGCTTCATGGCCCCGAACTCAGGCCAGAACGAGCGATAGGCGAAGGCGAGCGGCTTTTGTTCCTCCGCCCCAGCGCCAACGGCCAGCAGAACTGCCGCCGTCATGGTAAAGATTGCGCAACGGTTCATTCTCATTCTTTCCCCTTGCTGCGGATCTCGTAGAGGCGATAGCCGACCTCGCGGATGCCGGCGATGGTTTCCGGGTAGGGCGTGTCGCACACATCCAGAAAACCGTTCTGGAGGTTCTCGCCGTCAAAGCGGCCGGTCGTGGGCTGCTCGCCAAATTGATGCCAGTGCGCGCCGATGAAGTTCGGATGACGCAGGGCTGAGGCGATGTAGGTTGCATACGCCTTGCCGCGCGCGGCTTGATCCGCGACCTCGATCAAGCTCGGATGGAACATGCCGCGGTCGAGCGCGCCGAAGTGGAACTCGCCGATCATTACCGGCTTGTCCACGCCCTCCGGCAGTTTGAAATCGTCCAGCGTGTGCCGGTAGAGGTTGTAGCTGACCACGTCGCAGTATTTCGCTCCGATCTGGACGGCGGCCTTGGTGGAGCCAGCGAAGCGGCAGCCCATGTAGAGCGTGTTCGGTGCAACGGCCTTGAACTGGTCGCGGATGTTCTTGAAGTAGGCTTCGGTTACGACGGCCGTGAACGCGATGCAGTCGTCTTTCGCGCCGGGCGGCGGCTTCTGCTGCGACTGGAGCAGCGCGTCCCAATCGCTGTAGTTAGTCTTCCACGCATCGTTGAGCTTGGCGATGGAGCCGTATTTCTCTTTGAGCCGTCGGATCATCTCGATCTTTGCGGGCTGGGTGGCGGGTGATTGCAGCGTCCAGTCCGCCAGCGCGGTCTCGCCGCCCCAACTGATCTCGTTGTCCACAAAGAACCCGAAACACCACGGGTCATCCAGTTCCTCCTTCCGCTGCACGAGTTGCCGGCGGAAGTTGGCGCGGAACTCCGGGTGGAACGGATCCTTGAACTTCCACCAGCCGAGATGCGCGCCTTCGATGTCCGGCGATTTCAGTTCGAAGCGGTCGCAGTAGGGCGTGCGGCGCTGGAGGCAGATGCCCTTATCGGAACTGTTCGCGATGGTGTTCATGCCCCAGCTTCGCAACCGCTGGTGCGCGAGGTCGCTGTAGCGCGCGCGCCAGTCCGCGCCGTATTTGCGGCAGGCGTTGGCGGAGGAGAAATCATACGTCCGCTGGATGCCGCGCGCCTCATAATACGGCCAGAGCAGCGCGTCGCGCGTCGTGTAGAACAGCGCGAACGGCGAGTCGGCTTTGGGCAGGTCGGTGAAGTAAAACTCGCGTCCGTCCAGCGGTGTCACTGCCGACGAGGTGGTGACGCGCACCGGCCCGTGCGACCACCAGAGGCAGCCTTCGGGGTCCACCATCCACCACTTGCCGTTGATCTTCTCGACGCGGAACCGGCCGGTCGCTTTTTGCCGCGGCCCTTTGGCCCAACCGCCGTATTTGTTCCAGCCCTCCGGCCCTGGATGCGCGGCGAGGTCGGTGCGCTCGCGCTCCATCGCCTTCTTCAAGTCGCCGTCCGTGTGGGTCTTGCCGGGCCACTCCTTGTGTTTGAACTGGCCATACTCGTCAACGAACGGGAAGAACTTCTCCGGCGGCAGTTTCATCCAGTCCGGCACCTGCGGCGGCGGCCCGGTGTGCGCGACGATGCGCTTCACACCCCACAGCCAGTCCAGCTTCGGCTCCTTGATATAGACTGCCACGCCGACCACCTTCGACGCATCCAGATCGGACGCCACGCCCGTCGTCGCGAACGGCCCGCGCTTCATGCCGGTGAGTTTGCTGTTGATCTCCCGCCCGTAGGGCAGCGGCGGTGGCAGCGCCACGGTGTAGCTCGCCGGCTTCTTGCCGCGAATCTTCACGCGGTCAACGAACATGTGCTCCGGCTGCCCGCCCGCGTTTGGATTGTCGAGCCGCACGGTGACGGGCAACTCGCCCTTGCGATCGCGAAGCGCCAACTCCAGCGTCAGCCGGTTGCAGTTGGACAAATCCCACGTGCCCTTGACGCGAATCCCCGGATACCCCGTCTCGCCTTTGGTCTCGATCTCCACCAAGCCGTCTCGCAACTGAAACTTCGCGCCCGATTGCGAAGCTACCGCATTCATCGGTGTCGTGGCGGCGTCGAACAACACAATCTCATCCGCGATCGCCGTCACAGCCAAACACACGCAACCAATTCCCAAAATCGCCGGTGTCTTCATGCCCGCCAGTATGCTCGCCTCGCGCCCCGCGGTAAATGGACAAGAATCGCGTCCGTGTGGATGCGGTTAGCGGGAGGCGAACTGCTCACAGCGTCGGCGCTATCTGTTCCTCAGGAAAGTCCTCACGGCGTGGTGGTCGCCCACGAACAACAAAACCAGCGCGTCCCGCTCGTTCTTGAAGACCAGCCGCTGGTCCAGTCCCACGCGTGCCTCGAAGTAGTCGCCGACCAGCTTGCGGACTCCAAGCCCGCGATGGAGGTGGGGTGTGCCGAACGCGTCCTGCAGTTCGATGATAGCCGCGCCGATCGCGACGCGTTCCGGTTTGCCAAGCGCTTTGACTTGGGCACGGAAGCGGTCGGTCAGCAGGACGTCCTTGCTCAAAGGTCCTTCTCCAGATTGCCGGAGAACTTGCGCAGCTTGCCCTGCCTCCGTTGCTGCCGGAGTTCACGGTCGGTCCGTTCTGCAAATGTCTTGAGATCCGCGTCGCTTACGCCGTATTCACGCTGAGCGTAATCCACCGACACCACCTCCACCGGCCGCAGCGCAACGATCTTGTTCTGCCAGATGATGCCAATGTCCTCCCCCGCGGCACACTGTTTCAGCCATTGGCTGAGATTCTGGCGGGCTTCTGTGATTGTCAGCGTCTTCATATAGTCTATTTAACGCCCGGATAACGCCCTGTCAAGAACGACGGCGTGGCCCACCGTCACCGGGCGACAGTGTTCCACTGGAGAGTTGCGCGGCGAGGCAGGTTCGGTAATCCTTCAGCACGGAACAACCATGAAACTTCATCACGCCATCATTCAGGCCATCCTCGCTCCATTCGGTCTGTGGAAAGGGAACTTGAAACTTGGCAGCCATAAGGTGACATCGCTTTGCGGGCTGCTGGGAGCGGCTGTGCTGAGCGGCGGCTGTATTGTGACAGCGCTTCCATATCACGGGCAGAAAGGGGAGCCGTATTCGTTGCTGAACCACTTTGTCAGCGAGATGGGATATGTCGGCGTGTCGAAGCTGGCGGATGTGTTCAATGGCTGTCTGATCGTGGGCGGTCTGATTCTGGCGGTATTCATGTTTGGTCTCGGTCGGCATTTTCGAACAAGGTGGGGTTATGCGGCTGCTGCATTGGGTGTGGTGTCCGGCATTTCAGGCAGTTTTGCCGGCTGCATCCCGATGAATTACCTGGTGCCTCATCTCACGGCAGCTTATGGGTTTTTCTTCGGCGGACTGATCACGGTCGGACTGTTCAGTTTCATCATCGGTGGCGACAAAGGAAACAAACTGCCCCAATGGCTGGTGATTCCGGGTCTGTTTGCGTGCGCAAGCTTTGGCGCGTTCCTTGCGCTTCCGGTGATTACCGGCAAGAACTATATCGCGATATTCTTCTCGCCTCGGTTTGTGCGGCCGGACATCTGGGTGATTGCCGTTCTTGAATGGCTGGTGTTTCTGGCAACGATGGCGTGGATTGTCCTGGTATCTGCGTGTCTGGGAGCGCGTCGCTCAAATCAGACAGAACGCGGCGAGGTGGCTGATTCGCTTCCGGCGTCGCGTTTCTAGGAACGACGCGTCACAGCATCCACGGGCTGCGCATGGTGCGCGAGAGCATCTGTTGAGCGGAGGTGTCGTTGATGACGCTCTCGGTTTCTGGGTTCCAGCGAATCTTCCGGCCGAGCAGCATCGCGATGTTGCCCAAGTGACCGACGGTGATCGAGCGCTGCGCGACCTCGATGTTCGAGATGGGCGTGCCGCGGCTCTTCACGCAATTGAGGAAGTTGTGGCGATGACCCTGCCTGTCCGCCAGGTTGCGCGTCATGCCGTTGTCGAACTGCAGCCGGAGCAGGCTTTTCGGCTCCGCGTCCACGCGGCTGCGATCCACGTGAACCCATCCCTTGTCGCCAAAGAAGCGGACGCCGTTCTTGAAAACATCCTCGCTGGCCACCGTCATTGTCTGGCCACTGGCGAAGCGGCATTCGAAGCGATAGGAGATCGGCGTGTCCCACAAACCTTCCGTGGGAAACTTCCCGGTGCCTTCCACCTCGACCGGCCCGGTCTCTTCCGTGCCGAGGCCCCATTGTGCGATGTCAATGTGATGCGCGCCCCAGTCGGTGATCTGCCCGCCGGCGTAGTCGCTGATCCAGCGGAAGTTGAAATGGCAACGCTTCTCCGTGTAAGGCGCCCACGGCGCGGGGCCGAGCCACATCTCGTAATCAAACCCCTCCGGCACCGGCATGACCGGCTCATCGCCCGTGGTTGGGCCGAAACCGATGCCCACCTCCGCGCGCTGCACCCGCCCGATGGCGCCGCTGCGGACCAGTTCGCAGGCAAAGCGGAAATGCGGCACCGACCGCTGCCAACTGCCCGTCTGCCACACCCGCCCGAACCGCTTCACCGCGTTCACCATCGCGCGGCCTTCGGCGACCGTCGGCGCCAGCGGTTTCTCGCCGTAGATGTCCTTGCCGGCGGTCGCGCCCATGATGGCGGGGATGGAATGCCAATGGTCCGGCACCGACAGGCAGAGCAGGTCAATGTCCTTGCGGGCGATCACCTCGCGGAAATCGCGATACTGCGCGCAGCCGGTGTCGCTGTAATAGCGGTTGACCTCCTCCGCGCCTGCCTTCAACCGCGCCGCGTCCACATCGCACACCGCCGTGATCTGGCAATCGTCCTCGTTGAGGAAACCTTTCAGGTTGCGCAACCCCATGCTGCCGATGCCGATGATGGCGAGCGTGAGCCGCTTGCTGGGCGCGGGCCGGGATTCGTTACCGAGCGCGGAGGCGGGGATCAACAACGGCGCGCCGCTAATGGCTGCCGTGGCCGCAGCCGCGCGCTTGAGCCAGAGCCGCCGGCTCATCGGGCGGGCCGCGTGTTTTGAATTGTTCATCATATTGTCACATACCTCTTGATAGAAGTGAGCCGAGACGGCCGATAATCTGACCGGAAAGGCACTGGATGATTACGGCGTATCCGATGATAAGACCTGCCAGTGCTACGGCGCTTTTCTGGGGTGATCGGTTGATGTCGAGTCGTCGTCGGGCGATATGACCGCAAACTGCGGCGAGAGCGCCGCCAACCGGCTGAAGGACCAGTAGCATCATCAGCACATAGTCAGGCAGCGTGCTGTGTGTTTGGAGCATAGCCGTCATGAAGATTGGCCCGAGGAGTGACGGTCCGAGCAATGCTATCAAGGCACTGATCAGAGATGCTGTTGCAAGAGCGCTTCCTCTATTGTTTGTCTCATTCATTTTGTTCTCTTGGTCCAACATCAATCTGAACGCCAGATTTGCACTTCTGCGCGCTGCTGAGAAGCGAATTATTGGTGGAAGCTTCCATGAAATTCATCCGTCTCTGTCGAGCAAGCGCCGCGTGCCCTGACTGTGCCGGCTGCATCGTTGACCGGTGCCCGCCCTTTGCCTACACTGCGCGCTATGCGGATCTCCGCTGCAACCAAGAAACCCGCTCCAGGCTCCAAGCCGGTCAGGGGGATGCGCTCCCGGACCGCCGCCGTTCTCGCGGCAGTCAGGAAGCACGGCAGCACCAAGACCTACGACGAAATCGCTGCGATGTTGGGCACGACGCTGTATCGCATCGCTTCTTTGGCCGCGCGCTACGGCATCAAGAAGCCTTACGTGGCGGGCAAGCTGCGCGCGAAACAGCGCCTCCAGCACAGGCCCGACAACGCCACCATCCTCGCGACGATCAAGGCACACGCCACCACCAAGTCACGAAGGGAGATTGCGGCGTTGCTGGGCGTGTCACTGTGTTGTATTTGCTATGTGATGCGCCGAGCCGGTTTCAAGAAGCCCCTCGTTCAAAGCAAGCGTCTCGCCACACTGGCCCATCAGCGAGAGATCGTCCTGGCCCATGGCTCGACGCACTCGTTGGTCGAGCTTGGCCGGATGCTGGGCGTGTGCAGACAACGCGCGTGGCAGATCTGCAACAGGTGGCGGGTCAAGCGGAAGAAATATGTCTATTCGAAGTTTGGCTGGATGAGCAGCCGCCAGCTCCGCAAGCTGGCCCGCCAACCGGATAAATCGTTGGCCGCGATTGCTGCAGAAGCAGGAGCGACGGGAACGGCACTGGCGAAAGAACTGCACCGCCGCGGCATCGAGCCGTTCACCAAACGAGAGCGTAACGCAAGGCTGTTGAAGAAAGGGATGGGCTTCTGCAGTCTTTGCCGACGGGCCAAACCGTTCGATCAGTTCAGGCGCGGCGACAGCCGTTCAAGCCGTTTAGATAATCGTTGTTTGGAGTGTCGCAGGGTTTGCGCCGCACAGTGGCGAAAGCGAAGATTAAAATGAACAGTGGCGCGGGGGCAGGGGAAGCAAATCGTTAGCTGGGCGGCGGAGCCGCAACTCAACAAGGCGGGGCGAAATGAGTCGAGCCTCGGCGGCCCAAGGAGAGACCGCCGAGGCTCTGTTGGGTGATGCGGGCATCACCGCCAGCGGCACCGGCGAAAGCGTCTGGGTCAGCGCCGACGGCGTCTGGCACTTCATGGCGGGCATCGAGACCCCCAGCGGCATGGTCACCGGCCAGCAACTCACCGACGCCACCGCCGGCACCAGCGCCGTCGCAACGCTCGACGCGCCGTATGACGACCCGGAGAAGGAAGCGTTGCGGCAAAAGCTCAACGAGCTGATTCTGGCGCAGCGCCGATGAGAGAGTTGTAGTGTCGGGCGTCTCGCCCGAAGTGAAACCACAGATGGACACAGATGAACGCGGATGGGGTAATCTTCATCGGTGTGAATCTGTGTTCATCAGTGGCTTTTCTTAATGCGTCGTCAGCCGGAGAATGGTCCCGAAGCCGGACGCGAAAGAGCGAGATGCAAGCCATCGCCAACAAGCTCGATGAGTTGATCGGTGCGCTGCGCCGATGAGCGAGTTGTAGAGTCGGGCGTCTCGCCCGAAGGCCTTATAGTGTCGGGTCTCGCCCGACGGGACTTCTCTAATGCGAAACGGGATTCAAACCGCTGCGGTTGCTCGGCCGAGACGGCCGACCCTACAAACGCCGATGCTGTAGGCCGGGTCCCCGACCCGGCGAAATCATCATGAACAACCGCCACGTCGGGGACGTGGCCTACACCTCTTCTCGCCTCCGCGCCGTTTAAGGTGGAGCGCGACCTCCGGGCGCGCTATGCTGGGACTCAACAACAGCCACCGCGCCCGGAGGTCGCGGTCCAGCTATGCTTCTTTGCTTCCTTTTCCTCAACTCTTCACTCTTCACTTTGAACTCTTAACTTTCCCCTTTTCACTCTTCATTCTTCACTCGCCCCCGTGCTATCTTTCCCCCGTCATGCGCTTGGGAAAATCATCCGATGTGAAAGGGCGCGCGGCATGAACCTCCTCTGCCGCCCACTGGTTCTGTTCTTGCTCCTCGCGTTGACTGGTTTGGATGCGATGGCGCAAGCTGACTGCGATGCTGCGGTCACGGTTTGGAAAGCCAAGGAACGAACCGATTTCCCACACAGCGTCAACGGCCACTCGGAGTGGAAGCCTGTCACGATTGAACTTCATTCAACCATGCAGTCAGGAACGGTTCGCGTCGAAGGAAAAAAATCACTCTGGGAACTGAAGACTTCTTTCCCTCCTGGCTTGGTGAAGGGAGTCCCTTGGCACATCTCTAGAATACCAGTTGTTGGATTTATCGCCCCCGGAGGGGGCATTTGGGTGGGGCCTGAAAAAGACTTTTACATCGAGAGTTCGGCAGGCGTGGTCGGCGCACAGTATCGTGGTGGGATATGCTGGTTTGAGAGCTTGGTTTACAAAAGGAGCCAAGCCAAGACAACCTTGGATGACTGCCTTAAGCTTTTTGAACGGCAGATAGATGGAACTACACTCGATCTATTTAGTGGAGAGCAGGCAGTGACGCCAGAGGGAATACCCACAAGATGCGCGCGAACTCACATCACAAGTTTGTCCCCACACCTGGACTCGGAGATTCTTCTCAACATGCCGTGGGCACCCGACGCTCCACCCGGTGATGTTCATTTGACTGGCGTCCAAGTGACGGGAAACACGCTCCGATTGGATTTGAGGTCTAGGCGAGACGGTTTATTCATAGTGAAGGGAGCAATGCAGACTAAGGAGTCGTTGTCCTCCACCGGGATCGTGGTCCAGATCAGGGCCGCCAACCGGCCGTCGGAAATACTGACTATGAAGGTGCCATCCTCCAGCGGGCGGACGAGAGGGCAATATGTGGCAAGTGTATGGATTGATATTCCTTCCAAGACGGTCACTAAAGCTGAAGAGAACGGCAGATTTATGTGGCCATGACAATAAAGACAGAAACCGACGGCGAACCACTGGAAACTCCATCGCTCAACCATGAACTCCACTCATTCTCTCCATCGAAGAATCAGCAGCCTGACACTGACCGCGGCCCTGGCCTTGTCGTGTCTCGCGCTCGCTGCTCTCGCGGCTAACGACGCGGCGTATTCGACGAGTTGTCGTTGTTCTTCTTGAGTCGGGGCGAAGTTCCGCTAGTGTGAGGGGTGATGCTGAAATGCGACTTTCATATCCACGCGCGCGAGGATGCGCTGGATTGCTGCGACTACAGCGCGCAGGAGCTGGTCGAGAAGGCGGCGGCGCTGAAGTTCGATGTGCTGGCGTTCACGTTTCATGGACAGGTGCTGGACGATCCGGCGGTGACGGCGTTTGCGCGGGAGCGGGGGATACTGCTGATTCCCGGTTGCGAGGTGTTTGTGGAGCGGCGGGAGGTGTTGTGCCTGAACATCACGCAGGCCGAGGTGGACCGGATACGGACGTTTGCGGACTTGCGCGCGTGGAAGAGGGCCAAGGGCGAGGCGGGGCTGGTGATCGCGCCGCATCCGTTTTATCCGGTGCCGCAGTGTTTGCAGCATAAGTTTTACGGCAACCTCGACCTGTGGGACGCGGTGGAATACTGCCACATGCATATCCGGGGGCTGAATTTCAATCTCAAGGCGGAGCGCGTGGCCCGGGAGCAGGGCCTGCCGCTCGTCGGCACCAGCGACGCGCACGAGTTGTTCATGTTCGGAACCAATCACACGTTGGTGGACGCGGAGAAGGACATGCTGTCGGTGTTGGGCGCGTTCAAGGTCTTTGTTGTCATGGAGTTCTGGGACCGCCTGGCCCGCGTGTTCACTGCGCGGGGCCGGGCAAAGGCGCTGGCCCGACGGCAGGTGTTTGAGCGAGCGGATCGCGCGGCGAAGGAGAGGGAGACGCGCCACTCGTTGTCCTGTGGCTCACTGAATTGTGCCCGCACTCACAGCAGAGGGGAGCAATTCCCTCTCCCTATTCGATGGGGAGAGGGTCAGGGTGAGGGGCCGCGGCGACTGAATAGTTACGGCTAAGAAGAAAGGCCGCTGTTGACGCGGCCTGCAAGGTAGAGGTTGACCGGCGGCCGGCTGGCCATAGAATGCGGATCATCCGAATATGAAAACATTTCTGAAATGGGCTACATGGAGTGGCGTGTCGTTGCTTGGAGCGTTCGGTTACTTCATGGTGGCGTTCCAGCGCGGCGAGCCTCTGAACGCGGCTTGGATCGTCGTGGCGGCGCTCTGCACCTACACCATCGGCTATCGGTTCTACTCGAAGTGGATCGCGGCGCGCGTGCTGGCGTTGAACGACCTCCGGGCGACGCCGGCGGAGGCTCATGATGACGGGCGCGACTTCGTGAAGACCAACCCGTGGATTGTGTTCGGCCACCATTTTGCGGCGATCAGCGGACCGGGGCCGCTGGTGGGGCCGGTGCTGGCGGCGCAGTTTGGCTACTTGCCAGGGACGTTGTGGATTCTCATCGGCGTGGTGCTGGGTGGCGCGGTGCAGGATTTCGTGGTGTTGTTCAGCTCGATGCGACGCGACGGGAAGTCGCTGGGGCAGATGGTGAAGGAGGAGTTGAACTCGACGGCTGGCTTCATCGCATTGGTGGCGATCTTGGCGATCATGACAATCCTGCTGGCGGTGCTGGGATTGGTGGTGGTGAAGGCGCTGGCAGAAAGTCCGTGGGGCGTGTTCACGGTCGGCTCAACGATACCAATCGCGATGCTCATGGGGACGTATCTGAGGTTCTGGCGTATCGGCAAGGTGGCGGAGGTGTCGGCCTTCGGCGTGATGCTGCTGTTGTTGGCGGTGTGGGGCGGCAAGTTCGTTTATGAAACGCCGGCGTGGTCGAAGGCGTTCACGCTGGGTGCGGAGCCGCTGGCGTGGGCGATCATCCTCTATGGTCTGGCGGCGAGCGTGTTGCCGGTGTGGCTGCTGCTGGCGCCGCGCGACTACCTGAGCACGTTCATGAAGATCGGCACGATTGGCGCGCTGGCGATGGGAATTTTGGTGGTGCTGCCGACCATGCAGATGCCGGCGGTGAGCCGTTTCGTGGACGGGTCGGGCTTGGTGGTGGCGGGGAAATTGTTTCCGTTCTGTTTCATCACGATAGCCTGCGGCGCGATTTCCGGGTTCCACACATTGATTGCCAGCGGCACGACGCCGAAGCTGATCACGCGGGAACGTTACGCGCGGCCGATCGGCTATGGCGCGATGTGCATGGAGAGCTTCGTGGCGATCATGGCGATGATCGCGGCGTGCGCGTTGGAGCCGGGCGTGTATCTGGCGATGAACGTCAAGGGCGAAGCGGCGGCGATTGTGGCGCAGGTGACCAGCCTTGGATTTCCCGTGACGGTGGACCAGATGGAGCAGCTCGCCAAGACCATCGGCGAGCACACACTGTTTGGCCGCACGGGCGGCGCGGCGACGCTTGCGGTCGGCATGGCGCACATTTTCTCGCAGGCCGTCGGCAAACACCTGCTCGATCTCTGGTATCACTTCGCGATCATGTTCGAGGCGCTGTTCATCCTGACGACGCTGGACGCCGGCACGCGCGTTGGGCGTTACCTGTTGCAGGATTTCCTCGGCCATGTTTGGAAGCCGCTGGGCGACACGCGGAGTTTCAATGCGAACCTGGTGTCGAGCGTGCTGATGGTGAGTGGTTGGGGCTACTTTTTGATCCAAGGCGTGCGCGACCCGCTGGGTGGCGTGAACTCGCTCTGGCCGCTCTTCGGCATCGCCAATCAGTTGCTGGCGGTCATCGCGCTGTGCCTGGCCACGACGATCCTCATTAAGATGGGCAAGTCGAAGTTCGTCTGGGTCACGGTTCTGCCGATGGTGTGGCTGATCACAGTCACGTTCACTGCGGCGGCGCAGAAGATGTTTCATTCCGATCCGCGCATCGGGTTCATGGCGATGGCGCACAAGTTGGAGGCTGACCTCGCCGCGGGCAAGGTCGTGGCCGCCAAGAAGCTCGCCACGGAGATCCTGATCTTCAACAACTGGCTCGACGCGGTCGTTGCCGGCGTGTTCATGGCGTTGGTGGTGGCGATTCTGGTGGTCTCGATCAAAGAGTGGGTGGCGCTCCTGCTGAAGTGGAAACCGGCTGTTCTTCGCGAGGCGAAGGCTGTCTGGCTTGACCCGGCGCTGGTCAATCCCAGGACGGGACGCCCGTGGTGGAGGCTCGGCACAGTGTTGTTGCTGCTGGGCGGTTTGATTCGCGAACTGACCGGTGAGGCCGCTGCCGCGCGGACGAAGCTGCCGGCGGAGCAGGCGTATATTTCGACGCTGGAACACAAATACAACTCGAAGACGCCGCACCGGTGCTGCTGATGAGTAACGAGTGATCGGAGGCGTGATGGCCCGTAAATCGCAGAGCACGGTAGCAACACTGGCGGGAATTGCTTTGCTGGCGATGTTGTCTGCAAGTCAGGCGTCTATTCCACGCTTGCGGACGGTCTATACGCCGGTGGATGGCGGGGTGGCCTGCCCGAAGCTCTCCGTGACGCAGGAGTCGTGGTATGACCCGGAGGTGGAGTTCCTGGAGATCGGGGTGTCGGTGAACGGGCAGAAGCATTGGAAGATGGTGGGGCCGGACCTCAACGGCGTCTATGGCGGGCTGCAAGGCATCGGCGGCTTGGAGGCGATCATCAAGCAGAGCGACGGGACGGTGACGCCGCTGATCAACGATGCCTTCGGCAACGTGGTGGCCAGCGTGACCAACAGCACGAGCGTGGTCTGGAACTCGACGCGCGTGGGCGGCTACGGGCCGTTGCCGGGCAGCAGCGCGCAATGGCTCTCGACGAACACGACGCTGGCGACGGCCACGGTGTGGCGGAGCAAACGGATGGACCCAACCGGCTACGTGAACATGGGTGCGCGCTACTACGATCCGGTCGGCGGCCGGTTTCTGTCGCCCGATCCGCTGGGCCACGAAGCGAGCATGGACCTCTACTCCTACGCCAACGGCGATCCGATCAACGAGTGTGATCCGGACGGGCGGTTTGGAAAGAACGCTACATCAAGCCGGCTGGACGATCCGTTCTCGCAGGGGATGATTCAGAGCTATAACCAAGAGCGGGAAGCACAGATCAATCAGGAGGTGCAGTGGAAGGATTCGGACATTCAGTGGAAAGAGCCGGAAGGACCGAACTATTACGTGAGTCCAGCGGAACGGGCAATGAGCGTCTTCTTCCACGCAGTTCCTGGGACGATGCAGTTGTTGAGCGCGATGGAGTCCGTCTCCGGCCAGAACCCGCTGACGCTGGAGCCGGTGGATCGGCGCGAAGCGGCGCTGGGCATGATGTTGTCCATGACGCCGCTGGGTGGCGTGGGCGGAGGAGTGGGACGTGGTGGGGTGAGCGCGCTCTCAAGAAGTGCGGCGCGGATGGAGATGGGAGCGTTGGCAAGAGCGCCAGTGGTTGCCGCAAGGAGAGAAGTCGTCGTGGTTGGTGAAGGAGTGAAACGTGTCAATGAGATGGCAAGACGCCTGAGAGTTGAGGGGTTTGGTGTCCGAACTTACACAGCACCAAACATGAAGCGGGAAGTGAACCCAAACGCTTACGGCAGCCCCAAGTCTTTGGACGCCAATTGGCACTGGATTGACTACTGGGCGAGGAAGAAACAGGTGGATGTCATAGACATCGGCCTACAACCCGGAAGATCGTCGCCAAGCCCCTATTATCGGATAGAGTCCCGCAACTTGCTGCGGTGGGAAGAGAGTGGGCAAATACAACCAGTCATACGGATTGATCCGGGCTTTTAATATGAATGATATGCCTCAACTCCGCTGGTCCGACGCTTGGCTTCTAGCCGCGATCTACCATTGCTCGAAACAAGAACCGGCAAACTTGGTGGAAATCTTGGCAACAGCAGATTTTATAAATCATGCCATCCCCAATGTGGAAGAGCTGCAAAGTGGCTTATTTCGACTGGAGAAGGCCGGCCTGATCACCGCGGCAGGGACACCGCTCAGTTTTCAATGCAGCCCAGAGGCTCTTGCGAAGATCAAGTTGCTATTGAAGAAGTCCAAGACTCTGTTCCAGATCTGGGAAGGACTCGAGAATAATTTGGAGGTTACCCGATGGGTGCCTGGTGAGCCACTGCCCCATCCAGCGAATGCGTATAGCTACCCCGGATTGTCTGCTGAAATCTACCGAGAAGCTGTTGACGATTACTTGAAAAGGATGCGCTCTCGGCGATAACGGCACCGGGGATACATCTTTGTATTCACCAATTACGACTGAGAAACGAGCGTGAGAAAAGCGATGGCAAACAGAAGACGGAGCTTGCTGGCGATGCTGACCGGCGCGCTGTTGCTGTTGGTGGCGTCGCTGTCCGTCTGCTTTGCTGCTGGAGAACAGCCCAAGACGCTGGCGGATTTGCTGAGACTGTCTCCCGATCAGCTTCAGGGAATGGATGTGGCCAGACTAAACCTTCTGTGCACAGAGGGATTGCCGGGAGCCGGGAATCAAGATGTCGAGCAACACTTGAAGACGCTGGATGGTTGGGCTGATCGGGTGCGGTTTGAAACGTCACGGAACCTCTATCGCTATCAACAGAGACCCGAGGAATTCGAGCGTTCGGAAGCCCATTTTCGGGTGTTGGTCATGATCACCGTGTTGCAGCGTGACTTGCGGGTCAGCTACAACCCCGAACGCGTCAGCACACCGACCGAAGCTGATTTGAAGTCAGGAGCGTTCTTCGCGGACTCCAAAGATGTGTTTCTGCAGGGTCTTCTTGGCGACAAGCGGATGGGCACTTGTGCTTCGATGCCTGTGCTCTATGTGGCGATAGGGCGTCGTCTGGGTTATCCGCTGCATCTGGTGCGTGGGAAGGCCCATTTGTTCGTGCGATGGGAAACCTCTGATGGGAAAGAGCGGTTGAACATCGAGGGCGGGACGAGAGGCTTGGTGACACACCCGGACGAGCACTACAAGACCTGGCCTTTTCCGATAGACGAGAGGGATATTCAGGCCGGCCAGTATTTGAAGAACCTGACGCCCGCCGAAGAGCTTGCGGAATTCCTGGTCACCAGAGCCTGTTGTCTTGCTGTGAATGGGCGTTCCTTGGAGGCACGAGACATGATGGTTCAAGCCAGCCGGTTGGCGCCGAAGATTCAGCGTTATACCACGGCGCTCAACGCAAACAACGAGTCAATCAAGTAGTGGAACGAACATGCGACGAATACTACTCCATGTAGCGGCGATGATGGGCATGTTGCTGGTGTTGACCGGGACATGCTCGGCCTACTACGACCCAACCAGTGGCCGGTTCCTTTCGCCCGATCCGCTGGGCCACGAGGCGAGCATGGACCTCTACTCGTATGCCAACGGTGATCCGGTGAACTTCTGTGACCCGGATGGGAGATTTGGGAAGAGCGCGCTGTTTGGGCAGCAAAACGATAGCTGGGCCTCATATTTGGGTGCCGCTGTGGGCCGAACCATGCCTGGCTTCCAAACCAGCCAGCAGGTATCCGGGATGGTCAACAACTACGTGGGAAACCTGCAAGCGTTCGACAGTCATTACATCGCGCTGAACTACACTCTCAATCCTGCCTATGAGATGTGGTTCAGCGGTGACGAGTTGTTCAACGGAGTAGGAATGCATTGGAATAACTTGGGTCAGAATCTCTCAACCTTGGAACGTGCCAATGCCGGAGGGCAGTCTGTTGTGGGAGCGGTTTCTCTGGCTGCCACAGCTTATGGTGGCGCGCGGCTGACGACGACGGTCGCCGGACGGCTCAGGCTTCCGTCGCGGGTGATAACGCCATCTCAGGTGGAGGGCATTGCGCCACCGCTGGTGCTCAGCAATATCCCGAAGCCGATGCCAATATTCCGCGTAGTGAATAACGCCGAACGAGCGGGCATCGAGAGTTCAGGTAAGTTTACCATGCCGGCCAAGGGCGGCTCGACTCCAACAGGACAGCCAGGTAAGTTCTTCTGGGGTAGCTTGGACGAAGCGAAGCAGTTCGAGCAATTCTGGTATCGTGGTGGCGAGGAATCACATATTCTACAGACAACCATTGGCCCTGAAGCAAGGCCGTGGCTCGGGCCGCCATACACCGATGGCATCGGACAATCGATATTCGTTGAGTTGCCAGACCTGACATCTCCCATTCAGTGGGTTCAATGAGCCTTGAGAGATCAGCAAGCTATGAAAACTCCAGAAGCTCTTGCCGAAATCACCTTTGACCAAGGTTGGAATCTTTCTTTTGCCGGGACAGCTAACGCCTTGCGTTATTGGGCGCACGTCCATTTTGAGAATGATCCCAAATGGGGGCAGGAACTCTGGACGCTCTTTGTTGAGTTGGAGGCCCCACCTGTTGAGGGCCAGAATGTTTACACCGCGAAAGTCTATTTCATGGCACCGCCAGCGCCACATCATTACTTGCAGCCAGGGTGGAAATTTGACCTTTGTGTTGGTGAGATTGTTAAAGCGCGAGGCGTAATTAAATCTCTTGTTGATCAGTCCTGAAGAAGACGGACATGGAAAGGACACAGACACGGAATCAGGTCTCAACATCAGCCAAGCGCGGTTTAGTAGTGAACGATGAAGGTTGAACGGACAATTCAGATTCGGTGGCGGCTGCAGGGCGGCTGTGCGGCGGGGCCGACTCGAGGTTTTTGACGGAGTGGCAAGCATTTAACCGACAAAGGAGTTCGTTATGAATAGGACAGAGAAAAGAGCAAACCGGCCGACGTGGGCGGCGAGCGTCCGCAACGCGTGTCTGGCCATCGTGGCGGCGACGTGCGCGGGCGGCCTGACGGTGGCCGCGGATGAAGTGTCGGCGTCAGCCACCAACACTGTGGCGGCGACGTCCGCGTCGAGTCTGGCAAGCGATGTGGCGGAGCCGTTGCCGCTAATGATTCCCGACGAGACATGGAAGCGGCTGACGCTGACGGCGGAGCAGCAGGCGCAGTTGCAGACGTTGCAGACAGGTCTGTATGCCGACCAACTGGCGGCGATCCGCGGCCTGGCGGCCCAAGCCGAGCCGCTGCGTGTGGCGCTGGCGGCTGCCCGGCAGACGGCCGGTCAGGAGGAACTCGTCGCGAAGTTGAAGGGGCAAATCATGGAACTGACGTGGCCGCTGGTGGATCGCTACGACCGGTTTGTGTGCGAGGCTGGCTGGTTTCTGGATACCACGCAGCGCGCCGAACTGGCCAGGATTGCGAAGGCTGTCGTGGCTCCGAGTTGCGACACACCAAACACTAATTGCTAGCTGATAGACATCGTTTTCACTCTTGCATGAACACCTGCGAACTGGTCGTTACGGGGACGGAACTGTTGCTGGGCTACGTCGTCAACACGCACCCGAACTACATCGCGCCGAGGCTTGGTTCGCTCGGCATTCGCGTTACGCGGATTGTCACGGTAGGCGACGACCGGTGCGCGATGGCGGACGCAGTGAGTCAGGCGTTGCAGCGTGCGGACTTGGTGATCGTCACCGGCGGCTTGGGGCCAACCTCGGATGATGTGACGCGCGATGTGGTCGCCGAACTGCTCGGCCGGAAGCTTCGCGAGGACAAGAAGGTGCTGGCGAAGATCAAGGCCCGGTTTCGTGCGCGCAAGGTGCGGATGCCGAAGGCCATTGCGGTTCAGGCACAGGTGCCCGAGGACGCGTTGGTGTTGCCGAACGATCACGGCACGGCGCCGGGGCTGGCGTTTGAATGCGGAATTCGGATTGCGGAATGCGGAATGACGGAAACGGCTGCCGACGTTCAACGGCTACTGGTTTTGCTGCCGGGGCCGCCGCGCGAACTGAAGCCGATGTTCGACAACTACGTGATGCCGTTGCTGCGAGCGCGCGGCTATGCAACGCCGGCGGCGTGCCGGGTGTTTCGCACGGTTGGGGTAGGGGAGAGTTGGGTGGCGGAGATGGTCGAACCGCTCGTCAAGGGACGGAGCGACGTGGAGTTGGGCTACTGCGCGCGACCGAATGAAGTGGATGTGCGGTTGATCACGCGCGGTTCGGGAGCGGTGGCGCTGGCGGATGAGTTGGAGACGCGCGTTCGCAAGCGGCTTGGCGACATCATTTTTGGTGGCGAGAACGACCGGCTGGAAGACGTCGTTGTGCGTGAGTTGATCCGACAGAAACGGAAACTGGCGACGGCGGAAAGCTGCACGGGCGGGCTGCTCGCGAGCCGCATCACGAATGTCAGTGGCAGCAGTGAGGTGTTCACGGAAGGTATCGTCTGCTACAGCAACGAAGCGAAGATGCGAGACGCTGGCGTGAAAGCGAAAACGCTGAAAGCACACGGCGCTGTCAGCCGGCAGGTGGCGCGCGAGTTGGCGGAGGGTATCCGGCAGCGTGCCGGCACGGATTTCGGCGTGGGTATCACGGGCATAGCCGGCCCGACGGGCGGGACGGCAAAGAAGCCGGTCGGGCTTGTGTTCATGGCGCTGGCGGGGCGGCGTGCGACGGAAGTGCGGCGGGCGGTTTGGCGGTATGATCGCGAGACGTTTAAGTTCGTCGTCACGCAGACGGCGCTCGATATGTTGCGGCGGGCGTTGAACACGGTGCACTAGGGCGAGGGCGTTATTATGCGTCTGTTCATCGCTGTGGATGTTTCAGAGGAAGTCAGGGGGGCGGTTGCCGAGCAGGTAACCCGATTGCGCCAAGCCAACGCGGACGTTGGCTGGGTGAAGCCGGAAAACTTCCATCTGACGCTGAAGTTCCTCGGCGAAGCACCGGACGCTCAACTCGCCGACATCAAAGCGGCGCTCGACCTCGTGGCGTTGTCGCGCGCGTCGTTTGAGATGGAACTGCGCGGCATGGGCTGCTTTCCAGAGCGAGGCGTTCCGCGCGTCGTGTGGGTTGGGGCTGGCGCTGGCCAAGACGTTCTGACTGTAGTGGCGCGCGATGTTGAAGACGCGATGGAGGCTTTGGGTTTTGTGCGTGAGCGGCGGGAGTTTGCGGCGCATCTGACGATCGGCCGTGTGCGCAGCCCTTGCGGCGCGGAACGGTTGCAGCGGCTGGTGGAAGCGGAGGCGGACACCGGCTTTGGCCGTTGTGCGGTGGATGAGGTCCGGCTTTACAAGAGCACGCTGGCGTCGGGCGGCTCAATCTACGACTTGATGCACGCCGCGAAGCTGGGGGTGTGACCGGCCTCGGTGGGCCGCTCAACCTTCGCCAGCGAATTCCTCGTCGGTCTTGATGACGCGACCCATGAGCACGTAATCGTGCGGCTCGGCTTGCATGTCTTTGACGTAGTCGGGCAGCACCAGCAGTTCGTCGAAGCCGAGCCGCGCGTAGAGTTTGCGCGCAGCCGCTTGGTTGCCGATGAATTCCGCCTCGACACGCTCAAGGCTTAGGTGGCGGGCGATTTCGACGAGTTCCTGGATGAGCGCCTTGGCGAGACCACGGCCGCGGAACTCTGGATGAACCACGACGCTGAGCCGGCCGATATGGCGTTTCCAGCCGCCGAGATCCTGGTGCAGCGTGGCGTCGGCAATGATGCGATTGTTGAGGACCGCCAGCAGCGGCAGATTGCGGCCGTAGTCAATGTTCTTGCACCATTGGCGGATCACCTCGATGTCGGTGACGCGGTGCTTCAAAAAAAGGCGCTCCGTTTCCGGCACGGCGCAGAAGAACTGATGGAAGGGCTTGACGTCGGTGGGCTGAAGCGGACGCAACTCGACGCTCAGGCCGTTGACGTCCACGGTTTTAGGATACTGTTCAAGGGCGCTTTCAGTTTCCACAATGACCTCCGGTTTAGATTGCTGCGAACCTCTAAGCTGCTTGGTGGGTATTCGCAAGTGGAATTTACTGGCGAGTCACTCGTCTTGACGCCGAGTGGTGTTCTGCTTAGCATCCGCGCCGCTTGAAGAGAGAAGGAAACATATATGTCGGTGCCTGAGCTTCCAGAGCAGCTCAACTCGGCAACGGTGCTGGTGGATTCCCACCTGGCAGCCGGTCGTGGTGACAAGCCTGCCATTTTGAGCGGTGACGAGGTCGTCACCTATGCTGAATTGGCCGAGAACGTCAATCGCGCGGGCAACGCGCTGCGGGCGCTCGGCGTGCGGATCGAGCAGCGGGTAGCCATCCTGATGCACGATTGCCCGGAGTGCGTCTATGCGTTCTTCGGCGCGATGAAGATCGGCGCGGTGCCCATCCCCATCAACACCGTCCTCGGCGCAAAGGACTACGAGTATATCCTCAACGACAGCCGCGCTCATGTGTTGATTGTGGAGCCGGACCTGTTGAGTTACGTCATGGAAATCCGCGGCCACCTCGGTTTTCTGGAGCACATTGTCGTTGGCGAGGCGGGCGATGGCGGGCCGCTGATCCTGCGGAAACTGATGGCGAAAGCGTCGCCGAAGCTCGAAGCGGCCAAGACCACCAAGGACGACGCGGCGTTCTGGCTGTATAGCTCCGGCACAACAGGTTATCCGAAGGGCACCGTTCACCTCCACCATGACATGATCGTTTCGGCGGACGCGTATGCGCGCGGCACAGTTGGCATGACGGAAGACGATGTGTCGTTCTCCGTGGCCAAGCTGTTCTTTGCTTATGGCTTGGGCAACGGCCTTTATTTTCCGATGCGGACCGGTGGGACGACCGTGCTGTTGCGAGAGCGGCCGTTGCCGGATAAGTCGTTTGAGATGGTGGATCGCTATCAGCCAACGGTGTTCTTCGGCGTGCCAACGAGCTACGCAGCGATGTTGCATCTGGCCGAAAAAACGGGTCGCACCGGGCTTGGCCGCGTGCGGATGTGCGTCTCCGCCGGCGAGCCTCTGCCAAAGTCTTTGTTTGAGAAATGGAAGAAGCGGTTCGGCGTCGAGATTCTCGACGGGATCGGCTCCACCGAGATTCTGCACATCTTCATCTCGAACCGTCCGGGAAAGATCCGGCCGGGCAGCACGGGGCAGATTGTGCCGGGCTACGAGGCTATGATTGTGGATGACGATGGCAAAGAACTGCCACCCGGACACACCGGCACGCTGCTCATCAAGGGCGAGAGTGTGGCGGCCGGTTACTGGAACAAGCACGAGCAGACGAAGGAAACATTCCGCGGCGAGTGGATCAACACCCACGACAAGTTTTCCGTGGATGCCGACGGCTACTACTGGTATTCGGGCAGGACCGACGACATGTTCAAGGTCAGCGGTCTGGCGGTCTGGCCTGCGGACGTTGAGCACGTTCTTCATGAGCATCCGGCCGTGTTGGAGAGCGGCGTGATCGGCGTGCTGGACGATGACGGGTTGACCAAGGTGCGGGCCTACGTGGTGCTTAAGGACAGCTATCCGCCGACAGAGGAACTGGTGCGCGAGTTGCAGGCGTTCGTCAAGAGCAACACGGCGCCGCACAAGTATCCACGCTCGATTGTATTCCTCAAAGAACTTCCCAAGACCGCCAGTGGAAAAATCCAGCGTTACAAGCTTCGCAAGATGGCTGCTGCTCACGGCGGGAAGCCGCACGCGGATGCGGCGGCCCATCGCGAACTGAGTCCCTGAGCCGGTTCTGCAAAGCAACAGATTGCGGTGGGGAATTATCTGCCGGTCACTTGTCTTCCTGCGGCGAACGCCCGAAACTACCCAACGGTGGAGACGGCTGTGGGGTTCAGCCTCTCATCGTTTTGCTTTACGGCGTTGCTTAGCGATAGGGGCTGCGATGGGATGAGGCTTGCAGTTCAGCGACTGCGCGGCGGTCTGCCTTCCTGAAAACGGCAACAGCAAACACTGGAATCGCGATGATAACGACAAACCAAAGGATGCTGAATACGAGACCGGCCGAACTGCCCAATAGCTTGTAATGTTGCGCAAGTTTGTCAGTGTAGGACTCGGCGAAAATCGAGAGCCAGCCCAGAGAACTTCCCACTCCGAAACCGATGGTCGCGGCAATGACCGATGCGATGAAGCTGGCCAGTGTGCTGCGGTGGCGGCCCCAAAGCCAGCCGATGACAAACCCCACGACGCCGTAAATCAAAGTTAAAATGTCATAAAGATTAACCATGAGTTCCTCAGGAGTATGCCTTGCTGTTCGTCTTTGCCTGCCTTGATCTTTGCCAACCGCTCCAATGGAGCTTGCAGTCTAAAGCACGCCTTCCTGAGTGTCGAGCGGGTTTTGATTTTCCGGTCCGGCGCGCATGGTCCCGCTACTTCTTCTTGTTGTCATCGCGCCCGCCGCATAGGCTCGCGGCCGTCGGAGATGAGACGGCTATGAACTCACGCGAACGATTTCTGACAGCGTTGACGGGCGGCAAGCCGGACCGCGCGCCGTTGGCCCACGTCGCTGCCATGACCACCGTCGAACTTCAGCAATCCACCGGCTGCTTCATGCCGGCGGTCCATCTCGACGCCGAGCAACAGGCGCGGCTTATGGCAGCCAACCACGACACCCTCGGCTTCGACGCCGTCAGCTTCATTATCAACTTCTTCGGCGAACCGGCGGCGTTGGGCGCGGAGATGGATTGGGGCGCGCCCGACCGGTTGCCGACGTTCAAATCAAACCCTTGGCGGACGCCAGAAGACGCGGTCATTCCCGAAGACCTGTTCGACCGCCAACCGCTGAAGACCTGCCTGGAAACCATTCGCACTGCCAAGCAGCGCTACGGCGACCGCATGGCCGTGTTGGGGAAAATCATGGGGCCGTTCTCCATGCTCCAGGCCATGCACGGTGTCGAAAACGTCCTCATGGAACTCCTGGACTCGCCCTCTCAGATCGCCGCCTTCCTCGACGTATGCGTCGAGGCCCTCGTGCGCCACGCCAACGCCCAGTTCGAGGCGGGCGCCGACGCCGTCTCCATCGGCGAGGGTGGGGCGGGCGCGCGCATGCTCTCCCCGGCGGCGTATGAAACCTGCCTCCTGCCGGTCCACCGGCGCATGATCGCCCGCATCCAAGGCCCCACCATCCTGCACATCTGCGGCGACGTGCGCAGCCGGCTCCACCTTCTGGCGCAGACCGGCATGACCTGCTTCAACTTCGACTGGGCCGTGTCGCCGGCCGAGATGACGGCTGCGGCGGCAGGCCGCTACACCGTCATGGGCAACATCAACACCACCGACCTCCTTTGCGCCGGCCCGGCGGAGTTGGCGCGTCAAGTGGAGGAGAACCTCGCCGCGGGCGTCCACATCATCAGCCCCGGCTGCGCCACCAGTCCCCGTTGCCCTAACGCCAACCTCCGCGCCCTCGCCGACGCCATCGCGCGACACTGACGCGGGTGTTCAAAGCGTGTGCTGCGGCGAAGTCGTATCCATGCAATCGCCGCAGCCCCTCACCCCGACCCTCTCCCCATCGAATGGGGAGAGGAAATTGTTTTCCTCAGTTGCGAGCACGCGCACTATTCAGTGAGCCGCGTAGCTGTGACCGAAACGTCTCCCTCTCCCCGTCGGACGGGGAGAGGGTCGGGGTGAGGGGCTGTTCCGATTGCATCGTTACGGCTAAGTCGTCCCCTTGGGAGCGCGGACATCTTGCCCGCCTTCGGTTGTTATTTGTGACGGGACCGCAACGTGGAGCGAGGCCGTCGCAGTTCGCGCGCCCAAGCGGGCAAGATGTCCGCGCTCCCAAGGGGGCGAACTCCCCGCATTGGCCGTGGTGTGAGCGGCGGATGGTTTGATTATCCGAGCCGCAGGTTCGGTTGGGCGTCGAGATCGAGGGGGCTGCGGAGGCCCGCCTGGAGTTTGTGCCAGCCGAGACCGGCGATCATGCCGGCGTTGTCGGTGCAAAGTTTGCGGTCGGCCATGAGCAGTTCGATGCCGTGGCGGCGGCAGGCGGCGGCGAGTTGATCGCGCAACGCGCCGTTGCATGCGACGCCGCCGGAGACTGTGACGAAGCGGACGCGCATGGCGAGCGCAGCGGCGATGGCCTTGCCGACGAGCACGTCCACGACGGCTTGCTGGAAGCTGGCACACAGATCGTTGAGCGTCTGAGCGGGGAGCGTGGGGCGTGGGGCGTCGAAAGCTGACGGCGGACTCCCACTCGCTGCCATCTGCCATCTGCCATCTGCCATCTCCTTCTGTTCCCATTTCCTCAGCCAATAGAGCACCGAGGTCTTGATGCCGCTGAAACTGAAATCGAAGTCGGGGTCGTTGAGTTTGCCGCGAGGGAAGGGGATGGCGGTGGGATTGCCGTCGTGGGCGGCCTTCTCCACCTCCGGGCCGCCGGGATAGCCGAGGCCGAGGAGCTTGGCGACCTTGTCGAACGCCTCGCCGGCGGCGTCGTCGGTGGTCTGGCCGAGAACGGTGTGGTCGCTGATGGCGCGGACGTGGACGAGCATGGTGTGGCCGCCGGAGACGATGAGGGAGACGTTCGGCTCGAACGCGCGGCCCGCCGACAGCCACGGCGAGATGAGATGCGCCTCCATGTGGTTGATGCCGATGAACGGCAGGTTGCGGGCAAGGGCGAGCGCCTTGCCGAAGGTCAGGCCGATGAGCAACGAGCTGGCCAGGCCGGGGCCGCAGGTGGCGGCGACGCCTTCGATCTGGTCGAGCGTGACGCCAGCCTCGCGGAGCGCGTCGGTGACGACGGTGTTGATGAGTTCGAGATGATGACGCGAGGCCAGCTCCGGCACGACGCCGCCATAGGGACGATGCAGGGCGATCTGCGAGGCGACGACGTTGGAAAGGATGCGCGCCCCGTCGCTGACAACAGCGGCGGACGTTTCATCGCACGAACTTTCGATTCCGAGCACAAGCATGGTTTGAATCCAGTCCGAGCTATGAAACCACGAAATGCGCGAAATGCACGAACGAAGATTCCCCCAAGGCTGCCGCGAGTTTCTTTTGGGCTTCCGTCTCTGGCTCTTCCAGCGCCCCTCAGTGCATCATTTCTTCCAACGTGTTCCGGTCGGTGCCCACTATTTGGTTGCTTCAACCAATATGAAGTCGCCGAAATACGGCTTCACGGACGGCGGACTGAATTCTTCCGCGACGACCTTGTCGCCGATCAACACTTGCACGCCGTGACCGAGGAGTTTCTCGCCCTCGTTGGCTTTGTAGTTCCATTGCTTCCCGGTGGCGGTCACGGAAGGTGTTTCCAGCGTCCTCGTTTCCAGCGGTCTCAAATCCATGTTCTCCTCTTTGCCATACGCCGCGGTCTTGTTGGTTGTAAAGTCTGCTTTCACGACGCCCCATCGCACCATCACCCCGGACACCGGCTGATGCGACCCGTTGCGAATCGTAATGGTCAGCGCCCGGCTCTGCGCGAAGTTGGCCACGTTCCCCGCGCCGCTGGACAAGTCCTTCTTCTTGCTGTTCGCCTTCACCTCCACCAGCTTCACCGGAGAGAATCCCGGCACTATGGGCCGGCCAAACGCGGGCTTCGTCATGGCTGCCACTTGCGGTGGAGTGGCAGGTGCAGTCGTTGCCGGCGGATTCGCCGTTGGTGCGGTTTGCGGAGTGGCGGGCGGTGGGACGACTGCTACAAGCGGTGCGGTGTTCTGGCTCGGCTGCCCGCTGCCGCCTGGAATACCGCAGCAGACCCGAAAGCCAGCGGCAGCATGGGTATCAGTCGCTCCTATACGGAAACGTGCGGCACATCGGTTGCTTCCAGTGCTGACGAAAAACGATCCACCCCGCATCGGACGGAGATTCGACGTTTCCTTCCATAATTCCGGATGTGCTTGGTTCGGATCAAAAGTATCGAGACACCATTCCCAGGCGTTACCCAACATGTCAGACAACCCGAAACGATTTCGCCCCCGAACACCGTAGTGGTCCACTGGCGACGAAAACTCGAAACCATCTGCCGCCCCAATCCAATTCAATCTTCCACTGCCACCTTTGACCGTCCCTCCCCACCAGAACTTCGTCTGCGTGCCTGCGCGGCATGCGTATTCCCACTCCGCTTCTGTTGGCAAGCGACACACCATCCCCGCTGGCAATTTATTCGACTTCGTTTCCTGCTCCGTCAACCATTCGCAGTAGGCCGCGGCATCATTCCAAGCTATGCAACACGCAGGGTGATCATCTTTCTGTAAAAATCCAGGATTCTTCCAATATGCGCCGCGAACATCCTGCCATCCTTTAGCGTCCGGTTGAGGTGCAAAAGCGAATCCACGTTTCTCCGCTTCGGTGACGTAGCCGGTGGCATCCACAAACTTCCGCCACTGGCCCAATGTCAGTTCCGTCCGTCCTAACCAAAAACCATTTTTGATAAGTGTTCGTGTAGGCTCTCCACCCTCGAATATGTTTCTGGACGAAAGCCTGCCCTCAGAACCTGTCGCCCACTCCCGTTCCTCCGGCGTGCTGCCCATCATGAACTCGCCGGGCGGAATCCAGACCAGTTCCATGCCGGTGGAGGTGGTCATGGTTTTCTCTTGGGCGAGAATAGCAGCGGGACTGGCCAGCAGCAGGGCGGCTGCGAAGGCGGAGAGGCTGACTCGGTTCATGATTTCCTCCAAAAGTTTGCGCGGTGAATTATACGGCATGGCTTGATGGAGACAAGGTTGTTGTAGGCCACGTCCCCGACGTGGCGATTGATGATGGTATTTCGGCCGGCCCGGGCGGTCCGGCCCTACCCGGTTGGTAGGGCGCGACCGCCGGGCGCGCCGGGCCGAGGACGCGGCTGCAATCGCTGCTGCCGCTCATGTCACCACGACCGTGGCGGCATCGCTGGCGGGGCCTTGCTCGTTCTCGGCGTTCACGGCCACGATCTGGCCTTCGAGGGTCTTGCCGACGGGCAATTCCTCGGCGATGAAGTCGGGGTTGCTGTTGGAGCCGAGGTAACGGGGCTTGGCGTCCACATCACGCGGAGCGTGATGACTACTTTGCTGACAAACGCAACCGAATCCCTTTAACTCTGCGCCGTCCCGAATGGAACCGTTCATCCAACTTTGTCCCGGCATCGGCTCGGCTTTCGAGGCGTTCTGGAAGCTGCGCGGCGAGCGGCACGTGGCGTTTCTGGACAGCGCGCTGCCGGATGCGCGGCAGGGGCGGCTCTCGATTGTGGCGAGCGATCCGGTGCTGATGTTCACCGCGCGCGGCGACCAGATCGAAATGGCCGGTGAGACGACGCGAGTCCGGCGGTCGGAGAATCCATTTGCGGCGTTGCGGGAACTGGAGCGGCGGTTTTGCGCGGGTGACGGCGGCGACTGGCCGCACGGCGCGCTGATCGGCTGCTTCGGCTACGGCTTGCGGCAATTCGTGGAGCGGGTGCCGGCGCGGGTGGCGGATGATGTGGCGATTCCGGATGCATGGTTCGGCGTTTACGACCGCTTGCTGGTGTTTGATCATGACAGCGGGCGGGCGACGATCATTTCCACGGGCGTTGATGAGAGTGGTCGCGCGGACTTCGATCGCGCGCGGCAGCGAGCGGAGGAATGGCAGCGAAAGCTGGCGGTAGCGACGGCGTTGCCTCAGACGACGCTGGTGGCCGACGGACGCGAGCCGGCGCTGGAGTCGAACCTGACGCGGGAGGATTACGAGCGGTCGGTGAGGAGGATTCTCGACTACATCGCCGCGGGCGACGCTTACCAGGTCAACTTCAGTCAGCGGTTCCGGGCGCAGACGATGGCGGAGCCGGAGTTGCTTTATCACGCGTTGCGCTTGGTGAATCCTGCGCCGTTCGCGGCGTATCTCGACTGTGGGGCGGGACAGGTTCTTTCGTCGTCGCCGGAGCGGTTCCTGCAAATCCGCGGCCGGCGCATCCAGACGCGGCCGATCAAAGGCACGCGGCCGCGCACGGGCAACGAGCAGGCGGACCAGAAGGCCGGGCGCGAGTTAATGATGAGCGCGAAGGACCAGGCGGAGTTGTTGATGATCACCGACTTGGAGCGGAACGACCTCGGCCGCGTGTGCGAGTTCGGCAGCGTTCACGTGCCGGAACTGGTGACGTTGGAAAGTTACGCGACGGTGCTGCATCTGGTCTCAACGGTCGAAGGCCGACTCGCCGATGGCGTGACGGCGGTGGACGCCATCCGCGCGTGTTTCCCCGGCGGGAGCATCACGGGCGCGCCGAAAATTCGGGCGATGGAGATCATTGACGAACTGGAGCCGAGCGCGCGCGGCGTTTATACCGGCGCGATCGGTTATCTCGGCTTCAACGGGGTTGCGGATTTCAACATTGCCATCCGCACGATGGTTCACGAAAATGGCGCGGTGCATTTCCACGCGGGCGGCGGCATCGTGGCAGACTCGGAGCCGGCGCTGGAATACGAGGAGACGTTGCACAAGGCGCGCGGAATGGTGCAGGCGTTGGCGCGCGCGGAGGCGATGGCGGTCGAGAGTGGACACAAGAGTGCTGCGAGCCGTAGGCAACAAGGATGAGCCAGACGATTTATCGGAACGGTGAGTATGTGCCGGAGGAGAAGGCGGCGATTTCGCCGTTCGACCGCGGGCTGCTCTACGGCGACGGCTTGTTTGAGACGCTGCGATGCTACGAAGGGAAGTTCTTCCGGCTGGAGCAGCACATCGAGCGTCTGCGCGGCGGGCTGAAGAGGCTGGAGATTCCATTGGCACTGGAGACGGCGGATTTCGCTGCGGTATTGCGGGAACTGGTGAAGCAAAACAACGTGGCAAGTGGAGTTGCACGAATCGTGGTGACGCGCGGGGTGGCGGAGTTCGGCTTGCTGGGCAAGCACGCGCAGGATCCGATGGCGCTGGTGACGTGCTGGGCGCAGCCGGCGCCGGATGCAAAACGCTACGAGACGGGCATCCGCTGCGTCGTGGCCAACGAGCGGCTGTCGGCGGCGGCGCACGGCTTGAAGAGTCTGAACTACATTGTGCAAATCCTGGCGCGGCGCGAGGCGAACGTGGCGGATGCGGACGATGCGATCCTGCTCAACAGTCACGGTCATGTCGCGGAAGGCTCGGCGGGGAACATTTTCCTCGTGTGTGACCGGGAAGTGGTCACGCCGGCGTTGCAACCGGAGATCCTGGCGGGCATCACGCGCGCGACGGTGCTGGAAATAGCGCACGCCGAGAAACTACCGGTGGTGGAGCGTGTGGTGCATCAGAACGATTTGTTTCATGCCGAGGAAGTGTTTCTTACCAGCAGCGTGGCGGAGGTGCTGCCGGTGACGCGAATTGGAAGTCACTGGGTCCATCTCGGACAGCCGGGGCCGGTAACGCGCGAGATGATGCGGGCGTATCGAGCGTTGGTGCAACGCGAGGCAAAGTAAGACGCGGGACGTGCGGGGGCTTTCGGTTGGCGATTTACGTCTTGCGCATCAATCGTTCCGCGGCGGCAACCACTTGTTCCACCTCGATCTGGGTCAGACAGCTTACTTCCGGCGTGTCTTTGCACTGCGCTTTCAAACAGGGCGAGCAAGGCAGGGAGACACGCAACACAGCGTGCGCCGCGCCGGGGTAGGGGCCCGTCTGGCGCGGATTGGTCGGACCGAAGATGGCGACGACCGGCGTGCCGACGGCGACAGCGAGGTGCATCGGGCCGCTGTCGTTGGAGATGAGGAGCGCAGCGCGGCGCATCAAGTCCACCAATTGCGGCAGCGTCGTGCGGCCGGCGAGCACCTCGACCGGCGCATGGGCGGCGGCGGCGATGGCTTCCGCCGTGAGTCGTTCGTCGGGGCTGCCGATGATGGCGAGCCGGTGATCGGGCCACAACGCGGCGAGGCGCGCAAGCAGTTCACCGAAACGCGGCGCGGGCCATCGTTTGGTGGGCCAGCGCGCGCCGGGGTTGACCAGGATGAGTTTCTCCGGTCCTGCTTTAGGGCCGCGTGGGTCGGGCGCGAGCGGAAATTCCACACGGTCCACTTGGATGCCGAGCTGGCGGGGCAGCATGAGGTAACGATCCACGGCATGCATGTGGGGCGTGGGAACTTTGATCAGCTCATTGTAGAAGCTCGTGGAGCCTTCGCGGCCATCGGAGAGGCCGGTGCGGCGGCGCGCGCCGGTGGCGAGCGTGACGAGGCTGCTGCGAAGGAGACACTGGAGGTCAATAGCCCAATCGAATCGCTCGCGGTGAAGCGCGGCGATGAGGTGTCCGAGTTCTGCAATGCCATGCGGGGTTGTATAACGGTGGCGGGCGAAGGGGATGACGCGGTTAATGACCGGACAGCCGTCGAGGATGGGGGCGAAGTTTTCGTTGATGAGCCAGGCGACATCGGCTTGCGGGAACGCACGCCGCAGAATGCGCACGGTGGGCAGCGCATGGATGATGTCCCCAAGGGAGCTGGGCTTGACGACCAGGATTTTCACGCAAGAAGAAGCGGCGGAAGATTATTTGCCGAGGCCCAGGCGGACGGCGAGCTTGTCGGGCAGGCCGGCCTGTCGGATTTTGTATTGGACAGCGGCGATATCGTAGTCGAGGCGCTTGATCTGGACATGCTTAGCGTCGGTGTCGTAGATGACGTAGCCGGTTTTTGGATTGCCGTCGCGAGGTTGGCCGATGGAACCAACGTTGATGAAGTAGCGGCAGCCGGCCTTGATTTCAACGGTGGTCCAGCCGTGCTCGGTGCGGACGGGGCCTTCCTTGATAAACGCCAGCGGCACGTGGGTGTGGCCGAAGAAACAAATGCTGGTGGTTTGATAACTCATTGAGGAGGCGGCGGCGAGCCGGTCGAACACGTAGCCCCAGCTTTGGGGCATGTCGAGCGTGGCATGGACCAGTGTGAAGTCATGCACGAGCCGCACGAGCCGCAGGTCGGCGAGAAATTTCTTGTCCGCATCGTCGAGTTGTCCGCGCGTCCACCCGATCGCTTCCGCGGCGATGGGATTGAAGCTCATGGTGCTGAGGTTGGCCGACGCGAGATGATCGTGATTACCGCGGACACAAGGGCACTTAAGCTCGTCGCGAATGATGTGGAGACATTCCTTGGGATTGGGGCCGTAGCCGACGATGTCGCCGACGGACAAATACTCGTTAACCTCCTCGCTCTCGGCATCGGCCAGAACCACCTGCAGAGCTTCGAGGTTTGCGTGTATATCTCCGAGGATTGCAATCTTCATCGGCGCGCCGGGACAGTAACAGAGGGTTGCGGCTTTGGAAAGAGTCTTTGCGATTCTGAAATACGGAGTTCCTCCTCGATCTTCTGGATGCGACGGGAAAGGTTCCTGTCAATGGTGTCCCAGTGATCGCCAGATTTGCCGGCGTATTCGCGGAGCCAGAGTTCGCGCCAGTAGGCGTAAGTCTCTGGTAGCCGCGAGGGTGCGACGTTGCGGGCGCAATCCTCCAGCCAGTAACCGGCCAGTCGCTGGAGGTAACCCTGCCGCCAGTCGTGGCACAGTTTCACGGCCTTGAGAGCGGCGTCGGCGGCCCCACAGAGATCCTGAAATTTATCGTGCAGCATCCACGCAAGTTTCTCGTAGAGGAAGGCGTTATTGGGATTGTTGGCGATGCCGCGTTCGAGCAGATCGCGGCCAGCGCGGAACCAGTGGCGCTGGTCGCGGAGGCGCACTGCGAGGCGCGGCTCTGCGGGATTATTGAGCGCGGCGTGGCTGGCGTTCCAAGCGAGATGCCAGCTCGCCATGTCCCAGAACAGGATGGCGCGCGGTTGAAGCGTTGTCACAACCTCGAAATCCTGCCGCATCGTGAACCAGCGGTTCTGTTCCCACGCGGCGTGCGCCGAAATCCAGAGAAAGTCCGCCACCAGCGCTCGGAAGCCTCCAAGCAACGCCAGCGACATGCCCTGACCGACCATCTCGCGGGTCTTCAGGTTCAGGCCGATGCCGGCGGCGTGCGGGCGATCCGCCGCCATGCTCGCCTCGAACGGCAGCTTGATCAGCGCGGCCACCACCAGCACCAGCGGAATCAGCACCCAGTTGCGTTTCATGCGGTCAGATTTCGCGCTCGCGGAAAATCAGATGCGCGAGCGTGAGGGTCACGAGCAGGTAAAACAAACCGTAGGAAAGAATCTTCAGCACCTTCAGCCACGGCAACGCATCGCCTGCAAACAGATCGTCGGCGACATCGAACGCCGCCAGATTGGGCATGATCCAGTTGACGATGCCCGACATCAACTTGCCGAGCGGCGCCTTGCTGGTGGCGTAGAACTTCTGTGCCACCGGCACCAAATGGCCGGCAAAATAAAGCATCGCCGACATCACCACCGTGAACACCATCGAGGTGGCGAAGCTCGACAGCATCAGCGTGATCGCTGCCACCACCAGCAACTTGACGAGGGTGGTGGCCAGCGCCTTGACAATGTCACGATAGCCGGCGGTCTTGTGAATCTCCGCCGCGGCTTGTTCGGCGCGCTTGCGTGCCTCGCGGAGCACCTTCTCTTTCGTTTCAAGTTTCAGTTCCGGCGAGCCGGCCACGGCGCCCTCGGCTGCCTCAACGGTTTCGTGATAGGTGGCGGTGGAGAGGTGCTGGTCCTTGATGAAGACGACGCCAAGAAACAGCGATCCCATCAGTGTCACTGAAATGGCCAGCAGCAGGACGACGCCGACAAACTTGCCGAGCAGGAATTCCGACCGGTGCACGGGCTTGGCGAGGATGGTGTAGATGGTGCGGTTCTCCAACTCTGCCGGCAGCAACTGCGCCGTGGCGACGATCGCGATGATCGCGCCGAAGACGCTGATCGCGCCGAGGCCGGTGTCCTTGATGAACTTGAGCTGGGTGATGTATTGGGATTCCTCGCCGAACGAGAAGATGCTGAAGAAGCTCGCCGCGCCGATCATCAGCAGCGCGAAGACGATCATGAAGTAGAACACCTTCTGCCGCGTCACTTCGATCAGGGTGTTCAACGCCATCGTCCAGACGCGGCCGAAGTTGAAATAGACGACATCAGGTTGGATGGACGCGGTGCTCATGGTTTTGAAGGCGGTTGCGGCTGCTCGGTTTTGACGGCATCCAAGAACAGGGTTTCCAGCGTCGTCTGTGGATTCTCAACGCTAACCACGTTCGCGCCCCAATCCTCAACCCATTGAACAATCTGGGCACGCGCCGCTTCGGGCAGGTTTTCCACCGTGATACAAAGCCGTTTCTGGTCGCGCAAGAGATCGTCCACGCGGCCTTCGCGCACCTTGCGGCCCTGGTTCAGGATGCAGATGCGGTCGCACACATCCTGCACCTGCGTTAGCAGATGCGAGCAGAGCAACACGGTCTTGCCCATCGCGCGCAACCGGATGATGAGGTCGCGGATTTCCTTCGAGCCGATCGGGTCCACACCGGCGGTGGGTTCGTCGAGCAACAGCAGTTGGGGATCATGGACCATTGCCTGTGCCAGGCCGATGCGCTGGAGCATGCCTTTTGAGTAACCGGCGAGCGGACGGCTTGCGGCGGTGGTGAGGCCGACGAGTTGGAGCAGATCGTCAACGCGTTTCGTAAGGGCGGCGCCGCGCATCCCGCAGAGGCGTCCATAAAACATGAGCGTCTCCGCGCCGGTGAGGAAGCGGTAGAAATACGGATTCTCCGGCAGGAAGCCGACGTGGAGTCGCGACACGACGGACGCGCACGATTTGCCGAAAATCTTTGCCTCGCCGGCGGTGGCGCGAATCAGTCCGAGCGCCAGTTTCAACGTCGTGCTCTTGCCGGAGCCGTTCGGACCGAGCAGGCCATAGACCTCGCCCGGCTCGACCTGCAAATCCAGATGGTCCAGCGCCAGCACCGTCTCACGGCGCAAGCCAGTGCGGTAGCGCTTCGTCAGACCTTTGATTTCGATGGCGTGAGTCACAGTTGTATGGAAAAACTCCGGAACTCTCCGGTCGGTGTCTGCGATTCGATTGACTCGTGCCGAATGTAAGGCGCGAGGTCGCTGCTGCCGACGTGTTTGATGAAGCGGTTGAGTTCTTCCTCCTCACCTTCGATCACCATCTCGACGCGTCCGTCGTCGAGGTTGCGAACATAGCCGACGACATCAAAGCCGTGCGCGAGCTGCCGGACCGTATAACGGAACCCGACGCCCTGCACGCGGCCGGTGTAAATGACATGAGATCGCTTCAGCATGTTGTTTGCGGCAACGTTTGCCCGGAATACCGTCGTTTTCAATCAGACAGCAAACGCGGGGCGCTCGTTGCCTGCCGTTATATCTATCGTTGCGGGCGCGGGCTTGTCGAGGGTTTATGCGAGGACGAAGATTGGCCGTCTTTGTTGTGCTGGAAGACCATCTGTTCTCTTTTTGCGCCATGCTGGCGAAGCAACTCGGCGGTGGCCCAAATCCCATACCGATCCGCGACGTCCAGTGGCGTGATGGCGTTTCCGGTTGGCAGGACGTCCGCTGTGGCTTTGGCATTCACGTCCGCATTGTGAGCGATCAACGTCTCGACCACTTCCTTGCTGCTCCAAAGCACCGCGTAATGCAGCGGCGTCCGACGATCGTGATCCGATGCGTTGACATCGGCTTTGTGCGCGAGCAACAACTCGACCAGTTCTTTGCTGTTCCGCCAGGCCGCCCAATGCAGCGGCGTATAACCGATGCTGTTCCGCGCGTTCACGTTGGCTTTGTTGCGCAGCAGCAGCTCGGCCATCGGTGTGTTGCGCCCATAAGCCGCCCAGTGCAGCGCCGTCCAGCCGGCATTGGCTTTGGCATTGACGTCGGCTTTGGCGGCGAGCAGCAGTTCAGCCAGTTCCAGGCTGCCCACCTGCACCGCCACATGCAGCGGCGTGTCGCCCAGCAAGTCTGTCTCATTCACAAGGCCCGGTGTTTCGGTTAGCAACTGCTTGACCTTCGCCACGTTTCCGGCCCTGACAGCTTCGTGGATAGCCGTCCTCTTCACTGGTTCGCACGCCACGGCCGCGCAGAGCAGGATTGCCAGCAGGAAACTCTGATTGTTCATCATAACCCGGTTGGAAACACTCTAGTGACACGGAACCGCAAAGTCACGCGCGACGCGGCATGAGCATCTACAAAAGGTTTGACCGCGTGATTGTGGAGGGCATGATGGCGCCGGCAACGAGAGGAAAACCGCATGAGCACACCGAATGAACCACCACCAGTGCAACCCGCCGCGCCGAAGAAGCGCGGATGTTTTTTCTACGGATGCCTGACGACCATCAGCATCGTCGTTCTGTTGGTCATCGGCGTGGGTGGGATCAGTTATTACAGCCTGAGCAAGTTTACCAGTCTGGCCGTGGCATACACGGACACCAGTCCGATGCAGTTGCCGAAGGTCGAGGTGGAGCCGGCGGTTTACGCGGCGCTGCAAAAGCGCGTCAAGGAGTTCAAGGCCGCGATGGACGCGGGCAAATCTTCTCTGCTGATGCTGACGGCCGAGGAACTGAACGCGCTGGTCGCCGGTGACGCCAAGTCACAGTGGAAGGGTCGGGTCTGGTTTACAATCAAGGGCGGCAGCGTTGGGTGCCAGCTCAGCATGCCCCTCGATTCCGCGTCTGCGGTGCCGGGGATGAGCAAGCTGAAAGGTCGCTATCTCAACGGTTCCGCTGTGGTGCGGGCGACGATGGAAACGGGCACGCTGTTCGTCAGCCTCCAGTCGTTGGAGGTGAAGGGCAAGCCGCTGCCGGCGGAGATCCTGAACGCGATCCGTCGGGAGAACCTCGCCAAGAACGCCGCGAACGATCGCGATGTGGCGGCGTTCATTGATCGGCTGGCAAGCGTGGGCGTGCAAGACGACAAGCTGATCCTTGTTGGCAAGGTGGCGCGCTGACAGAGCCGGGTTCGGCGTCGCGGCAACTTTGCGCTTGAGTGGCACGTTGCAGCGGCTACGCTGCCGTTGAACAGCGAAGTAAACGTTGTTGATTTCAGGAAACACGCTATGAGCCAACATGCTTCGAATCCTCCCACCATGCCGCACGCTACGCGGCGCGAATTCATCAAGACCACCGGCCGGATCGCTGCGGCCTCGGCGCTTGCGGGCGTCGCGTTGCCGCACGTCCACGGCGCGGAAGACAACACCATCCGCCTCGCCATCATCGGCTGCGGTCCGCGCGGCAGCGGCGCGGTGGATCAGGCGCTCTCCTCGCCGAACGGTCCGTGCAAACTCGTTGCGATGGCCGATCTGTTCGAGGAGAAGCTCAAGAGGTCTTACGATGCGCTCTCAAAACAGCATCCCGACAAGGTGGACGTGCCGCCGGAGCGCCGGTTCATCGGTTTCGATGCTTACAAGAAGGCGATGGACTGCCTGCGGCCGGGCACAGGCGACATCGCGATGTTGACGACGCGCGCGGCGTTCCGCCCGACGCACTTTCCGCACGCCGTCGCCAAGGGCTTGAACATCTTCATGGAGAAATCGTTCGCGGCCGACGCGGGCGGCATCCAGCTTCTGCTTAAGACCAACGAAGCGGCGCTGGCCAAGGGCCTCAAGGTCGCCTGCGGTCTGCAATGCCGCCACTCGTCTGCGCGGCAGGCGCTCATCGCCGAGATGCGCGAGGGTGCGATGGGCGACATCACGTTCATCCGCGCCTACCGCATGCAGGCCGGCGGCATGATGGGACCGCGCAAGCCCGACCCGAACGAGTTGCTCTGGCAAATCCGCCAGCCCGTCGCGGTCCTCTGGTCCAGCGGCGGCACGTGGATGGAAAACATGATCCATCAGGTGGACGAGTGTTGTTGGATCAAGGACGCGTGGCCGGTCAGCGCGCACGGCATGGGCGGTCGCGTGCCGCAGAGCACCGATTGCGGCCAGAACATGGACACCTATTCCATCGAATACACCTTTGCCGACGGCGCGAAGGCGCTCGTGCAAGGCCGCTTCTGGTCGGGGTGCTACAACGAGTTCGCCACGTTCGCCCACGGCACCAAGTGCGCCGCGCAGTTCTCCGGCAACATCCATGCGCCGACGGTGATGATCTTCAAGGACCATCGAATTGATCGCGAGAACATCGCCTGGGAGCCTAAGAAGGAAGCGGGAAGCCCGTGGCAGGCGGAGTGGGACGATTACCTCGCCGCGATCCGCAAGAACCAGCCGTATAACGAGGTGAAGCGCGCCGCGCAGTCCAACCTCGTCGCCCTGATGGGTCGCGCCGCGGTCCACTCCGGTCGCATCGTCACGTGGGCCGAGGCGACCGCGTCTAAGTTCCGCTTCTGCGACGTGGACGCGCTCACGCCAGAGAGCAAGCCGCCGTTCGTCCCCGATGCCCAAGGCCGCTACCCCGCGCCGATTCCCGGCAAGTGGACGGAGATCTGAGGCCCGGAACGTGGAGTTCGCCTGAAACGGATTGCCTTACTACTGGCAACGCTCGCGGTCGCACAGCAGACACTCGGCGGCGACACGCTCTACAACGGCATCGTCCTGTCCGATCCGTGGCCGCCGAAGATGGCGGAACTGACGCGCGAGCCGCTCGCCACGCCGCCGTATCTCATCTCGCCGCCGGCGGTCATTCCGATTGACGTGGGGCGTCAGTTGTTCGTGGATGACTTCCTCATTGAGCGCACGACGCTGAAGCGCACGCATCACCTCGCGGCGTATCATCCGGCAAATCCCGTCCTGAAGCCGGAGAAACCTTGGGAAGGCAAAGGCGCTCGCGCGCGGGCGGGTGTGTTCAGCGATGGTGTCTGGTATGACCCGGCCGACAAGCTCTTCAAGTGCTGGTATTGGTCGTCCGTGAGTTCGGAGAAGCCGTTGCGTGGGTATACTTGCTACGCGACGAGCCGCGACGGCGTGCGTTGGGAGAAGCCGTCGCTCGATGTCGTCGTCGGCACGAACGTTGTCCTCCACGACGACCCGGAAGCGTGGCGCAACTCGAACACGGTTTGGCTCGACCTTGAAGAGAAGGATTCGCAGCGCCGGTTCAAGATGTTCCGCGTCGTCTGCGAGGAGAAGATGGTCAACGGCAAGAAGCAGAGTCCGAAGAAGATTAAGATTCACTTCTCGCCCGACGGCATCCACTGGAAGCTCGCCGGCACCAGCGATGATTGCGGTGACCGCACGACGGTGTTCTACAATCCGTTCCGCAAGACGTGGGTCTTCGGCCTGCGCAGCAGCGGCAAGGAAGTCAGTCGGTGTCGCGCCTATGTTGAGAGCGCCGACGCGCTCTGCACCACCAAGTGGGACAGGCAGCCGACCTATCGCAAGGAATGGATTGGCGCCGACCGTCTCGACCCCGACCGCTCCGATCTCGAACTGCGCCGCATCCCGGAGCGGCCGTGGGACCTCGTGCCGTCGCAGCTCTACAACCTCGACTGCGTTGCCTACGAGAGCCTGATGCTCGGCTGCTTCTCGATCTGGCGCGGCCATCCCGCCGATAAGGTCAAGCGGCCGAAGATTAACGAAGTCTGCATCGGTTTCAGCCGCGACGGGTTCCACTGGACGCGGCCAGACCGGCGCACGTTCTGTCCGGTGTCGGAGAAGAAGGAGGACTGGAACTTCGGCAACGTGCAGTCGGCGGGCGGCTGCTGTCTCGTCGTGGGCGACAAACTCTACTTCTACGTCGGCGGCGCGGGCTTCCACGACGGCAGTTTCCACGCGGACCCGTCGTTCACGGGGCTGGCCGTGCTGCGGCGCGACGGTTTCGCCTCAATGGACGCAGGCGCAGATGAAGGCGTGCTCAGCACGCGCAAGCTGGCCTTCAACGGCCGGCATTTGTTCGTAAATAGCGATTGCTCAAGAGGCCGGCTGCTCGCCGAGGTATTGGACGCGGACGACAACGTCATCGCGCCATTCACGCGCGAGAACTGTGAGCCGATTAGCGCCGACAGCACAATCCAGCCGGTGAAGTGGAAAGGCGGTGGCGACCTGTCTGCGCTACGAGGCAAACCCGTTCGCTTCCGCTTTCATCTGACGCAGGGTTCGCTCTACTCGTTTTGGGTCAGCCCGACGACGACCGGCGAAAGCCGTGGTTACGTCGCGGCAGGCGGGCCGGGGTTCACCGGCGCCACCGATACAGTTGGTGTTACTGCCTACCGGTCGGCGAAAACAGTTGGTTTAACCCGTCATTGAGGAATGCCGATGACCTCCCAGGAAATCGTCCGTCGCGCCATCAAGTTCCAGACGCCGCCGAGGCTGCCGTTCTGGCAGCATTGGAACCACAAGATGCCCGGCTTCCCCGATGACGTCTGCAACATCTGGGAGATGGACCGCGCCGAGGCGGGCTGGTTCTTTGACAACGCCGTCATGGACGACTGGGGTTGCGGCTGGAGCAGCACCGAACTGAAGAACATTGGCCAGGTGACGCAGTGGCCGCTCGCCGACTGGGCCGCGCTCGACCGCTACCGCCCGCCGAACCCGCGCAACCCGTTCTACTACGACCGGCTCGGCCCGCTGATTGACGGGGCAGGGGATCGCTACGTGGCGTTGACGGCGCACAACCTCCTCTTCTCCCGGCTGCACAAGCTGCGCGGCTTCGCGGCGACGATGGAGGATTTCTACGCCGAGCCGGACCGCATTCACCGCGTGCTGGACATGATCGTGGACTTCAAGCTCCAACAGTGCGACGAACTGCGCCGCCGCTTCGGCGACCGCATCCACGGGCTGTTCGTTGCCGACGACTGGGGGACGCAGGAGGGGCCGTTCGTGAGCCGCAAGACCTTCGACGAGTTCTTCGCGCCGCGCTATCGCGCCATCTTCAAGGCCATCCACGACTGCGGCTGGCACGTCATTCTCCACAGTTGCGGGCGGATCAACCCCTTCGTGCCGGCGTTCATCGAGCTGGGCGTGGACGTGCTGAACATGCAGCAATCGCGCAGCTACGGCATCGAGGAGTTCGGCGCGCAATTCCGCGGCAAGATTTGTTTCCTCGCCACCGTGGACATCCAGACGACGATGCCGCGCGGCAACGAAGCCGAAATCCGCGACGAAGCCCGCCTCTTGGTGAAGCACTGGTCCACCCCGCAGGGCGGCTTCATCGCGTTCGACTACGGCGCATGGGAAGCGTTGGGCGTGCGACCGGAGATGCCGCGTGTCATGTTCGACGAGTTTTTCAGACTAAGTCGCGGAGCGACACCGATGTAGGCCACGTGCCCTCACGCGGCGAGGGGAGGAAGGCCCGCTAAACACGCGAACAAACGCTAAAGGAAAACCTTTAGTTTGTTTCGCGTGTTTAGCGGGCAAAATTCATCCATGGGTTCATCCATTCGACATGTTCAAGACGCCGGTGTTGTTCCAGAGGGCACCGGCGATGCCGGGCAATGAACTACTTCTTGTAAACCGGAGCATTCGGAATGGTGGACCTCGGCACTATCTTACCCTTTCCGGCAACTTCAACGAGTTCGATGCGGTAGAAGATCATCGGACTGCTCCTCGAGCCAAGACCGAGGAGACGATTGTCTCTCATGTTCCACGGTGCGCCTACTCCAAGATCCTTGTAATCTGTCTTCCGCTGAGAGATGAGCTTGCTGCCAAGATAAGCCTTAACGCCATCGCGGCGGACAGAAACCACTGAAACGTATCGCTGGTCATTCTTTAGGCATTCTCTATTCAAGACAGTCGTCGGATTGCTGTTTGCTTTGGCTCCGTTGATCTCGCCAAATCCCATAACGGTGTTGTCCCAAGCGCCAATCTGCCAGTAGAACAACCGTCCTGCCTTTGCCAGGAATTGCACCACTTCACCCCCGCCCTTTTTTCGGGCGAAGCTAATTCGAAAGTCGTATTCCTCTGGCGGCTCATAGGGAATATGGATGCGCGCTTCTTTAGTATCATCTGAAATTAGTGAGTTATTCTCCAGACGCCATTCGCCTGCGACGGCATCCGTCTTTGGATCTATCAACTCCATGAGGTCTATGGTTCGTGACCAAGCAGGGCTGACAAACGACAGTGCGGTAACGATTGCAAGGAAGGCTATACGTTTCATGTGTTTCCTCCGTGAGATGACGCGGCGAATTATAGGGCAATTATTGTGCATGACAAGGTCGTTGTAGGCCACGTCCCCGACGTGGCGGTTGTAGGGTCGGCCGTCTCGGCCGAGCAGCCGTAGCGGTTTGAATCCTGTTCTTGTATCAGACACAACTCGTCGGCCGAGACGGCCGACCCTACAAGACATTCGGGCGAGACGCCCGACTCTACAACTCGCTCATCGGCGCAGCGCGCTGATCAACTCATTCAACTTCGCCCACGTCTCACTTCTCGATGGTGGGTCGCACGCCGCAGCAGACTCTGAAACCAAAATGGTTGGCGGCGGAAATGGGGCTGGAACTCGTGCGCGTCGCGCAGCGTTCAAAGCCATTGAACTGACTCCACGCCCCGCCCTTTCGCACACAGGCACCGGGATTGCCCTTGTAACAACCCGCATGGCCGCCTTTGCGATCATAATCATCGAGGCACCATTCCCACACGTTGCCCAGCATGTCGGCCAAGCCAAACTTGTTCCGGCCGCGCGTGCCGAAAGAGTCCACCAGCGCTTCATACTCTTGACCGTCCTCGGCGCCATACCAGTTCAACCGCCGCGCGCCGTCGGCGGGATTGTCGCCCCACCAGAACTTCGTCTGCTCCTGTCCCGCGCGGCAGGCGTATTCCCACTCCGCTTCCGTGGGCAGGCGATACTCCATGTCGGGCGGCAGCTTGCGCGCCTTCCGCTCGGTCTTTGTCAGCCAATCGCAGTAAGCCACCGCGTCGTTCCAACTGATCCAACACACGGCATGGTGATCCTTGGGCCTCACGTCTTGCCGCGGCTCGCGCCAGTTGCGTATCTTCTTCGCCCTTTCCGCGTCGGTGATGTATCGGGTGAAGTCAACGAACTTCTGCCATTGCCTCACTGTCAACTCCGTCCGTCCCAACCAGAAGCCGTGAGGGACCTTCACCGGTCGCGGTTCGCCCTCCGGGTTGCTGCAAGTATGATTGCATCCCTGGTAATCGGCCCAAGCTTTTTCCTTCGTGGTGCTGCCCATCATGAACTCCCCCGGCGGAATCCAGACCAGTGCTATGCCGGTGGAGCTGGTCATAGTCTTCTGTTGGGCGAGAAGCGGTGCGGCGGTGACAAATGAGAGGGCGGCGGCGAGGATAACGAGGTTGATTCGTTTCATGGTTTCCTCCGTGAGATAACGCGGCTGATAATACGGCGTGCCATGTAGGGTGACAAGCTTGCTGTGGACCACGTCCCCCGACGTGGCGTTTGTAGGGTCGGCCGTCCCGGCCGAGCACCCGTGGCGGTTTGAATGCTGTCTTGTATCAGACACAGCTCGTCGGCCGAGACGCCCGACTCTACAACTCGCTCATCGGCGCAGCGCGCTATTCAAGCCAGACCGCAGCGCAAGAGCGGAACCAGTGGGCGGCAGAGGAGGTTCATGGCGCGTCGTTTCACAATGGCGCGCGCACTTTCAGATCTTCCATCTTCCAGCCTTGGGGCAGCTTCGTGATTGATGAAAACGCCGGGTCAACTTGGCCGTCCACGGGCGCATATCGGCCATCGGCTTCCTTCTTCAGGTAGAGCAGATAGGACGTCGCACAATCAGGCTTGGTGCAGTTGCCAGTTGTGTGATCGTAGCCGAAGGGAACAAGTTGGGGGGCGTTGCCTGGCTCGTATTTGGTGGCCAAACCATAATGGTGAAGGACGAATTGTTTCAACGTCTTGTCGCCCTTCAAAACGGTTTCAACTTGCAACTCCGTGGACAAGTCCACGAGATTGAAATTGTTGAGGTGCGGCATCACGCCCCGCTCTGCTGTTGCTTGTGTTGAGATCGGCCTGGCAACGACTATCAAATCCGCCTGCTGATACATCTCACGTTGGGTCCAGACGCGAAAGTTCCGCCCGAACCCCGAATCGGCCGCGAACAACAGCAACAGGCAAACCACGATTCTTTTCATAACGTCCTCCGCAGTGCGGTCGGAGTCTAGCGCGCGCGGAGCGCCCGCTCCACCTAAAAACGGTGCGGAACCGGGTTGTAGGCCACGTCCCCGACGTGGCGATGGGGCGTGATGATTCCGCCGGGTCGGGGACCCGGCCTACAGCATCGGCGTGTTGTAGGGTCGGCCGTCTCGGCCGAGCAGCCGTGGCGGTTTGAATCCTGTTTTTGTATCAGACACGGCTCGTCGGCTGGGACGGCCGACTCTACAAGACATTCGGGCGAGACGGCCGACGCTATAACCTCAGATGTTCCGCTTCAGGCCGCGGATGATGTCGTTGAGCTTGTCGAGGACCAACTGCACTTCGCCTTGGGTGGGCGGGTCGCTGATGGCGATGTCGAGCGTGCCGACGCCGTCCACGTTGCGCGGCGTGCCGTTGATGGCGTCGCTGAGTTGTGTCAGGGAGACTTCGCCCGGAGGGCCTTGCAATCCGGTGTTGCCAGTATCGCCTTTTTCTCCCGGCAAACCTTGGGGTCCGGGCGGACCTGCGGGGATGGCGGTGATTTTGTCGTCGAGGCCGTTGAATTGGTTCCGAAACTCGCCGGAGCGAAGCTCAGAGTTGTCGGGTGGAAATGACGGGTCGAAGGACATAACAAGATGGGAGATGGCAGATGGAAGTTGGAAGATGGGGGATGGAAGGCCCGCTAAACACGCGAGCCTTGCGGAAGCTTTCAGTTTTCAGCCTCAGCTATCAACGATCAGGTTTTGGCTGACGGCTGATAGCTGATGGCTGATAGCTAGGTCGCGGCGGTCAGCCGCCGACGGTGATGGACATCTCGTTGCTCCAGAGGCCGACCTGCTGGTCGTCGAGGTGGAAGATGCCGCGGTATTTCCACTTCGTGAGCGTGGACGGCAGCGGGGTGGTGTCCGTGTAGCCAGGGGTGGTATCGGTGGCCAGGAACACCCAGCCCTTGCTGTCGTTGCGGTCCACCTGGAGTTCGATCATGTCCAGGAACGCCGCGTAACCGCCCCAGCCCCAAGCGATGCGGACGCCGTTGGTGGTGAGGCTGAGTTTGAACTCGGGCTTGAGCGTGGTCAAGTCGGGCGCGCCCTGTTCGCCGCCGACGATGCCGAGGTCGGTGCCGATGGCCTCGGTGTAGCCGCTGTTGTCCTTGATGATCTGCACCAAGGCGAAGAAGCGGTTGAGCGCGCCGGTGTTCACGGCCACGACGCCGGTGGGGAGCGTGGGCGCGGTGAAGACCGGCAGCTCCATCAGCGTAGCGCCGTCGCCGGTCTGCGCGTCATCGGCGGCGTCCGTGCAGGCGAGCGCCCACGCGCGGGCGGCGGGCAGCCAGGACTGGATGACATAGATCATCCACCGGCAATCCGCCACGCCGGCGGAGATCTGTGCGGGGGTCAATCCGACCGTCTCACCGTAGCCGGGTAGCTTGTTGCGGAAGTTTTCCAGGCAGGTGACTTGGTCAGCGGCCCGGGGTGGATACCAACTATTGTGCTTCATTTTCTTGCTCCTTTTTTTGGGGTTGATGACTGGCTGAAAAGGCGGGGTGTAGCCGGGATCGCCCGGCTGCAACTGGTAGGCCGGGTCGCCCCAAGCCCGTTTCTTGCAAAGAAAGGCATTTCTCGCGCGACAGGAGGCGAATCTCGCGCCGCAGGAGGCGATTTTTCTCCCGTAGGAGGCGCATCCCGCGGGGCAGGAGGCGCGCCTCCAACGGCAGGTGAAGCGCCCCCTGTGACAGGAGGCGCGCCCCTTGCGGGAGGTGAAGCACCTCCTGCGGCTGGTGAAGCTGCTCCTGTGCCAAGAGGCGCACCACCCACGGCGCGGGGCGGCCACCCCGCACGCCAGGTGACGCTCCTCCTGCGGCAGGAGGTGCACCTCCAGCGGTAGGTGAAGCTCCCCCAGCGGTAGGTGAAGCGCCCCCTGCCGCAAGGGGCGAATCCATTGGGGCGGGAAGTCGAGGGCATGCCCGGCCGGAAAAGGCTCCTGGCGGGCGGCCATCGCAACGTGGGAAACAGCCGTCGCGGCGGAGCGGTCGAGACCGAGCTGGGAAGCGGCGGGGGAGTTCCCTGCGGGCTGCGGCGGTTTGGCTTCGGTTCTCATCGGTGCTCTCTGGCTCCAGCATTCTTGCTTGCTGGCGCGCAGAGTCGCCCCGGTCGCCGCGCCGGGCAAGCCCCCAGAATTCACAATCTGTGAATCGTCCCGGGGTGGGAGTTCCCGGGGGTTGCGCGGCATCGCTGGCACTGATCGAGGTTGCTGGAGAACAAGCAGCAGGTCGGCAGGCCCAGCGTCATGGCGATCAGGTCCAGCCATTCGTCGTCGGGAAAGCGTCTGCCGTTTTCCCACTGCGACCATGCCGACTGCGCAACACCGAGCTTGCCGGCGGCCTCCTTCACGGTGAGATGCCTGAGTTCTCTCAAGAATCGAAGATTGCCTTTGAAGCGTCCGCCTCGAACGCAGGCCGTGTCTTTCATCCCGTCGTTTTCTTGCGTCATGCAACTCCTTTCGTCGCCGTTCCGTTCCCGTGCGGCGCCCACAGTGGCGGGGAGTCTCCACGATGGCCGTCCGTGCCGTCAATTGGGGCTAACCCTGATTCCGCTTCGGGAGTTTCCTGATGGCTCCCGCCCCGCCATCGCGCGGAAAAGTTCCACCTTGGTCCGGCTGAGAGGTGAAAGCTGACCGCTGAGAGCTTCTCTCATCCGTGCTTTCCCCCTTGCGCCCCGCGCCCACGCGGCGCAAAATCCTCGCAGAGTGAATGATGTAGGCTGCGTGCCCTCACGCGGCGAACATCCCTCATCCGCCCGGTGTGGGCACCGGGCCTACAAAAACCGAAAGGTGTCGTATGAACCGATTCATGGTGATGGCCGCTGTGGTGGTGCTGCTCGCGGCGGGATGTGGGAAGCGGCAGGACGCGAATCAGAAAGCCGAGATTGATTGGCCTGCTCGCGCGGCAATGGTGAAGGTGGGCATGACCCGCGCGGAGGTGGAGAAGATTCTCCCGACATGGTATCCGCCATCGCTCTCCAAGGGGCCGATCCCTTGGTCAAGCGGGTTCGGCAATGGATACACCATGACCGAACAGCATTTGGTGGCGGCAGACTGGCGGGTGATAGCCACATACGATGTCTCCAAGGGAAAGGGGATGGTCGGTTGGGACAATGACCAGAGGCTGATTGTGCCAATCAAAATCAACAAGATCATGCACTCTGCGGAGGATAAAAAGTTTTGGATGGCGAAAGCGGCGTCAATCAAGGCAGGCATGACGCGCGTCCAGGCTGAGCGGAACATACCGGCGTGGAACGGTTGCGGTATGTCGGGTCTGTTCGAGGGTTTTGAGAATCGCGAGGTTTATGAATTCTCAGATTCATGGACGGACGCTGGCGGCAAGAAGTCTGCGTGGTCATTGACCATTTATTACGACGCCACTGGCGGCAGAGACAGCTTGGAGAATCGAGTCATCAGTCCGGTAAAAGTCGAGGAACCGGCAGCGGAGTTTCGGCCGGGCATGCCCATGCAGTCCCGGGCGCAAGAGCTTCGCGTGGCGCTTCAGTATCATCTCGATCAGGGTGATGGCGCTCCGATGAGCGATCGGATTGCCTTGGCAAAGGCGTTCAGAGGACTTCAGGAATACGAACAACGTGCGGTGCTGAGCGATGAACTCTGGCCGCGCGCCCGATGCAAGGAGTTCCGGCCCGTGCTTGAAGCGATGCTGCGCCTGCCTGACAAAACCGATCCCGACGCTGGAGGTTCACCGCGGTTAATGGGCGGTCCCGTGGTGGGCCTGCGCGCCAAACCCGGGCGGGGCAAAGGCGACGCGATGGCGAATGCCATCATGGGGCGTCTCTCCGAACTGGGTTCAACTTCCGCGCGCGAACTTCTGCTGAAAGACATTCGCAGCGGCCGCCCACGGCTTGACCTCAAAGGACTGGCCTCACTCCCCGAGGAACCCCTGCCGGAACTCGATGCCGCGTTTCGCGGCTGCCTGAATCGGGAGCAGTCGTGCGATCTTTTCAAGATGAGTTTTGTGATCGGGCGTTATGGCTCGCCGGTGTTGCTCGACCAGGTCAAGCGATTCTATGTTTCCGCCAACGGCGGCTGGGCGTGCACGATTCAGGCGGACTTGCTGCGCTATCTTATCAAACACGATCCACCTTACGGACTTGCCCAACTTGAACTCGCCCTTTCGTTTCGGGGACAGCCGGGGAAGAACAACTGTTTTGGCGATGTCATTTATGAAACGGTTCATGGACTCAAGGAACAGGAGATTAGAGCTTTTGCGATCAAACAACTGGCTGCTGATCATCCACGGATTCGGTATTCCGCAACCAAATACTTGCTCGAAAGCGACGAACCAGACGTTCGCAGAGAAGTGATACGGATGCTCACGTCGCTGCCCCCAATAACGGATACGCACGGCGGACAATTCAGCAACGACTTGAGGGGACAATTGTTGAGCCTGTTCTTCCGCTTGCCGGCTTACCGACAGACTCATCTTCCATCGCTTGCCGAGCTTGACCAGTTGGAGGCTAACCTCTCCAGTGCGGAGAAGGCGCATTACCAGAGGCAGATTGCAGAACTGCGCACGATACTCCGCAAATGAATACGATTAACCCAAGCATGTTACGGCCGGCGATAATCGCTATCGTGATCCTGCTGGCGGCGGGCGGGGCGGCGAGAGCGGCGGAGAAGGAAGCGCCGATAGATTGGCCGGCCCGAGCCGCGACCGTGAAGGTCGGCATGACCCGCGCCGAGGTGGAGAAGATTTTGCCACCCCCAAATCGGCAATTGTCGAACTGTTTTGGCGTTAGTGCAGGCTACCTCAGAATCCATCCAGTTTCGAACGATTGCGAAGTGTGGGTTTTTTATTGGCAAGACCCCGATGGGCCGGATGGGTTGAACGCTCGGGTATCAGCACCAGCAACGATCCATGCACCATTTAATGCACCTTTGCGGTCGCTGACAGTTAATGGTGACGCCTATTTCCCTTCAGATTTCTCCAAACTAACTATTCCCTCGGGGCCAGTAATAGTTCCATTCACCTCCTTCCCACTCGACGAGAACAAAGCACCGTTCTACTTCTCTGCCAATTGGTTGCTGACACCCGCATATAGGTTCCGTCCGCTCGGAAGCACGACGCAATCATCCACGCGGGATTCAGCCGGGCACAAACCATCGAACCAATTTATTGTGACGGCCGCAGTGGCGGGAATGCTCGCGGCGGGCGGGGTGGCGAGAGCGGCGGAGAAGGAAGCGCCGATAGATTGGCCGGCCCGAGCCGCGACGGTGAAGGTGGGCATGACCCGCGCGGAGGTGGAGAAGATTTTGCCGAGATGGACACTGCCGAAGTCTAGCTACCTTTCAGCTTGGGTGGGCGAAGTCCAGGTCGTTGGCGGCAGGTTTTCGAGGAGCGAGAGTTACTTCGTCGCGGATGGCTGGCTTGCAGCCGTCAGCTATGACTACGCCAGTAGAGAATCGTCCACCAATTCAGCGGGCCGCCTACCAACCCAAGGCGCGGCATTTGAGCCGCAATTGACACTGTCGAAACTGGAAGATTTGCATGGCCCGTGGAACAGATTGCGGGAACCGGTGAAGGTCCAGAAAATCAAACGTTCATCGGATGAGAAGATAGATTGGCCAGCCCGAGCCGCGACGGTGAAGGTGGGCATGACCCGCGCGGAGGTGGAGAAGATTTTGCCGAAGTTGCAACATCCACGAGGTTCGACGGTCTCTTACGGTTCCATCACTATGACGGACTCGTGGAATGCTGCGGTGTATTGGGTTTCACAGGATTGGCGTGTGACGGTCAAGTATGACTATTCCGGTGCTGTGAAACCGGTCACGGCTACGACGATGCAAGCATGTGTCGGGCCAGCAAACCGAGTGATTGAACCGGTGAAGACCCTCAGAATCCCGCTTCCGCCGGAGGATGATCCGACACTGTATGACGCGAAGCTCAGCAAGCAGATTGATGTCATCCTCAGAGAGTGCCGCACGATCAAGCCGGGGATGACGCGCGCCGACCTCCTGAAGGTTTTCACCACGGAGGGCGGCCTTTCTAGTCCCGAAGCCCGCACCTACGTTAATCGGCGTTGTTATTTCATTAAGGTAGATGTGGAGTTCTCGCTTACCGATCCGAATCAGAGAACGGACATGCTTGACCATGAGCGACCGACGGACGTTATCACCAAAATCTCGAAGCCGTATTTGGAGTGGAACCATCTCGATTGAACATGCAGCGGCCGGCACGCCACCATCGCGAAAGGAAACGAACATGAAGTGCATTGCTTACCGGGGCGGTTACAAATACCAACTGAAGGAAAGCTACACGGTGGAGATTTTCATCAAGCCGGCGAAGGCCATCGAGACGAGGTTCCTGCGGCTGGATACGGACGGGAAGCTGACGATCCGGGACGGGTATGCCTGGGATGGGCCGTCCGGGCCGACGATTGATACGCTGACGTTCATGCGCGGCTCGCTGGTGCATGACGCGCTCTATCAGCTCATGCGGGAGAAGCATCTGGATCACGACACGCACCGGGAGACCGCAGACCGCATTCTCCAGCGGATATGCCGTGAGGATGGCATGTGGTCGGTGCGCGCGTGGTGTGTGTATTGGGCGGTGCGGCTCTTCGCCGACCCCGCGGCGGACCCGGCGTCAACGAAACCGCTCACGCATGCGCCGAAGGGATGCGAGGCGTAAGGCAGTGGAGAGTTAAGAATTTAGAGTTAAGAGTTTCGGACTGCGCCATCAACTCTTCACTCTTAACTTTTAACTCTTAACTCGCTTCGCTGTTTTGCCGCGTGACGGCGGGGCGGGGGTCGTCTATAGTGCGCGCCGAGGAAAAACGTTGACGTGATTTTCCACCGCCCGCTAGGCTCGGTTCTTTGCAAATGACGGCTACGAGCACAACAACGGCGGTGAATCGGCGGACGCGGCTGCCGCAATGGCTGCGGCTGAGCCTGCCGACGGATCGGCGGTTTGCCCAGACGGGCAGCAGGCTTGGAACCTTGCGGTTGCACACGGTCTGCGAGAGCGCGCGCTGCCCGAACCGCTGGGAATGCTGGTCGCGCGGCACGGCGACGTTCATGATCGCCGGGAACCGTTGCACGCGGGCGTGCGGGTTTTGCGCGGTGACGACGGCAAAGCCGCTGCCGCTGGACCCGGACGAGCCGAAGCGCGTGGCGGAGGCCGCAAAGCGGATGGCGCTGAAGCATGTGGTGGTGACGAGCGTGGCGCGTGACGATCTGGACGACGGCGGCGCGGAACATTTCGCGCGGACGATCCGTGAACTGCGGACGTTGTGCGGCGAGGATTTGGCGGTGGAGGTGTTGACGCCGGATTTCGGCGGCCAGCCTGAGCCGGTGCAGACGGTGCTGGCAGCGCGGCCGGATGTGTTTAATCACAACATCGAGACGGTGCGGCGGCTGACGGCGAAGGTGCGGCACCGGGCGACCTACGAGCGGACGCTGGCGGTGCTGAAGATGGCGTCGGAGTGGATGGAGAACGACCGGCGGTCAGAGACCGCCGCTACAGAAACGGCGACTTCCGGCTGTAGCGGCGGTCTGCGACCGCCGGATTTTGCAGGCGACGGCCGGCGGATGTATGTGAAGTCCGGCTTGATGGTCGGACACGGTGAGACGGAGACCGAGGTGTTGGAGACGATGCGCGATTTGCGCGCGGCAGGTTGCGAGTTCGGGCAATACCTGCAGCCGACGCCGGCGAATTTGCCGGTGGTGGAGTTTGTGCGGCCGGAAGTGTTCGTGGCGTTGCGCCGGGCCGCGCTGGAGATGGGATTTGTTCACGTGGCGAGCGCGCCGCTGGTGCGGTCGAGTTATCACGCGGACGAGTTCAAGCGGAAAACAGGAAGCGAACTATGAAGAGAGCGACAGAGTTTGATGCGAATTTCATGCAGGAGGCCAACCGGCTGAAGCGGTTGCCGCCTTACCTGTTTGCGGTCATTGACCAGTTGATCAAGCAGCAGACGGCCGCCGGCAAGGACGTGATTGACCTGAGCATGGGCAGTCCGGACCTGCCGCCGCCGCCGAACGTGGTGGCGGCGCTTGCTGAAGGCGTCAAACGCGCCGACATGCACGGCTACTCGCGCGCGGACGGTGAGGTCGAGCGCAACCTGCGCAAGGCCATCGCGGACTGGTATCACCGGAAGTTCAACGTGGAGCTGTGTCCCAATACCGAGGTGCTGCCGTTGATCGGTTCGAAGGAGGGCTTGGCGCATTTGTCGCTTGGCTTCCTGAACAACGACGACATCGCGCTGGTGCCGTCGCCGACGTATCCGATTCACTTCAACGGCGTGATCATGGCCGGTGGCATTCTGTATCAGTTGCCGCTGCTGGCGGAGAACAAGTTCCTGCCGGTGGTGGACAAGCTCGACCCGCACGTGATCCGGCAGTCGAAGCTGATGATCCTGTCCTATCCGCACAACCCGACAGCGGCGACGTGCGACATCGGCTTCATGCAGGAGATGGTGGACTGGTGCAAGCGGCATCACATCATCCTGGCGCACGACTTCGCCTACAGCGATTTTGTCTATGACGGCCACAAGGCGCCGAGCGTGTTCAACGCCAAGGGCGCGAAGGACGTGGCCATTGAGTTTCACAGCTTCTCGAAGAGCTACTCGATGGCCGGCTGGCGGCTGGCGTTTGCGGTCGGCAACGCGAGCATCCTCAAGACGCTCAACAAGACGAAGAGCTACATTGATTTTGGCATCTTCCGCGCAGTGCAACTCGCGGGCATCGAGGCGCTCAACGGCCCGCAGGATTCCGTGAAGCACGCGGCGGAGACGTATCACAAGCGCATGAAGCTGTTCGTCGAGGGCATGAACTCGATCGGATGGGAGACACCGATGCCGGGAGCGACATTCTACATTTGGGCGCACATCCCGATGAAATACAGCGGGCTGTCTTCACTGGAGTTTTCGCAGTTGATGATCGAAGAGGCCGGTGTGGCGTGCGCGCCCGGCACCGGCTTCGGTGAATACGGCGAAGGCTACGTGCGCTTCGCGATGGTTCAGGGCGAAGAACGCCTGAAGCAGGCGATCAAACGCATCGGGCAGATGTTGTCCGTGGGCTGAGGCTCAAGCTGGCAGGAATCCAACGAAACCGAGAAGCAACTGATGTCGAAACGAATTCTATTCTTCTATCTGACCGAAGGTTCCGGCCACCACGGCGCGGCACTGGCTGTGAAGCAGGGGATGCAGGCGTTGGATCCGGGGTTGGTGAGCGCGGAATACGATTCCTTCAAATACGCCAGCCCGCTGCTGGCGAAGATTGTGTTGAAGACCTATCTCGGCGTGCTCAAGACCGCGCCGGGTTTGTGGGAGTGGATGTATGACAACCCGCGCTTCAAGGCGCGCACCAGCGGCATTCACGACCGGCTCAACCGCAAGAGCGCCTCGCGGCTGGAATCGTTGCTGAAGGAGTTTCGTCCCGACGCCATTGTTTGCACGCAGGCGTTCTCGTGTGGCGTGATGGCTGACTACAAGATGCGCACCGGTGCGACCCTGCCGCTCGTGGGCGTGATTACCGATTACGTGGCGCACCGTTACTGGGCGCACGGTCAGATCAACCTTTACTGCGTGCCAACCGAGGCAACGCGCAAGGCGCTGATCACCGGCGGCGTGTCGCCGGAAAAGGTTTTGGTCACTGGCATCCCGGTGGATCCGGTCTATAAGGAAGAACCCAACCGCGCCGCGCTCTGCGCCAAGCTCGGTTTGCGCCGCGACACGACGAAGTTGCTGATCATGGGCGGCAGCCAGGGACTTGGCCCGTTCCGCACGATCCTGAAGCGGTTGAACAAGATCCGGCGTCCGATCGAAATCATGATTCTTGCGGGGATGCACGAGAAGGTGCGCGAGCGGTTGGAGGAACTGCGGCCCCGGCTGATTCATCCGACGCACATCTACGGCTTCGTGAAAAACGTGCATGAGCTGATGAGCGTCGCCGATCTGGCCGTCACCCAGCCGGGCGGCATGACGACCTCCGAGGCGCTCGTCAAGCGCTTGCCGATGATCATCATCAACCCCATCCCCGGCCAGGAGATGCGCAACACCGAGTTTCTGCTCAAGTCCCGCGTCGCGGTCCAGGCGGAAACCATTTACGACCTGCCGCCGCTGATCGAACAACTGTTGGCGCGGCCCGACAAACTCGCGGCCATGCGCGCCGGTTGTGAGCCGTTGCGCCATCCGGATTCCGCGCGCGACATCGCGCAGGCCGTGCTGCGGCTGACGCAATGAAATACTGGCTGTTCCGCGCAGCAGCAGCAGCAACGCGGATCGTGCCGCGCGCATCGGCGCTTGCCGTTGCGAGCTGGCTGGCACGGGCGTATTTCGCGCTCAAGCAGGAAGAGGCCTCCGAGGTCGCTGCAAACTTGCAGCGGGTCGCTGCGTTTCGCGGCCAGCCGCTGGATGCGGCGGCGGCGTTGGACCGGGCGCGAAACATCTACATCAGCTTTGCAAAAACCGTCGCGGACTATTTCTACTTCGGCTCAGCGGATCGGGCAGACGCGCTTGCAAGCCTCGTGGACGTCGAGAACATCGAAGCGCTCGCCCGCGCGAGAGCAGCAGGGAAGGGGACGATTGCAGTAGGGGCGCATCTGGGCAGTGTCGAGAACGGCGGCGCGGCCATCGTGCGGCACGGCTACAAGTTCAACGTCGTGGCGTTGCCGATGGCCGATCCGCGCATGGACGACCTGTTTCAACGGCAGCGCAGGGAGCGCGGGATGCAGGTGATTGCCGCGGGCCGCGCCACTCGCGAATGCGTGCGCGCGCTGCAGCGCAACGAGCTGATCGCGTTGCTGGGCGACCGCGACTTTACTCGCAACCGTGATGCGACGATGTTCTTCGGCGCTCCGGCACGGCTGCCGACGGGGCCGGCGCGGTTGGCGCTTGGCACAGGCGCGACCCTTGTGCTGGGTTTCTGCGTGCGCCTGCCGGACGACCGATACAAACTGTTTTTCTACGACCCGATTTTCACAGACAAGACGAAGGATACGGTGGAGACGTTGAGCCGGCGGATCGCCGAGGGACTCGAACGCGCGATTGGTGACCACGTCGAGCAGTGGCATCTGTTTCACAGTCCTTGGGACATCGAGCGGGATTGGTTATTGGCACAAGTTTACGCGGAACATGGGTGAGACGAGTTTCGTGATTTGCGAGATGAATTCTCCGCACGATAACCTTATTGCATTGATCCCGGTTTATAACGCGGCGGGCCATGTCGGCAAGGTGGTCCGGCGGACGTTGGCGCGGGTAGGGCGCGTGTTGGTAGTGGATGATGGTTCCACGGATGGCAGCGGCGATGAGGCGTGCAAAGCCGGCGCGGAGGTCATCCGGCACGCGGTCAACCGCGGCAAAGGCGCGGCGTTGAAGACCGGGCTGGCGCAGTGTGGAAAACTGGACTGCGATTGGATCATCCTTTTGGACGCAGACGGGCAGCACGACCCGGACGACATTCCACGGTTGCTTGCCGGACGCGACAGCGGAGCGAAGTTCGTTGTGGGCAATAGGATGACGCAGACGGGCAATATGCCGTTCACGCACCGCGTGGGAAACCGGCTCAGTTCGTGGATATTGAGCCGCTTGTGCCGGCAGCCGCTGGCGGACAGCCAATGCGGCTTTCGATTGCTCCACCGCAGCCTGCTCGATGTGTTGAAGTTGACGGCGGATCGCTATGAAGTGGACAGCGAGATGCTGATCCTTACCGCGCGGGCTGGTCATTGCATCGCCAGCGTGCCCGTGGCGACGATCTACGCCGACGAGCATAGTCACATCCGGCCTATGAAGGACATGGTTCGGATGATCCGGCTGTTGCTGCATTATTGTCATGGACACTGACGGCTATCGGCACGAGCAACGACGCGACTCGGCGGATTACTGGCTCGCGAAGATGGTGGTTGAGCAACTGCGCGCCCGGAACATCCGTGACGAGCGAGTGCTGGCGGCGTTCACCAAGGTGCCACGGCACTTGTTCTGTCCTGGCGTCAGCCTGTCGGAAACTTACGGGGATCATCCGGTGGAGATCGGTTGCGACCAGACAATTTCGCAGCCCTACATGGTGGCATGGATGCTGGAGTCCGCGCGATTGCGAGCCGGGGACCGCGTGCTGGAGATCGGCACCGGCTCCGGATATCAGGCGGCGCTGTTGGCGCAACTGGTTGCGCGAGTGTTCAGCGTCGAACGGATTCCTGAATTGCTGAACGCGGCCCGGGAGCGGCTGACGCGGCTTGGTTTGGAGAATGTTACGTTGCGTTGCGGCGACGGCAGCGTGGGCTGGCCGGATCAAGCACCTTTCGACGCCATTCTCTACACGGCGGCCGCGCCGGAGGTTCCACAGGAGGTTCGCCGTCAACTCGCCATCGGCGGGCGGTTGCTCGCGCCAGTCGGGCAGCGGCACCATCAGAATCTTCTGCGCATCGAGCGCATTGCGGAAGAAACGTATCGCGAGGAGGATCTGGGCGGCTGCGTGTTTGTGCCGTTGCGCGGGGCGTTTGGATGGCGCGATTAAAAAATCGCGTGGACGGCGAAGTTTGCGTGGACAGTGTCGGAGGTTTGTGTTACCAACACGGCTCCTTTGCGTTGGCGAGCGGGTTTGTAAGACCGTGCGCCGCGCAGTTCGGCCGGGGCGTAGCGCAGCTTGGCTAGCGCGCTTGGTTCGGGACCAAGAGGTCGCGGGTTCAAATCCCGCCGCCCCGACCACTTTTCCCTAGGGAAAGTGGTATCTTGTTGAAATCTGTAGCAGTTTGTAGCAGATTACGGCCATCAATTATGGCCAGAACCCAGTTCAACAAGCTCAAAGCTGACGCCCAATCCTTCCGGGTCACTGTTGGTGGCGTCAGTGTAAAATGCTATGCAGGTCGAGATGGTCGGTGGTTTGTGACCTACTCCATTGCGGGAAAAAGGCGGACAGAGGCCTTTCGCACCAGAGAGATGGCACAAGCTAGAGCCGCTGAAATAGCCGGGGCTGTTCACAACCAGAAGGCAGCCGCAAAAACTCTCTCTGGGAAAGATCTCGACGGTTACCTCTACTCGGTGAACGCTCTCGCGCCCTTTGGTCTTCCACTCAGTTCAGCAATACACGAATACGTTTCAGCCAGAAACAAACTCTGTGGTGCGTCCATCAACGAAGCTGTGGAGTTCTACTGCCGCCATAATTTGGTTGGTCTGCCTCAGAAGACGGTTGCAGAGGTCGCTGAGGAGATGCTCGAAGCCAAACGTCGTGATGGTGCCAGTCAGGAATACATAAGGGACTTGAGAAACCGGTTGCGGCGTATCACCTCTGAATTGTCTGGACCTCTTTTCCAGGTAACTAGACAGCAGATCGAAGAATGGCTGCGTTCGTTGCGTGTTTCACCTCGGACACGGAACAATTTTCGCACCGTTATTGTGACTTTGTGGCGTTTCGCCAAACAATGTGAATATTTACCGCGTGATCGTTCTACGGAAGCTGATTCGCTGTCACGCGCAAAGGCCGTTGATTCAGAAATCGAGATCTTCCAACCAGAAGAACTGGCGAAATTGCTCGGAAGAGCCAATCCAGAATTGGTTCCATTCCTTGCTATCGGTGCCTTCACCGGTCTTCGCCATGCCGAACTGCTTCGTCTTGAATGGAAAGATGTCCGTTTTGCCCAAGGGTTTGTTGAGGTGACAGCGAAGAAAGCCAAGACCGCTCAACGTCGGTTGGTGCCAATTCAGCCCAACCTGGCCTTATGGCTTGCTCCACACAACGGGAGAATAGGAAGAATCCGTCCGTGGACTCGAGTGGGGCGGACGCTATCAGTGTTGGCGAAAGAACTTGGCATTCGATGGCCAAACAACGGTCTGCGGCATTCCTACGCCAGCTACCGTCTTGCACAGTGCCAAGACGCTGCCAAGGTTGCCTTGGAGATGGGCAACAGTCCCGCAATGATTTTTCGCCATTACAGAGAGCTGGTCGTGCCTCAAGATGCTGTTGCATGGTTCTCGATTGAACCAAAACAAGCGGCCAACGTCGTGCCGATGAGCAAACTCAAAGCCTCGGCGTGATCATTTGTTTAGCTTTCGATTTGAGGACACCGCCTAGACGTCAATCGTCGTTGTTTGGAACAGCCGGTCTACAGGGCCAACACCTGGCCCACTGTGATCAAGAAATTGGGAGCCGGCCAACCTCCCACTTGGACAAGGTTCGCCGGCTCCTCTCTTGGTAGTCAACCATTCCCATGAAGGGGAATGACAGTCAGCGTGGTTTCCTGATCCTTGAAGAGACGCAACACGTCTTCCTCGCGGAACCTGACACAGCTATCGATGCGCACCACGGGCAAACGTCCTGATGAAGCAAGTGCTTCGATCTTCCGTGGGCTGATACTCAGGCGGGACGCCACTTCCAACTTACTCATGAGCTGAGGAACCAAATTATCCGGTTCCGGCTCGTCAATCTCCAACAACAAATGTTCGGCACTGTGCCGAACTCGATGCTCTCCAGCAGGGAGATCCACACGTTTGGGATGACGCTTTCGATTGGCTTTGGCCCACGGCTTACGCGGTCGTTAAGCTGAAGATTAGCCGCTACTACCCTGAAGTCGTTGAGGATGTGGCAATTCAAACCTTGGAAGCACTGGTGGAAAAGGTTTCAGCTTTGAAGTCGGTCGATGAACTCAAGCCTCTGACGGCTAGCATTGCCCGCAATCTGGCCGTTAGCCGGCTTCGCAAGGAGTTTGCCGTTATACATGGCGGCGGGAAGATCGGTTCCTTGGATGCGATGGAAAGCAAAGATGTCAATCGGTCGCTTCCAAGTTCTCCTGGATCACCATTGGACGAATTGCACGAGAAAGACTTGGCGAAGCTGTTGACCGAGTCGCAGCAGGACTTGAAGCCTGAGATCCGGGATGTTCTGAACGATTTCTTCATCTCAAAGTTGACCTACGATGGAATCAGCCAGAAACGGGGCATCCCTATTGGAACCGTTGGAGTCAAACTGAAGCGCGGTCTGGAGGCGATTCGACAGTGGGGAATGCGGCATCCAGGATTGATGAAAGAACTGGAGGCGTTTGCGCGATGAACTCGATGAATGAGGACCAACACTTTTTCGATTTGGCCATGAAGTCTATTGCAGGCCAATCCAGCGCTGCTGGCGTGACTTCGCTTTTTCGAGCCAGGTGATGTGTTAGTCTGGGCCTAGAGAAAGGACCCAGATGAAAGGCAAGCGGTATACGACGGAAGACAAGATTCGGATCTTGCGAGAGGCCGATGGGGGCAAGTCGATCTTGG
>JAPLTX010000041.1 GCA_026397915.1 Verrucomicrobiota bacterium
CCAGCTCGACGTGCTCGCGCACTACGGCATCACCGAAGCGACGATGGGCGTGCCGATCAAGAGCAGCATGGAGGTGGTGGAACTCGGTCGCGACCCGGAGCTTGGGTTCATTGTTTATCAGGACAAGAACGCCCGCGGCGTAGACGCCATCGTGCTGGTGAACCGCATCAAGCCGCACACGGATTTCCACGGACCGATTGAGAGCGGGCTGATGAAGATGGCTACGATCGGCCTCGGCAAACAGAAGGGCGCGCACCAGTTCCATCAGGCCAGCGCGCGGATGAGCCACGCGAAGGCGTTGGTGGCGGTCGCGCGCGAGGTGCTCAAGCTCAGCAAGATCGCGTTCGGCGTTGGCATCATCGAGAACCAGTTTCACAAGACCTCGCGCATCGTGGCAGTGCCGACGGCGACGATGGAGAAAGAGGAGGTCGAACTGCTGAAAGTTGCGCGCGCCCTGTTGCCGCGGCTGCCGTTCGACGAGGTGGATTTGCTGATCGTGGACGAAATGGGCAAGAACTTCAGCGGCACCGGCATGGACACCAACGTCATCCGCCGCGAGATAGACGGCAGTTTCCTCAAGCCCGCTCCGAACGCCGCGCGCCGGCTCTACGTCCGCTCGTTGCATCCCGACAGCTACGGCAACGCCGCCGGCATCGGCATGGCGGATTTCATCCATGAGCGGCTCTACAAGGCTGTGGACACGAAGGCGACGTGGGTGAACACGATCACCGCGTTGACGCCGGTGAACGCGCGGATGCCGATGCATTTCCCGACTGACCGCGAGGCGCTGGAGGTGGCGTTGTCCACGAGCGGCCTGCCCGATACGCGCAAAGTGAAGGCACTCTGGATCAAGAATACCCTGAGTTGCGAGACGGTGCTGGCGTCCGAAGCCTACCTTGAAGAACTGGGCCGACGTTCCGACCTGCAAAAGAAGACCGAGCCTGCGCCGCTGGTGTTCGACGAGCGGGGCGATTTTGTGCCGGTGTTTTGAGCAGTTTGAGGTGGCGGCAGTGTTCAACCTCGTCGTTCCATATCTTGCTTCAACTCTCAGTGGGGGGAGGTTGCAGCCGATCACTAGTGGGCTGGCGCATTCAGCATCGGTTTTCTGTTGCCGCGCGGCGGGGGTTTCCGCATAGTCCACCGGCAAAATTTCGTTATGCCCAAGCGCACTGACATCCATAAGATTCTGATCATCGGCTCCGGCCCCATCGTCATCGGGCAGGCGTGCGAATTTGACTACAGCGGCACCCAGGCGTGCAAAGCGCTCCGCGAGGAGGGCTTTGAGGTCGTGCTGGTGAACTCGAACCCGGCCACCATCATGACCGACCCGGAGTTTGCCAACCGCACCTATATCGAGCCGATCACGCCCGAGGCCATCGAGAAGATCATCGAGCGCGCGCGGCCCGCTGCCCCCCTGCCGCCGCTCGGTGGGCAGACGGGGTTGAACGTTTCGATGGAACTCTGGAAGCGTGGCGTCCTCGACAAATACGGCGTCGAGATGATCGGCGCGAAGGCCGAGGCCATCGCCAAGGGCGAGGATCGCGACCTGTTCAAGAAGGCGATGCAGCGCATCGGCCTCGACGTGCCGATCAGTGGCATCGCGCACAATCTCGACGAAGCGCGCGCCGTGGCGCGTGACATCGGCCGTTTGCCGCTCATCATCCGGCCGGCTTACACGCTCGGCGGCACGGGCGGTGGCATCGCCTACAATCGCGAGGAATTCGACGCGATGGCGGCGCGCGGCATCGAGCTGTCGCCCATCTCGGAAGTGCTGATCGAGGAATCCCTCGTCGGCTGGAAAGAGTTTGAGATGGAGGTCATGCGCGACCGCATGGACAACTGCGTCGTCATTTGCTCCATCGAGAACTTCGACCCGATGGGCGTCCACACGGGCGACTCCATCACCGTCGCGCCGATCCAGACGCTCACTGACAAGGAATATCAGGTGATGCGCGACGCGAGCTTTGCTTGCATCCGCGAGATCGGTGTCGAGACCGGCGGCTCGAACATCCAGTTCGCCGTCAATCCCGACAACGGTCGCATGACGATCATCGAGATGAACCCGCGCGTCAGCCGCAGCTCGGCGTTGGCGTCGAAGGCCACCGGTTTCCCGATCGCGAAGATCGCCGCCAAGCTCGCCGTCGGCTACACGCTCGATGAGATTCCCAACGACATCACGAAATCCACGCCGGCCAGCTTCGAGCCGACGATTGATTACGTCGTCGTGAAGATTCCGCGCTTCACGTTTGAGAAGTTCCCGAAAGCCGACGCAACGCTGACGACGCAGATGAAAAGCGTCGGCGAGGCGATGGCCATCGGCCGCACGTTCAAGGAGTCGCTACAAAAGGCGCTTCGCTCGCTGGAGATCAGCCGCTTCGGCCTCGGCGGCGACGGCAAGGCCGTGCGTATTGACGGCCAGCTCATCCAGGACGACGAGATTCTGCCGGTAGAGACGATCACGAAGAAACTCGTCACGCCAAACGCCGACCGCATTTTCTTCCTGCGTCACGCAATGCGCGCGGGCATGACCATTGATCAGATCTTCGACCTGACGAAGATTGACCGCTGGTTCCTGCACCACATGAAGGAGATCGTGGACTTCGAGGCGGAACTGGCGAAGGCGAAGACGCTGGATGGCCGGCTGCTCGCAGCCAAGCAGATGGGCTTCTCCGACCGCCAGCTCGCGAACCTCACCGGTTCCACCGAGGACGAGGTGCGCGCGACGCGCAAGAAAGCCGGCATCGTGCCGACCTATCGGCTCGTGGACACCTGCGCGGCGGAGTTCGAGGCTTACACGCCTTACTACTATTCGACCTACGGCGACGAGGACGAGACGCGCCAGAACGACAAGCGCAAGGTCATGATCCTCGGCGGCGGCCCGAACCGGATAGGGCAGGGGATTGAGTTCGATTATTGCTGCGTCCACGCGGCGTTCGCGCTGAAGGAACTCGGCTTCGAGACGATCATGGTCAACTCCAACCCGGAGACCGTCTCCACCGACTACGACACCAGCGACAAGCTCTACTTCGAGCCGCTGACGCTCGAGGACGTGCTGAACATCTACGAGCGCGAACAATGCTGGGGCGCCATCGCGCAGTTCGGCGGCCAGACACCGCTGAACCTCGCGCTGGGTTTGCAGAAGCACGGCGTCAACATCATCGGCACTTCGCCGCAGAACATCGAGATCGCGGAGGACCGGAAGTTCTTTGCCGCGATGCTCGACAAGCTGAAGATCCCGCAGCCGCCCAACGGCCTCGCCACCAACGAAGACGAGGCCGTCGCCGCCGCTGCCAAACTCGGCTACCCCGTGCTCGTGCGCCCGTCGTTCGTGCTTGGCGGACGCGCCATGCAGATCGTCTATAACGAGGAGGACCTCCGCCACTACATGCGCTTCGCCGTCGAGGCCTCGCACAGGCGGCCCGTCCTTGTGGACAAATTCCTCGACGACGCCATCGAAGTGGACGTGGACTGCATCGCCGACGTCGGCCTGCCCAACGGCGGCAATGTCGTCATCGGCGGCATTCTGGAGCACATCGAGTTTGCGGGCGTCCACAGCGGCGACGCGGCCATGGTCCTGCCGGCGCACACGCTTTCAAAGAAGGTCCTCCAGACCATCCGCGACTACACCGACGCCATGGCGCGCGAGCTGAAGGTCATCGGCCTTATGAACGTGCAGTATGCCGTCAAGGACAACATCGTTTATGTCCTCGAGGTCAACCCCCGCGCTTCCCGCACCGTGCCGTTTGTCAGCAAAGCCATCGGCGCGCCCCTGGCCAAGCTTGCCTCCAAGGTCATGACCGGCAAGACCCTGAAGGAACTCAAGTTCACCAAGGAGATCACGCCCAAGTATTACTCCGTCAAGGAGAGCGTCTTCCCCTTCAACCGCTTCTTCGGCGTGGACATCATCCTCGGCCCGGAGATGAAGAGCACCGGCGAGGTGATGGGCATAGACGCCGACCTCGGCGTCGCCTACGCGAAGTCACAGATGGCCGCCCAGCCGCCCCTCCCCACCTCCGGCAACGTCTTCATCAGCGTCCGCGATTCCGACAAGAACGCCGTTCTTCCCGCCGCGCGCCTCTTGGGCGACCTCGGCTTCAACCTCTTCGCCACCGAAGGCACGGCCAAGGCCCTCGCCGCCGCCGGCGTCCCTGTCACCGCCCTCTTCAAGCTCACCGAAGGCCGGCCCAACGTCCTCGACATGCTCAAGAACGGCGAGATCGCCCTCGTCATCAACACCCCCTCAGGCGACAAGGCCCCGCGCGCCGACGAGATTCGCATCCGCACCGCCGCCGTCCAGTGCCGCGTGCCGATCATGACCACCCTCACCAGCGCCGTCGCCGCCGTCCAAGGCATCGCCGCCCTCAAGAAACACGGCGTCACCGTCTGCAGCTTGCAGGAATATCACGCGAGGTAGGGCGGGGCAGGACGGAAGACAGAAGTCAGTAGTCAGAAGTCAGAAGGGAAGAGCGGAAAGGTCACGCCACTCCTGAAGATCATGTTTCAAGCAGAGGAGTGGAACGCGGGTTCGCTAGGGCGAATGGTCAGGCGCTAGCGTTCGACACTTTCATTCTCTACGTGCTCGATCCAATAGAATGCCACCACACAGCATGACAATCGCCGGTATAGCCATGGCTGATACCAAACGGCTCACGCCAAAAGCCGCCGTGTTTCTCTCTTCATCCATCTGCTTCCGTGTGAATGTGTCTTGCTTGGGCAAAGCTATAGACTGCTTCAAGATCACAGCACATGCGAACTGTTCGGACATAGCGGCTTCCCCCGCGAGGAAAAGAAAACCACCAATCAGAAAGATGTAGCCAATTATTCGCATGATGTGCAATGCCTCCTAACATCCGTCTTCCTCTTTGCTTTCTTATGCGGCGACAGCGGTGCGGCGGTGACGACTGGATGACTGTGTGGCTCGTTCACTTCGCTCATAATCTTCTCCGGGCATAGTTCACCCCGCTGCCTGCTCTCGCAAGCGGTTTCCGTTTCTGTAGAGGCGGCGTCTCACCGCCGGGGGTGGGTCGCTGCATCTGTTCGCGCAGCGCGCACTCCTTCCGGTGGTCATCCGATCCGAACCCGATGCTCCTGAAGTTCATGGTTCAAGCGGCACGTAAACCTGCCCGCAAATCGTTATAGTGATTTGATTAGACCTTGTCCTTCTCACGTTCAATCCACCTGCCACAACTCGCAGCGTCAACCAAATCTTGCACTGTGATGGGCGACTTCCCCACGGCATCACTGCCGAACACCTTCCGAACGACCCAACGCGCACCAGCATCCAACTCTGAGCCGAAATGATTGGCGAAACAAAGCGACGAGAAATCTACGTGAAACCGCTCGGCGAAGGCGGTCAGCATCTCCTCCGCGTCGTCAGCATCAATGCCGAGGTCGTGCAATAACCGTGTGTGCGGCGTTATTCGCTCGGGGCGCACGCGCCACTGCTCGCACAAAAACTCCCGCACTTGATCGAATGTGACTGGAGTGCTCACGAGTTCTAACAATTATTCGGCTTCCTCTTTAACGTCTTATGAGGTGACAGCGGTGCGGCGGTGACGCTTTGATGACTGTGTGGCTCGTTCACTTCGCTCATAACCTTCGCCGGGCATAGTCCTCCCGGCGGCTCGGCATTGAATGCTCGCCCATTATTCCATCCCCAAATCCTTCACGAAGTGCGCGTCCTCGCGATAGACTCCGTCCTTAAGTCCAAGTATCTCGATAACTGTCTTCTTCACCAATGTGGCTACTTGATCGCGTGTCCACGAGATCGCATCGGATGTCGCCACGAAAGGAACAAGTTCTCGGACTCTTGTGTAGCGGCGGGGAATCAGCGTGCCATAAGGGCGAGTGAGCCTAGTTCCCAGAAACGCAACCAGCACCGTGCAAACGACTGACGTGAGCAAATGACCTGCTGCGAAGAAGCCGCAAAATGTGAGGATGGATAGAATCCAGATGGCACCAACGAGCCACAAGGGTCTCTCCAGTTTGGGCCAGCTTCTTGCCTGCACGGCGTTCTTGAGGTCGTTCCAGACTTCTCGTTCCGGCCGGCCGGCCACGAAGGACCGGATATCGGTGTCGAGCGTTACACTCCGCCGCGCAACACCCAACGTCCCCTTCAGCCCCTTTCGCAGTAGATAGAACGCGCGCTGCGACACACACACGCGTTCATCGCTGGCGCGTAGCTTGGCGAAGATCAGGTCAATCAATGAGCCGGGAGTGGCGCACTCCCGCGCTTCTCCATCGCTGATCGTCACGCCGAAGCCCTCTTCAAGGGCCATCACGATTTCAACACCATCAAGTCCCATAGCTTATAAACCTCAATGTGTTCCATCCTCATCCACTTCGCTTTCTGCGGGCATAGTCCTCCCGGCGGCTGGCGGGGGCAAGCGGGAAACGAAAACGGAGGTGTTGCAGTTGTTGCGACACACTCATAGAGCGCCGGAACGGGCGACGATGGTGAAGATGGTTGCGTCGGCTGCGATGTGGGCGATGATCGGCAAACCGAGGCCGCGACTGGTCGCCCGCAGCCAGCCGAGGCAAACACCGTAGATGCCGGCGAGGACAGCGCCGAGTGCTCCAGGCGGGTAGCCGTGCATGTGCCCGTAGCCAAAAACGAGGGCTGTGACAGCGATTGCTGCCCCAATACCCCACTGCGACTCCACCGCATCGAACAAGATGCCGCGGAAGATGAGTTCCTCAAACAACCCGTTGAAGAGGGAGAATAGAACGCCGATTGCGAGAACACCCAGCGCAGGCATGGCCAGAAAGCGACCGAAGCCGCTAACGTCGGGGTGCGCGAGGGAATGGAACGCGACCAGCGCCGCACACGAAACAACACTGACGCCGAACGTGGCTGCAACGGTGAAAGTCGAGACGCGTCCAAAGCTCCACGGGCGGAACGTCGCGCGCAACGGCGGCACGATTGCGACGAGCGCAGAGTAGCCCAACAGGGGAACGATCCAGAGGAACGGCCAGTTGCGAAAAGCGGGAACTAGCATGGCGACAGTCATGAACCCGACGAGCACCAATGCGTGCGCTGGTCTCCAGTCTGTTCGACTCTTAGCTTGGTTCCCGTTCATAAAACACATGCAACTATGACCAACTTCCACTTCATCTTCTCTGGCCATAGTCCTCGCCGCGGCTGGCGGGGGCAAGCGGGAAAGGGGCGGGGGAGGGAAGCTCTCAGCGGTCAGCTTTCAATTGTCAGCCGAGCGGTTTGTTGGCGCACACGCGCACCCAGTGCCGCGTGCCGATCATGACCACTCTCACCAGCGCCGTCGCCGCCGTCCAAGGCATCGCCGCGCTGAAGAAGCACGGCGTAACCGTCTGCAGCTTGCAGGAGTATCACGCGAGATAGGGCGGGGCAGGACGGAAGACAGTAGTCAGAAGTCAGCAGGGAGGAGCGGGAAGGTCATGCCGCTCCTGAAGATCATGGTTCAAGCAGAGGGTGGAACGCGATGCGTCAACGACCAAGCTCAGCGACCGCCGCTGGAAACACCCGGTCGGCTGCAACAGTCGCGGACAAATTACCTGAACCGTCCGCCTGCCCAGCGGGGCGGCGGTTCGCTGCAGCGCTCTGGTTAGGCGGATAAATCATGGATATAGTCAGTGCGAAAAATGAAAATAACAATACACACAAACTGCGGCTAATAGCAGCGATGATAATGACAAGACTGCCGCAGTGACTGTGCCGCAGCGACTCTCAGACCAACGGCGTGTGAAATCTTCTTTGGTAAGCCCGAACCGAGACCAAAATGACTCTTCTGCGTCTAAAAACCGAACCCACAAGTGACGGTGGTAGATAATGACGTAGAAAACAACTCCCCAGAATGCTCCATGAGCTAAGTAGAACCAGAACAGCCATAAAAATGAAGGATCATGATTCATACGTGCAGCCGCCTAACGACCCAAGCTCAGCGATCCGGCCTGCGGGACGCGTGGATTGCAACCGGAGCGCGATGGCCGGGTTCGCTGGAGCGCATGGTTAGGCGGCGTCAATCCAAGTCTTGCTGATGCCTTCATACTCAAACTCCGCTTGGTGCTTCGCATCGTCTAGCGTCTGATGCCAAGTGTCGGTAACAACCTGCCAGTCCACATCGCAGCCGAACAGGTAAAACGCCTGCTCACGCTCATGGAAGCAAATCATCAAACCGGCCATTGTTCCCATCGGCTTTCCCGCAACTATCTGCTTACACGCGCCGGTGAATCGGTGGCGCTCATCAATCGGTGAGTAGCAAACCAATCGCTCGTCTCCGCTGACCTCTGGCCGTGATTTCATGGGATGTGCGAGCGGCCTAACATTTAGATTGAGCCTCTGATTTGTCGTATAGCACGGGAGGCATGGCGGCACGTTAGAACTTGCGTCTCGCCGTGTCCAGAGCGTTTCGTGTGCCGGTGGGTCTCAGGATGGTGCCGGCCAAGGCTGACGGAATGGCGGGGGAAGGGGGCGGGGCTAACGTAGAAAGCTGAGCCACCGCCGACTCGCGGCGTGAACCGCGACAGCGGAACGGAGAGCGCCAACGGCGGTTGGCTGCAGCGACTTGTTAGGCTCCTTCAACATGGCTCATGTTTTAGCCTGCTTGCTATCTTCAGCAGGCGCTCTTTGAGACTTAACTGCTCCTCTCCAGATGGAGGAGGATAACCCAAAACATATCGCACCATCTCTCTGCGCGCATCTTCCATCTTTTCGTCTTTGTAGTGGTTCACGGCAATCTTCTGCCAGTCTTCCGGTGAATACGTCCCGTCTGATACCTGTAAAATAAACTGTGCAAGCTCGTCTTTGGTGATCATAAGGAGCCTAACATTTAGATCGAGCCTCTGATTTGTCGTATAGCACGGGAGGCATGGCGGCACGTTAGAACTTCCGCCTCGCCGTGTCCAGAGCGTTTCGTGTGCCGGTGGGGCATGTTGGAGTGAAGTGTAGAAGGACGCGCCCCGGCGGGCTTGCACTCCCGCCGGGGCGCGAGGGGATTCTGTTGCGCCGGGCTTACGGGGCCATGCACTCGACGGCGCCGCACCATTCGCTCTGGAGGTCGCCGAGGATGGCGCAGACACGGAACCAATACTTGGTGCCGCTGGTGAGGCTCTTGACGGTGAAGCTGCTGTTGTTGGTGAAGCCTGCGTCCCGCCAGCCGGCTTCGTTCATCGGGTCGTTGCAGACCTGCACCTTGAAACTGCGGCCGCGTTGGGCGTGCCACATGAGGTCCATGCAGCCGCTGTGGTCGCCCATGGTGGCGGCGAACTTCGTGGGCGGCACGGGCGGGGCGGCGGGGCCGGAGGTCCCGAACCACCGGGCGGCGGACGGTAGAGCCGGATCGCTGGGCCGGCTGGGGGATTGAAACAAGGGCGGTTACCAAGCCTCAGACGCTTGAAAGTGGCTATTTTTGCACAGGGGAATGCCTATTCAGGCACGGAAAATGGGTTTTGGGGCCAAAAACATGCTTTTGGGGCCTTGGACCTTGGATTATTCGTCGCTTTCCTTGCAAGGGGAGACGCTTTCCTTGCAAGGGGAGACGCTTTCCTTGCAAGGGGAGACGCTTTCCTTGCAAGGGGAGACGCTTTCCTTGTAAGGGGAGACGCTTTCCTTGCAAGGTAAATGGCGGACCTTGCAAGGTCAGGGGCTTTTTTTGGCCTTTCTGTCATGGACCTCGGAAGGTCCAAGCCGGACTTTGGCTTGTCAAAGGCTGACAAAACCAAGTCGAAGACGGAAAACGCCCTTTCGACGGCATCTGGCACTTCATGACGGGCATCCAGTTGTAGAGTCGGGCGTCTCGCCCGAATGTCTTGTAGTCGGGCTGTCCCGGCCGACAGGACTTGTCCGCTGCGGCTCGGCCGAGACGGCCGACCCTACACTTGGCGAAGAAAAGGTGGAGCGCGACCTCCGGGCGCGCTAGACTTGGACTCAACAACAGCCACCGCGCCCGGAGGGCGCGGTCCACCATGCAGGACTGCGCCGCGTAGGTGGAGAGCCTGCAAGCAGCACGGGTGGGGCAGATGGTTTCAGCGTTTGCATATACCTGCTTGTCGAAGAATATCGTATGAACTCGACCCACTGCAAATTGATCGCCCTTCTCATCGCCGCGGCCACGCACCTGTCTGCCGCCGAGAGCCTCCCGCTGCCCACGGTTCTGATGCGCTCGACGTTCAAGCTACAGGGACCGACCACGACGCAGGGCAGGCAGAGCGTCGGCACGGTCTTCATCCTGGCGCAGCCCGACCCGACGGATTCGAAGATGAATCATTACGTGATGGTCACCGCCGCGCATGTGTTGGAGCATATCAGGGGCGAGAAGGCCACGCTGTTCCTGCGCACGGTGAAGGAGGATGGATTTGAGAGGCTGCAGCACACAATCACGATCCGGGAGAAGGAGAAGCCGTTGTGGACGCGCCACCCGGAGGCGGACGTGGCGGCGATGCGCGTGGCCTTGCCGAAGAACGCCGACCTCAAGCTGGTCTCCACACAACTGCTGGCCACCGACGAACTGTTGGAGCGCTACCGCATCGGCCCCGGCGAGGAGTTGATGGTGCTCGGCTATCCGCGCGCCACCGAAGCCAACGCGGCCGGCTTCCCGATCCTGCGGAGCGGACGCATCGCCGGCTATCCGCTGACGCCGACGGCCAAGACCAAGACCTTCCCGCTCGACTTCCAGGTGTTCCAAGGCAACAGCGGCGGGCCGGTGTTCCTCTACGCGCCGAACCGAGCCTATGACGAAAAGGGGCGTCCGCGCACCGTGCAGTGCGTGATGGGACTGGTGTCGAACGAAAAGGCTATCCTCGAAAAGACCAAGGCGCCGAACGGCGAGACGACGACGAAGAAGCAATCCTTGGGCATCGGCGGCATCGTGCATGCCAGTTTCATCCGCGAAGTGCTGAACCGCCTGCCGCCCCTGCCAAAACCGGACGCCGCCTTGGAATAGAAGTGATCTATTCGGAAGCGGTCTACTTCACTCACGGGGCGTGGAACTTGCTCAGTCGGACGAACTCGGCGTAACGACGACTAATATCCGCATTGCGGAGGCGTTCGAGGCGGTTGAGGCTGAAGCTCTCGACGTTGAAGCTGGCCACGACGCTGCCGTGGACGATGGCGCGGCGCAGGACGGCGGGGGTGGCCCGGCCCGCGCGCGCGACGTAGCCGATGAGCGCGCCCGCAAAGCAGTCGCCCGCGCCGGTCGGGTCGTGGATGTCCTCCAGCGGGTAGGCCGGGGCGCTGAAGAAGTCGCCGTTGGAGAAGAGGAGGGCGCCGTGCTCGCCTTTCTTGATGACGGCGAACTTCGGTCCCATGCGGAGGAGTGCGCGGCCGGCTTTGATGAGGCTGGTCTCGCCGGTGAGCTGGCGGGCCTCGCTGTCGTTGAGGCAGAGGGCGTCCACGCGCTTGAGGAGCTTCATCAGGTCGGGCCGGGCGGTCTCGATCCAGAGGTCCATGGTGTCGGCGAGGATGAACTTCGGCCGGCGCACCTGGTCGAGGACGCGATGCTGGAGGGAGGGATGGATGTTGCCGAGCATGACGAACGGCGCGGTGGCGTAGTTCGCGGGCAGGGTGGGGTTGAACTTCTCGAAGACGTTGAGGGCGACGGAGAGGGTGCGGCGGGTGTTGTAGTCCCACTCATAGACGCCGGCCCAGCGGAAGGTCTTGCCCTCGGCCACCTGGAGGCCGGCGAGGTCAATGCCGCGCTTGCGCAGGAGGTTGGTGAACTTCCTGGGGAAATCGGTGCCGACGACGCCGACGAGCTTGACCGGCGCGAAGAAGCTGGCGGCGACGCTGGCGTAGCTGGCCGAGCCGCCCAGCATGTCGGCGTGGGTCTCGACCGGCGTCTGCACGGTGTCCAACGCGATAGATCCAACAATGACAACGCTCATGATTTATTCCTGGTTTGGTTTCTTCTGTAGCGGCGGTCTATGACCGCCGGCTGTTGCTGTTAAGTCCGAGTCGGCGATAGGAGGCCGCTGTTGCGTCTCCGCTGGGAGATTGCGGTTTTGAACTCGCGGGCTGCCGCAGTGACGTCGGCCGCGCAAAGAATGGCCGAGACGACGGCGATGCGTCGTGCGCCGCTATTCACAACCTCCGCGACGTTCTCCATGGTGATGCCGCCGATGGCAAACGCCGGCAGATGGACCAAGCCCGCCACGTTGTTCAGCGTCGCGAGGCCGATGGGCGCGGCGGTGGGCTTGGTGCCGGTGGCAAAGAGAGGGCCGATGCCGATGTAGTCGGGCGCGAGCAGTTCGGCGGCCTTGGCCTGCGCGAGGGAGTGCGTGGAGACGCCAACGATCGCGGCGGGGCCGAGCCGTGCACGCGCGGAGGCGACGGTCGTTATTCTCAGATCTTCCTGACCGAGATGGACGCCGTCGGCTCCGACTTCGCGCGCGATGGCGACGTGGTCGTTGATGATGAGGGGCACGCCGGCAGCACGGGTGATTGGCAGGACACGGCGGCCGACGGCTGCGATGGCGTTGTCGCACCAGTTTTTGGCGCGAAGCTGAATGATGTCCACGCCGCCGAGGATGAGTTCGCGAGCAAAGTCAACGGGATCGCGCGCTCCGAGGTAGGCCGCGTCGAGGAAACCGTAGAGGCGACAGTCCGCAATCGGCCTCATGACTTAAACAGCGGCATCGGGCGGTTCGATCTGCTTGGTGGCGAGGAAGTGGTCTATGAAACCGGTGGAGTAGCGCCCGCGCCGGAAGTCAGGGTCCTGCATGATGGCGCGTTGGAGCGGGATGGTGGTCTTGATGCCTTGGATGGCGAACTCGCTCAACGCGCGGCTCATCCGGTCAATGGCCGCGCGACGGTCGTGGCCGTAGGTGATCACCTTGGCGACCATGGAGTCGTAGGTGGACGGGATGGTGTAGCCGGCGTAGCAATGGCTGTCCACGCGCACGCCGGGGCCGCCGGGGGAATAATAGAACTCGATCTTGCCGGGCGATGGACGGAAGTCGTTGGCGGGGTCCTCGGCGTTGATGCGGCACTCGATGGCGTGACGCATGATGCGGAGGTCGCGTTGTTCGTAAGGGAGCGATTCGCCAGCGGCGATGCGGATTTGTTCCTTGACGATGTCAATGCCCACAGCCTCTTCCGTCACCGGATGCTCCACTTGGATGCGGGTGTTCATCTCCATGAAGTAGAAGTTGCCCCTAGCATCGAGCAGAAATTCGATGGTGCCGGCGTTGGTGTATTCCACCTTTTCGGCGATGCGGACGGCAGCCTTGGTGATATGCTTACGCAGATTCTCGTCGAGCGCCGGGGAAGGGGACTCCTCGATTAGCTTCTGATGACGACGCTGGATGGAACACTCGCGCTCGAAGAGGTGCAGCACTTTGCCTTTTTGGTCACCGAGAATCTGGACCTCAATATGCCGCGGCAGCTCGATGTATTTTTCGAGATAGACCGACGGATTGGAGAAGGCGCGCTCCGCCTCGGTGCGGGCGGTGTGAAAACCTTTCACAAGCGAGACGTCATTGTGGGCGATGCGCATCCCGCGCCCACCACCACCGGCCACTGCCTTGATGATAACCGGGTAGCCGATTTTCTTGGCCAGCTTGACGGCGTCCTGTTCGGAGGTCACTGGGCCATCGCTGCCCGGCACGATTGGCGCGCCGGCTTTGCGGGCGGCTTCCTTGGCAACGGATTTGTCGCCCATCATCTTGATGACGGAGGAACGCGGGCCGATGAACTTGATGTTGCAATTTTCGCAGACTTCCGCGAAGTGGGCGTTCTCCGCGAGGAAACCGAAACCTGGATGAATGGCGTCCACGTCACCGATCTCAGCGGCGCTGATGATGCGGTCAATCTTCAGGTAGCTGTCGGCGCTGGCCGCGGGGCCGATGCAGATGGCTTCGTCGGCAAGTTGGACGTGCATCGAGGTGGCATCGGCTTCCGAATAGACGGCAAGTGTCTTGATGCCCATCTCGTGGCAGGCGCGAATAACGCGGACGGCGATTTCGCCGCGGTTGGCGATAAGGATTTTCTCGAACATGACGCAGGAAAACGAGTCGGGATCAACGCAGCGGCGGTGGCATCAGGCGGTCTTGCGCACGCGGAACAGCGGCTGGCCGAATTCAACGGCCTTGGCGTTCTCCGCGAGCACCTCGGTAATGACGCCTTTGACCTCCGCTTTAATCTCGTTCATCACCTTCATTGCCTCGATGATGCAAACGACGGTTTCCTCGTTGACCGCCGCGCCCACCTCGAGAAATGGCGCCGCTTCGGGTGAGGGAGCGCGGTAGAACGTGCCGACCATTGGCGACTTGATGTCGATGGTGTCTGCCGGAGCTGCGGGGGCGGCAGCGGGCGCAGCGACCGGCGCGGCGGGCGCAACCATCATGGGCGCAGCCTGCACCGGCAGCGGTATGACCGCGGTGTCGGATCCGGCGGAGCCGTTCGGGCCGCGCTTGATGCGAATCTTGCCGCCTTCGCGCTCCAGCTCGAACTCCGTCAGCTCGTTGCGTTTCATCAACGCTATAATTTGTTTGATCTCTTCGAGATCCACGTAATGTCTCCTCAGATACGGAACTTGGGCTGGGAACCTATCAGGGACGCAGCAGGAAAATCAAGGTTGTTTTCGGGTGGCTTTTGCCAGCGCCACAGCCGCGTCGAGTCCGAGCAGGTAGCTGAGCGGGCCAAAACCGCAAATCTGGCCGGCGCACACCGGCGCGGTCAGCGACCGATGCCGAAAATCTTCCCGCGCATGGATATTGGAAAGGTGGATCTCCACCGTCGGTAATCCCACCGCCGCAATCGCGTCACGCAACGCCACGCTAGTGTGCGTGTAGGCGGCTGGATTGATGACAATGGCGCCGTAGCGGCCGGGCGCGGCACCGATCAGGTCCACCAGCTTGCCCTCGTGGTTGGATTGGCAAAAATCCACGTCCACACGAAGCGAGCGGGCGTGTTGGAGCACCCGCTTCTTGATCTCAGCGAGGCTGGTGCGCCCATAAATGCCGGTTTCGCGCCGGCCAAGCAGGTTTAGATTTGGGCCGTTGATGAAAAGAATTCTCACGCGGGCGAGTCTAGCAACTCCGCAGCCGAAGTCCAGCCTCCACGCAACCGCTACGCAACGACATGCGCTTTGCATTTGCAATGGCAATGCACGATGAAGTTGTGGGCTATGCACGGCTGCCTGCAACCGTAGCACTTCTGCTAGTTTCCGTTTTCACCCGCAAATCCAAGTAAACAGCGGTTTTCCATCCGCTCCCGCTGCCGCTTTCTTCCCGATGGCACCGCGCCTGCACGAAACGAGCCGACACCAGTCTAGGACGGCCATGAAGCCAAATACGTTATTCGAAACCGCAGAGGGTAGAGCGACGACAGCACTTCATAGAGTGTTGTGTGAGTGCTTGCGGAGCTTGAGCCGAGATGATGCTTGGCAGGAAGGGGCGCAATCCCGTCGGGTCAACCACAGTTTGAGCTTTTATCTGTTGGCCTCCGCATCACTTATTCCGAGCTTGGCAACGTCCAGATCCCGCTTTAGAAGGGGGGTGGCTGGCTATGTCTGAGACGATTCGTATTCTGTTGATAGATGACGAGGAGGATTTCTATGTCCTGACGCGCGAGCTTCTGGCCGGAATTCCCGGCAACCGTTACGAGGTGGACTGGGCAGGCAGTTATGATGCCGCGTTGGGCGTGTTGGAGGCGGACGAGCACGCTGTCTGGTTGGTGGACTACAGGCTGGGCGCGCACGACGGTTTGGAACTGATGCGCGAGGCGATCAGCCGCGGCAACAAGGCGCCGATGATCTTGATGACCGGCCAGGGTGACCACGAGATTGACATGGCGGCGATGAAGCTCGGCGCGTCGGATTACCTGCCGAAGGACCACATTGACGCGCGCACGTTGGATCGCTGTATTCGTTACGCGCTTGAGCGCGCTCGCACTCAAGAATCACTGCTGGTCAGCGAAATGCGGTTTCGCAGCGCCTTCTACGGCGCCGTGCCCGGCATGGCGCTGACCTCGGCGGACGGGCGCTTCCTGCGGGTCAATCGCTCCCTCTGCGACATGCTCGGCTACACGGTCGCCGAGCTGCTGGGAAAATCGTTTCAGACGGTCGTGCATCCCGACGACTTGCAGGGCAGCCAGAGGTTGTTGGAAACGCTGATGTGCGGCGCGCGGCCGGCGCAGTTGGAGAAGCGGTTTGTGCACAAGCGCGGCGGCACCGTGTGGACTTACTGGTCTGTCTCGCTGTTGCGCGACCAGCAAGAGGGCGCGTTGTATTTCCTCTCGCAAATCCACGATCTAAGCGAGCGCAAGCGAACAGAGGAAGCCCTTCGCCAAAGCGAAGAACTGCTTCACAAAGCCCAGAAGATGGAAGCTGTCGGTCGGTTGGCTGGCGGTGTCGCGCATGATTTCAACAACATCCTGACGGTCATCAGCGGCTATGCGACGATGCTCTCGAAGAAGCTTGAAGGCAATCCAACGCTGCGCCGTGAGGCGGACGAAATCCAGGCTTCCGCCGAGCGTGCCGCGACGCTAACGCGCCAACTGCTGGCGCTCAGCCGCAAACAACTGCTCAACCCCAAGGTGCTCGACCTGAATACTGTCGTCAGCGGCATCGAAAAGATGTTGCGCCGCCTGATCGGCGAAGACATCGAGTTGCGGATACAGTTGGGTGAGACGATCGGCCTTGTGAAAGTGGATCCCGGCCAGATCGAGCAAGTGATCATGAATCTCGCCATCAACGCTCGCGACGCGATGCCGTCGGGCGGCAAGCTGACGATTCAAACGGCTGCCATCGCGCAGGACAAGCCAAGCCAACTGAGTGAAGGCGGCATCCCTTCGGGGCATTACACCGGTCTCATTGTCACCGACACTGGCATCGGCATGAACGAGGAGGTTCGTAGCCATCTGTTCGAGCCGTTCTTCACCACCAAAGGTCGGGATAAAGGCACCGGTTTGGGATTGGCAACTTGCCACGGCATTATCAAACAGAGCGGCGGCTATATCCACGTCTATACCGAAGAAGGACATGGCACGGCCTTCAAGATTTACCTGCCTGCGGTCGCTGGAACTGCCGATGAAACCAAGCCGGCAGCGGAAGCAGGCATCGTCCAGACTGGCTCGGAGACGGTTTTGTTGGTTGAAGACGAAGACCGCGTGAGGGAATTTGCCGTTCGGTTGCTGCGCGAAGCGGGCTATGCCGTGCTGGAGGCGCGGAACGGAACCGATGCGTTGCGCGTGCTCCAGGAACAAGCCAGCCGCAAGATTGACATCATGGTGACGGACGTGATCATGCCGCAGATGGGCGGCAAGGAACTGGCGGATCAACTCAAGCGACTCAGGCCCAACACCCGCATCCTCTTTGTTTCCGGCTATACAGGCGACGCGCTCGACAACAGCGGCGTCTTGCAAACGGGCGCGGCATTCTTGGAAAAGCCGTTCTCCGCAGCACGGTTGACGCAAAAGATTCGTGAAGTGATGGGAAACGGTTCCCCGCGAAAGCGTTGAGCGCTGACGAGACGCGTTGACGGAGTGTCAGACAGTTCGCAGCGACCGCAGCACGTTTTTCAGTTCTTCCAAGCCGCGGCTTTCGAGCGCGGAGATATCTACGACCTTGCGACGGAAGCTGCGCTTGAACCGCTTCAGGTTCGCGGCGGCGTCGGGCAAATCCATCTTGTTGGCGACGATCAGCCGCGGCTTCTTCAGCATGGCGGGGTCGTAAAGCTCCAGTTCCTTCAGCAACTTCCGGTAGTCGTCCAGTGGGTCGCGGTTGTCCACGCCCGCCATATCCAGCAGCAATAGAAGCAGCCGGCACCGCTCGATGTGGCGCAGGAAATCATGGCCGAGACCGACGTTGTCATGCGCGCCTTCGATCAATCCGGGAATGTCCGCGATCGTGAGCGTCCCGTGGTCCTCGAAATAGCTCACACCGACTTGAGGCAGGAGCGTTGTGAAAGGGTAGGGGGCTATCTTCGGATGCGCTGCCGTCAACTGGCTCAGCAGCGTGCTCTTGCCTGCGTTGGGATAGCCGACGAGGCCGACGTCCGCGATGATCTTGAGCGTCAGCAAGAAATCGCCTTCCTCACCGAGTTCGCCTGTCTCGAACTCGCGCGGTGCTTGATGCGTTGACGACGTGAACGTGCAGTTGCCGCGCCCGCCGCGCCCGCCGCGACACAGCACGATTTGCTGACCGTGCTCGACCATGTCGCCGACAACATCCGTATCTGCTGCCAGCGTGGACGTGACGGTGACGGTTCGTCTGCGCCGCTCAATCTCCACATCTGTGCCGCGCAGGTGCGCTTCGCCTTTGACCAGCAGCTTGCAGCCAGCGAGGGGCATGAATTGTAACCGTTTGATGACTGTGCCGCACGGCACCTTGATAATTAACGGCTGGCGGCTCTTGCCTTGCTTGCGCTTGCCCTCGCCGTGGCCGCCGCGCTCAGCGATCAGGCGCGGTTTGTAGTAGAGGTCCACGAGGTTGTTCGCGTTCTTGTCGGCGACGAGAATCACATCACCACCGTGGCCGCCGTTGCCGCCGTCGGGTCCGCCTTTCTCGATGAACTTCTCGCGGCGGAAGCTGACGCAACCGTGGCCGCCGTCGCCGGCCTTTGCGTGGATTTTCTGCTGGTCAATAAACATAAACAAAAGGGCCGCCGCGTTGTGCGCGACGGCCCTGCGCAATAAAATGAAACCGGGTTACTTCGTAGCAGCAGCTTCGGCCGGTTCGGGGAGCGGCACCACGCTGATGCGCTTGCCGGTCTTCTCATACAGCACCGTGCCGTCCACCGTCGCGTAGATGGTCCAGTCGCGACCGACGCCGACGTTCTCGCCGGCGTTGAACTTGCTGCCGCGCTGGCGCATGATGATGCTGCCTGCGGTGACGAACTCGCCGCCCGACGCCTTCACGCCGAGCCGTTTGCTGACGCTGTCGCGTCCGTTGCGAACGCTGCCTTGTCCTTTTTTATGTGCCATGGAAAAATCTCCGTGCCCGCGCCTACGCCTGGATGTTCTTGATCTTCACGACGGTCAAATCCTGCCGATGACCGATCGTGCGGTGATAACCTTCGGTCCGGCGCATCTTGAAGGCGATGACCTTCTTCCCGCGCTTGTGTTCCACCACATCGGCGGTGACCTTCGCGCCCGCAACTGTTGGCTGGCCAAATTTGACCTTGTCGCCGTCGGCTACCAGTAGGACTTTGTCAAAAGTGACCTCCTGGCCCTTCTCGGCCTCCAACAGCTCGATTTCGAGCGTGTCGCCTGCTTCTACCCGATATTGTTTGCTACCTGTTTCGACTACAGCATACATGATGATTTTGCCTTCGTTAAAGGCCGGACAAACTATAGAAGCGCCGCAGCGGTGTCAATGGTGGATTTCCGCAATCACCTGCACCGCCGAAACCAGCCCCATCAGCAGCACCAACGCCGCACTTACCAGCGGCAGCCGCCGCGTCCAACCTCGTGCAGCCAAATGCCCCGCCGCGCGCCTCGCCACCAGGCTCAGCCCCAGCACCGCCAGCCCCAAACCGCAGCTAAATGCCATCAAAACCCCGCCCGCCGCCAGAAAATCCCGCTGCGCGGTCATCTGAAGCAACACCGCCCATCCGTTCGCGCAAGGCACCAGACTGCCGGAAACGCCCAAAACCCAAACCTGACCGAGCGACTTCGCGTGTGTCTCCTCCGCGTGATGGTGATGATGATGCGCGTCGAGATGGCAACACTCGTCGCCAGGCGTTCCCCAATTCCGGCGAAGCATCCACAACCCAAGCACGATCATCATCGCTGCCGCCACGGTTTCCATGGAATGCTCCAACAACTCCGGCGGCGCCTGGGTCCGGGCAAACCACGCCACCGACGCCAGCGCCACCAGCATGAACGTGTGGGTTACCGTCAGCGTCAGCGCCATCCAGAACGCGTGACTCGCCGGCCGCCGCACGTCCAGAAAATACCCCGCGATCAACGCGCGGCTGTGCCCGAAGAGACTGTCCAGCAGTCCCAGTGTGAACGCGGTCACTAGATTGATCGGCGCGCTATCCATGACAATAATTTGAAGCGGCCACTCTCGCCGAAAGGGCAGGGGATGTCAACGGGCGGGCGTATGTGCGGGCACGGTGCGATGGAGCACGCGGGGAAAATCGAACTTCGTATTGGCATTGGCGCACGGTTGCTGTAATTTCCGCCGCGAAGCAACTGAGATTCGAGCCGCCATGCAAACGAACGCGAAGACGACCGAAGCGATGAGGGGACCAAAGGTGCGCCATTTCTCCGTATTTCTCCCGAACCGCGTCGGCGCGCTGATGGAACTGACCAAGGCCCTCGGCGAGGCCAATGTCCATATCTGCGGCCTCGATGTCATCAACACCGCCGACTCCGCCGTTCTGCGCATGGTCGTGGACGATCCTGGCCGCTGCAAAGATGTGCTGGCACAGAAGAACTTCGCCGCAACCGAGAGTGACGCGATTGTTGTGGAACTGCCGCAAGGACCAGAGAAGCTCGCCGCCGTATTGAGCATTCTGCTCACCGCCGAGATCAACATCGAGTTCACCTACTCGCTCATGATCCGCCCGCGCGGCAAGGCGGTCTTGTTGTTGCACGTTGAAGACGAAGACTTCGCGATCGAGATGCTGGCAAAGGCGGGCGTCGCAGTCCTCGGCCAATCAGATATTTCCCGGTGAGACCTCGCGGGTAACCGCGTCCTCCGCGCGGAAATTCATCGCGGCGAATGTTCTCGACGCAGCGGGAGCGAAGGACCAATCTGCGCGCGTCGAACATGACGACGACAACATGTGAAGTGGAAATTTATCGGACACACCTCGCGACATGACTCAATTCATGCGCAATCACAAGAAGCTCACGGTAGCCATCGCGATTGTCGGAATCTTCCTGGCATGGTTGCCCACGTGAAGCGCAAGTTTGGTCGTGACGTGTTCAAGGAGTGTGCCGAAGATGCAGAAAAGGCCTGCTTGGAGCGCGGAAGAGAAACTGCAGAAACGGAGTGATCTATCATGACACCCAATCCCTTCCTTGGCCGGCATCGGTGTGCTGCTCTGGGTGATGGCAACCGACGTGGTGCAATACCGGCCGCTGGTGATCGCCACAAGCGCGATCTATCTGGTCGGCGGTCCTGCGTTCTATTTCATTGATGCCATTGCCGGGTTGCCGCGCTGGTGGTGTCTCATGGACAGCGTGTCCTGCTTGTTGGCGGGTGGCGTCCTACTCGCACTCTGTCTGTTGTCCTCGCGCAACGTCCCCAGTTGACCCGCCAAATGGCGCGCAGTTAGGAACTGGCAGCCGTTGGCGCGGTTGACGGGACGTTGTTCGCCGATATTTGTTGTTGGGTGTTATCAAAAACGCTGGTGGTCTTGGTGCCTACGGCCTTTACAACCAGAATTGCCAAAATTGCGATGAGCGCAAGCACAAGCCCATACTCCACAAGCGATTGACCTTTAGTGTTTTGCTTTCGAATTAGCATTATCGGCCCTCCAATACGAATATGAATGAACCAACCTGTTCATGCGGGAGCTTAGTTACCCTCCTGCAATAGGGCAAGTCAGGGAAAACAGAAGCACGGAAGCCGCAAGACTTGAACAGGGGCGCGGCCAACCAGTTCTAGACTGTGGGATGGGTATCTGCCGGCCTTGACTTGGAGGGAAGGTTTGGCAAGCTGGCGGGACTGATGAAGCGTGTTTTGCAACTGACAATGCTGTGGCTGCTGGTCGCAAGCTCCGCGCTGCTTTGGAGGCTGGGGGCGCAGGAAGCTGGTGCGGTAGCGGCGGAGAAGGCCCCGGCGAAGCAGGCGTCGTTGGAGCGCGAGGTGGAGCAGGGGAGGGGACTGAAGTTTTTGCGGCCGGTGGCGTATGGTTCGATGAAGAGCGCGGAGTTCAAGGGCTTCCTGAAAAAGAAAATCCGGGGCGAATACACGCCGCAGGAGATTCGCGATTACTCGCGGGCGCTGGGGATGATCGGGCTGGTGCCGGAGGGCGTGGACTTCGAGGCGAAGGTGATGGAGGTGATGGACGAGCAGGTGGCGGCGTTTTACGACCAGGACGCAGGCCTGCTCTACACGTTCGCAGACTCGCCACTGCAAGGAAACCTGAAGCTGATGATCCTGGCGCATGAACTGACGCACGCGTTGCAGGACCAGCATTTTCATCTCAGCCGCTGGCCGCTGAAGCGCAAGGACAACGACGACTTGGTGTCGGCACACCTGGCGGCGCTGGAAGGCGATGCGACGATAGTGATGGAGAAGGTTTACAAGCGGGCGTCGAAGTTGAGGACTGCACTGAACGATCTCGGAAACGCATTGGAGCAGGACTCGGGCAAGTTGCAGCGCGCGCCGCGTTACTTCCGTGACATGTTGTTGTTTCCGTATCAGGAAGGGCGGGCGTTCATCGAGGAGCTGGACCGGATGGGCGGGCCGGAACTGGTGAACCGCGCGTTTCGGACGCCGCCGGTGACGACCGCACAAATTTTACACCCGAAGAAGTTCCATCCGAAATCCGAGGGGCCGCTGCCGAGCCTTCCCGATGCGACGAGCGAACCGGGATGGCGGCTGTTGTCAAGGAACACGGTGGGAGAGTTTGGCGTGATCGTGTTGCTGCGGCAGTTCGATCACGAGTCGGATGCGGCAGCAGTGGCGGAGGGTTGGCGCGGCGACGGCTATGTGGCGTTTGAGACGAACGGCGGCAACGGTTTGTTGCGCTGGCGCAGTGAGTGGGGGTCGCCGGACGCGGCGAAGCGGTTTGCGGACGCCTACCGGGATGTGGTAACGAAGAGGAACACGCATCGGCAGCCGGCATTGGTGCTGGAGCTGAAGGAGAGCAGTTCGCGCGTGGACGTGACGCTCCGGGTGCCGGCAGCCGCCGGCGACAAACAGAGCGCCGTCGGCACGAAATAAATGAGAATCATCATTGTCGGCAGTGAAATGACGCCATTCGTCAAGACCGGCGGTTTGGCGGACGTCATCGGCGCGTTGTCGCGCGAGCTGGCTGCGCTGGGCCATGAGGTGGTGACGTTCCTGCCGCTGTATCGCGCGCTCAAGGACAAGGTCGCTGCCGCGCAGTGCGTGTCGAACAACATCCGCGTGCCGCTCGGCGGACGGAGCATGGTCGGCGCGATTTACGAATTGCAATTGGCGGAGCGGCAACGCGTGGTGTTCGTGCGGCAGGACGAGTTGTTTGACCGCGCAGGGCTTTACGGCGAGGCCGACCGCGATTACGTGGACAACGCGGCACGTTACCTGTTTTTCTCGAAGGCGGTCGTGGCGAGCATCCCCGCGCTGCGGTTTGTGCCGGACGTGCTGCACGCGCACGACTGGCAGGCGGCATTTGTGCCGCTCTGGTGGTCGCGGATGTTGGCGCCGGCGTGGCGGCTGCGGACGGTGTTCACGATTCACAACCTCGCTTACCAAGGCTTGTTCCCGCGGGACCAATTCGATCTGACGAATCTGCCGGCGGATTATTTTGGCGTGAAGGGGTTGGAGTTTTACGGTCAGCTCAACCTGCTGAAAGCAGGCATTCTCTACAGCGATGTGCTGACGGCGGTGAGCCAGCATTACGCCGAGGAGATTCAGACCAAGGAATACGGTTGCGGCCTCGAAGGGTTGTTGAGGTCGTGTCATGGCAAGCTGCACGGCGTGCTGAACGGTGCGGATTACACGGCGTGGAACCCGCGAACCGACCGATACATCACGGCAAACTACGACAACCACAGCCTTGCCAACAAAGTCACTTGCAAGCGCGCGCTGCTCGAGACGTTGAAACTGCCCGTCGAACGGGCTTGGGCGCCGGTGATTGGCATGGTGTCGCGCATCGTTGAGCAGAAGGGTTGCGACCTTGTCGCGGAGGCGGTGCCGCAAATCGTGATGATGGGTGCGAGCTTGGCCATCCTCGGTGCCGGTGATCCGAAACTGGAGAGGCAGTTGCGGAAGCTCGCGGAGCGTTATCCGACGCGACTGGGGTTGAAAATTGGCTTTGACGAGGCGCTGGCTCACCAGATTGAGGCGGGGGCGGATATGTTCCTCATGCCATCGCGGTTCGAGCCATGCGGCCTGAATCAAATGTATTCGCTGCGTTACGGCACAGTGCCCATCGTGCGCGCCACGGGTGGCTTGGCCGACACGGTGGAGCCATACAATCCGGGCACGCAAACAGGCAACGGATTTTCGTTCGACGACTGCACGCCGGAGACGATGCTCGCGGCAGTGGCACGCGCGCTCGAGACCTACCGCCAGCGGCAACATTGGGTCCGCGTCATTCAGAACGCAATGGCCTGTGATTTCTCATGGCGCAAGAGCGCCCAGCAATATCTGAGCTTGTATCAAGCGACCTGACGGAGAAATATCTGCCATGCCTGAACTACGCCAAGACCTCGTTACGGAACGTTGGGTGATCATCGCCACCGATCGCGCGCGCCGGCCAACAGAGAACGGTTGCGTGCCAACCAAGGCCGACGAAACCAACTGCCCGTTTTGCGCCGGCCGTGAAAAGATCACGCCGCCGGAGATTTGGGTCGCGCGCAACAGCGGTGGCCCGAACCAGCCCGGTTGGAAAGTGCGCGTGGTAGCGAACAAGTTTCCTGCGTTGCGCGTCGAGGGGCAGCTCGACCGCGAAGGCGATGGCATCTACGACCGCATGAACGGCATCGGCGCACACGAGGTCATCATTGAGACGCCGGACCACAAGATGGAGTTGGAAGACCAGCCCATCGAGGGCATCGCGACCGTGCTCACGGCGTGCAAGGAGCGCATGCTCGACCTGTTGCGCGACGAACGGCTGCGCTACATCCTCATGTTCAAGAACGTTGGACGCCAGGCGGGCGCTTCGCTCAGCCACCCGCACGGCCAGATCATTGCCACGCCAACCACGCCTTCGCGGGTGAAGCGGAAACTTGAAGGTGCCCGCGAGTATTACCGGCGCAAGGAGCGTTGCGTGTTTCACGACATTCTGCGGCAAGAACAACGCGACGGACGCCGCGTCGTCTATGAGAACGGCGGGTTCCTTTCGTTCTGTCCTTACGCAGCGCGGTTCCCGTTCGAACTGTGCATCCTGCCGAAGCGGCAGGCGGCTGACTATCACAGCATCGGCAACGAGGAAATCACGCAACTGGCCGACTCGCTGAAGGTGACGCTCAAGAAGCTGACGCTCGCGCTGAACCATCCGCAGTATAATCTCATCCTTCACACCGCGCCCGCCCGCCGCGCCCGTCGGCGCGATTATTGGGACACGCTCGATCAGGATTTCCGGTGGCACATCGAGATTCTGCCGCGGTTGACGGAACCCGCCGGTTTCGAGTGGGGCACCGGTTTTTACATCAACCCGACCCCGCCAGAGGACAGCGCGCAGTATTTGCGCGAGCTGACGATCTGAACTACAGTCGTAGGCTGTTCGACGGCTTATGAAAGCACTTCGCGCCATTGCAGGGCTGACGATGATCCTGGCGTTGCTGGGGCTGATAGCCCACCAGCACGACTGCGATGAAGCGCATGACGATTGCCCGGCAGTGGCGTGGCACAGCGGGGCGGTTCAGTGCGCGAGTCTGCACGTGGCACTGCCCAGCCTGCCGGAACAGGTCATCGAGTTTGCTTTTCCCTCCATCTCGCCCATCGCGGCGCAAGTGCCGGCATTGTTCCGGCCTCGCGGCCCTCCCTCGACGCTCTCCTAAATCAGTCACGCCGCACGTCCGCCTTTTTATGGCTGGACGTTGCGGTCGTGGTTTGCAGCAGTGTGTTGTTCCGCGCCGCTTTTGGCGGTGCGTGATTGTGGCGAAAGGAGTTAGTCATGAGAAGTTATCGAATTCTGATTTGTTTAACGCTGGCCTTGGCGGCCTCGCTGAACGCCACCGAAACCGGTTTCGATCCGCAGCAGATTCTGAAACAGCTTCAGGAACTGCGGCAAAATCAACAGCAGCTTCAGCAGACCATCGCCCAGCAGCAGAAAACCATCGAAACGTTGCAGAAGCAGGTGGGCGAGGCTGCCGAGAAACAGAAGGTCGCGGACAAGGCTGCTGCGGCGTTCGCCCCGCCCCCCACCGCGCCGTCCAACGTGCCGATGCCTCAACCGTCCGCAAGCCAACCGTCGTTCCGCATCGGTGGGGTCGGCGGTTACATGGACATCAGCCTCGACGTGCTGGCGGCTGCCGCATGGAGTTCGGAGGCGGATGCGTCCATGCGCAACCTGCAGTTCGGCGGGCACGATCCGCATGCACGCGGTCTCACGCTTCAGAATGCGGAGCTGGCGTTCCAGGGGGCGGTGGATCCATATTTCCGGGGCGACGCCTTCATCATCACGCAGATTGATCGCGGTGAAACGAATGTCGAGTTGGAGGAAGCATTCCTGACGACGACGCAGTTGCCGTGGAACCTCCAAGTCAAGGCCGGCCAGTTCTTCAGCGAGTTTGGGCGGATCGGGACGAGCATGCCGCATCCACACACGTGGGACTTTTCAGACCAGCCAGTGGTCTGGGGCCGCATGTTTGGAGCGGATGGCCTGCGCAATCCGGGCGCGCGCGTCTCGTGGCTTGCGCCGACCCCATTCTACCTGGAGCTGTTTGGCGCGGCGCAGAACGCCAACGGCGGCACGGCCTACAGTTTCCTGAACTCACAAGGCCAGACCTTCGCCGGCCGGACGCTCACGGGCCGCACAGTGCATAACATTGGGGATTTGCTCTACACGCTGCGTGCTAGTTCATCGTTCGACCTCGACGATGAGAACACGCTGTCGGCTGGTGCGTCGTCCGCCTTCGGGCCGAACTCCACTGGCGACCACGCCTCGACGGTCATCTACGGCACGGACGTATATTGGAAATGGAAACCTGTCGCGAACGATCATGGCTGGCCGTTTGTTAAGTGGACCACCGAGGCGCTGCGACGCGACTACGAGGCGGCGGAGCAGACCGGCTTCTCGGCCGCGACGTTGAACGATTGGGGCCTCTACACGGAAGTCGCGTGGGGTTTCCAGCGGCCGTGGGTGACGAGTTTCCGCGTGGACTACGCCGAGGGCAACGACCCGGCTGATTCGCAGCGCGACCGGCGGGTGCGGTTCTCGCCAAACGTAACCTACTACTTCAGCGAATTCTCCAAGCTGCGGCTCCAATACGATGTGGACATGGCGCAGCACCTGAACGACAAGCTGGCGCACGCCGTGTTCCTGCAATTCGAGTTTATGCTCGGCGCTCACGGGGCGCATAAGTTCTGAGGAGTGAAACGTGGAACGGAATAGGAATAATATGAAACAGTTTCTTGTGATGATTATGACGGTGGTCACCGTTTGGGTTTCGGCGGCACATGTGGACGCAGGCGACAAGATTCGCGTCGTGGCTACGATTGAAGACCTGGCGTGCATTGCGCGCGACATCGGCGGCGACGCGGTGATGGTGACGGCCATCGCCGGCGGCGCGCAGGACCCGCACTTCCTCGATGCCAAGCCCAGCTACCTCGTGCAACTCAACCGCGCCGACGTGCTTATTGAGAACGGTGGCGAATTGGAGGTCGGCTGGCTGCCCGTGCTCGTCAACGGCGCGCGCAACCGCAAAATCCTCCCCGGCTCGCCGGGACGCGTCACTGCTATGAACGGCATCGCGATGCTCGAAGTGCCGACGCGGCTCAGCCGCGCCGAGGGCGACGTGCATCCCTACGGCAACCCGCACTTCACGACCGACCCGGCCAATGCAGAGGTGATCGCGCAAAACATCTGCGCGGTGTTTTGCGCCGTGGTCCCGACTAGAACGGCGAAGTTTCGCGCGAATCTCGTGGCCTTCAAGGAGCATCTCGATGCGGCGCTGAAACGGTGGCAGGGGACAATGGCGCCGGTGCATGGCATGAAGATTGTGACGTATCACAAGACCTTCAGCTATTTCGCGCGGCGTTTCGGGCTGGAGGTCGTCGGAACGATCGAGGCGAAGCCCGGCGTTGCACCGTCGCCGGGCTATCTGGCAGAGCTGGTAGCGAAGATGAAAGCTGAAGGCGTAAAGCTGGTGCTGGCGGAGCCGTTCCGCGACCTGAAGGTGGCGCAGTTTGCCGCCGACAAGTCCGGCGCGAAATTGCTGATAACCCCGTCTGGCGTTGGCGGCAATGCCGACGGCCGCGATCTGTTCTCGTATTTCGACTGGTTGACGAAGACGATTGTGGCGGCGGCAAAGTGAGCGCTCCTGACTCAACATTGATTGAAGTGCGCGACGCCGCGTTCGGCTACGGTGGCAACGCGGTCGTCGAAGACGTGAACCTCACGGTCAAGCGCGGCGGTTTCCTGGCGGTGCTCGGACCGAACGGCGGCGGCAAGACGACCCTGTTGCGTGGGCTGCTCGGCACGCTGAAGCCGATGCGCGGCGAGGTGAGACAAGCCAATGGCGGGCGCCTGCGGTTCGGCTACGTGCCTCAGCGGGAGAGCCTCGACCCGATCTGGCCGGTGACGGCGATGGAAGTGACGCTCATGGGCGCTTACGGACGCGCGCTGCGTCGGATGGGGCTTCCATTGGGCCGGGCCGAGCGCGAACTGGCGGCGGAGTGCCTCGACCGCGTCGGCGGAACCGATTTCCAGCGGCGGTTGTATTCAGAGCTATCCGGTGGACAGAAGCAGCGCGTGCTGATCGCGCGAGGGCTGATGACGAAGCCGGACATGCTGTTGCTCGACGAACCGGCTAGCGGACTCGATGTCTCCGCGCAACACGAGCTGATCGAGCTGCTCGGCAGAATCCGCAGCGGCGGCGACTTGACCATCGTTATGATCAGCCATCATCTGGCGCGGCTGGAAACGCTGGCCGACAAGGTGGCATGGGTTCACAGCGGCCGGGTGGAGGTCGGCCCGGCTGAGACGATGCTGAGCGCAGAGAAAATCCACGAGGTGTTTTTCGAATGAGGGAGACCCTTTACCAACTGCTCGGCCCCGACGCGCTGTTTCACAACAGCGTGTTGGCCAGCATCATTGTGGGCATGATCTGTCCGTTGGTGGGGATGTTCTTCGTGATGCGGCGGACCATCTTCCTTGGCGTGGCGCTGCCGCAGGTGTCAAGCGCGGGGATTGTCTCGGCGTTCTGGTTGCACTCGCTGGGCATCCATTTCCTCGGCCACTCGGAAACCGAGCGCGGCACGGCGCTGCTGGGCGCGGGCCTGTTCACCGTTCTGGCCATCGTGGCCTTGGCGTTGCTGGAGCGGCGGGGCAGGGGACTGGTGGAAGGCCGCACCGGCGCGATCTACGCGTTGTCGGCTGCGCTGGCGATCCTGTTCACGGCTGGCAACCCGACAGGCGAGATGCACATCGGCAATATGCTGCGGGGCGAGATCGTCGCAGTGGCGGACGCGGACCTGGCGTTGCTGATGACAACCTACGGCGCGGTGGCACTGCTAGTCACGCTCTGCCGGCGCGCGCTCGTGCTGGTGTCGTTCGACCGGGACGTGGCGCAGACCATCCTGCGGCTGCCGTGGGCATGGGATCTGGTGTTGTATGGAGTTTTTGGCGTGACGATTTCAGTGGGCGTGATGATTGTTGGCCCGCTGGCGCTATTTGGATTCCTGATCCTGCCAGTGTTGACGGTGCTGCCGTGGTCGCGGGGTTTGCCGAGCCTGACCATTGGCGCATGTGGCATCGGCTGCGTCACGGCGTTCTGCGGCTTCGCCATCGCCAACGCCCAGAATCTCCCCGTCGGCCCGACCGACGTGGCGCTGGCGTTCGGGTTGTTTGCCCTTTCGGCACTGGCCCGCGCGGTCGTGCGCCGTTAGAAAATAGCTGCTGTTTCTCTTGGCCCAGATCTTCCGTCCTTACCGCGGGCAATCGCAGATGGATACCCACGACTGCGACCGTCGCGGAATACAGCTAGGGGTTTCCCCCATGGCATCTTCAGGTTTCTCCCGATTGATGATTTGCAGAAGTTGTGGCATGTTTACACTAAGCCTGTGGACTACAATGCACCCAGATTCCACACAAGCCAGGATGGTGAGTGAGATTCAGAGGGGGTTGCGCGCCGCCACTCCCCGGCGATGCGCAAAGCCGCGGTTGCCGGATGAAACAAAGTGCGTCGGCAGAAAGATCGCGAGAAGCGACATGGTTGTCTGCATGGCAGGGGCCGATTACCAGTGCGAGTTCTCGGTGGATCTTCACTGCGGGCTTTTCTGTTTCCACCCGCGCCGGCTGGAGATCGCCGCACGCGCGAGCGCCCAACCGCGCGCAAAAACACATCCGCGAGTTTCCTGAAGCGGTCGTGCTGCGTGAGAACCAGCGAGAAGGGCGAGTCGTCGCTTGCTTTCGGTTTGTCGCATGGCTAGAGTGCGCACGCCGTAACGGTTCAAGAGAAGAATGAGGACGTTGCGGCTGCATGCTTTGGCGGACGAGCGGTAGCGAGTTGCGGTTGCCGGGCGACACTGTAGAAAGCCAGGCAGGGGAGGACGAACCCACGCAAGACCACGGAGCCGGCGGTTGCCAATCTGGACATTGTTGTCACCGCCACTAATTTTGAAACATTCTATGCCACTGAACGTTGCTTTTTACTGGCACATGCACCAGCCGGATTATGTGGACCCGGACCGGCGGCTGGCGATGCTGCCGTGGGTGCGCCTGCACGCGACGAAGGGATACTACGACATGGTGCGGCTGGTGAAAGAGTTTCCAACCGTGCCGATCACGTTCAACATGACACCGGTGCTGGTGAAGCAGATGCTCGAGCTGCAACGCGGCGAGGTGCAGGACGCGTGGTTGGAACTCTCGCGGACGTCGGCGGACCGCTTGACGCCAGCGCAACAGCAGGAATTGTTGCGGTATTTCTTCAGCCTGTCGCACCAGAACATGGTGCGGCCGTTTTCGCGTTACGATGAGTTGTTGCGAATGCGCGGGCCGGAGACGCGGCCGCAGGCGTTGGAGGAAGCGGCGCGGCATTTTCTCGTGGGCGACTGGCGGGATTTGCAGGTGTGGTTCAACCTGGCCTGGTGCGGCTACTTTGCGGTGCGCGACATACCCGCACTGGCGGCGTTACGCAATAAGGGGCGCGGTTTCACGGAGGCCGACAAGAAAGTTGTGCTCGACGCGCATCTGGAACTGGTGCGGCGCTCGTTGGCGGAATACCGAGAGTTGAACATGGCCGGGCGGATCGAGGTGACGGCCAGTCCATTTTATCACCCGATCATGCCACTGGTGTATAACACCGATTTCACGCGGAGATGCATGCCGGGCGTGCCATTGCCAACGACGTTCTCGTATGCGGAAGATGTGCGGGAACATCTGGAACGCGCTGCGCGGTTTCATGAGGAAGTGTTTGGCAAGCGGCCCACGGGATTGTGGCCGTCGGAAGGATCGGTTTGCCCGGAGTTGGTGCCGCTGGTGCGCGCGGCGGGGTTTGAGTGGATGGCGACGGACGAGGAGATTTTGTTCCGGTCGCTCCAAATGATGCGCGGCAACCACACGGCTGTGCAGCATGATGAGCTATTCCGGTCGTATCGGCTGAACCACGGTGACGCAAACATCAACATGTGTTTCCGCGACCGCGGGTTGTCGGACTTCATCGGGTTCACGGCTGCGCGGCAACGCTCGGAGGATGCGGCGGGGTATTTGATTGAAGCGCTCGGCACAATTGCAGCGCAGGCGCGGGAGCCGGATGCCATAGTGCTGATTCTGCTCGACGGCGAGAACGCATGGGAATCGTTTGCGGACGGCGGCGAGACGTTTTTGCGGAAAGTCTATGGCGCACTGGCCAGCGATGGGCGATTCAAGGCGGTGACGCTGACAAACTATTTCCGCGAGCATCCGCCAAAGCGTGAGCTGACGACGATTCATACTGGTTCGTGGATTTACGCGAATTTCGACATCTGGATCGGCGACCAGGAGGAAAACCGCGCGTGGGAGCTTCTGCGCGAGGCGCGATACACGTTTTCGCAGGTCAGAGACTCGTTACCTGAGCCTGCTCGAAAAGCGGCCCTGCAATCGTTGCTGGCGGCCGAGGGGAGTGACTGGTTCTGGTGGTATGGGCCGGAGTTTCAGATCGAGGACAAGCCGCTCTTCGATGACTTATTCCGGCGGCACGTGCGGTGCGCCTATCGGGCCATGGGTCGGCCGTGGCCTGCGGCTGTGGACCATTCTCTGCTGACGGTCGGTCCCGTGGCGGCCTATCAGAAGCCGCGCGAGTCGGTCACGCCGATCATTGATGGGCGGCGGACATCATATTACGAATGGCATGGTGCCGGCGTTTATCGTGGCGGCGCCGGCCAGCATGCGATGGCGAAGTCAGCGGATCTGGTAAAGGAGGTTTTGTTTGGGTTCGACAAGGAGAGTTTCTATCTGGCCTTGCAGTGGACGGGCAGTCCGCCGTTACCCGGAGGCGATGCGGTGCGGCTGAAGTTCACTGCACCGCGAAATGCCGAACTGTGGCTTGGGGGCTTGCGAGATAAGGCCAAAGGCCACGTTAAGCGGGATCTGAGAGGGGGCTGGGCTGCTGAGCAAGACGCAAACGGCAAGACTGTGGAAGCGGCGCATGATCGGATGCTGGAGGTGGCGATTCCGTGGCAGTGTTTCGGCCAAGTGGCAGGACAGAAGCTAGCGTTCAGCATTAGTGTGGAGAGCGGCGGGCATGTGCAGGAGCAACATCCTACGGAGGGCGAGATCAGCGTGGAGATACCGAGTTCGGGGTTTGCGAGCGATAACTGGCTGGTCTGAGTGGGGGAGGGTTGTTTTTTAGGGCACAGATTTGATCGGCAGCAGCTTGTCGAACCATTCTAAGTATCATAATACATATTGTGCGACGTAATACATCTAAACAAGAACGCGTGAAGTATGCGGACGACCGGTGAAATTACGACACCTGTGTAGCCAATACCTCTAATTCGTCAGCCCAAACCGACGCGAGAACGGCCAATAAAGCAACATTGACCGCCCAACCAGATTCTCATGCGGCACCATCCCAAACCAGCGGCTATCCGCACTGTTCCCACTGTTGTCACCCAACGCGAAATAATGCGCTTTCTCCACCTTAAATGTGTCGTCAGCGTTCCTCAAATACAACGCACCAAACGCCGGGTTCGTGTAGCCATGGTAACCATTCTTTAGTGTCATCACGCGCAAAAAGCCTGACTCGCCAGCAAGGCTCCCATTCACGAACAACCGCGGCTCCTTGATCTGCAAAAGATCGCCGCCAACCCCCGCCAGCCGCTTGATGTAGAACTCACCCCGGGTGCCCGGAAGGTCACGCGTCTCAAAGACGAAAATCTCACCCCGACGCGGTCGCCGGAAGTTATAGCTAACCTTGTCCACAAAGATATGGTCCCCGTTGCTCACAGTGCATCGGACGATCGGTTCACCCCGGCGAAACGTTTTTCCGGGTCTTATGTCCAATTGCTCCGTGGCCTTGCGGAAGTCAACCACGTCAACATCCAGACTATACTCACGTCCGCCGATCGTTAGGATGGTCTTCGGAAACTCAAGTGGTCCGAGTCGCGGCCTGGTGCCCTTGATGTCATCATAGGCTAATTCACCATCTTCTTCACAGAACGCCTCGATGTAGCTCCGGCCAAATAGAATCTTTTCGAGCAGCCGTTGCGGCAAGATCGGCACCTTTTCTTCAGGTCGCATCGGTTCGATGTGAATTCCATACAGCGTTGGCTGCATCGAACCGGTCGGTATTTTGAATGGTTGCAGGAAGAACGTGCGGATGCCGCCCCAAGCGACCACCGCGGCGACCAATCCAATCTCGATGACCTCCCGCCATTGTGCGTGCCTCGACGTCGGAAACAGCTTCGCACACGCGTGATCCAAGCGATCCATCCCCTCCCCGATCTCCTCGATTGAACTGCGCCGGACGGCATCGAACTCCGCAATGGCCTTCTCGGCCGCCAAGATTTTGTCCGACTCCATGATGTCGCGGTGCGTCGCGAGCAGCCGCCGCACATGCTTCGACACTTCGCGGGCGCGCTTGCGTGCGCGGTGTTGGCGCCACCAACTAAACGGCGGGACTTCGAGTATGGCCATCATGACGATTTCAAAACGGTGATGAATGCTTCCTGCGGGATGTTCACCTTCCCTACCTGCTTCATCCGTTTCTTGCCTTCCTTCTGTTTCTCAAGCAGCTTTCGCTTGCGCGAGATGTCGCCACCGTAGCATTTAGCGGTCACGTTCTTGCCAACGGAACCGATGGTTTCGCGGGCGACGATCTTGCCGCCTATGGCTGCTTGGATTGGCACAGCGAAGAGCTGCCTCGGTATGACTTCCTTCAGTTTCTCCGCAAGCATCCGGCCGCGGCTTTCCGACTTGCTGCGGTGGACGACGCTGGAAAACGCGTCCATTATCTCGCCGTTGATGAGCATGTCGAGCTTCACCAGTTCGCTGTCGCGATAGCCGGCGTATTCGTAATCCATTGAACCGTAACCGCGCGTGATCGTCTTCAGCTTGTCCACGAAGTCCACGAGAATTTCGTTCAACGGCAGTTCGCACGTCATCATCACACGGCGAATATCGAGCGTCTCGGTGTGTTTCACCTCGCCGCGTTTTTCAGCGACGAGCGCCATCACATCACCGATCATCTCGTTCGGGCAGATGATGAACGACCGGATGAACGGTTCCTCGGTCTTCTCCAAATACGTTGGGTCCGGCCAGTTCGCCGGGTTGTCCACTTCCTTCGTGGTGCCGTCGGTCAGCGTCACGCGATAGACCACGCTCGGATACGTGGCAATGATGTCCATGTTGTATTCGCGCTGCAACCGCTCCTGGACGATCTCCATGTGCAGCAAGCCGAGGAAGCCGCAGCGGAACCCGAAGCCGAGCGCCGCGCTGCTCTCGCTTTGATACACGAACGACGAATCATTGAGCCGCAACTTGGACATGCTGGCCTTCAACGCCTCGTAATCGGCCGTGTTGATCGGATAAATCCCGCTGAACACCATCGGATGCACCTCCGCGTAACCCGGCAATGGATGTGCGATTGGCTTGCGCGCGTCGGTCACTGTATCGCCGATTTTCACGTCGGCGATGGACTTGATGTTGGCCACGATGTAACCGACATCCCCTGCCCCAAGCTTCGGCCGCGGCATCGGCTTCGGCGTGAAAACGCCGACTTCCTTCACGTCAAAAGTGTGGCCGGACATCATCAGTTTGATCTGCGAGCCGACTTTCATCTCACCGGCGAACACGCGGACATAAATCACCACGCCGCGGTAGGAATCGAACACCGAATCGAA
>JAPLTX010000056.1 GCA_026397915.1 Verrucomicrobiota bacterium
TCACCTCGCATCCATCGCTTCCCTCGCTCCGTGCGGTGTCTCATGCTCCCAGATTCTCAGCCATCTCTACAATCCCGTCGTCGAAATCATTCACACCAAAGTCTTCTGTGCCCCAGCCCCTTTAATCAGCGGTTCCCTAACGCGCCAGATGGCAGCGGAGTCGCTCGACAGAGCCATTCAGTCGTTCCGTGAGCGAGTTGGCATTCTACCTGAGCGGAAGTTTGAACGCCGAGCAGAAGAAGTTGAGCTTGCGTGCCTAAATGCTGCATCGTCAGTTATGGCTCAGCACGCCTACTTTCGCAGGCCATACCACCTCGTTGATGTCCTTCGGCAGATGAGCGATCAAGTTTTGGGCCATCGTGACGAAGTGGTCAAAGTGGATCGCAAACTGAATGACGTTTTAACCGCCGCCGGAGTCGGTGAGGGATTGGTCAGTCCCCGAGAAGCAATACCGGGATTGGCAACAGTCGCGATTACTTCCGCACACATCCTCGGTATCTGGGATGCTGGAGAAACACGTGCCCAAGCAATTGAGTTTAGACAACTGGCTGAAGACCTCCTTTTCGGACGGGAATGGCATCTTTCAGAGTTGCGAGCGGCGGCTAATGAGGCTCGACAGGAGGCAAACCGCACGGGTCTCGAATCACTTAGAACAGTCCGGATGTGGTTTGAGTGGGAACACTGGTTTGCGGCCAACAATTACCGGGTGCTCGACGGTATTCCCGAAGCAGACATAATGTTTTTAGACTGAAAGGACTAGCGTCTAGCGCAGAACACAGCAGAAAACGTAGCAAACTCTGAAGCGTGAACTCCAACATTCGCGCATTCTTCGCTGACGCCGTCGTTGGACTTCAACCTTCAGGCTGTGTTGCGCTGGGCAAAGCCGCCGGAAAGTGATAGGAGAAGCGCATGAGCACGGCAATTTCCCGACGCGATCTCATCCGTGGCGCGGTCACTCTGTCCGCCGCCGCTACACTACCACGCGACGTCGTTGCCGCGTCTCCCCGACCGCGCAGGATGGCGGATGAGGGCTGGTGCTGGGACGGGCAAGCGATCAACGGGCAGTGGCAGTTATCCATCTTCGGCGCTGGCGAAGGCACGAGGTGGTTCGGGTTGAAGCGGTGCTGCTTCATGTTCCATCCGAACACGACGCTGGCGATGGAGAAACTGCGGGACATGAAGGAGATCGTCTGCGAAATCTCGAAGTGGGAAGGCCAGAGGGTCGAGCATCCGCAATACAAGGGCCTCGGCGCGCCGATGCGGATGAATCACGACGGCCGGATCGAGCGTAAGTGCCGCGAGGCAGAGACCGTCAGCCAGTTGTCCCGCAAATATCCGAACGTGACCGGCGCGTTCGACGACGACCTCTACGGCAAGATCAAGGCCGAGCACATCACGCCCGACCAATACGCCGCGGTCCGTCGCGCGGTGAAGAGCGCGAACCCGAAGCTCAAGCATTGGGGCGTGGTCTATTCGCACGAGCTGAAGAAGGAGAACTGGGCAGGCTTCACTGACTTGCTGGATGTCGTCACGCTCTGGGTGTGGGCGTCGAAGGACCTCGTCAACCTCGACCGCTACGTCGAGCAATGCCGCGAAATCTTCCCCGGCAAACCGATCAACATCGGCTGTTATCTGCGCGACTACACATTGCTGGCGGGCGTGCCGATGGAGATGCTCAAGGTCCAATGGCAGTTCGTCTGCAAGGCTCTGCGCGATGGAACCATTCAGGGCTACTCGATCCTCGCCGGATGCCTGATAGATATGCACCCGGAGCAGGCGACGTGGGTGCGCGACTTCATCAGGGCGAATTGAGTGCGTGGGTTATTTTTGGCCCCGTCGCGGATCTCAGTGAATCCGAGTTGCGTTTTGACGCCGTATTCTCTATTTTAGCCGGTAGTTTAGGAACATGAATACGGTGCCATCAGAATATAAAATGCCACGTCGGCAATTGTTGACGGAGAGTATTCTTCGATTGACACCGACTGAACGTATGGCCCGGTTCGCTGAACTGCAGCGTCAGGCATCCCAGCTATTGGAGACTTCGCCGGATGGGTTGCGCCATTTTCAGCAGCGAAACCTGCAGGAACGGCGAATTCATGGTCAGTTCTAGAGAATCGCTTGACGCGCTTGCACAGGGGAGGGTGCCATTTGTGGTTATTGGTGGTCATGCGGTCAACTTTCATGGTTATCTGCGCACCACCGAAGATGCTGACGTGATTTTCCTCCGAACCCACGAATCCGAAACTAGCCTCTTGAAGGTGCTTCAGTCCATTCACGCTTGTTGGATTAGCGATGAGCGCGATCCACAAACCAAGCTTGAGCGTCTGGTCCCTGTATCGGAAGCTTACATTCTTTCTCAGCATGTGATGCTGTTACACACCGACTTCGGTTTTTTGGACATCTACGACTTCGTCCCAGGTTTTCCTGACACGCCCGTCCCGGAGATTCTCGCCGCGAGCATTCCTTGGGGTGAACTCCGTTTCGTCTCACTCCACTGGTTGCGAAAAATGAAGGAAAAGGCTGCCCGCCACAAAGACTTGGACGATTTGGAAAACCTGCCGCGTGCCTGAAAGTCAACGGAGACGGTTCGACATGAGAACGCGAATGTTTGCAGTCGGGGCAACGACTGTTCTGTGGTGCGTATTGCACAACGCGCTGTTCGCCGCGAATCCTCCTTACGAAGTTGAATCGCGCGCCGAAGTCAAAATCCCGATGCGCGACGGAGTTGATCTCTCGGCGAACGTCTTCCTGCCGAAAGCGGAGGGGAAGTTCCCCGTCATTCTCGCCCGCACGCCTTACGAGAAAGGCAAACCGGAAGGTGGTATGGGTCGCGTGTGGGCGTTGCGCGGCTTCGTTTTCATCAGCCAAGATTGCCGGGGCAAAGGCACATCGGGCGGTCAGTGGGTTCCCTTCGTGCATGACCGCCCGGACGGCGAAGACACGCACCGCTGGATTCTCAAGCAGCCGTGGTGCAACGGCAAAATCGGCACCACCGGCGGCTCTTATCTCGGCTACACGCAATGGATCTCCGCGCCCGGCGCGGGTGATTTCTTGAAGGCGATGTTTACCATCGTGCCGCTGGTGGATGTCTATGACGACCTCGCCTACGCGGGCGGCGCTTATCAGCTTCAGGTGATGATGGGCTGGGGTTCGGGAACGGCGGGTAGCATAGCCACGCGCACTTGGAAACGAGAAGACTGGCTACGTGCGTTACCGCTCCGCACGTGGGACACAGCGATCGGGCAGACGGTGCCCTACCTGCGCGAATGGGTCGCCCATCCGCGGTTCGACGACTACTGGAAACCGAGCAGCCTCCGCGGCCGGCACAAAGACATCACGACGCCGATCTATACCGCCTGCGGCTGGTATGACCTCTACGCGAAGAGCGTGTTTGACCACGTCACCGCCGTCCGCAAAGGCTCGCGCTCCAAAGAGGCGCGCAAACACCAGCATCTCTTGGTTGGCCCGTGGCCTCACGGCATCAATCGCGACCGCAAAGTCGGCGACGTGGATTTCGGCGAGGGCTCGTTGATCAAATTGGATGAGATTCAAACTAAGTGGTTCGACCACTGGCTGAAAGGCGAGAAGACAGATGTCGAAGCGTGGCCGCCGTTCAGGATTTTCGTGATGGGCCGCAACCAGTGGCGCGACGAACAGGAGTGGCCGCTGCACCGGGCGCGCTATGTGCCGCACTACTTCCACAGCGGCGGCTCAGCCAACTCGCTCAAAGGCGACGGCCGGCTGAGCGCGACGAAACCCGGCCCTGAGCCCGCCGACAAGTTCGTCTATGACCCAGACGATCCCGTGCCCACCGCTGGCGGCTGCAATCTTGGCGGCGTTGCCGGCCCACGCAATCAAACGGCGGTCGAGCAACGGGACGACGTCCTCGTTTTCACGAGCGAGCCGCTGAAGAACGAACTGGAGACGACCGGGCCGATCAAGGTCGTCCTCTACGCCGCCAGCACCGCGAAGGATACGGACTGGACGGGCAAGCTCGTTGACGTATGGCCCGACGGCCGCGCCATCAACCTCTGCGACGGCATCCTGCGCGCCCGCTGCCGCGAATCCGCCGACAAGCCGAAGCTGATCGAACCGGGAAAGGTTCATCGCTACGAGATTGACCTCTGGGTCACCAGCAACGTCTTCCTGCCGGGTCACAGGGTTCGCGTCGAGATTTCCAGCAGCAACTTCCCCCGCTTCGACCGCAACCCGAACACCGGCCATCCGTTCGGCGCTGACGCGGAGCGCCAGAAAGCGACGCAAACCATCTATCATGACGCCGCGCACCCGTCGCACATTCTCTTGCCAGTCATCCCGTGACGACGTGCGTCCGCAGCCTCGCCACCGCGGGGGAACCGTTTATGACCGCCAAGTAGAACAACCTCGTCCAAGTCATTGTCTGCACCCGGCAACACGATAGCGCGCGTCTTTCTCGCTCGACATCGGTTGCGTAAGCGTTTATCGGGAACAGTGAGTTTAGTCATGCGCGTCAAACGATGGACATTCGACGGGACCGCAACGGTCATTCTCTTGCTGCTGTTCCTGGCGACAAACGCTTGGTCTGACGGCGGCCTCGCAGAGAAGATCGGTTGCGACAAGATTCTTTTCGTCAAACGGTTCACCTACAACTCCAACCACTACTACACCGAGTTCATCAACAGCACGTGGCAGCCCGGCGGCAACCTCTGCATTCTCGACCTCAAGACGGGCCGCGTGCGCGAGTTAGTGCCGCAACTCAAGGGCGGCGTCTTCGAGCGGTTCGATCTGTCGTTCGACGCCCGACGGGTGGTGTTTGCTTGGAAGAAAGCGCCGCTGGAGGGCTATCGCATCTATGAGGTGAGGATTGACGGCACTGGTTTGCGGCAGTTGACGTTTCCGCCGCCCGACGAAGCGGAGCTGGTCCGCAAATACAAACTCACTAACCTCTATCATCACGGCACCGACGATATGCAGCCGTGTTATCTGCCCGACGGCGGCATCGCGTTCATTTCCACGCGCTGCCAATATGGGATTCTTTGCGACGGGTCGGACAACTTTACCACGACTGTGCTCTACCGGATGGACGCCAACGGCAAGAACCTGCGCCGGCTCACCAACAGCTCTGTCAGTGAGGCTTCGCCCGTCATGATGCCCGACGGTCGCATCCTCTACACGCGCTGGGAGTATTTCGACAAGGGTGCCGTCAGTGTGAAATGCCTCTGGGCCATGCGCCCCGACGGCACCGCCTCGGCGGAAATTTTCGGCAACGACATTGCGTTGCCGCCGACGCTGCTCTACGGGCGGCCAATCCCCGGCGTCGCCAACCGCTACGTCGTGCTCGGCGCGCCGCATTATCCGCAGAACGGCGTTGGCACGGTCATCCGGCTCGACGTGGACAAGGACATCCGCACGCGCGAGCCGATGACCTACATGACGCCCTTCGTGGACATCCGCAACGAGGGCGGTTTCGTGTTTCGCCAGCCCGATGGTTCGTGGCGCGAGGACCGCGAGGGACGCGGCCCGCTCTTCAAAGACCCGTATCCGCTTTCCGAGAAAAGCTTCCTCGTTGCGCACAAACCCGACGGCCCGGTGTGGAACGACGCAAAAGCCTACAGCCTCTGCCTGCTCGACGATCGCGGCGAAGCGCGGGAGTTCTACCGCGATCCGGGAATCTCCTGCTGGCTGCCGTATCCGTTGAAGCCGCGCCGCGTGCCGCCGGTCCTCAACTCCAGCGTCAATCGCGAACTGGCCGACCGCAACCAAGCCATCTGCGTCGTGGCGGATGTTTATCATGGTCTGGAAAACGTCCCGCGCGGCACGATCAAGCACATCCGCATCCTGGAACAAATCCCGCGTCCTTGGGGAGCGCGACGGCCACTCAACGACGACGACTACGACCAGCAGCACGCCTGCATCAGCAAGGACACCCACCTTGCGTTGAAAGTGCAGCACGGCATCGTGCCCGTCGAGGACGACGGCTCGGCTTGCTTCATCGTGTCTGCCGTCGCGAACATCTCCCTGCAAGTGCTCGACGCGAACTATCTGGCCGTCCAAACCGAGCGCACCTACGTCAACTACATGCCGGGCGAGCGCCGCGGTTGCGTCGGTTGCCACGAGATGCCGCGCGATGGCGGCAGCGTCGCCGCGTCCCGGAACCCCAAGGCCCTCTTGCGCCCGCCGTCGCTGCCGGGGCCGCAGCCAGGCGAAGCGACCGCCCGCCGTGTGCTGCATTATCCAAGCGATGTCCAGCCGACGTGGGACAGACTCTGCGTCGGCTGTCACACCGGCAGCAAAGCGCCCACCGGACTTGACCTGACCGGTGCGCCGACGAAGTTCTTCAGCGTGTCTTATGAAAATCTCGTTCCCGAACGCCGCAAGAAACCACTGCGCGACCGCGGCCTGCTCGGCGTGGTCATCGGTGAGAACCACCCCAAGACCGGCAACGTCGAGTATCTGCCGTCGTGGTCGCTCGGCTCGCACACCAGCGTGCTGGTCGCCATGCTCAGCAATGGCAAAGTAAAACTCCACGAACCATCCCAAGCCGCGCGCGCGGAGAAACTGGCCGGCCTACACAAAGAAGTTGTCGAGAAACTCAAGCCGGAGGAATTCCTGCGCATCGCCAACTGGGTGGACACCAACTGCCAGTTCTACGGCAGTTACTGGGGTCACCGAAACCTGCGCTACAAGGACGAACCGGACTTCCGTCCGGTGCCGTCGTTCGTCATTGCCCGCAGCCTGATTCCGCCAAGGCCGGAGGATTGGAAATGATTCAACCCGAAAACCGAAGTTGTGCCGGCAAGGATGCCAGCGCTACGGTCAACTTCGGTTCTCGAGTTGAAAGATCGCGGGACTTCATCAAAGCAAATTGAAGGTCACAGCGGAGGAATCCCAATGAAACGATGGGCTGTGCATTTCTTGATCGTCATCGTGGCACTGGCCGCGAGTGGCGGCGCGTGGGCCGAGCCGGCCAACGCGAAAGAACCGAAGCTGACGGTGGTGAACGCGTCCTCGCACTGCGACTGGTGCTGGGGCCATACGCGGCTGTGGCACGAACAGCGCTACGCGGAGATCATCCGTCAAGTCCTCGTTCTCATGCGTAGCCATCCGCATTATGTGTGGCTGCTGGAGAATGTGAGCGAGGAACTCGCACCGTTCTTGGAGAGGGCCGGCCGCGAGTGGCCGGAGATGATTGCCGAGTTTTGGCAGCGGGTCCGCGAAGGCCGCATCGAGATGATCGGTGCGGTAAGCAACCCGCGGCTGACCGAAGTCTATCCAGAGACGATGGTGCGCAATCTGGTCCTGGGCCAGGAGTATTTCCACCGCAATGCCCCCGGAGCAGCGATGAATGTTTACAACGCCGTGGACCTGATGTGCGGTCCCTCGCAAATGCCGCAGATCCTCGCCAAGGCCGGCTATCGCTACTTCATGTTTTCGCGTCCGGTCGGGCCGCAGGTGGTTTTCCGACGCCAAGGACTCGACGGCACGCGAATGCTCTCAGCGCGATGTTTCTACGGTTACAACGCGATGGGCAAGTTTGGCGATCCGGTGAAAGGCTTCCTCCCCTCGCCCATCTGGCGGCTGGCCATCGGCGGCGACGATGTGCTGCCCGACCCGAAGCTGTTGCAGGAGGCCACCACGTGGGATCCGAAGAAAAAGGTTCTCGGAACCAACAGCCGCTATTTCGAGGAAGCCGGGAAGTGCGGCGCGCCGATCACGGAGTTGCAGGGGCCGTTGGACTCACTCGAATGCTATGTCGAGGCGGGCCTCCACGGCGATCGAAGCCTCTACATGCGGAACAACCAAGACGAGGACCTGCTGCTCTGTCTGGAGAAGGCGCAGGTCATGGCGCTGGGCACATGCGAGCCGATTGAGCGTGGCGGGGTGGACCGGCTCTGGCGGGACGTGCTCTCCTGCACGGGCCACGCGATTCAGTGGGCGTGGACTGTGGACTACGAGGAACGCATGGCGTTCGCGCGACATCGCCGCGTCAGGATCGAACAGGCGCTCCACGAGACGCTGTCGGCTGTCGCCAACAGGATCAAGTTTCAGCCCGGCTTGGGCGCGCCGATCACGGTTTTCAATTTCCACGCTTGGCCAGTCACCGGGCCGGCGGAGTTCGCCGTGGAAGGCGACACGACCAGCCTCACGCTGCGCGACAGCGCGGGCAAAGAGATCCCCATCCAGTTCGCCAGCCCGCAACAGATCGCATTCATCGCGGAGACAGTGCCGGCTTGCGGCTACAAGACGTTCTACCTCGGCCGCTCAACAAATGCCGTGACCGCCACCGCAAATTTCAGTCGCGGGACCGGCCCGATCGAAAATGACCGCTACCGCGCGCGGATGCGGAGCGACGGTGCGCTGGAGGTCTTCGACAAAGTCCGCCAGACTCCGCTCGGTTCAGCGGAGTTTGGCGGTCTCGGCGACATCGTTTATTACGATGCGCCGCCGCCGAAACATTGGGAAATGAGCGGACCGCTAGGCCCCATGCACCGGTGGACGACCAAGGAGAACGACCTGCAACACATCCAAGGCCCCGTGTTCGCGGCGCTCCGCGCAAAAGGAACGTTCGGCGCGCATTCGGCGATTCGCGAGCTTCGCCTTTGGCGCAACAGCCGGCGTCTCGACTATCATGTGGAGATTGATGCCGCTGAAAGCAACGGCGTCTTTGCGATCCGCTTTCCAACAGGTATGACCGGCCGTGTGTTCGCCGGGATTCCCTTCGGCGCCGAGCCGCGCAAGGATTTCGACAAAGAACCTTTCCGCGGGGAGTTCTTCGTGAAAGGTTATACGAATGGCTTTTATGCCACCCGCTGGGCCGACGTGTCTTTGAGCACGGGCGGTTACACGTTCATCTGCCCGCCCGGCGCGCACACCGGCTATGCGTTTGATCCCGCCAATCAAACACTGGAGTTCCTCCTGCTCCGCGTGCGCCCGCTGACGCCGGGCATGTGGGGCCAGATGCATCCCTCGATCAAGGGCACGGGTCACCATGTCTTTGATTGCGCGTTGGTGCCGCACGCGGGCACATGGCGCGAGGCAAGCTCTCACCGCAATGCAATGGAATCGCACGTGCCCCTGCTGGCGTTTTCGCCCGATCTGGGGCTTCGCCGCGCGCGGTCGGGCAGAGCAGCCGCCAACAAAGCAGCCACGCTCGACGACAACGTTTCGTTCGCAGAGGTCGGGCCGAACAATGTTGTCCTGTCAGCGCTCCGGCTCGTAAATCGGGAGGTGGAACTTCGCCTCTACGAGGCGACGGGACAGCAGACTGAAACCAGCATCCGCCTCCGCCAGCCGGTGGAATCGGCGCAAGAGACCGATTTCCTCGGCAAACCAACTCGCGAACTCGGCAAGATCGAAGTCCGCGACGGCGTGATGCGCTTCAAACTTCCGCCGTGGAAAATTGCGAACCTGCGCGTGCAGTTGAAGAAGTAGCCGCCAATACAAAATGAACATGCGCGATTGCCATCCAAATCGCCGACAGTTTCTCAAAACCGCTGTGCTGGGCAGCGTTGGCGCGAGCTTGATCGGGCCGGACGGCTTGGGCCAGCAAACGGTGGCCGGTGGCCGTGCTGTCCGCGCGTTGTCGCCGCAAATGCGCTGGCTCCAGTCGGCGCGCGTCTTTCTCGTGGATGGCTACGCGTATCCGTTCACGCCGGACTTGGAGTTCGACGCAGAGGCGCTGGCGGAAGCTATGGCGGACGTGAAGGCCAATGTCGTTCGTTTCGCGACGATGGGGAAATATGCCACGATCCAAGGCGTGGCGTTCTCGCGGCATCCGCGGCAGGGGAAGCGCGACCTGCTGGCGGAGACGGTCGCCGCCTGCAAGCCGCGCGGCATTCGCGTCGTGCCCTACATTTCCACGATGCACAAGCTCGCGTGGTCCATGGTCACGCGCGACTACCCGCAATACGCCCACGTCTCGCGCCCCGGCGGCGGGCCGGCGCGGTCGCCGTTCGGGAGCGGCGAGGATCACGGCACGGTTTGCTGGAACACGCCGTATCGGCAGGCGTATCTCGATCTCATCGAGCACGTCGTCCGCGACTATGAGATTGACGGCATCTACTTCGACAGTTGGATGGCGTGCTACTTCTGGCCACGACCGGGAACGTGCTATTGCGACGGCTGCCGCAAAGGTTTCGCGACGGGCGCGAGCCTGGAGATTCCGTTTCACGAGAAGCTCGGCGACTACACGTCGACGGAACAGGCGGCCATCCGGCGGTATCATGCTTGGTATCAGGACCAGCTCATCGGCGTGCTCGGCGAGGTGCGGCGCATCGTCAAACGCCACCGTGACATCCCACTCATCTACAACATCAACAACCCCGAGCGGCTCATGGGCGAAGACCCGCGCGTGCCGGCACAACTGGATGCTTTCCTCTACGAGCGCAGCCAGTCCATGCTCCATCGTGCGGAAGGCGTGAGCTTGGCGCGCGCCACCGGGTTGGCGGTGTGGCCTTACGTTTCGTCGCGCCTCACCAGCCGAGTGGCGGCTGGCGGACTGAACGTGCAGCAGGAGATCTTCGTGACGGCGATGTTCGGCGGCGGGCCGATTGTCTATAGCGCGTATCAGTTCGTCCGCAAGACCAACGACCGCGAAATCCTGCGCCGGCCGTTCGGCATCATCGCGCGCCACGAGGATTGCTTCCAAGGCGTGGAGAACCTTTCCTTCGTCGCGGTCGTGTGGGGAAGCGGTGGCGCAACAACTTCAGGTCACCACCCGGAACGCCCGACGGCCAACGTGCGGTCCTCGACGCTTGGCGCGTTCGCCGCGTGCCTTCGCCGGCATGTCCAGGTCGCGTCGGTGCTTCAGGACTTGCTCGACGACCCGGCGCGGCTCGCTCGCTACAAGGTCGTCTATCTCGCCGGCGTTCCGCATCTGACGACGACACAGATTCGGAACCTCCGCGACTTCGTCGCCGCCGGCGGCGGGCTGGTCGTCAGCCATGATTGCTCGCTCTGGCGACAGGAAGGGCCGCCGCTAGATCGGCCGGTGCATCTTTTCCGGCTCGGCTTCGCTCCGGCCGCACTGCGACTTGTTCGACAGGAGCGGTTCGGCTTGGAGGAACTGATTCGCGTCCGACCAGTGTTGCTCACGGGCGAGCGAGCGGCGTTGGTGGAGAAACACACTTCCGATCATCCTGGTTTTCAGGATTTGTATCTTCGTATGCGTTTAGGCTCGAAGCTCGTGCCAGTCTTTGACTACCAGCCCGTCGTCCCGCTCGACGGCACGGAAGTGTCTGCCGACATCGTGGTGGGTGAGTCGCAGCCGGTGCTGCCGGGCATCGTGCTCTCGCGTCACGGCAAAGGCCGCGTCGCCTACGTCGCGCCCGCGCTGGAGAGCGTATTTCTGCAAACCAACCTCGGCGAACTGGCCGATGTCATCGCAAGCCTTGTCGCGCGGGTTTCGCCGGAGCCGGCTCCTTTCACCGTGCATGCGCCCGACGGTCTCATCGCCAATCTCACCGTCCGCGACAACCAGCGCGTGCTGCACATGACCAACTGGACCGGCAACAAGCTGGAACAGCCCGGCCTCAACGAAAGCTGGCTCACGCCCATCGAAAACGTCCATGTCCGGCTTCGCAAACCGCCCGGCCGCCGTATCGAACGCGTTGCTCTGCTGGTGGAAGCGCCGTTCGAGCAGAAGGATTTGGGCGAGGCGGTGGAGATCACGTTGCCAAGAGTTGGAGCTTATCAAGCCATCCGGTTCACTTGCGCCGGATGACGAACTGGAGAGGAACTGATGAAGAAGACCATCTTGGTTGCAATGGCGCTGATTCTGGCGGTGAGCGCGCTGGCGCAGACGCCGAAGCGCGACGCGGTGCACGGCATTTTGGGCGATTACGATGCCGAGCCACGGCTGGCGGACAAGCACGTGGACGCTGACTTCCTGCTGGCCCGGCTGAAGGAACTGGGCGCGAACACCTATCTCTGGCTCATCTGGCATCAGCCAACGGACTGGGAAGACCTGCAATGTTTCCTGCCAAAAGCGGCGGAAGCGGGAATTGATGTGTGGGTGTATCTGGTGCCGCCGTCGGAGCCGCCACCGTCCGAGCCGTTCGGCCTCGACTATCTGCGATGGGGCGAGGAGATTGCGAAGCTGTCCTTGAAGCACGCGAACTTGAAAGCGTGGATGATTGACGACTTCCACGCGAACACCGCGAAGCTGTTCACGCCCGGCTACGTCCGCGCGATGCAGGCGCGGGCGAAGGCGGTCAATCCGCGGATCGTGTTCCTGCCGCTGATGTATTACGGCGAGATCACGCGCAAGTTTGTGGACGATTATCGCGAGGTCGTGGACGGCGTGGTGGCGGCGTATCCAGAAGACCGCGACGAGATCACGGCGGCATGGGAGCTTCTGAACGACGTGCGGACAGCAAACGCCGGCGAGCTGAGTTACCCGTGGTCCATGCCGTCCCGCGCGGGTGATTTCATCCAAGCGGCGCAGCCGGCGGCGGTGCAGCCGGCGGCGCGGACACAAGTGCGCTTCCGGGAAAAGGACGACTTCCGTGGCGCGACGGCGGGCTATCATTTCAAGCAACTGCTCGTGGACGACGCCGTGGTGTGGGAGCAGGACGCGGCGGTCGGCGGCCCGTCGTGGCAGGACGTGACGGTGGACCTGACGGACGCGGTGCGCGGCAAGGAGAACGTCACGCTGGCGTTCCGATTGTTCGACAAGAAAGGCGTGAGCAACTTCGGCGTGCGCTGGCAATTGCGCGACCTGCGCGCGGAGGGCTTGCGAGTGGCGGCGGATTTCCGCGAGCCGCAGAAGTGGACGGTGCGCAGCCGCGGCGCGTTCCAGTCGGGCTTCGACGCCAACGCGCAAGAAGGCAAGCGGCGGTTTCATGTGCCGTTTATCGTGATGACGGCGGGCCAGCGCAGCGAGTTCAAGATGCGGCATGGCGAGCCGGCGTCGCCCGATCGGATCGCAGAGTGGGTGCGGCTGTCGCTGCGGGCGTGGCACGATGGCCAGTGCAACGGCGTGGTGATGTATTGCCTCGAAAAATCGCGGCGGAGCGCGGTGTTCGACGCGGTAAGGAAAGAATTCCGTGCTGCGCCTGACCAATCGCCGACCGAATCAAAGCGATAGGCGCCAGCCTGCTGACAGAAACTGAACGTTTGCTTCGGCGCGCGGAGAAGCTAGAGTTGCCGAAGACAGCGTCATGAATCAGTCCCGACTTCGACATCTGTGGCTCGTCAGCGGCTGTGCGCTCGTGACGTTGTTGCTGGTCGGGTTGGTGCGCGATTGGGGTTGGCTGGCTCTGCAAAAACACGCTTCCGGTTCCCACGCAGGAACCGCCGAGGCAAAATCCTCCGCAGGGGCGCACACGCCAGCAAGAACCGCCATACCGCGTGAGATGCAACCCGTCCCGCCGGAACTGACAAAGGAAGAACGCCGCCTGGAACGGCTGCGCAGCCGCCTTCAACGCGATGGCGCCATCCCGAAACAGGCGGTGATCAAGTTCAAGTCGGCTGTCGCGATGCGCGATTTCCTGCGTCGCGCGGCGAGCCGTAAGATTACGGTGCTCAGCACGCTCGATGCATTGTTGGCCGCGCGCCTCGGCTACAACGACATGGAGCAGTTGCGCGACGCGCTCGGCACGGACGCGAGCGCCTACGAGGACCTGGACGGCAACTACGTCGTCAGGATTCCTGATTTCCTGCAACAGGAAGATCGCCCCGGGGGCGCTGGCAGCGCGTCGTTCAGGGGACTGGGTTTCTTCGCAGCCATCGGCGCCAGCGGCGACCGCTCGACGTGGGGACTGGGCGTGACCGTGGCGGTGGTGGACACCGGCGTGGAGAACCACATGACGTTCGGCCAAAACCAAGTGACGCACTATGATCTAGTGAACGACGGCCAGCCGTTCAATGGTCACGGCACCGCGATGGCCAGTCTCATCGCCGGTCAGGACTCGCAAGCGCCTGGCGTCGCGCCCGCCAGCCATCTCCTCGACGTGCGAATCGCCAACAGTCAGGGTTACAGCGACACGTTCACGATGGCGGCGGGCATTGTGCTGGCCGCCGACGCCGGGGCACAGGTCATCAATGTCAGCTTTGGTTCCTACGCCAACTCGCAGGCGTTGCGCGACGCGGTGGCCTACGCCGAAAGCCGGGGCGCGGTTGTGGTCGCCGCCGCAGGCAATGATCACACCAGCAATCAACTGGCTTATCCCGCGGCGATCAGCAGCGTCGTCTCCGTTGGCGGCGTGGACGCGAAGTTGCAGCAAGCCTACTACTCCAACTCCGGCAAGGAACTCGATGTCTCCGCGCCGGGCGTCGGCATCCAGTCGGCTTACAGCGGCGACCAACTCGTCATCGGCGACGGCACCTCGCAAGCCACCGCTATCACCTCCGGCGTGCTGGCCTACGGCATATCGAGCGGTTCCACCGCGAGCAGCAGCGCGGCGGCCTGGCTGCAACAAAACGCCGAGCCGCTCAGCCAGTCACCCGACCGCGTCGGCGCAGGCATGGTGCAGGCCCAGCCGAGGTGAGTCCATCTGTGGTGCTAGGTCAGCAGTCTTCCGTTGTCGGCAGCTTGTGGATAATATCATAGCCATGAACTTACGCATTGTTGCCGTTTGTCTCCTTACTGCCGTCACTGGCCTTGTCTTTGCCGCGCCGCTTACTGTTCGCGTGGATCCGGCGGGCGGCGCGCCGCGGCTGCTCGTCAACGGCCAGCCGGTGCGCGCGCGGATGTTCTGGGGCGCGCCCGGCTCTGCTCCGCTGAAACTAACACCGGAGTGGAAGCAAATCAGCTTCGAGTTTGCCGCCAGCGGCAGCGCCAGCGACGGCACGATGCACTTCCGGTTCGGCAGCGAGGCGGGCGATATCTTTCTCGACGACATTCAGGTGGCCGACCTTGACGCGGGTCGCGACCTCATTCCGCGCTGCGACTTTGAAGCAGGGCCGGAAAGCTTCAAGCGCAACTGGACGTTCTGGCCGACCGGCGCGGCGAACACCGTCGCCACGACCACCGTCGAGCCGGCCACAGGCCGCAACGGTTCGGCGGGATTGCGCGTCAGGTTGAAGACGCCGCCCGGCGGTCACTGGCCAGACTTCCACATCTACCATCACTCCAACCTCGCCATCACGAAGGACCATCGCTACCGCGTCAGTTTCTGGGCGAGGGCTACGTCGGCGCGGCGGCTGATGCTGGCATTCTACCAACCCGGACAGCATTTCGTCCGTTTGGGCGGGCCGCCCGACTGCTTTGGCGCGCAGATTAAACTGGCTGCGGAGGCCGGCGTGAACTTCGTCAGCTATCCGTGCCCGATGCCGTGGCCAAAACCCGGTGTCGAAGCCGACTGGTCGGGCGTGGACTCGGCGTGCGAGACGGTCCTGCGCGCAAACCCGAACGCATTGTTGTTGCCGCGCATGGGCATGAACCCGCCGCCATGGTGGCGCGAGGCGCATCCCGACGACGTGATGCAGTGGGAGGACGGCCACCGCGACCACATGGTGGTGGCGTCGCCGCGCTACCGCCGCGACGCTGCCGAGCGGCTCGCGGCGCTGGTAACGCACCTCGAAGAGAAGTTCGGCGATCATGTCGCCGGCTATCATCCGTGCGGCCAGAACACCGGCGAGTGGTTCTACGAGGACACATGGAGACGCCCGCTCAGCGGCTATGCGCCTGCTGATGCGACTGCGTGGAAAGAATGGCTGAAGAAGCATGACCGTCCCGACGCCCCGGTGCCGACGGCCATCGCGCGCCACGCTGCACCAAACGGCATCTTCCGCGACCCAGCGACGGAGCGCACGTTGATTGATTGGGCCGAGTTCCAGCAGGAAACGATGGCGGACTGTGTCGTTGAGCTGGCCCGCGCGGTGCGGCAGGCGTCGCATGGCCGCAAGCTCGTTGTGTTCTTCTATGGCTATGTCTTCGAGTTCGCCGCGGTCTCCACCGGCCCATCTGTCGCGGGCCACTACGCGCTGCGGCGAGCACTGAACTGTCCGGACATTGACGTGCTCTGCTCGCCAATTTCCTACTTCGACCGCGGCTTGGCCCAAAGCGCGCCTTCGATGACGGCGGCGGAGAGCGTCGCGCTCGCGAAGAAGATGTGGCTTAATGAAGACGACACGCGCACGTATCTTGGCACGGGTAACGCACCGGGCTGGCAGCAAGCGGTGGACACGTTGGAAGATACAAACAAGGAACTAGTGCGCAACGTCGCTCAGGAGGCACTGCGGAATTTCGGCACGTGGTGGATGGACCTCGGTGCCACTGGATGGTTCAACGATCCCGGCATGTGGGCCGAGATGAAGCGACTGCGCGCGCTCGACGAGCCGCTGCTGAAGAAACCGACGCCGTTTCGGCCGCAAGTTGCGGCGGTGATTGACGAGCGCGCGATGCTGCGCGTCGCCGCCGGCGGCACGCTCGTGACGCGGCCCGGCATTTACGAGGTGCGCGCGCCGCTCGGCCGCATGGGCGCGTCTTATGGCCAATACCTCCTCGACGACGTGCTCGCTGGCCGCGTGAAGGCGAAACTCCAAGTCTTCCTGAACGCGTGGTCGTTGTCGGCTGCCGAACGCACGAAGCTGCTGAAGGTCACGCGCGGCGTTGCGAAGGTGTGGTGCTACGCTCCGGGCTGGTTCGACGGAGACCAGCCGTCGCTGGAAGCGATGAAGCAACTGACGGGCTTCGAGTTGAAGACCGTGTCGCCGGCAAAATCCGCGGCGACGCCGACAGATCGCGGCAAATCACTCGGCTTGGAGAAGTCCTTCGGCGGTGAGAAGCCGGTGAAGCCGCTGTTCGCCGCCGCTGATGCGAAGCCAGAAGAAATCCTGGCGACCTACGCGGACGGTTCTGCCGCCGTCGCGCTGCGCCGCATGCCGAGCGGGCCGTCGCTGTTTGTTGGCGCGCCGGGTCTAACGAGCGAGTTGCTGCGACTGGCTGCGCGCGAGGCGGGCGTCCATCTCTTCACAGAGACGGACTGTAATGTTTATGCGAACGGCCGGTTCCTCTCACTGCACGCGTCACAGGATGGACCGGTGGACGTCAACATCGGCAAAACGGAAGCAGTGACAGACGTATTGAGCGGCGAACCGGTCGCGAAAGGCCCGCGCTTTACGCTGCCGTTAAAGCGTGGCGAGACCAGAGTGCTGCGCTACTGAGCGGTCCGACCGACGCGTGTGTAGATCGTCGCGAGCGGATCGGAGTAGGCGCGACGCCAGTCTGGCAACAACGCCAACGCTTGCGTGAGCGGATGGTCGGTGGTCAGCAGCGTCCAACCCACCTTGCTGGCATCAAGCTTCTCGCGCCAGCCGGGGCGTAGTTGTGTCATATCGAGGAAATTGCGGATGAACGCCTCACCGTAAAAATCCGTCCGTCCGTCCACGAACACCTTGTGCTCCGGCATCTCCCACATCAGGTAGCCACCCCAAACGTGCTGGTTGAGCATGTTGCCGGCGAACTGCCCCGGATGCTGCTTGATAAACCTGACGGCGTTCACCGGCCAGCGATCCGGCGGCATGGCAACGGGGCCCGGCACAAAGACGATGGGGATCAGCGCGACCAAAGCCACCGCCGGCCAGCCGTTGCTTGCGGCGTTCTCGGCAGTCTGCCGGTGCGAGAATTCGCGCCACCGTCCGCGGACGCATGCGGAGAAGGCCGAGGCGACGATGGGTGCGGTTACGAGCGCCATCAAGGGGATGTTGCGCACGGCGTAAAGCGCGAGGTAGGTCCAACCGGCGATGAGGATGAGCGACGAGGCCGGCAAGCGTGGGCGTTGGCGCACTGCCAGTGCAGCGATCAAGGCCGCCAGCCAAACCAGGAATCCGAGCGCATCAGGCGAATGGAAATCAATGGGCCGGTGCTCGAAGAGCAGGTTCGTGAGATACGACGACCGCATGAACTGGAGGTTGTGCTGATGCAGATGCCAGCCGTTCGGATTGATCAGGGATACGGCCAGTGCCAGCAGCCCGACGACCGTCAGCACAACGATCTTGTGTCGCGCAGCCGAGCGCGGCACGGCGGCCGGCGGCCGGATGAACTCAATCACCGCGCCCAGCCAGTAAGCGCCGAGAATGACGAACCCGAGGAGGAACGCGCCGTGGAGGTTCACCCAGAAGAGCATGAGTGCAGCCAGCACCACGGCGAGCCGCACCGGTCTGCCGTCGGCTTCAAACCGCCGCAACGCACCATTCCACAGCACTACCATCAGGAACGTGAACACATGCGGTCGGGCCAGCCAGTGGATGACGCCCGCCCAGGCCGCCAGCAGCGTCACGAGCGTTGCCACCAGCAGATCGTTGTCCTCGCGCAGCAACTGGCGGTGCAATAACAAGAACGTCGTGGCAATCACCAGTGCGCCGAGGACGCTGAGTCCATAAAAACCGCGCACCCGGCCCGCCGCCGCGAAGAGGATCTGCGCCAGCCACTCCTTGGTGATCACGGACGCGCCCGGCATCGTGTGCGAGTAGGTGTCGGCGCGAACCATCTGCCCGCTCCGCAGCATATCTTCGCCCACACGCCAGTGCATGCACGTGTCGCTGTCGGTAGCGACCATCGAGGTGCGCGACGGTTCCGCCATCAGCACCAGGACCAACACCACCCACAGACATGCGCTGAAGCTCGGCATAAGCCAGCGTTGAACTGCTGGATGCGATTTGAAAAAGGCAGTCACAGTGAACCGGATTCGAGTCGCGAGTATATCGCCCCGCGCCCACGACTCAACCCAAAGAATCGCCGCCAGTGTGCAAACCGACTTCCGCGCTTGACGAATGCATCCGCTGGACGTAAGCACGACGCATGGCAAAACCGTTTCCACGCATCCAGTGCTTCCAAGAACCCGGCGACCGCGTTGTCGTCACGCGCGACGGCCGGCCCGTGCTCAACTACCACTTCGGCGCGAACTATCCGCGGCCCTTCATCTACCCGTTGCTGACGCCACAGGACCACAATGTTCTCGCCTGCGGCCACTCGGTGGATCTCGTCGGCCACAGCCATCACCGCGGCATCTTTGTCGCGCACACGGAAGTGAACGGGCAGAAGTTCTGGGCCGACAAGGACAACCGCTGCGTCCACCAACGGCTGTTGAAACTGGACAACGGCGTGGAGGAAGGCACGGTGACGGCATTCAACTACTGGATGGCCGGCAACGCGCCGTTGCTGGACGAGACGCGAGAATTCACGCTGCGCGCCGACGGCTCGTTGCACGTGAAGCTGGAGATCGCCGCTCACAACACTGAGGTGACGCTCGGTGTGACGAAGTTTGGCTTTCTCGCCTGCCGCGTCGCAAAAACCATCGGCGTTGCTGCCGGTGGCGGACAGATCACCGACTCGACAGGTCGCGTGAACGAAAAAGCAATCTACGGCCAGCGCGCGGCATGGTGCGACTACAGTGGGCCAGTGGCGCCCGGCAAGGACGGCGGGCCGGACGTTTGGGCTGGCATCACGATCCACGACGACCCGGCGAACCCACGTCACCCGACGCCGTGGATGTGCCGCGACGACGGCTGGTTTTCGCCGGCGTTCAACATGGTCGAAACATTCGTGCTGAAGAAGGGCGAGAAGCTCACGTTGCGTTATCGCATCGTCGCGCACGACGGGGCGAAGCCGGCGGCGTAAGCAGGGAATTTTGAAACCGCTGTCGAGTCTGCAAATCGCGCGGCAGGCACGATCATCGCCTACACCACTTGTTGCGGCTCGATGACGCGACACTTCGCGCCGGCGGGCGGGCGGACGGCGGTCGTGCAGCGGCCTTCTTCAACGCGCCACTCAACGGCGATGTCGCCCAGCGGCGTCGGAACGTTGCCTTGCGCCCACTCCAATCCGCACGGCTGCGGCCGCACTTCGAACGAGCGCCAGCCGGCCGCGGTGGGATGCACGCCGAGGATGTGCGTCGTAAGGTTGTAAGTCGGACCGGCAGACCCGCCGTGGCACCAACTCCCCTCGGCATTCCACAGTTTCCACCACGTCGTCGCGCCGGCGTCGAGCATCCGCTTCCATCGCGCGCGGAGGTAGTCGAGCGCGAACGTGTGCAAGCCGGCCGCGTGCAGCGCGCCGAGCAGGTAAGATGACGAATGAGGCGAGGCGCACGCGACGACGCCTTCGGGGTCCAGCACCGGGTCTGCGCAGCACACGGAGCCGAGCGCCGTGCGATGGAGCTGGGACGGCGCGATGCCGAAAAACACGGCGAACGAGTTGGTTTGCTGGCTGATGACCGTGCTGGGTTCGTCGCCGACGCGGCAATCCACGTAGGCTTCGCGCTCGGCCTTCCAAAACTGGCGGTGGAACGCGGCCTTCACCTCGCGCGCCAGGGCGCGGTAGCGGATCGCCAGCGGTCGTGCGTTGACGATTTCAGAAAGTGAGCCGGCGGCCTCCAGCGCACGGGCGTAGAGGGCGTTGAGTGCGGCCTGCTCACCGCGCTGGTCCAAATGCGCCCAGTCTATGAACACCCAACCGGGCGTGCCGGCGAGCAACTTGTTCGGCGAGACGTAGCGCGCGAACCATTTCAGCGCGTTCTGCACCTTCGGATAAAGCTCGCGCACGATCTCGGTGTCGCCGGTGCTCCAGTAGTAATCCCAGATGGAGTGAATCCACAGCAGCGAGAAGCTTGGCATCTGGCGGTCGGGGAACGTCGTCGGGTAAATGCCGCACAGGCGGCCGTCCTCGTCCTGCGATTGCCCGATAAGCCGCAGCCCGCGCCGCATCAGCGCCGCGTCTCCGAACGCCACCGAGTTGACGAGGAACTGGAGATTCGCGGCACCCCATTCCATGGCGCGATCGCGGTCCGGGCAATTCGTGTAGGCGTCTTCCATGTTGAGCCGGACGGTGTCCGCGCCGGTCTGCCAGATGCGGTTCAGCAACGGATCGCTGCACTCGAACCGTCCGCGCTCCTCGACCGGGTAGGTGGAGACGTTAACGCTGAGCTGGTCGAGGTGAACGGTGTTGCTCGCATGGCGACAGTCAATCTGCACGTAACGGAACGCCCGTTTCTCGAACGGCTCCCACGTCTGCGCGCCACTGCGCGTCACAAGCCTGTCGGCGTAAGCCAGTTCGTGGCGGTTCGGACGCACCACGCTGTCGAACAGTCGTTCGCCGTAGCCGATGTCGAGAATCGTGCCCGCCGGCGCGTGCAGTTGCAGCCGCGGATACCCGGCGACCTCGCGGCCGAAATCCACCACCAAATACTGCCCGTCGCCAAGCTCGGCTGGAAAATTCTCGTGAAGCGGCAACCCGGCGCCGTGCTTGGTGAACTCCATCAGCAACGCCACGGCGCGCTCGCTGCCGCCGCCAAACTGCCCCTGCCCGCGCGTCTCGGCGAGCCGCTGCCACGCCTTCATTTCGGAACCGCTGTTGTCCATCTCCGGCGGCAACGGCGTGTCGAGCGCCGTCTGCTGGTCGTGCGCGCTGTCGAGCACGTAAGGACCGCTGATTGCCCAGCCGGGCTGCGCCGGTGTGCCGGTCTCCGGCGGCTGCCACGAGCGCGGCAGCTTGTCGGCGGCGGCAACAAAACGGACGATGGCTTTCCAGTGGTGCTGGCCTTGCAGCAGTTTCAGCACAAGCCAGTTCCAACCGGAGCGCAGCGGCACTTCCACCATCTTGCGGCTGTTGATCAGCCCCGGCACCACCACCTCGCCGTTGACCCAAAGTTTGAGCGCCTGCGCGGTGATCAACTCCAACCGGATGTCCTGCGGCTCGTCACTGCGAACGCAAGTGCAGGCGTAGGCAACCTGCCAGCTCGTCATAAAATGGTCGGTCTGGAAAAATCGTTGCAGGTCGAGCACCTCGACGGGATGAAGCGACTCGGTTTCGCCCGACGCGATAACCCGGGCGCCGCCGGTTTCCGTCTCCCGCAGAAAAGGAATCTCACGGCTTTCAAAGCCGAACCACGGCTCGCACGGTGGCTTGCCGATGACAACGGCCGGCAACCACTTGGAGTCGTCGAAGTCCTGCCCGGTCCAGCCAACCGGGTCACGCCGCGCATCAAACACCTCCGGGTAGCCGATCTGCACGCGCATCCTCGACAAGTCGCGGAACCACGCGGTGCTGTCGAGCGACTTCCACGTCGGGTCGCTCCAGACATTTAGCGCGCTGCACTCGAACAGAAACCCGGCGCGGCCGAGGATGTAGCTGAAGGTGCTCTCGCCGTAGTGATGGATCAGCACCGCCAGCGTGTTCCGGCCCTCGCGCAGGAATGGCGCGATGTCCATCTCATCGTAGCTCTGCCATCGCGGGTCACACCGCGACGGGCCGCGGCAAATGAACTGGCCGTTGATCCAGAAAGTGTAGCGCGAATCAGCCGTCAGCCGCGCGATCGCTTTCTGGGGCACGTGCGCCAGGTTAATATCGCGGCGGAAATACGCGTAGGCGTTGCGCGACGGCGCCTCGCTGTCGGTCCAAATCCAATTTCCAAACCAATTCATTAGAGCCAACGGATCAAGCATCCTCGGCTGACGATATGTTGTTCAAGCCGTTGCGCCCGTTCATGTCAGGCCGTCGGCAGCTTGACGATCACCAGCCCAAACTCCTCGATGGACTGGATCATCTTCATCACCTGGTCCAGCAGCAATGGCTTGGTGAGGTAACTGTGCGCGCGCAGATCGTAGGTCTGCAAAATGTCGCTCTCCTCCTGCGAGACGGTGAGCACCACCACGGGGATGTCGAGCAGTTGGGGATCGGCTTTGATTTCCGCGAGCACTTCGCGGCCGCTTTTCTTCGGCAGGTTCAAGTCCAACAGAATCAGGTCCGGCCGCGGCGCACCGGCGTGTTTGCCCTGGCCGCGAAGGAAGACCAACGCGTCCTCGCCATCGGTCGCCACATGGATACTGTTGCGCACGCCGCCCGCCTGAAACGTGGCAAGCGTCAGCCGCACGTCGCCCGGATTGTCTTCCACCAGCAGAATCTCAATCGGTTTGCTTGTCGTATCTAGATTCACTGTCGGTCTCCTGTCATCTGACTAATCTAGCGGATTGCTCGATCATCCGCCAATGCCGGCTACTGTGCCTTCAGCCGAAGGCCGCAGCTTGACGCTTTTTGGCGTAAGCGTCAATACGCTTGCGAAGCGGCAGCGAGTTTTCCACGCGGTGCCTGCTTCGCCGGTGCGATTCTGACGTTGTCCACGTAGAACACCGTCTTCTCCGTCGCCCCGCTGATGAAACCAAACCACTGGAGCCGCTGGAAGTCTTTGTGGCCGAATGGCAGGCTGGCGAAACTCTTCGCCTCGCCGCCGCGCGGCTTCACCGTCAGGTCGTAGCTGCCGGTGGCACCGCGCCCCACGGCGAACTTTGCCTCGATGTGAACCCACTGGCCCAACGGCAGCGTCATCAGCGTCTGCTTGCCCGCCATCAACTCTCCGGCGGCCGACACGCGCAGGCTCGGCCCAACCCGATACGGCGAGCTGGCGTCGCGGCACTCGATCGTCGGCAGCGCGCCTTTCTCCACGCGCAGGTCGAACGACACCAGCAGCGTGCCGCGGCTGAAGTTGAACTTGCTGTAGTAGAGATGAGGCTGCCACGTCAGCGCCAAGCCGGCTGCGTCCACGAATTTCACACTGCGCCGGCCTGACGTGGCCGTCTCGTCGGTGACGGCAAGTTGGCCGGGAGCGTCCGCGCCGGAGAGCGTGCATTTCTCCGGTCGGCTGCCCACCGGCGTCTTCTCAAAGTCATCCTCGATGGAGGTGACCTCTTTCCAAACTGCAAACTCTGTCGGCGGACGTTTGATCTTCTTTGGCAGCGCCACCCAGCTCTTGTCGCCGACGAGGCCGACGGTGCTGGTGTCAATCGGCTTGAATCCGAGCTTGAGCGCGGGCGAGTCGGGCCGCAGCCGGAAGTCGCGCTTCGCGACGCTGACGAACTTCGGGTCGGCGATGATCGAACTCTTGTCCTGCGCCGTGTCCTGCCGCCACTCGTCGAGCATCGCGCCGGCGAATGTCGGCTCGCCGCCTGCGCGCCAATAGACGTTGCGATCCATCTGGTAGTTTTTATTGCCCCAGTTGCCGCCGAGCAGCGGGCCTTTATCCTGATAAACGATGTTGCCCTCGAACTTGAACGAGCAGTGCTCCTCCTGCCGCGAACGGATGATCTGCGGCTCGGCGGCGAGCGCGAAGATGTTGTTCCGCACGATGTTCTCCTTGCCGTAGTGCTGATGGAAACCGCCCGTCTTGATCAGATAGACGACGTTGTTCTCCAACACGATGTCCGTGCTTCCCTCGTCGGTGTAAAGGCCCCAGCCGCCATAGCTGTAGCTGAGCACGTCGTGGATGACGTTGTTTCGCAGCACCGAGCCGGGCTGCGTGCCGAGCGTGTAGATGCCGCCCATGTCGCTCAACACGCCCTTGCCGATGTGATGGATGTGATTGAACTCCGCGACGTTCCCGCGACCTTCGTGCGGCCCGTAACCCCACGTCCAGCCGATGGACATGCCGGAGTAGTAGAAGTCGCAGATTTCGTTGTGCGAGACGAGGTTGTCCGCGCTCTGGCCGATCCAGACGCCGATGCCCGCGTGGAACACATGCCCGCCGTCGTGGATGAAACAGTTGCGGACGACGTTGCCGCGGGTGCGCACCGGCTCGGCGGTCGGCAGGTCGCCGCCGCGCGCGTATTCGCCGAGCCGCACGCCGCCGGCGCCGAGGTCGTGGATGTGGCACTGCTCGATGCGGTTGCCGCGGCAGCCGCGTGCGAAGTTGATGCCATATTGGCCGACGTGCGCAATTTCACAGCGTTCGAGGACGCAATCGAGCGCGCCGTTGGCGGAGATCGCCGCGTCGAGGAATGTCACCGCCGCCTGACCATCAGCTGGCTTGTCGCGCGGAATCTCCCAGTCTCCGTGCTGGAACGACAGCCCGACGAGCCGCACGCCACGGACGAACTTGCCCTTGTCTGGATCGCCCGCGAACCGCACCAGCGTCATCAACGCCGGCGCGACCACCTCGGCCTTCCGCATGTCCTCGCCCGGCCTCGGCCAGTAGCTCAGCACGCCCGTCTTGCGATCGAGATGCCACTCGCCCGGCGAGTCGAGCGCTTCGCGGAAGTTCTCGACGTAGTAACGCTGCTCCTTCTCCCAATAACTCATCGGCCAACCGCTCGGCTGGACAAACCGCACCGTGTGCGCCTGCTCATCGAGCGCAGCGATGTGATGCCACGACGCCGTCCACGCATGGAACGCGACGATGTTCACGTCGTCGAGGTTGCCCCAACGCTTCAGGTCGCCCTCCTTGAACTTGAACCCCGCCTTCATCTCCGGCGTCCACTTCTTCCGGTCGCGCACGAGCGGAATCAGCGGTCCATCGGTGCGTAGGTAGCCGTCGTTCGGCGTCCGCGCCCGCGTCGCGCGCCGGCCATTGACGAAGAGCTGATGGAAATACCACTTCCCCGCCGCCACGTCCGCGATCTGCGCCGTCCAAAGTTTCCCCTCGCCTTTCTTCCAGCCCGTGATTACGCGCCCGCCGCTGAACACCGGCCGCTCGCCTGGCGCGGCGGCATAAACCACATCCGAATCCTCCGGCCCGAACGTGAGTGTCTCCATCAACCGATACGTGCCACCGCGGACAACAACTGACTTCTGACCTCTGACCTCTGACCTCTGGCCTCTGGTCGCGTCTCTCGCCCGCGCAATCGTCGCAAACGGTCCGTCGCTCTTCTCCTTGTTGGGCGCAGCAAGCTTGCCGCTCCACTGGTCGTTGCCGTCCGTGGCGACGTAGAAGCTCGCCGCAGGCAACGCTGGCGCGGCCGATGCCGCCACAGTTCCTATGATGAGAGCGCAAACGAAGCCGGCTGATTTGTGAAGAATGGTTTTCATGGTTTGCAGAAGATGCGATTGCAATGCTGGCTACCAGCCGCACGCGGCTGCGTCAATCACGGAATTCCCGTCCAACGCCCCGTTTTGCGTCCCGTTTCGCGCCTTGACCCTCAACCGTTGCGGTCTATACTGCCGCCGACTCCGGAGGACGTTCTAATGACAGATTTGGTCGGCCAGACGCTCGGTGGCTACGCGGTTTTGGAACTGCTGGGCAAAGGTGGCATGGGGGCCGTGTTCAAGGCCCGTCAGCCGGTGCTCGACCGTATCGTCGCGCTCAAAGTCATCACCTCACGCGCCGCCGAAGATCCAGCTTACATTGCCCGCTTCCGTCAGGAAGCCAAGGCAGCCGCGCAACTCAACCATCCCAACATCGTCCAGGTCCACGCCGCTGGCGAAGACCGGGGCATCCACTTCATTGTCGAGGAATTCGTCGAGGGCGAGAACCTGCAAGACCGCCTCTCGCGCGAAGGCCACATGGACCCGCAGGAGGCGCTGGCGGTTTGCGTGTTCGTGGCCGACGGGCTGAAGTATGCCTGGGACGAGGCCCGGATCATCCACCGCGACATCAAGCCGGCGAATATCTTCCTCTCGAACAAAGGCGCGGTGAAAGTGGGCGACCTTGGTCTGGCCAAGAGCGTCGGGGCCGAGGGCGCTTCCGCGCTGACGCAATCGGGCATGACCGTCGGCACGCCCTACTATTGCAGCCCGGAACAGACCCGCGCCGACAAAGAAATAGATTTCCGTTCCGACATCTACAGCCTTGGCTGCACGCTCTACCACATGCTCAGCGGCAAAAAGCCTTACGAAGGCGCGCCGAACGAATCGCCCATGTCGGTGATGATCAAGCAGGCGACCGCCCCGCCGCCGGCCATCTTGCAGGTGTTGCCGGATTGTCCGTCGCAGGTGGTGATGTTGCTGAACAAGATGCTGGCGAAACATCCCAGCGCCCGGCACGCGAGCTACGACGTGTTGATCGCCGACCTGCGGCGGCTGCATGACCTCTTGGGCCAGCCGCAAGCCAACGCGCCGGTCAGCTCGGCGCTGCACGCCGGCACCGTCGCGCAGAAGCGGAAGCCGGTGGTGATCTACGGTGGAATCGCTGCGGCTGTCGCGACGGTGGCTGTGATCGGCCTGCTGGTCTGGTCCCCGTGGAAGGAACGGGGAGCGTCGGAGCGTGAAGCGTCGGGCGTGGCACCCGTCGTGGAACCGAAGCCGGGTTTGGAGTCCCGCCTTCAGGCGGAATCCGCGCCGCCACAACCGGCTAAAGCCGGGACTCCAAACCCCGAAGCGCCGACTCCGAAACCACCGGAGAAAAAGCAGGAAGCCATTGCTGAAGCTACAAAGGCGGCCAAAATGCCCGCGCTCCCAGCCACCGACTCCGCAATCCAAACTCCAAAATCGAAAATCCAAAATCCCGTTGACTCCGCCTTCCTCGCCGCCGTCGCCGCGCTCGATCCCGAAGACCAGGTCTCGCGCGTCATGGACAAGCTGCTGCTGCTCAACCCCAAGTTCGACGGCAAGCAGAGTCACAAGATCGAGAACGGCAAAGTCACCGAGCTGACCTTCTCCGCCGCCGAAGTCAGCGACATCTCGCCACTGAAGGCGCTGCCGCATTTGCAGAGCCTCACCATCGGCGGCACGGCGCAGAAACGGACGCTGAGCGACCTCTCGCCGTTGAAAGGACTCAAACTCACCAAGCTCGCCATCCACTCCACCGCCGTCAGCGACTTGACGCCGCTCGCGGGGATGCCGCTGGCCTCGCTGCAAATCAGCAACACGCGGGTGAGCGATCTCTTGCCGCTGCGGGGCGCGCCGTTGACGTGGCTCAGTTGCGTGGATGCGCCTGTGAAAGATCTCGCCCCGCTGGCCGGCGCGCCGCTGGCCACGCTCTGGTGCGGCGGCTCGCAGGTGACGGACTTCTCGCCGCTTAAGGCCGTGCCGCTGAAGGAACTCTCCTGCGACTTCCAGCCCGAGCGCGACAAGGTGGCGTTGTTCGCCATCAAGACCTTGGAGAGCATCAACGGCAAACCAGCGGCGGATTTCTGGAAGGAAGTCGGCGCGCCCGAAGACCCGTGGTTCAAGCAAGTCGCCGCCATGCCCGCCGAGCAGCAACTCGCCGCCGTGATGGCGAAGCTGAAGGAGTTGAATCCCGGTTTCGACGGCAAGGAAACGCACAAGATCGAACGGACTGTGACAGGGGCCACCGCCGATTCCGCACTCCGCACTCCGCAATCCGCATTTTCCATCACCGAACTCTCCTTCTCCACCGTCGCCGTGACGAACATCGTCCCTGTCCGCGCGCTCACGGCCCTGAAGAAGCTGACGCTGCTGCCGTGGGCCGCAGGTGGAGCGCGACCGCCGGGCGCGCTTTCCGATCTCTCTCCATTGCAGGGCCTGCCTCTGACCTTCCTCGCCTGCGGCAACACCCGGGTCGCCGACCTCACTCCGCTCAAAGGAATGCCGCTGACCATCCTCAGCGTGGACAACACGCCCGTCAGCGATCTCTCGCCGCTCGCGGGAATGCCGCTGACGGTCCTCTGGTGCAACAGCACCAAGGTGACCGACCTCTCGCCGCTGGCCGGCGCGCCGCTGACGGAACTGCGTTGCGACGTGAAACCGGAGCACGCCCCGCTGCTCGCCTCCATCCCCACGTTGCGGAAGATCAACGACATCGCCCCCGCCGCGCTCTGGATGCGGATGCACATCAAGCCGCCCGTGCCGTCCGTTGTAGGCCGGGTGCCCTCACCCGGCGCAACGTCCGGCGCAACGACAACGACGACGCCCGGTCAGGGGACCGGGCCTACAATGAAACCCGGCACCGCCGCCCAAACCGGCCAGCCGTTGATGACCTCCATCGGCATGGAGTTGCTCTACATCTCGCCCGGCGAGTTCCTCCTCGGCAGCACGCCGGAGGAACGCGCGTGGGCAGTGGCCAATGGCGTGAAACTGGAGGGCGTGAAGTGCGAAGGCGAGCAACCGCGCAAGGCGACGATCAAGCATGGCTTTTGGCTGGGCAAGACCGAGGTGACGGTGGGCCAATGGAAGCTGTTCGTGGCGGCGACGGGCTATGTGACCGACGGCGAGAAGAAGGGCGAGTCTTATGCGGCGCAAGGGCCGGGCAAGCCGATGGGGTTGGTGAAAGGCGCGAATTGGAAAGACCCGAACTTTGGCTTTAGGCCGAAAGACAATCATCCGGTATGTTGCATCAGTTGGAACGATGCGGTGGCATTTTGCGAGTGGCTCAACGAGCGGGAGGCGAAGGCAGGTCGCCTACCGCCGGGCTTCAAGGTGCGGCTGCCGACGGAGGCGGAGTGGGAGTATGCGTGCCGTGCGGGCAAGCAGACGAAGTTCTGGTGGGGCGAGACTAAGGAAGGCAGCGAGAATCGGCTGAACAGGGCGGGGACGGTGGACGGTTTCGAGTTTGTCGCGCCGGTGGATCACTACGGCGCGCGCGGTCGGAACAAGTTTGGATTGGCGGACATGCTGGGCAACGTGGCGGAGTGGTGCTTGGATGCGTTCGATCCAACTGGAGCGCACGAGCAATGCAACGCTGCAACCAACTCGTCTGGGAACGTGGTGCGCGGTAGCGCGTTCAACGGCATCCTCGGCTACGTTCGGTGTGCCCTCCGCCAGCCTTGCATGGGATCGTTTAGCCACATCGGGTTTCGCGTAGCGATTGGGATGGAGCAAGGTGACGCGAGGCCAACGCCTTCACCTGCGCAGACCACGCCTGCCACTGTAGCGCAGCCGCCTGTTGCGACACCAACAACGACCACGCCGCCTGTCGTGACGCCCACGCCTCCACGCACTGCCGCTCTTACGCTCCCACGCTCCACGTCCGCCGCCGCCGCCCAAACCGGCCAGCCGTTGATGACCTCCATTGGCATGGAGTTGCTCTACATCCCGCCCGGCGAGTTCTTCCTCGGCAGCACGCCGGAGGAACGGGCGTGGGCACTGGCCAACGGTGGCACTGCCGCCTACGTCAAGTGGGAAGGCGACCAGCCGCGGAAGGCGGCGATCAAGCAAGGTTTCTGGCTCGGCAGAACCGAGGTGACGGTGGGCCAGTGGAAGCAGTTCGTGGCCGCTACCGGCTACGTCACTGACGGCGAGAAGAAGGGCGAGTCTTATGCGCCGCAAGGGTCGGATAAGCCGTTTGTTTTTGTGAAAGGGGCAAGTTGGAAAGATCCAAATTTTGGCTTCAAGCTGAAGGACAATCATCCCGCTTGCTGCATCAGTTGGAACGATGCGGTGGCGTTCTGCGAGTGGCTGAACGAGCGGGAAGCGAAGGCTGGACGGCTGCCGCCCGGGTTCAAGGTGCGGCTGCCGACGGAAGCGGAGTGGGAGTATGCCTGCCGGGCCGGCAAACAGACGAAGTTCTGGTGGGGCGACACGAAGGAAGGCGGCGAAGGACGGCTGAATTGGAACGTCAAAGGCGACGGCTTCGAGTTTATCTCGCCGGTGGACCATTACGGGGCGCGAGGTCGAAACAAGTTTGGACTGGCGGACATGTTGGGCAACGTGCAGGAGTGGTGTTTGGACGAGACCGATCTGGCGGGTGCGCATGAAGAACCTTACAAAGGCAATTCGTTTGTGCGCGTGGTGCGGCGCGGCGCGTTCACCACCAACCCCGGTGACTCGCGCTGCGCCTCTCGCGATTCCCACACTCCGTCCGGCTCGTTTAGTAACCTCGGGTTCCGGGTGGCGGTGGGGATGGAGCGTTGAGGAAAGGACGAGGGAGATTGGAGTAATGGAGTTGTGGAGCGATGGAGTGGTGCGCTGAAGCGGCAAGCGGGCAAAAGGGCGACGGCGTGACGGAGTGGAGTAGTGCGCACAAGAAGCGGAGGCTCGACGGAGTCTCGCCCCACCATCGAAGAATCTTCGCGCCGCTCACTTCGCCAGCGAGACACAGATGATTTCCCTGTCGTTGCGGGTGAAGACGCAGCGGTTGGCGAAGGCGGGATGCGACCAGACGATCTTGCGGCCGGCAGCAGTGTTGGTCGGGTCCAGCAAGTGCGCGCGGCTGATCTCCTCGTAGCCGCGTGGGCTGAGCTTGGCAATGATCAGGTCGCCCTTCTCGTTGTAGAGAAAGAAGCGGTCGCCGTTCTTGACGATAAAGGCATTGGCCCAGCGCCGGTTCTTCTCATCAGCCGCGCCGGTCGGCACAAGGCTCTCCCAGACGCGCTCGCCGGTGTCGGCGCGCAGGCAGCGGAACTGCCCGTAGCTGCACACGCCGTAAATGTGGCCGTTTTCGAGAAACGGCGTGCTCATCAGGCTGTGCAGCTTGTCCGTGTCCTTCTCGCTGTTGCTGGTGCCGCGCCAGAGCACCGTCGCTGCCGGTTTCTTCGCGTCGAGTTTCATCATCATCGGCCCGTTGTAAAACGCCGTGATGAACAGCAGGTCGCCCAGCTTGCGCGGCACGGCAAGGCTCAGTCCGACCCGCGCCGTAAACGGCTCCGACCAGTAAAGCTTGCCGGTTTCCGGGTCGAGTGAGTTGAGCGACTCCGGATGCCAGACGATGAGCTGCCGCCGTCCGCCCGCCTCGTAGATCATCGGCGGACAGTAACCCGGCTCCCTTGCCGACAGCGCACGCCAGATTTCCTTGCCGTTGTCCTTATCAAACGCGACGACGGTGCTGCCGTCACCGCCGACCAAACAGATAAGCCGCCGGCCATCGAGCAGCGGATGACCGGCGAATCCCCACACTGGCGCGCGGATGCCAAAATCTTTTTTAAGCTCGCGCGCCCAGACTTCTTTTCCTGTTACCGCATCGAGGCAACAGAGATGGCCTTCCGCGCCGAGCGTGTAAACCTTGCCGTCCGCCACCAACGGCGTCGTGCGCGGCCCGGCCGGGTAGCTGATGGTGTAGGTGCATTCGTAGGCGTGCGTCCAGAGCAACTTGCCGTCGGCTTCGTTGAAGCAGAGCACGCGCTCCTTGCCGGCAACGGTGTCGCGCGCGAACGGGTTCACCGGGTTGCTGGCGCCTTCCGGTAACACACGGTCGGTGACGAACACCCGTTCGCCCGCCACCGCCGGTCCCGCGTAACCTCCGCCGAGTGGCACGCGCCAGCGCACGGTCGGGCCGCCTGCGGGAAACTTCTCCAGAATCCCCGTCTCACGCCAGACGCCGTCGCGTTGCGGGCCGAGCCACTGCGGCCAGTCGTCAGCGCAGGTCACACCAACGACAAACCAACTCAACACAATGCCCAACATCACCGGCTGCACTCCTCGACACAGTCTCATGGCGCTGCTCCGAAAGTTGATTCACCATCTCCATAAACAACACAGGAGTCGCAAGACAACGCTTGCGACTCCTGTGCATAACATCCACTTGCCGCCGACGCGATCTCATACTGTCGGGGCGGGGTTAAACAGGCTGACTACTTGCCAAATTTCTTCTGAAGGTCGCCCATCGCCTTCTTCGCGTTTTCCGCGGCTTCAGCGGCCTTCGCTTGGATTTGCTTCTGCACGTCGGCAATCAAGTCCTTGATGGCTTGCTGCTGATCCGGCGTGAGCTTGGTGTTTGTGGCCAGCATCTGCAACTGGGCCGACGCGCCCGCGTAGTTGCCGGCCTTGACCGCATCCACCGCTTTTTGCGCGCTCTCTTTCAGGCTCGGCTCGGCCGAGGCGAAGCTGCTTTCCACCTTCGACGCCGGGCTGCCGCCACAGCCGATCATGGCCGCAGACGCAACCATCACAATGCACAACATTCCGATGTATTTCTTCATACGTTTTTCTCCTTTATGGAGCGGATAGTTACACCGCTCCAAACTGATTGTCAAACACGCCCCGCCGCCGGCGCGTAGCCTTGCTCGACGTAGTCGCGCAGCATTCGCTCGCTGTTAAACTGCGGCAGCACCGTCGCGACACTCGCCTTCATCGTCGCGACCCATGCGGCGCGATTCTTGTAGAAGCGCGGCACGATGTCGCGCTCCAGCAACTCGTAGAGCGACGCCGCGTCGTGACGCGCCTGGCGATTTGAATTGGCAAACTCCTTGCCCGCGCCGATGTCCCAGCCGTTGGCGCCGTCGTAAGCTTCGGGCCACCAGCCGTCGAGCACGCTGCAATTCGGCGCGCCGTTGATGCCGGCCTTCTGGCCGCTGGTGCCGCTGGCTTCGAGCGGGCGCTGCGGGTTGTTGAGCCATACGTCCACGCCCTGCACGAGCCGCCGCGCCACCGCCATGTCGTATTCTTCCAGCAGCACAATCCGCCCGCGGAATTCCGGCCGCTCGCACCATTGGAAAATGCGCCGCACCAACTCCTGTCCGCCACCGTCCTCGTGATGCGCCTTGCCGGCGAATACAAACTGCACCGGCCGCCCGGCGCGGTTGACGATGCGCTGCAACCGCTTCGGGTCGCTGAACAGCAGATCCGCCCGCTTGTAAGGCGCGAATCGCCGCGCGAAGCCGATGGTCAGCGCGTTCGGGTCGAGCAACGACGTCGTTGCCGCGACCACGTCTTCCGGCGGCGCGCTGTGGCGGGCGCGCATTGTCGCGATGCGCTCGCGGCAGAACTCGACCAGCCGCGCCTTTTGTTTCGCGTGCGCTGTCCAGAGCGCCGCGTTGGGAATCTTCGCCATCGCCGCGCGCCAGAACGCCGCGTCGCAGAGACTCAGCCTCCAGTCGGGGCCGACGCAGTTGTCGAAGAGAGTGGCGAGTTCCGGGCCGAGCCACGTGTCCACGTGAACGCCGTTGGTCACCGCCTGAATGCGATCCGGCTGGCCGCGCCAGAAATGCCGCCACATGTCGTTCTCAACCTTCGCATTGAGCTTGCTGACGCCGTTGGTCCAGCTCGACACGCGCAACGCCAGCGCGGTGAGGTTCACCGGGCCGGTCCTCGGATGTTCGCGCGAGAGTTCGAGCAGTTGTTTGAACTGGATGCCGAGGCCGTGGCAGTCGGCGGCGAAATACTTCTCCACCAGCTTCGGGTCGAATTGCTCGTTGCCCGCCGGCACCGGCGTATGCGTTGTAAACACCGTGTTTGCCGCGATGCGCCGGCGCGCTTCGTCGAACTTCACGCCGCGTTTTTTCAGCTCACGCAGCCGCTCGACTTGCAAAAAGACGCAGTGACCCTCGTTGAGGTGCCACGCCGTCGGCGCGATGCCGAGCGCGCGCAACGCCCGCACGCCGCCGATGCCGATGAGCCGCTCCTGGCAAAGCCGCACCTCGCGCCCACGGCAGTAAAGCTGGCTGGTGATGACGCGGTCGCCGATGCTGTTTTGCGCAATGTCGGTGTCGAGCAGCAGCACCGGCACACGGCCCACCTGCGCGACCCAGACCTTGGCGCGCACGACGCGGCCGGGAAACTCGACGCTGACGATCACTTCGCGGCCGTTCTTGCCCGCGACCGGCCGCACGGGCCAGCGGCTGAAATCATGACGCGGGAAGATGTTCGTCTGCCGGCCGTCGGGCGCAAGTTGTTGGACGAAGAAGCCGTTGCGGTAGAGCATGCCGACGCCGACGAACGGCAAGCCGATGTCGCTCGCGGTCTTCGTGTGATCGCCGGCGAGGACGCCGAGGCCGCCGCTCATGACCGGCAGACACTCGTGCCAACCGTATTCCATGCAGAAGTAGGCGACCGGCCCGCGCGCCTCATAGCCGCTCGTGCGCGGCGCGCTGAGATGCGTGTCGAGCGCGGCGAGCGCGCGGCCATAAACGCGCAGGAACTTCACGTCGCCCGCCAGCTTCTTCCAGCGTTCAGCAGACACGCGCTGGAGCAGGTCCACCGGATTGCCCGTGACATTCCAGAGTCCCGGCTCAACAAGCGCGAAACAATCGCGCGCCGCGGCGCTCCAGGTCCAGTGGAGGTTGTAGGCCAGTTGGGTGAAACGCGAGAGTTCGCGCGGCAGCGCAACGGATGACGGAACAGTCGGAATTTGCATAAGAGTAAAACTGTCTTGTGAAACTAAACACGAGAGAGGAGTTGGATTCCCTCCGTCACTTCGCGGCGGCTAGCCCATGCCAAGCCGCTTCTTGCCTTCGGGCGACATCATAGTGGGGTTCCACGGCGGATCCCAGATCACCTCGACGGTGGCGTCCGCCACGCCGGCGAGGGCGAGCAGTTTCTGCCGCGCGTCGGCGGCAATGACCGGCCCCATGCCGCAACCACGCGCGGTGAGCGTCATTTTCACGTCCACGCGCCGCCCGCCTTGGGATGCTGTCGCCGTGCGCATGTCGTAGATGAGGCCGAGGTCCACGATGTTGACGGGGATCTCCGGGTCATAACAGTTCTTCAACGCTTCCCAGACCTGCTGCTCGAAAACCTTCTCGTCGGCAACGCCCGCGCCGCCGGCCTTCGCCGCTGCCGCCGGTTTCTCGAAACCGAGCGCGTCGGCGTCGTGCGGTGCAATACGATAGAGTCCGCCGCGCGCCGCGACGGTGTAACCGCCGAGCGTCTGCGTGATCGCCACCTCCGTGCCCGACGGCAGCTTGCTGACGTGGCCGGACGGAATCTGGATCGCATCGCAATCCCGTTTGAGCGCGACCTTTTGGTTGCTTTCCATAATGCCTTTCGTTTGAACGGGCAGAACTTAACGCCGCGCCGTCTCCGAGGCCAGCGCGCAGCACAACACTGTGGGCCCTTGAACCATCAGCACAATCTTGCCAAGTTACTTCCGGTCGAGCATTCGCTGTCGCGTGATCGCTGCTTCCTGCAGGCGTGCATTTCCGATCCACCACTGAGCGAAGTTTACACACCCGTCACGGCACGTGCAACACATGCCCACGAAGACGTTTTCAGCTTGAGTTTTCCTGTCGAAAAATGTCTTCTCCAACCGCTGGCACGGACGCGGTTGCGTCGTCACGCCGGGTATATGATCGAAAACCAAAACAAGAACGAAAAAAGGTCAGATTCTGTGACTCGACTCCTCTGCATCGCCACCGCCATTCTGATGTGCTGTTCCACTTTCACCGCCGCAGGCCGTGCCGCCGACGCACCGAAGCCGCTCAAGGCGCTGCTCATCGCCGGCGGTTGCTGCCACGACTACAAGACGCAGAAGGACATCCTTAAGAAAGGCATCGAGGAACGCGCCAACGTCGTCGTGGACATTCTTTATTCCGAAGACCGGAGCGTCAAGCCGCCGTTCTCGTTCTATGGAAAATCCGACTACGCCACCGGCTATGATGTCGTCATCCACGACGAGTGCGCCGCAGGCATCTCCGACCCGGCCGTGATTGAAGGCGTGCTCAAGCCGCACCGCGACGGCATCCCCGGCGTGAATCTCCACTGCGCAATGCACTGCTACCGCATTGGCAATCCCGGCGAACTCGCGACGCCCGGCTCGCAACGCGCGCTCTGGTTCGATTATCTCGGCCTCCAATCGAGCGGCCACGGCCCGCAGGCGCCGATTGAGATTCGCTTCAATGATCCGGATCACCCGATCACCAAAGGGATGGCGGACTGGACCACGGTCAACGAGGAGCACTACAACAACGTCAAGATTTTCGACAACGCCCACCCGCTGGCGATGGGCAAACAAATCGCGAAGCAAAAAAAGAAACTGAAGGACGGCACCGAGCAGGTCACCGAGAAAGAAACCAACTGGGTCGTCGCATGGACCAGCGCCTACAACGGCAAGACCCGCGTTTTCAGCACCACCATCGGTCACAACAATATCACCGTCGGCGACGCGCGCTACCTCGACCTCGTCACGCGCGGCATGCTCTGGGCCTGCGACAAGCTCGCCGCTGACGGCAAACCGAAGTCGGGCTATGGCCCGCCCAACGCCAAATGAAACCATCGCTGACTGTCGTTTGTGTTGCTGCCATCGTCCTCGCCGCCTGCGCCAGCGCCGCCACTCCCGCTTCGCCGTCGAAGTCGCAGCCTCGCGGCTACAACGTCCCGCTGATTGATCTGGCGAGTCAGAAGAAACGCCAGGTCATCGTGGACAAGGAACCCGGCCAGTATCTCGGCCATCCGACCACCGTCCTGCTCGAAGACGGCCGGACGATGATCGCCGTTTATCCGAAAGGCCACGGGCGCGGCGCGGTTGTGATGAAGCGCAGCACCGACGGCGGGCGCACGTGGTCCGAGCGGCTGCCGACGCCGGCGAGTTGGGCCACCTCATTGGAGGTGCCGACGATCCATCGCGTCGTGGACGCCGCGGGCAAAAAGCGGCTCATCATGTTCTCCGGCCTCTACCCGATCCGCATGGCGGTGTCGGAGAACGACGGCGCGTCGTGGAGCGAACTGAAACCCATCGGCGACTTCGGCGGCGTCGTCACGATGGCCAGCGTTGAGCGGCTTAAGAACGGCAACTACATGGCGCTCTTTCACGATGACGGCCGGTTTCTGCGCGGCGGGCCGGACAAGATTTACGGCTCGCCTTACACGAAACCGAAAGGCCCGCCGAAGTTTGTTGTCTATAAGACGATCTCTTCCGACGGCGGCCTGACGTGGAGCCAGCCCGTCGCCATCGCGTCGCGTCCGCCCGCGCACCTGTGCGAGCCGGGCATCGTGCGCTCGCCCGACGGCAGGCAGCTTGCGGTGCTGCTGCGCGAGAACAGCCGGCAGTTCAACTCGTTCGTGATTTTCTCCAACAACGAGGGCGAGACGTGGAGCGAGCCACGTGAGCTGCCCGGCGCGCTCACCGGCGACCGCCACGTCGTCCGTTACGCGCCCGACGGACGGCTGTTCATCACGTTCCGTGACACGACGCACGAAAGTCCGACCTACGGCGATTGGGTTGGTTGGGTCGGAACCTACGACGACATCGTTCACGGCCGCGAGGGGCAATATCGCGTGCGGCTGATGGATAACCACAAAGGCGCCGATTGCACCTACGCCGGCTTGGAACTACTGCCCGATGGCACATTCTTCACCACGACCTACGGCCATTGGATCGCAAGCGAGTCGCCGTTCATCGTCAGCATCCGCTTCACGATGAAAGAACTCGACGAACTTGGCGCGAAGATACTCCGCGACCCCGCGCTCCAACGGCCGATGATCAACAGTGACCTTGGCCCGCAATACGCCGACAGCGTGCGTGCGTTCCAAGGCATCCCCGGCATCGAGCGCGCCTCCAGCGGCCGCCTCTGGGCAACGTGGTATAGCGGCGGCACCGGCGAAGGCCCGGATAATTTCGTCGTGCTTGTTACTAGCGGCGACGACGGCAAGTCGTGGTCGAAGGTGAAACTCGTGATTGATCCGCCCGGCTCGGTGCGCGCGTTCGATCCGTGCCTTTGGCACGATCCGCAGGGCCGGCTCTGGCTGTTCTGGGCGCAAGGCGCTTCGTGGTGGGACGGTCGCGCCGGCGTTTGGGCCATCGTCGCGGAAAACTCCGGTGACGAAAAACCGAAGTGGTCCGCGCCGCGCCGCATCGCCAACGGCATCATGATGAACAAGCCCACCGTTCTCTCCACCGGCGAGTGGCTGCTCCCTGTCGCCGTCTGGAAACGTCCCGCTTCAGGCCTCAAGAACATGGCACTCGCCCACAACCTCGGCGGCGAAACCGGCGCGAACGTTGTTTGCTCCACCGACAAGGGCGCAACGTGGAACCTTCGCGGCGGGGCGCAGGTGCCCAAGCGCGTCTTCGACGAGCACATGATCGTCGAGCGGCGCGACGGCAGCCTCTGGGTGCTCGTGCGCACCGAATACGGCATCGGCGAGAGCGTCTCCAACGACCACGGCAAAACCTGGAGCGACGGCCAGCCCTCCGGCATCCCGCACGTCAACTCACGGTTCTTCATCCGCCGCCTTGCCTCTGGCAAACTTCTCCTCGTTCACCACGAGCCGCCCGACAAGAAGACTCGCTCCCACCTCATCGCCCATCTCTCCGACGACGACGGCAAAACATGGCGCGGCGGGCTGATGATTGACGAGCGCGCCGGCATCTCCTACCCCGATGGTGCCCAAGCCCCCGACGGCACGATCTACATCATCTACGACTTCGCGCGCACCGCTGAGAAACAAATCCTCATGGCTACCTTCACCGAAGACGACGTCGCCGCCGGTAAATGGTCGTCGAACCGCGCCCGCCAGCGCGTCATCGTCAACCAAGCCACTGGCGGGAAGAGGAAGTAGGCCGCCGCTTGCCTGATTACTGGCCCAAATGCGGAGCGAGTAGCGGGAACGTTGAACGCAGGGCGGCTTCCATGCTAGGATCAGACCATGACGAAAAAGGTTTTGGTTCCACTCGCGCCCGGCTTTGAGGAAATCGAGGCGATCACCGTCGTTGATATCCTGCGCCGCGCCGGCGTGGAGGTGACCGTGGCGGGCACGCAGGCCGGCGCGATCGAGGCTTCGCGCAAGACCAAGCATCTGCCGGACTGCACGCTGGACGATGCGCTGGCGCGCGCCGACGAGTTCGACATGATCGTCCTGCCTGGCGGCCAGCCCGGCACCAACAACCTCCGTGCCGACCCGCGCGTAAAATCGCTCGTCGAGCAGTTGATCGCCCGGAACAAAATCGCCGCCGCCATCTGCGCCGCGCCAACGGTGTTGTCGGCTTTCGGCGTGTTGCGAGGCCGGCGCGCCACTGGTCATCCCGGCTCGCGGGCGCTGTTGCTTGCGGGCGAGGTCGTGGACGAGCGCGTCGTCGTGGACGGGCCGGTGGTAACGAGCCAGTCGGCGGGGACGGCGATGGAGTTCGCATTCAAATTAGTCGAGCTGCTCTGCGGCAAGGAGAAAGTCGTCGAGATCAACCAAGGAGTGCAGGCCCGGCTGTGACACTTATCGGAATTGTCGGACTGGCCACGCTCTGGGCGGTTGTGGTGCTGGCGTTGGGGAAACGCCGGCTCCAAGCGCTGACCACGCACGCCGCCACCGTTTGGTCGCGCGTGCAAGCTGCCTTGGAGCAGCGTCACGAGCTTGGCCGCCAGATGGTCGCCAACGCCGCCCGGCCCGACGATCCGCCGATTCTTGCCTTGCACGACGCGCTTACGCAGGCGGAGTTTCTCTCCGGCTTCGCGATGAAGGCGCAGACGGAGAATCAGTTGAGCCGGACATTGCGCGAGGCTCTGGCGGTCGGCGGAGATGAACGGTTTGCGGAAGCCGCGACGGCGCTGCCGGGCGTGTTCGAAGCCGTGCAACGCGCAGCGAGCGACTACAACGCGCAAGTCCGCAACCTCAACGCAGCGCTGGAGCGGCAAAGCATCGTCGCCGGAGTCTTTCACTACGAGCCGCGCGAAGAGTTTTGTCTGGAAGCGATGGAAGGAGAAAAGAGTTGAGCCAAATGCATCAACCGCAACACCAGAGTGCGTGGAGGAAATGGGGCGCCGCAATCGCCGCCGCTGCCGTGCTTATCTTCAAGTTCTTTCCTTTCCTACTAAAGACCGGCGGCACGATGGTGCTGAGCATTGTCGCCTATGCGCTGCTGTGGGGCTGGTGGTTTGCGGCTGGTTTCGTGGTGTTGCTGTTCGTGCACGAATGCGGCCACCTCGTCGCCGCGCGCCGGTGCGGACTGAAGGTCGGCATGCCGGTGTTCATCCCCTTCATGGGCGCGGCCATCGCGCTCAAGGAAGCGCCACGCAACGCATGGATCGAAGCGCAGGTCGGCATCGGCGGGCCGCTGATGGGCACGGCGGGCGCGCTCGCGTGCCTGCTCATCTACGAGTTTGTTCCCAACCCGCTTTTCCTCGGTCTGGCTTGGATCGGGTTCTGGCTGAACCTGTTCAACCTGATCCCGATCGTGCCACTGGACGGCGGGCGGGTCGTGACGGCGATCTCGCCGTGGCTGTGGGTGGCGGGGCTGGTCTTGATGGTGTTCGTGCTGCTCCAGTCCTCGTTCAACATCTTTGTCCTGCTGATCGTCGGTCTATCGCTGCCGCGCGTGTTCGCGCTGTTCCGCCGGCAGAGCGGAGCGGAACGGCGGTTCTACGAGCTTGCGCCGGCCCAGCGGGTGCTGATGAGCGTCATCTATTTTGGCCTTGCTGGCACGCTCGGCTGGCTGATGCACGTCACCCACGCGCAGATCGAATTGCTGCGAGCTGGCAGTTACTGAGGTTCAACTTGCCTGCTGGTTTTTCTTCGCGCACCCGTCGCAGCGGCAAAGCAAACGGAGATACTCGAAGGAGTAGATGCCGGAATTGTGGCCGTCCTGCCACACCGGCTGAATCGCATAGCCGCCGACGGCTTGGAGGCTGACAAGTTGGAAGCTCGCCGGCGTGAGCGTTTGCGGCGGTCCTTTGTGGACATTGCCAAGCACGTCAGGCTCGCCTTGGCAACCGGCGCACGGGCAATGGCGGCGCAGTTCATCCAACTTTAGGTAGGTCTCGTGACCGTCGTTCCATAAAATCGCTAGCTCTTCGCCGATGTGCTGAATATCTTTGGGTGTCATCTCGGTCGAAAACTAACAGAAGCCATGAAATCCACAAGGCCACAACCCGTCGCGTTGACCGTCGCTGGTTCCGACAGCAGCGGCGGCGCGGGCGTGCAAGCGGACCTGCGCACGTTCTGGGCGCTCGGCGTCCGCGGCGCGAGCGCGATCACCGCCCTCACCTGCCAGAACGCGCGCAAAGTCATCGGTGTTCAGGTCGCGCGCGCGGCGATCGTTGGCCGGCAAATCCAAGCAGCGTGCGACGAAACGCGGCCGGCCGCGGTGAAAACGGGAATGCTGGCGAACGCGCCGATTGTCGCGGCGGTGGCTCGCGAACTGGCGCAATGGCGGCTGAAGAACATTGTTGTGGACCCGGTGATGATATCGAGCAGCGGACACCGGTTGCTGAGCGCGCGTGCGGTGGCAACCTTGCGCGACGAACTGCTGCCGCTGGCGATGCTCATCACGCCCAACCTCGACGAAGCCCGCGTGCTGCTCGGTGGCCAACCGATCTGCGGCGTCAAACAGATGCGGGACGCGGCGAAGTCGCTCTCTGCGCGTTTGGGCGTCGCTGTGCTGATTAAGGGCGGTCATTTGCCCGAGGGCGAGACTGCCGTGGACGTGTTGTGGGAGAACGGGCGGCTCCACGAGTTTCGAGCACCGCGCGTGGCCGCAGTGAAAATTCACGGCAGCGGCTGCATCTATTCAGCGGCGATTACGGCATGGCTGGCGCGGGGGGCTGATTTGGTCGAGGCGGTAAGGCGCGCAAAAAGCCACATCACCGAGCAATTTCGGAAGCGACGCGGAGGCTGATTCTACGACGGCAGGAAAACACGGAAGGTGGCGCCTTTGCCGGGGGCGCTGTCCACCTCGATGCGTCCGTGATGCGCGTCAATGATTTTGCGCACGACGGCGAGGCCAAGGCCGGTGCCGGTGGACTTGGTAGTTAGAAATCCCTCGAAGAGCCGCTGCTGCACTTCGTCCGTCATGCCGACACCGGTGTCGGTGATGCTCACGCACACGCCCGGCTCACGCGCCTTCGTGGCAATGGTGAGCGTGCCTCCCTGTGGCATCGCCTGCGCGGCGTTCAGGATGAGGTTGAGCGCGGCTTGCTCAATTTGCGTGCGGTCCAGCGACGCGCACGGCAGGCCGGCCGCCGGCTGCCACTGAAGCGTGATGCCCTGTTGCACGAGCTTGTGGCGCACCAACAACAGGACGTCGTCGAAGAGCGCGTTCACGTCGGTTGGTTTCAGATCCGGCTCGCTGCGCCGTGCGAAGGTCAGTGTTTGGTCCATGATGCGGTTCATCTGGTCCATCTTCTGGCTGATGATCGCGGCATCCTTGGCGCGCGGGTCGTCGTCGGGAAACCGGAGATCAAGCGAGTGGAACAGCATCTTGACGACCGTGAGCGGGTTGCGGATTTCGTGCGCGATCTCCGCAGCGAGCAGGCCGAGCGCGCTGAGCTGTTCGTTCTGGCGGAGCTGCTCTTCGACATCCACGACCTTTTCGTAAAGCTGCGCCTTGCGCACCGCCACGGAGCCGAGGCCGGCCAGCGCCTTCAGCAACAGGATTTCGTCGTTGGAGAAACGGTGCGGTTCCCCGGTATAGACGGACAGCACGCCGATCGCCTCGTCGCCGGAAATGAGTGGCACGCTTAACAGTGACACCAACCCTTCCTGACGCGCCAGCTCGGTGTGCCGATACTGGTCACTTTCCTGGACGTTGGGAATGGTTAAGTGCCGCTTGTGGCGCGCAACGACGCCCACAAGGCAGTCGGCCACCTTGAGGTTCGGCCGATGCACATAATCCTCACTCGCGCCGTCGCTCGCTTTCAGTTCCAACTCTTCGCGATCCGGCGTCAGCAACAGCACAGAGCAAAGGCGCGCCTGCATCAACCGCCGCGCCTCGCGCACGATGTGCCGGAGCACTTCCTCCAATGTGATCGGCAGCAGGATGTCCTGGCCAATGGTGATAAGCGTCTCAAGCTGCGTGGCGCGCTGGCGGAGCTGGCGGATAAGCCATGCGTTGTGCAACACGCGCGCAGCCTGCACCGCCATCGCCAGCAGCAACTCCTCGTCGGCAGCGCTGAACGCATCGCGCCGGTCGCTGTCCACGTTGAGCACACCCTGGACCTGGCCTTCAAACTCCAGCGGCACGGCCAGTTCGCTGCGCACACCCTCGCGCACCGCGACGTAGCGCCGCTCACAGGTCACGTCGCCAACGCGCAACGGCCGGGCGTGTTCAGCGACCCAACCGGTGATGCCTTCGCCGAGACGCAATTTAACCTGCATGATCTTGGGACCGAGACCGAATGAGTCCTCGATGTCCAACCGGCCGGTATCAGGATTGAGGATGACCACCGAACCGCTGTCGGCCTTGGTGACGCGCACGGCCTCGCGCAAGACAAGGCTGACCACCTGGCGCGGGTCGAGCGAGGTGTTGAGCGCCGTGCTGATGTTGTGAAGCGCCTGCAACCGCTCAAACCGCTCGCGCAAATCTGAATCGTTGGCTTTCATTCCGCATTGCGTTCCCGAAACAGACCCGATCTGGCGGGCCGCACGGAAACAGACATGAGGGTTTGTAGTAGAGCCGGGCTTCAAAGTCCACTGGGGATTGGCAGTCCGGCGCGTCAGTAGCGAAAAGTAGCGGCAGTGACGGATTGACAGGGTTCGAGGCTCTCCGTAAAGTCGCGCTCACCGCTTCGTGGCGGCGCGCATGTATCACCTCATCATCGAGAATGGCACCCGCGAAGGCGAGTGCATCCGGCCCAAAGGCGTGGAACTGACCATCGGCCGCGAACCGGGCAATGTCTTGCGGCTGGTGGACGACGGCGTTTCCGGCCACCATTGCGTTATACGGCTCACGCGGCGAGGCATCACCGTGTGCGACTGCAATTCCACCAACGGCGTCTATGTCAACGGCAAGCCCATTCATGAAGAAACCCGACTCCCCAGCGGCTGCCTCATTGAAGTGGGCGCGGTGGCAATGCGGTTCGAGTTTCTCCACAACGTGGACAGCCACAAGCTGCGCACCACCGTGATCTTCTGGATCGCGGCCGCCATAGTGGCGCTAACGTTCTCAATCCAACTGGCCGGCATCGGCATTGCGTTCTGGACGCGGCACCACCGGTTCACACCGGAAGAAACCGCGGCGGTCCTGAAGTGGTTTCCCTTGCCGCCCGATCTGCCCGGCGCGCTGCTGCCGGCCGCCGCGAAACCCAACCCAGCCGCGCCTACCGCGCCGGCGTCAACCCAACTGAGGTTCTGATGGCTACCGTCCTTCTCATCGTGGATCACGACCGCTCGGTCGTGGACGCCCTCACCACACAACTGGCTGCGCCGCCGTTTGTCGGCCGGTTCCACGTCTGCGGCGCAACAACGCTCGAAGAAGCTCTCGGCGCTTTCGAAGGCCAACCTGTGGACGTGCTCGTCAGCGACCTTAACGTCGCCGGCACGCAACTCGCTGAATTCGCCCGCTCACGCTTTCCCGATCTCAAAGTCGTTTTCACCGCCGACGCGCCGTCGGCCGAAATCAAAAGCCAGGTGCGCGCCGCCAGCGGTCTTGGTCTGGTCGTGAAGCCCCTCCGCGCAGAGAACGTCATCGCATTACTTTCCGTCGCGCCCGAACCGGCCGCGCCGCCGCCACCGCTGGAACCGGCGCCACTGCAAGAGACGGCAACTCCAGCCGTAGCCGCGCCACCGCCGCCGCCGCCGCCCGCCACGCCGCGCGTCGTCCCGACCACGCCAAAAGTTGCGACCCCACTACCGGCTCCTGCCGTCGTGGCGAAAGCGCCCGCTGTCACAGCCGCGCCAAAGGTCGCCGCAACGCCGCTGCCGCAACCACGCGTGCCAACCGTCGCCAAAGTTTCCGCGCCGCCTGCGGTCGCGGCCGCGCCGCAAGCAACGCCGCCACAGTCGCGACCAACTGTCGTGGCCAAAGTGCCCACTGTCATGTCCGCGCCGAAGGTTGCCACAGCGCCGCCACCACCACAGCCGCGCGCGCCCACCGTCGTCGCCAAACTTCCCGCGCCGCCGCCCGCGCCCAAAGCAGTGCCGCCGCAGCCGGGTCCCACGGTCGTGGCCAAAGTGCCCACTGTCACGTCCGCGCCGAAAGTCGCCGCAACGCCGCCTTCACCACCACCGCAGCCGCGCGTGCCAACCGTCGTCACCAAACCTCCCGCGCCACCCGCCGTCGCAACCGCGCCGAAACAGCCGACGGTGAAACCGCAAGTTTCAGCGGCCCCACTGCCGCAAACCGCCACAACAACCGGCCCGCGCGTTGTGGCAAGAGTGCCAACCGTCGCGGCCACACCGGTGGTGAAGCCGCAGGTGGCCGTGCCGCAGGTCGCTGCGCCAACAGCGCTTCCGCCCGAACCGCCGCCAGTCGAAGCACCACCCGCCGTCGAACCAGTGCCGCCGGCGAGCGTGCCAACGCCCACGCCGCCGGAACTGCGCGCCGTGCCAGCTCAGCACGAAGAACCGCCACCGCCGGTTCCACAGGAGTTCATTCCGCCGCCTCCGCCGCCGCGCCGCGCAAGCAACCCGATGATTGGCGCGGTGCTCGGCCCTTACGCCATCAAGCGCGTGTTGGGCCACGGCAACTGGGGCAGCGTCTTCGAGGCAGTGCAGGAGCAGGTAAACCGCACTGTTGCAATCAAGGTGCTGGAGCCGGAGTTGCACGAAGATCCGGCAAAGGTCGCGCAGTTCTCATCGCTGGCAAGCCGGATGGCCAACCGGCGTCACAACAATCTCGTGGCGGTTTACGAAGCGGGCGAGTTTGGCGGTGTGCATTACTACGCGCGCGAGTTCATCGAAGGACGCACGTTGCAGAAAATCGTCGAGTCGCCACAGAAACTCAGCCCGGCACACACCTTGCGAGTGTTGATGGGCGTGGCGCGAGCGCTGTTGTATCTGTTGCACCACCACATCGCGATCGGCCCGGTGCCGGGGAAAAACATTCTGGTGGACACCATCAACGGCGAGCCACACGTCTGCGGTTTTTCATTCATGGACGGCACCAGCGGCGAACTGGGCAGCTCGGCTGCCACGGAGATGCCACAACTGGCGCAGATGTTGTGGAGCGCTCTGGATCCGGCCGCGCCGCAATCGCAGCAGGTCTATGGGCTGCTGAGGCGGTTGCTGGCCCCGGATCATCCGTTCCCGTCGCTGGAGCATCTGCTCTCCGAGGCGGAGGCTTTGGAGCGCACATTTCACAAACCGGTGGTCAAGAGGGCGAAGTCAGCTAGCGCGCCGAGACCCGCCATCAAGCCAATCATGCCGGGGCAAACACCGCTGGGCCAGCGTCTTCAAAAGAAGCACTATGTCATGGGCGGCGCTGTCGCAGGCGCGGTGGTGTTGGCGGTAGCCGGGTGGTTTGTGTTCCAGCAGTTCACTAAGCTGCCGCCGGCGGACGTGGAGACGTTTATCCAGGTGCCGGCGGGCGAGTTCATCTACCAAAGCGGTGAGAAGAAGACGACGAAGGAGTTCTGGATCAGCAAATACGAAGTCACCATTGGCCAATACCGCAAGTTCTGGACGCGGGTGAAGGAGAAAGGCGACAAGAACTACGCGCACCCGAGGCAGCCGAAGAACGTTGACACCACGCATACACCGGTGAATTGGGATTGGATGCAGGCCGCTTGCGAGGCCGGCCAGCAGCTTGGCGACGGCCACCCCATTACGGACGACTACCCAATTTTTAACGTGACCTACTGGGACGCGTGGGCCTACGCGAAGTGGGCCGGCGGCCGGCTGCCAACCCAAGAGGAATGGGAGAAGGCCGCGCGCGGCACCGACGGGCGGCTCTATCCGTGGGGCAACAGCCTCGACGACCCCAAGCGCGCCAACACTGGCAAGGATTACGACGACATTAATCGCGGCCGGATTGATGGTTACCTCCAGTGGGCGCCGGTCCACGCGCATCCGGGCGACGCGAGTCCATTCGGGGTGCGCGACATGGCGGCCAACGTCTGCGAGTGGACTGACTCGTGGGTGCCAATGCTGAACAACCCAAAGGAGCAAGTGCCCATCATCCGCGGCGGTTCATGGGCCGACACCGAAGTGCGCGTTACGCAACGCCAGAGCAACGTGATGCCCCATCAAGGGCGCAACGATCTCGGCTTCCGCATCATCAAGGACACCGCGCCACCGGTGGTGGGAAAGTAACGAGTGAGTGAGAAGTGAAGAGGCTGGAGCGGCTGGAGCTTTTCACTCCTTGCTTTTTACTTTCCGAAACCTCGCTCGACTGATTGGCCGTCCCTCCGTCACGAAATCGCGTTCGAAATCCGTCATCTCCTCCGGCGTCGCCGGCACCACCGGTTCGACGCGCTCGAAGTTGGCGTTGGCGTTGAAGCACAGCAGCATTTCCGCAAAATAATCCGCGTGGTCGGTGGCCAGATGCGCAGAACCGCCCGGCTCCAGCGTCCGCGCCAGCGCCGCGACAAACGGAGGTTGAATCAACCGGTGTTTATGGTGGCGCTTCTTTGGCCACGGGTCGGGAAAATAGATGTGACAGGCGGCAATGCTCGCCGGCGGGAAGAGCCATTCCACAGCGTAGCCTGACTCGATCCGCAACGCGCGCAGGTTGCCGGCGATGCCGAGCCGCGGCGCTTTGCGCTCCAGTTTCAGCACTCGGCCCTTGAGCCGCTCCACGCCGAGCCAGTTGCGTTCAGGAAACCGTTTCGCCCAGTGCAGCAGCAGCGACCCGTCGCCGCAACCGAGATCCACCTCGATCGGCTGGCTCTTCGAAAACATGGCTGACCAGTCAAGCCGCTCAAACCAACTCGGCGGCGAGTAGAGAATTTTGGATGGGGCGTTGTTTTGCACGGCTCATTTCTGCAATTGAAAACTCGAAATCACAAATCTAAAATTCAACAACTCGTGAATCTTTTTGTCCGCGTCGGTTTTGAATCATGCGAAACTCGGAGACATGACCATGAAAACAGTAGCTGCAATTCTGACCGCAATCTTCCTGCTGGCCGCGACCGCTGTCTGGGCGCAGGACGCGCCGAAACGCGAACGCGGTGGCCCCGGCGGCAGCCGGGCGTTCGGCTTGTTCGGCATGCCGCCACAGATGGGCGAGAAGCTGAATCTGAGCGACGAACAGAAACAGAAGGCAACGAATATCCGCCAGAAATACCGACCGCAGCTCGAAGAAATCTACAAGAAAATGATGGAGGAGTTCCGCGGCATCCTGAACGATGAGCAGAAGAAGACGCTGGACGAAGCAGTCAAGCAAATGCACCAGCGTTCCCAGCAGGGACGCGGCGAAGGCGGACGTCCTCCGCGCGAGGGCGGCGAGCGCAAGCCCGGAGGCGACGGCGACAAGAAGTAAACGGCCGCCGTTCCAAAGACTATCAACCGGTTCCACCGCGCGACTGCGTGGCGGAGCCACAGCAGGAAGGGCGTCATGGAACTGAAAGCTGTCCCGATTGAGAAGCCAGCCGATCTTAACTTCATTCTCGGCCAGGCGCATTTCATCAAAACAATCGAGGACTTGCATGAGGCGATTGTGCAAACTGCACCGCAGATGAAGTTCGGCGTTGGGTTCTGCGAATCAAGCGGTCCGGCGCTGGTGCGCTGGACGGGCAACGACGACGAACTGGTGGAACTGGCGAAAAAGAACGCGCTGGCGCTGAGTTGTGGCCACTGTTTCATCATCTTCCTGAAGGGCGGTTTCCCCATCAACATCCTCAACACCATCAAAGCCGTGCCAGAAGTCTGCCAAGTGTTCTGCGCCACGGCGAATCCCGTCGAAGTCATCGTTGCCGAAACTGCGACAGGACGCGGTATTCTCGGTGTCGTGGACGGCGTGAAAAGCTGCGGAGTCGAAGCGGAAGCGGACATTGCCACGCGCAAGCAGTTGTTGCGCAGGTTCGGTTACAAGCTCTAAAGCACTGCCGGCGTTCTTTACGGGTTCGTGTTCAGCCAGCGCCGCACTTCGGGCCCCTTCGGGTCGTCGGGGCGCAACTGGAGGAATTGCGCGTAGTGTGCGCGCGCTTTGTCCTTTGTGGAGGGCTGCCGGGAGTAAATCTGGCCAAGCCCCAAGTGCGCCATCGCGTGGTTCGGGGACTCTTGGAGAAGCGCCTCAAACTGCATTGCTGCCTGCTCGTAGGCGCCCCCCTGCAGCAACGCGAGCGCGTCCTGAAAGCGTTCGTCAACCGTGCGCTGATTGCCGCTCGGCGCCACAGCGGTGCTCGCTACCGTGCGGGCAAGTTGCGGCGCCGCTGCGGTGAGTGTGTTCACAAAGTCGGCGGGGAGCTTGCCGCCCAATTTTGCGCAAGCTTCCACATCGTCCCACGCTTTGTCGTAGGCCCGGATGTTGTAGTAGGCAATGCCGCGGTTCTTGTAGGCGGCGGCATTGTCGGGCTTCAATTCAATGAAGCGAGTAAAGTCCGGGATCGCTTGGTCGAACTTGCCGGCCTTGGCGAAGGCTTGGGCGCGATTGTAATAGGCGCCGGCCAGGGAGGCGTCGCGTTGGAGTGCGTCGTTGAAATCCCACATGGCGCGTTCCATCTCACCGCGCGCGGTCCAAGCCACGCCACGGTTGTTGTAGGCCACCGCCAGTTTGGGATTGAGCAAAATCGCCTGGTTGTAATCGGCGATGCCGTGCTCGGAGTCGCCTTGCTGGCAGTAAGCATCGCCGCGGTAAACGTAAGCGTTGGCGTTCTTCGGATCAAGTTTGACGGCCTTCGTGAACCAACTAACTTGTTCCGCCGCTGTCGTGGCGGCCATGCCTTCAGAGAGGGCTTGGTCAAGAGGGGAAAGACTGGACGGCGCGGCGGCGGCGCCCGCTTTCTTCGCCACATCAGGCGAGGAACTCTGGGCCTTCACAACCCTACTCACCGCCGACACAAAGTCGGGATCAACCTGGGCACCCAATTGTTGAGCCTTCTGGACGTCAGCCAAGGCTTCGGCATACATGTGCTGGTCGGCGTAAAGCAGCGCGCGATTCTGATAAGCCTCGGTGTAGTCGGCCTTGAGTTCGATGGCGCGAGTGAGGTCCTGCATGGCACCCTTGGTATCGCCATTTTTGACGTTGGCCTGACCGCGGGCGAAATAGATTTCCGCATTCTGGGGTTGAAGCTTGAGAAGTTTGCCGAAGTCATAGATCGCGCCAACGTAGTTGCCTTTGGCATAATAAAGATCGCCACGAGCGGCGTAGGCTGTCGCGCAGTTCGGATCAAGCTCGATCGCCTTCGAGTAATACTCGATTTTCTGGGGCGTGCCGGCGGTCTGGGCTTCAGCCAGCATCTGCTCCGCGGAGGAGGAGGAAGGGGAGGACTTCGCGGGTTGCTCTTCCACGGGTTTGACGGCGACGGTTTGCAGGGCGACGAGGTCGGAACTTCCAATTTGCCTGTCCTGTTTCGGAAGCGACGCCGGCTCAGGCGCGGCGGCCGAAGGCTGGCCCATGGCTTTAGACAAAGCAGTGAGAAACTCGGGCCGGACCTGGCCGCCGAGTTTCTGGCAGGTTTGCGTGTCGGCCAGGGCTTTGTCGTAGGCGCGCAGATCGTAGTAGGCCATGGCACGGTCGTAGTAGGTGTCGGCACTGCGAGGATTCAGGTCTATGGACTTATTGAAATCGCGGAGGGCTTGTTCTGAATCGCCACGTTTGCCATAGGCGTTGCCGCGCAGAGCATAGGCTCGCGCATCGGCGGGCTGGAGATCGAGGTATTTGGTGCAGTCCAAGATCACGCCGTCGGTGTCACCCTTGCCAAGATAAGAAGCGGCGCGTTCGAGATAAGCCGGAGCAAATTGACGGTCGGCATCTATCGCCCTCGAATAACAGGCGATCTGCTCGTCGAGGGTGATGGACGCTTTGCCTTGTTTGAAAGCGTCGGCCGCTTGCGGATTGGTGGCGCTCGGAACCTGTTGAGATGCCGCCGCAACCTGCGCGGGAGCCTCGCTGGCAATCGGTTTCTGAACCGGCACCTCCGCTTTGGGAGGCGTCGGGGAGGCGACCGCAACCGATTTGGGCTGGCTGGCTGCTCTGGAGAGCGCAGCTTCAAATTCGGGTTGCACACGGCCGCCAAAACGACGGCACATCATCACGTCAGCCCAAGCCTGATCATAGGAGCGTTTCTGATAATAGGCCATCGCCCGGCCTTGATAAGCGTCAGGATCGTCCGGCTTCAACTCGATGGCCTTGGAGAAATCTGCTATGGCACGGTCGAAATTCTGCTGAAATACATTGGCGTCGGCGCGGTTGTAGTAGGCCCCTGCCAGTGTCGGGTCCAGTTGGATCGCTTTGTCAAAGTCCTGCATGGCACGCGCGTGGTCGCCTTTGCGCACATAAGCGACGCCGCGGTTGTTGTAAGGTGTGCCGGTGCTGGGCCGCAACTCGATCGAACGGGAATAATCCGCAATGGCAAGGTCGTAATCGCCCTTCATCATGTAGGCATCGCCACGAGCCGTGAAGGCAGCGGCGGATTCAGGCGCCACCTGGACGGCCGTGGTCAGCAGTTTGACCTGCTCATCAAGGTTGTTGTTCTCCCTGGCCTTCGCAATAAGTCCCGCTACGTCCACGGCGGGTGCCGCGGGCATGACAGGTTCAACTTTCGCCGGTTTCGGCAGCTCCGGAATTGCCACCACTGGAGGTGCGGCAACTTTTGGAGCCACCGGTTCGCTACGCCTCGGCACGACCGCGTCAATAGTCGCGGTCAGGTCCGCAGGCGGAGCCTTGATTTCAGCCGTCGGTTTGGGTGGCTTGGCGGGTTCGATAACGGGCTTCTCAATCATCGGCGTCGTCTCGAACGTCTTGAACGTCGGCGTGGGAACGGTGGCGGCTGGCGGCTCTGTCCGCCTGATGGCCGGTGATTCGACGGGCGTGAGAACGCGTATCTCACGTTGCGGAACCGTCAGCACGTCGGCAGGAATCCCGCCGGAGAGCCTGCCCATCTCGCTCACCAACCCATGGTCCACTCTGCCGCCAAGTCGCTCGCTCGCCTTCACGTCAGCCACCACTTGCTCCATGGTGGTCTTCAAGAAGCCCCGTTTGGCTTCCGCCCGCTTCGCGTAAAGCTCGGCGTCGGTCGGCCTCAGTTCGATGGCTTTGTTGTAGTCATCAATCGCGCGGCCATAGTCGTTCTTGCAGCAATACGCAAGGGCGCGATTGGCGTAATCGTCCGCACTGGAGGGCTTCATCTCTATTGCTTTGTTGAAATCGGCAACGGCGCTGTCGTAATTACCCCTGGCGACCGAGGCCAAACCGCGGCAACTGTAAGGCAGCGAATCACTCCGATCCAACTCGATGGCCTTGGCAAAATCCATCGCAGCCCGGTCGTCCTGGCGCTGGACCGCATAACCGTAACCGCGCCACGCATAGGCCTTCCCATAGTCTGGCTTCAGTTCGATGGCCCGGCTGTAGTCTGCGATCGCCGCGTCAATCTCGCTTCGGCGGCGGTAGGCATCTGCGCGACCGATGTAAGCTAGCGCAAACTCCGTCTTTAGCTTCACGTCAATGATCCGCGTGAACTCCTCAACCTGGTCGTTCGCGCTGGTTGAAACAGGCACTCGAATGCGAAGATCCTTTGGATCGGAATCCGATGAGGCACACGCAGCTTGCGGGAGCACAACGTTTAACCCTCCCCATGCTGCTATGACAGCGCAAATGTTGATGATCATTCGCGCTCTCAATCCCTTATTCATAATCCAAACATTCTTGTTCACGCGTTATATCCTCCACTTGGAACGATTCTGCCTCCACAACATGGGCAGTTAAACACATGCCCGGGTTTTTTCCAGCACAAAATTAGGACGTTTAGCCGGCTAAAACACAACCATTCCCCCCATCGTTCCCTCGGTAAACCAACAGGTAAACCGACCGCCTTGACAACCATCGGTGCCGCTGGCACGATGCGCCGCTCGTTTCGGCAGAACCGAAGAACTATGAATGTTGTGGACAGTGCCCGGCGGGTCGTGGACCTGGAGATTGCGGCGTTGCGCAAGCTGCGCGCGCGGCTTGGCGATCCCGTTGCGGGCCGGCAATTTGAGCGCGCCGTGGAACTGTTGCTGGCGTGCCTGAAGCGGCGCAGCAAGATCGTCGTCACCGGCATTGGCAAGAGCGGCATCGTCGGCCAAAAGGTGGCGGCGACGCTTACCAGCACGGGCGCCACGAGCGTGGTGCTGGACTCGGTGGACGCGCTCCACGGCGACCTCGGCATCGTGACCGACGGCGACGTGGTGCTGGTGTTCAGTTATGGCGGCGAGACCGAGGAACTGCTGAACATGCTACCGGCGGTGAAACGGTTTGATGTGCAGCTCATCGCGGTGACTGGCGAGCCGAAGAGCCGGCTGGCGCGTTACTGCGACGTGGTGCTGAATGTGGCGGTGGACAAGGAAGCTTGTCCCCTGAATCTCGCGCCGACGGCGAGCACGACGGCGATGGTGGCGATGGGTGACGCGCTGGCGATGGTGCTGCTGGAGGCACGCGGGTTCAAGAAACGCGACTTCGCCCGGTTGCATCCGGGTGGCTCGATCGGCCGCAGCCTGTTGTTGCAGGTGAAGGACATCATGCGCACCGGCACGCGCAACGCGGTGATCGCGACCGGTTGCACGGTGAAGGAAGCGATCATGGCCATGACGCGTGCCAAGAGCGGTTCGATCAGCGTCGTGGACAAGCGCGGCCGGCTGGCCGGCATCTTTACCGATGGCGATTTCCGCCGGCACATCGAGCGGGACGAAAACCTGCTGAACCGGCTGATAGACGAGGTCATGACGCGCAAGCCGACGGTGGTGCGCGAGGACCAACTGGCGGTTGAAGCGGTGAAAATCTTCAACAGCCGCGAGATTGACGATCTAGTAGTCGTGGATAAAGCATTTCGGCCGGTCGGGCTGGTGGATTCGCAGGACCTGCCGAAGTTCAAAATCATGTGAAAGTAAGGCGGCCCGAGAAGGCCGTTGTAACCGAAAGAAAACAGAAAGATAAAGTCGTATGGCGTCAGCAAACGATCTTCGCAAAGGAATGGCGATCAAATACAATGGGGAAGTGTGCGTCGTGCTCGAGACCCAGCACCGCACGCCGGGCAACCTGCGCGCGTTTGTGCAGGCGAGCCTGCGCAGCCTCCGTCACGGCCGCACCAGCGACGTGCGGTTCAGCTCCACGGAAAAGGTGGAGGTGGTGCCGATGGAAACCCGGAAGCTGGAATACAGCTACAAGGACCAGACCGGTTACCATTTCATTGACTCGGCGAACTATGAGGAGACGGTGTTGCAGGAGGATCTCGTCGGCCACGCCAAGGATTTCCTGGTTGAGAACCAGCAGGTGGAGGTGGTGTTCGTGGACAACATCGCGGCGCAGGTCGAACTGCCCGCGACGGTGGAACTAAAGATCGTGGAGTCGGCGGATGGTATCCGGGGCGACAGCGCCAGCAACGTGACCAAGCCCGCCAAGCTCGAAACGGGTCTCATGGTTCAGGTGCCGCTCTTCATCAAGGAAGGCGAGAAGATCAAGGTCCGCACCAACGATGGCGCCTACATGAGCCGCGCGTAACAGCGTGACCGATTACGGCGTGGCCGTCTGCGCCTTGCCGTCCGAAGAGGGCTGTTTTGGCCCCGGTTGCGTGAGCGGGTTCTTCGGAGGGGTGACTGATCCCTTGCCCGGATGCGATGGAGCTTTGCCGCCCGGCTTATGGGGAACAATCGGTTGCGGAATGATGACCGGCACGGGCACCACGACGGGCGGAGGCATTTCCTGCGCCTGCGTGCCGCCCTCTTTGGCGCGGATGGTGGTTACTACACCATTGCGGAAAACAACTTCCCTGCCTCCGGCGACAACTTTTCGATTCAATGTCTGCGTCACGTAGTAGCCGTTGACGAACGACGACTGGGTGTAAGGCTCGTAGCGATAGGTAACGTAGCTCCAGTTCTCCTCATCGCCCTGCGCCGTGCGCGAGCTACTCTTCTCTTGCGGCTGGCCGACCGCTGCGAGCACCTCGGGCTGCGTCATGCCGATGAGCACTTCGTGGCGGGCGATGGCCGGTTTGATCGTCCTGGCGCGCTCGCACTGCTGGTCCAACACCGCGCGTTGCTCCAGCGTCAACGGCTCCAGCGATTCCGCGTCCACCCAACCGCGCACCGTGCCGAGCGTGATCGGCTTCTGGACATAATAACGTTTCTCAGCATAGCCGATCAGTTGCACCGTCTGGCCGGCGCGCAGCGAGCCGAGCGCCGCCGACTGGCCGCGCGAGAAAGTGATCTGTGTTCCAAACCGTGCCTTGAGCGGGATTGGTCTCATCCCCACCTCGTCGAGGTAAAGCACGTCGTTGTGCCGGATCTCGTCGGCCAGCGCCGCGACTCCGCACGCCGCCGCCAGCAACAGCCCCAGTCGCCATGTTCTGTGCGATCCGCTCATCGCTGCGTAGGCTACGCCGCCGCTCCGGCACTGTCAACGCGCGGGCGGCAGCAGCCATCCACTCTACGCCGACGCCGATGATCGCGACGCAGCAATCTCGCGAACCTTTCGCAGGTCCAGCTTGCCGGTGCCGAGGTGCGGGAGGGACTCGATGCGGAAGAACTGGTTGGCGCGCGGCACCCAGAGGTTGGGAAGATTGGCTTGAGGGAGTTTGTCGAGAACGGGCTGGAGTTTGTCGTCGGGCAACGTGTGGAGCACGACGAGCCGCTCGCCCTTCTTTTCGTCGGGGACGCCGGTGACGACGAACGTTTGCTCCGTGACGCCGGCCAGCTCGTGCAGTTTCTCCTCCACCTTCACGTGCGGCACCATCTCGCCGCCGATCTTGCTGAAGCGGCTCAGGCGGTCGGTGATGGCGATGAAACCGTCCTCGTCCTCGGTGGCAATGTCGCCGGTGATATACCAGCCGTCGCGCAACACGTCCGCCGTCTTCTCCGGACGGCCGAGGTAGCCTTTCATGACGTTCGGGCCGCGGACCAGCATCAGGCCGGGCTGGCCGGTAGGCACGGGCTTCATCGTGTCGGGGTCCACGATGCGCACGCTGACGCCCGGCAACGGATGGCCGATCTTGCCGCGCTTGGCGCCGACTTGTCGAAAGCCGGCGGCGCGGAAGTCGCGCGTGTTCACCGTCACGACCGGCGAGCACTCGGTGCAACCGTAGCCTTCCATCGGGCGGATGCCGAACTGGTCCTCGAACGCCTGCGCCAGCCGCTCCGGCAGTTTCTCCGCGCCGGTCATCACGAACCGCAGGCTGCCGAAATCCTCCGGCGTGCAGCCGCGCAGATACATCTGGAGGAACGTCGGCGTCGCCAGCAGGAACGTGACGCCGTATTGGCCGGTGAGCGCGCCGATGGCCCGCGCGTCGAGCGGGCTGGGATGATAGACCACGCCCGTGCCGAGCACCGCCGGCAGGATCAGCGCGCCGGTGAAGCCGAACGAGTGGAAGAACGGCAGGATGCCGAGGACGCGGTCGGTGCCGTCGAAGGCAAACGTCTGGCCGAGTTGCTGGACGTTGGCGGCGACGTTGTAGTGCGTCAACATCACGCCCTTCGGATCGCCGGTGCTTCCGCTGGAAAAGATGACCGTGGCGAGATCGTCGAGGGTGACTTTCTTCCGGCGTCCGACGGCGCGCTCCAGCAGCGGCGCGGGCAACGTCCACGCCAGCGCGAGCGCGGTGAGTTTCTCGGCGAGCGTCGGCTTCGCGGCGATGTCCTCGATAAACACCAATTCAAAGGGCACGCCAAGCTTCGGCGTATCGGTTGCTCCATGCGGACGGCTCCCCTCACCCTGGCCCTCTCCCCTCGCTTGCGAGGGGAGAGGGGCGCAGGCCGCAGTCGCAACGTCTTTCGCGGTAGCAACCGCAGGATGAGGCAAGGAAGCTCCCCCTCTCCCCGCGTTAGCGGGGAGAGGGCCGGGGTGAGGAGCCGCAGCAGTTGGGTTGGCGAGGACGAGCTTGAGCCGCTCCAGGAACTCGCGCGACGTGATGACCGTCTTCAACCCGCACTGGCGCGCGCAGGAGGCGAGCGTTTCGTTGGAGACGGTGTAGTTGAGGTTCACCGGCACCTTGCCCATGAGCAGCGCGGCCCAGTTCACCAGCGCGCCCGGCACCGACGGCGGCAGCAGAATGCCGACCATCTCCTGGCTGTCCCAGACTTTCCGCAGCCGCCGCGCGAGGAAGATCGTCTTCGTCAGCGCCGCGCCGAAAGTCACCTTTGGCGTGCGGCCGTCGGCCATCGCGAAACGCCGCGGATGCAGCCGCGCGCCGCGCACAAACTTCCGCTGGAGCGGCTCCATCCAGCGGCGGCGGTAGGGCCACGCCTCGCTTTGCAGTTCCTGCACGACCTGTCGCACCTCGAACGGCGTCGCCGTCGCCGGCAGCGGCGCGCCGAAGCTCACCGTCACCGGATGCGGCACGCGATGCGGCAGTTTCCAGATGAAGCGGCCTTTCTCGAAGCTGAAGATGCTGCCCCAGACGCCGTCGAGCGCCACGGGGATGATCGGGGCGTCCACGCCGTGCATGATCCGCTCGAAGCCGCGCCGGAACGGCAGCAGTTGGCCGATGCGCGTGATCTGCCCCTCGGCGAAAATGCAGACGACCTCGCCGGCCTTGATCGCCTCGCTCGCCTCGCGCAGCGACTTGATCATGTCGCGCGGCCGGAGCTGTGACGAAATCGGGATCGCCTTCATGATCCGCGCGATGGGCTTGACCAGCGGGTGATCGTAGATGCCCTTGAACACAATGAACCGGATGGGCCGGTCGGTGGCCGCGTTCAACAGCAGCGCGTCCACGAACGAGAGGTGGTTGCACACAAACAGCGCGCCGCCGCGCTCCGGGATGTTGTCGCGGCCCAGCACGCGCAGGCGGTAGATCGTCCGCGTCAGCATCCAGAACACCAGCCGCAGCAGCGCGTCCGGCAGCAGCACCAGCACATAGACCGTCCCCGCCAGCGTCGCCGCCGCGCTGAGCAGGAACACCGCGCGCGGCGAGAGATGCGCCACCGAGGTCATCAGGAAATACACGCCCGACGCCGCGAAGATGCCGACGAACGACAGCAGGTTCGCCGCCGCGAGCACGCCGCCCTTGCGCGCCGGGTCGGGCCGGTGCTGGATCAGCGCGTTCACCGGCACCGCGAAAAAGCCCGCGAAGAAACCGAACCCCGCCAGTTCCGCGCCGACGCCGGTTGCCGTCAGGCCCGGCTGCGCCAGCGCCGCGCCGAACACGCACAGCCCCAGCGAGCCGAGCGGGATGAGGCCGTATTCGATCTTGCCGCCGGAGAGATGGCCCGCCGCGAAACTGCCCACGCCGATGCCGATGGCCAGCACGGCCATGAGATAGCTGATCTGCGTCGCGGTGATTTGCAGCACGTCGGTGCCGAGGAAGACGATGTTGAGCTGCAGCAACATGCCGAGGAACCAGAAGTAGGTATTGCCGAGCACCGACAGCCAGAGCACGCGGTCGCCGCTGATGAGCCGCACCTGTGCGAAGAGGTCGGCGAGAAAATTCGCGTGAAACTTCTTCGCGGGGTCGGCCGCCGGCACGCGGCTGATGCCGAAGCTCGCCGCCAGCCCGGCCACCGCCACCGCCAGCAGCGCCGCGCCCGACCAGATCTGCCGTCCGCGAAACGTCTCGCACAGCGCGCCGCCCGCCACCGTGCCGAGGATGATCGCGACGAACGTGCCCAGCTCCAGCACGCCGTTGCCCCACGACAGCCGCCTCGGCGGCAGCAGCTCCGGCAGCAGGCCGTATTTCGCCGGCCCGAACAACGCGCTGCGCACGCCCATCAAGAAGATGGCGAGGAGCAGCAGGCCGTGCAGGTTCAGCGCCAGACCCGCGATCGCCAGCATCATCAACGGCAGCTCCGACACCTTCGTGCCGATCGTCACCGCCCGCTTGCTGAACCGGTCCGCCAGAAACCCGCCCGCCATCGAGAAGAGGATGAACGGCACCGAGAAGAGCATGCCGATGATCAGCACCATCCGGTCGCGCTCCGCCGGCGACAGGCCCGCGCCGACGATGAGGAAGATGACGAGATTGCGCAGCGCGTTGTCGCTGAACGCATTCTGGAACTGCGTCACGATCAGGCTCCAGAACCCGCGTTCCGACGGCGATGAATTGGTTCCCGGCTCAGACATGCTCACGCCTCACAAGGCGCAACGATTCTGGCAATGTAACGGCGGAAAATCAACCGCGGGAGGGGCGGCGCTCCGTGAGAAAATGAACACTACCTTTTATTTGGGCTGAGTCGGAGCTTCTGTCTTTGGTGGAGGTGGTTCAGTCGGCGGCGTCTCTTTTGCTTTGGCTTGGTCTAGCGTCTCGAATTCCTGGGTGATTTGATGATATCGGTTAACACTACGAACGACTGCCAAGCCAGGAAGCGGTTCGCCCGTCGCTCGATTCGGAATGTAAGCAGATACAACACCGACCAGCATGCTGCCTAAAAACGCCGGACCACCACTGACACCGTTAATGGCGACGCCGTCAACTAAGTATGCGCCATCTTTTTCAATCCAAGCACTGATCCGACCTGAGAAGAAGCAAAGACTCGCTTGTTGTATCGCAGGAAATCCAAGCCATCCGATCTCGACACCGGGTTTGAAATACTTGTCTTTGGGTGTCAGCGGCACATCGTCGGTGGGAAGGACGATTTCCTTCCGTTCAAAAATAATCGCTGCTGTGTCGGTCTGTGAGTCTGTGTTAATGGCTCTGTCATCCTTACGCAAAAACAATGTCTTGCCGGACGCTATGTGTTCCACTCGAATTGGTTCTTCCCAGTAGTGGGCGTGGCTGATGACGTGGTCAGCCGTAGCCACGGCGCATAGCGGCGTGTTCTTACTTTTCGAAACGATGAAACCCGTCCCAGACCCTTGTGGCGTCCAAATGCGAACGACGTAAGGTGTTAGTTTCTCGACGCTCTCATACCACACTGTTTCTGCCATAACCTTCCTTTCTTCCCCAACAGCACACTTGGCCATCAGGATAGATTCTGAAACCGGCCCCAGCGATTGTCGAGCGATGTTTTTCCGCAGTCCCGCTCAACAACTCCGCTGCGCCATCCGCATTCTTCCGTCCGCGCCTTCGCTTCCCTCGCCCGCCGGGGCGGCAGGCCGGCCGCTGAGCATTCATCTCCAGCGCCGCCGCAGCGTTGCGGGCCGCCGGGGGATCGTCGCCGCGTCCCACGGAGCGCGCCCCGCGCCGCATGGGGTGCGCCCCGCGTCACACGGGGTGGTTGTTCCGCGCCGCGGGGTGCACCCCGCGTCAAATGGGGTGCACCCCTTTTCATGCGGGGTGCGCCCCATGACGTATGGGCTTCGCCCCGGTGCGCCCCAAACCGCGCGGGGCGTGCCCCATCCGGCGCGGGGTGAACCCCATAACGCTGGAAATACGTAATTTACGCTGCCAGAAGCCTGCCGGCCGCTTTTTGAACAGCCGGCGGTGAGACACCGCCGCTACAGCGATGTTGTAGGCCCGCTGCCCTCAGCGGGCGCTGCTCCGGTCGCCACCAAAAGCGCCACGTCGGGGACGTGGCCTACACAGCGGATGAAGGACTCAACAACAGCCACCGCGCCCGGAGGTCGCGGTCCACCTGGGCGATGCAAGCGTTCTTTTCAAAGTCCGCAGAAAAACCCCCAGTGAAAAACCAATCGCGGACGGGCCGGAGCAGAATGGTTGTCGCTTCCCATGAACTTGTTCGGACTCCGTGATCCAAAGCTTCCCCAGGACGGCTCACTTTGGCATTGCACGGAGCGTTCGCCTTGCTACTCTCGCCGTCCACAAACTTCAGCGAGCGAAAGGAAACAGCATGAGCAACCAGAGCAACAACTTCCCGAAACTTCACAACGCCATGTGGCCCGGCCTCGTCGGCAAAGGCAGCCCCGGCGCGGAACCGTGCATTGACCTCGACACCATGCTCGACCTCACCGCCAAGGCCGAGGTCAACGGCGTGAAGTTCGACGGCGTGGACATTTTCCTGTTCGAGCCGCACATCAACATTGATTCCAGCGACGACGACCTCAAGCGCATCGCGGACAAGATTGCGTCAAAGAACCTCGTCGTCGGTTCGGTGGTTGCGCCGATCTGGCCGCCGACGGGCGGCGGCTCGGCGATGGGCGGCGACGACGACCGCAAGAAGTTCGTCGGCCAGGTGCGCAAGGGCTGCCGCATCGCGAAGAAGCTCCGCGAGCTGGGCGTCCGCCCGCACGGCGTCGTCCGCATTGACTCCGCGTGCAGCGTCGCGGATTGGGACAAGGACCCGAAAGGCAATACGAAACGGATCGTCCAGACGTTCAAGGAGGCCGCGAAGGTGGCCAAGGAGCACGGCGAACGGCTGGCGGCCGAGGGAGAGATTTGCTGGGGCGCAATGCACTCGTGGAAATACATGCTGCAAGTGCTCGAAGGCGTGAACCAGCCGAAGTATCTGGGTTTCCAAGCCGACATGGCGCACACGCTCTTATACACGCTCGGCTCCAACGCGCCCGAGCACCGCATCGTGCCGAAAGACTTCCATTGGGAGCCGGAGGCGTTCCACAAGGCGATGAAGAAGCTCACCGCCGCGCTGCGACCGTGGACGATTGACTTCCACGTCGCGCAGAACGACGCGACCGTCAGAGGCTCCGGCACGCACGACAAGACCGGCCGCCACTGTGCCGTCACCGATCCGAACGGCAAGCTCAACGTCCCGCGCGACGCCGGCTACTGGTTGCGCGACGACAAAGGCAAGGTCACCAGGAAAATCCGCCACCTCTGCTGGGACGGCTGCATGTTCCCCAACGAAGTGATGATGAAGCAGGAAACCTGGAACAACATCCTCGCCGCGATGATCCAGGTGCGCGAGAATCACGGGTGGCAAGAGTAAGCCAGCGCAGTGTAATCCCACTTACCGATGGCGCGGCTTCTCCTGCAATCGAATTGCAGTCCGGAGCAGTGGCAAATGGGCCAGATCCTTGGGCCGTCCGACGTATCGCTTGCTCTTGAGGATGCTGGCCAGCGGCAGCACCGGCACGCGCAAACCCTGCCACCGCAGCCAGGCGGCTCGTTTTAGTTCCGTTTCAAACTCGCGCAGGCCGTCCACGCGAAAGAGGAAGTTCACCATCGTATCGTCAGCGAGCGCGACAGCGGTGCGCGCGAGAATGGTTGCGCCGAGTCGGCGGCAAAGCGCGTGCAGGCGCGGGTATTGCCTGGTCGGCAGATCCACCCAAAAGTCGGTGTCAAGCGTGGTGGACGGCACGCCTTGAAGGACGGCAGCGGCCATGCCTGCTATTTGAAACCGAATGCCTTCCGCTCGGAGCGTGTGAACAAGCCGAGCGAGCGCAGAAAGTTTTCGTGGAGCCGCCAACGTTCGTCGGGCGTGGCGGCGAGGCTGCGCGCGAACAGCAGCCTTTCCTCCTCGCTGAGGCCGCGGACGTTTTTGATTCGCCGGTAGATTTGCCACGCTTTTCTCGTCATCCTCGATGTGATGTTCGTTGAAATCCACCGTCGCGTCAAGGCAGCTTTGCCAGTCTGCTCTTGGCAGGCACGGCGGTCTCGCCTATGGTTGCGCCATCGAAAGGATATAACAGCATGAACAACTTTTCCTCAGCTTGCTCCCGCCGTGAATTTCTCCATCGCAGCGCCGCCTTGGCCGGTGGCGCGCTGGCCATGGGCCAGCTGCCCGCCGCTTTCGCCGCGACAGGCCTGACGCAGATCGGCGCCCAGCTCTACACGGTGCGCGACGCCCTCAAAACCGATTTCCCCGGCACGCTCAAGAGGGTCGCCTCGCTGGGCTACCGCGGCGTGCAGCTTTCCAAAGCCTACGGGCAGACGGCTGAGCAGATCCGGAAGGCGTGCGACGACAACGGCCTGACGATTCTCGCGACACACGTTGATCTTGACGAATTGGAGAAAGGCCTCGACCCCGTCATGAGCAACCATGAGGTGATGGACTGCCGTTATATCGCCATTCCATATCTTCCGGCGCCCCGCCGCAAGACGAAGGAAGACTGGCTGAAGCTGGCGGGGCTGTTCGAGAAGTGGGCGCAGGAGTTGAAGAAGCGCGGGTTCATTCTGATGTATCACAACCACGCGTTCGAGTTTGAGACGAAGTTCGACGACAAGCCCGCGCTCGATTTGCTCTACGACAACGCGCCGACGCTGCAAGCCGAGCCGGACCTCTACTGGGTCGCCAAGGGCGGTGCCGACCCGGCGAAGTTCCTGGCGAAGTTCAAGAAACGCGCGCCGATGATCCATTGCAAGGACATGGACAAGACCGACGGCAGTTTTGCCGAGGTTGGCCACGGCTCGTTTGACTGGGATGCGATCCTCAAAGTCGCCAAGCAGGTTGGAGTGGTCGGCTACTTGGTCGAGCAGGACAAGTGCAAGCGCAATCCGTTCGACAGCCTCAAGATGAGCCTGGAGTTCCTGAAGTCGAAAGGGCTGAAGTAGTCGTTCCGATCCAACGCCGCCAGCATGGATGCCGGCGCTACGGGCGTTCACCAGCGGACGTTCCAGAACGCCGTCTCGTGCTGCGTCATCGCTTGGGCTTCCTCCACGGTGGCCCAGCGTTCCTCGAAGTGATTGCCCCACGAGTCGGAGATGGCGACCTCGCCGGTCTTGGCGTTGTAGCCAACGATCATGCGGATGTGGCCGTTGTTGACTTCGCCGCCCGGACTATCGGGCATGTGGAGCATCTTGGGGCCGACTTTCGAAACGTTGCGCGCGCTCTTGAGTTTCTCCGGCCACGCCTTCCAGTCGGTGATGGTCAGGCGTTCTTTCGAGCGCGCGCTGATTCCCTTGTCCATCTCCGGAGCAAAGAAGATGCCCCACATCAGCGGGAAGCCTTTGTCTATGTATTTGGCCAGGTTCGACACCGTCAGCGTAAGGTTGAGCTGCTCGAACCGCCGGCCGTTGCGCCGGGCCAGCGCCTCAACATTCTCAAACATCAGATTCGCCGACGTGCCACCGCCCACCTTGGTCTGGCCCGCCAGCGCGAGCACATACATGTCGGCCTGAATGCCAATGTAGCGCAGGTAACGCTCCCACGTCGCCGGGGCGCAATAGCCCTTCGGCCCCTGGTTGACCATCGGGATCTCCGTGACGATCACATCGCCGTTGGCGCGCCTCTTCACGCGCTGGCTGAGCGTGTCGCGCAACTGCTGGTAGGCGATCACTTCCGCGCGTCCCTCACGGTCGGCCAGTTCGGCGGGAACGACCCGCACGCCGACGTAATTCTCCGGTGTCTCCAGCAGAATCGCGTGGCCCTTCCAATTCCACCGCCGCACCTTGTAGCGAATTTTCCGCGTCTGCCCGAAAAACGTCTGCGTCGGCTCGCCGAGCACCGGCTTCAGCGACGCTTCGATCGCCTGCGTGTCGCGCTCGAACTGCTTGGGATTGCAACGGTCGCCAGAGTTGGCGAACACCATCGAGATTTGCGTCACGCGGCCCTTGTCCGCGTAGAGCGCCAGCGAATACGGCCGAGCGCCGAGCACGCGCGCGTCTTCCTTCGCGTAAAGCCGGTAGCTCGCGAGCGTCGCCGTGCGCGACTCCTCCGGCCAGCCAAGCCGCTTGCCCACGTCGCGCTCGTTATCCGTCCAGAGCAAATTGCTCTGCCAGAGCGAAACATTGAAAATGGCGTTGAGATCCTGGAACTGGGTGAAACCCGGAATAGCGAAGGCGGAAACAGCAACAATCACGAAACTCGCGGAAGCCACGAGGAGAGCCAACCCGCGGCCGGTCATTGTTTCCAACTGCGGCATCTCTCCGATCCTCTCGGCTCTTGCAGTTCTTGCGTATTTCATGGACTCCGTCTCTGGATTATTTTTCATGACTTCATCACGCCTGCGCCGTTTACAGTCCGAAACCCGGAGGTTCAAGCGGTGAAAGCAAACACACACCGACGCCGTGTGAGATGGCGCCGGCTCAGGCGAAGCTGATAATTTCCCGAACCTTGCCGATCAGGTCGCCCAACTGAAACGGCTTGAGCAGGTAGCCGCGAACATCGTTCCGGAGTCGTTTGGCCGCTTCGATGTCTTCGCAGAAGCCCGTGATCAGCAAGACCGGCACTTCAGAATCAATCCTTCGCAAACAATCAAACACGCGGTCCCCGTTCATCACAGGCATGCAGAAATCCAGCAGGACGAGGCTGATGTCCCGCGACCTCTCCCTGAACAACTCGATGCCCTCCTGTGGACTGGAAGCCGTGTGAACATCGTAACCTTCGTTCTCCAACCCCATGCGAACCATGTTGAGAACGCTGACGTTGTCATCAATGACGAGAATCGCGGGATGCGGGTGCCTGGCGCCGGGCATCGGCTGGCTCGACGCTCTACACAGTGCCAAACAGAAGATGGCAACTGCTACAAGTCCGATTGCCGCGATCATCAAAACCGTCATCATAACCTGTGGCTCAACGAACCATCCTAACCACCGTTTCTGTAACAGAAAGACCTCAATCCTCCAACAAGAAAATTGCCGTTTCAGAATGGCAGACGCAAGGCTATTGTCGTGCCGGCGCGACTGCGTTTTTTCTTGCCGGCCTGCCGGCGACAACCTATCACCTGTTGCTGAAACTTCACCATGATCACCATCGTTGTCGCTCCCGACAAATTCAAAGGCTCGTTGACGGCGGAAGAGGCCGCCAATGCCATCGAGCACGGCATCCGTCAAGTCTGGCCGCGGGCGCGTGTCGTGAAAGCGCCTATGGCCGACGGCGGCGAGGGAACGCTGCGGACGCTGGTGCGAGCCACCAACGGAAGGATTTTTCACCAGCGCGTGATGGGGCCGCTCGGCGAGCCGGTGCGCGCGGCGTTTGGCGTGCTCGGCGACGGCGAGACGGCGGTGATTGAGATGGCCGAGGCGAGTGGTTACAAACTGGTGCTGGCGGCGCAGCGCAATCCGCTCGTCACCACCACCTACGGCACGGGCGAACTGATCATGGCGGCGCGGCGGCGCGGTTGTCGGCGGCTGATCGTCGGCATCGGCGGCAGCGCGACCAATGACGGCGGCGCGGGCATGGCGCAGGCGCTCGGCGCTCGGCTGCTGGACGCGCGTGGCCATGAACTGCCGCGCGGCATCGGCGGCGGCGCGCTGAATCGCGTGGCGAAGATTGAATTTCCAAAATCAGAAATCAGAAATCAGAAATCAGAAATCCTCGTCGCCAGCGACGTGCGCAATCCGCTCATCGGCCCGCGCGGCGCGAGTGCCGTATTCGGCCCGCAGAAAGGCGCGACGCCGGCGATGGTGAAACATCTCGACGCGAATCTGCGGCACTGGGCGAAGCTGATTGCGGAATGCGGAATGCGGAATGCGGAATACAGGTCGCTGACGACATTCCCCGGCGGCGGCGCGGCGGGCGGGCTGGGCGCGGGATTGCGGGCGTTTCTGGGCGCGAGGTTCCGGCCCGGCGTGGAGATCGTTATCGAGCATGCACGGTTGGCGGAGAAGCTGCGCGGCGCAGACCTCGTCATCACCGGTGAGGGCCGACTCGACTGCTCGACGCTCGATGGCAAAGCGCCGCTCGGCGTGGCGCGGCTGGCACGGCGGCTCGGCGTGCCGGTGATCGCCATCGGCGGCTCATTGGCGCTGGATGCAGAAGCGGCGTTCCGCCAGGCGGGTTTTGCAGCGGCATTGCCGCTGATGACCGGGCCAATGCCGTTGGAGGAAGCGATGCGGCGGGCAGGCGACCTCTTGACGTTGACGACAACGCGTGCGATGCAACTAATGCGCATCGGCGCGTTGGTTCAATCCAAACTCTGAAATCTAAAACCTAGAATTGATGAAAACAGCACTTCTTTTTGCCGGACAAGGCGCGCAGGTAGTTGGCATGGGCAAGGACCTCGCGGCGACATTGCCCGCGGCGCGACAGGTGTTCGAGCGCGCCAACGCGGCGCTGGATTGCGACTTGGCACGAATTTGCTTCGACGGGCCGGAGGCGGAACTGACGAAAACCAACAACGCGCAACCGGCGATCTTTGCAACCTCCATCGCGTGCCTGGAAGCGTTGCGCGCGGAACTCGGCAAGCAAGGGCGGTCGCTGGAATTCGCGGCGACAGCGGGTCTGTCGCTCGGAGAGTTCACGGCGCACGTCGCGGCGGGAACGATGAGCTTCGAGGATGGTCTGAAACTGGTGCGGTTGCGCGGCCAGGCGATGCAGGCGGCGTGCGAAGCGACGGCGGGCACGATGGCAGCGGTGATGAACCTGGACGAAGCCGCCTGCGCCGAGGTGTGCAAGGAAAGCGGCGCGGAGGTGGCGAACCTCAACTGCCCCGGCCAGATCGTGATCAGCGGCGAGAAGACCGCCATTGCCACGGCGTGCGAGAAAGCAAAGGCGCGCGGCGCGAAGCGGGCGTTGCCGCTGAACGTGGCGGGCGCGTATCACTCACGGCTGATGGCGAGCGCGCAAACGCCTCTGGCCAACGCGCTGGCGGGTGTAGCGATGGCCGTGCCGAAGGTGACAGTGGTTTCCAATGTGACCGCGCAGCCAGCCGCAACGCCGGAGGAAGTTCGCGACTTGCTGGTCCGGCAGGTTGTCTCGTCGGTCTATTGGGAGGCTTCGATGCGCTGGCTGCTGGCGCAGGGATTCCAACGGTTCATCGAGCTTGGCCCCGGCACGGTGCTGGCCGGTTTCATGAAACGGATTGATTCCTCCGTGCCGGTCCTGTCCGTGAACAATTGCGCGTCACTCGCCGCGGTCGCCGGCAAGCTCCTGACGCCTTGACGCCGGCGCTGCCTCAGATTCCCCGCACCATGTAGGCGTGGAGGATGCCGGATTCGTCGGAGTTGAAGAAGCCGAGCTTGCCGTCCGGCGAGAGGAACGGATGGATGTGCGATTGCTTGATGCAGGTGGAGCGCGGACTCATCAGATACTTCCAGTTGCGGAGCGCGTCCTTGCCCGGCTCGCCAAACTCAGCGGTAAAGATGCGACCGCCCTTGTCGAACGGGCCGGCGTCACTGATAAACCGCCGGCCCGCGATGTCGCCAGCGAAGTGGCTGAAGCGCGATTCCTTCAGGTCGCGCGTGAGGTCGTTGCGGACGCCGCCGGGCGTCTTGATGCCGACGTGGCCGGTGTGCGGCGCGGCGCTGCCCTCAATGAGAAACGCGCCCCGCGGGTTGCGCGAGCTGGTGCTGGTAATGCCCCACGTCGTGCGCCCGCGCCAGCACTGGTGGCCCTGGCAGAACTCGTTGCCGTCGCGGCCCCACGGCATGTTGCGGAAGTTCGTGCCGTCGTCGCGAATGACGTGGATATCCGCGCCTTCGCCGCCGGTGAGGGCTTTCATCTCACCCTTGGGCGTAATGACGCAGCCGTGGTTTTCTTGAATGAGGATGTCGTGCGATGCCTCCGGGTCGGTCGAGCGGCAGTATTGGGAGTGTAGGTTGCACCATGTCGGCCCGTGGAGGATGAGCTTGACCGTTGCCTTCTCCAGATCGAACACCATCAGACCATACGGCGGCGGATCGGCTTGACCGTCGCCAAGGAAGCCGGAGATCGCCATCCGCTTGCAGTCCGAGGAGATCGTGGAGATCGGATAGAGCCGGCTGGGGCGGAACTTTGTGCCCGGCAGCGGTCCATCCACGACGAGCAGTGTGCGCCGGTCGGTGCCGTCGAGATTGACGCGTTTGAGCGCAAACTTGCCGCCGCCAACGGTTGTTTCGTCCACAAAGTAGTAGAGGAATTTCCCGTCTGGTGACACCGACGGCGCGACGCAGCCTGTCTCCTCGGTCAGCGGCGAGAGCGCGCAGCCGTTCTCGATGTCGCAAAGGTAATACTGGTGCTTCGGGTCGCTCTTGCTGCCGCCGTGCGCCGTCGCGGAGCGGTGCAGGACGAACCGTTTTGAGTCCATCGTGAAAATCTGCGCCTCCATGTAGAGGTGCGCCCACGACACGCCCTGTTCGGCGGTGAGTTGGACGACCTCCAGCCCTTTCGGTGACTCGGCATCGAGCAAGTCGGGCCGCGGCCTGGCCTTGCCGATCTTCAGCGAACTGATGAGGTCGGCGTCAACACGCTTGGGAGCTTCGTTGGCGGCGAAAGCTGGGCGCAGCCAATTGGCCACGACGGCGGTGGCGGTGGCTGCGCCGGCCCGTTTGAGAAACGCGCGGCGACTTGTAGAAGTGTGGTGGGTATTCATTGCAGTTTGATAATCCAGTTCGCGATCTCGTGGCGCATCTGTTGCCATTGATCGCCGGTGAAACGCGTGGCCAGAGCATTGACCAACGGCGCTTCTGCCGCCGTGCCGATGACACCCTCGCCCATGATCAGGCCGGTGTCGGCATCCACGGCCTTTGAGACGTTTGAGGCAGGTGCCGGCGAGGTTTTCTGGGCCGCAGGACGAGCTTTGCGGATGAGGTTCCGCCAACGGTCGAGCACGGCTTGCGCGGCCGCCGCTTCCTTCGGCTTCGCAGGGCGCGCGCCGGCGATGGCCTTTTCCAGCGTGGCGATGTAGCGCAGGTCATCGCCGCCTTCGCGCATCGCTTCGTAGCAGCGCGTGGGGATGAGGTCGGCGGGATCGTTAATGCCGGGAAACGACAGGCCCCAATCGTGGCCCTTGGTCGCCGGGCCATCGGTGTCGTCGAACGGGTTTTCAAAATACGCCTGATACGTCCACGGGCAGTGTGCCGTAAAGGGGCCGGCCCAAAGATAAACGCCGTTGATGATGCGCGACCACTCCGGCGTCCAGTAGGTGCCACGCGCGTTGTGATAAAACCACGCCTCGTCGCCGCCAGCTTTCAGCTCCGCGTCGTATTCGTCCATCGTGTGGCCGCGCGCCAGCCACAGTTCGAACGTGTAACCATGATTGCACCGCAAGTCCACGAATGGGTCTAGCTCGTGCCGCCATGCGTTTTCGTTCTCTCGCATGGTGTGGAAGGTGATGTAGAGCTTCGCTTCTGGCACTTGCCGCGCCACTTTGCTGAGCCGGATGTATTGATCGAGAAGGCTGCGGCTGCCGAAAACCTCATCGAGGTGCGCCATAAACAAGCGGAAGTCGGGCGTCTGCTGTTGCAGCTTCACGAACTGTTGCATCGCATCCTTCGCAACTTGTTGAAAGACTTTGTCGTCATCGAGCGACTCGCCGCTCTGGCCTTTGCCGAGGTCGTCGTGGCCCAACATGCGGGCCAGCGTGGGGAAACCCGTCTCCAAAACGATCGTGCCGCCGGCGAAACCGCCCTGCCGCAACAGATTGAGGCCCTCACGCACTTCGCTGAAATCCGTCGTAATCTTGTCGCCGTCCTTCTCGTAGCGAATGCCGAGACCAGAGAAGAGGTTGCAGATGCCGTGGGCGCGCATATCGCGCAGTTCGCGCAAGACCCGGCCCCGGTCCGACATCCTACGGTCCATTGTGTAATACGACGCTAGTGCCTTGCGCGGATGCTCAATGAGTGTGATCGGCAACACTTCGAGTTGCATCGGCACGATGCGTTGGCCGGCCGCGTGCGCGATGGTGACGTTGCCTTTGTAGGTTCCCGGTGGCAGGTCGGCGGGTAGATCAAGCGACAACCACGCTTCGCGCAGTTCACCGGCGGGAATGTCGAGCGCCTGCCAGCGCGGCAGGAATCGGTTGATGATGTCGGTCTCGGTCGCTTTCGCCGTGTAAATCTTCCGCATCGGCGCGCGCACGACGCGGCGGACGGTGATCTGTTTGCTGCTGAGCGAGCCACGTTTACTCTTCAAGTCCGAGACGCGCACGGACACCTGTTCCAGCGGCTCGGCGGCGATGACCAAGAATGTCGCCGGCTCCAATTCGCCGGGCGAAGCAAACAACGCGATGCGCGGCTCGCGCACGGGCGGCAGCTTCTGTGGATCGGTATCGTCGAGATAGTTCTTGGGCAACACGACCACGCCTGCCTCGACCGTGACACCATCCGGCGGCGTGCAACGATACACACCCGCCGGTTCGTTGAATTTCCAATCGTAGCCGAGCCGCGTCCGCGGCGCGACAGGTTTGCCGACGGCACGGCTTTTGTCGGTGTAACGCACGACGCGGCTGATGCAAAGCTCGTCGAGGGCGCAGCCGTCGCCTTGGAAACGAATTGCGTCCGGCACCTTTTGTGGCGGCAGGGCGCCAGTCTTGGACGCCATCTTTCGATCATCGAGCCATAACGCCAGTTCGCCACCACTCCAGCAAACGGCGACGTGATGCCACTCGCCGGCCTTCCACGTGCTGATGTCGTGATCAGCCCGCCGATAAACGAAGTTCGTCGAGTCGCGCGGCGTGCCGAACATGCCGACACCGAACCGACCGGTCGCCAGTTTGTTAATGCTGATCTGGTTATGGTCTTGCGCGGCGGCAGAGAAAACGGAGTGCACTTTGCCGTCGTCACCGTTCCACTGTGGCTGAATCCAAAACTCGATCGTGCCTTCGTTGCCGGGGAAATTGGCCTTGCCGCTGAACGTCAGCGTTTGTCGCCTGCCCAACACGATGCCGCCACCGAACCGGCCCTGTTGGATCAACGTGCCGCCGCCATCGGCCAGACTGAGGCCGAGCGAGTGGTCGGCGCTGGTGTTCTTGTCGAAATGCGCCAGCAGCAACGTGTATTCGTCCGGCGCGAACGGCGCGTCGGGTGGGCCGGCAAGAGTTATCATTGCCGCGCAGCCGGCCAGACAACAGAACAGTGGCTTATTCATCAGCGCAGGTCTCCGCTTGGAACTCGAGGCCATCATCCGCTGCCCGCCGCCTGCTGACAAGTTTGCATTTGCAAATACCGTCTCTTTCACGGCGCGGTTTCTCATGGACTCAGGCGGCGCTTGCCGGTATCAGTCCGGTTGTCATGAAAACTCTCGTCGCCGTCCTGGCAGTCATGCTGACATTACCCGTTCCGGAGCTTTTCGCGCAGAAGAAAAAAGCGATGAGCCAGCGCGAGATGGTGGATGTGGTGCTGGCAAACACGAAGCCGCTGAAGCATCCGCGCGGCGAGCGGCTGCCGCTCTATTTATGGCCATTGCACGGGCTGGGCACAACCAACGAGGTCGAGGCGGCGCGGCTGCTGAAGAGTCTCGACGAGCGCGGCCTGCCGGTCATCGCATCGTGGAACCCGGCGCCCCAGCGGCGCGAGCAGAGCTTGCGCGACGCGTTGTGGCTCGGCCGGCTCCAGAAGAAGATCGGGTTGCCGATCACCATCAGCGCCATCGCGTGCATGAACTCGTTCTGCAACGGTGACGAGAAGACAGCCCACATTGGCGACGACGGCAAACCGTTCTTCGACTTCTCGTTCGAAGAGAAACGGCCGATGGGCTGCCCGTTCGCCCTCGGCTTTCGTCATCCAGTGATCCGTGAGCAACTCGAGTTCTTCCTCGACGCCTACCAGCACGAAGGTCTCGACATTCATTTCATCTTCGTGGACTGGGAGGTGGACGGCCCCATCGAGTGGAACGACGCGTGGGCGCACAGCAAGCGCTGCCGTCGCTGCCGCGAGCATATTCCAAACATCGCCGACTTCGGCGCGTTCCAGAAGGCACTGCGCGAGATCCGCTGCCGGATGCAGCGCGAGTGTCTCGCCAAGCCGGTGCTGAAACGGTTCCCGAAGGCGCTCGTCGGCAACTACGCCGTCTATCCCAACGACGGCTGGCGTTACTGGTATGACTACTTCGAGAAGCTCGCGCCGGACGCGCCGTTCAAGGCCGACCAGCGCGCGAGATACCGGCCGTGGTCTCAGGAGTTCCCGCTGACCGGTTTCACCGTCTCGATGCCGGTGGTCTATACGTGGTATGCGACGCCGACGTGGTATGACTTCGCCAGCAGTGACTACCGCTGGTTCTACAACCTGCTGCTCGTGGCGTCGAAGTCGGGCGAGCACAAGGCCGCGCGCGCGCCGAGCATTCCGTTCGTCCACTGGCACACGACCGCGCCGCCGAAAGAACCGAACCCGGCCGTGAAGCAATTCAGCGCGGAGAAATATCAGGAGTTGCTCTGGCACATGCTGCTGCGCGGTCACGACACGCTGTTTCTCTGGTGCCCGCGCGATGAAACCGCCGAGGAAACGCGGCTCCTGCACGAAGTCTGGGCCGCGTCGCTCGAACACCGCGAGTTCTTGGAAAAGGGGAAGCCCGTCACCTTCGACGTGCCGCGCCAGCAAGGCCCGGTCGTCTCCGCCGTCCAACTCGGGGACCGCCTGTTGGTGCGTCGCACCGACTTCGACGAAGGGAAAGGGCCGGTTGCTTTGAGCATAGGCGGCAAAACGCTCACGGTGCCGCGCGTGGACGGCCGGTGCCAGGTGCTGACGCTCGTGCGATAGGCGGCTACTTCGCGGCAACGGTCGCCGAAATCTCGACCGACCACTTCGTTCCTTGTTTTACCGCGCCGTGGACTGGATAACCGGCCAGCAGATATTCCTCCGAGCCATGCTTGCGGTGATCCACAAGCGACATCGAAATAGAACTCTCGATGGTCACCCTCTTGTCGGCGGTCTCGATAACAACGCGTTTGGACGCTGGCAGCAACGTGCCATCCTTCAGCATGGCGGGCAACGTGACGAGCTTTGCATCGGTCCGCGCCGTCGCGTTGGCGTAACGGGGGATGGGAAACGCGAAGTAGTGTCGCCACAGGCGCAGGTTCAAATCGGTGGCGGCGGTGAAATCGAAGCAAAGTGTGAAGCGGTTGTCGGGCCTGACAACACAAGTCTCAACGAAGTCCACGCGTTGGCCACTCTCGACAAGCACGCCGCGAAACGCCAGCCGCCCTTCGGCATTGCTTGTTTCGACGATGCCTCCGGAAACATTCTCCGGGTGGAAGCGAATGTTCGGCGGGCTTGTGATAACTGGCCAGCCGCCGGTGAAGACCGGCCGGCCATGCCAGAGCGCGTGGCGCAACGCGCCGGTGGCGTCGAAGCGAATGTCGAGGCCGCCCGGCGTTTGCGCGGCAACGATGCCGTTGTCGAGTTTGGCGACGCGCAGTTTCGGCGGCGGCGCGGCGGTCACGCGTGGCTCAATGTCCACGGCAGTCGTCATCGGCTCGGTGGTCGGCAGGAAGATTCTTCCATCCTGCGACGGAATCGTGAAGCGCGTGCCGACGCGACCGGTGCTGACGTCGCGGTGCTTCGCGGGAAGTAGAGCGACAACGTCGTAGGGCGTGCCGTTGACGACGACGGTGCCGCCGTCGTAGTCTCGCTGCCAGGTGCCGTCGGCGTTGCGGCGCGCGGGGCCGAGCGGATGGCCGAGCGGCGCGTCGTATTCCCGATACCACCACCAGTTACCTCGCCCCATCGTGCCGGTGTCGTAGCCGAAATAACCGTCGCCCATCAGCGTCGTTGTTAGTCCGAACCGCATTGTCTTCTCGTCCCCGGTGCGCGCTCGATCGCGGATCGCCTGCCGCTCCTTCCATCTCAGCTTGTGCCAGCGAAACGCGTCGTCGCCGATGCTCTGCGGCCGGCAAACGATCATTGTCACAACTGGCTTGCGGCTCTCGCGCGTCCACCGGAGATAACGTCCGAGGAAATTCTCGAAGTCCACCTTGCCTTCGATGACACGGTTGATCTCATCCTCTGCGAGCACGCCGTTGAGCGTGGCGAAACCTTTCCGCGGCAGGTTCCAGTCATTGAGCATGACGACGGCCTTGCCGTCGCGCAGCGCCGCCGTGCGCGGCACGAGCCAGTCGTCCGGCTTCCAGCAGTCGTAGAAAACACCGTCGAAACATCCGCGCCCGCAGATTTCGGTGCGCACCTTGTCGAGGTTGAACTGGAGCACTTCAGTGAGATCGGTGTTGATGCGGAAGTAACCGGGCCAGCCGCTCCATCGCTCGCCATTCTTGAGCGCCCACCAATGTTTCGGCACGTCGGGGTTGTCGGGGCCTTCTATAACGTCCACGTAGGGCAGCACGAGAACGTTCGGGTTGGCCTGCCGCAGCTTCGCGATGTTTTGTTCGACCGTTTCAAGCTTCTTGGCCCAGTGCGGCTTTTCCCAATCATAATGGAGGTCATAGCCACCACCAATAATAAGACTCAGCTTGCTCCAGTAGTTCGAGCCTTGCTCCCACGTTTTCGAACCGAGGCCGGCGGCGTAGCAATTTCCAATGCGTGGGAATGGCGGGTTGATTTGCGATAAGTCCCGCGCCGCGCACGTGGACGCCAGCGCAAACAGGAGACCGCCGAAAAGAAGTCGGTCAAGCTTCATCATCTTCCTTTGTGAGCAATAACCATCAGCCTCAAGAGTTTCAAAGCATCGGCAACAGCGCGCACAGATCGCATATCGTCCGCGAAGGATGGATGGACGGCTGGTCGCCGGCTCGATTGAGCCACACGGCCTGCCAGCCACAGCGGAGCGCGCCTTCGACATTCGCCGGCAAGTCGTCCACGAAGAGGATGCCCGCCGGCTCGATGCCGAGATCGTGTTCGGTGGCGGCGTAGATGCGTGGATCGGGCTTGCAGCAGCCGACGACGGCCGAAAATGTCCATGACTGGAAGCAGCCGGCGAGACCGAGTTGCTCGTAGAGTTGAATGGTGCTCGCCCAGCCGTCGGAGAGCACGCCGAGTTTCAAGCCGCGGCTGCACAACGTGTCGAGCACTTCGCGGACTTCGGGGAACGGCTCGACCGATTGCGGGCCTTCGAGCCGGTCGCGTAAGCGCGCTATCTGCTCCGGCGAGGTGGTTGCGTTCACGCCGGCAAGCAAGCGGTGGTAGTATTCCGTGCGCTGCACGGCGGCCGATTCCTCGGTGGTCGTTGAGCCGGCTTGGTTGGAAAACCAATCGAGCGCGTCGCTTGCTGCTTGATTGATGCATTGGTCGTCAATCTGGCCGACGCCAATGTCGCGCAATGCCTGACGCACGGCGGAAAGGTCCAAGAATGCGTGCCGATGTTTCAGCAGGACGCCGCCGGAGTCGAAGACGACAGCAGCGATGATTGGGGCGCTCTTGTTCATGCAGCGCGTTGCCGTCGGCGCGGCCGGTTATTTCTGCGGCACCTTCTTGGCCAGCTCCTGTGCGCGTTGTTGCCATCGGGGCAACTCGGCAGCCCAGTCGGGAGCGGGTTGCGCGGCGAGAACACGGTCGAGTTGTTTGCGGGCTCTGCTGTATTGGCGCAGCTTGATGGCAACCTCGGCGAGCACGAGGTGGTTCTCAGGATAGTTGGGGTGGTCTTCGATCGCGTCCTCCAACAATTCCATCGCTTGCTCGGGGTCGCCCACGCTGGTCGGCCAAACCGGCGCCTCCAGATATATCTGGGCCATGACGCGCCGGGGGCCGGCGTAGTCGAGTTGGTCATTGAGTTCGTGCGCTCTTTTGAGCGCGTCGAGCATGGGTTTGACCATCGCCAAGCCCCGTGTTTTTGCAGCGTCCGCCTGCATGGCGAAGTTCAGTGCGAGGAAGTAGTTGCCTTCGGCGCTGTGGGTGTCCACAAAAATGGCGTGCTTCGCGTAAGAGGCGCCTATTTCGGCCAGGCTGAATTGCTTCTTCTCGTCCTTGGCGATGCCGGCCTGCTCAGCGAGCCAGTAACAGGCGCGGGCCGCGCGCCAGAGCGCTTGGGTGTTGTGCGGCGCGAGCTTCATTGACTCGCGGAGGAGGTCAAACGACTTCTGGACGTTGCCCGGCTCGACGCGCGTCGCCCATGCTTTGTCCGCCTCGATGATCTTCTGTTCCGCCTTGCGAACCTCGGCGTCTGTCAGGATGCGATCTGGTCCGAGTTGCTTGATGCGCGGCCTGCCGTAGAAACAGCCCGTGGACAACGCGCAGAGCAGGACGAAGGAAATCAGGTGAACGTGGCGGCTCATCGGTGGAAGGAGATTCACTTGTCGTAGAGTTTCTGCGCCGACTCGTAAGCGGCCGTGTCAGGCGCAATGAAGCCTTTCAGCGTCATGGTTTGCAGCAGTTCTTTCACCGCCGCGTTGGCGCCCATGCCAAGCAGCGCCTTCTTGATGGCGGCGATGTCCGCGTCGGCCGCCACGCCCTCAAAAAACACCGCCGGCGCCGTCGGCAATTCTGGCGAGCGATGCACGAGCTTCAATCCTTTGGCCTCCTCCAGTTCGCCCTTCGCGTCATACTGGTGCTGGTCAAGCAGCGCCAAATCAGCCTTCTTCTGCTCGCCGGCTACGGCCTTGATGGCGCGCAAGCCGCTGTGGACTTCTTTCAGTTTGAAAAACTCCTCGACGTTCTGGCCGCCGAGCACGACGCGGCTGACGAACGTCTTGTCGTAAAGCTGATTGCTGGCAAGCTTCAGCCCTTTCGCTGCCTGAAGGTTGGCGGGGCCGTCCGCGCGGCCGAAGATGTAGTAGCCGTCCACCTTCCGGCCGGCCGGCAGCGATTGAGCGAGCAGCTTCATCTTCAGCTTCGCGCTGTGACCCAAATACACCGGCAGACCGACGATGGCGAAACCGGGCTTGTCCTTCGCAATGGCGGCGAGGCCGGTGTCGAGGTCGTTCTCATAGACCACCTTCAGCGCGCCATCCGGCAGGCCGGCGGCCTTCGCAAGATACGCGCCGAAGTTGTTCATGACCTCCGTCGCTTCTTCGGGCGAGCCGGGCGCACCAGGATAGAAGACCATCACGTCGCGCGGCCCGGCAAAGCCAGTGGCAACGCTGCAAAGTATCGCGGCTCCGACAACAATGTTCCGATAGTTCATAGTGAATCCAGCTTGCGGCGGAATTGGGCGCGCACTATAACGACCACGCCTTTTCGCGTCAATCGAAGGTTCCATGCCCACCTTAGACGTGACGCGGGGCAAAAATTCATCATGACTGAACATCAAGGTTCCGTATCCGCCTTCCTCAGGGACAACGGCCTGACACGGCTGGCCAGCTCGATTTTGAACTGGCCGCGCACTGTGTTGGGCGTTGCCGTCCTCCTCACCGTCGCAAGCTGCTGGCTCATCGCCACGCGCATGGAGATGAAGACCGCCCATAGCGACCTCATCTCCGAAAAGGACCGCAGCGCCGCGCAGTTCCAGGAGTTGATGGAGGAATTCGGCACGCCCTACGTGCTCATCGGCGTGCTGGAGTGCGAGCCGGCGCAGTTCAAGGCGCGCCGCGAACTGGCCACGCAGATGAAGCGCGAGCTGGAAGCGGTCCGCGTGCCAGCGGCGTCGCTGGACCTCGGCGTGGCCGTTGCGGCAGGCGCGATAACAAACCTCGTGAAGGGCGCCGATTTCCGGCTCGACCTCAGTTCGCTTCAGGGCCGCGAGCTTTACCTCGCCTCCACCAACGACCTCGCCGACATCCGCAAGACGTTGGAGGCGGAGGCGCCGTGGCTGCGCAAGCTCAGCGCGATGCCGACGCTGGAGGGATTTTTCCGCATGGCCGACGAGCGGTTCGCCTCCGAACAGAAGCGCGGCAAGGTTGGCAGCGACACTGAGGCCGTGCAGGGACTCGAGATGTTCGCGCAACTCTTCGACAGGATGCGGCTGGCGACGACTGATCCCGCGTGGCAGCCGCCGGAGGGTTCGTTCTGGGAAGAGATGTTCACGCCGCCATCGGCCGGTGGCATGTCAGCCGAACTGCGCGAAGGCTACTTTACCGGCTTCGATGGTCGGTTGATGTTCATGTTCATCCAGCCGACCAGCAACAGCCGCAATGTAGACGTGCTCCGCCAACTCGTGGACGAAAGCCGCGCCGCGTTCCGCAAAGTCCAGCAGACCAGCCCGAAGTTCACCGGCATCAAACTCGCGCTCACCGGCGAGCCGGCTGGCGCGGTCAGCGAAGCCGACTCCACGAGCCAGGACATGCAGTTTTTCGGCGCGGTCTCGCTCGTCGGTGTCAGCATACTGCTGATGGTCGGCTTCCGCGGTTTCCGGTTTCCGCTGATGCTCGTGGCGTCGCTTGGCATTGGCATGGCGTGGATGTTCGGCCTGACAACGCTGTTCATCGGCCACCTGAACCTGCTCTCGCAGGTCGTGCCGATCATCCTCATCGGCCTCGGCATGGACTTCGGCATCCACCTGCTCGCGCGCTACCGCGAGCAACGCCGCCGCGGCAGCAGCCGGCCGGAGGCGTTGCGCGAGGCGGTCGTCCAGAACGGCATGAGCATCATCATGAGCGCCGTTACGACGGCGGTGGCGTTTTTCTCGATCTCGGCGGACAACTTCAAGGGCTTCGTCGAGATGGGCCTCGTCGCCGGCATGGGCGTGATGTGCTGTCTCGTGGCGATGATGGTGGTCCTGCCCGCGCTGCAAGCAGTGCAACGCAGGTTCCACCCCGCGCGTGACGCCAAACTGCATCCGTCAACGGTGCCTGCCGGCGTGGACGCGGCCGAGCCGTTGCACCCGCCATTCGTCGAGAAGTTTTTCCAATATCCGTGGTGGATTCTCGCCGTCGGCACGGCCATCACGGTGGCGTTGGTGATACCAACCGTCCGCAACTGGGAGCGGATCAGCTTCGACTACAATCTTGCCAGCCTCTCCGCGCCCGGCACCGAATCCGTCGTCTATGAGGCGCGGATGATGAAGGAGAGCGACTTCACCGCCGACACTGTCTCGCTGATCTGCAAGGATTTGAAGCAAGCCGAGGAGATCACACGCCGCGTGCAAGCGTTGCCGAGCGTCAAGAAAATCGAGTCGCTCCACAGCCGTTTCCTCGGCGGTGCCGCGGAGAAAGAGGCCATCCTTGCCGCCATCGCACCGCATCTGGCGGGCGTGTTCGACGCGCTGCCCGCCTCGCAGCCGGTGGTGCCGCAACAACTCGCCACCGTCGTCGGCAAGCTCGCCGAGCGGCTCGATAGCTACCAAGAGATGGCGCTCGACGGCGGCCAGAAGGCGTTGGTCAAACCGATCGGCAACGCTCTCGCAGCGGCCAAGAAATTCAAAGCCGTCCTCCAAGACGGCGGCCCCGATGTCGCCTCGCAGCTTGGCAAGTTTCAGGACTACTTCATCGGCGACCTCGCCAAACAACTCGCGCGGTTCCGCGCCGGCCTCAAGAGCGGGCCGATTACGCTGGAAACCGTGCCGAAGGACTTGCGCGACCAGTTCATCGGCAAGACCGGCAAGGTGCAGGTCATGGTCTATCCCAAAGGCGAACTCTGGAACCGACCGGCGCTGACGAAGTTCCTGACCGAATGTCGCAGCATCGGCGTGCCTGTTACCGGCCC
>JAPLTX010000009.1 GCA_026397915.1 Verrucomicrobiota bacterium
CCGACGCGTCACCTTCTTCTTCCCGGCATATTCCGACTGCGCAAAACTCATTTGTTGCTTCATGGCCCCACTTTAGCAAAACCCTTCTCCGGCGACTTTTCATTTCGGCAGCCAAACTGATTAAATCAGCGATTCCCTAGTGCGACAACTGAGCTGCGCTGGTAAGGATGGTGGTGCCACGGTCAGTCCCCGCCGTCACTTCAGCAGCGATTCGGCGTGTTTGCGGGCGGCGTCGGATTGGCCACCGAGCATGCGGGTCAGTTCGGTGACGCGGCCGGGACGGTCGAGCAGCGCGAAGTCGGAGATCGTGCGGCCGGCCTTGAGTTCCTTGCTGACGACGAAATGGGCCGTGGCCTGTGCGGCGACGGGCGCGAGGTGGGTAATGCAGAGCACCTGATGGCGATCCGCGATCTGCCGCATCTTCTCGCCGACGGCGTGCGCGGTTTCTCCGCCGACGTTGGCGTCCACCTCGTCGAACACCAACACGGGAATCTCATCCTCGGCGGCCAGCACGGTCTTCAGTGCCAGCATCACGCGCGCCATTTCGCCGGACGAGGCGATGGCGCGTAGCGGGCGGGCCGGCTCACCGGGATTTGGCGCGAACTGGAACTCAATGGTGTCGAGGCCAGAGGAATGCGGATTGCGGATTGCGGATTGCGGATTGGAGAACAAGTCGCCGGGCTGGACGGTTTCGATGGCGACACCAAACTGGCATTGCTTGAAGCCGAGCGCGGCCAACTCCTTCATCACGGCCTTGCTGAGCTTGGGGATCACCTGTCGGCGTTGGGTGGAAAGCTGCTGGCCCGTGCGCCAAAGATCGGTGTTGAGCTTCTGGAGTTCGGCGTTGAGGCGGGCCAACTCGGCGTCGCGTTGTTCGAGGCCGTGGAGCTTCTTTGCCGCTTCTTCACCGAAGGCGATGACATCGCTGAGCGTCGCGCCGTATTTCCGCCGCAACGACTGGATCAGGTTCAGCCGCTCCTCGAGTTCCTTCAGCCGTGCCGGGTCGAGTTCGATCCGTTCGAGATAATGCGCCAGTTCGCCTTGCAGTTCGCGCAGCGTCGTTACCGCCTGCTCCTGGCTGGCGACGAGCGGCGCGGCGGCGGGGTCGAGCCGTTGCAACTCACGCAACATCCTGCCGATCTCGCCGACGCGCGTCAACACGGCGTCGTCGGCTTCGCCGAGCAACGTAAAGGCGGTCTGGCCAAACTCGATGAGCTTGGCGGCGTTGCTGGCGCGGCGGTAATCCTGCTCAACTTGCGCCTCCTCGTCCGGCTGGAGTTTGGCGTCGGAAATCTCGCGGACTTGGAATCGCAGGAGATCGAGCTGTTGGGCGTAGGTTTTCTCATCCACAATCAGCGCAGCCTTCTCGGCCTCGACGGCGGCGCGGCGGTGGACGAGTTCGGCGAAGGCGGCGCGCGGCTCGCCGAGGTTGCCGAAGGCGTCAAGGATGTCGAGCTGGCGCGCGGGGTGCAGCAACGACTGATGGTCGTGCGGTCCGTGGATGTCCACGAGCCATTCGCCGAGCGCGGCGAGGATGTTGAGCGTGGTGGGCGAGCCGTTGACGAACTGGCGGTTTGAGCCGGCGGCAGTGAAGACGCGTTTGACGACAAGTTGGCCGTCCTCGCACGGCTCCAGCCCGTTTTCATCGAGGAACGGCCGCAGCGGCGCGCGCAACTGCGACACGTCGAACGCCGCCTCGACCGCGCAACTCTCCTCGCCGCTGCGGATGAGCGTGCGGTCGGCGCGTTCGCCGAGGAGGAGGTTGAGCGCGCCAATAAGGATGGACTTGCCCGCGCCGGTCTCGCCAGTGATGACGTTGTAACCCGGCTGGAGTTCGAGTGTCAGGTCGGCCACGAGGGCCAGATTCTTGATGCGCAGCGTCGTCAGCATGTCGTTTGGCTCGCGTGAAGTCTGCAACGTGCGACGGCTTTCGGCAAAGGATTTTTTGGCGAAGAAGGCGCGATTCAAACTTGGCTTTTTTCGCGCGACGGCCTAGGCTGCGCGGCCTTGACTTGACGAATTTGCAGTCGGCCAAGACGGACAACCGAAACCAAACGACAGGAGATTCAACGTAATGAAACACGAAGTAACCAGGCGGGACTTTATGAAGACGGCAGCCGTGACGGGCGCCGCGCTCGGCAGCGTCAACATCGTCCACGCACAAGCCAAGAAACCCATGAATGCCGTGGTTATCGGCTGCGGCGGTCGTGGCAGTGGCGCGGGCAAGAACTTTCTCGACGCCTGCAAGGCCGTCGGCGTCGAAGGCAAGATCGTGGCTGTGGCGGATGTGTTCCCCGAAAAAGCCGGGAAAGCCGTGAAGAACTTCGGCGTGGCCGAGAACAAGTGCTTTAGCGGATTCGACAGCTACGTGAAGGCCATCAACGAGCCGGGCGTGAATTACGTCATCATCGCGACGCCTCCGGGATTCAAGGCCGCCCAATTCAAGGCCGCCATTGACGCGGGCAAGCACGTCTTCGTCGAGAAGCCCGTCGCGGTAGACGGTCCCAGCGCGCGCATCATGTATGCCGCAGGCGAAGTCGCCCAGCAAAAGGGGCTGAAGGTCGCCGCCGGCACCCAGCGCCGCCATCAGGCCGGTTACCTTGAGACCATCAAACAGCTCCACGACGGCGCCATCGGCGACATCGTTGCGTTGCGCGCCTACTGGGTCAACGGCGGCCCCATCTGGCACCGCGCCAAGGAGGAGGCTGAAGCCAAGACCGAGTTGGAGAAGCAGATTCGCAACTGGTATCATTATATCTGGCTCTGCGGTGACCATATTTGCGAGCAGCACGTCCACAACATTGACGTTTGCAACTGGATCATGAAGGACCATCCGGTGAAGGTCTGGGGCCAAGGCTCGCGCCAGCAGTTGGGCGAGAAGTCCGGTGAAATCTGGGACAACTTCGACTGCGAGTTCGAATATGCCGCCGGCGCGCACATGTTCAGCTACTGCGGTCAGGTCAAGCGCTCATGGTCCTCCGTCAGCGAGGCCGTCCAAGGCACCAAGGGCACATCGAATCCCTCCGGCAGCTACGCGCTCTACGGCCAGAAAGATTCGTGGAAGTCAACCCTCCAGCTCCAGAGCAAGAACCCATACGAGCAGGAGCACATTGACCTGATCAATGCGATCCTGAACAACACGGAACTGAACGAGACCAAGAACGTCACCGACAGCACGCTCACGGCCATCATGGGTCGCGAAGCGTCCTACAGCGGCGCGCTCGTCACGTGGGACCAAATCCTGAACTCGGAGTTCAAGTATGGGCCGGATCTGCTCTACACCGACGCCTCCAAGATGACGTGGGGCGCGTTCCGAACGCTGAAGCCGCCGATGCCCAGCCAGCACAGCATCTTCAAGAAGCCCGCGGAAGTTCCGGTTGCCTAAACCGGTTTCCTGACAAGATGTCGTGAAAAAAGCAGGGGCGGTCCGCAAGGATCGCCCCTGTTCGTTTAGAGGCTGGATATTTTATCCGCCGGAATCTGCGGAGCAGTTACTCCTTCGCCCGGAAGTCCACCACGAACACGTCAGCGATCACCGGGCCGAGACTCTTGCCGAAAGCCTTGTGGGCGGGGTGCGGCAGATAGGCGTCGCGGTCGGCGTCACTGTTGAAGGTGAGCACGAAGCAATGCGTGAAGCCCTTGGAGTGTTTCTCCGGGCTGCAGTTGGTGCCCCACTCCAGCGACGCGATCTGCGGAATCTTCGCCTTCAACGCGCAGAAGGCTTTCTCAACCTCCTTGATCTGCTCCGGCGTGGCGCTCTCCTTGAACTTGAACGAGACGACATGGCGGAGTTTGCCTTTGGAAGCGCAAGCGTCGGCGGCAAAAGTGGGCGGGGAGAAGGCAACTATCGAGGCGATGACAACGATCAGGATTGGTTTCATATTGGGTTCCTTAGGTTGAAGTTTCGCGCGAGCATAGCAACCTCCCCGATTCTGGCAACAGGCAAGTAGTCTCCGCAAGACGAAGATGACTTGTCACAACCGCGCGTTGTTGGCCAGAATGCTACCAACACGGTTTACGAACAAATCACCATGCAACCACGACTCCTTCTCGTCACCACGCTGGCCTTGCTGGCCAGCCAACTCACCGCCGCCGAACTGCCCGGCAAGAAATCCTCGTGGAACGATTTCGACCGCTACGACTTCATCGTGGACGACCGCACCGGCTTCGTCGTCGTGCCGAAGAGCGCCGCGCCGGGCAAACCGTGGGCGTGGCGCACGGAGTTCTTCGGCCACGAGCCGCAGGGTGACATCGCGCTGCTCGGCAAGGGTTTCCACGTCGCCTACTACAAGGTCAGCGACATGTATGGCGCGCCGCAGGCCATCGAGTGGATGCGAAAGTTCCAGGATTACGTCGAACAGCAGTTTGGCCTCTCGCCGAAAGCCGTGCTGGAGGGCTTCAGCCGAGGCGGACTCTACGCGTTCAACTACGCCGCCACGCATCCCGACAAGGTCGCCGCGCTCTACCTCGACGCGCCGGTGCTCGACGTGCGCAGTTGGCCGGGCGGCAAAGGCAAGGGCGCCGGTTCGAAAGGTTGCTGGGAGCAGTGCTTGAAGATCTTCAACCTTACCGAGGAGACCGCGAAGAGCTTCAAAGGCAGTCCGCTCGACCGCATCGAGCCGGTGGCAAAGGCTAAGATTCCGATTCTCTCCGTCTGCGGCGAGACCGACAAGGTCGTGCCGTTCGATGAGAACACCACCATTCTGGCGAAGCGTTACCGCGAACTCGGCGGCGAGATCGAGGTCATCTGCAAGCCCAACTGCGACCATCACCCGCACAGCCTCAAAGACCCGACCCGGATCGTGAACTTCATCCTCCGCCACACGCCCGGCATGGAGCGCGCGCTCCTGCCGGAGCCGGCGACGCCTTACGGCTACGACTACTTCGCGCTGCGCGGCGGGCTGGCCAATTGCCGCGTTAAGTTTGAGCGTGAGAAGACCGGCCGCGTCGCGTTCATGGGCGGCTCGATCACGGAAATGAAAGGCTGGCGCGAACTGGTCTGCGAGGAATTGCAGCGGCGATTTCCAAATACGAAGTTCGACTTCATCGCCGCCGGCATCTCCTCCACTGGTTCGACGCCGGGAGCGTTCCGGTTGCTGCGCGACGTGTTCGGCCGCGGCCCAGTGGATTTGCTGTTCGAGGAAGCCGCCGTCAACGACGAGACCAACGGGTTTAGCGACCAGCAGCAGGTGCGCGGCATGGAGGGCATCATCCGCCACGCGCGGCTCATCAATCCCGCGCTCGACATCGTCCAGTTGCACTTCGTGGACCCCGACAAGATGAAGGTGATCAACGCCGGCAAGACACCGGCGGTCATCGCCAACCACGAGAAGATCGCCAAGCACTACAACGCCCCTTCGATTGACCTCGCGCGCGAAGTCACCGAGCGCATCCACGCCAAGGAGTTCACGTGGGAGAAAGACTTTAAGGGTCTGCATCCGTCGCCGTTTGGCCACCAGATTTACGTCCGGAGCATCGCGCGCCTCTTCGACGCCGCGTGGAAAGAGCCGCTCGTCGCCAGTGCGAAGGTCCAACCCTATCCACTGCCCCCCAAGCCGCTCGATGAGAAGAGCTACTTCCGCGGCCGGCTGGTGGACATCAAAGAGGCGCGCGTCGTCTCCGGCTGGAAGATTGACCCGTCGTGGAAACCGGCCGGCAAAGTCGGCACGCGGAGAGGTTTCGTCAACGTCCCGATGCTCGTCGCCGAGGAGCCGGGCGCGGCGCTGACGCTGAAGTTTATGGGCACTGCGGTCGGCGTTTTCGTTGCCGCCGGTCCCGACGCGGGCGTGCTGGAGTTCAGCGTGGATGGCGGCCCGCAGCGGTCACTGGATCTCTTCACGCACTGGAGCGGCGGCCTGCACATCCCGTGGGCCTACGTGCTCGACGCCAACCTCGCTGACGGCGCGCACGAGCTGACTCTGCGTATCAGCGACAAAAAGAACGCCGAGAGCAAGGGCCACGCGGCGCGGGTCGTGAACTTCTTGGCGAACTGATCGGCTCGTAGCCGTTGCGTTATTGCTTACCGCCTTGTGCCGCCGGACACCAGCGCTTGCGCCCGTTGTAGGAACTGGGCGCGATCCGGCTCGGCCAGCTTCGGGTTGTCGGCGGCCATGCGGTAAATTTGCGCGGCTTCGACGGGCTTGCGCTGCTCTTCGTAAATCTCGCCGAGCAAAGCGTAGGCGGTGGGATAAGCAGGCCGGTCATCAAGCAGCCGGCGCAGCGTCAGAATCGCATCGTTGGTCTGACCTTGCTGACGCTGGTAGAACGCGACCGTGTAGGCGTATTTCGGCTCCTGCGGCGCGGCCTCGGCGGCGCGGCGACAGAGCGTGACGGCTTCATCAAGGTGACCGGCTTGCGCGGCGATGACGCTGAGGTTGTAGGCGGCAACGGCGGAGCGCGGGTCGCTCTTGAGCGCCGTGCGGAACGCGGCCTCGGCGTCACGCGCGCGGCCAAGCTCGCCCATCAGCAGGCCGAGGTTGAGATTCGCGACGGCGTTGGTGGCGTCGAGCTGGATGGCGCGGCGCAGGGATTGCTCGGCCTTGTCGTTTTGGCCGAGCGCGTTGTGGGCGAGCGCGGCGTTCACCAGCACGGCGAAATTCTCCGGCTGGAGTTTGGCGGCGGTGTCGAACGACGCGACCGCCTGCCCATACTCACGCCGTGCCATGTAGAAGTTGGCGAGGTTGTAATGCGCCGTGGCGTCGTCGGGCCGCGAGCGGTGTGACGCCTCAAACTCCACAATCGCTTTCTTTACGCTCTCGCGGTCGGCCGGTTCGAGGTAATCCAGCGAGTAGCCGGCGAGCGCGGCGGCGGCGCGGACGCGGACGAGGCGGTAGTCGTCGCGCGTGGCGGCGGCGAGCGCGGCGAGCGCTTCAGAGGTGCGGTTGTCCGTGAGCGCCTCGACAGCGCGTGCGCGGACGAGTGGTGAAGCGTCTTTCGTCGCCTTCAAGATCACCGGCCATTTCCGTTCGTCGGCGCAGTTCTCCAACATGCGGATCAGCGACGCGGCGTGAATTTCGCTGCGGTCCGGAGCACTGATGCAAACGAGCATCTCCGGCAGCTTCGACCAGTTGCGTTTGCGCGCGGCGTCCATGATGCCGGCTAGCTGCAACACCGGCGCCTGATAGTCGCGCGGATACCATTTGCGGACCCAGCCGTCGGCCCACGCGGCGTCCTTGTCGGCGTGGCAGAGATTGCAGGCGTTGGGCGACTTGAACGCGAGCGTCGCGGCGGGCGTCGGCGCGCGCATCGAGTGGTCGCTGCGCCGCATCCGCGCAAACTCGGTCGTCGGCATGTGGCAGGCGACGCACTGGCTGCCTTCGGTGCCGGCGGCATGGTGCGAATGCGCGGTGGGATTGGCCACGTGCGTCTTGTGGCACGGCAGGCAGGCGTTGTTGGCGTTCGCGCCGGTGAAACGGTTGCGGCCGCTGGAAGTGTGGCAGTGCGTGCAGTCGAACTTCGGGTCTTTGAGGCATGGGTTGGTCCGCCAGAGCGTGAAGGTGTAGTTCTCGCCGAGGTCGCGCGCGTCGGGATAGAAGTCGCGATCCTCCAACGTGCCGAGGTCGTAGTGGTCGAAGTAACGGTCGCCGGGCCGGAAGGTGGTTGTCAGCGGCGACATCTTAGCGTGACACGGCGCGCAGGTGTCGTTGCGCTGCTGTGGCGTCATGGTCGTTACCCGAATGAGCTTCCAGTCATGCGGCCGTGGTTTGTTGCCGAGCTCTTTGAACAGGCGGATGTGTTCGCCGCAGGGGCCGTGGCAGGTTTCACAGTTGATGCCCGGCTCGAACCACGTGGTGTGGTAGGTGTCGGTCTTGAGGTTGTAGTTGTTTTCGAGCTGGCTGACGTGGCAGTTGTAGCAGGCGGTATTGAACGTCAGCGGCCACTCGCGCCAATCAAGCGCCTCGTTGGGCACATCCTGGAAATGGCGCATCGCGCTGGCGGTGGTGTCATACCATTCCTTGCGGCGCACGTCGTAGGCCACGGGCAACACCTGCAACCGCCCGCGGTCGAGCGGCGTCAGGAAATAATAAACGTTCTTGCCGCCCATCACCTCCACCATCGGATATTTTTTCTCGCCTTTCGGTCCGCGCTCGACGACGAAGCTCTTCGCTCCGGCAATCTCGGCGCGATAGCGAACCCCGCGGATGACGATGTCGTCCTTCTGCGGCTGAAGTTCCTTATGGGCCAGTTCCGCCGTGAACGGCTGCATCGCCAGGCCGTGATGCGACGTGGACCAGAGCCGGTAGAAACGCTCGTGGCATTCGCGGCAGCGGGACGAGCCGGTGAAGGCGGTGGCAGGCGCGGCGGACGGCGCGTCAACGGGCTTCGTCTGCTGCACAAGCCGCAGCGTTGCCGCGAACGCAGTGATGACGAGGACCGCCACTGTGATCCAGAATACTTTCTTGCTCATGCCGGTTTCTATCGCCGCCCCGACAAGCTATCGGCAAACGCCTTGGCTGGTAAGGAAAAAGTTCGGTCGCGCGCTGCGAAAAAATCGAAGTGCCAACTTTCCAATTGGCGCGGGGTTTCGTATGGTATCGGCACTTTGAAGCAAGCGATATGAATGACACACGTCCAACCAGCCCCGAAGCGCGCGGCGCCGCCAAGGCCAAGCCGCCGCGCATTGCCGTCATCACCTGCGCTGTGCTGGAGATCGAACTGGCGCACTTCGCGCGCGGCCTTGACCACGTGGTCCGCATCGAGGTGCTGGAGCAGGGCCTCCACAAGGAACCGGACCGGTTGCGGCGCGAGTTGCAGGCGGCGATTGACCGCGTCGAGGAGGGCACCACCGCCGAAGCGATCGTGCTTGGCTACGGCGTTTGCAGCCGCGGCACGGAAGGCGTGCGCACGAGCCATTCCAAGCTCGTCATTGCCCGCGCGCACGATTGCATCACGCACTTGCTCGGCTGCAAGGAACGCTACGCTCGCTACGTTGCAGAGCATCCGGGCACCTACTGGTATAGCCCCGGCTGGAACCTTCACCACACGCCACCGGGCAAGAAACGCCACGACGATCTTCTCAAGGAGTATTCTGAGAAATACGGCGAAGACAACGCGCAGTTCCTGATGGAGACAGAACAGCACTGGTTCAAGAGCTACGATCGCGCGACCTACGTGGATCTTGGCGTCGGCGCGACACCGGAGGACATCGCCTTCACACAAGAATGCGCTACATGGCTCGGTTGGAAATTCGACCGCCAGTGCGGCGACCCCAGTCTGGTCAAGGCAATGCTCGCCGGCGATTGGGACAACGAACGATTCATCGTGCTTGAGCCAGGCCAGACATTCCGCATGACCGCGGACGAGCGCGTGATCGAACCCGCCGACGGCTCCGCGACACCGTGACCGCGCCACGCATCCATCTCGAAGTCGAAACCGCGAAGGGCGCGCACGCCATCGTCGTGACGGCGGCGCAGCGCAGCAAACGGCTGGTGGAACTGCTGCGCCGCGAGCATTTGCCGCTGAATACCCGCTGTGGCCAGCGCGGCCTTTGTGACGGCTGCGTCGTGGAGCTACTCAGCGGCACGCTCGTCCACATCGCTACTGGCAAGATTGTCACTGCTGGCGACAAGCCCATTTCGGTGCGCGGCTGCGAACACCGCCTCGGCGAGGGCGATGGTGTGCGCATCCGCATCCCACCGCGCTCGCTGCTCGCCTACGAGCCGCAGGTGGTCAGCGAGTTCCGCATCAACGTGCCGCGCGCTCACGACCCGCTGTGGCAACAAGTGGAGATCGCCGACGGTATCACGAGCGCCGAGGAACTCTGCCGCGTCGTCGCCAGCCAACAGAAGCGTCGGCGGCCGGTTTACTTGGATCCGCGGCTGGCCGACTCTTTCGCGGGCCAGGCCGGCGGGCAACGGCTCCGTGTCACCACAGAGTATCACGACGACCGCTGGCTCATCACAAACGTAAGCGACAAGCCACAGCCCGCGCCGCTCGGCGTGGCGATTGACATCGGCACCACGACAGTAGCGCTGTTGCTGGTGGACCTCGCCAATGGCGGCATTCTCGCGCACGGTGCGGATTTCAACGCGCAGATTCACTACGGCGAGGACGTGGTCACGCGGATGAACCTCTGCGTCAACGATGCTACGATGGTGGGCCAGCTTCAGGACGCCGTGGTCCAGCGCACGATTCTGCCGCTGCTGACCAGCGCGCTCGTCACCACCAAAGCCACCGCGGCCCAGGTGCGCTGCATCTCCATCGCCGGCAATACCACGATGCTGCACCTGCTCACCGGCATTGATCCGTCGCCGATGGGCATGGTGCCTTTCCGGCCGGTGTTCCTCGAACATCGGATGACGCCGGCGGCATCCGTCCGGCTCGCGTTGCGCGACGGCGACGGCGTGGGGCCGACGCTGCATTTGTTGCCGGGCGCGGCGGCCTACATCGGCGCGGACCTGACGGCTGGAATTTTTGCGAGCGGGCTGGTTTACGATGACGGGCCGAGCCTGCTCGTGGACGCGGGCACGAACGGCGAGATCATTCTGAAACACGGCGACCGCCTGCTCGGCTGCGCGACGGCCGCCGGGCCGGCGTTTGAAGGCTCCGGCCTCGCCAACGGCATCCGCGCCGGCGACGGCGCGATCGGCCACATTGGTTTCGATGCGGAGCCGCTGGCCGTGCGCACCGAGGTCATCGGCAACGCCGCGCCAGTCGGCATTTGCGGTTCGGCCTACGTGGATTTTCTGGCGGAGGCGCGCCGCATCGGGTTGATCAGCCACACGGGTCGCTTCGACCGCGCCGTAGTGGCAAGAGCCAGAAATTGGTTCATACAGAACAAATACGGCCTCGCTCTTCGCGTCGCCCGCGGTCAGGGCGTCCACGACATCATCATCTCCGAACTGGACATCGCGCGGCTGCTGCAAGCGAAGGCCGCCATCGCCGCGGGCGTGCTCACGCTGCTGCACCGCGCCGGACTGCAACCGCGCGACATCAAGCAGCTCTACCTCGCCGGCGGTTTCGGGATGCACATCAACGTCCCCAACGCGATCGCTTGCGGTTTACTACCGGGCTTCTCGCCGGAGCAGGTGCAGGTGGTCGGTAACACGTCGCTGGCTGGCGCGTATCTGGCATTGCTCGATAGCGGCGTGCTCGACGCGCTGACGCGCATCGGCAAGCAGCTCGAAGTGGTGGAACTGAACCTTGATCCCGGCTTCGAGGACCGTTTCATTGAGCAATTGCCGCTGCCGGATCAAGCGCCGGATCGCTGACGCGAACCTTTCCCACACTGTCACGATTCCCACTTGACCGCCGCGGCAAAACAAACAAGGTTGGAGCGGCTTTCGCGCCGAGACGCGGGAAACAGAGATTAATCATGGTTAACGTAACCAAACTATTTTGCGGCGAGGACCAGCCGGCGGATCATCTCCGCTACGGCCACGGTCACGGCGCGCCGCGCGCGGCTTCGGAGCGCCGGCCGATCGTCGTCTGGAACATCACCCGCACGTGCAATCTTCGCTGCGTCCACTGCTACTCCGACAGCTACTCGCAGAAGTATCCCGGCGAACTGACTGGCGAACAAGCACGGGCGGTCATTGACGACGTGGCGCGCTTCGGTGTGCCTGCGCTGTTGTTTTCCGGCGGCGAACCGCTGGTGCGGCCGGACCTGCCGGACTTGATGCGCTACGCGCGCTCGAAACAGTTGCGGCTCACTCTTTCCACCAACGGAACGCTTATTGACGAGGCGACGGCCCGGATACTGCACGAGATCGGCCTGAGCTATGTCGGCATTTCGCTCGACGGCATCGGCGAGACCAACGACCAGTTTCGCGGCGTGAAGGGCGCGTTCGACGCCGCCGTGCGCGCGATGCGCAACTGCCGCGCCGTCGGCCAGAAGGTCGGCTTGCGGCTGACGCTGACGAAACGCAACTGCGCGGACCTGCATCAGATTTTCAACTTCATCGAAGCGGAAGGCGTCCAACGCGCGTGCTTTTACCACCTGGTTTACTCCGGCCGCGGCAGCACCGCGGACGAGTTGTCGCCCGCCGAGGTGCGGCGCGCGGTGGACATCATTCTGGAACGGACGATGGACTTCCACATGCGCGGTCTCGACAAGGAAATCCTGACGGTGGACCATCACGCCGACAATGCCTACATCTACCTGAAGCTCCGCCAACTCAATCCAGCGCGGGCCGAGCAAGTCTATCAGTGGATGAAGTGGAACGGCGGCGGCGCGAACTCGTCGGGCATCGGCATCTCCAACATTGACACGCAGGGCAACGTGCATCCTGACCAGTTCTGGCAGACGGCAACGCTCGGCAACGTCAAGGAGCGGCCGTTCAGCGAAATCTGGAGCGACAATTCCATCCCGCTGCTGGCGCAACTGCGCAACCGCCTGCCGCTGCTGAAAGGCCGCTGCGGCGCGTGCCGGTTCAAGGACATCTGCGGCGGCAGCTTCCGCGTCCGCGCACTGCAAGTCCACGGCGATCCGTGGGCGTCCGACCCCGCGTGTTATCTCACCGACGAAGAAATTGGCGTCACGACGCCGGCAGCCGCAGTCGCCGAATGAGTGCTTCTCCAACCACTCAGCATCCGCCTGCGGAGCAAACGCTCATCCTTGTCGGCAACCCGAACGTCGGTAAGAGCGTCCTGTTCAGCAAGCTCACCGGCAAGTTCGTCATCATCTCGAATTACCCCGGCACCACTGTCGAGATCACCACCGGTCACTCCACGTTCAGCGGCAAGACTTGCGCTGTCATTGACTCGCCCGGCGTCAACGAACTGGCGGCGCGCACCGAGGACGCGCGCGTCACTTGCGACGTGTTGCGCGATCATCCGGAAGCGACGCTGGTGCAGGTAGCCGACGCCAAAAACCTCCGCCGCGCGCTGCTGCTGACCATGCAGCTCGCGGAACTGAAGCGGCCGATGGTGCTCGTCCTTAACATGATGGACGAGCTGGACAAGGTCGGCGGCCATATTGACGTTCGCAAGCTCAGCGAACTGCTCGGCATTCCCGTCGTGCCGACCATTGCCATCGCGCGCACCGGCATTCATTTGCTGGAGAAATCACTCGACCAAGCCGCAGTGCCGGCGAGCCTGACCGCCAGTTTGAAGACGCAACAGACGTCGCCGACCGTCACCACAAACCTGCCGTGCCAAGAAGAAGATTATCAGCAGAACATTGAGCGGCTCTCCTACATCAACGAGATCCTCGCGCAGGTTTACACCCGCGTGCGACCGAGGAAGCCGACGTTTGCGCAGCAGCTCGGCTGGTGGGCGACGCAGCCGTTGCGCGGCACGCTGCTGCTGGCGCTGATACTTTATTTCACGTTCTGGTTTGTCGGGCTGCTCGGCGCGGGCACGTTCGTGAACTTTTTCGAGAATGCGGTGTTTGGCCGTCACATCAACCCGATAGCGATCCGCGTGGTGGACGCGGCGCTGCCGTTCCCGCACCAACACCGTCACGAAGCTTCCGAATACAAATTGGATATCCCGCTGGCGCCGGGTCGCGGCATCGAGTTGTTCTCCAGCACACAACAAGTGTTGTCGCCGGCTTACACCATCGAGCCGGGCGCGGCGCACGGCTGGTGGAACGCCGTGATCCGGTTCATCCACGATTTTCTGGTCGGCGAGTATGGCATGATCACGATGGCGCTGAGCTACGGCTTTGCGATCGTGCTGCCGATCGTGACGACGTTCTTCCTGCTGTTCAGCGTGCTGGAGGATTCCGGCTATCTCTCGCGGCTGGCGGTGATGGTGAACCGCATCTTCCGCGCGATGGGCCTCAACGGCAAAGCGGTGTTGCCGATGGTGCTCGGCCTCGGCTGCGACACGATGGCCACGATGACCACGCGCATTCTGGAGACGCGCAAGGAGCGCGTCATTACCACGCTGTTGCTGGCGCTGGCGGTGCCGTGCTCGGCGCAACTCGGCGTGTTGATGGCGATGACGGCGCGTGTGTCGTGGGGAGCGGCGTTGTTCTGGGTGGCGCTGATGGTCGCCATCGCGTTCGTCGTCGGCTGGCTGGCGGCGAAGCTGCACGGCGGCGCGTCGAGCGATTTCATCCTGGAACTGCCACCGATGCGCAGGCCGGAGTTGGGCAACGTCGTCGTCAAGACGCTGGCGCGGCTGGAGTGGTATCTCAAGGAAGTTATCCCGTTGTTCGTGCTCGGCACGGCGATCCTGTTTTTCTTCGACAAACTGAACTTGCTGGAAAAGATTACGTGCTTCGGCGAACCGATCGTGACCGGCTGGCTCGGCCTGCCGCGCGAGACGGCGAACGCGTTCCTCATTGGCTTCCTGCGGCGCGACTACGGCGCGGTCTATCTGCTCGACGCGGCGACCGGGCCGAACGCGACGCTGTCGCCGCACCAGATTCTGGTTTCGATGGTGACGATCACGCTCTTCATGCCGTGCATCGCCACGTTGTTCATGATCGCCCGCGAACTAGGCAAGCGGACCGCCGCCGCCATCACCGTGTTCGTGTTCGTGTTCGCCTTCTTCGTTGGCGGACTGGTGCATCATCTGGGGAGGTGGATCGGACTGTGAGCGCGCCGAACGATTATCTCCACTGCCCGCTCTGCGGGTTTGAGTTTATCAAACAGCAGTCGGCGTGCGAACGCGGCTGCCCGCTCGGCAAGTATTGCCGGCTCGTTTGCTGCCCGAACTGTCACTACGAGTTTCCGCCAGAGCTGCGCGTGGTTTCCTGGTGGCGACGGCTGTTTGCGCCGGCGGCCTGTCCGAAACCGCCGCGGGATTTGTTCTCGCTGTCGGAACTCAACGAAGGCGACCACGCCGAACTGGTCCGGCTGACGAGCGAGAAGGTTTCCCGCCGCAATACGCTGGCGGTTTACGGCCTGGTGCCCGGCAGCCGGCTGGTCTTGCAGCAGAAACGCCCGTCCTTCGTCATCCGCGTCGGCGAAACCGAACTGGCCCTCGAAGCCGATATCGCCGGCGAACTCGTTGTCAAACGTATTGCGGCCGAAGGCGCGGCCAATTTGACATCCTGACCGCGACGCCCAAGCAAAAAATTGACAGGAGGGGAACGGGATAGCAAGATACGCGGGTTTAGTCGTGGCCGGCTGGCAGTCCTATAGGCACTGTGCCGGCGTGGAAGAGAATTTTGTTTATGAAGTTGGCTGTAATGATCCAGTGGTTTTGTGGCGCGACACACGGGCAAGGCGTGTGTCGCGGCACAACCGGTGTGCGCGGGTCGGCCGAGACTACTCGCGGGAGCGTCCGTTTTTAACCTTCTAACAAGGACTTATTCGTGTCTGTTCCAGTCTCGCAAGCGTTCACCATTTGCAGCTACGTCATCCGGCAACGGCTGAAGGGCAATAAGTATTATCCCCTCGTGCTGATGCTGGAGCCGCTGTTCCGCTGCAATCTCGAATGCGCCGGCTGCGGCAAAATCCAGTATCCGGAGCACGTCCTACAACGCCGGTTGACGCCGGAGCAGTGCTTCCGGGCGGCCGACGAGTGCGGCGCGCCGGTCATCAGCTTGCCGGGCGGCGAACCGCTGATCCACCCGGAGATCAAGGAGATTGTCGAAGGCCTCGTCGCCCGCAAGAAATACGTCTATCTCTGCACCAATGCGCTCTTGCTGAAACGGAAGATGGATTTGTTCACACCGTCGAAGTATCTGACGTTCAGCGTCCACCTCGACGGGCTGGAAGAAGATCACGACCACTCCGTCTGCCGGGATGGCACCTTCAAGACCGCCGTGGAAGCGATCCAAGAGGCGCTCAAGCGCGGGTTTCGGGTGACGACCAACATGACGCTGTTTGAGGGCACCAACCCGGAGCGCGTGAGAGAGTTTTTCGATTACCTGACCGGACTCGGTGTCGAGGGCATGATGCTCTCGCCGGGTTACAGCTACACCCACGCGCCGGATCAGAAGCACTTCCTGCACCGCAACCGCACGCACGACCTGTTCAATAGGATTCTCTCCAATCCGAAGAAGGCGTGGCAGTTCAACCAATCGCCGTTGTTCCTGGAGTTCCTGATGGGCCACCGCGACTACAACTGCACACCGTGGGGCACGCCGACCTACAACATCTTCGGCTGGCAGAAGCCGTGTTACCTGCTCCAGGACGGCTACGCTCGCACTTTCAAGCAAATGATCGCCGAGACGGATTGGTCGCGCTACGGCCATCACACCAACAATCCTTTGTGCCGCGACTGCATGGTCCACAGCGGTTACGAACCGACCGCGGTGAACGACACCTTCAGCAGTTGGGACGGGTTCTTCCGCACCGTCAAGCTCACGCTCTTCGGAGGGCTGGGCGAAGGTTATCGCAATGGACGGCAGGCCGAAATCACCGCCCAACTCGCTGCCAGCGGTCACGGCCAGAAACCGTCGTCCCCCTGTGATTGCGGCTGCTCCTCCAACAAGCCGCAAAAACCCTCCGGCGACAAAAAGTGACCGGGACATCAGGAACACGCATGACTGAAACCGAATTGGCCGCTGTCATCGAGAAAGCCTTCGACTATCGCGGCGACGTGACTGTGGATTTCAAGGACGGACGGCAGGTTATCGGCTATCTGAGCAACCGTAATCTCAAAGGCGCGGAGCATTGCCCCGAGCCATTCATCGAGATGATGGTCGCCGGGCAGCCGGAACTTGTCTGCATCGCCTGCCACGACATCGCCAACATCCGGTTCACGGGCGAAGACACGGCCGCCGGCAAATCATGGGAAGATTGGCTCGCCAAGGAAGCCACGAAGAAAAAAACTCAGGGCAAAGCTTGAATTTGTCCTGAGGGCGGCACAGAATCTCGCCACGGTTGTGACACGGGCCGGTTGCTGAGAAGGTGCCTAACGCTTCAATGCAAGAGCAATTGCCTATCGCCATTCAAGTCGCCGTTCACGAGGAGATCAGTCCCATCCTCAAGCGGGTGGCTGTGGAAGAGGTGTTCCACGAAGTCACGTGGGAACAGCGCCGCAGTCTCAAGCACGCGCATCACGACCACTTGCGGTTCTACATCGGCACCATGAACGGCGTGCGCGTCGTGGTCTTCCGCACCGGCGTCGGCCGTCTCCGCGCCCAGGAAATCATCCGCGTCTTCTTCGAGCACTTCGACCCGAAGCTGCTGATCTCGGCCGGCTTTGGCGGCGCACTCTCGCCCGACCTGGATATCGGCGACATTGTGGTGGTGAATGATGTCCTTGAACTGCAAACCGGCCGCTGCGACTGGCAAGGTTTCGTCCCATCGCTCAACGGTCAGATCAAATTCCACCAAGGCAAACTCGTCACCGCCGACCACATGGTGATCTCCGGCCGCGAGAAAACCGGCCTCGGCGAAGCCCACAACGCCATCGTGGTGGACATGGAAACCAGCGCCGTAGCTGCCAAGTGCAAGAAACTGAACGTGCCGATGGTGGGTGTGCGCGCCATTTCCGACCGCGCCAACGAAGACCTGCCGCCGCAAATCAACAGCTTCTTCGACAACGGCGAAGTCCGCCCCGGCAAGATCGCCAAAGCCATCGTCTCGCACCCGCCCACCGTTGTTGGTCTGTTCAAACTCGCGAAGCACGCCTGGAAAGCCGGTGAAGACCTCGCCGACTTCCTTGAGAAGTTCGTTCTCGCCGTCTCTTCCGGGTTGAAGTAAGGATTCGCCCCCGCCGCCCCACGGCCTGAATCAGGCCGCAGGTTTCAATAAAAGAACGCTTGACGCCCTCACGAGCTTTAAGGATTCTCCTGGGATTCTAGAAGAATGCTTGAAACCGATCAACACAAAGCCGACACCCATGACCACAACGAGCAGCAATCACATCCAGAAAGCGGTGGATCACATCCGCGAGCGGATCCTGTGTGGCGATCTGCGGCCCGGTTTTGTTCTTTCCGAGTCCGCGCTTGCCAAGGATCTCGGCGTCAGCCGCACGCCGGTCGGTGAGGCGTTGCGGGAACTGGCCAACATCGGGCTGGTGGAACAGGTGCCCCGCTACGGCACCGTCGTGCGTCGCATCGGCCGCGGCGAGATCGTGGAACTTTACGAGTTGCGCGAGGGCTTGGAGCCGCACGCCGTTGCGCTAGCCGTCAAACGAATTGCTTCCGAGGACATCGAGCGGCTCAAGAAACTCTGCGACCGCTTGGAAGAGTTCGAAACCGAAATGATGAGGGCCGAGCGCGCGACACTCGAAGGGCAGCGATTGCGCGATTTTCTGGCGACGGACATGGCCTTCCACGCGCTGCTGATCCACGCCGCCGGCAACCGACGCATCGCCCGGCTGGTGCGTGATTCGCACGTGATGACGCAGCTTTTCGGCACACAACGGCTGGTCCATGACCGCGGCATCATTTCGGAGGTTTGCCGGTTCCATGCGCGCATCCTCGCGGCGGTCCGGCGCGGTGACGCTGAGGCTGCGCGTGCCGTTGCGGCCGAACATATCCGCGCGAGTCTTGCCCACACACTGGAGAACCTTGACCGGTATCGCGGCGGCGAATTGGGCGCGCAGGCGTTGCCGAAAGACGTGCGCGAGGAACTGAATCGCATCGAGTCGGCGCTCGATCATCCGAAGCGGAAAGGAAAGCACTGAAGTGAAGTCTCCCTTGACAGGCATTGTTCCCCCGATGATCACCCCGTTGCGCGCGCGTGACGAACTCGACGGGCCCGGCCTCGAACGGCTGGTCGAACACATCCTCGCCGGCGGCGTGAGCGGGCTGTTCATTCTCGGCACCACCGGCGAAGGGCCGAGCCTCAGTTACCGGCTGCGCAAGGAACTTATCGAGCGCACGTGCCGGCAGGTGAAGGGCCGCGTGCCAGTGCTTGTGGCCATCACCGACACCGCGTTCGTCGAGTCGGTGAACATCGCCCGCTGGTCCGCCGACGCGGGTGCGGACGCAGTGGTGCTCGCGCCGCCCTACTATCTGCCCGAAGGCCAGCCGGAGTTGCAGGAATATCTCGACCACCTCGTGCCGGAACTGCCGCTGCCGTTGTTCCTCTATAACATGCCGGCGCTGACGAAGGTGACGTTCGAACTGGAGACCGTCCGCCGCGCGATGGACAACCCGCGCATCATCGGCCTCAAGGACAGCTCCGGCAACATGATCTACTTCCACCGCGCCGTCGGCCTGCTGAAACACCGGCCCGATTGGACGTTGCTCGTTGGGCCGGAGGAGATGCTCGCCGACGCGGTCTTCGCCGGCGGCCACGGCGGCGTCAACGGCGGGGCGAACTTTCATCCGCGGCTCTACGTTGAGTTATTCCGTGCCGCGCAGGCTGGCGACACCGCGCGCGTCCGCGAGCTGCACGCACAAGTCATGCACATCAGCGACAACCTCTACCGCATCGGCCGGCACTCCTCCGCGATCATCAAGGGCATCAAGTGCGCCCTCTCGCTGCTCAGCGTGTGTGACGATTTCATGGCCGAGCCGTTCCACCGTTTCCGCGAGCCGGAGCGGGCAAGAGTCCAGCAGCTTCTGTCGGAGATAGGACTGCTGAAGTGAACGGCATCACCATGACAACCCGGACTCTCCTCTTGATGTCGCTTCTGTTACCCGCCGCGCTTGCTGCGGGAGCAGCGGCACCAAACGCCGCGCCGAAACCCGTCCCAACGCACGCCGACGTTTCCTACGGGCCGAGTCCGCTCCAGCTCATGGATGTTTATGTGCCAGTGAAAGGCAGCGAACCGTTTCCGGTGTTGATCTGGTTCGGCGGCCTCTGGAAGCCAGCGAAGCATGTGCCGGACCTTAACCGCTTCTTTCCCCATGGCATCGCCGTCGTTGGCGTGCAGATGCGCACGATGAGCGACGCCGTGGCGGACAAAGTTGCCGTGCCGGTTTCCTACGTCATGAATGACGCCTGCCGCGCCGTGCAGTTCGTGCGGTTCAACGCCGCGAAGTGGAAACTCGACCCGCAGCGCATCGCCGCCGGCGGCGGTTCGCAGGGAACGCTGCCCGCGCTCTACGTCGGTTGTTCAGCCGACCGATCGAATCCGCAGGCGGCCGATTCCGTCGAGCACGTTTCCACGAAGGTGACCTGCGTGGCCGCTTATCGCAGCCAGCCGAGCATTGACCCGAAACGGATGCAGGAATGGGTGCCGGGCGTGATGTGGGGCGTGCCCGCTTTGGGTTGCAGCTTCGCGGATTCGTTGAAACGGCGCGAGGAACTCATGCCGCTCATCAAGAAGTGGTCGCCCGACTGGCTGCTGCACAAAGGAGCCGCGCCGATCTATTTCGAAAACGAGTGGGGCCTGACCCAGCCGGACGGCATCACCGAGGCCAACTACAAAGTCCACTCGCCCGCGTGGGCGCTTGGCTTCCAAAAGCTTGCCCAACAGGCCGGCGCGGTGTGCCACGTGAAGTTCCCCGATCACCCGACGGACGGCTACAAGGACATCTGGGATTTCATCGTCAAGCAATTGCAAGCGCCCACTGAAAAATGAAACAATAGCGCTCAACGAAAACAAACATGCGAAAACGAGAGGCAGTTCGCGCCATTCTATTTGCCATTGGTTTGCTCGCTGCGGTTGCATCGGCCACGCCGACAGCGGGCGAAGTCACCATCAAGCGTGACCGGTGGGGCGTGCCACATATTTTCGCGGCGACGCTGGTGGATGGCGCTTACGGGTTGGGTTACGCGCAGGCGGAAGACCGGCTCGATCAGATTTTTTCAAATTACCGCGAGGCTGCCGGGCGCTCGGCTGAGGTGGATGGAGCAAAGGCGGTGGAGCAGGATTTCCAAAAGCGATTCGACGGGCACGAGGCGGTTTGCCGGCGGCGTTACCTGGAACTGCCCGCCGAGGTGCGCGCGATGTGCGAGGCGTTTCAGGATGGCGTGCGCGCGTTTCTGGCCGAGCATCCGGAGAGGCGTCCGGCCAACGCGCTGGAAATGGAGCCGTGGATGGTGCCTGCGTTGGGCCGCACGATCATCTTCAACTGGCCTCGCGGCGCCGCGACGCGTGAGCTGGGGCGGCGCAACGAACTGCGCCTGTTCAGCAACCAGTGGGCCGTGCGCCCCGAACGCACCGCCGACGGCGCGGCGCTGCTGTTGATTGATCCGCATGTGGCGTGGAACGGGCCGTTCCGGTTTTACGAATTCCGCCTTCACGCCGGCGGCCACGACCTCAGCGGGTTTGCGGCGACCGGCACGCCGTTGCTCGGCCTGGGACACAACGCGTTTCTCGGCTGGGCCGCCACCACCGGCGGGCCGGACACGACCGACATCTACGTCGAGCAACTCGACCCCTCGAATCCGAAGCGTTACCGCTACGACGACGGTTGGCGCGAGTTGACGAGCGAGACCGTCACCATCGCGGTCAAAGGTTCTGCGCAGGTCGTGCGCACGCTGGAGCGGAGTCATCACGGTCCCATCGCCCTGCGCGAGCGCAACAAGGCGTTCGCTGTCGCGTGCCCCTATTTCGACCAGATTGATTTCACCGCGCAGCTTTACCGGATGATGACGGCACGCAACCTTGCCGAGTTCGACGCGGCGATGGCGATGAACCAGTTCCACGAACAGAACATCATGTATGCCGACGTGGACGGAAACATCCGCTACGTCCGCACCGGCCGCGTGCCGGTCCGGCCGCGAGGATTTGATTTCAGCCGGCCTGTGCCGGGCAACACGAGCAAGTCGGAATGGCTCGGCATTCATCCGATGAAAAACCTGGTGCAGTTGCTGAACCCGCCGACCGGTTACCTGCAGAACTGCAACATCGGTCCCGACACGATGGCGCGCGGACTGGGGCTGGATCTGTCGCGTTATCCGTCCTACATCGTCAACAGCGGTCGCGGCGTCACCAATTCGCGCGGCCGGCGCGCCGTCGAATTACTCGAAGCGCATCCGAAGCTCACACTCGACGAGGCGATGGCCATCGCGCTCGACACGCACGCCGACGGCTGCGAGCAGTGGCAGGCCGCGTTGCGCGACGCGGTGAAGAAAGCCGGTCTCAACAAGAAACGCGCCGGCGTTGATCCCGCTGCGCTGCGCAAAACCGTCGAGACGTTGCTCGCGTGGAATGGCATGATGGAAAAGGAGAGCGTCGGCGCGACGCTCTATCGCGGCTGGCGGCAGTTTGCTGGCGACCGCAAATTGCGCGCGGACAGTCCAGCGTCGGCGCTGCTGGATGCGCTGGCCGAGGCCGTCGCATGGCTGGTGAAGAACCACGGTAGCGCCGAGGTCGCCTACGGCCAACTCCACCGCATCCGGCGCGGCAACCACTCGTGGCCGCTCTCCGGAGGCGAGTCCGGCGGTGGCATGACGCTGCGCGCGATCTCGTCGAGTTTGGACGGCAAGGTCTTCTACGGCCGGGGCGGCCAAAACTGGGTGCAACTCGTGCAGTTCCGTCGCGGCGCGGTGCGAAGCTGGAGCCTCACGCCGTATGGCGAGAGCGACGATCCCGCCTCGCAGCATTACGCCGACCAGGCCGAAAAACTCTTCAGCCCCGGCCGCCTGAAGCCAACGTGGTTCCAGCCGGCGAAACTCGAAGGCAACGTCGAATCCACGAAGGTGCTGCGGAGAAAATAGCCGAGCGCGCGACAACGAAAGAACCGGAGACGATCATGCAGAACCAGATGCTTTGCTTTCTAGCCATTGCGGGCCTTTTCCTTTCATCGAGCAACGCGCGCGTTGCCGCGAGCGAAAGTGCTCCAACCAAGCCGCAGGTGATCATCCTCAAGCTGGACGACGTGAAACAAGTGAAGGGTGCTCCCGTCCACCGAAGCTGGCAGCGCGTCGCGGACTACATCGAGGCAAACCATCTGAAGGCGTCGTTCGGCATCATCTGCTCCTCGCTCGAAAAGGACAACGCGGCGTATTTCAACTGGATCAAGACGATAAACGAGAAGGGGCTCATCGAGTTCTGGCTGCACGGCTATCGCGACCGCGCAACGACCGACAAGACAGGCGAGTTCGAGCAAGGGACGTTTGAGGAGCAAAAGGCCGTCTTTGAGAAGTGCGAACGGCTCGCCAAGGAGAAGTTGGGTTTCACGTTGCCGGCGTTCGGGCCGCATTGGAGTGGCACGACCGACGCGACCGAGCGGGCGCTCGACGCCGTGCCCGAAATCAAAATCTGGCTCTACGGGCCGAAGACCCCCAAGTTCTACAAGAAGGCGTCATTCGAGCGGGTGATGGCTCTGGAGAACCCGACGTTCCTGCCGGACTTCGAGAAGTTCAAGGCCATCTACGAACGCGTCGGCGCGAGAGAGAAGTTTCTGGTCCTGCAAGGCCACCCGCCGAACTGGTGGCAGGAGGAGCGATGGAACGGCTTCTTCCAAATCGTCGAGTTCCTCAAAGCCAAAGGCTGCGTCTTCATGACGCCGTCCGAATACCTGCAAAGCATCACCGCCAAGTAACCGCTAATGAAAGCAATCCCAACCTGCATCCTTGTCTTTGCGCTCATCGCGCACGCCCACGCTGTCGAGCCGAAGGAACTGACCAACTCCATCGGCATGAAACTCGTCCGCATCGAGCCGGGCACGTTCCTCATGGGACAAGACGGGCCGGCGGCGGATTACAATGTGAAGGCGCACGCCGCGAAGTTTGACGATGCGGATTGGGACGAAAAGCCGGCACACAAGGTCACCATCAGCACCGCGTTTCACATCGGCGCGACGGAGGTGACGCTTGGGCAATTCCGGCAGTTCAAACCGAATCATGCCGACGGTCGAGGCGCTGCGGATGACGCGGTGACGGGCGTGAGCTGGAATGAAGCGGTCAAGTTCTGTGAGTGGCTGTCGCAGAAAGAAGGCAAGTCCTACCGCCTGCCGACGGAAGCGGAGTGGGAATACGCCTGCCGCGCGGGCACGACGACGCTCTTCCACACCGGCGACGCGTTGCCCGCGGGCTTTTACAAATGGCCCACCGACGTGGGGCTTCGCAACCGGTTTTTCCCCGATGGCAAACTGCCTGCTGAGTTTCGCGCTCACACTACCAAGACCGACACGGTCCGCGTGGGGCAGACACCCGCGAATGCGTGGGGTCTCTTCGACATGCACGGGAACGTCTCCGAGTGGTGCGCGGACTGGTATGGGCCGTATGAAGCGGCGGCGCAGACCGATCCGATCGGCCGCAGCGACGGCGACTTCCGCGTCATCCGCGGCGGCAGCCACTCAATGCAAACGCGTCTGCTGCGTTCCGCGAACCGCACGGCGTGGCTGCCGGACACGAGCAGCGAGAAGACCGGCTTTCGCGTGGTGCTCGGCGAATTGCCGCGCGGAAAAATGCTTCCGCCCGCGCTGCCCGCAATGCACGCGCAAAACGTTTCGCAATCGCCGGCGAGGATCGAGATGGCGGCGGCGGATGTGCCGTTCTTCTCCGGACCGAAACCGTTTGTGATCATCCCGCCCAACTCATTCGGCCCGTTGTTCTCGTGGCACAATCACAGCCCCGCCATCGCCGAGTGTCCCAACGGCGACCTGCTCGCGGTGTGGTATTCGTGCGTGGACGAGGCGGGCAGCGAGTTGAACAACCTCGCCAGCCGCCTGCGCCACGGTGCGACCGAGTGGGAGCCGGCGTCGCTCTTCTGGGACGGCCCGGACATCAACGACCACGCGCCGAAACTGTGGTGGGATGGCGACAAGACGCTGTTTCATTTCGCGCGCGGTCAGTTCGAGAACATCGTGCGCACGAGCACCGATAATGGTGTGACGTGGTCGAAGGCGCAGGCCATTCAACCGGTGAGCGAAATCGGCAACGGCATCATCCGCACCCGCGAAGGCGTCATCATGATGACGCAAGACACAACCATCACGAGCCTCACTGTCAGCCGCGATGGCGGGAAGACGTGGATCTTTACCCCAATCACCGACAAGAAGCTAGCGCATCGCCACGGCAGTCCCGCGCGCCACGCCGGCATCCACGCGCCCATCGTGCAGCTTGCCGATGGCCGCCTGATGACCATCGGCCGGCTCAACACGGAAGCCGAGCAGGCGAAGTTCAACTTCAAGACCCCGGCCAGCTACTCCAGCGACGGCGGCGTGACGTGGACGCACGAGCCGACGCCGTTCCCTGCCATCAGCAGCGTGCAGCGCGCCGTCCTGATGCGACTGCGCGAAGGTCCGCTGTTGCTCTGCTCCTTCACCGATCTCTCCGCGAACGCGAAGAAGCCGAAGGGCATGGATTTCCCTTGCGAAGGCGGCACGCTCCACGGCGCGGGCCTGTTTGCGGCGCTGTCGGACGATGACGGCAAAACGTGGCCGCATCGTCGCCTCATCACCCCCGGTGGCGCGCCGCGCACGGTGAACGGCATTGACCGAGGCCAGTTCACTCTTAGCCCGACCTCCGCCGAGCACAACGGCTACCTCGCCGCCACGCAAACTCGCGACGGACGCGTGCAACTCATTACGAGCAAGAACCACTACGTCTTCAACCTCGCCTGGCTCAAAGCACTGCCGCCCAAACCATGAAACCTGCCCGCTTTCTGATCGCGTTCGTCTCCTGTCTTCTCCTCTGCGCAGCCGCCAGCAGCGAGGAAATCGTCAACTCGATCGGTATGAAACTCGTGCGCATCGAGCCGGGCAGCTTCGTGATGGGGCAAGACGGCCCCCCGGCGGACTACAAGACGGTGCAACACGCAGATAAGTGCGACCAGGCGGATTGGGACGAGCGACCCACGCATCGCGTCAAACTCACTGCCGCGTTTCACATGGCCGTCACTGAGGTCACGAATGCCCAGTATCGGCGGTTCAAGCTTGGCGCGAACGCTGATGGCCAAGATGACGAAGCCGCGACCGGCGTGAGTTGGCACGACGCGATGAACTTCTGCGAGTGGCTCTCGGCGAAAGAAGGCACGCCCTACCGTCTGCCGACGGAGGCGGAGTGGGAATATGCCTGCCGCGCTGGCACCACCACGCTTTTCCACACCGGCGACCGGCTGCCCGACGGGTTTCAGAAGTGGAGGTTCAACGACAAACTCATCAAGCGTTTCTTTTCCAAGACCGGCAAGTTTCCGCGCGACTACCGCGACTGGCCGGCCGAGGCGCCGTTGCGCGTGGCGCAGACGACGGCAAATGCATGGGGCCTCTATGACATGCACGGCAACGTCGAGGAATGGTGCTTCGACTGGTATGGCCCCTACGAAGCCGGCGAACAAACGGACCCGGTGGGCCGTGCCGACGGCGATTTCCGCGTGACGCGTGGCGGCAGCCACTCGGACTTCACGCGAATGCTGCGCTCGGCCAATCGCAGCGGACGACTGGCGGAGTGCGCGAACGAGAAGATCGGTTTCCGAGTCGTGCTCGGCGAGCGACCCAAGACGCCACCGCTGCCAGTGCCGCCACCGCCACTCAATGCGCGCAAAGTAGCCGCGTCACTCCGTGACGCGATCAACAATGAAGATTCGCGTCACGGAGTGACGCGGCTACAACCGTTCTTCTCCGGCCCCAAGCCGTTCGTTAAAGTCCCGCCAAATCTCGCCGGCCCGATGTTCTCCAACCACAACCACAGTCCGGCCATCGCAGAATGTCCGAACGGCGACCTGCTCGCGGTCTGGTTTTCCTGCGGTGACGAAGGCGGTGCAGAACTGGCGGTCATCGGCAGCCGCCTGCGCCGCGGCGCAAGCGAATGGGAACTTGCCTCGCCTTTTTGGGACGGTCCCGACATCAACGACCACGCGCCCAAGCTCTGGTTCGATGGTGAGCGCACGTTGTTTTTCTTCGCCAAAGGGTTTTCGGAAAACGTGGTGCGGACTTCGACCGACAGCGGCGCCACCTGGTCCAAGGGTCGCATGCTCCAGCCCAACTGCGAGATCGGCAACATGCTGCTGCGAACGCGCGAAGGTTTCCTCGTCTTGCCGCTCGACGGCAACAAGCCGGGCGCCAGCCTGAACATCAGCCGCGATGGCGGCCAGACGTGGTCGTTCGCGACTGCGCACGGCAAGCCCGACTTTCGCCCCAGCGGCAAAGGCCCACGCTTCGCCGGCATTCACAACGCCATTGCGCAACTCGCCGATGGCCGCATCATGGCGCTGGGCCGGTTCGATCAGCCGCAGGAGCAGGAGAAATTCAATTTCCGCATTCCACTGAGCTACAGCAGCGATTGGGGCAGGACATGGACTTACGAGGCGAGCGAGTTCCCCGCGATCGGCAGCGTGCAACGGGCGGTGCTACTGCGGCTACGCGAGGGCCCGCTGTTGTTTTGTTCGTTCACTGACGAGCAGCGTTATTGGAGCCGGCGCAAAGGCATGTCCTTCAAAACCGCCGATGGCACCGAGTTTACCGGCTATGGATTGTTCGCCGCCGTGTCGTTCGATGAAGGCAAGACCTGGCCCCTGCGGCGGCTCGTCACGCCCGGCGGGCCGGAGCGCACAGTCGCCGGCGTGGACAAGCGTGTGTTCACCCTCAGCGACACGATGGCCGAACCATCCGGCTACCTCGCCGCCTGCCAGACACGCGACGGCATGATTCAACTCATCTCCAGCAAGAACCATTACGTCTTCAACCTCGCGTGGCTGAAAACGCGCCCGGCGGCACACGCTCCGAATGCGAACGCCACGGCCGACGCGCATCTGGTCGTCGGCTCACCTGTTGATGCGGCTGCGAAAGCCGTGCCCACGGTGCAGCCGGCCACGAAACAGAACATCATCGTGTTCAAAGAGCCGGGCCGTTACGGCGGCTGGCCGGCGAATCATGGCTTGTGGCAGTGGGGCAATGAGTTGGTCGCTGGATTTCAGCGCAATTGGTATAAGCACGCGACCAACGACCACGCCATTGACCGCTCGAAGCCCCATGAGATTTGTCAGGCTCGCAGTCTTGACGGCGGTTTGACGTGGAAGCTGGAAGACAAGCTGCCGTTCAGCGACTCGAAGACGGAAAGGAAACCGGAGGCACTTGCCGAACCGCTCGATTTCACCGCGCCGGACTTCGCGCTGATGTTCCGCTTCGGCAGCCTGCATGTCGGGCCGTCGTGGTTCTACGTGTCGAACGACCGCTGCCGCACGTGGCGCGGGCCGTTCTCGTTCGCTGTCGAGGGCATCGAGAAGATTTGCACGCGCACCGATCTCGTGGTGCTCAGCAAGCGCGACTGCCTGATGTTCGGCAGCGCTGCGAAGAGCGACGACAAGGAAGGCCGCGTGTTTTGCGCCCGCACTACGGACGGCGGGCTGCACTGGAAGCTGGTTTCTCTCATCGGTCCGGAACCGGCTACGGGCGACTTTGCGATCATGCCGTCCACGGCGCAGTTGCCCAGTGGCGCGATCATCACGACCATTCGCCACGGCAAAGGCAGCTTCAAGATCAGCGCCTGGCGCAGCGACGACCTCGGCCGGCATTGGACACTTCTTGGCGACGCCACGCCCAACATCGGCAGCAATCCGCCCGCGCTGGTGATCTTGAAAAACGGCCAGCTCTGCCTGACGTATGGCTACCGCCGCAAACCTTACGGCGTGCGCGCCCGCATCAGCAGCGATGAAGGCCGCACTTGGGGGCCGGAGATCATCCTGCACGATGATGGCCTCACTGGCGATCTCGGCTATCCGCGCAGCGTTGTGCGCCCCGACGGCAAGGTGCTGACGGTTTACTACTTCAACGGTCCGCGCGACGAAGACCGCGCCATTGAAGGAACCCTTTGGCGGCCATGAAAGTTCCCGCAACTTTCAAGGTTGCGGGCGTGATTCTGCTTGCGACTACGATGAAGTGCACTGCGACAAACGATTCGCTTCAATCCGAAGCTCAGGTCACCCGTGGCCCCGGCGGGCGCATCCTGACCAACACGGCGGTCTGGTCGCCCGACAGCGAGTGGATCGTCTATGACACGCGCAGCGACGCGGCGGGCGAGAAGTTCGACGGCAACCGCATCGAGATGGTGAACGTCCGCTCCGGCGAAGTGCGCGTCCTCTACGAATCGCGCAACGGCGCGCATTGCGGCGTCGCGACGTTTCATCCGCGCGAGGCGCGTGTGGTTTTCATCCTCGGCCCCGAAAACCCGACGCCCGACTGGTCCTATAATGCCTATCATCGCCAAGGCGTCATCGTGGACGTGGCGCGGCCCGGCGTAGCCGTAAACCTCGATGCGCGCGACCTCGTCTTACCGTTTACAGCCGGAGCGTTGCGCGGCGGGTCGCATGTCCACGTGTGGGACGCGGCGGGCGAACGGATCAGTTTCACCTACGAGGATCACGTGCTGGCGCAATGCGGCCTCAACCAGCGCAACATCGGCGTAAGCGTTCCAGGAAAACCGGTGCGTGTTCCGAAGACTCATCCGCGCAACCATGACGGCGAGTATTTTACCGTGCTGGTCACGCGCACGACTGCCAACCCAAAGCATGGCTCGGATGAGATCAAGAAAGCATTTGAGGAAGGCTGGGTCGGTCGGCGCGCGCTGGCGTTTCAGGGTCATGTCGTCACTGAGAAAGGCGAGACGATCTCCGAAGTCTTCATTGCCGACCTACCCGACAACCTCGCGCAGCCCGGCGACGGCCCACTCGCCGGCGCGGAGATGCGGATGCCATCTCCACCCCGCGGCGTGACACAACGACGGCTGACGTTCACGGCAGGGCGCAAGCACCCCGGCATCCAAGGCCCTCGCCACTGGCTGCGAAGTTCGCCCGACCGCTCGCGCATCGCGTTCCTGATGAAGGACGACGCCGGCGTGGCGCAACTCTGGACCGTCCCGCCCAACGGCGGTGCACCCGTGCAGCTCACACGCAACCCGTGGCCCATCGCGTCGGCGTTCACGTGGAGTCCCGATGGCAAACACATCGCGCACGTGGCGGACAACAGCGTCTGCGTCACCGACGCGGCCACCGGTGCGACGACGCGGCTGACGCCGCGCAGCGATGACGCGAGCGCGCCGCAACCGGAGGCGTGCGTGTTTTCGCCGGACGGCACGAAGATCGCCTTTGTGCGCCGAATGCCGTCGCCCGACGCGCCGGCAAACCGAGTCTTCGTTATAAACGTGAAATGAATCTTATGAACATCATGAAGACAGAATTCATCCTTACCGCCACGGTCCTGTTCTGCGCAGTGACGCCGGGAATCCACGCCGCCACGCCGTCCGCCAAGGTGCCGGGCGTCGTCATTGACCACATCCCGGCCTCGACCGGCGTCTATGTCGGCTCGCCGAGCATCGCCATCCTGCCCAACGGCGACTACGTCGCGTCGCACGACCACTTCGGGCCAAAGACGAAGGAGCACGAGAGCGCGCTTACCGCAGTGTTCCGCTCAGCCGATCGCGGCAAGACTTGGAAGAAAGTCTCCGAGGTTGATGGCGCGTTCTGGTCCAGCCTGTTCGTCCACCGCGGCGCACTCTATCTACTCGGTCCGCACAAGCACTACGGCAACATCCTCATCCGCCGCTCCACCGACGGCGGCTCCACGTGGACGACGCCGACCAGCAGCACGACCGGCGTGCTGCGCGACAACGGCGAGTATCACTGCGCGCCCATGCCCGTCATCGAACACGCCGGCCGGCTCTGGCGCGCGTTCGAGTGGCGCCATCCGCCCGTCTTATGGGGCATCAACTACCGCGTGGCGATGTTGTCCGCGCCGGTGGACGCCGACCTGCTCAACGCGGCGAGCTGGACGCTGGCCGAGCCGCTTCCGAGCGACCGCTTGTGGAACGGCGGCGACATGGGCGCGTGGCTCGAAGGCAACGCCGTCGTCACGCCCGCCGGCGAACTCGTGGACATTCTTCGCGTCCAGACCCGGTCGCCGGACGAGAAAGCCGCCATCGTGCGTGTTAGCGCCGATGGGAAGAAAATGTCGTTCGATCCTGCGACGGGCTTCGTGAACTTCCCCGGCGGCGCGAAGAAGTTCACAATCCGTTTCGACCCGCAGAGCAAGCTCTACTGGTCGCTGGCCAGCATCGTCCACGAGCGTCACCGCGCCGGCAACCCCGGCGGCATCCGCAACACGCTCGCGTTGACCTGTTCGCCGGACCTCATCCACTGGACCGTGCGCTGCATCCTGCTCTACCACCCCGACGTGAAGAAACACGGCTTCCAATATGTGGACTGGATCTTCGACGGCGACGACATCATAGCCGCCAACCGCACCGCCTACGACGACGGCCAGGGCGGCGCGCACAACGCGCACGACGCGAACTACCTGACCTTCCATCGCATCGCCAACTTCCGCGCCAAGACGATGCGCGATTCCGTGCCGATCACCCTGCCGCCGCCCGCGCGCGCCGAGACCGCCGACTTCATCGTCACCGGCGACGGTTGGACGCTGGCAACGCTGGCGGACAACGAGAAGGCGTTCGGCAACCGCCCCTATGTCTGGAAGAGCGTGCCGGAGAAATTCCGCCGCTGGCGCATCACGCAGACCTTGGGCGGCGAACAAGCCCGAATCTGCGTGAAGGCAAAGCGCAACACGACGTTGTTCGCCGCCACCACCGCTGCAAAGCAGACGGGGATTGATCTCGCCGGCTGGAATACGGCAGCGAATGCCGCGTTCCACTACACCGACAAAGGCCAGACGCCAATGACGGTCCATTGCCGCGCGCTGAAAGCCAGCGAGGAACTCGTCGTGCCGCAGGGCAACTGGAGCGGCATGATGGCGCTGCTGCCGCCCGACGGCGCGTCCGTCGCCGCGCTCGTGGCGTCAGCGCAGCCGTTGGAGCGGCTCAAATACAACAACCCCGGCCTCGTCGTGGACCTTGGCGTCGGCCTCTGGGCGTGGCCGCTGCCGATGGACTTCGATGGTGACGGCGACCTCGACCTTGTCGTCAACTGCCCTGACAAACCCTACAACGGCGTTTATTTCTTCGAGAACGCCAGCGGCGACACGGCGAAGAACAAGATGCCTGTCTTCAAGCCGGCCAAGCGCATCAGCAAGGGTTTGCAAAACGTCCAGGTCAGCTACGTTGACGGCAAGCCGCGTGTGATGTCACCCGCGACCGAGTATCCCGACTTCCTGAGGACCGGCCTCGAAAACGGTGTGAAGCTGCCGTTGCCGCCAAACATCCATCCGAACAAAGTCCGCGCGAACATGTGGCGGCGGGTGGACTACGACGGCGACGGCAAGCTCGACATCATCGTCGGCGTCGGCGACTGGACCGACTACGGCTGGGACAATGCTTACAACGCCAGCGGCACATGGACGAACGGCCCGTTGCGCGGATTCGTCTATGTCATCCGCAACACTGGCACAAACGAGAAACCGGTTTACGACAAACCGGTGAAAATCATGGCCGGCGTCAAACCGGTCGAAGTCTTCGGCTGGCCGTCGCCGAACTTCGCCGACTTCGACGGTGACGGCGACCTCGACCTCCTCTGCGGCGAATTCCTCGACGGCTTCACTTACTTCGAGAACGTCGGCACGCGCACCGCACCGAAATATGCGCCGGGCAAGCGGCTGAAAACCGCCGATGGCAAGCCGCTCGTGATGGACCTGGAGATGATCACGCCGACGGCGATTGATTGGGACAAGGACGGCGACCTCGATCTCATCGTCGGCGACGAGGACGGCCGCGTGGCGTTTATCGAGAACACCGGCAAGTTTGCGGCCGACCACACGCCGGTGTTTCTGCCGCCGCGCTATTTCCGGCAGGAGGCCGATGACGTGAAGTTCGGCGCGTTGGCGACGCCGTGCGGGTTTGATTGGGACGGCGACGGCGACACCGACATCATCAGCGGCAACACCGCCGGCTACATCGCGCTCTTCGAGAACCTCAGTGGCCCCGGCGTCGAGAAACCGAAGTGGGCCGCGCCGAAGTATCTCAAGGCCGACGGCAAGTTCATTCGTTTTATGGCCGGCCCGAATGGCAGCATCCAAGGCCCGTGCGAGGCGAAGTGGGGCTACACGACGTTGAGTGTGGCGGACTGGGACGGTGACGGGCTGCCCGATCTGATCGTCAACTCGATCTGGGGCAAAGTGGTGTGGTTCAAGAACGTCGGCACGCGCAAGACCCCGAAACTCGCCGCCGCGCAGCCGGTCGAGGTCGAGTGGAACGGCCCGCAGCCAACGCTCGCTTACGGCTGGCTGCGGCCGAATGGCAAGGAGCTGCTCACACAGTGGCGCACGACACCGGTGGCGGTGGATTGGAACAAGGATGGCCTCACCGACCTTGTAATGCTCGATCACGAAGGCTATCTCGCATTCTTTGAGCGCGCCCGCCGCGACGGCAAGCTCGTGCTGCTGCCGCCGAAACGTGTGTTCTGCGACGACAAAGGCGAGCCGCTGCGCCTCAACGCCGGCATCGCCGGCAAGAGCGGCCGGCGCAAGCTCTGCATCGTGGACTGGGACGGCGACGGCAAGCTCGACATCCTCGCCAACGCCGCCAATGCGAAATTCTACCGCCAAGTTGCGTCACGTGACGGCAAATGGTTCTTCAAGGACATGGGCTTGCTGGTAGAACAGAGCATCGAAGGCCACGACGTCAGCCCGACGGTCGTAGATTTCAACGGTGACGGTATTCCTGACTTCCTCGGCGGCGCGGAGGATGGGCATTTATACTATTTGAGGAATTCGCGCACACAACCCAAAGAGCAAAATGTCGCCGCCATCGTGAAGAAAGAGTTCATCTACGAAACCGCGCCGTTCCCCTCCTGCCACGCGACGACCATCGTCGAGCCTCAGGGCGGCGGCTTGGTGGCGGCGTGGTTCGGCGGCACGCGCGAAGGCGACAAGGACGTTGGCATCTGGCTCTCGCGCCATGAAGGCGGCAAATGGACCGCGCCCGTCGAGGTCGCCAATGGCGTGCAAGCCGACGGCGCACGCCATCCGTGTTGGAACCCGGTGCTGCTTCAGCCAAAGGAGGGGGCATTGCTGCTCTTCTACAAAGTCGGGCCGTCGCCAAACAAGTGGTGGGGCATGTTGCGCACGAGCAATGACGGTGGCAAGACATGGAGCGCCGCACGCCGCTTGCCCAATGGCATCCTTGGCCCGATCAAGAACAAGCCGGTGCAACTCGCCAACGGCGACATCCTTTGCCCGACCAGCACCGAGACAACGGAGAAGCCGAGCAAGTGGCGCGTCCATTTCGAGCGCACGGGCGACCTCGGCAAGACGTGGACGAAAGTTGAACCGGCTGCCGCCACGACCGGCCCGGAGATGAACGCCATCCAGCCGAGCATCCTGTTCCATCCCGGCGACAAACTCCAGGCCATCGGCCGTTCACGCGAGAAGCGACTGTTTCAGACTTGGTCCAGCGACGGCGGCAAGACTTGGAGTGCGCTGACGCCAGCCGACCTGCCCAACCCGAACTCCGGCACCGATGCCGTCACGTTGCGCGATGGCCGGCATCTGTTGGTCTATAATCCAGTCGAGCGCGGCCGATCACCGCTCAGCGTCGCCATCTCGCGCGATGGCAAATCGTGGCGGAACGTGCTCGTGCTGGAGGACGAACCGAGGGCGGAGTTCAGTTATCCCGCGTGCATCCAGACAAGCGACGGTCTCGTCCACATCACCTACACGTGGAAACGCCAGAAGATCCGCCACGTCGTCGTGGATCCGGCGAAGTTGGTGTTGACTGAACCAAAGCGCAGCACAATCACTAACGGCGCGGAATGGAAGAACGACCGGCCCATTGCGTTGCCCGGAGCGACGCGGCCAAAGGTGGAGAGCGTTCTCATTTATCAGCCGACCACTGAATGGACCTACTCGCACCATCAGAGCATCACGTTCTTCAAAGGCCGCTTCTACGCCATCTGGTCGAACGGCCGACAAGACGAAGATGCGCCCGGCCAGCGTGTGCTCATGGCCTCGTCGGCCGATTTCAGGAACTGGACCACGCCGCGCCCACTTGTGGATTCGGTGACAGAGAAGGGCGTTGAGCGCGTGCTGACGGCAGCCGGTTTCCATCAGCACGATGGCACGCTCGTCGCTTATTTCGGCAACTACGGGCCGCACAAAGAGACGACGCACCTGCAAGCTGTCACGACGACCGACGGTAAACACTGGAGCGCCGTGCGAGAGATGGGCGTGCCGGTCAACCCCAACCACGGCCCGCAACGCACCGCTTCGGGCCGGTTCATCATCGCCGGCAATATCTCATTCCCCTACAGCGACGACCTGACCGGCCTCGCCGGTTGGAAGATGACCGGCATCTATCCGGAGGACATGGCCGCAACTATCAAGGACGATCCGGCGTCATTTTGGGAAGTGTCGAAGCATCAAGGCTGGCAGACGGGGCTTTGCGAAGGCTCGTTCTACCAGACCGACGACGGTGTTCTGCACATGCTATTGCGAAATGCCGCCAAGCAGAACACGCGTCGTCTCTGGCTCACCGAAAGCCGCGACAACGGTGCGACGTGGTCCACGCCCGTCGAGTCGGAGTTCAGCGACACCAACGCCAAGTTCCACTTCGGTCGCCTGCCCGACGGCCGCTTCTACTACATCGGCAATCCCGTCGGCGGCGGTCGCACGCCGCTGGCGCTCTCGCTCTCGCGCGACGGTGTGCGCTTCGACCGCCACTTCATCCTCGGCGACACTCACTACGAGCGGCGCAAAGCCGGCGGCGCCAAAGGCGGCGAATACGGCTATCCCCATAGCATCATTCATGACGGCCACCTCTACGTCATCGTCTCGCGCCAGAAGGAAGCGGTGGAAGTGCTGCGCGTGGCGTTGAGCGAACTGCAAGACGCGCCATGACTGTCGAGTGGCAATTCATCCGGGTGGGGCTGTTCGTGGGCGGCATTGTGGTCACCTATTGGCTGGCATTTCGTTGGGTCCTCGACCGATTCCATGGAGATACGCCACGCTCGCGGCTCGATCACTGTTTCCGCTCCAGTTGGACAGGAGGTGTTTTGCTGAGTCTCGCAGGCATTGGAATCCTGTGCATGGCTTATGGCCTCATGCTCGAACCGCGTCGAGTGACAGTGAAGGCCTATGCAATTGAGACATCCAAGCTGCCGCTGGGGCAACGGGTGCGGTTGGTCCATATGGCGGACCTGCACGTGCGTGAGAACGGCCCGCGAGAGCGAACGCTTCCGGATATCGTCCGCTTGTTACATCCGGACGTCATCTTGCACACGGGCGATGTCTTCGGGACTCGCACGGATGTCGCCTCCATCATTGTGAAACTGCTTCGTTCATGGGACGTGCCGCAATACGCCTGTGAAGGCAACCTTGATGGTTTGGGCGACTTCAAAGACTGCATGCGCCAAGCCGGTGTGATCACCCTCAACGGAATTCGCCCGGCAATCTGTAAAGTGCGCGGTATTCGCCTCTCCATCAGCGGGTTTCCATCGGGGGCGGAGCCAGCGATGCGCAACAGCCTCAGAGGCTTGTCGCCAGATGACTTCAACATTGTCCTTTATCACCATCCGGAGGGATTTCCTGAGACGTGGGAGACGCGCACCGACCTCATGCTGGCTGGCCACACTCATGGTGGCCAAGTCCGGCTCCCTTTTTACGGCGCTTTGATCACGCTTGATCGCTTCAGCAAACGGTGGGAGTCGGGCCTGTTCGACGAGCACGGCGTCAAGCTGGTTGTCTCGCGCGGACTCGGCTGCGAGCCTGGCATTCCTGAGATGCGCTTTTGCTGTCCGCCCGAGGTCGTGGTAATAGACTTGATTGGCCGCTCACAACATCCGGAAGCATTGCGATGATCCACACAGGCTTGACCCGCAGGCCGTGCGGCGCATCATTCAGGAGCACGGCGGTAAACTGGTGGTATTAACTACAAACCGAAAATGGCCCTGGCAAGAACCGAGATCAACCCCATCGCAAAATGAAAACCATCCTTCTTTCCGCTCTCGCACTGACTCTGGCACTCGCTGATCGCGCAACCACTGCCGAGCCGGAACATCCGAACATTCTCTGGCTCGTCAGCGAGGACAACTACGTCTTCCTCGGCTGCTACGGCGATCCGCTGGCGAGGACGCCGACGCTGGGCAAGCTGGCGCGCGAGGGCGTGCTGTTCGAGCGGTGCTTCACGCAACCGGTTTGCGCGCCGTCGAGGCACACCTTGATCGCCGGCGTGTATGCGGCCTCGTCCGGGCCAGGCCAGCACATGCGCGCGCAAGGTAAGATTCCGTCGTGGCTCAAGGGATTCCCGGCGCTGCTACGCGAGGCGGGTTACTACACGTCCAACAACGCCAAGACCGATTACAACTCGCCGATCAGCGTTCAGGACGCTTGGAACGAGTGCGGCAGGAAAGCCCACTGGCGCAACCGGCCCGCCGGGCAGCCGTTCTTCAGCGTGTTTAACCACGAGGTCACGCACGAAAGCTGTCTGTTCCCGGAAAAGGAACTGCCGCTGGACTTCCCACCGATGGACCCGGCGCGCGTGCGCATCCCGCCGTATCAGCCCGACACGCCGGAGATGCGCGCCGACTGGGCGCGCTATTACAACCACATCACGCTCATGGACGGCCAGATTGCCGCGAAGTTGAAAGACCTCGCTGACGCCGGCCTCGCGGAGAACACCATCGTCTTCTACTACTCCGACAACGGCGGCGTGCTGCCGCGCAGCAAGCGGTTCCTGCAAGAGAGCGGCACGCACGTCCCGCTCATCATCTACTTTCCGCCGAAGTGGCGTCACCTTGCGCCGGCCGCGCCCGGCTCGCGCATCAAGGATCCGGTGCATTTTGTGGACTTCGCGCCGACGGTGCTCTCGCTGGCCGGCGTGAAAAAGCCGGGCTACATGCAGGGCCATGCGTTCGCCGGGGTGGCGAAGGAGAAACCAAACGAGTTTGTCTTCTGCACACGCGACCGAATGGACGAGCGCTACGACATGATGCGCTCGGTCGTGGACTCGAGATGGCTCTACATCCGCAATTTCCGGCCCGATCTGCCCTATGTGCAACCGCTCGACTACATGTTCCGGGCGCGCGGCTACCAGTCGTGGGCGCGCGTGGCCCGCGAGGGCAAGCTCACGCCCGCCACCGCGCAGTTCTGGGGCGCAAAGCCCAGCGAGGAGCTTTACGACATGACCACCGACCGCGACAGCGTGAAGAACCTCGCCGGCGATCCTGCGCACCGCACGACATTGGAGCGGATGCGCGCAGCGTTGAAACGGCACACGCTGGAGATCAACGACAACGGTTTCCTGCCCGAAGGCTCTGCGCTGGAAGGCTACGACGCCTCGCGCGCGCCGGGCGCGTTTCCACTGGAGCACGTGTTCGATCTGGCGGCGCTGGCGTCCGACCGCGACGCGGCAAACTTGCCGAAGCTGATCGAGTCGCTCGGCGACGCAAGCGAGCCGGTTCGCTGGTGGGCCGCGCAAGGTTGCACGATGCTTCGCGAGAAGGCCGCGCCCGCCGAAGCGGCATTGCGGAAACGACTGGAGGATGCGTCCGGCGCAGTGCAGGTCGTCGCCGCTGAGGCGCTGGCGCGCATCGGCAAGACCGACACGGCGCTGCCGGTGCTGGAGCGTTGGGTGACGAATGCGGACGCGCCGTTCTTCGCACTGCAAGCGGCAAACGTCCTCGACCGTCTTGGCGAGAGCGCACGGCCCGCGCTGCCGGCGCTGAAGCAGTCACTCGCTGCACTGCCGAAAGGAAAAGGGAAGGGGAAAGGGAAAGGTCAAAGCACGGAAGGCCAATACCCGAAGCGTATCCTGGAGCGTGTCGTCGCTGTGCTGGAAGGCCGCGAGCAGGCGCTGGTTTACCCGACGCCGCAGCCGTGACACCGCCAATGCGTGGACATCTTCAGTCCACGTGGAAGACTTCTTCCATATCGGACCACCATTCGCCTTCGAGGCGGCTGGCGAGCGGGGCTTGGCATGGTTTGCAGAAGCTCCACCAACGCTGCGTCACCGAGTCGGCAGCCATCTTCGCCATGTCAGCAGCGAAGTCGGTGCCGGTGTATTCGAGATAGCTGAAAAGGTAAGGCTTACCGTCGTCGAGGCGGCGGAGGTAGATCGAGTAGTTCTGGATGTTGCACGCCTTGATCATCTTCAGCACGTCCGGCCAAACGGCGGCGTGCAGGCTTTTGTATTCGTCCACCTTCTCCGGGCGCAGCCCGATGACCCAACCGAATCGTTTCATGGCTTCTCCTGTTTTCCCGCGGCCGGGTTTTCGCCGGCGAATTTCCACGACGGCTGCGTGTCGCGCGCGAGCGGCAGCTTCAGCAGCGCGGCGCGCAGCAACTCGATCGGCATCGCGTTCTCCGTCAGCACGGCGTCGTTGAACTGCTGCTCGGTCATCCTGCCGGGGCGGACCCGTTCGTCGTGGAGCGCCTTGATTTGCAGGCCGCCGAGGAGGTAGCCGGCCTGGTAGAGCGGTGGCGCGATGATGAACCGCCGCACTTCGCTCGTGGCGCCGAGCTTCTCGTGGCCGACGCGGTTGACGAGGAAGTCCACCATCTCGGCGGGCTTCATTTGACCGAGGTGGAACTTGAGACTGACGATGATCCGCGCAGCGCGGTTCATGCGCCAAAAGAGCATGCCGATGCGCTCCTGCGGCGTGCGCGCCCAGCCAAGGTCCCACAGCCGCAGTTCGCAGTAGAGTGCCCAGCCCTCGACGTAAAACGGCGTGCTGAACACGCGGCGATGCTGGTTGTGGCGCGCCGCCTGGAAGTTTTGCAGGTGATGGCCGGGAATCAACTCATGCGCGGTGGTCAGATGCGAGAACGAACAATTGTTGCCACGCATGACCATCAACTTGTCCTCCTGCTTCATCTCGTCCTTCGCGTAGGCCACCATCATGTTCTGCCCGCCGTAGGCCGCGTAAGGGATCGTCTTCATCGTCTCCGGCGACATCATCGTCAGCCGCCACGTCTCCTCGCAGAGCGGCGGCACGGTCACGAACTTGTGCTTCTTTACGAATGCGATGGCTTCGCGGGCGGTTTTTCCGATGAAGTCATCCTGCTGGCCGGGTGGAACGAAGTCTGCCTTCACCTTCGCCAGCGCGGCCTTCCAGTCATCGCCGCAGCCCATCTGCCGCGCGGCAACCTTCATCTCGCGCTCGCCCCGCGCCATCTCGCGCTCGCCGATGGCGATCAACTCCTCCGCCGTGTAAGGCAGAAACTCAAACCGGATTGCCTCCGCGACCGCGTCCGCGCCGATGGGATCGCCGACAAGCGGATCCTCGTCCTTGCCCTTGAGGCCGGCGACTTCCTCGCGAAGGAACTTGGCGTAGTCCTCCAACTGTTTGTCGGCTTCCTCGTAAGGCTTTTTCACCCACCACTGGAAATCCGGCTGGTAGCCGTCATAGAAGCCGAACCACTTCTTCAACGCGCTGCGTAACTCCGTCACCGCCGCCGCTGCGCGCCGGGCCAGCGTCGCCGAGACGGTGATCGCCGCCGCGCCGTCGCTCTTCTTCTCCTTCACCGGCTCAGCCTTCGCTGACTTCTCCGCAGCCCTCGCCTTGACGCCTTTCTCGACGCGCTCCTTGAGTTGCTTCGCCTGTTTCGTCAGCTCGTTGACCTTCGCCGCCGCCGACTGTGCATTCGCCGGCTCGCCGCGCCAGCGGCTCTGCTCCAGTTCGTGAACGATGCCGCGGAACGTCAGCAGATGGTCCATCTCAGTCACGCGTCCGCGTTCACGCGCGATCTCGGCCAACGATTGTCCAAGCGCGTTGCGCAGCAGCAGGTAATCCACGCGGCCCGATTGGTCGAGCGCGTCGAAATCCACCGCCGCCAGCCGCGCCTGCCAGGCCGCATAAAGTTTTTCCAGCCGGTCGGAGCGAACCACCGACCGCGGCAGATCGTAGAAGCTGGAGGCGTTGTTGTCATCCGCCTCGAACTCCCGGACGAGGTCGGCCAGCGACGAGGTGGAGACTGCGGCTGGTTTGGCCGGCGCGGGCCGGCGCGGTTCCGCTGCGAGCAGCGGCGTCAACACAAGCAGGCAGAGGAGCGAGATGGTCTTCATATTGTTTCTCCGAGCAACCACAACGCCGTCTTCGCGGCGCGCGGGAAAACGCGCGAGGCGGACTGCGACTCGATCGCCGCGCCGAGCAGCGTCGCCTCGTCGCGTTCGGCGAGCGGCAGTGACTTCAGCAGTGTGCATTCTTCGCTGAGGCAGAGCGTCTTTCGGATCTCCGTGCGCTCGCCGACAACGCGCGCGAGATGGAACGACGCCTGCCCCGACGCGGTCGCCGCCGTGATGTCCACCGTCGTCAACCGCCCCGGCGCGAGGTTGTCCGCAGCCTGCGCGAGCAGTTCCACGTTCACGTTGCGCGACGCGGCGTTGATGAATGCCGCGCGAACGCCGTCCGGCGCAGGCTTGCGGGCGGCGGGCTTCCACTGCAACTGCCCGGCCAGCCAGCCGGCGTAGAGCGCAGCAGGCAGCGCCGCCGTCGGCTCGCCGGTTGGCGTCGCGTAACGCACCGTCACCGTCTCGATGCCGCGCAACGCATCGCGGAGTTGCGGCGGATCGAAAAACTGCGCAGTCAATTCCCGCCAGTGGCTCATGGTGTGCCAGACCATCACTGTGGCCTTGTCGGCGGCGTGCTCGCGCAGACACAACCGCAAGCTCGGAACAGCGCGGAGTGTCCGCAGCGCCGGGCTGGCCAGCGGCTCGGCGTGGACGATCACGCGGTCGGCTAGTTCGCTCAGCGCGTCGAACAGCGTCGTCTCGGTGTCCGCCGGCATCGCCCACCACAACACCACCGGCAGGTCCGGCTCCAGCAGCGGCAACACCGCGCCCGGCAGCTTGCCCGCGCCGCCGCGGCCGGTGTGCAACGTGATGAGTTCGCTGCAAACCTGAGGGTTGCCCGGCGATGGCAAATGGCAAAGCGCCGTGACATCGGCGGTGAGCGTGGTGTCGGCGCTGACCGGATCGAGTTGCGCCCACAGGATGCGGCAGGGAAAACGGGCGCTGATCTTCTGGAGCGCGTCGGCGTGCCACGCGTTGTTGCTGGTGTCGCCGATGACAAGGAGGTTGGCGAGACAAACGCGCGTGACAGCGGCGCTGGCGCCAGCGCTCGTCTGTTCGGACGCAGGCTTCCAGAGCGCTGCCAGTTCGCGCTCAATGGCCGCTGGTTCCACCGGCACGGGAATGCCGGCGAGGAACTGTTCCACCGAATGAGTGTTCGTTGACGACATGAGTTCCAGTGAAGAGTTAAGAGTGAAGAGTTGGAGACTTACCGTCCTCCAATTCTTCACTCTTAACTTCCTCGCTCACAGTCTTCGCCATTTCGCGCCAGTTCCTTCCATCAGCCGGTCCGCTTCCTCCGGACCCCAGGTGCCAGCGGCGTAGTTCGGGAACTTCGGCGGCGGCGTTTGCCGCCACGCGGCGATGATCGAGTCCACGAACCGCCACGCGTGCTCCACTTCGTCGGCGCGCGTATAAAGAGTTGAGTCGCCGAGCATCGCGTCCAGCAGCAGCCGCTCGTAAGCCTCCGCTGGCTGCTGGCCGAACGACGAGCCGTAGCGGAAGTCCATCTTCACCGGCTGCAACCGCACACGCATACCCGGCGCCTTCGCCTCGAACGCCAGCGAAATGCCTTCGTCGGGCTGGATGCGCAGCGCGAGCAGGTTTGCGTTCGGCGCGCGGCCCGCGTCGCCCTCGCCGGCAAAGAGGCGCGTCGGTGCGGTCTTGAACTGGATGGCGATTTCTGTGACGCGCTTTGGCAGCCGTTTGCCGACACGCACGAAGAACGGCACGCCGGCCCAACGCCAAGTGTCGAGTCGCAGTCGCGCGGCGACGTAGGTCTCGGTCACGGAGCCGGGCGGGACGGCTTCTTCCTCGCGGTAACCTCTCACGGCCTTGCCGAGAAGCGTGCCGGGGCCGTATTGGCCGCGCACGACTTGCGCCGCGACCTCGTCCGACGAGAGCGGCCGCAGCGCGCGTAACACCTTGGCTTTTTCGTCGCGGATCGCGTCGGCTTCCATTGCCACGGGCGGCTCCATCGCCACCAGCGCGAGCAGTTGCATGATGTGGTTCTGCATCACGTCGCGGATGGCACCGGCGGTGTCGTAGTAAGCGCCGCGCCGGCCTTCCATGCCCAACTCCTCGGCGGCGGTGATCTGGATGTGCTCGATATACTTCTGGTTCCAGAGCGGCTCGAAGATGGCGTTGGCGAACCGCAGCGCGAGAATGTTCTGGACCGTTTCCTTGCCGAGGTAGTGGTCTATCCGGTAAATCTGTCGTTCATCCAGCACCGCCGACGCCGAGCGGTTCAGCGCCAGCGCCGAGGCGAGATCGTTGCCGAACGGTTTCTCGATCACCACGCGCGTCCACGGATGTGCCGCCGCCGGATCGGCGATGAGGCCCGCCGCGCCAAGGTTCTTGATGATGACCGGGAAATACTCCGGTGACGTGGCGAGGTAGAACAACCGGTTGCCCCGCGTGCCGCGCTGGCGGTCCGCATCCTCGAGCCGCTGCTTCAACGACGCGTAGGCGGCTAGGTCGTCGAGATTGCCAACGTGATAGCCGATGGCCTTGCCGAAATCCTTCCACACCTCCGGCAGCGCCGGCTTCAGCCGCGAGTGCTTGTTGACCGCGGCAAGCATGTCGGCGCGGAACTGCTCGTCCGTTTTCGGCCGGCGCGCGAAGCCGAGGACCGAAAGCCCGGCAAGCAACATGCCTTCGCGCGCGAGGTTGTAAAGCGCCGGCACCAGCTTGCGGCTCGTGAGATCGCCGGTCGCGCCGAACAGCACGACAACGCAAGGCTCCGGCGCGGCGGCGCGCGGCATGGCTTCGCGCAAAGGATTCGCGTTGCTCGGCTCGGCGTTCATGGGCGGAATGTAGCAGACGCGGGCGTTTCCGGCACGCGCGGTTTTGATGATGCACGGCTCGCTCCTTGACTTTGAGGGGTGGTTGAAAAACACTTCCCCCATGACGGCTCGCCGCCATCTCGCCGCTCTCAGCCTCCTGGCGTTGGTTCTTGCAGCCGGGTGCAAACCTCGTGCCCAGGATAACGCCGTCGTCATGGTCGGCACCGTCGAGCGCGACCGGTTGGAGATGCTCGCGCCGGTGACGGAGCTTCTGGCGGAACTGCCGGTGCAGGAAGGCCAGACGGTGAAAGCGGGAACGGTCGTCGCCCGACTCGACGACACGCGGCTCAAGGAAGAGATTGCCGCGCTGGGTCACACGCGCGACGTCGAGAAAGCCAAGCTCGACGAACTGGAGGCCGGTTTCCGCTCGGAGGAGGTCGCGCAATCGCGTGCCGCCTACCAAGCCGCCGTTGCCCGCGCCGAAATCGCCGCCATCGAATTCCAACGCGCCAAGACACTGGTGGCACAAGTCATCCAACCGCAGGCGACCCTCGATACGGCGAAGTCCACCCTCGACGCCGCCGAAGCGGACAAGCGCAAGGCGGCGGAGAACCTCCGACAGTTTGAAACCGGCGCGCGCGGCGAGGACATCCGCGCCCAACGCGCGGCGTTCGAGGCAGCCGGGGCGCGGCTGCGCGAGGCGCAGGTGCGGCAGAGCCAGCTTTCGTTGGTCGCGCCGTGCGAATGTGGCGTCGTGACACTGCCGTTTCGCGCCGGCGAGCGTGTGCTGCAAGGCGTGAGCGTGGCCACTTTGCGCGCGACCGACCGGACTTTTGCGCGCGTGTTCGTGCCGGAGCGCGCCAAGGCGAAGATCGTGCCAGGCATCGCAGCCATGGTGAAGGTGGACGGCATCGCACGGGAGTTCAAGGGACGTGTGCGAACGGTTTCCAGCGACGCGGCCTTCACGCCGTTCTACGCGCTGACAGATCGCGAACGTGGCCGGCTGTCGTTCGCGGCCAAAGTGGACCTCATTGAGCCGGAGGCGCGCGAACTGTCCGTCGGCGTGCCGTGCGAAGTGAGGATACCTAGGTAACCCGCCACTCCGTGGCGGGATAAAAAAGAAGATTTTCAATCAAGAACTCCCGCCACGGAGTGGTGGGTTACCAAGATGCATTCAACCGCTGATCCGCCCTTCAGCTTCCTCGACCCAACGCGGAAGATCGAGATCACTCAACGCAACCTGCCGCACTGGGAACAATCGGGGGCCTGTTATTTCATCACCTTTCGAACCATTGATTCGCTGCCTGCCACACTTGTCGGACTTTGGCAGCACGACCGGCAGGTCTGGCTTCGGCAACACGGCATTGATCCCAATAACGAAGATTGGCAGCTTGAGCTTCAACATTTGTCCGAAGTTCAGCAGCACGAGTTTCACCAGACTTTCTCCAAACGCTTTCACGAGTGCCTCGATGATGGTCATGGCGAGTGTCTCTTGCGACAACCACCTGTGGCGGCAATTGTGGCCAATAGCTTCCATCATTTCGATGGGGAACGTTACTGCCTTGGAGATTTTGTGGTTATGCCGAATCATGTTCACGTGCTGGTCCGGCTTTTCGGTGAACAGGGAGCATTGCAACAGCAGTGTCGGTCGTGGAAAAAATTTACGGCGACGGAAATCAATCGGTTGATGGGCCGGCACGGGCACTTCTGGCAGACCGAGAGCTACGACCATCTGGTGCGAGATGCGGCGCAGTTGGCCAAGTTTCAACGGTATATCGCTGCAAATCCTGCAAAGGCCAGACTGCGCCCGGGCGAATATGTGCACTGGGTAGCCCGCCACTCCGTGGCGGAATCGGAGATTTCAATCCCGCCACGGAGTGGCGGGCTACCAAGATGACGGATTCCTTGCCATCCGCCCTCGCCATCGAGGCCCACGGCCTCACGCGCCGCTTCGGCTCGCTGACGGCGGTGGACCGGCTCGACCTCGCCGTCTCGACCGGCACGATCCACGGATTCCTCGGCCCCAACGGTTCCGGCAAGACCACGACGCTGCGCATGTTTTGCGGCCTGCTCCGACCGAGCGCGGGCACGGCGAGCGTGCTGGGCATGGACATCGCGCACAAGGCCGAGGCGATCCGCCGCCGCATCGGCTACATGACGCAGCGGTTCTCGCTCTACGAAGACCTGACGGTGTTGGAGAATCTCCAGTTTGTCGGCGAGGTGCAGGGCGTGCCCGCCCGGAAACGACGCGAGAAGATTGACGAACTGCTGGCGACCTATCGGCTCAAGGACCGCTGCGGCCAGCGCGTCGGCACGCTTTCCGGCGGCGAGAAGCAGCGGCTCGCGCTGGCCGCCGCGCTCATCCACGAGCCGGACCTGCTTTTCCTCGACGAGCCGACCTCGGCGGTGGACCCGCAGAACCGGCGCGATTTCTGGGAGAACCTCTTCGACATCTGCGACCGCGGCACGACGATCCTGGTCAGCACGCACTACATGGACGAAGCCGAGCGTTGCCACAGCCTTTCCATCCTCGACTACGGCCAATTGGTTGGCAGCGGCCCGCCGCGCGAACAGATCGCCCGGCTCGGAAACCGCGTTGTTGAGGTGGAAACCGACACGCCGCGCGAGGCGCAGACCGCGTTGCATCGCGCCGCGGGCGTTCTCAGCGTCGCCCAGCTCGGCACGCAACTCCATGTGCTCGTGGCTGAGGACGCAGCCGCTCCGGTCGAGTTGGTGACGCGAGCGATGCGCGACGCGAACCTCATCGGCCGGGTTCATCCAGCCCGGCCCGGCCTCGAAGATGTTTTTGTGGCGGTCACCGTTGCCCGGTGCAAGGCACAGCACAAGGAGGCCGCATGAACAGCCTCCGCCGATTTTTCGCCATTGTTCGCAAGGAATTCCGCCAGCTTGTGCGGGACCGGCTGACGTTCGGCATGATCGTCGGCATCCCAATCATCCAGCTCACCATCTTCGGCTACGCCATCAACACCGACGTGCGCCACCTGCGCGCCGCCGTCAGCGACGACTCCCGCACCGACCTCTCTCGCGAACTGATCGCCATGGTCCGGGAAACACAAGTCGTGGATATCATCGGCCACGCATCCGGCCCAAGGCAACTGGAGCAGTGGATCAAAGAAGGCCGCATCTCCGTCGGCATCGTCATCCCTTACGATTATGCGCGCCGGCTCGAACGCGGCGAAGACCGGCCCGCGCAATTGCTCGTGGACGGCAGCGACCCGATTGTCGGCCAAGCTGCTGTGCAAGTCGCCGGACTGCGGATTCCCGGCACCAAGGCGCTAGCCACGTCACGCGCCACCGATACAGACGAGCGGTTTCATGCCGCCGCCGTTGCGGCCACGGCGGCAACACAACAATTCCCCATCAACCCCGTCACCGCGTTCGAGATTCGGCTCGACTACAACCCTGAGCGCATCTCGGCCGTCTCGATTGTGCCGGGGCTGCTCGGAGTCATCCTGACGATGACGATGGTGTTAATGACTGCCGTGGCCATCGTGCGCGAGCGCGAGCGGGGCACGCTGGAAATGCTCATCACAACGCCGGTGAAAACCGTCGAACTGATGGTCGGGAAAATCGTGCCGTATATCGGCGTCGGCCTCGTGCAGATGTCGCTGATTCTCTTCCTCGGCCATCTCATGTTTGGCGTCCCCGTCCGAGGTTCGCTGCTGCATCTCTATCTCGCCGGCTTGGCGTTCATCACAGCCAACCTGACGATGGGCTTGTTGAACTCGACTTTCGCCCAAAACCAGTTCCAAGCGATGCAGATGACCTTCTTCTTCTTCCTGCCAAGCATCCTGCTCTCCGGTTTCATGTTCCCGTTCGATGGCATGCCCGTGCCGGCGCAATGGATCGGTGAACTGCTGCCGCTGACTCATTTCAACCGCATGTCCCGCGGCATCCTGCTGCGCGGCGCGACGCTGTCCGAGATCGGCCGCGACCTCTGGCCGCTGGCGGCGTTCTTCTGCGTGATGATGACGGTCGTGTTGCTGCGGTTTCGCAAACGCTTGGACTAGATCTCATTCACACCATGACCCAACCGACCAGCTTTGTCGTCGCGGTCGCGGTTTTGTTTTCTGCGAGCGACTTGCTGGCGGCGGAGAATGGCACTCTCACTGTCCCGGCTGGCACGGAAAATACGTCGGCCGTGTCGGAAGTGGTTTCGTTTCTCAAGAAGGGAAATCTCTCGGCCTCAGCCCGCTATCGCTACGAAGCCTTCGAACGCGACGAGCCGGCTTTCACGCATACGGCGCAAGCCTCGACCATGCGGCTGGCGGTCGGCTACGAGACGCCGACGCTCTATGGCTTCTCGGCTTTCGGCGAGTTCGAGGGCGTGTATGCGTTGGGACTCGACGACTACAGCATCGCCACAGTGCCGTCGCAGAACAAACCCGACTACCCCGCCATTCTCGATCCGCTGGGCAGCGAGTTGAACCAGGGTTGGGTGCGATATAAATGCGCCGGGGACGATCTCCGCGCCGTGCTCACGTTGGGGCGGCTGGAGGTTATGCTCAACGACGGGCGGTTTCTCAGTATCTCCTACTGGCGCCAGAATCACGAGAGCTGCGACACGGCCCATCTCAATCTCGACCTGCCGCTCGGCTTCGCGCTGACCTACGCCTACATTGACCGGGTGCATCGTGTGATGGGTGAAGACGCCAGCGATGGTCAGCCGACCATGAACTCGCACCTCTACGACGTGCGTTGGAGACAGAAGGACGTGCTGAACGTCTCGGCTTACGGGTTGCTGCTCGATTATCAGCAGTCGCAGTTCTTCACCAGTTCCACGCGCACGCTCGGCCTCCGATGCGAAGGTCCGTGGAAACTCGATGCGGACTGGGCGCTCTGCTACACGGCGGAGTTCGCCAACCAGCGGGACTTCGGCGAGAACCCAAACTATGTGGACGCGAACTACTGGCTGGGGGAATTGGGATTCGCGTTCAAGGGCCACACCTTCAAGGGCGGCGTCGCGTGGCTGGGCGGACGCAGCGTCACGGACAAACTCTCGTCCCCCCTGGCGCATCCGTTCAACGGCAGGACGGAGCTGTTTGCCATCACTCCCAGCCTCGGCAATAGCCACGGTTTGGAGGCCGACTACTTGAGCGTAACCGGCCCCGTCAGTCCGGTCGAAGGCCTAACCTACAGCGTCGTGCTCTACGATTACCACTCCGCGAACGACCGCATTCACTACGGCAACGAACTCGACCTTGGATTCATCTGGAAGGTGAAGCCGGTGTCCGAGAAGTGGGAGATCGGCTGCCGGCTCTCCAGGTATTGGGCGGACGGACTCTACGGAGACGCGCTGCGTTGCGCGGTCTATACGAGCTACACCTTCTGAAACCGACCGCGATTTCGGAAACGGCTGGATTAGTTTGGCGGCTGCGCTAGCATGACTCCTCAGGCATGAACGTCGTTCAAAACCGATTACTCAAGACGCTGGCGGGAATCTGGATGGTTTCGGCGGGAGTGGCGACGGCCGCGGAGGTCTGGCCGGCGCAGACGCAGCAGCTGAATGAGGCGACGTTGAAGTTTCAACTCGATGCGCTCGACACCGCGGTCAAGAGCCTGCCGAAGACGCTTCTCCCGGCGCTGCGGTTCCAGAAACTTTACTGGCAGATGATTTCCGGCACGCCGCAGGCGGCTTGGCGCGCGGAACTGGAACGGAGCGCGCGGCAGGACGGCGATGATGCGGTGGTGAGCGCTGTCCGCGAGCTGTCGCGGGTCTGGCTGGCGCGGGCGCAGATGCAGGAGATTGACGCGGCGCTGCTCGGCTACTATCGCAACAGCGTTGCCTTCCCGCTGTCGCTCGACGCAGTGATGAAGGACATTCCGGCGGCGGCGCAGAAGGATCCGTGGGGCCAGCCGTGGGTTTACAAGCCAGTGACGCCCGGCGGCCTGAAGCGGCACATCAACCAGCGCTACCAGATCGGCCCGACGCGGTTTCCGCAGCTTGCAACATTCAAGGACGCGATTCGTAAGCGCGTGCCGCCGGTGACGGCGTGGAAGATTTCGACGCGCAGCATCGGCAGCGGCACGGCGCTGGATTTTCGTTCCGCCGGCAACGACGCTTTGGTGGCGACGCTGCAGCCTGGCGGTTCGGTCGGCGGCAACATGCTGGTGTTCGTTGGCGACCACTGGGCGCTGATGGCCGCGCTGGACCAGTTCTTCACCGTCAACTTTTGATCATGGAACACGGCAGCGCCATCACCGACTTCCTGACGCCGCAGGAAATGAGCAAGCTCGACACGTTTGTGCTGCGGGCGCGGTCGGTGGTGGAGAGTTCGCGCAGCGGCATGCACAAAAGCCCGCTCAAAGGCTCCAGCGTCGAGTTCGCCGACTACCGCCAATACGTCAAGGGCGACAACCTCCGCTACATTGACTGGAAGGTGCTCGGCCGCACGGACCGCTACTACATCAAGCAGTTTGAGGAGGAGACCAGCCTCCGCGTGCAGGTCATCATAGACAGCTCCGGCTCGATGGCGTTCCAGTCGGGCAAACGGCCGCCGAAATACGATTACGCCTGCCGCGTCGCCGCCGCGCTGGCCTACATCACCACGCGGCAGCAGGACGCGCTGGGGCTGACGATCTACGACAGCGAAATCCGCCAGCACGTCCCGGCGCGCACCGGCACGCGGCACCTGCGGACGGTCGCCGAGCGGCTCGCGGAAAATCGCCCGCGCGGCCAGACCAAGACCGGCTACGCGCTGCACAGCCTCGCCGAGATGATCCGCCGCCGCGCGCTCATCGTGATCCTGAGCGACCTCTTCGACGACCCGGAGGAGGTGTTCAACGCCATCGCCCACTTCAAGAAGAAGATGCACGACGTGATCGTGATGCAGATCCTCGACCCGATGGAACTGGAACTCGACGTGGACCGCGTGGCGGAGTTCATTGACATGGAGACGGACGAGCGGATCGAGCTGGACCCGCGCGCGGCGCAGCTCGCCTACAAGGGCGCGTTGCAGGAGTTCGTCAACCACACCCGCGAGCGTTGCCAGGTGCTCAACGTGGACTACCGCCTCTGCTCCACGAAGCAGACCTTCGAGGACTTCGTGCACCAATACCTCATCGAACGCCGGCAGATGTCCCTCTGATGAGCGCCATCTTCCAAACCATTCTCGGAAGCTTCCAGTCGCCGTGGATGCTCTGGGGACTGCTCTCGGTGGCCGCGCCGGTCATCATCCATCTGCTCCAGCGCCGCCGCGTCGTGCAGATTCCGTTCAGCACGCTGCGGTTCCTGAAGGCGATCTCGGCGAAAACCACCCGCCGCTCGCGCATCGAGAACCTGCTGCTGCTCTTCCTGCGCTGCCTCATCTTTGCGCTGCTCATCCTCGCCGCGGCGCGGCCGGTCATCTCGGCGAAGGCGTCGCGCTACCTCGGCGGCAACGTCCCGCGCACAGTGGTGCTGATGATTGACAACTCCCTCAGCATGGCCTACCGCGCCGGCGAGCAGACGCGACTGGAACTGGCCAAGCGGCAGGCAATGGCGATCCTCGACGACCTCAAGCCCGACGACGAGGTCGCGGTCATCGCCGTCAGCGACCACGCCGACAATCTCATCGCCGAGCCGACGGTGAAACACGAGATGGCGCGGCAAGCCGTGCAATCGCTCCAAGCGACCGAGGCGCGGACGGATTTCTCCGCTGGCTTCCGCGAGGCGCGGCGTATCGTGCTGAAGTCCGAGAAAGGCATCCGCCTCGTCTTCCTGATCACCGACAACCAGGAGACCGGCTGGCGGTTCGAGCCGAAGTCCGTCTTCAACCAGGACTGGAACACGAAAAGCCCGAAGCTCATCATCGTCCGCACCGACGAACTCGCGTCGGTCAACGGCTCCGTCAAGAGCATCGCTTTCCGCTCGCAGTTCGCCACCGGCGGCTCGCTGGTGCGCGGCGTCGCGACGGTAGAGAACAGCGCCGCCGCGCCGCTCCACGACCTGCTGGAGATCCGGCTCGGCGAGGAGCGCGTCGCGCAACGGCCCGTGGACGTGGACGCCAACTCCGCGGTGGACGTGCAGTTCGAGTTCACAGCGCCGGCGGTGTTGAGTCGCGCGCTGCAAGGCTACGGCAAGCTCCAAGGCGACAACCTGCCCGGCGACGACAGGTTTTACTTCGCGCTGCCCGTCTATAAACCGCCGCGCGTCCTCGTCGTCCAGGCGCAACAGGGCGGCGAGGAGCGGATGCAGTCGGGCTTCTTCCTGAAGAAAGCCCTCGCCGTCGGCCTCGACGCCGCCACCGCCGCCAGCTCCGTGAACGTCATCTCCTCGAACGAACTCGACGACAAGCCGCTCGAACCCTACTCCATCGTCTTCCTCGCCGACCTGCCGCGCTTCAGCGACCGCGCCGTCGTGCGGCTCAACCGCTACCTCGACACCGGCCGCACCGTCGCGCTCTTCGTCGGCGACCAGTCCAGCATTGACCAGCTCAAGCGGCTCGACTTCCTGCCCGCCAAGCCGACCAAGCGCTACGACCTGCCCGCCAACCGCATCGCCACGCGCGTCACCGACCCGAACCATCCGCTCTTTGCCAACGCGTGGGGTTCCGAAATGCCGTTCCCGCCCATCCCGCAGCAGAAGATGTTCGACTGGGACCTCGCCAAGGACGCCCGCGTCCTCATCCTCATGGCCGGCCAGTATCCGTTCCTCATCGCCGGCGAACGCGGCCAGGGCCGGGTCCTCATCGTCAACGCCTCCGCCGACCGCACGTGGGGCGACCTGCCGTTGTCGCCGGCCTTCCTGCCCCTCGTCCAGCAAATCGCGCGTTGGTCCGCCGAACAGGTCGCGCGGCAATCCACCTTCCACGTCGGCGACCCCGTGCCCGGCACGCCCGCCATCCCGCGCGACCAGGCCCTCACCGTCACTCTGCCCGACAACACCACCGTCAACCTGCCCGCCGGCGAACACGCCACCCTGCTGGCCCGCGCCGAGCGCACCGGCTTCTACACCGTCACCGCCGCCACCGAGGGCGTCGTCCAACAGTTCGTCGTCAACGTCCCGCCCGTCGAATCCCGGCTCACCCCCGTCACCCCGCCGCAGCTCGACCGCATCATCCCGCGCGACACCAGCCACGACCTCGTCACCGGCCTCGACCCCCTCAAACAATGGCTCGAGCAGAACCGCGGCCTCACCAAACTCTGGCCCTCCATCCTCCTGCTGGCCCTGCTCGTCTTTGCGGTGGAATCCCTCATCGCCAACCTCCTGGCCGCCAGCCGTTCCCAAGCCGAGGAGACCCACATCCGCACCGGTCGCCTCAACAAACGCCGCCTCTTCCAACCCTTCCGCGCCGGTGGAACCGACGCCGAGGCGGCATGAGGGAGTGAGCAAACTTAAAGATAGAGGTGAACGACGGGAGCCAGCCGCAGGATGCCTTGGAACTGAATCCTGCGCGTCAACGGCTGGCTCCCGTTCGCTCGACCGATTTTGTTAGGCAGCAAACACAATCCTCGCTACCGCACGACGCGCCAACCGTCATCAAATAGAGCAAATGTAAAACCAATCGGCACATCCACTTTCCCATTTACCCAAAAGGGCACACCGGTTGAAAAACAAGGATGCGCGATCTTCGCCGCTACCGTCGCTTCGACATGGCTACGGCCTGCTGCACCGCTGGCATCAGCAGACAATCCTGTGACTCTCACGGACACTGAGAATCCCGGCTTAAGCCTACCAACTGGTTGGCCGTTCCCAACTTGATCCACCATGAAATCGAGCCCCAACTTTTTCCCCTCGGCCGTCGGTTCCCAGAATGCATAGGTGCTATTAAGGGGTCCGCCGTCGTGAGCAGGCTTGAAAGTCCAAAGACCCGCGGTCACACCGCTTGACATTTGTTCTCTAGAGAACTGGACCGCTTGTTCTGTGCCCCAAGGCTGTGATTCAAGAATAGACGCCGCTCTTGCTCGGTCCAGAGGTGGGTCGGATTTTGAACAGGCGGCCAAGCTGAAAGCTATGATGCCTACGAGAACAATTGTGGCGATTGTGTTTGTTTTCATATTCGGGTTGCTGAGATCCTAACAGTCATTCGGCGACCTCTTTGACGTGTTGTAAGACGACACGGTGGAGTTTGGAACCTGGCTTTCGCCCCGTCCAGAACAATTTGCGCGAGGGTGGAGCGCGACCTCCGGGCGCGCTGGATGTTGCGCGGATGAAGCATCGCGTCCGGAGGCCGCGATCCACCCAGGCGGCGCCGCGCATGGAAAGAGCCGAAGCGTTGGCCCCGGCTCTTTCGCCCGATCGCGATTCTTTACGGCACCATGCAGAGGGCGATGTCGCTCCACTCGCCGGTGTCGTTGGCGCGGACCACGGGCATCCGCCGGGCCAAGACAGGCACCTATACGCCGCCGCTGGGAATATGGCCGTTGCCGTCAGCCATATCGTCGCTGCCGCCAGGCATCCCGGCATCGTCGCCAACCATATCGCGGCCGTCGCCAGGCATATCGGCGCCGCCGACAGATGCATGGCCGCCGCCGACAGGTATATGGCGGCTGCCGCCGGGTGCCTGGCTGTTGACGGCGGGCGTATGGCCGCTACGGACGGGTGGATGGCCGCCGCCGATGGGTGTCTCGCGCGTGCCGACAGGCATATCGCCGATGCGCCGAGGCATCTTAACGATCCGCCAAGACGACTTGGCGGCCCGCCAAGTCCCTAAACGCGCTCGCGAGATGACTAAACGATTCGCCAAGACATCCAAACGCTCCGCCGAGATGCCTCGCCGCGCGCCCAAGTGTCTAAACGCTCCGCCAAGACGACTCCACGGCCCCGCGATATGCCTGTCCGCAGCGGCGAGACACCCGAAATCCGCGTTTTTCCCACAAAATGCGGCTTTCCGCCGCCGTCCCGCCCGGAAACCGGCCCACCAGCGACCCGGCCATCCCCCGCGCCCTCCGGAACAACAACGGCGTCCTGAATGTGTCCAACGGTGATGAAGATGGGAACAACCACGGAATGCACGAAATGCAATCATCTCGTCCCCCAGCCACGAAGTGGCGTCAGACAATAGCCCACGGCTTCAGCCGTGGGAAACGAACGTCAACGATTCCCCGAAGCCCCGGACGGGGCGACAGAACATGCCGCGCATTTCTTTCGCCCCGTCCGGGGCTTGGCGGATTCTACCCTGACCGTTCCCACGGCTGAAGCCGTGGGCTACTCTCTGCCGTCGCTCCGCGACTGCGGCGGCTGGCTCGTCATCCACCGCACGCTGGACGGGGGCGGGGATAGAAACTAGACTCGCGGCGAATTGAAACGCCGGGTTTAGGATGAAAGATTTCTTCCTCACGCCGATACTGAGCTGGCCGTGGCTGGTGGGCATTGTCGCCGCGCTGGTGGTGGTGATCGGGTGGAGCTTTTTCTACGGGTTGCGGTCGAAGCCGAAGATCCTGCTGCTCTGGTCGCTGCGGACGGGCGCGCTGTTGACGTTGCTGGTGGTGATGCTCCAGCCGCAGCAACGGCACGACGAGGTCTCGGCGCTGCGGACGCAGCTAGCGGTGATGATTGACACCTCGGAGAGCATGACGGACCGGCCGGACGAGAAGCAGCCGACGCGGGCGGAGCGGGCGCGGGAGTTCCTGAAGTCGCCGGCGATGCAGCAGGCGCGGGGCGATTTCGACGTGCGGACGTTTGTGTTCGACACCGACACGAAGGAGCAGCCGCAGGAGGCGCAGGAGTTGAAGTTCGCCGGCAGCCGCACGGACGTGCTGGGCGCGGTGATGAAGGTGCAGGAGCATCTGCGCGGCCAGCCGGTGGCCGGGGTGCTGTTGCTCAGCGACGGCCTCGACACGATCCTCGGCGACAAGGCGGCGGCGAGCGTCCCGGCGGGCGTGCCGGTCTATGCGTTCGAGCTGGAGAAGGCGTTCAAGCCGAAGCCGCGTGAGCGCCGGGTGACGATCGCGAACATGGACTACCCGCAGCGGGTGGTGGTGGGCTGGGACACGGAGATTCGCGCGAGCATCGGCGGCTCCGGGATGAGCGGGCGGACGGTGCCGGTGGAGTTGTGGCGCGACGGCCGCAAGCAGCGCGGCACGACGGTGGCGTTCAACGAGGAGGAGCAGATACGCGAGACGGCGTTCGCGATTTCGCACGACAAGCCGGGGCTGGTGCAATACGAGGTGCGCGTGAACGATCCCGCCGCCGACAAGCAGGCGAAGTCGTTCCCGTTCCTGATCGAGGTGCTGGAGCCGGGCAACCGGTTGCTTTACATCCAGAACACGCTCGGCTTCGACTTCAAGTTCCTCCGCAAGGCGATCACGAGCGACCGCAACCTCCAACTGAACGCCTACGTGCGGATGGGCGACCGGATGGTGCAGTTCGGCGAGCGCGGCATGGCCGCTTCGCAGCAGACGCTGGAGATGACGCAGCAGATGCTCGGACGTTACGCGGTGCTCATCCTCGGCGACGTGCCGCCGGAGTCGTTCACCGCCGGCCAGCTCGGAACGATCCGCGACTTCGTGGACCGCGGCGGCGCGCTGGTGCTGCTCGGCGGCCCGAACGGGCTGACGTCGCCGACGCTCGCGCGGTCGCCGCTCAAGGATGTGCTGCCGGTGCGCATCGGCGCGGGCGCGGAATACCGCGACGAGCGCGACAGCGGCGCGGGCGGTTTCCCCGTGGAGATCACCGACACCGGCCTGCGGCACCCGGTGTTCGGCCCGTTGTTCGCGAAGGTGAAGGATTTCCCCACGCTGCTGACGGTCAACGTCGCCGAAGGGCCGACGCAACTGGCGGAGGTGCTGCTCCAGGCGCAGGTGGACGGCAAGCTGCGGCCCGCGGTGGCGGCGACGCGGTTCGGGCAGGGGCGCTGCGTGGTGGTGCTCACCGACACCATCTGGCGCTGGCGGCTCGCGTCGCGCGGCTGGACCGGCGACAAGTCGCCCTATGACACCTTCTGGACGCAGTTGATGGACTGGCTGATCCCGAAGGAGAAGAAGCAGCAGAACACCAACCGCATCGAGCTGTTCACCGAGCGCACCAACTACGAGCAGAGCGACAAGCCGGAGGTGCGCGCCATCCTGAGTCTGCAATCGCCCGACGCCAAACCGCCGGCCACGCTGCCGCTCCAGGTCCGTTCGCCCGACGACAAGACGCTCGAATACACGCTCCGCCCCGCCACGCTCCAGACCAGCGACGGCAAGCAGGTGCCCGGCTACCGCGTGGATGTCGAGCCGCACATGGCGGGCATCTACGTCGCCAAGTGCTCGACCACCGTCGGCAACGCGAAGATCGAAGGCGAGACGCGCTTCGTCGTCACCAAGCCCGCCACCGAGCTGACCGGCAAGCCGATCAACCGCGACCTGCTGGCGAAGATCGCCGACGCGACGAAGGGCCGGTTCTACGCAATGGAGAATTGGAACAACTGGCGGAAGGATCTGCACTACGAAGAGCAGCGCATCTCCCGCGTCCAGATTTTGGATTTGTGGAACCACCCCGCGTTGCTAAGCTTGCTGATGGGCCTGCTGGCCGCCGACTGGATAGCCCGCAAGTTCTGGAGTTTGCCATGAGCACGATGAAATCAATTTACATGGTATTGCTGCTCGCTGGTTGTGTCGCGGTGGCGAACGGACAGATTCGACAATTCCGCCCCATCCGACCGGCAACTCCGCAGACTCCCGCCGCCACGGCAGCCAACCAGAACCTGATCCCGAACGCCGACTTTCTCGCGAACCCGCCGTTGCTCGGCTGGCGCACAGATTTCGGGTTTGAAGGCTGGTATAAGAACAACAAGGATTACGTCCGCATCGTCACCGACCACGCGCCGCGGCCCGGCGTGCGGGTCGTCGAGATCAACCAGCCGCCCGCCGTCGCCAGCAATCAGGGCACGAAGCTCCAAAGCCCGTTCTTCAAGTGCGAACCCGGCGCGACCTACCGCGGATCGGTGGACGTGATGACGTGGCATCCGGTCGCGTTCGCCAAGATTTTCGTCATGGCCTATACGACCAACCCGGAGCCGGAACTGCACATGCTCACCACGACGCAGATTCCGGCGATGAACGGCCTGCCGGCGCTCAAGCAGTGTTATCGCGTGCAGTTTCCTGACCCGGCGAAGGGCAAAACGTGGGTGACCACGTCACGGGAGTTCACGGTCCCGGAGAAGGTGTCGGTGAAACGCGCGACGGCGCTGTTGGTCGAAGGCGACATCCGGGATGTCGAGGGCCTGGCGGTAAAGCTGAAGGAGACCAGCCATCCGGTGTCGAAGTTCCTTTTCGACCAGCTCTCCGCCGACACGAAGAAGCGGATGGCCACGGAGCCGTTTCCCGATTCGCTGGGCGGGCTGCTCATGGCCGACCTCAACAAGATCCTTAAAAGCGGCAACATCTACACGCCGGAGCGATTCGGCCAGGTGCGGCTCCAGGGCGACATGACGGCGGCGCAGGAGCGCTACGCGTCGTTCAAGCAGGAAGACATCCGGGGCGTGGAGGGCATGGCGGCGCGGTTGCAGAAGGGCGCAGACCCGCTGTCGAAGTTCCTGATGGAGAAGTTCTCGACCACCACGCGGCGGCAAGTCCACAACTTCGGCTCGAACGTAAAGCGGCACAGCACGCTCTCGCCGGCGGAGGAATTACAGAAGTCGCTGGTGAAGGAATTCAACGAACTCGTTCTCGGCGACTGCCTCTACACGCCGGAACTCTTCGCGCAGGTCCGGCTGAGCGACGCGACACAAGCCGCGCTCAAGCAGAACCTCCGTGGGCCGGAACTGGTGAAGCTCAACCGCGCGCTGCTGGAGGAAGCTTACCCGGCGGACCTCGCGAAGGCCACCGCCGCTGCGGCCGGGCCGCCGGCTGGCGACACGGTCCGCACCAACCGGCTGCTGCTGGAAGACACTTATCCTGAAATCGAGAAACTCAAGCGCCGCCCAGACGTGACGCAGCGGCCGGAATACATGACGTTCCAGCCGGAAATGTTCGGCACGGCGCTGGCGGAGAAGTCGAACATCGTCAGCTATTTCTGCAATTTCCGCATCGTCAAGGTCAAGGCAGGCGAGTAGTGGTATAGTAGCGTCAGGCGAAAAAGGCGTATGGCACTCTCAAGCAATCTTGTTCACGAGCAGTTGCGCGACGCGACGCGCAAACTGCGTGTGTCGCGCAGCGTCCGCTACGCGCTCGTCGGCGTCTCGGCGGCGTTTCTGTTGCTGCTGGTCTGTCTCCTGCTCGACGCGCGGCTTCACTTCGACTATCTCGGCCGGTGGATCGGCTTCCTGCTGACCCTCGCGCCGCTGGTCGTCGGCGGGCTGATGACGGCGTGGGCGTGGCGGCCGGCGCTGTCCGAGGAAAGCATGGCGCGTCGGATCGAATCGAAGTCGTCGCTGCGCGGCAACGTGCTCATCAGCGCGGTGCAGTTCGACCGCGAGCTGCCGCCGGACTCGCCGCTGCGGCGGGCGGTGTTCGCGGAGATGCAGAACCCGTTCCCGGCGGTGCAGTGGGCGAACGTCTTCGACGCCGAGTTGCTGAAGCGGCTCGGCCTCGCGCTCGGCGGCGTCCTCGTCGCGATGATCATCTGGGCCGTCATCAGTCCGGACCATTTCACCAACTCCGCCGCCCGCATCATTCTTCCCGGCAGCAACATCGCGCCGTTGACGCGCACGCAGATCGTGGAAGTGTCGCCCGGCCAGACGCAGATCATCCACGGCCGGGAGTTCGCCACGACGGTAAAGCTCGACGGCGAAATCCCGCACGCGGCGTGGATTTACTTCCGCGAACTCGGCTCGACGTGGCAGAAGCAACCGATGAGTCGCGAGGTCGGCATGCCGCTGTTCAACTACCGCTGGAAGGAAGTGCTCCAGACGATGGACTTCTACATCGTCGCCAACGACGCGCAGTCGGCGCAGTATCGCGTCACGGTGCGGCCCGCGACGGCCATCAGCGCGCGAGTCGCGGAGGTGAAGCTACCGCCCTACACCCACGCCGCGCCGGTGATGGTCAAGGACTTCAACATCCTTCAGAACGTCCTGCCCGGCTCGGTCGTCACGGTGACGCTCGATTTCAACTACCCGCTCGCCGAGTTGCGCGCGACGGACGAAAAGGCGCAGGCGCTCGCCGTCAACAAGGTCACCGAGAGGCAGTGGCGCGTCAGCGACAAGATTCTGGCCAACCGCACGGTCACACTGAACTACCGCGACACCGACAACATCGCCGACCGCGACACACTCCAGATCGCCACGCGCGGCGACGAGCCGCCGAAGGTTGACATCACCACGCCTGCCGAGGGTAAGGAACTGGTCGCATCGAGCGACTCGACCATCGAGATCAAGTTTGCCGCCAGCGACAACTACGGCCTCGGCTCGGTGGCGCTTTACCGCAGCACGCAGGAATCGGAGACGAGCCAGCTCGTGCAGGAGTGGAAGGACGCGCTCGGCAAGCCGGCGTTCAGCGGCACGGCGCAGGTGGCGCTCGCGCCGTTCGCGAAGACGGGCGACGAGCGGCTGCGGTTCGTGCTCGTCGCAAAGGACCGGAACGATGTCACCGGCCCCGGCGTGACGATCTCGCGGCCGATTTCGGTCGTGCTGAAGCAAGTCGAGAAGCTCAAGGAGCAGAAGGAGGCGCAAGTCAGCAAGCTCCAGAAGAACCTCGAAGAGATGATCAAGCTCCAGAAGACCAACCTCGACGAGACGCGCGCGGCCTACCGGATGAAGCCGATGCCGGCAGACGCGACCGCGCCGTTGCTCGCGCGGCAGACGCAGGTGTTGGAGACGGGCCGGACGTTGATCGCTTCGGCGGATGTGATCGCTACGAAGGTCCGCGAGAAGCTGCGCTCGCTGGTGAACCAGGAGATGAACGAAGCGGTCATGACGCTCCGCAACGCCGGCACCGCGACCGATCCCGCCGCCCGCGCGAAGTTCGTCTCGCGGGCGATTGACGTGGAGGTGTCCATTCTCGCGCAGCTCGTCGGCACGCCGGAAGCCGTCGCTGACGCCGCGCTCAAGGCGAAGCTCGCCGATCTGCTTGGCGGCATCCACGGCCTGTTGGAGAAGCAGCAGAAGCTCCAGATCGAGACGAAGAAAGTCGGCGAAGACGCCGCCAAGCCGTTGGGCAGCCGGCAGGAAGCTCTGGCCGAGCAGTCGCAGCAGGTCCGCAAGGAACTTGGCAACCCGCCGCTGGACCAGACGAAGCTGGCGGATGTGCTCAAGCAGGCGGCAGCGAAGTTCGGCGCGATGAAGATTTACGAGGACATGCTCGGAGCCGCCGAGCAGCTCGAGACGAAGAAGCTCCAGCCCGCCGCCGACACGCAGGATCGCGTGATCGCCAACTTGAAGCGGATCATCCGTTTCATCGAGGACGGCCAGAAGATGCAGGGCGCGGCCAACCTCGACAAGTTGCGCGCGCAACTGGCGGCGATCAAGGCCAAGCTCGACACGCTACTGGCGCTCCAGAAGGATGTGGTGGAGAAGAGCAAGGACTGGCTCCACAAGGGCAAGATGGATCCGGAGGATATCGCGCTCGCGGAGGAGATCAAGAAGACCAAGCAACTGATGGAGAGCGTGCTGGAGCAGATGCTCGTGGACGCGCACGTCTGGCCCGACATCCAGTCGTATGAAGAGCTGCGCATGTCGGTGAACGAAATCTTCGAGGACGTCATCCAGGCCGACAAGGAGGACATAGACAAGAACAACCTCAAGCCGCAGGAGATCGCCGTGCAGAAGGAGGACGGCCTCATGGCGGCGATCGAGAAGGCGAAGAAGATCGAAGAGGACATGGAGGCGTGGTTGCCGCAAAAGAGTGACACGACGAAGTGGCTTGATGAGAATTTCGACAAGCGCGAGATGCCCGACATGCCGAACCTGCCGTTGCCCGACGCGATGGACGACATTGTCGGCAATCTGTTGAAGGAGCAGCAGGACATCAAGGACGACGCGCAGGATGCCGCCTCCAACCAGGCGCTCGCGCAGGCCGCGCAGGGCTGGGAGATTGCCGACGGCCCGATGCCCGGCTTCAGCGCGCAGGGCAAGTCCGGCAACACGCCGCCGAACAAGAACATCCAGAACGGACGTTCCAGCGGCGGCCGGCAGGGCATGAGCGACGGCGAGATGGTCGGCGGCAAGACGCAGAACCTCGAAGGCAGCGACCTCGACGCGCGGCGCTCCAATTCCAAGATGTCGCGCGGCATGATCGAGGACCCGGACGGCCCGACGACGACGAAGGCGACCGATGCGGGCGGCAAGGCCGGCGCGTTTGGCGACCGCATGGGCATGGAAGGCAACGCGCCGTTGCGCGGCTCGCAAGCGCCGCGGAAGCTCGCTGCCGACGCGCTCGCGGTGCAGCAGGAGTTGTTGAAGAACAAGACGGCAAAGGCGGTGACGCAGGCGCAGATGTTGAACCTGCGCGCTGACGGGCTGGCCGACGTGGCGCGGCTCCAAGAGCAGGCGGCGTGGGCGCTCAAATACGGCAAGCTCGGTGACTATGGCCGGCTGAAGGCGCAGATCATCCGCAAGCTGCAGGAGGTCAAGTCCGGCCTCGGCTCCGGCGGCGTGGTGCAGTTGGCGGGCGACGACGCGGTGCGCGCGGAGGAGAAGCAACTGCTCGGCAGTAGCGAAGGTTCTGTGCCGGCGCAATACAAGGACATGATGGCGGAGTATTACCGCTCGCTCACCGAGGGGAAATGATGACCGCCGCCGCCGCGAAGCTTCCCCTCATCTTCCTGACGTTGCTGCTGGCGCTGCCGGCGTTCGCGGCGCGTCGTGATCGTGAAACCGAGTCGGCTACTCCGGCTGTGCCGTGGGCCGTGCAGGACGCGCCTTACCGCGCAGTCGTGCGCGCCGAATACCCGACGCCCAGTCCCGAGACCGGCTACACCATTGAGATACCGGAGTTCGGACACACGCTGCCGAACCTCGCCGACTGCGTCCTCACCGACGCCGACGGCAAGCTCGCGCCGCTTTACGCGGTCTGGCGCGGCGAAGGCCAGCGCGTGCTTTTCCTTGCGAAGGAGATGAAGCGCAACGCGAACTACTATCTCTACTTCGGCGGCAACAAGACTCGTCGCGGCGAGACGTGGCAGCCAAGGGTCAGCCTGTTGATGGAGACGCGGCGGCTGCCGTCGGGCGCGCGGTTCGACAACTGGTCCGAGATGGAAAAGACCTGGCGGCGCGCGAACGAAGTGGACGGCGCGGGCTTCGTGCCAAGGATTTTTCATGCCGCGAATCCGTTCGGCGACACAGTGCATTTTATGACGCACTACAGCGGCTGGATGCGCACGCGCGGCATGAAGAGCGTCTATTTCTACACACAGTCCTCCGACGCGTCGTTCGTCACGGTGAACGGCCGGTTCGAGCTGGAGTGGGGCGGCATTCACGACGGCCGTGCCAACCAAAAGAGCGTGCGCGGCCAGTTGGTGAAGATCGCCAACGACCTGATCAAGGTGGATTACTATCACGTCAAGGCGAACCCCGATCAGCCGCCGGGCATGGTGCTCGGCTGGCAGCAAGGCAAGGTTTACGAGCCGGTTCCGGAAAACGTGTGGCTGCGTCCGGAGCAGGCCACGCTCGTCGGCATGGAGAGCGCGAGCGGCCGGCCGGCGCCGCTGGGACGGATTGAGCTGAGTTCCTACATCGGTTTTGAAAACCAGTTCCTTTTCGAGACGCGCTGCGCGTTGCCGCATGGCGACACGAAGGGCTGGACGGTGAACTGGCAGTTCGACGACGGCTGCGTGTCCGCGGAGCCGGTCGTCGAGCGCGTCACGGTCGGCATGTTGCCGCTGCGGTTCCGGGTGACATTGCGGCGCGAGAAGGAGGAGCTGCGCGGCATCCGGCGGATGGATTTCGGCACGCTGCCGCGCATGGCCTCCATCAACGACGCGAAAGACCTCGACCGGTATGTGGAACTGATGGGCAAGCAAGACCCGGCGACGCTTTCGGTCAGGACGTTGCGCGCCTATACGACGCTGCTCCAACTCAGCCCCGGCGGACAGGTCGCAGCCAAGTGCGCTGCCGCTTTTCTCCAGAAACATCCGGACCCGACCGATTCGCTTTGGGTCACGGCGCAGATGTTGCGCCTGCGCGGCCTGATGCAGCTTGATCCGAAGCTCGCGCTGAGTGAGTTGGCAAAACTCGACACCAAGGCTCGCCAGCAACACCACGAGAAGTTCGATCTCCTGGAGTTGGAGTTGCTCGTCTTCTACCTGCGCAGTGACGTGGCAGTGAACCGCGCCCGCCAGATCGCCGCGCAACATCCCGACTCGCGGCTCGCGCGGATCGCAATGGTCCGCGTCGGCGACCTCTACCGCTTGCAGAACCGCATGAAGGAAGCCACCGCCCAATACCAGAGCGTCCAGCAGAAGGCAACCGACGAGACCGGCGGCAAGAAGCTGCCTGCGCAGGACCGCGCGTTCTCCATCGCCGTGAGCGAGATGCTGCTCGACGGCCAGCGCATCGAGGCCGAGGACAAACTACTGGAGTGGGAGGCGGTTCATCCAATGGTCAAGCTCGACAGCGACTTCCTGTTGTTGCGGGGCCGGACGCTGATGGCCGGCGGACGCTGGCGCGAGGCGCTCGCCGAACTGGACTCGATGCTGCAATTGCAGCCTGACAGCGCCTACCAGATAGATATAAACTTCCATCGTGCGCGGGCGCTGTATGAACTGGGCCAGAAACCCGAAGCGCGCAAGATTTGGACGGAGATCGCCAAGAAATATCCGCGACACGAATTCGCGGCGCAGAGTTCAAAATGGGCCGTGACGCCATGAAGACAAAACTCCTTGCGGCGCTGCTGGGCCTAGCGCTGGCTGGATTGCCTGGCGCGGACGCGCAGCAGAAAATCATCCAGCGGATTTACACCGAGGTGGACGTGACAGACGACGGCGGTCTCGAAGGCAAGGTGGACGCGCCGCTTACGCACGCGCTCGCCATGAGCCGCGAGTTCGTGGACAAGGAAGGCACCTACTCCTACGAGCGTTGCTTCCGCGGCAAGCTGAGCGAGGGCGACAAGGCTTTCAAGTTCGAGCATCTGCCCATCGGCAAGTATGACCTCGTGCTGATCAACCAGAACCAGAGCGTGCTCTACGAAGGGTTGAACCTCGGCGACGACATCTCCAAGCTCACGCCGGTGTCGAAGAAGAACCTGGAGAAGATCATCGGCAAGCAGGATGCCTTCTTCAACCGCGCGTTCATGATGCGCGCCGGCATCCAGACGATCGAGAAGGACGGCGACAAGACGCAGAGGATTTCCGCGATTGTCGAGCGTCTCCGTGACAAGGTGTTCCTCACGCAAGGCGGTGACGTGGTCAAGGCGACGCGCAACGGCAAGGAGGCGATGGCGTTCGTGCGGCGCTTCGAGGTGCTCGAACTCAACCAAGCTTCCGACGACTGGCAGGTTTCCGACACGCGCCACATCTACCGCGAGACCGAGTCCAGCGAAGGCGCGCTGTCTCACTTCAGGAACTTCTACGTTGCCACGCTGGGCAACATCCGCGTCGTGCATTCCGTCAAATCGCTCGGCCTCGTGCCGTTGCCCAAGCCCTGAGACATTCCCATGCCTACACTCCAAATCCTCACCGGCCCGCTCAAGGACCAGACCGTCAACATCACGGGCGAGCGTTTCGTCATGGGGCGCGAGCGTGACTGCGAGCTGCTGCTCGACATCCCGCTGGCGTCGCGCCATCACGCCTGCTTCTACAAGGCCGACGACGGCTGGCGCATCCAAGACCTCGGCAGCGTCAACGGCACTCTCCACAACGGCGCGAAGGTTCAGGATGCCATTCTCGCCTCCGGCGACAAGATTGCCATCGGCGAAGTCATCATGGTGTTCAACGACGGAACGCCCGCCGCCAAAGCCGCCGCGCCCAGCACGACAGTCGCGCCTTCTGCGCCGCAGCCGGAGGCAGGCTCACCCGCGCAAGACGCCGCCATCCAGGCGCTCGTTCAGCAGATGAGTCTGCGCACCAAGGCCATCGGCCGGGAAATGGGCAAGGTCATCATCGGCCAGACCGAAATCGTCAGCCAGTTGCTCACCGCGATCATCTCCAACGGCCACGTGCTCATGATCGGCATGCCCGGCCTCGCCAAGACCACGATGATCCGCACGCTCTCCGAGGTTATTGACCTGAAGTTCAACCGCATCCAGTTCACGCCCGACCTGATGCCCTCCGACATCACCGGCACCGACGTGCTCGAAATCAACGACGCCACCGGCCACAAGGAGTATCGTTTCATCAAAGGCCCGATCTTCTGCAACATCCTCCTCGCCGACGAAATCAACCGCACGCCGCCCAAGACACAGGCCGCGCTCCTGGAGGCGATGCAGGAACACCGCGTCACCGCCGCCGGCCACACCTACCAGCTCACGCTGCCGTTCTTCGTGCTGGCCACGCAAAACCCGCTTGAACAGGAAGGCACGTATCCGCTGCCCGAAGCGCAGCTCGACCGCTTCATGTTCAGCATCTACATAGATTACCCGAGCGCGGAGGAGGAAGAGGAAATCGCCCGCGTCACCACCAAGCGGAACAAGGTCGAGCTTCAGAAAACGATGAACAGCAAGGAAATCCTGGAGCTGCAGGACGTCGTCCGCAACATGCCCGTCTCCAACCACGTCGTGAAATACGCCACGCGCCTCGCGCGCTCCACGCGGCCCGTTGGCGAACACGCGCCGGACTTCATCAAGAAATGGATTCATTGCGGCGCGGGCCCGCGCGCCTCGCAATACCTCGTGCTCGCCGCCAAAGGCCACGCGGTTTCCGATGGCCGCCTGCTGGTGACCACCGACGACGTGCGTGCCATAGCCCGCCCGATCCTACGCCACCGCATGTTCACCAACTTCGCCGCCGACGCCGAGGGCATGGACTCCGACAAGATCGTCCAGCGCCTGATCGAAGAAGTCCCGGAGCCGAGCGAGAAGGATTATTGAGCGGGAAGGATTGGAGTGTTGGAGTAATGAACAAAATCTGTCTCCATTGTTTTCTCATCACTCCAATACTCCAGCACTCCATTTCCCCATTCCCCGTCACTCCGCCCTTGACCGCGCGTTGAGCGCGCCGCAGTATCGCCGCCAGCCACATGGCCCTTCCGAAGCTTTTACAGATCTGGGCCGAGGACTTTGAGACCTTTGTCCTCGACGTCATTTTCGAGCGCCGCCGCGGCAAACGCGCAAATCTGATGCGCGCGTTCCTGACGGCGCTCTCGCAGCTCTTTGCCGTCGGCGTCCAACTTCGGCTCTGGTGCTACCGCGTGCGGCTGCTGCGTTACCGGACGCTTGGCTGCCTCGTGGTGAGCGTTGGCAACCTGACCGTTGGCGGCACCGGCAAGACGCCCGTCGTGGAAAAATTTGCCCGCGCCCTGGCCCAGCGCGGCCGGCGCGTCGCCATCCTCTCACGCGGCTACAAGAGCGCCAAGCGCCCGCTGCTGGAACGCCTGCTCATAAAATTCACCGGCATGGAAAGGCTCACGCCACCGCGCGTTGTCAGCGACGGGGAATCGTTGCTCCTCGATTCGCACCAGGCCGGCGACGAACCTTATATGCTCGCGTCCAACCTCAAGAACGTCATCGTGATTGTGGACAAGGACCGCGTCAAAGCCGGCAAGTATGCGATCGAGAAACTCCAGGCAGACACGCTCCTGTTGGACGACGGTTTTCAATACCTCCACCTCAAAAGCCGGCTGAACCTCGTGTTGATTGACCGGACGAACCCGTGGGGCACCAACCACATGTTGCCGCGCGGCACGTTACGCGAGCCGATCCGCAACCTCAGCCGTGCCTCTTACGTCTTCGTCACCAAATGCGACGGCACCGACATCGGCCCTCTTCGTGAGCAGATTCGCGCGCTCAATCCCACCGCCGAGGTCATCGAGTGCGCACACCATCCGCTTTACCTCCAGGACGTCTTCACCGGCGAGCGTAAACCGCTGGAGTTTCTCCGCGACCTCGACATCGCCTCGCTCAGCGGCATCGCCGCGCCGGAAGGCTTTGAGGAATCGCTGGAGAAACTCGGCGCGAATCTCGTCTGCAGCCACCGCTTCGCCGATCACCACCGTTACAGCCAGCAGGAAATCATCAACGTCATCAACCGCAGCCACAAGAGCGGCGCCAAGGCCATCATCACGACCGAGAAGGACGCCGTGCGCTTCCCGCTGGTCGAGCGCCGCGACGTGCCCATCTACTTCATGCGCGTCGAAATCGAGATTCTGCGCGGCGCGAAAGATTTCGATGATGCCGTCGGCCGCATCTGCTTCAGTTGACATGAGCCTCAGCCGCATCCTTATCCGTTCCGCAAACTGGCTGGGCGATGCAGTGATGACGATGCCCGCCATCCAACGGTTGAAGCAGGCCCACCCGCAGGCGCAACTCGCCATCCTTACCGGGCCAAAGCTCGCTGACCTCTGGCGATTGCATCCGGACGTGAGCGAAGTGATCGTCCACGAGCCAAGCAACTGCCCGTTTGTTCTGCTGCGACAGACAAGCGAATTGCGGCAGGGCAGGTTCGACGCCGCAGTTGTGTTTCCGAACTCCTGGCGCAGTGCGCTGCCGATCTGGCTCGCCGGCATCCCGCGACGCGTCGGCTTCCGCGGCCACGCGCGCGGGTGGATGCTGACAGAGCGGCTGGACGAATCCGCCGGCTACCAAACTAAACCAGTGATGACACCGGAAGACGTCCGGCGTTTTGGAAACGGCACGTCAGTCGCGTCGGAACGGCCCGTTTTCAAACACCAGATTTATCGCCACCTCCAACTTGCTGCCTGCCTGGGCGCCGACGCCACGCCGTGTGCGCCGCGACTGCAACTTGCCGCGCCGCCGGCCGAGGCTCTCCTGCCACAAGATAAACCGCTCTTGGCGCTCAACGCTGGCGCCGAATACGGCCCGGCCAAGCGCTGGCTGCAGGATCGCTTCATCACAGCAGCGAAGTTGATCGCTGAGCACCAACACGTTCGCTGGGTGATCATTGGCGGCCCGAAGGAAGCCGGGCTTGGCCACGAGATCGCCACCGCGCTCGGCGAGCCGCACGCCATCAACCTCGCCGGCCGGACGACGCTGCTCGGTCTGTGTCATGCGCTGTCCCAATGCCGTCTGCTGCTAACCAACGACAGCGGCCCGATGCATCTCGCTGCCGCGCTTGGCAAACCAGTTGTGGCGATCTTTGGCTCGACCGAGCCGGCGCTAACCGGACCCAACGTTGCCGGCGACACCCGTCACGTCATCCTGCGCCACGCGCCGCCATGTTCGCCATGCTTCCTGCGCGAGTGTCCGATTGATTTCCGCTGCATGACCGCGATCACGGTCGAGGAAGTGGTGAGGGCGGTGGTGACAGTAGTCAATCATCAGTAATCAGTGGTCAGAATCCGAAGCTTCTCGATCGCCGATTACTGGCCACTTCCCTCCTCCACCTCGATAAACAGTTGTTCCACATGCGCCAGCAGATGGATGAGAAAGATGTCGTGGTCGCGTTCGGTGGGCTTGAGATTCTCAATGAGCCGGGTCATGTCCTCCTCGGTCACGTCCCAGCGGCTGCCGAGAACCAATCTCGCTTGGTTGATCGCGCTGAGCCACGCAGCGGCGTGGTTCGCCGGGAAAACAACGCGCCAACAGTTGCGATGCCCGGCGTCTTTTTCCGAGCGCCCGAGGTCCGCCGCCATCAACTCGTAGTTCGCGCGCCACAGCGCCTCCAGTTCCGGCGCGATCAGTTCGCGCCAGTCGCGATTGATGGCTGCCTGCTTGGAAGGTTCCGGCAGAAGTCGCTCGCGCACGGCGGGCGACTGCGGCTCGGTCAACAGCGCCGGCACGCTCGCGAGGACATGCCGCCAGTGTTCGTCCATGCCCGCGAGACACAGGCTGCCGTCGGCCAGTCTTTGAAGATGAAGAGGCATCACGACTCCGCCTGTTCCATGATGGCCATGAGATGATACTGCTGCAGCACGCGCACGTAATGCTCCGCCGGCTCCCGACCGCCGGTCCAGACGATGGACTGGCCGCGCTTGTGCACTTCCAACATGTGCGTCTCCGCCTTCTGCCGCGAATAGCCGAACACCTTCTGAAACACCATCGTGACGTAGGTCATCAAATTGATCGGGTCGTTCCGCACGATGACGTGCCACGGCGACGCGAGGTCGGTCTTCGGCTTGTCCGTGACCGTTTCGATGACGCCCGGCGCGGTTGTCGGGCCGGCCGCAGCGGCGCGCGGTGTCAGGGTGTCTGAAAACGAGTTTCCGTTCTTCATTGCCAGTTACCGTAACAGCGGACCAGCGCGTTGTCCATCGGTGCGGGCCGCGTCGCTCATACAGACGGTTTGCTCTGTTGCTTCTCAGCGCGCGACTGCTCGTAGAAGACGCGGACCTCCGGCTTTGCCTCCTTGCCAAGAAATTGATGGGCGCGCAACAGCGCCTTGCGCGTGGAGGCGGTGAGGTTTTCCTCGGATTCGAAGACACAGTCGCGACCGATCTCGTCCAGCAGGCCACTGCGGCTGAGCACGCCCATTACGCCCGGCGATGGGCCGCTGATCAGTAGCAGCCGGCCGCCGGCGCGCATGAATTTCAGCAACCCCTCCAATGCCATCACAGCGGTGGCGTCGAGATGTCGCGCGTTTTTCATCCGCAGGATGACGACGCGAATGTTGCTGTCGCGCGCGAGCCAGCGCACCTCATCCTCGAAGAGTTCGGCAGCGCCGAAGAAAAGCTCGCCCTCGACGTGGATGATGGAAATCTGCGGATGGCTGCGCTCCGACGCGTCGCGAATTTCGCGCATGGAGTCGCCTTCGATGTCGTATTCCACCAGGTGCGGCGCGCTGGCCTTGCGCAAGAACAGGACCAGCGAGCTGATGACGCCGACGTAGATCGCCTGCCGCAGGCTGAGCAGTAACGCGGAAGCAAACGTAAGGATCAGCACGGCTGCGTCGCTTCGCGTGGCGCGGAACGCGACACGGATGTGATGCCACCGAAACATGCTTGCCCCGATCACGATCAGCAATCCCGCCAGCGACGCCAGTGGGATGTAGTGCACCCAGTGGCCAAACAGAACGAGAATGGCGACGATCCAGAGGCCGCTGAACACGCCGGCGAATCGCGTCCTGGCGCCCGCAAGGAAATTGAGGGCGGACCGCGTGAAGCTCCCGCTGCCCGGCATGCATTGGAAGAACGCGGCGGCGATGTTGCCCAGACCGAGGCCGATGCAGCCTTGGTTGCTGTTGACACGCTGGTCGGTCGTCATGGCGATGCTCTTGGCAATGGAGAGCGTTTCGATGCAACCGAGAATCGCCATCGCCAGTGCGTCGTCGGCAATGTCAGCGATCAACCGCAGATTGAGGAAAGGCAGGTGAACGGCCGGCAGCGTCTTGGGAAGGTCGCCGACCAGCATCACGCCTTTGGCGGTGAGATTGAACACCTCCACCACCAACACCGAAACAACGACCACCACCAAGGGAGCCGGCAACCAACGCGGCAGCCAGCGCGGCGCGGTGGCCGTGACGAGAATCGAGCCGAGGCCGATGCCCAACGCGTAGAAGTTCACGTCGCCAAGTTGTTGGAGAGTCAACCACACTTGCTCGAGCATGTGGGCGGCGTCCGGCTGTTTTACGCCCAGCAACGGCGCAAGCTGGTTGAGCGCAATGAGCAAACCGGCGCCCGCTGTGAAACCAACAACAACGCTGCGTGAAACGAACTGGGTCAAATTGCCGAGTTTCAGCACGCCAAACAACAACTGCGTGCCACCGGTCAGCAAAGCCAGCAGCGGGATGATGATCGTCGGGTTCTCGCGAACCTCCGGCACCGAGGAGGTCATGATCGCGCCGCTGATGAGGATCGCGACGGAGTTGGTCGGGCCGGGCACCAGATGTTCGCTGCTGCCCATCAAGCTGCCGACGATGGCAACAACGACACAGGAATAAAGCCCGTAGATCGGCGGCAGCCCTGCCATGATCGCGTAGGCAATGGCCTGCGGCAGCGACAGCAAAGCGAGCGTCAGGCCCGCCGACGCGTCGGTCAACAGCCAGTCCCGCTTGTATCCGCGCGCCGTCTCAACGAACGGCAGCCATTGCGTCAACGTCATGAAATGTCCTTCCCTGCACCGTCTCGGTCACAATCTACAGCTTCACTCAAGCGGGGAAAACAAGTATCTTCCGCACCAGTTGCTTGTGAAAGGAGTGAAGGTCATGAACGATGAAAAACCTGTCGTCGGAAAAACCAAACACGGCGAGCTGACGCTCGACCAGATCGCCAACCTCCAGCCGGGCTGGGGCGGGCTGATGCCGCAAATCAGCGAGCGGTGGTGGATTTGTCACCACGCTGCCCAGGCCGGCAACTGGAAGCTCGCCAGCTACGCACTCCGCAAAGTGCAGGGCCTCTTCAAGACCGGCGCCGTCACCCGGCCGAAATACACCGCGATGGTCCAGAACTACGACAAGGAGTTTCTCCAGCCGGTCGCGCAGGCCGTCGCCGCGGGAGACTTCGCCGCGTTCGATGCCGCGTTCAAGCGCGCCACCGACGAAGGCAACCGGCTCCACATTGCTGTCGGCCACGGCGAGATCATCTGGACGTTGCCCAAAGAGCCGCCGAAACACTTGAAGATGAACCCGTAATACGTAATGCGTAACCGGAGCTTACGTATTACTCCCGGAGAACCACCATGCGCTTGCTTTTGCCCCTCTTCTTGTTCTTCCTCTCCCTCACCACCCATGCCGCCGTCGTCAAACAATCGCTGACGACAACAACTGCGGGCGAGAACTTGCTGCGGGCCGACGCTTGGCGCGGTTGGCAGACGGGCTTTGCGCGCGACGGCGAGGTGTTTGTTTGCGACAACGGCGCAGATGCGGCGGCGCAGCGCGGCGCTTCGCAGTCGGTCGTGCTCAATCAGAAGACGGCTGCGCCGGTCGTCGCCGAGGCATGGAGCAAGGCCGAGAACGTGGGCGGCTCCCGCGATAGCGATTACGCGCTCTATCTCGACCTTGTCTATGCTGACGGCGACCAGCTCTGGGGACAAACGGCGCTGTTCAACACGGGCACGCATGATTGGGAGAAGCGGCAGGTCGTCGTCCTGCCGGCGAAGCCGATCAAGAGTATCTCGCTCCACCTGCTGCTGCGCCGGCACACGGGCAAGGCGTGGTTCCGCGGCGCGACGCTGCGCCAGATCGCCGCGCCGGCCGGCTCGATGCTTTTCGATGCCGTGCCGGTGACGCTTGCCGCCAAAGTGCGCGAGGGCTTCCAGTTCCGCGACGTGGCGGCAGGCTCCGACTTCTGCGACGACGCCAAAGACCTCGGTTTGCAACTGACGAGCAAACGCCAGCGCAAAGCCGGCGCAACAATCATCGAAGCCGATCTCGCCGACACGACCGGCAAGGACCGCGCTATTACGCTGGTGTATTCGCTCCCCGTTGGTGTCCCGCCTTCAGGCGGTTCTGCTGACGGTTCTGGTGGCAGATCTGCTCCGGCTGAAGCCGGGACACCAACCGGCTGGCAATGGCTCGTGAACCCGCGCTCCGCGACGAATGCCGTCGCGCCGGGCGAGTTCATGAACGCGGCGCGGTTCAACGCCGGCGCTAACGGGCGGCTCTCGCTCTATCCGTTCGCGGCCATTGCGCGTGGCAAGGAGGGGCTGCTCGTCGGCATTGACGCGGGCTGGCCGGCGTTCTACCGCTGCGGCTTCAACGCCGCGACCCGCGAGCTGTTCATCGCCTTCGACCTCGGCCTCGCGCCGGAGAAGGCCTCGGCGCGCGTGCGGCTCGTGACGGCGAAGTTCGACGGCCGGCTCGGTTTCCGCGGTGCGCTCCAACGCTACTACGAAATCTTCCCCGACTACTTTCGTTGCCGCACGCCAGAGCAGGGCGTCTGGATGCCGTTCCACAAGATCAGCAAGGTCGAGGGCTGGGAGGACTTCGGCTTCAAGTTCAAGGAAGGCAACGACGAGACAGCGTGGGACGACGCGCACGGCATCCTGACGTTCCGTTACACCGAGCCGATGACGTGGTGGATGCGGATGTCGAAGGAAATGCCGCGCACGATGGAGGCGGCGGTCGCGGAAGCCAAACGACTTGCCGACGCCGGCCGGCCGGAGGCGAAAGCGCTCTTCACGTCCGGCTACCACGACGAGAACAGTCGCTTCGCCGCGCGCCTGCTCGATACGCCTTGGTGCAATGGCGCAGTCTGGAGCATGAACTCCATGCCGGGCATCAAAGGCGATGTCACCGACTGGTCTCTCAAATGGGGAGCGGCGGTGCGCGAGAAGGTTTACGGCCCGAATCGCAAGGGCGACCTCGACGGCGAATACATTGACTCCAGCGAAGGCTACGTCACCGACGAACTCGATTTCCGCCGCGAGAACTTCGCCGCCGCTCGCCTGCCGCTGACGTTCTCGCCGGACAGCCGCAAGCCCGCCATCTTCCGCGGCTGCATCATCGGCGAATACAACCGCCAGATGGCCGAGGACGTTCACGCGATGGGCAAGCTGATGATGGCCAACAGCACGCCCATCCGCCTCTGCTGGCTCGCGCCGTGGCTCGACGTGATGGGCACCGAGACGGACTGGAACCCGCCGGCCCAGCGCGGCAAGAAACGCTCCGAAGCCGCGACGCACATCCGGCGGCCGATGAGCGACGCCGACCTGCTCTACCGCCGCGCGATGTGCGGGCCGAAGCCGTATTGCTTCCTGATGAACTCCCACTTCCCCGCGTGGCCGAGCGAGCTGACGGAGAAGTTCATGAAGCGCAGCCTCGCCTACGGGATGTTCCCCGGCTTCTTCAGCGCCGACGCCTCCACCGGCCACTACTTCTCGCAGCCCGCGCTCTACAACCGCGACCGCCCGCTCTTCAAGAAATACATCCCGCTCTGCAAGCGCGTCGCCGAAGCCGGCTGGCAGCCGTTGACGCGCGCCCGCTCAAACCATCCGCGCATCTACGTCGAGCGTTTCGGCGAAAAACTGTTGACGGTCTTCCACGACGCGCCCGGCGCAACCACGCAGAAGCCGCAGCCGGTGACGATCACACTCGAAGGCCTGCGCGCCAAGTCCGCGCGCGAGTTGCTCAGCGGCCGGACACTCGCCGTCCGCGACGGACAGATTGAACTGAGTCTAGCGCCGGAAGACGTGGCGGCGCTGGAACTGGAGTAGTCGCGATTCCAGACGGGCTATTCATTGCCCGCCCTTTTTGATTTCAGCAGCTGTTTAAGCCGCCCCTCTGATTCATCGTTGCTAAAAGTAATAACGACGCCCCCATTATCGAAACTCAGAAAAAACATCAGTCTGTTGTCGGGGAATTCCCAATGGTAGTTCAGCAAAACATTTTTCTTTCCAGTATTTGCGCCGTAACTGTCCGCGTCTGGCAAGCCATACTGTTTAACGATTCTTTTCAAAATCTCTGCCGCACCTCCTGCTTTAGTTGCCTGCTCGGTATCGTAATGGAAGAACGCCTCAAACAGTTTCCCTTCAAAAAAATACAGATAAACACCTGCGACAGACTCAGGACCCGCAACCTTGTATTTCTCATATTGCAACTTCGTGTCTGATTCTTCGTTATCTAGTTCTGCGGCCGGGAATCTTTGTTTGAAGGTAGCTAGCGGCGTCCCCAAAGGCATCCCCGCATACGCAAAATTCTTCGCTGCCTCTAACTGAGCTGCTGACCTTGCTGGTGGGATGGTTAGGTCGGCCACTACCTCAGCAGCGATGGATTTGAACTCGCGAGCCAGCCGTTGCACTTCGGCAATTTGTTCTCTCGTCATCCGCTGCTCGACTTCGGATAGGGATTCCTTTGCTTTTTCCAAACCCTGAGCCGCTGCGAGGTTGAACCACTTGTGGGCCTCCACATAATCTTGCGTGACGCCTTCCCCTTTGGCGTAGCAATCGCCGAGGTAAAGTTGCGCGAGTGAGGATCCGAGCAAGGCGGCCTCGCGATACCACTTGACGGCTTCGGGCGCGTCCTTGGCCACGCCTTCCCCTTTGCGGTAGCGATGACCGATTTCCTCGCAACAATTTCTGAGATGCTCTTGGGCGTGTTGGCAACCTTGCTCGACGGCCTTGCGATACCATTTCGCCGCTTCAGTTTTGTCTTCGGCAACACCGCCTCCATGTTCGTAGCGAAAGCCGAGTTTGTCTTCGGCTTCTGCGTTGCCTTGCTCTGCAGCCTTGCGATACCACTTCACCGCTTCGGTGTCATCTTTGGGCACTCCTATCCCAGTGAAATAACAAACGCCGAAGTGGTATTGTGCTGCTGCGTCGCCTTGCTCGGCGGCTCTACGATACAGCTCTACACCTTGCCTTAATAGCTTGGCGGCTTCGGTTGGATCCTTAGTCACGCCTTCCCCGTCGCGCCGGAGGAAAAGGCCAAGATTTATTTGGGCTTCTGCGTAGCCTTGTTCCGCAGCCTTGCGATACCACTTCACAGCTTCAAACATATCTGCGGGCGCACCAACTCCCGTGTAGTAGCAAACACCAAGCTTCCATTGGGCCTCTGCGTCGCCTTGCTCCGCCGCTTTCCGATACCACTTGACGGCTTCGTCTATGTCTTTCGGCACGCCATCACGCTTGGCGCGGCAAACGCCAAGCAGAAAATTGGCTTCTGCGTCACCTTGAGCCGATGCTTTGCGATACCACTTGACGGCTTCAACTTCGTCTTTGGCAACGCCTCTCCCTCCAGCGTAACAACAGCCGAGTTTGAGTTGGGCAGCCGCGACGCCTTGCTCCGCAGCCATGCGAAATAACTTGACGGCTTTAGCTTCGTCCTTGGCTACACCTCTCCCGTATTCACAGCAAGTGCCGAGACGGACTTCGGCCCATGCGTAGCCTTGAGCCGCCGCTTTACGATACCACCTCACCGCTTCGGCAATGTCGTTGGGCACACCTTTCCCGCCGGCGTAGCAGGAACCAAGACTAGATTGGGCCTTTGCGTCGCCATGATCAGCCGCCTTGCGATACCACTTGACGGCTTCAGTTCCATCTTTGGCAACGCCAAAAAAACCCGAACTATAGCAATCGCCGAGCTTGTTTTGTGCATCTACGTTTCCTTGCTCGGCGGCCTTGCGCCACCACTTGACCGCTTCGGCACTGCCATCGGGCACGTCGATACCCGGCGTAGAAAAGTAATCGCCAAGCCAAAACTGAGCCGCTGCGCTGCCTTGCTCCGCCGCTTTCCGATACCACTTGACCGCTTCGGCATTGTCATCGGGCGCGCCAATCCCAGTGTTGTAGCAGCGGCCAAGATTGCATTGCGCCTCAGCATCTCCTTTTTCCGCTTTGGCTTTGAGTTCCCCGAATGATTCGCGAACTGCGACGGATGCTGGATTGGCGACGGTGTTGGTATCTGGCGGCGCGGCAACGCACAGCGCACAGATCAAGTTGCCGACGATCACCGTCCATTTGTGCTTCATGGTTTGGCTCCCGAAAGCTTTTGCTAAACGCGCTTATAACCAAGAACCAGCCGCAAGGAAAGTGGATTTGCTTGGCCACATTGATGAACTACATGGAGGAAGCGGCGACGGACGACTGCGCAGCCTCAAAAGTAAATGCCGCGGTGGATCAAGAAGCAAAACCGATGACGATGATGAATTCTATTTGTAGAGGGGGTCAGGAACTTCTATGCCAAACTGATTCCTGACATATTTTAGAAAGCCTGAACAGTGTGCTTCGCGTGAACGATCATCCATTTTTTGCCCATTATAAATCGCTTTGTAGATAAAACTTAAGAATAACCACCGAATATGTTTCCATGCTTCGGGATGATTCTTGCCAATCGAATAATAGCCATTTACAGAGAAATCTGTGCGCTTACTTTTATCCTTGTAAGTAGGGTATTCGCCGTCTTGCCAGCGCTGATCCTTTTTCCATCCCCACTTCTCCAGTTTGGGAATGGTCGGCAAATACTTTTCGCTATTCACATTCTTGTGAATGAAAGCATCATCAAGAGCCAGCCAAATACCGGGTTTACAATCTTTATCAAGTTTATCAATCGTGCACACATAATAGTGCTTAACCGTTAGCCTTATTGCATCACCGCTCATCTTGACAGCCCATTCGTTTCGATCGTAACGATTCGCTTCAATAATTCCTTCGGCAATAATTGACATGTATATTGCCCGCAGCTTTGGATTGGGACATAACACTTCCATTAAGCGCTGTGCATACTTTTCGTCGCTATCTCGATTCATGTTTATCTTCTGGGTTGTCGTTGGCTCGCTCCATGACGTTGGTTATCGTGCGGCTACAAAGCCTTCACAGTCAACGTCGCCGTTGGATCGCAGCCGC
>JAPLTX010000016.1 GCA_026397915.1 Verrucomicrobiota bacterium
CGGTCCCGTGCCGCTCCTCGGCGCGCGGCCGGTTTTCGCCGAGTGCGTTCGCGACGGCATCACGATTGACCCCGCAGACATCCGCCGCCGCATTACCAAGCGGACCAAAGCCATCGTCGTCGTCCATCTCTGGGGCTGGCCGTGCGACATGGACGCCATCATGGCAATCAGCCGCGAGACGGGAATCCCGGTCGTCGAGGACTGCTCCCATGCCCACGGTGCGCTCTACAAAAGCCGTGTCGTCGGCTCCATCGGCCACGTCGGCTGTTGGAGCTTGCAAGGCACGAAGCCGCTCAGCGCGGGCGAAGCCGGCATCATCGCCACCAACGACAGCGAAGTCTTCGACCGCGCCTGCCTGCTCGGCCAGGTCAACCGCATGGTCGGCATGGACCTCGTCACCAACCGTTACCAGCATCTCCAGCCGCTTGGCACCGGCATGAAGTTCCGCGCCCACCCGCTCGGCGTCGGCATCGCCAGCATCCAGCACAAGAAACTGGCCGCGCTCAACAAACGCCGCGGCCGTTTCGTCGGGCAGATGGAAGCGGGCCTCACAGACATCCCATGCCTGAAACCGATTGCAACCGCCCCCGGCTCGAAACGCGGCGGTTACTACGGCTTCCCGGTCCTCTACGACCCCGCCGCGCTCGGCGGCGTGCCGCGCGAGAAACTCATCGAAGCCATCAACGCCGAGGGTGTGCCGGTCAGCGCGGGCTTCTACGAGTTGCTCCACCGCCTGCCATATTTCCGCGATGGCTTCGACCTCTTCGGCGACGGTCGCGGCCCCATCTGCAAAACGGACTCGACGAACTTCGACGCCCCGTGGCTCGGCTACAAGAACGGTGATTTCCCCATCACCGAAGCGATGCACGCACGGCTGCTGTTCCTGCCGATGCTGAGCGACCCAGCACCGAAAGCCGCGGCAAGAATTCTCGATGCGATCCAACGCGGGGTGAAAAAAGCCGCCAAGTAGTTGCTACTTGATTACACGGGCTTCTACGCCCGCGATCTCTCGGTTCGCGAACTCGTCCGTCAAGAGCCATTCTTGATAGAGGCGTTCGATCTGCCTCAACCACCCCTCGACCGATGACCTTGTCAACGTGGGCTTCACGTCCTTGGGGCGTTGATCGTCACGGATCGGCGGGCGGATGCGATCGGCGGGTGGTTGATAGGATGAATCGAAAACCAGAACCGGCAGGGTGTCCGCGGTCAACAGATGGCGCCAGAGGAAGGCCTGCATTTTGTCCTCGGCCGGCACGGCCTCGTGGACGATTTCCCGGTCCCCGATTTTCACTGTGCCCACGACGGTGACGTTGACCGGCTTTTCTGTCTCCGTAAGACTGGTTTTCAGCGACAGCCCCACGGCCTCTTGTTTGGCCGCGAGCGTGGCGCCGGACGATTCAAACCCCTGCGGCAGATCTTTGAACTTCAGCGTGATTGGCCCGTCGAATCCGTCCTTGCGCATGGCGAAGACGGTCACCGCGGCGGACCCCTTGCTGGGCATAATGAGTCGGGAAGGGATCAAACGCAGCGCGAAATCGGGTTGCGGCTGGCTGATCCGGAGCCGGTAGGCGCACTCCTTTCCTGCCTGCCGCCTCGTGTCGCCGAGGTGAATGAAGTATTTTCCGTCGGCGGGCAGTTTCACCATGAGGTAGGAATCGGCATGGTCGGTGTTCAACCCTGATGCCGCGTCGAAATGGTCGTCGTTCAACGCGATGATCTTGCCATCCGCGCCGGTGACTTTGACGAAGGAATCCATCGGGGAGCCAAGGCGGCGCGCGGTCACTTCCGCGACGATGGTTTCGCCGGCTTTTCCTTCCACCTCGAAGACATCCCAGTCACCGGGGCGATCCATTCGGCCGTTGATGATGATCGGGAGAATCACTTTATGTGCGTTGGTCGAGCTGTTGTTGGGTTCCTTCTCCAGGCACTCGGGCAGCGTGTCCAGCGCAAACGGCACGTAGTTGGAAACGAGCTTCCCGTTGGTGGGGGCGATCAGATGAACCCCCGGTTTTGCGTCTTTGGGGGGCGGCGCGATCGTGCTCTTTTCCAGATTCCAGCCGTTCATCTCGATCTGGACCGGCTCGCCCACGCGGCCACCCAGCGGGAAGATGCTGGTCACGAAGGGCAACTCACCGATGGTAATGCGATACACAAAACTCTCGCGTCCGCGAAAGAGCGCCTCGTTGATGCTCAACAGATACTCGCCATCCTCGGGGACCTCGAAATAAATCAGCGGGTCGGGGCTGGAATGGAAATCGTCGTTATACGCCAGCTCCTTGCCTTTGGAGTCGCGAAGCTTCAGCACGGTCTGGCACCAACCGGGAACGCCATCGGGGACGTAGGGGATCAAGTCCCTGGCTCTGGCGGAAATGACCAGATGCTGCCCCTTGCTCGCCTGAAAACGATACCGGTTCATCTCGCCCGCCGCGATCTGGCCGTTCATCGTGCACGGCAATGTGACGCGCATCTCCTCTTCTTCCCGCGGCCTTTTGCGCTGGGCCAGAAACTCCTTGCCGAGCAGCGGGAGCTGCATGGTCTTCATCGGCTTGCGGGCGACTTCAGGCACTTGGCCGATGTAGAAAGACAGCGGATTGGAGACACCCCGTTTGGTGATCACCCTGATCTCCCGCCGGCCCGGTTTTGCGTCGGGCGCCACCGTGATCTCGGCAAAGACAAGCTCGGTCTGGGAACGAACGGCCGGGTTGCGTTCGTCTTCCGCGAACCTCCTTTGGATCCGGTCTATCAGCTTCTCCTTGGCCGCTTCCTTCTCGGACTTGGGAGGTTGGTTCTTCGCGTCCTTTTCGCTCGGTTTCGTGTCTTTGGGTTTCTCCAGCTTCGCATTGCATTTGATGCAGACAGTGGCGTCGAGCGCGTTGGCGGTAGCGCATACCGGGCACATCAGGGATGGGACCGCGTTGGGTCCGGTGTCCGGGCCAATGGGCGCGGGAAACTCATACGAGGCCATCTTGGCGGCCATCGCGTCGTCCACCGTCGTTTCCTTCTTCCGCAACACGCTCAATTGCTGGTTGACCAACCCCATCTCCTGGTTGTCCAGAATCCGGTAGTAATCAACGAGCCGGGCGGAAACTCCTTCCCCACTCACCACCACATCCGAAGCATAGACCAGCCCCTGTCCGCCCAACCGGATCGGGAAGGTGGTGTCCTGCTGGCCGCCGGCGGGATAGACGAAACCGATATACTGGCTCTGCGCCCAAACCGGGGATGCAGCGGCCACAAGGATGACCAGCCCCAAGATCGGAAGCCTGTTGAGTCTGCTCATGAGTTGTTTCATTGCCCGGGCTACATGATCTCCTCAAGAAGCCCGGCGGATTTCATGCCTTCGTTTTCGGTGTCCAACACGTAGGCGTCCAGCCCCCAGGGATGAGGCAGCTTGGCCGTGGCGTCTATGCCCGCCAACAGATACATGCTTCCCAGCAGGTCCGCGGGATAAACAGGCCGCTCCTTGACGTTCTCGGCTTTCTCATCGGATGAGCCGACCACGCGGCCGCCCTTGAATCCGCCGCCGGCTACCAGCACGGTGAAGACGTTCCCATAGTGATGGCGGCCGCCGTTCCACGGTGGCTCCCACGATATCTTCACCGTGCGGCCGAACTCGCCGGAACACCAGACCAACGTGGTATCAAGCAAGCCGCGATCCTTCAAATCGGCGAGCAGCGTCGCCAGCCCCTGGTCCAACATCGGACACTGGTTCCTCATGGTCGCGAAGTGGTTCGAGTGCGTGTCCCAGCCACCGGGGAAGCTGATGGTGATATAGGGCACACCCGCCTCCACCATCCGGCGCGCCGCGAGGCATTCCTGCCCGAACGTGTGGCGACCGTAGCGATCCCTGAGTTCCGTAGGTTCGTTGTCGAGGTTGAAGACTTCCTTTCCCCTGCCCAAGATCAACCCGTAGGCTTTCTGCTTGGCCTCCTCGATGGCCGCCATCTCCGGGGCGGACGCAAGGCCGTAGCCCAAGACATTGGTCTTATCCACCAATTCACGGCGGGCCTTCTGCCGCCCGTCGTCTATTCCCCTGTTGACGATTCCCTGCACCTCGAAGCGGCCCGCGTTCGGATCGCCGCCCGTGGCGAAAGGTTTGTAGGCGGGGCCGAGGAAGCCTTCCTCGGAAAACCGCCCGGCTGCCTCCAGCATCACGACATAGGGCGGGATCAGCCCTTTGTATTGGTCTTTCTTGAAGTAGGTGAATATGGCGCCGATGCTCGGGTAGGCGAGCCGACCGCCCGGCAGGTGACCGGTTTGCATCAGGTAGGCGGCCGTCTCGTGGCCGTTGTTCCCGTGGGTCATGCTGCGGATCAAGGAATACTTGTCGGCCTGCTTGGCCAGTTTGGGGAACAGCGCGCCGATCTGGATTCCATCCACGTTGGTGGGGATGACCTTGTCAAAATCAGCCATGTAGTCGTAGCCCGACCCCGGCTTCGGGTCCCAAGTATCGTTGTGCGACATGCCGCCCCACAAGAAGACCTGGATGACCGATTTGGTCTGGACCTTCTTGTCCTTGGCCTTGGCTTTGGCCGCCGCGTCCCGGGCCGCCTTCTCATCGGCGGCTTTCTGCTGCGGCGTCTTCTCTGCCGAGGCCGCGAAGATTTGGGAACTCAGACCGCCGGCCGTGATCATGCCCGCCACGCCCAAAGCGCCGCGTCGCACGGCCTCGCGCCGGGTTACCTGCTCTTGGTTGTCTCGATTATGGTTTGCACTCATGACTTCCTTTCTGCTTTCACGTCCACTTTAGAGATTAGTCACCCGACTTCGCTTTTCAAGTGCTCTTCGACGATTTCCTTGACGTAGCTGGGGATGTTCTTCTGGAGTTGTAGCGTCCGCTGTTTGAGCTTCTCGTAAACCTCGACTTCGTGCTCCATCCACATGATGTCGGCGCGGCGAATCTGGCGCATGGCGATGTGCGTGTAGTTATCTGGGTAGGCCCAGTAGCATGAACGGCAAACGTCGGGCTTCTTGAGTTCCAGCCAGTTCACGCAATGTTCGCAAGACCATGATTTCGCCCGATTCGCGGAACCGCAGAGAAGCATGAAGTCTTCCGGCTTCAACTCTGCCGACCGAACGTCGCCGAGCACCTCGAAAGGGATGCGGTGGTCAATTTGCAGTTCTCGCTCCGGGAACAGTTCAAGATAGATGGCGCAGCGCACTCCGTGGAGCGCGACCAGTTTGCCTTTGATTTCCTTGGTGAACGCAGTCCTTCCGACTTGTTTTCCAAAGCGCGCCTTCTTCGGGTCGCCAAAGCGATATGCCGCAATCTTGCGTCCGTCGCTGCCCTCCACGCGAAACATCTCAATCGGAATGCCGTTCTCCTTCACGTCGCGGACGGCGCGCGGCGGATGGTCGTAGCCATACTTGTCTTTCAGTTCCTGCGTGGTGATGAAGCCGCGTTTGAGGATGTGGTCAATCACCGTCTTCGGACGCTTGGCGGTGACCGCTTTGCAGAGCTTGACGAAACCTGCCGGCAACTTGGGGGCGGTCATCGTTTGGCCTCCAAGAGCACCATCTGTTCGACGTGGCGTTGCCGATAGCGACGGGGCAAACGCAAACATTCAGCGAGCGTTGGTGAAAGGTATAGTGACTCGACGGTAACTTCGGCGCGACCCAGCAGCGTGGCTTGCGACGAACGCCCGGCCTCCAGTTCGATTAAATGGAGACGCAGATTCTCCGGCAGCTTTCGGCCATGAACTTTGTCGCCGGTCCGCCCGTCGTAACTGACCATGTATCTAATGTCGCGGTGATTGAGCATCTCCAACGTCTCGACAAATTCATCGAAAAGGACCGCCTTCAGATAACGCGGGTCGCGCTCGCCGCAGACGCCTTGGTAGGGCGGGTCCATGTAGATAAAGTCATCAGCCGTCGCACCCGCGACAACTTTCGTGTAGTCGAGCGAACAACACTCCGTCTTGCCGCGCAGCAAGTAGGAAGCGCCAAAAATGTGGTCGCGCATGGTTTCGGGTAACGCGCCCATGCGACGATTGTCGGGACTCTGATTGAACTCGCCCTTTGCGTTGTAGCGGACGGAAGCCTTCACACACCGGGCGAGAAGGTAGAGCAAGCAATCCGGCCTGCCGGTGGCGTTGAACTCGTCGCGGATTTCGTCGTAGTAGTTCCGCCGGTCGCCGTGCTGCGCCTTCCAGATCGCTTCGTATTGGCGGGCGAGTTTTTCGGGCAAGTTGATGATGGCGCGCCACAAGTCCATGAGCGGCTTGTTCAGGTCGTTGATGACGTAACGATCAGCCAGACCGCGAGCGGCGGCCGCCAACGTGAGGGCCGCTGAGCCTGCAAACGGCTCGATAAGCGTGTCGGTGTTCTCAGGGAAATAGGCGAGGATGGCCGGCGCAAGGTTGCGCTTACTGCCTTGGTAGGGAATCGGATGCGGGATTCTCAGCCGACCGCCGTTCGCATCGGGAGCGTCAAGCACGCCGCCATGTGCAGGACAAGGTTTTAGATTCACGTTCTGCATTTTTCTCCACACAGCATAGAACTTGCCTTTGGCGCGAGCAAGCCTAGACCAACAACGGACACTGGCGACGCGGCCAACGGGTCACGGAGATTTTGCGGCGCGAGGAGCGTTGAACAACATGCCCTTCCTCTTCCTTGCGTCTCACCGCGTCTGTAACAATCAATGCCGCAGGAGAAACTCGGGGCTGTTGATCAACGCCCAGGCAAGATCAAGCCAGGCGTTGTTTCCTTGCGTCGCTCCGCTCTTGGCATATTCCTCGGCGGCCTTCACGTCGGCATCCGTCGGAAACCGCGAGAGGATGGTCAGGTAAAGTCTCTCGGCGATTTCATTCGGTTTGCCGCCCTGGGAGATTAGCGCCGCGAGTTTCGGGCCGTTCTGAAGCTTGCTCTGGAGCGTGGCCGAATTCAGCATGTGCAGCCACTGGGTCGAGGCAAGTTCGCTGACGCGCTCGGCTTCCATCCCCGTGGACCGCGAGGAACGCCCGAACAGCGTCAGGAAGGGACTGGTGATGCTGCCGTCGGCCAGCTCCACCGCGGACATGTCTTTGGGGATATACGTGAAAGGCTCCGGGACAGCGCTGGTGTAAAGGTCCGAACCACCGGTGATCTCGTTCAGCGCATCAATCAACAGCTCGGCTTCCACTCGCCGCAACGGGTAGCTGGCGAAGTGGGTTTTCGCTTCCGGAGTTTGGGACTTCGGGATCGAAGAGAACTGGTATGCGGTCGAGGTCAAGATCAGCCGCTTCAGATGCTTCAGGTCGTAGCCGCTTGAGACCAACTCCTTTTGCAAGAAAGCCAAAAGTTCCGGGTCGCTGGGCGGGTTGTCGTCCCGGATGTTGTCGGCCTCGTGAATGATGCCGCGTCCCATGACCCACGCCCAGGTGCGGTTGACGATGGCTTTGGTGAACCAGGGATTCTCCGGTCGAATCAGCCACTCGGCAAATGCCTCGCGCGGATCGCGGTCCGGCGGAACCGTTGTCTTGGTGCCGTCCGGGAAGACGGCCGCCAACGGCCCGTTTTCGCTCAGAGGCTTGGGCAGCGCCTGCGGAATCTGGGCGGTAGCGGTCACGGCCTTGGCGACGGCATCTACTCCCGGCGCGGTGTTGCCCACCACATTGGTCAAGCCGAGGGGATCCCAGAAGACGATCTCTTCTTTCCACTCGCTGGTGGGCTTGTAACCGACCTGCGAGAAAAACACTCCCATGCCGGCGCGACGGTCTGCCGGCCAGAGCTGGACCCGCGTGCCCATCAACGCCAATCCCACAGACGCGGCGATGCCCTCCGAAGTCTTGTCCTGGATGGCACGGTAGAAGTTGACCGGCCCGACGCGGAAATTGCTCCCGCTGGAGGTGAGCAGTTCCCGGGCGAACTTGTCGTAGGGTTTGTTCTGGGCGATTGATTCCCATATCCAGCGGTAATAGGCCTGCGCCGCGTTGGGCCAAACCTTGACGGGGAACTCCGCCTTCACTTTCAGGATGTCACTCCACTTCATCGCCCAGTAATCAAAATGCGCCGGCTGGTCGAGGAGACGGTCTATCAGGGCGACGCGTTTGTTCTTGTCCGGACTTTGAATGAACGCTTTGGCCTCTTCCGCGGACGGCAGCGTGCCGGTCATGTCCAAATAGGCGCGGCGGACAAACACCGCGTCGGTGCAGAGGAGCGGTTTGATGCCCAACGCCTGCAATTTCGCGAACACGATTTCATCAATCCGGTTCGCCGGCTTCGGCGGCTCGGAGCTTTCCATCAGGCTTGTCACCTGCCGGGCGGCGACCAGCCGGTATAGCGCGCCTTTGGCCTGCTCGACCAAGGCACGCTTGTCGTCGGCGACCTTCATGGCCTCCGTATAAGCCGCCCGCGTCTTCTCCGCATCCACCTTCAACGGAACGGCCGCGGCTTCCGCTTCGACGGCCGCTTTTTCGTCCGCCACGTTTGTCTGTTTGGCAGAGGCGATCCGCCTCTTGAGATTCTCCAGACTTTCTTCGGCCGACTTCTTTCGCGCTTCGGCCCTGGTCAACTCCTGCCCGGCGGTGTTGGCCTTGATCGCCGCTTGATCCAGCTTCTGTTGGAATGGGGTCAGAACTGCCTTGGCCTCATTGGCCGCTTTGCGCTTGGCGGCGGCATCGGCGGTAGCCTGCTGCCGTGCCGTATCAAGCTTGATGACTTCCTTGGCCGATTCCTGGGCCGCTTGGTTCGCGGTGGTTGCGACGGCCACCCGGTTTTTGGCGTCGGCCGTGGCCGCGTCGGCGGCCTTCTTCTTCGCCTCTGCTTCCGCGAACTTCTGCGCGGCGGCCGCAGCCGGAGCCTGCGCCGCTTTCTCGCTCTGCTGAGCCTGGGCAAGGGCGGCTTTGGCGGCGTCGGCCGCTTTGCGCTTGGCGGCGCTTTCGTCGGCAACCTGTTTTTTCTCCGCAGCCGGTTTGGCGGCGTCCGCCGCAACTTGCTTGGCCTTGGCCTCGGCGGCTTGGGCGGCTTGGGCGGCTTGCTCGGCGGCCTGAGCAGCCGTGTCAGCCGCGGCCAACTGCTTCTTCACATTCGCCAAGGCATCGTCGGCCGATTTCTTCTGTGACTGCACTTCGTTTAGCTTCTGCGCGGCGGCCGTGACCTGAGCCTGCGCTTGCTGCTCGGCCTGCTGTGCTTGAGCCAGCGCTGCCGCGGCATCTGTCACCGCTTTGCGCTTGGCGGCGGCTTGTGCTGCCGCCTGCTTCTTCTCCTCGGCTGATTTCTCCGCGGCTTGGGCGGCTTGCTCTGCGGTTTGGGCAGCCGTATCGGCTGCGGCCAACTGCTTCTTGATGCCCGCCAAGGCAGCGTCGAGCAGTGTCTTCTGCGCCGTTGCCCGGGCCAGCTTCTGCTCTTCGGTGTCGGCCAGCTTCTGCGGATTTTCCTGGGCCACCTGAGCCTGGGCCAAGGCCGCTTTGGCGTCGTCGGCTGCTTTGCGCTTGGCGGCAGCGTCGGCTGTGGCCTGCCGCTTCTGCTCCTCGGTTCTGCCAGCACGCTCGGCCATCACCTTGGCCGTGGCCTCGGCGGCTTGGGCCGCCGGCTCGGCTGCTTGGTGAGCGCCTTGGGCGGCAGCTAACTGCTTTTTGGCTTTGGTCAGGGCCTCGTCGGCTCCCTTCTTCTGGGCTGTGGCATCGGCCAGCTTTTTGGCGGCGGCGTCGGCCTGGGCTTGTGCTTGCTGTTGGTTTTGTTGTCCCTGGGTCAAGATCGGTTTTGCCGCGTCGGCTGCTTTGCGCTTGGCGGCGGCGTCGCTTGCGGCCTGTTGTTTCTGCTCCTCGGATCTGCCGAAAATGGCGGCGACCCCTTTGCTTCTGGCTTCGGACGCTTGCGCCTCCTTTTCGGCTGCGTCAGCAGTGCCGGTGGCCGCAGCCAATTGTTTCTTGGCGCTGTCCAACGCGCCCCCGGCGGCCTTCTTCTCTGCTTCCGCGCCCGCAGCCTTCTGGTTGACCGCGTCGGCGGCAGCCTGAGCTTGTTGCTGTGCCTGCTGAGCCTGGGCCAAGGCCGCTCTTGCATCGTCAACCGCTTTTCGCTTCGCAAAGTCCTCACGGACGACCTGAGCGATTTCAGTGGCCGATACGACTTTGGCTTTGGCCGCAGCCGCTTGAGCAGCCTGCTCGGCTGCTTGGCAGGCGGTCGTGGCAGCGGCCACCTGGTTCTTGGCGTTGGCCAAGGCCTCGTCGGCTGCCTTCTTCTCTGCTGCCGCAGGCGCTCCTTTCTTGGCGGCTGCATCGGCGGCGGCCTGAGCTTGTTGCTGTTTTTGCTGAGCCTGGGTCAGGGCGGCTTTTGCATTGTCGGCAGCGGCGGCGGTCTGCTGCTTTTGCTCCTCGGCATTGGCGGCAACATTAACCATCGTCTCGGCCGTGGATGCCGACACTTGGGCGGCATGCTCGGCTGCTTGGCAAGCGGTCGTGGCAGCGGCCACTTGTTTCTTGGCGTTGGCCAAGGCCTCGTCGGCTGCCTTCTTCTCTGCTGCCGCACCCGCTGCCTTCTTGACGGCCGCATCGGCGGCGGCCTGCGCCTGTTGCTGTTTCTGCTGAACCTGGGCCAAGGCGGCCTTTGCATCGTCGGCCGCTTTGCGCTTCGCAATGGTCTCATTGGCGACCTGAGCAAGCTCCGCAACCGATACGATTCTGGCGTTCGCCGCAGCCGCTTGGGCCGCCTGCTCGGCCGCCTGATAAGCGGTCGTGGCGGCGGCCGCCTGCTGCTTGGCGTTGGCCAGGGCAGTGTCGGCAGCCTTCTTCTGCGCTTCCGCTTCCGCAAGCTTCGGCGCAGCGGCGGTAGCCTGAGCCTGCGCTTGCTTGTCGTTTTGCTCTGCCTGAGTCAATGCGCTCTTGGCCGCGTCGGCTGCCTTGCGCTTGGCGGCAGCGTCGGCTGCGGCCTGCTGCTTCTCAGCTTCGGAAACCGGCTTGGCATTGGCCGCAGCCGCCTGGGCCGCCTGCTCGGCTGCATCGTGAGCGGTCGTGGCAGCAGCTAACTGCTTCTTGACGGTGGCCAAGGCCGCGTCGGCAGCCTTCTTCCGCGCTTCCGCTTCCGCCAGCTTCGGCGCGATGGCGGTGGCTTGGTTCTGCAAATTCTGCTCGCCTTGCCGTGCTCGGGCGAGGGCGGCCTTGGCCGAGTCAGCCGCTCTGCGTTTTGCGGCTGCATCGGTCGTGGCCTTCTTGGCTTCGTCGTCGAGCTTGTTGGCCGCGTCGGAGGCAGCCTTCGCCGCAGTCTCGGCTTCCTTGGCCACCTTCTCGGCCGCATCGTAAGCTTGCTGCGGAGAGAGCGCGGCGGCTTTAGCGTCAACCAACGCCGTGTCCAAGGGAGGCTTGGCGTTGGTCTTGTCGTTCACGGCCTTGATGACCACGGGCAAGTTGGCCTCGGCCTGCTGCAACTCTTTTGCGCCCGGCTCGGCCGCCAGACTCTTCGCGTCAGTCGCCTGCTGTCGCTTCGTGTTGGCCGTCTTGCTCGCGCTGGCGTATGTCGTGTCGGCCTTTTGCATGGCGGCCCTTAGGGGGCCGATCGCAGCTTCCGCCTCCCCGACTGCCTTCGCGGCAGCATCGTAGGCGGCCTTCGCCTTGGTCTCCGCGCTTGCCTCGGCCTCAGCCTTGGCCGGCTTTGGTGCATCGGCGGCTTGAGCCGAGGCGCAAACGAAAATCGCAAGGCTGACCACAAAGGGCAAAACAAGGGATAGGAAACTGCTTTTGGCCTTGGGGGCCGAAACATTGCCGTCAACGCCGTTTTTCATGAATCAATCTTGGTCAGGCTACACTGTTCGCGGCAACCAGTGCGTTATTCTGAGGCTATAGAAATATCCTGTTTTTCAACTGCACGCCAGAGTCACCTTGCTGCGCTCGATGACAAACGGCTGTCGCTACATTTACCATCACATGATTGCTCTGCGGACCACAATCCTCAACAAAATCCCAATGAGCCAAAAGTATCACTGGTTGCGCACGGATTGAAAGGGGTAAGTCAGCGACGCGAGAACTTCAGGGCGCGCACGCCCCACGCGGGAAGCTCGAACTCAAGCGCGGGCTTGTTTGCGTTTTGCACAGCGGCGCCAGTGTCGGCTTCCTCAATGGCAGACGACGGCGGGAAACCGGACGCGGCGACGCGGACGGTTTCGGGCGAGGAGTTGCAGACGAAAAGGTAGCGCGATGTGCCGCGAGCCAGTTCGCGCCAACTCACGGCGGGGTATTTGAGACTCATGCCGGCCCTTTCCCTCTCGGAAAGCGATTTGGCTTCGGCGGTCTTCGTTTTGTCGGCGAGCGTGACGGTGGGCGGGCCGCTGAGTTGCTTGACCTTCAGGTCTTGGCGCGGCTCGCCGAACAGGAACACTTCGCCGAGCTTGCGCTCGCCCGTGAGTTGGCGGGCGGCGGTAGCGTAGGCTTCATACCAGATGTCGTAGCTCTGGCGGACGCCGGTCCGTTTGAACAGCGACCAGATGACGACGCCCTTCGCGCCGTGGATGAGGCCGCAATACACGTCGTGCCGCACCCACGCGGGAATCTGGCTGAAGAGCGCCGGGTCGGGGTCTTTGCACAGTTCGGGCACGAGCAGCGGTGCGCGATGGCCGCGGAGTTGGCAAATAGCTTCGGTTTCCTGCTCCATGCCCCAGCGCACCCACACGCGCCGATCCTGGTAGCCGGCGTAGTTGACGTAGCAACCCTTGCCGACGAGGTCGAGGTGCGCGCCGGTCTGGACGAGCGCCTTCGCGTCGCGGTGGTTCGGGTCATACATCCACACGGGCCGTTTCATCGGGTCGGCTGCGTGGATGGCCTCCGACGCGGCTTTCATGTAGGCGATCTCGTTCTTCCGCCAAGAGCGGATCTCTTCCGGCGTGAGATACCACCAACAGATGTTCGTGCGCGAGGCGACCTCGGCAACTTGCTTCGTGATGATTGCCTTGATTTCCGCCTCGGTGAGAACGAGCGGCTTGTCCGAGTGAAACTTCATGTCCAGCCCGATGGTGTAGGGAAATGGCAGACCAGCCTTCTCGTTGGCTTCGAGCGCCTCAAGCTTCTTGTTGCCATACACCGGGCCGTGCATCGTGAAGCCGTTGGCCTTCTCGCGTTCGGGTTTCCCTGAGAATCCAGAGAATGGAAATATCCGGCCCTGCGGATAGATGCGGTCGGCGGGAAGTGACGCGCCGGAGTCCGGAGCCGCGCGGAAGAAATCGCCTGGATTCGTCGCGGCTTGGGAACAACAAGCGATGAGCATCGCGGCCAGCGTGGCGAGTGCGTGGGGAAGAGTGTGGGGTTTCATTTGCTTGAAAAGTTATGGCAGTTCTTCAGCGCTGCATCAATGAACCGGTAGGACGCCTCGCGCGCTTCGATCGGGTAGCCGTGCTTGCCCGGCGGATAGACCGCCACGATCCGATCCGCGACGCCGAGCAGCTTATACACTTGCGCCGCCGCCTCCACGCACCGTTTCGCGCTCTCGACGCGGAAGTTGCTGTCGTCCAGCGGTGCATGCACATACAAGTGCCGCGGCGCCAGCGCAGCGAGCACTTCGGGGAAATCGAACGGCATCTTCTTCGGGTCTTTACCATAGACGTCCTGGATGCGCATCATGTAGCGCGGCTGACACCAGCCGCTCAGGTCGCCACCCTTGTAGTCGTGGAACGAATCGAAACCGGAACTCGACACCATCACCTTCAGCCGCGGATCGAACACGCCGACGAAGAGCGAATTGTGCCCGCCGAGCGAGACGCCCGCGCAGCCGATCCGCTCCGGGTCCACCTCCGGCAACGACTGGAGCAGGTCCACCGCGCGGCTATGGCTCCAGATGCCCATCATCGTCCCGCTCGCAAAGCCCGCCGCCGTCGGGTCGGCCTGGTTCTCACCCAGCAGCGTGTAGTCCGGCGCGATGGTCACGTAGCCGCGCTCGGCCAGCTCCAGCGTGTAGCGCGGATAGTCCGCGCCGAGGCCCGCCGTCCGTCCGCGCGAGCCGCTGGTCCCGTGCAGGCAAAGCATGGCGGGGAGTTTTGATTGTGGAGTGCGGAGTGCGGAATGCGGAATCAGCAGATAAGCCGGCACGCGATAATCCTTCGTCGCCGCATACGTGATCTTCTTCCGCGTCAGCGTCGGCAACTCCTCCGTTTGCACCACCTGCACGTCCAGCGGCACGCGCCGGTCGGCCGCGGGCGCCGGCCCCATCACCAACTCCATGTTTGCCAGGATATGCTCCCGTCGCTGCTGCCAATCCCGCGCGTTCGTCACCGGATGCTCCGCCCCCTGCCCGTCGCGCCACACCATCAACTTCATCTTGTCGGGATAAAATGGCGGCGGGCTTCGTTTCGATGAATCATCAGCCAGCACGAGAGTCGTGTGTGTGAGAGCAACCAAAAGGAAAGTGGTCAGGATTCGTGCTGATGGACTTTTCCCGTTTGCTCGAGGCGTGGCACTTATTCTCATTCGAACCTTAGATAACGGGCGTAGCGCTTTGGAGACGATTCCATCTCGTTCATCATCCATTTGAGCAAGGAGCTTTTCAGTTCGCAGACAGCCGTGCGCTCCGGCCCAACTGGCAGAGAACCAAGACCATAGAGGCGTTCGCCAAGACTTTGTATTTCAACAGCCTTCTTCCACACGACATCGATAGACTCTTCGATTTCTTGATGAAACAGGAACCGCGATTTGTATTTTGCTTCAGCCAACACCGAGAGTGCCTTGTCACTAACGCCCCCTTCGCGAATTAAGAATATAAAGAATTCTTGTAGTTTCTCATATGCTTCTAGCCGCTTGTTGAAGAGGTCGAGGCGGAGCTTGTCGTGATTGATTTTATACTGCAGATATCCAATAGCAGAAGCCACTAGCCCGACGACCAATGTTATGAATGCCGGAGTGAGCTTTACAATGATATCAACCCAAAGGGGAACTTGATGGATCGTCTCCTGATCTGTCGTCATATCACGGTCTCAGTTGTTTTGCGGTAACGAGTCGGAGAATGCGCCCGCCTCCCGGCCGTTGCAAACGGTTTCTTGATGGCCTGCGGCGGGAGAGTATCTGATGAGCGCGGATAATGCCGAAGCGCTCGCAGGAGCAGCACGCCGCCGGCTTGTCAAACGCTCCCGCCGAGCCGATACTCTTCGCGTGAAGAAGGCATTGGGATTCGTTGGGATTATCATCTTCCTGTTGCTGGCCGTCGTATGGTATCAATCGGCCATGCCTATCCTCCAAGTCACGCCCAACGTCGAGGCGGAATTCACCGGCGTCTATGTATTCAAAAAGCTCGGCGACCAAGGAATCGGGGAATTGTATATGGACATGGGCAAAAAGTTTCTCGGCATCTTCACACGACGCGAGTCATGGTGGCCGGAGTTCCCGCCCGACTTCTCCCTGCCCGCGCCGAGCGATTCCGCCGTCGCGAACCTGCCGTTTGCGCGGCCGCGGTTCTTTCAATTGCGCTTCCTCGGCATCCCCGGCGCCGAGGAAATCATCCGCATTGGCAACTCCGGCCGCAAGCGCCCCATTCGTCCCGTGAAAATCACGCGCGTGCTGGATGTGAAAGAAGTCTCCGGCATGTAATCGCGGTGTTTGCTGTAACCACCCTCTCCTGCCCTTTGTATTCAGCGCAGCCTGGCATCCCGTGTGTGTGCCCATCTGAAACCGATGTCACTCTGCTCCTGATCACGCCATTTCTGATGGAGCTGCTGCCCAACAACCTGCCGCCTTTCGGAGAAACTATCGGGGATGCGCTTCGGCGCGGTAAATCCACGCCGTGTTGTGGGACGCGATGGAGTTGCAGTCGAAGCCACCAAAATAAAACGCCCGTCCCTGATCCCCCGCGAACGGCGACACCGCAATGGCGCGGACAGCCACCAGTGTCGGTTGCCGAACGTCGGTGACTTCGGCCAGTTCATAGCGGATGCTCCCTTTGTTCGCGCGCCGGATGAAGTAGCGCGCTTCCGCGGCGAAATACCATCGGTAGCCTTCCCTGACGAGGAGCCGTAGCTTCGGCGGCGGTTTCGTTTCCACGACCGATGGCGGGTAGCTCGATTCGAAGCCGAACAGCCAGACCGTCTCGCCAGTCTCCGGCGCGGTGTAAGGCATGAACTCGTTGTAGGCGGCGAGCGCGAAGCCAACCTTGATACCCCACTTCTGCGTCAGGAACGCCGGCATGTCCAGTTCGACAGTCTCCTTGAACTCGGCGGTCGGATCCAGCCGCCGCACCTTGCTCCGCGCCGCAAACAAGAGCACCTCGCCGTTGCCGGTTGGGTTGGGCACCGCCGTCAGCCCGCGGATGCCGACGGGGCTTGTTTCCTTCGGGCAGAAGTAAACCTCCCGCCATGAAACGGCCGTGCCGTCGCTGCGCTCGAAGATGTGGCGCGAGGTCGCGCAGTAGGCTTTCCTGTTGCAGTCGCAAAAACCCATCACCCTTTCTCCCGGTGGCGTCCGGAACTCCGGCGAGGTTTCCCACCGGATACCGCCCGCCGCGCTCGCGTCGTAAACTCCACCGACAACGCCCAGCGTGTCGGTGCCGGCAAGGATGCGGTCAACCCCCGTGACCTTGTCCCGATGCACCCCGATGGATCGAGTGCTGGTGTGGTTTGTGACCGATCCCAGCACCGACGGAATCCATTGACCGCTCCCGTCGTCGCGGCGGAATATTTTCACAAGCCCGCGCGCGAAATCCGGAGCCGCCAACAGCATCGTCACCGGACTGATGCGGTTGCCTTTGCCGTCGGTGGAAACCGTGATCGTCTTCAGCGTCGCCAGCCGCGTGCTGTTCCGGGTGAACTGACGCTCCACTCGCCACTGCCCCTTTGGAGAATCCAGCACGAGCACCTGGCACGCTTTGGAAATCGCCGGCTCCTTCTCCATCCAGAGACTGTTGCCAGCATAGAGCCGGCCCTTGTAAGGCACGAGATGCATGATCTCCGTGCCGGCCACATAATTCCCGTTGGTGTCGCGGAAACCTGCCTGCATGGAGGGTTGGAAGGAAAGCTGCGCGAGCGGCGACACGTCCGCCGCGAAAGAAACTGCTGCGACCATCAGTGCAGCGAGAAGAACCAACGACAGAAGTTGCGATGCTTGGCTACCGGAGCGAAAGCGCGCGGCATCCAAGGAACATCCCCGCGCTTCGCGCTGCAATCCTTCGGTCGCTGCCGCCATCGTGTTCATCTGCTTGGTCCGTTCGAACGCCGCGCATCGTAGCGCCGCGCGGCTGTGCAGCGAGCACAAAATACACCGCCGAAGCCATGCACGCGTTACCGCCGTTCTTCCCGTCTTCGCGTCTAATGCGGAGGTCTTTTGATCCTGCGGGACGACATTTGGATCCGTTCTAACGACCGTTGGAACCTGCCAAACGGTCGTTGCCCGGCAGGAAACGGTCGTTTCCTCCGCGCCAACAGTCGTTTGGTGGATTCCAACGACCGTTGGAGAGCTTCAAACGGTCATTTGCTCGCGTCCAACGACCGTTGCCGTGCAAGAAACGACCGTTTGCCGGCTGCCAACAGCCGTTACCCCGCGTCCAACGGTCGTTTGGCAGAAAAAAACGACCGTTTTTCAAAAGAAAACGGCCGTTTATTCCCGGGAAAATGCATTTGAACCATCTGAAAATACGGGTGGTTAGCCAAACCCCCGCATTCCTTGGGTTCCAACACCCTTCGACATGACGCCAAACCTACTTCCACCAACTTCGGCGGCCTGTGGCCCAGATGCGAGGACGGCAAGTGAGAGTGGATTGGAATCCGGGCCTTCTTAAGGCCGGTATGCCACAACCCGTCCTTCATAGCGGAGAAGAATCAAACTGAAATCGCGCGTGCAATACACACTCGGCCATGAGTTTTCCCATCCGATGCACCAGATTCTTTTCAAAGTCGCATCTCGGCAAGTTAGACCGTTGCGGTTCCACGCTAGAAAGAAACGTTCGTCCTTCGACACTGCCTCCAAGTCGCCTTTCGTTTCTGCGATTTTTTGGCCGTTTTGATTTAGTAGAACGAGCGGCTTGTCATCTTCGGCATGCTCGCGGTCGGTCGCTTGCGGCGACCAACCTGACACCAGAGTGCGACTGCCATCCCCCAAAATGAACGCTCTCGAACCGCTTAACTTTTTCGTCCACACCGTTTTGCCGTTGAAAGAATACAGAGACAGGGTCTCGTCGGACGAATGGTTGATTTCGTCCACGACGGCGAAATGCTGATAGTCGCGGCTGGCTGACAGGCTCAGAATGCAGCCAGCCCGTTTCCAAAGCACTTCGCCTGCGCTGTTGAGAACGCCGAGTTGAAACCAGCCTCTCGTTGTAATGAGTTTCTTATCGTCCTCGGAAAACCTCAAACCTTCGATAATCGCGTTGTCGAAGTTCACGTGCTGCAACAGTTTTCCCTGATCGTTGACGATGCTAATGGTGCCTCCGGCCGTTCCAATGGCCAGCCGATCCCCGCAATTGGAAATCGCCAGGGCTTGTGGTGTGCTCTTGAGTGGAACATGCCACTTCCGCCGTCCCAGCTTGTCCAGCACCCAAACATACCGATAATCGGTCGAGCCTGCTATGGCCAGCCAACGTGCGTCCGGCGCAACCGCGACAGCTTCAACTTTGCGCATCCAACGGTTGATGGCGGTGAAGTTCTGTTGCCACAGAAGTTTTCCAGTCTGTGTTTCAAGAAGAGCAAGTCCTTTGTCGGTCAACGCCACGGCGTAGTGCTCGTCTGGAGAAATGGCGAGCGGCAATTGCGCTTCTCCGGCCAGCGGTTGCCGCCAGATAAGTTTCGGTGGAGACGAGGGCGATTGGTCTTCCGAAGCGTGTGCTTCGAGAAGAAGACAACAGCCAGCAACCGCTGTAGCGAAAAGGGTGACTCGCAGCGGCGCGTTCCAGAAACAAAGCGCCATCTTCCGCCTTTGCAGACGAAGCTGTGTTTTATGCTGCGCCATTGTCGCCATCGTGCTCATCTGCGTGGCTTGTTGGACCTCGTCGGCATCGTAACGCCTCGCTGCGGCTTCACAAACGCAAAATCACCCATCACGGATCGCTACGTTTGCTCTCCGCGACGGGAAACATGCTGACGCGGAACTTGGTGCAGCCGTAGGGGACCAGTGTAATGGTGGCGGGCTTGCCGTCTTTGATCGGCGCGGCGGGGAGCGGCTGAAGCTCGGTGGGCTGCCAGTCGAACTGGCGGGCGGAGAGTTGGAGTTTCAACGGCGCGTTGAGTTGCCACGACCAATGCTCCGGCAACGTCTGGCGGAGCACCTGCACGTTGCGCGCTGTGGTTGAAACATCCAGCGCGTAGTTGCAGACGGCATCCTTGACGGGTTGGTCGGGAGTTTCGTCCGCAATCGGCAGCGCGAACAGCAGCGGGCCGTAATTCACGCTCTCGAACGGGTTGTTCACGTCGGTCTGTCTGGAGAGCGAGCGTTTCGTGAAATACTTGTCCTGTGGGAACGGCGTCTCGCGGCCCTTGACGATCTCGACGCGCATCGGCAGGCGCAACGTGACGCGGTCGCCGGGCGTCCAGCAGCGCTGGAGTTTCGCGAAGCCTTTGCTGTCCTTCCGCACCGCGACGGTCTGGCCGTTGAGTTTGAGCGATGGTTGCTGGCACCACGCGGGGATGCGCAGGTAGAGCGGGAAGTCCGCTTTCGCGGCCGGCCGGATCGTCAGCCGGATTTCCTCCTCGAACGGGTAGGCCGTCTCGCTCTCGATCTCCACCGGCACGCCGCCGGCCACCTGCGCGCGCAACCGGCACGGGCCATACAATGTCGCCGCCACGCCGCGGTCGGCTGTGGCCATCCACATGCCCATGATGTAGTTCGGCACGATGCGGCTGCTGTTGCCGACGCAGCAGAGCACGGGATGTCCGATGTCCGTGAAACGATAGCTGTCGCCCAGCGCGTTGCCGGGGCAGCCCGGCCGGTCGCACGGCAGCGACAGGCTCAGGCGGTTCGGACTCTGGTAGTAGCTCATCGTCTGGAAATCGCGCGCGATGGGCGCGGGGCCGGCGTTGAAGAACACCCGCTCCATCCGGTCGGCCCAGCCGCGCTCGCCGGTGATCCGCAGCAGCGAGCCAAACGTCCACGGCCCGGCGGCGACGTTGCAGGTCTCCACGTTGCGCGTCGAGCCGATGCCGGCCAGGTATTCCTCGCCGGAGACCAGCCCGATCGGCAGCCCGTGGCGCTCGTCGGACCAGCGGATCGTCGCGAGCGTGGCGTCGAGAAGTTTGCGGTCGCCGGTCCACGGATACATCAACGCCGGCACGCGGATATTCTCGTAGAAAATGACCGTGTGCCCGTGAACGATCTTGCCGTCGTTCCACTGCGCGACGATTTTCTCGAAGCTCGGCCGGCGGATCGCGGCGAGGGCGTTGGCGAGCACCTTCTCGTCGCCGCTCATCATGTAGGTGTCGAGCATCGCGTCGAGGTTGACCATGCCGTTGACGGGATAAAACACCGGCGAGAACTCCGGCAGCGGATAGTCGCGATAGACCTTCACCAGCGCGTCGAGGATGCGCCGCTCGCCGGTGGCCTGGTAGTAGGCGACCAATGCGCGGCCCATGTGGGAGTGTGCCCAGTTGTTGAACTGGCCGTTGAACTTGTCCATCTCCACGCTGAGGATGCCGCGCGGCTGCCAATAAACGAACGACTCGCCGCCGTTGTTGACGCCGTTGACGACGAGGTCGAGCCGCGCGCGGGCCTTCGCGATGAGCTGCGGGTCGTCGAGGATGTAAGCCAGCCGCACCAGCCCGTCGAGCCAGTAAGCGCACTGTTCCACCGGCCAGCCGACGCCGGGAGCTTTCACGCCGCGCGCCTCGAAGTGATAACCCTTGTAACCGTGCTTGAAGACCTCCGCCCGCTCGTCGAGATGCCCGGTGATGCCCGCCGCCGCGTCGCGCGCCCAGTCATTCAACCAGCCGGTCGGCCGCACCGCGCCCGGTGGCAACGGGATGAAATGGGGTTTGATCTTCGGACCTTTGTCACCCGCAACCAGCGAACGCATGTCGTTGACCACCGCGTCGCGGACGGTGGTAGCCGTTGCCTGATCGGCTGCCTGCGTCCAGGCGACAGGCAGCATCAACAAGATTCCGACAATTGTTCCGCGTTTCATGTTCGGTTTCCTTTCCTCAAATCAGCAACCACCTCTTGGCGTCGGCCGATACCAACACTAACGCGATCAACTCGCAATACCGTTTATTTCCACGCCGAGCGTAACTCGTGCGCCTCCAGTGTTGTGAACTGGGCCGCGCCGCCTTTGATGGAGAGCGCGAGCGACTGGTCCTCTGTCTTCGGAATCACCGGCATCGGCACATAGGTGAGGCCGTCGCTGGCGAAGACTTCGAACGCGGTGCGATCGGCGTAGATAATGAGGCGCTGCCGGCCGTTGCGGAGCGGCGCGGGGGCACGATGCTTGTTGACGATGAATTCCTGCTTCGCCGCGTCGTAGGTGATCTCGACGCCGCGCACGTTGAATGTAACCGTGGTGTCTGCTGCGGGCGTGAAGTCGGCGCGCACTTCCAGCAACTCACCGTTGACGGCGGCGAACGGGTTCACGTCGCCTTCCTTCAGCGTCCGCGCGCCGAGGCGATGCGATTTCGCGTGCAGCGTCTCCAGTTCCTTCACCGGCGTCCACGTGAGGCGCGGACCTTCGGCGGTGCTGATGAGCTTCAGCTCCAGCGGCAGGCTCATTGCCTGATTGAACGGCATGCCCGGCGAGGGCGCTTGCAGCCAGCCGATCTGGATGCGGCGGCCGTCCTTGGCCGGGATGTCGCTGAACGTCTGTGCGGCGTAGAAGCCCCGCCCGCGATGGCCCTTCAACTTCTCTGTCTCCGGCGTGAACTTCGCGCCGTCGAACGTGCCGACGCTGTAATCACTGCTCGCGGCGGTCAGCACCCACTTCTTCTTGGTCGCGTCGCCGTCCACAGGCAGTTCGAAGAAGTCGGGGCACTCATAGAAGCCCTCGGTCTGGCTCAGCACGGTCCAGTTCTTCAGGTCCGGCGAGCTGAGGAAGTGAATCGTGTCGCGGCGTGCCGGTTTGCCTTTGGCGTCCTTCTTTTCCGGATCGGGGAAGCCGACGTAGAGCGTCATCACCCACTTCTTGGTCGGCTCGTGCCAGATCACCTTCGGGTCACGGTTGCCGCCGGTGATTTCCTTCACGATCGGATTGCCACTGAATTTGGTGAAGTTGCGTCCGTCGATGCTGGAGGCGATGCACTGCACCGTCGGATTGCCAGCGGCGGTGTAGATGAGCACCTGCGGCGGCTTGTCGGCACTACCGAGGCCGCTGGTGTTTTTCCAATCCACGACCGCCGAGCCGCTGAACATCGGCCCCATCTCGTCCGGCGCGAGCTTGTCGCCGAGTTCCTGCCAATGGACGAGGTCGCGGCTGACGGCGTGGCCCCAGTGCATGTTGCCCCACGGGCAGCCGTAGGGATTGTGCTGGTAGAACAGGTGATACTCGCCGCGATAGAACACCATCCCGTTCGGGTCGTTGTTCCAGCCGCGCTTCGATGAGAAGTGGAGCTGCGGCCGCAACGGCTCGCGGTAGAGATTTTCCGCGCCTTTGATTTCGTCCGACTGCTCGATCTGTTTCAACGCGGCGGAGTCCTCCGGCAGCCTGTCTGCCTGCAACGCCACCGTCTTGCCGCGCCACGCGCTCACGTCCATGAACGCCCACCAATCCGGCTCGGCGTTGGCCAGTTCGATGTCGAGCGTCACCTCCGCCTTGCCATCCACGGAGACGCAGACCTTGCGCTTCGGCGCGCCGTTCTTGATCGGGATATTCAGGTAACGTTTCCCGATCTTGAACTCGCGCTTCTGGTCGCTCAGCAACGCAGGCGGTTTGCGGTCGGTCAGGACGATGTGATCCACGTTGATGTGGCCCCAACCGCCGGTGGCATTGTCCACGATTTGGATGCGTGCTGTTTTGCCGGCGAACTCGCCCACGTCCCACGAAGCCGGCGCGAGCGCCTCGCTGCCGCCGGGCTGGACGTTCGGCCCGGTGGCGCTGCAGACGACCTTGCCGTCCACGAGCAGGTTCATGCACGTCTTGTCCGGCCAGCCGCCGCCACCGGTGAGGAAGCTGATGAACTTCCGCACGATCTTGAACTCCGGCGATGTGAGCGTGCCGGTCGGCTTGTCGCCGCCGTGGAAACTGTTCACCAGCCCGCGACCGAGATAGCCGCTGACCTTCATCTGATGCGGCAGCGTCCCCTGCGCCGGCCCCGGTCCGAATGCCCCGCCGGTGGTTTTCCACTGGCCGTAGTCCTTGCCCTCGAAGTCGGCGAGGACGATGTCATCGGCGGCACGAACGGAGAGTATGGCGAAGGACGCGACCAGCAACAAAAGGAGCAATCTGTTCATGGCGGCATTAGAACGTCTTCGCGCGGCGGAAAGCAATCGCGCTGTGGATGGCGAAACTGGTAGAAACCGGAAGCGAAGACACGACATGAAACGCCATCGTTCCGCCCAAGCCCAACTCAAGGCGTTCGTGCGCAGCATCGAGGTGACGCTGCGCAAAGAATACGGTGTGCCGAAGGTCGCGCCGGCCCGGACACTGCTCGATGCGCTCGTCGAGACGATCCTCTCACAAAACACGACGGACGTGAACTCCAGTCGGGCATTCCGGGCGCTGCGTCGGCGTTATCCGCGCTGGCGTGACGTGCTGGCCGCGCCGACCGAGGAAATCGCGGCGACGATCCGTTCCGCCGGCCTCGCAAACACCAAGGCACCGCGCATCAAGATCATCCTCGCCCTTCTTCAGGAAGAACAGGGGCGGCTCAGCCTGAAACACATGGGGCGCATGGGCAACGCCGCCGCGATGGACTACCTGCTGTCGTTGCCGGGCGTCGGGCCAAAGACAGCGGCCTGCACGCTGCTTTTCGGCATGGGACGGGACATCTTTCCGGTGGACACGCACATCCATCGCTTGTGCCGGCGGCTCGGCGTCGTTTCCAGGTTCGCCAACGCCGAGCGCACACAGGACGAGATGGCGTCGCTGTTCCCGAAAGGCCGCGCGCTGTCGTTGCACGTCAACCTCATCCGTCACGGTCGTCAGATTTGCAAAGCGCAGCGTCCGCAGTGCGGCGGCTGCGTGCTCGCCGGGATGTGCGATTTCATTTCTGCTCTCAACGTAACTGGCGGGCGAGGCGCCAGCGGGCCACGTGCTACCAAGGTAGGATGAGCCGCATGGTATTGGCTATTGCACCGGCGCGGACGGCGCGTAGAATCCGCGCCATGAAACTTGTCCCACGTTTCCTGTCCGGTGCCTGCCAAATCGTTTCCCTCACAATCATCGCCACCACAGCGTTTGCCGCCGCCGCTCCGCCGGGGTTTGTCCCGATCTTCAACGGCAAGGACCTCAGCGGCTGGACCGCGCCGGAGAACGACGGTGGCCACTGGAAGGTTCTCGACGGCGTTATTGACTACGACGCGCGCAGCGAGGCCAAGAAGGACAAGAACCTCTGGACTGAAAAGGAGTTCGGCGACTTCACGCTGAAGCTCGACTGGAAGATCAAGGAACTCCACGGCCTCTACAACATGCCGGAGGTGTTGCCGGACGGCTCGCACAAGAAAGGCCCGGACGGCAAGGATATCCTCACGCCGCGCCCGAACGCCGACAGCGGCATCTACGTGCGCGGTTTCCCGAAGGCGCAGATCAACATCTGGTGCTGGCCCATCGGTTCAGGCGAGGTCTATGGCTACCGCATGGACAAGAAGATGCCGCCCGAAGTTCGCGCCGGCGTCACGCCGAAGGTCTGCGCTGACAAGCCCGTCGGACAATGGAACACCTTCGAGATCACGATAAAAGGCGACCGCCTCACCGTTGTGCTCAATGGCAAGACCGTTATCAAGAACGCCCAACTGCCCGACGTGCCCGCCAAGGGCCGCATCGGCTTCCAGCACCACGGCGGCTTCGACGTGAAGAAGAACGAATACTCGCCCGCTTCCAGTCTCATGCAGTTCCGCAACGTGTTCATCAAAGAATTGAATTAACCCACAACTCCGAACCAAAACATGAAAAAGCTGATTCCTCTGTCCCTGTTCCTCTGTCCCATTCTTGTCCTCGCCGCGCCTGTCGCCAAAAAAGACAGCGCAGTCAAGCCGCCGAAGGGTTTCACCGCGCTGTTCAACGGCAAGAACCTCGCCGGCTGGTGGGGCGCGTCCACCGAAGACCCGCGCAAGTGGATGGCGCTCTCGTCGGAGGAGTTCAAGAAGAAGCATGACGCCAGCGTCGAGGACATTAACCAGCACTGGCGCGTCGAAAAGGGCGAACTGGTCAACGACGGCCACGGCCTCTACGCGACGACGGAGAAGAACTTCCGCGACTACGAACTGCTGATTGACTACAAAACCGTTCCAAAGGCCGACAGCGGCATCTATCTCAAGGGCGTGCCGCAGGTGCAAATCTGGGACTGGACCAAGGAAGGCGGCAAGTGGAAGATCGGTGCCGACAAAGGCTCCGGCGGTCTCTGGAACAACTCGCCCGGCGCGCCCGGCAAGGACCCGCGCGTCCGCGCGGACAAGCCGTTCGGCCAGTGGAACCACTTCCGCATCATCCAGTGCGGCTCGCGCACGTGGGTGTGGTTCAATGGGAAGCTAGTTGTCGAAAACGCAATCTTGGAAAACTACTTCGGCCGCCGGAAGCCGAACGCGCCGCCGCCCGCCGCGACCGAACCAATCGCGCCGCTCCCGCCTGAAGGCCCGATCCAGTTGCAGACCCACGGCGGTGAAATCCGCTGGAAGAACATCTTTATTCGCGAGATTCCCGCTGCCGAGGCGAACGCGCTGCTTCGCGGTAAAGACCTGAAAGGTTTCAAGTCGGTCTTCAACGGCAAGGACTTCAAGGGATGGGCCGGCCCGCTGGATTGCTGCGAGGTCAAGGACCGCGCGATCGTGTGGAGGGAGAAGAAAGGCGGCACGATTTACACGAAGGAGCAATACACCAACTTCGTCGCGCGACTGGAGTTCAAGCTGCCGCCCGGCGGCAACAACGGCCTCGCCATTCGCTACAGCGGCCAGAGCAACGCGGCCTACGACGCGATGTGCGAGTGCCAGGTGCTCGACGACAACTACGAGAAGGTGCGCGGCAAGATTGACCCTCGTCAGGCGCACGGCTCGGCCTACGCGATGGTGCCCGCCGCGCGCGGCTACCAGCGCCCCATCGGGGAGTGGAACTATCAGGAAGTCACCGTCACCGGCCCGACGATGAAGGTTGAGTTGAACGGCACGGTCATCCTTGATTGCGACCTCAGTAAGGTCACCGAGTTCATGGGCAACCACGCGCATCCTGGCAAGGACCGGCTGTCGGGCCATTTCGGTTTCGCCGGCCACAGCGACCCGGTTCAGTTCCGCAGCATCTCCATCAAACGGTTGAAGTAGGTGAGCTTGTTGCGCGTCAGCTTTGCGGTGTGGCTGGTGGCCGGCATGTTGCCGGTCGCCATGTCCGCCGCGGAACACGCGCGGCCCAACCTCATCCTTATCGTTACCGACGACCAAGGCTATCCCGATCTCGGCTGCATCGGTTCCAAGCCCGTTCTCACGCCGACTCTCGACCGACTCGCCGCCGAAGGCGTGCGCGGGACGAGCTTCTACGTAACGTGGCCGGCTTGCACGCCGTCGCGCGGGAGCATCCTCACGGGGCGCTATCCGCAGCGCAACGGTCTCTACGACATGGTCCGCAATGACGTTACCAACTACGGCCATCGTTTCACGCCGGAGGAATACGCCGTCTCGCCGGAGATGACGCTCGGCCTGGATGTGCGCGAGCAAACTGTCGGCGATGTGCTCAAGCGCGCGGGCTACCGCACCGGCGTGGTCGGCAAGTGGGACATGGGCCAAGCGCGGCGGTTCCTGCCATTGCAGCGCGGATTCGATTTCTTCTACGGCCATGGCAACAACGGCATTGATTACTACACCCACGAACGCTACGGCATCCCCTCAATGTTCCGCGGCAACGAGCGCACCGAGGCCGACAAGGGCGCTTACGCCACCGACCTCTTCAAGCGCGAGGCGCTGCGGTTCGTCGCCGAGAGCAAAGACCGGCCGTGGTTTCTCTACCTCGCCTTCAACGCCCCGCACGGCGCGTCCACGTTCGGCGCCGATCCCACCGACCGCAAGACGCGGGAGGGCGTGCAGGCGCCGGAGAAATACGTCGCCATGTATCGCGGCAAGGTGAAGGACGAGCGGCTCGCGAAATACTACGCTGCGGTGACCTGCATGGACGAGGCCATCGGCGAGATCATCGCACGCCTCAAACAATCCGGCCAAGGCGACAATACGTTCCTCATGTTTCTCTCCGACAACGGCGGCAGCGGCAACGGCGGCAACGCGCCACTCAAGGCCGGTAAAAGCGCGATGTGGGAAGGCGGCCTCCGCGTGCCATTCATCGCATGGTGGCCGGGGCGCGTGCCCGCCGGTAAAGTCAACGACGAGTTCCTCACCTCGCTCGAACTTCTGCCCACCGTCGCCGCCGCCGCGGGCGCGAAGCTGACGTCGGGCGTGAAGCTCGACGGCTTCAATCTGCTGCCCGTGCTACGCGGCGAGAAGAAGTCGCCGCGCGCGGAGATGTTCTGGCAGCGCCGTGGCGACAAAGCCGCGCGCGTGGGCCAATGGAAGTGGGTCGAGTCGGCGAAAGGCGGCGGTTTGTTCGACCTCTCCACCGACCTCGCCGAGACCCGCGATCTCTCAACGGAAAAGCCCGACGTGCTCGCCCGCGTGAAAGGCCGGTTCGAAGCTTGGAGGAAAGAGATGGACGCCGCCGAGCCGCGCGGGCCCTTCCGGGATTACTGAGATGCTACGTGAAGACGCGCAGCCGCCCCCCCATGAACCTGCCAATAGCGCAGCGACGGTATAGCTGGGAGCGGCGGCGTCCCGCCGCCGCACCGTTGTCACGAACCGAGCCGTGCGGCGGCGGGACGCCGCCGCTCCCAGCTAGGTTCACTGGCGCGTGGTGCGGTTACCGCAGACGAAAGGCTTTCGTCCGCCGGCTGTTCCTCAAACAACTGGTTGTCGCCTGCTTCGTCGCGCTGTCGTGGTTCTCGGCGACTGGCGCGGAGCCGACGATCACGCCCGCGCCGGAAGGCTCATTCAGCATCGTAGTGATTCCTGACTCGCAAAAGTATCTTGGGCGCGGCACCAAAGCGCAGCCAAAGAGCACGAACGAGGTGACCAACGCCGCGCTCCAGCAGCACACGCGTTGGATTGTGAACAACCTCGACAGGCAGAGGATTGTGTTCGTCAGCCACATGGGCGACATCGTGGACAAGAACGTGACCGATCAATGGATCGTTGCGCGCCAATGCATGGACCGCCTGCACGGCCGCGTGCCTTACGGCATCTCCCCGGGCAATCACGATCACGGTCGCGCCACGCAGACAACGTTGTTCCAGCAGTTCTTTGGCGCTACGCGGTTCGCCGGGATGCCGTGGTATGGAGGCGCGTTTGACGGCGCGCGTGAACCGAAAGCTTCCGGCAACAACGCGAACAGCTTCCAGCTTTTCTCGGCGGGCGGGATGGAGTTCGTCTTCCTCCATCTGCAATGCAACGCGCCCGACGACGTGCTTCAGTGGGCTGACGGCATTCTCCGCCAGCACGCCGGACGGCGGGCGCTGGTGACGACGCACATGGGACTGGGGCCGTTGCAGAGGCCGAAGCATGAAGACGAGTTCACGAGCGGCCCGAAAGGTCTGATGCAGTGGAAGAAATGCCACGGCGAGCGCGGCAACACGCCGGAGCAGATGTGGCAGAAGTGCTTCCGCAAGCACGCGAACCTGCGTCTGGTCTTCTGCGGCGACCAGAGCCGGACACAGGCGATGCGCCTGACGTTGCAGAACGACCACGGCAAGCCGGTTCACGTGCTGCTGTCAGATTACATGCAGGACCGTGGCGACTGGCTGCGCGTCTGCCGCTTCCTGCCCGTCAAAAGTCGAATCGAAGTCCGCACGGTGGAGTCGCGCGACGGCCGTATCTGCGAAGGCACAAAGCTCCTGCCGGGGCCAGCCGAGCACCAGTTTCAGCTTGATTACGAAATGCCAAAGTCCAATCTCTGAGTCCAAACAGTCCAAACAATGCCATCGAACATGCCAATGAACACACACCTGATCCTCAACCGTCGCTCGTTCCTGAAAACCCTCGGCACCGCCACGTTGTCGGCGCCGTTCTTCACACGCAACCTCTTCTCCGCGCCGCCGAGCCGCGTGCTGCGCCACGCCAGCTTCGGCGGGGCGGGCATGGCGTGGGCCGACATCCAGGCGATCTGCTGCAACGACTTCGTCAAGCTCACCGCCGTCGCCGAGGTGGATTTGAAGCGTATCGAAGGGCTGAAGGCGAAGTTCCCCGACGTGAAGGTGTATCAGGACTGGCGACAGTTGCTCGACAAGGAAGCGAAGAACTTCGACTCCTGCAATGTCGGCACGCCGGACCACATGCACGGGCCGATCTCGATGGCGGCGATGCAGCTCGGCAAACACGTGTATTGCCAGAAGCCGCTGTGCCACGACCTCTACGAAGTGCGGCAGCTCACGCTCATGGCGCGGAAGAAGCGGCTGGTGACGCAGATGGGCATTCAGTGTCATTCACAGAAGGTGTATCGCATGGCGGTGGCGCTCGTGCAGAAGGGCGCGATCGGCAAGGTGAAGGAAATCCACACGTGGAGCTGCAAGAAGTGGGGCGACGCTGGCGAGCCGTCGTCGTCGAGCGAGCCGGCGCCGGAGGGTTTCGACTGGAACCTCTGGCTTGGCGTCTCCGCCGACCGGCCGTTCATCGGCAAGGGTTACTATCATCCCGGCAACTGGCGCAAGCGGCTCGACTTCGGCACCGGCACGTTCGGCGACATGGGCTGCCACATCTACGATCCGGTGTTCGAGGCCGCCGCGCTCACCGCGCCGATCAGTGTGCGCTCCGAAGGCCCCGCGCCGGACAAGTGGAACTGGGCCATCAACGCCGTCATCCGCTACGTCTTCCCCGGCACGCGGTTCACCGAAGGCAAGACAGTGAACGTCACCTGGTATGACGGCGACGAGCGTCCGCCAAAAGACATTCAAGCGCTCGTAGCCGAGCCGGCCAAACCCGACGACGCGAAAGCCAATCCCAAAAAGAAGCGCAAGAACAGCGGCCCCATTCCCGACCAAGGCTCGATCGTCATCGGCACCAAGGGCGTGATGCTCGTGCCGCACATCGCCATGCCGAAACTGTTCCCGGCCGATCAGTTCAAGGACTACCCGATGCCGGAAGTGGAGAACGCCCATCACTGGACGCAGTGGGCCGAGGCGTGCATCGGCAAAGGCAAAGCTTCCGCGAACTTCGACTACGCCGGACCGCTGACGGAAGCGGTGATCCTCGGCAGCGTCGCTGTGCGGTTCCCGCAGACCACGCTGGAGTGGAACGCCGCGAAGCTGAGGTTCACCAACGTGACGGAGGCCAACCAGTTCGTCCGCCGCCAGTATCGCAAAGGTTGGGAAGTGAAAGGGCTGTGAACATGAACAAAACCAGATTCATCAGCACACTCATCGCATCCATCGCCTGTGCCGCGCTCGCGAGCGCCGCCGAGGACGGCTGGGTAAAACTCTTCAACGGCAAGAACCTCGACGGATGGGAGCAGCACAGCGGCAAGGCTGAGTATCGCGTCGAGGATGGCTGCATCGTCGGCAAGACCGTCGCCAACACCGGCAACTCGTTCATGTGCACGAAGCGCAAGTTCGGCGACTTCGTCTTCGAGTTCGAGTTCAAGGTGGCCACGAACATAAACTCCGGCGTCCAGTTCCGCAGCGAAGTCTTCCCGGAGGAGAAGGAACTGACGATCAACGGGAAAGCGAAGAAGATCCCCGCCGATCGCATCCACGGCTACCAGTATGAGATTGACCCATCGGCGCGGGCCTATAGCGCCGGTGTTTATGACGAGGCGCGGCGCGGCTGGCTGGCCGATCTCAAGGAGAAAGAGGTTGCCCGAAAGGCGTTCAAGCAAGGCGCGTGGAACAAGGGCCGCATCGAGTGCCGCGGCGATTCCATCAAGACCTGGATCAACAACGTGCCCGCCACCGACTTCAAGGACTCAATGACGCTCTGCGGTGTCTTTGGCCTGCAAGTCCACAGCATCGGCAAGAAGGGGGTGCCCGGCAGTGAAGTTCGCTGGCGCAACATTCGGATCAAGGAGCTGAAGTAGCGCCGCTGCGCAATGTGCCGACGCTGTTTCGCAACCAGGCGATGTTCATGAAGAAACTCCTCTCACTCGCGGTTGCGTGTGTGGCGATGGCCATTTGCTCCGGCGCTGACGCTGGCAAAGCGCGGCCTAACTTCCTCGTTATCATCAGCGACGACCAGCGGCCCGACACGATCCACGCGCTTGGCAACCGCGTCATCCGCACGCCGCACCTCGACAGCCTCGTCAGCGGCGGCACGGCATTCACGCGTGCTACGGCGGCCTACCCGATTTGCGTCGCCAGCCGCGCTGAAATCCTCACCGGCGTCTGTAGTTTCCGCAACGGCGTGCCCTACGGTGGTGGCAAACTCAATCCAAACCTCACTTTCTGGGCCGAGGCGATGAAGAGTGTCGGTTACCGCACGTGGTATGTCGGCAAGTGGCACAACGACGGCACGCCAAAGACACGCGGCTACATGGAAACTCGCGGCCTCTACACCGGCGGTGGCGGCGGCAAAGAGCAGACGTTGCCACGCGACTGGGCCGGGCGAGAAGTCACTGGCTATCGCGGCTGGACATTCAAGACGGACGATGGCCGCGCCGAGCCAGAGAAAGGCGTTGGCTTGACCGCCGACATCAGCCGGCGGTTTGCGGACGCCGCCGTCGAGCTGATCAACCGCAAACCAACCGAGCCGTTCTTCCTGCACGTCAACTTCACCGCACCACACGATCCGCTGCACTTGCCACCTGGCTACGCCGACAAATACGATCCGCAGAGCATCCCGTTGCCGGTAAACTTCCTGCCAGAGCATCCGTTCGACCACGGCAACCTGCGCGGCCGTGACGAGCAGCTCTGGCCGTGGCCGCGCACATCCCGTGATGTTCGCGGAGAACTCGCGGCCTACTACGCCATCATCGAACACATGGACGGACAGGTCGGCCGCGTTCTCGCTGCGTTGCGCGACACCGGCCAAGCCGACAACACCATTATCATCTTTTCCGCTGATCAGGGCCTCGCCATCGGCAGTCACGGCCTACGCGGCAAACAGAATCTGTATCAGCACACGTTCAGCGTGCCTCTTATCTTCAGCGGCCCCGGCATCCCGAAGAACCGGCGCCTCGCTGCTCAATGTTATCTGCGCGACCTGTTCCCGACGACATGCGAACTGGCTGGCGCTAAAATTCCCGAAACCGTCCAGGGCAAGAGCCTTGTTCCAGTGCTGACGGGCAAGGCCGACTCGGTCTATCCGCATCTCATCGGCTACTACACGGACACCCAGCGCGCCATTCGCACCGACCGCTGGAAACTCATCTGGTATCCGAAGCTGGAACGCCATCAACTCTTCGACCTCGCCGCCGACCCGAACGAGTTGGAAGATCTTGCCGCCGAGCCGCGCTGCTCTGCGACGCGCGACGACCTTCGCGCGAAGCTGGAGACGTGGCTGAAGGAAAACGGCGACCCGCTCCTCTGCAAGTGACGCTCTGGATTGCGCCTGCCGTTCGTCGCAGCATTGATATGCGGGGCCGGTTTCGAGTAAAAGAACACCATGAAGCTGCCACTCATCCTCACCGGGGCGCTGCTGGCGCTGGTCAACCTCGTCACTCCCTCCTCCGCCGCCGAACGCAAGCCAAACATCATCCTCCTCATCGCCGATGACCTCGGCTACGGCGACATCGGTTGCTACGGCCAGAAAAAAATCCGCACACCCAACCTCGACCGCATGGCCGCCGAGGGAATGCGGTTCACGCAAGCCTACTCCGGCAACGCTGTTTGCGCGCCGTCGCGTTGCGTGCTCATGACCGGCCTGCATCCCGGCCACGCCTACGTGCGCGACAACAGGAGCGTGAAGCCGGAAGGACAGGAGCCAATTCCCGCCGAGACGATCACAATCTCGAAGCTGCTGAAGGCGCAGGGCTATGCCACGGGTGCGTTTGGCAAGTGGGGCCTCGGCCCGTTCGGCAGCAGCGGCGACCCGCTGAAGCAGGGCCTCGACCGGTTCTATGGCTACAACTGCCAGGGAAAGGCACACAACTTTTACCCGACCACGCTCTGGGACAACGACCGGCAGGTCACGCTCGACAACCCGGAGATTGATGCGCACGCGAACAAACTTCCCGCCGGCGCCGACCCGAACAATCCGGCGAGCTACAAGCAGTTCACCGGCAAGCAATACTCCGCCGACCTCATCGCCGAGCAGGCGCGCCGCTTCATCCGCGACAACAAAGACCGCCCGTTCTTTCTGTTCTTCCCGACGACCGTGCCACATCTTGCGCTCCAAGTGCCCGAGGACTCGCTCGCCGAATACCTCGGCAAATGGCCCGACCCGCCCTACGCCGGCGGTCGTGGCTATCTGCCGCACTTCGCGCCGCGCGCCGCCTATGCCGCCATGATCACCCGCATGGATCGCGAGATCGGCCGCATGATGGACCTCGTGAAGGAACTCGGCCTCGACGACAACACCATCTTCCTGTTCAGCTCCGACAACGGTCCGCTCAACGGCACACACGCTGGCTTGGCGGGAACCGATGCGGAGTTCTTCAACTCCGCGGGCGGCTTGCGCGACGGCAAAGGCACGCTCTGGGAAGGCGGCTATCGCGAGCCGTTCATCGCGCGTTGGCGGGACCGCATCGCCGCCGGCAAGACCTGCGAGCGTGTGATCGGCTTCGAGGATATGCTGCCGACGCTGGTGGAACTGGCTGGCGCAAAGGACGCGACGCCGAAAAGCGTGGACGGCATCAGTTTCGCGCCAACCTTGCTCGGCCAGAAGCAGGAAGCCCGGCCGTTCCTCTACCGCGAGTTCCCCGGTTACGGCGGCCAGCAGTGCGTGCGCGTCGGCGATTGGAAGGCCATCCGCCAGAACATGCTGCCGCGAGGCAGAGGCAAGGCCAAAGGGAAGAAGGCCCAGCCGAACATGCGCATCCAGCTTTACAACCTGAAGGACGACGTCGCCGAAACCAAGGACGTTGCCGCGCAACATCCGGACGTCGTCGCGAAGCTCGAGAAGATCATGCGCGAACAGCACACGCCGTCGTCGGTGTTCCCGTTCCCGGCGCTCGATGAGGACAAAACAAAATGAAAACGTGGCGGCTTCTATGCGCATTGACGATGGCGGGTGTCTTCGCAGCCAACTGCACAGCGGAAACTGCTAGCAGCAAACCCAACATCATCTTCATCTACGTGGACAACCTCGGCTACGGCGACCTCGGTTGCTACGGCTCGAAACTCCACCGCACGCCGCACGTGGATCGCATGGCCGCCGAGGGCGTGCGCCTGACCAGCTTCTACAGCGCCAGCGGCGTCTGCACGCCGTCGCGCGCCGCGCTGATGAGCGGCTGTTATCCGCGCCGCGTGAACATGCACGTCAGTGGCGCCGGGCTGCCCGTGCTGAGGCCGATGGATAGGAAAGGACTGCATCCGAACGAGGTCACCATCGCGAAGTCGCTCAAGGATTGTGGCTACACCACGATGTGCATCGGCAAGTGGCACCTCGGCGACCAGCTGTCGTTCCTGCCGACGCAGCACGGCTTTGACCGTTACTTCGGCATTCCCTACAGTGACGACCAGACGCCATCAAAGAACTTCCCAAACTGGCCGCCGCTGCCGTTGATGCGTCAGGAGAAGGTGATCGAAGCGCCTGTGGACCGTGATTACCTCACAAAGAGATACACGGAGGAAACGATCCGGTTTCTCACCGAGAACAAAAACCGACCGTTCTTTCTCTACCTGCCGCACGCGATGCCCGGCAGCACGGCGCGACCGTTCGCCAGCCCGGAGTTTCAGGGCAAGTCCAGGAATGGCCCCTACGGCGACAGCGTCGAGGAACTCGACTGGTCCATCGGCGAAATCCTCGCCGCGCTCAAAAAGCTCGACCTCGACGAGAAGACGCTCGTGGTCTGGACGTCCGACAACGGCGCCGTCCGCCGCAACCCGCCGCAAGGCAGCAACGCGCCACTCAAAGGCTGGGGCTACGACACCTCCGAGGGCGCGATGCGCATGCCGTGCGTCGTGCGTTGGCCCGGAAAAGTTCCTGCCGGCAAGGTTTGCGACGAACTTTGCGCGATGATGGACTGGCTGCCGACGTTCGCGAAGCTCGGCGGCGGCGAGCCGCCGAAGGACCGCATCATTGACGGCCACGACATCCGGCCGTTTCTCTTCAGCGAGCCGGGCGCGAAGTCGCGTTACGACGAGGTTGGATTCTTCTACTACATGATGGACCAGTTGCAAGCCGTGCGCGCCGGCCCGTGGAAGCTCTACCTGCCGTTGGAGAACAAGCTTATGAGCCTGCGGCGAAATCAGGAAAAGTTTCCCGCGGCGCTCTACGACGTGCGCAACGACATTAGCGAGACGAAGGAAGTTTCCGCCGAGCATCCCGACGTCGTCGCGCGTCTCGCCGCGCTGGCCGACAAGGCTCGCGCCGACCTCGGCGACCTCGGCCGCGATGGCAAAGGCCAGCGCCCCGCCGGTTACGTGGACAACCCGAAACCGCAGGTCCTTGCGCCGCCAGCCCGCAATTAACGTTGCAGCCCGTCAGACGGAATTGTAGGAAACTGTCCGCCATGAACAACGCACTTCGCTCCTTTCTCGTCCTCGTCGTCCTGTCCCTCTGCGCCGCGTCCGCGGACCGCGCCTCCGCAGCCGGCGACGCCAAGCGCCCGAACGTCCTCTTCATCCTTTGCGACGACCTCCGCTGGAACGCGCTGAGTTGCGCGGGCCATCCGCATCTGAAGACGCCGAACATTGACCGGCTTGCCGCCGAGGGCGTGCGGTTTGCGAACACGTTCTGCACCACGTCGCTCTGCTCGCCGAGCCGCGCGAGCATCCTCACCGGACTCTACGGGCACTCGCACGGCGTGCGCGACAACTTCACCGAGCTGCCGTCGAACCTCACGCACTGGCCGCAGCGCCTGCGCGAGGAGGGCTACGAGACGGCCTACATGGGGAAGTGGCACATGGGCGAGGACAACGACATGCCGCGCTGGGGCTTCGACTACTTCGTGACGCACAAAGGTCAGGGAAAATACTTCGACACCGAGTGGAACTTCCACGGCAACCGTCGCAAGGTGTTGAAGGGCTACTACACCACCATCATCACCGAGATGGCGCGCTTCTGGATGAGGCAAAATCACGCCGGCAAGCCATGGGCGCTTTGCGTGGGCCACAAGGCGCCGCACAGCTTTTACACGCCGGAGGAGAAATACGCGCACACGTTCGACAATGTGCGCGTGCCGTATCCCGACACCGCTTTTCACCTCGACGACAAGCCTGCGTGGATCCGCGAACGGCTCTACACGTGGCACGGCATCTACGGCCCGCTGTTCGAGTGGCGGAAGAAGTTTCCCGACGACCGGCCCGAGGCCGTGAAGGATTTCGAGAACATGGTGCATGGCTACTGGGGCACCATCCTCAGCGTGGATGACGGCATCGGGCGGTTGCTCGCCTTCCTCGCGGACACGAAGCAACTCGACAACACCATCATCGTCTTCATGGGCGACAACGGACTGATCGAGGGCGAGCACGGTATGGTGGACAAGCGCACCGCGCACGAGGCGAGCCTGCGCATCCCACTCATCGTGCGTTACCCCGGCCTCGCGAGCGGAAAAGTGATCCCGCAGCAGGCGCTCACGATTGATGTCGCGCCAAGCATCCTCGACCTCTGCGGCGCAAAGCCGCTGGAGAACATCCATGGCAAATCGTGGGTAAAGCTCGTGCGCGAGGGCGACGAGTCGTGGCGCAAGGCGTGGTTCTACGAATACAACTACGAGAAGCAATTCCCCTATACGCCCAATGTTCGCGCTGTCCGCACCGATGATTGGAAATACATCCACTACCCACACGGCGACGGCGCTCCCGACCGCCACATGGCGGAGCTATACAACCTGAAGAACGATCCCGACGAGCGCCACAACCTCATCGCCGACCCCGCGAACGCGAAGAAGCTCAAGGAACTCCAAGCCGAACTGGCGCGCCTGATGAAAGCGACCGGACTCACCACGAAGACCGACAAGATGCCGCTCGACGAAGGCGTCAAACAGCAGTTGCCCGATCAGAAGATACGGTAAGAGCGACCCACGAAGATTTCTGCGCGGCGAGACGAGACTCCGTCGAGCCTTCGTTCCTCCAAGGCACCGTCGTGTTTGGGCTGCGGACGACGTTCTCGTTCCGCCCCTCGCCTTCCAAACACCGGAACGCTGACTCAACCCACGAGGTCTTTGCCGGTTGAAGTAACGGTGAGCTTGCCGTGCTTGACGCCTTTGGCGGCAATGAGCTGGTCGGCGATGGACTTGATGGCGGCGGCCTTCCCGCGGACCAGCAGCACCTCCATGCAATTGTCGTGGTCGAGGTGTGCGTGGACGGTGGAGATGATGACGTGCTCGTGGTCGTGCTGGATGTCCGTCAGCAGCGCCGGAAGGTGGCGCTTGTGGTGGTCGTAGAGCAGCGTGATCGTGCCGGCGATCTCCTGATTGCCGTGTTGCTGGTGGTGCTCGACAAGCTGGGCGCGGATCATGTCGGCGATGGCCAGTGAACGGTTGGTGTAGCCCTTCTCGCGCGTCATCGCGTCGAGGCTCTCAAGAAGCTGTTTGTTCAGCGACACGCTGAACCGTGAGACGCCGTCATGGTGAGATCGTTTCATGGTGTTACGTTTGGACGACCTGTGTAACACAACGCGAGGGGCAGTCAAGCGCGGTTCGCGGCAGAGGCGGCGGGAGTTCGGGATGGCAGATGGGAATTGGAAGCTGGCGGCGGCAGAGCGATCCGCGCCGGGAAGATGGCCCGGAAAGCTCTCGCCAATACCCAGCCATGCCTGTTACAAACCGAACGAGCCGGGGCAGTGGCTCCGGCTTATGATGGGCGGTGATCCGCCTGTTTGCCTTTGCCGGTTTCAATATGAAACGCCGCAACCGCGCAATTCATTCTGGAGAAACGAAACGGCAAGTTCCAGTTCGCAACACTGTCACCGTGTTAGGCTACAGTTCTGTAGTCTAAATATGTTAGCCGCTGACGTATGCCTCCATCCTTGCGCCATCGAATTTGTGCCCGACCGATGATGATTTCATGGGTGCTCGGCACATTCATGTTTTGGATTCCTGCCACGGTTGTTCTTCATCGTGAGGGTGTATTCCCGGCTGTTTTCACTGAGGTTACGTCCGTTCTCTGCCTGTTGCTCGCTTATGCTTGTCTGTCTGGACTTGGCTTCTTTGCTGGTGCCTTCACCGTGCTCTGACTCGTTATCCGGATGTGTAGGCACATCAACGGTGCCCCGTTTACTGTCGGCGATTATGTCACTATTCTCATCGGCCCCAGGACTGGAACTGTGGCGAGAGTTTATGAGCTTACTCGCGGGCAGGGTGGCGACTTGCTGCCACGTCTTGACCTCGGCACTGAAACGCGAGACAAGTGTCTCGACGTTTTCGACGACTACACACTGCTCCGCCATTCCAGTGACGGCATTGCGAGCGTCAACACACATACAACGTCTCAAGCGAACAAATCCAATGCGAACGCGGCCTAAACAGACGCCTAACTTGTTTTCGTTAAACCGATCCGGGCGAAGATAGCCGTCATCGTTAGGGAACCTGGAGCTTCTCGAAGCTTTCTTCGATGAAGGTGGTGTTTTGGATGCGGGCGAGGCGGGTGTAGAGGCCGTCCTGTGCCAGCAATTCGTCGTGGGTGCCGCGCTCGACGATGCGACCCTGGCGCAGGACGAGAATCTGGTCGGCCCGGCGGATGGTGCTGAGGCGGTGGGCAATGACGAAGCTGGTGCGGTGGGCCATGAGACGGTCGAGGGCTTCCTGGATGAGCCGTTCGGTGGCGGTGTCCACGCTGGCGGTGGCTTCGTCGAGGATGAGCAAAGGGGTGTTCTTCAACAGCGCGCGGGCAATGCTAATGCGTTGTTTCTCGCCGACGCTGAGTTTGACACCACGTTCGCCGACGCGGGAATCGTAGCCGTCTGGAAGGCGGCTAATGAACTCGTGGCAGTTGGCGGCGCGCGCCGCGTCCTGCAACTCCGCCTCCGTCGCATCGAGTTTTCCGTAGAGGATGTTCTCGCGGACGGTGCCGTTGAAGAGGAACGGCTCCTGGCTGACGATGCTGATCTGGGCGCGGAGCGATTCGAGGCTCGCGGCGGCGATGTCCTGGCCGTCAAGGGTGATGCGGCCCCCAGAGGTTTCGTAAAAGGCCGGCAGGAGGTTGACGAGGGTGGACTTGCCCGCGCCGGTCGGCCCGACGAGCGCGATGACCTCGCCGGGGCGCGCGTGGAGAGAGATGTCGTGCAACACCGGCTGGCCGTCCTGGTAACGGAACTGGACGTTTTCAAAAACCACCTCGCCGCGCACGGGCGTGCGTAGCGTCTGCGTGCGGCGCGGGTCGCGTCCCTCGGGCGCGGCGTCGAGGATGTCGAAGACGCGCTCGCCGGCGGCGCGGGCGGACTGGAGCATCTGGTTCAAACCGTGCAGCCGGCCGATGGGTTCGTAGAAGAGCGCGAGGTAGAGGATGAAACCCATGAGCTGGCCGATCGTCATGTCGCCGACGATGGCCTGACGTCCGCCAATCCAGAGCACGAGGCCGGTGCCGAGCGCGGCGACGAAGCTCATCGCGGGCGAGTAGTTCGACCACGCGCGCATGATGCCGAGCGTGCTGCGGCGAAGGTCGTCGGCGCGCGTGGCGAAGCGGTCGTCCTCGTGGGACTCCTGGCCGAAGGCTTTGATCTGGCGGATGCCCTGAAGGTTGTCCATGAGGAGGGCGTTCATGGCGCTGGCGGCTTCGCGTTGCGCGCGATAACGGCGATGAGCGGTGAGCGTATACCAGAGCGCGCCGCCGGCCAGCAGTGGCAGTGGAATCAACGCCACCGCCGCGAGCGCCGGGTTCATCGCGAACAGAATCACCAGCACGCCGATCACGCTGAGGATGGAGACGGTGCCCTGCTCGGTGCCGTCAATCAGCAGGCGCTCGACGTTGTTCACGTCCTCGACGACGCGCGTCATCAGATCGCCGGAAGCGCGCTGGTCGAAGTAGTTCACCGGGAGCCGCTGGAGCCGGCTGTAGAGCTGGCGGCGCATGTCGAAGATGACGTTTTGTTCCAGCGTGTTGTTGATGCGGATGCGCAGGCCGTTGAACACGTCGCGCAACAGAAACGCCCCCAGCAGCGCCAGCATGACGGGCGCGAGCATCTCCAGCCGTTTCTTCGCGATGATGTCGTCAATGACAAACTGGGTCAGCTTCGGGAACGCGAAGGCGAAGACCAGCGAGAGCACCGCGCAAGCGACCGTGCCGAGCGCCATCCATTTGTAGGGGCGCAGATAGACGCTGACGCGGCGGATGATCTCCCACGACGACCGGGCCTTCGCCGTCATCGTGGGATCGCCGCGTCTGGAACTGGGCATGCCCGATTTTCTCACCGCGCAAGTTAAGCAAGCAGCCGAGGAAAATCACATTCTTTTCCAGCAGGGTGGCGCAAGCTTCCAGCTCGCAGAATCCTGACGACCGCAAGCTGGAAGCTTGCGCCACTTTCCGGCAAGCCTCACTGGAGGCTGGCATCGAGCTGGCGCGATTGCCCTGGCCTCAAACTCAGGTCAACCACCTTCTCGCCGTATCGCGTCTTGCACGCGGTGCCGTTGGTGCTGCGGATCGTGGCGGCGGCGAGCTTGCTGTCCTTCCATGCGATGTCCACCTCGAAGCCGCCGCGAACGCGCAGGCCCTTGACGTTGCCGCTGGGCCATGCTTTCGGGAGCGCGGGCAGGAGATGGATGAGAAATGTGCCGTCAGGATTGCGGATGTGGCTTTGCAGCAGCATCTCCGCGATGCCGGCGGACGCGCCGAAGTTGCCATCAATCTGGAACGGCGGATGGGAGTCGAAGAGATTCGGATACATACCGCCCTGGCCCTTCACGGTGCCGATGGGCTGGAGGAGATTGCGCAGGATCAACAACGCATGATCGCCGTCGAGGAAACGCGCCCAGAGGTTGACCTTCCAGCCCATGCTCCAGCCCGTGGCGGCGTCGCCGCGGTAGATGAGCGACTGGCGCGCCGCGTCGAAGAATCTCTTGTCCTGCCATGTAATGTCGTCGCCGGGATAAACGCCCCAGAGGTGCGAGACGTGCCGGTGCGTGTTCTTCGGGTCGTCTTTGTCTTCGAGCCATTCTTGGAGCTGGCGATGCTGGCCGACTTGGTTCGGCGCGATGCGCGGGCGCAGTTCCGCGAGCTTGGCGGCAAACTCCTCGTCCGTGCCGAGAACCTTTGCCGCTTCGATGCACGCGCCGAAGAGCGAGCGGATGATCTGGTGGTCCATCGTCGGCCCCATGACGAGGCCGCCTTGCTCCGGCGAGTTCGACGGGCCGCTGACGAGCCATTTGGTTTGCGGGTCCTCCACGAGGTAGTCGGTGTAGAACTGCGCGGCTCCTCTCATCAGCGGGAAGGCGGTCTTCTTCAGAAACTGGCGGTCTTGCGTGAAGAGGAAGTGTTCCCAAAGATGCAGCGCCATCCAGCCGCTGCCGGTGACCCAGATACCGTGGTTGGCGGCGTTGATCGGCGCGGCACCGCGCCAGAGGTCAAAGTTGTGATGCACTACCCAACCGCTTGCGCCGTAGTGTTCCTTCGCGACAACGCGACCTGTCTCTGCCAGATCGGCCAGCGCGGCGAACAGCGGCTCGTGGCACTCGCCCAGCGCGCCCACCTCGGCGGGCCAATAGTTCATCTCGGTGTTGATGTTGCAGGTGTATTTGCTGTCCCACGGCGGACGAAGCTTGTCGTTCCAAATGCCCTGAAGGTTTGCAGGCTGGCCGCCCGCACGGCTGGAGCCGATGAGCATGTAGCGGCCGTATTGGAACGCGAGCGCGGCAAGCTCCGGGTCGTTGCCGGCGGCGAACTCCCTGATGCGCTGGTCGGTCGGGTTTTTCGCGGAGGGCGTGCGGCCAAGGTCGAGGCTCACGCGGCCGAATAACGCCTTGTGGTCGGCGGTGTGTGCCGGCAGCAACTGTTCCCATGACTTGTTTGCCGACTTCCTTAGCAGAGCCGCGCAACGTGCCGTCGGATCCGCGGTGAGATCGCGGTAGCTCTTGAAGTTCGTCGCAGCGACCAACCGGATAATGAGCGCGCTGGCGCCAGTGACGCGCACGGCGTCCTGCTCAGCCGCGATTTTGCCGTCGTCGGCCGAGAGAACAGCGCGGCTCTCGAAGCGAACACCGTCCAGATCAACTTGACCGCGCAAGACGAGCGTCTGGCCGTCGGCGCTGACCTTCGCATTGTTGTGGGGACTGTTGAGACGCACAACGCAATTGAGCTTGCCTGGTTTGCTGGCCTCCAGCCCGACGCAAAGCGCGCGGTCGGGATATGACGCGAACACGACGCGCCGGAACGTGACATCGCCGCATTTGTATTCCGTCACCGCCAGCGCCTGGTCGAGGTCGAGCCAGCGGCGGTAGTCGGTGGCCTTGTCGTGGCCGTCGAACTCAATCCAGAGGTCTCCGCACGGCTGATACGCCTTCTGGCGCAGCGGCTCGCTCATGAACCCCCGCATGGCAAGATCCTCGGATTCCTTCTGCTTGGCGCGGGCGGCTTTTATTTGGCCTTGCAGTTCGAGCGCACGACCCTCGAACAACAACCGCCGCATCTCCGGCAATGCCTTCACCGCGCCTTTGTGAGCATAGGAGTGCGGCTGGCCAGTCCAGATCGTGTGTTCGTTGAACTGGATATGCTCGACCAGCACGCCGCCATAGATCATTGCGCCGATGTGGCCGTTGCCGACGGGCAGCGCCTCTTCCCATTTCGTCGCCGGCTGGCGATACCACAGGCAGAGCGGCGCGTCCGGCGCGACCTGAGCAACAGCAGTAACGACCATGACTCCCAACGCAGCAATCGCAGCATGCTGTTTGGTTTTCATTCTGCGTTTTGGTCCAGCATTCCTTCCTTGGCCGCGGCGCGGCGGGTGTAGATGCCCCAGACAATCCAGACCACGATAAAGAGCGCGACCGCGCCGAACAGGTAAGCGGCAGTCAAGCCAAGATGTTCTTTGCGAAGACCGGCGCCGATCAGAGTCGTCGGCACGGCCTCGGGAATCAGCCCGATGATGGTGCCGAGGAAAAACTCGCGCCGTCGGATGGGCGAAAGTGCAAGGACGGTGTTGGTCACAATGCCGGGTAGCGGCAGTTGGCGGAAGAGGATGACGGCGGGAACGGTGTTGTGTTTGAGCTTGGCGGCGAGCTTCTGCCACGTGGGATGCTTGCGCAAAAGCGAGTCGCGCAGGCCCAACTGCCGCACCGCGAAGAACACGGCGCTGTAACCAATCATCGTTCCGATGCAGGTCCAAACCATGCCTCCCCAGAAGGCAAACAACGCTCCGCCGATGAAGTGAAAGACCAGCCGCGAGACACCCGCGGCGACCAGCACCGCGACAGTCAACATGAACACAACCGGTGCCCAGGGACCACAATCCTGAATGAACCGCTTGAGGACCGGCAGGTTCTCCGAGATGAAGTGGCGGACTTGCGGCAAGGAGGTCAGCAGCAACAACCCCACCAGCACGGCAAAGAGAATCCCAGCCTTCCGGAAGGCACTGCGCTCAATCCGGGCCATTTCTTCGCGCTCCTTGCCGGGATCTGCGGCCTTGCCAGCGCCTGCAATCAATTGGTCATCAGGTCTCGCCATCGAACATTCTCAGAGGCGAACAGTGTAGCCGACACTGGCGGGCGGTTCAACAAAAGCCGCAGCCGCCGGCAATCTCAGTAATTTCAGCAAGATTCCGCTTGCGCAGATGGCAACGGTTGCCTATATGCTGGCAGATGGTAAGCACCAGCGGCAGCCGGCACCGTAACGGTAGGCGGCCGCAGCAGGGGCGACCAGGTGCGGTGAGCTTGGAGCTGTTCCTCCAGGACCGCGCGGGACGCCCGATGGAAAAGATGGCAGGAGAGCAAACAACGAATGAACGATGCTGTTCAGGAGGTGGCTTATAGCCACCTTCGTTAGGATAAACAACCGCATCCGGGCCCGTGAGGTGCGGTTGATTGATAAGGACGGGAAACATTTGGGCGTCATGCCGTTGCGCGATGCGCTGGCAATGGCCCAACAGCGTGGCCTCGATGTAGTCGAGGTTTCACCCAACGCGAGTCCGTCGGTCTGCAAACTGCTCGAATACGGAAAATTCCGTTACGAGCAGACGAAGCAGGAACGCGAAGCGAGGAAACATTCGACTTCGTGGCGGATCAAGCAGGTGAAGTTCCACGTCAACATCAGCGAGCATGACTACCAGATCAAGGTTCGCCACGTGGCGGGCTTCCTGGAAAAGCACATGAAGACGAAGGTCTCGTTGATGTTCCGCGGGCGCGAGATGGCGCACCAGGAACTGGGCATGCAGATCATGCAACGGCTGGCGAAAGAAGTGCAGCCGTATGGCGTGGTCGAGTCGGCGCCGAAGATGATTGGCCGCAGCATTCACATGGTCATCAGCCCGCTGAGCGGCAAAGTCAAGCCGACCCCAGGGGCCGACGCTGCCCTCAACGGACAGCCGGAGAGCGGCGGACGAGTGATGGCCGTCGAGGTCAAGGCAGCGCCTGTATCAGCACCGCCGCCCACGCCGGTCAGCAGTCCGGCTCAGGCCGGTCGTGCGCCGTTGTCATCGTTGGAAATGGCTTTTAACCGGGCCCAAGGTCAGAAAACGTCGTAACGAACGCGAGATTCGCAGCCGTGGCGAAGCGAACAGGCTGAGCAGGCTGCGGATTTCGTTTTGAAAGAGAGAACACAGTGCCAAGATTCAAACCACCTAAAACGAAGAAGTCAGTGGCGAAGCGGTTCAAGATCAGCGCCAACGGAAAAGTCCTGCGCTCACACGCCGGCAAACGCCATCTGGCTGGCAGCAAGAACGCCAAGCGCCTGCGCCGGCTCGGCCGGCAGGTCGTCATTGACAAGACTGACACGCATCGCGTGTTGCAGTCCATGCCCTATTCACACCGCGGTTAAGGAGAACACACACCATGCCTCGCGCAACCAACGCACCCGCTTCCCGGCAGCGCCGCAAGCGCCGCATCAAGATGGCCAGTGGCTATCGCGGCAACCGCAGCAAGCTGTTCCGCTATGCCAAGGAATCCGTCAACCACGGCCTCGTCTATGCCTTCCGCGACCGCAAGACCAAGAAGCGAGCCTTCCGCGGCCTGTGGATCATCCGGCTCAACGCCGCCTGCCGCAGCCAGGGCATTTCCTACAGCAGCTTCATCAACGGCCTGAAGAAAGCCAAAGTTGCCCTCGACCGCAAGGTCCTCGCTGACATCGCCGTGCGCGATGGCGGCGCGTTTGCCCAGCTTGTGGAACTGGCGAAGAAGAACCTGAAAGCCGCGCCCGCCGCAGCGTAAGCAGTTTAACTTCGATGCGAGGCGGGCGGCGCGAACCGTCCGCCTCGTTCGTTATGAGCGACCTCCGCCAACAACTGGAACAGATCAAGGCCGACGGCCTCGCGGAAATCGTCGCCGCCGCCGACCTCGCCGCGCTCGAAGCCGTCCGGGTGAAATACCTCGGCCGCAAGGGCGCTGTCCAGACGGCGTTTGAAAAACTGCCGACGCTGACGAAGGAAGAACGGCCCGCGTTCGGCGCGCTCGCCAACCAGACGCGCGACGCGCTGACGGTGGCGATGCAGGAGCGCAAAGCCTCGTTCGAGAATGTCGGTGGCCCGCGCGGGCCGAAGCTCGACCTGACGCTGCCGGGCCGCGCGCCGGCCATTGGCCGGCCGCATCCGATCACCCAAGTCACAGATGAGATCGTGCGCATCTTCCGGCGGATGGGATTCTCCGTGGCGGACGGGCCGGATATCGAGACGGAGTATTACAACTTCGACGCGCTGAACACGCCCGCCGACCATCCGGCGCGTGATGTGCAGGACACTTTCTACATCGAACGCGAGAAAGGCGTCCTGTTGCGGACGCACACCTCGCCCGTGCAGGTCCACGTCATGGAGAAGCAGCAACCGCCCGTGCGCGTCGTCGTGCCGGGCCGCTGCTACCGCCGCGACGAGATTGACGCGACTCACCACGCCAACTTCCACCAAGTCGAGGGCCTCTACGTGGACCGCAACGTCTCCGTGGCGAACCTGATGGGCGACTGCGAGTTTTTCTTTAAGCAACTGCTCGGCCCGGAGACGCGCGTGCGGTTCCGGCCGCATTTCTTCCCGTTCACCGAGCCGAGCTACGAGATAGACCTGAACTCGCCGGCGTTGCGGATGGCTGGCAGGGAATGGCTGGAAATCGCCGGCTGCGGCATGGTCAACCCGCGCGTGTTTGAGTCGGTCGGCTACGATTCCGAGCAATGGACCGGTTACGCGTTCGGCATGGGCGTCGAGCGCATTGCCATGATTCTCTACGGCATTGATGACATCCGGCTCTTCTACGAAAACGACCTGCGCTTCCTGCGGCAGTTCTGAACCGCGTGCCCGGTGGCTCAACCTTCCCGGTTGGGTATGGCTTGCGCTGCTGGTGGTGGTCACGGGATCCTACTGTATCGGCACACCGTTCAGTGCGAGTTTCCGCGAATGCCAGACCGCGATGATCGCGCGCAACCTCTGGCGTGATGGGTGGAGTGGTCTTCTAATGCCGCGGATTGACTGGTTCGGCAACGAGCCGGGCTACATGCTGTTGGAGTTTCCACTCTACAACGCGCTTGTGGCGATGGTTTACTCGGTGGGTGGCTTGCATGAATGGCTTGGTCAATTGGTATCGCTAGGCTGCTCGCTCGGAGCAGTTCTGTTGTTATACGGAATTGTCCGCCGCACCGACGGCGAGCGTATCGCCATAGTGGCCGCAGTGTTGGCGGCGCTGACGCCACTGCAACAGTTTATCGGTCAGAACTTTCTGCCGGAACCGCTATTGATTCTCTGCCTGTTGGCGGCCCTCTATGCGATGTTACGTTACACCGAGGAAGCCGCTGCGGGCTGGTTGGCGCTGGCGACGCTCGCGGCGACAGCGGGGTTGTTGGTGAAATCGCCGGCCGGGTTGGTGCTGATGCTGCCGCTTGCGTTTCTGGCATGGACCCGACATGGCTGGCGCTTCGCGATGCGCCCGGCAATGTGGGCGGCGGCGATCTTGGCGCTCGGTATTTACACGGCGTGGCAGAAGCACGCCGACCACATCAACGCGCAGTTCTATCCCTACTTCGTCAGCACCGCGCCGTCGCAGCTCTACTGGAACTTCGGCCCGTTGGCGATGCGTTGGGATTGGCATTTCTACACGCGGATCGCGGGCCGGCTGTTTGTTTACCTCTCGCCGATCATCGTGCTGGCGGCGGTGGTGGCGCTGTTCAAGTGCCCCAAAACTCCGCGCGCCTGGCTCTGGCATGTCTGGTTGGCCGCGAACGTGGGCTACGTGTTGCTATGCGCTAACCTCCATTTTTGCCATAAGCACTATCAGATTGTGTTTGTGCCGATCTTCGCGGTGCTGGCGGCGCGGGTTTCGGTCGCGTGGTGGCCGTGGCGGCGGACGGTCGTAGCAGTGGCCGCAATGTTACTGCTGGTATATGACGTGCGGATCGGCTGGCAAATGTGGCGCGAACAGCAGGTTCCACTCATTGAGCGGGCTTGCGCGGCGGTTCGCGCGGTTTCCGCGCCCCAGGACTTGGTTGTGGTCGCGACGTTTGACGGCCCCAGCGGGCTGACAGGCAACCATCACAATGATCCGGCGTGGCTCTACCGAGCCGACCGCCGTGGCTGGAATGCGCCGCTGTATGAGCAGTTTGGAATGGACGCGGTGGAACAATATCGCAAACAAGGCGCGCGATGGTTGCTGGTGGGACTGCTGACGCAGCGTGATAAGACGGGGAACAGCGTTGACCGCAAGACAACCGGTTGGAGTCGGGTAACTGCCTTATTCAGCGCGGTTGAGAAACCGCAGTCGCGTCCGGACGACCGGCTGGCACAGTTGGCGAAGGAACTGGCCGGTCGCCATCGTTGTGTGCGCTCCGACGATAGAGAGTTCGCCATCTTCGACCTGAGCGCTCGCTAGAAGCGATGCTTGCGGAATAACAATGCCCACATATACCAGCGCAAATAATTGCGGGCGACTTTGAAAACCTTGAAGGAGGACTTGCCTTTGGTGCGCGCCCGCCAAGTGGTAGGCACTTCGCAGATCTTGTAGTTCTTGAGAAAAGCTTTGACGATGATCTCCAGCGATGAGGCAAAACCGGCCTCTTCAATGGTCATGTTGGCCAGCACGTCCCGGCGATACATTTTGAAGGCGTTGCTGGCGTCGCAGGTTGGCAGGCCGATGAACCTGTGCAGCGACCAGCCGACGAATTGCGAGAACCAGGATTGCAGGGGTGGGCCGCCAACCTTGCTGCCGCCGGGCATATAGCGGCTGCCGCAGCAGACATCAAAGCCGGTTTCGATCTTCTTCAGCATCTCCGGCACAGTGAGGGGGTCGTCGCAAATATCGGCCATCATCGTGACCACCACCGGCGTGGTGGCGGCGCGCCAGCCGGTCTGGAGCGTGCGACAAATGCCGCGCTCGTCGGTGTTCTGGACGAGCCGGAGGTTGGGGAACTCGCGCGCGAGGCGCTCGACGATACGGGGCGTGTCGTCCCGCGAGTGGTCGTTCACCACAATGACTTGGTGCGGCAGGGTCAACTTCTTCTCGATGTCGCGAAGAGTGTCTTCGATAACCGCTTCCTCGTTATAAGCCGGGATGACGATGGTCAACTCCATACAGTGCTGCAAAACTATCAAACGACCACAGCCGGAGCAAGAAACGTTCTAGCGTCTTGTAAGAAGCTTCGCGGAAGCCATTTGGGAAGGGCATTCGGTTTGACTTTTCGCTGCGATGGAGCGTTAAGTTTCCCACACCCATGGCGCATCCAGCGGTCAAACCCATTCTGCCGGTAATGGAACCGAAAGTCTCCATTGTCACACCGTCGTTCAACCAGGCCCGCTACGTCGAGCACTGCGTCCGCAGCGTGCTCGACCAGGATTATCCGAACGCCGAGCATGTGATCTTCGATGGTGGCTCCAAAGACGGCACGGTGGACATCCTGCGCCGCTACGAGTCGCGCGGCGTGCGCTGGACCAGCGAGAAGGACCAGGGCCAGAGCGACGCGATCAACAAGGGCTTCCGCGCCGCCACCGGCGACATCATCGGCTGGATCAACTCCGACGACTGGTATGCACGCGGCGCGTTCCGCGTCGTGCTCGACTACTTCCGCGACCACCCGGAAGCGCAGTGGGTTTACGGCAACAGTCTCTTTACCGACCCGGAAGGTCGCGTGGTTCGACGTGTCAGGACTTTGCCCTACCGGTGGGATTGGCTGCTCTATTCCGGCCTGCTGATTCCGCAGCCGGGGATTTTCATGCGCCGCCAAGTGATCGAGGAGTGCGGCGTGCTCAACGCCGGACTGCACAGCGTAATGGACTACGAGTGGTGGCTGCGGATCGTGGCGAAACATCCGCCGCATTTCATTGACCGTTACCTTGCCTATTTCCGGCTCCACGAAGCCAGCAAGACCGGCGCGGGCGAGGACAAGCCCCTCTGGCGCCGCGAACGGGCGCAGTCCATGCAGCTCGGCGCAACATTGTCGGGCAGGCCGCTGAAAGGCCCGCTGGGCCGGTGGCTCGTCTGTGCCGGCAAACAACTCGCCCGCGCAGCCCGCACGTTGCGGCAGCCGCGGGCTTGCGAGCAGCATTGCGCGCCACGGGTCGTCGTCACCATCAATCTCATCGCGCCCTACCGGGTGCCGCTGTTCAACGCGCTCAACGACCATCATGACATCGAGCCACAAGTCTGGGCGCTCGCTGCGACAGAGAATCGCGAGTGGCAGGTGGCCGAGACGGACATGAGATTTCCGCACCGCGTCCTGCGCGGCGCGACGCTGGAGTTGGCCGGACAGGGCATGGAGAAACGGCGGTTCATGCACCTCAACACCGATCTGCTAAAGAACCTCTGGCGCGAACGTCCCGATGTGGTCGTGACGGCGGAGTTTTCGCCAGCGAGCGTGCAGGCAGCGCTCTACTGTGCGGCGACCGGCGCGGCGCTCGTGTCGTGGAGCGAGACGACACCGCAGTTCGAGGCGCATATCGGCCCGGCCCAACGCGCGGTCCGCCGCTGGTTGTTGCGGCGCGCCGCGGCGTGCATCGCCACCAGCAGCGGCTCACGCGAGAAGTATCGGCTCTATGGCGTGCCCAACGAAAACATCTTCATGTCCCTCCAGACAGCGGATGTGGACGGCATCGCGCGCCGCTGCGAAGCCATGCGCGCCCAGCGCGACACGCTGCGCCAAGGCCTCGGCTGGTCGCAAAGCGATGTCGGCGTGCTCTATGTCGGCAGTTTCATCGAGCGCAAGGGGCTGGATGGGCTGATGCGCGGCTTCGCCGTGGCTGTGAAGTCGGCACCGGCGCTCAAGCTGGCCCTCATCGGCAGCGGTGAACTGGAAGCCGCGTTGAAGTCGCTCGCGCAAGAACTCGGCGTGGCGGATCGCGTGACGTGGCAACCCTACCGGCAGCAGCCGGAGTTGTGGGATTATTACGGTGCCGCCGATGCGTTTGTGCTGCCGTCGCGGCTCGACACCTTCGGCGTCGTCGTGACCGAGGCGATGGCGGCAGGCTTGCCCGTGCTTTGCTCCAAACACGCGGGCGCGGCGCAGGACTTGATGAGCGACGGCGCGAACGGCTGGGTAATCGACCCGGATGATCCCGCGCAGCTTGCGCAACGGCTGGCGGCGCTGGCAGTGGATGCCGGCCTGCGGGCATGCATGGGGAAGGATTCCCTGCAACGAGTGCGGGCGGCCGCGCCGGAAACCGTCGCGAGAGAGTTTTATCGCGCAATCCTCCACGCTCTGGCATCCTGTGGGCGACGATAGCATTGCAACGCTGGACCGATGATTCTTCCGTTGACACCCACCGAAACGCTGGCGCTGGCGCAGGCCGCCCAGCGCAACCGCACGCTCTACGACCGCTTGCGCAAGGGCCGTGTCGCCGGCCCACCGGACTATCTCGTGCTCACAGCCGCCAACACACGACAGGCCGCCGCCTACCGCGCCGAGTTGGCGGCGCGCGCGCGGCGCGGCTTTTTCCCTAAAGGACTGCGCATGCTGGTGGTGCCCGATCCCGAAGGGCAGCGCATGGGAACGGGTGGCGCGACGTTGAGCGCTTTGCGGGCGGTGGCGCGCGACTGCTGGCGCGCCATGGGCGCGCGGTGCGGGAGTTTCTCAAACGCGGCAGAATTGCTCGGCGACCGGAGGGTTTTGGTAATCCACGCCGGCGGCAAGGAGCCGCGGGTGACAGGTGAAGCCGCCCCGGGAAAACTCTTCCTGAAGCTGCCGGTGCCGGCAGTGGACGGCGGCGGCGCGACATTGTTTGACGAACTGTTTGCGACGCTGGCGGGCGCAATGCACCGTTTGGGTCCGGGGTTGCTCGTGGCGTCGGGCGATGTGCTGTTGTTGTGCGACGCGGGCGCAATGCGGCGCGCAGGCGGCGCTGTAAACGGGTTTGCCGCACCGGCGCCGGCAGAACAGGCGGCGCAGCACGGTGTGTATGTGTGCGATGATAACGGGGTGGTGCGGCGGTTTCTGCACAAGATGGGCGAAGACGCATTGCGCGCCAGCGGCGCGGTGGACGCACTGGAACGCGCTTGGGTGGATACGGGCTTGGTGAGTTTCTGTGGCACGGGACTCGCGGCACTGGCGGCGCTGGCAGGCGTGTCGGTAAGACCGCGCGGTCTGGTGCTGCGACCGGCGTTGTTTCCACTGGGCCTCAGTGGCCGGTTTGACCTTTACCGCGACTTGTTGCCGGCGCTGGCGGCTGGCAACGGCGCGAGCGCAGCGGTGCGCGAGTTGTCGCGGTGGTTCACGGGGGTGGATTTTCACACGCAACGGCTAAGCCCGGCGTGGTTCATCCACCTTCAAACGCCGCAGGAGTATGCGGAGGCGGTGGCGGAGAACGGGCCGGTGCGGGCGGTCTTTCAGCGCGAAAAACGCGCGCGGCGCGGCGTGGGCGAGTTCGGACTGGATCACCTTTTGGCGGCGGAAATGCCGGTGGCGGGCCTGTTGGAGCGGACAGCAGATCTGTCAGGCGCGGCGGCAATGTGCGACGCGCTGGACCGGCTGGCGGCAACTGGCACGCCGCTGGAGCGTGCGCGGGTGGAGTATGCGCACGCGCGGTTGCTCGGCACTTTGGCGGAACGGGCTGGCACGGTGGGCGCGGCGTTGCAGTTGCGACGGCGCGCCGATACGCGCGAGGAAGCGGCGTTTGCGGCGATCAGCGAGGCGATAGGCGCGGCAGAGCCGGCCCGCAGGCAGGCCCGGCTGGCGGCGCCAATGAGCGAAACGATCACGGTGGAATTGCCGGTGCGGATTGATTTCGGCGGCGGCTGGTCGGACACGCCGCCGCACAGTCTGGAGCGCGGCGGCGCAGTGCTCAACGCGGCAGTGTTGCTCGACGGCGACCGGCCGGTGCGGGCAAGCGTGCGCGCGCTGGCGGCGCCGGAGGTCCGGCTACGGGCGCGCGATCTCGGTTGTGAGGCGGTGCTGACGGACAAGGGCGCTGTATTGAACTACCGCGACCCGGCCGATCCGTTTGCGTTGCACAAGGCGGCGCTGGCGCTGGCGGGCGTTGTGACGGTCGGGCCTGCGTCACTGGAGCAATGTCTGCGGCGGTTTGGCGGCGGCGTGGAAATCATGACGGAGAGCCGTGTGCCGAAAGGCTCCGGCCTCGGCACGAGCAGCATTCTCGGCGCGTGCCTGGTGGCAGCGCTGAGTCGGTTGTGCGGGCAGGACGCGCGGCCGGCGACGTTGTTTGAAAAAGTGCTGCATTTGGAGCAGATGCTGACAACGGGCGGCGGCTGGCAGGACCAAGTCGGCGGGCTGGTGCCCGGGATCAAGTTGATTTCATCGCGGCCCGGCGTGCCGCAGCGGTTGAAGGTGGAACCGGTAGCGTTACCGGCGGTGGTGGTGAAAGAGCTGCAGCGGCGGCTGGTGCTGGTCTATGTTGGCCACCGGCGGCTGGCGAAGAACATTTTGCGCAGCGTCATGGGCGGCTGGCTGGCGCGTGAGCCGGAGGTGGTGTGGATTCTCGGCCGCATCCAAGAGATCGCAAGAGAGATGCGCGCGGCGTTGCTGGCGGGCGACCTGGATTGGTTCGGCGCACTAATGCGGGAGCACTGGGAATTAAACAAGCGGCTGGATCCGAACAGCACCAACCGCCACGTCGAGGCGGTGCTGTCGGTGGCAGCGCCGCTGGCGAGCGGCTTCAAGATGGTCGGCGCGGGCGGCGGCGGGTTTGCGGAAATCGTGGCGCGCGGGCCGGGCGAAGCCGGACGAATCGAACGCGCCGTTGTGACGGCAGGCGGGCGCGTTTATCGTTGGGCTATGGCAACGCAGACGTTATGAAGATCCTCCAGTTGCACAATCTCTACCGCGTTGCCGGCGGCGAGGATGCCGTCGTCCACCGCGAACGGTTGCTGTTGCAGCAACAGGGCCATCAGGTGATCGCTCTGGAGCGCAGCAATGCCGAAACCGATCACTGGACGGCGTGGCGGCGGTTGCGGTTGCCGCTGGAAACGCTTTTTTCAACCGAGTCATACCGCATGGTCCGCGAGATATGCCAGCGTGAGCGGCCGGATGTGGCACATGTGCACAACGTGTTCTTCCTGCTGTCGCCATCGGTGTATTACGCGCTGGATCGCGAGGGCGTGCCGATTGTTCAGACCTGCCACAACTTCCGGTTTCTCTGCGCCAACGCCATTTTCCACACGGAAGGCCAACTGTGCGAGCGGTGCATGGCCGGCAACTACTTCCACGCAGTGGTCCACCGTTGTTACCACGACAGCCGCGCGCAGAGCCTGACGCTGGCAACCTCGCTGGCGTGGCATCGCTATGCCGGCCGCTGGTGGAACCGCATAGATGCGTTCATCGCATTGAGCGAGTTTTCCCGGCGGAAACTGATCGAAGGCGGTTTGCCGGAAGATCGCATGTTCTTGAAACCGCATTTTCTAGACAGCACCGTCGCGCCGCCGTTCGTGAGCGGCGACTACGTAGTGGTCATGAGCCGACTGCATCCGGAAAAGGACGTGCAAACTGCGGTCGAAGCCTTTCAACATCTGCCGGACCTGCGACTGTTGGTGCTGGGCGATGGGCCGTTGCTGGAATCGTTGAAGGCGCTGACGCAGCGACTCGGCCTGCGCAACGTCGAGTTTCGCGGCTTCGTTGGCGGCGCGGCGCGGTTTGAAATCCTGCGCCACGCCAAACTGCTGGTGCTGCCGTCGCGTGTGTATGAGAATTTTTCCGTCTCGGTGCTGGAGGCTTATGCGATGGGCAAACCCGTTGTCGCATCGCGCATCGGCGCGATCGCCGAAATGGTAGAGGAGGGCGTGACGGGCCTCCTCTTCGAACCGGGCCAGCCAGCCGATCTGGCGCAGAAGATCCGCCAGTTGCTCGAACGGCCGGAGCGCGCGATCGAACTGGGACGGGCGGCGCGAGCGCACTTTGAGCATCACTTTACGGCGGACACCAACTACCGGCAACTGATGGACATCTACGACTTCGCCCGTCGGCGGCGAGAGGCGCGCCGGTCAACTCTCAGCGCAGCGCAGGCAACTCAGGGTTGAAATCACGAACAACGGTCAATAAGAATGCAGAAAACCATGGCAGATTGTCGCTACGTATTGGGCACCAAGGTAAGTCTGGTTCAGATTCCCGACGTTCTGACAGCGATGGAATCCTGGATTGCCGAGAGACTGCGGCCGGAGTCGGCGCGCTACGTGGTCACCACCAATGTCTATGGAGTGATGAACGCCCAAAACGACGCAATTCATCGGCGGGCGATCAACGACGCCGATCTGGCCGTGCCAGACGGGATGCCGTTGGTCTGGCTGACGCGATGGCTCGGAGCGCGACAGATGCAACGACGTGTATATGGACCGGACTTGTTTTTCGCGGCCTGCGAAGTGGCGCAGCGCAAGGGCTGGCGGCATTTTTTCTATGGCGGCGCGCCCGGCGTCGCCGAGAAGATGGCAGAGGTGTTGCGCAATCGGTTTCCCGGCCTGCAGGTGGCGGGAATCGAATCCCCGCCGTTTCGGAAGCTCACCGCCGAAGAAGACGCCGCCATGTGCGAGCGAGTGAACGTCGCCGCGCCAGACGTAATGTGGATTGGTTTGGGCGGGCCGAAGCAAGACTTGTGGATGGCCGAACACGCGCCGCGCCTGCGGGTGCCGGTGCTGGTGGGCGTGGGGGCGGCGTTTGATTTCTTTGCCGGCCAAGTGAGCCAGGCGCCGCGCTGGATGCGGGAACACGGACTGGAATGGTTTTATCGGTTGGTAGTAGAGCCACGCCGGCTCTGGTATCGCTACCTCGTCTATAACCCATGGTTCGTCCTCTGCCTATTGCTCGAGGTGACCGGATTGAAAAGGTTTCCACGCGACTGAGTTTCCGGTATGCTGGCGGCGCAATAGAACACGCGATCGTCTGGAACAATCGCGAATCATAAATCACGGATTACGAACATGAACCGCGTTGGCATTGGTTACGACGTTCATCAATTCAAGGAAGGCCGCAAGCTCGTCATCGGCGGCGTCACCATTCCCCATGACAAGGGCCTCGAAGGCCACAGCGACGCCGACGTGCTCGCCCATGCTGTCGCCGACGCGCTGCTCGGCGCCATCGGCGAGGCCGACATCGGCAAGCACTTTCCCGTCAACGACCCGCGCTGGGACGGCATTGACTCGATGATCATCCTCGAACAGGTTGCCAAGCTGGTCCGGCGCGACGGGGCGAACATCGTCAACATAGACTCCACCATCATCGCGCAAGAGCCGAAGATGGCGCCGCACATCCCGATGATGAAGGCGCGCATGGCTGACGCGTTGCACGTGAGGCCCTACCAGATCGGTATCAAGGCCACCACCAACGAGCACATGGGCTTCATCGGCCGCGGCGAGGGCATTGCCGCGATGGCGGTGGTAAGCGTGTTGGCCGCGGGAGCGATGAAGTCGCCGCGGGTGAAACTGGAGCCGTGAAACCAGTGCGCCATGCGTAACGCGTGATTAAGCTTTACGCTTTACGCATTACGTATTACGCATCTCACACATCATGTCGCTACGTTTCTTCAACACCCTTTCGCGCCAGCTCGACGAGTTTCGCCCGCTCGATCCCGCCGGCAAGCAGGTCAAGCTCTACACCTGCGGGCCGACAGTTTATGACTTCGCCCACATCGGCAACTTCCGTGCATTTACTTTCGAGGATTTGGCGCGCCGCTACCTCGTTTACCGCGGCTACGACGTCGTCCATGTGATGAACATCACCGACATCGAGGACAAGATCATCCGCACCGTGCGCCAGACCGGCGAGCCGCTCAAACAGCTCACCGGTCGCTTCAGCACCGCATTTCTCGACGATTGCCGCGCGTTGAACCTTTTGCCGCCGCACCACGTCCCACGCGCCACCGATCACATCCCGGAGATGCTGGCCCTCATCGGCACACTGATGAAAAAGGGCGTCGCCTACCAAGCGCCGGACAAGTCCGTGTATTTCTCCATCGCCAAGTTCGCTCGCTACGGTCAGCTCAAGAAGATTGACGCCGACCAAATGCGGCCGGGCGAGCGCGTGAAGCTCGACGAATACGAAAAGGAATCGCTCGGCGACTTCGCGCTCTGGAAGGCGTGGGACGAGGCCGACGGCGACATCGGCTGGGACTCGCCGTGGGGCCGCGGCCGGCCGGGCTGGCACATCGAGTGCAGCGCGATGAGCATGAAGTATCTTGGCGAGAGTCTCGACCTCCACTGCGGCGGCGAGGACCTCGTCTTCCCGCACCACGAGGACGAGATCGCGCAGAGCGAAGCAGCCACCGGCAAGCCGTTCGTCCGCTACTGGCTCCATTGCGCCTACCTGCTCGTCAACGGCCAGAAGATGGCCAAACGGTCCGGCAACTTCTTTACGCTGCACGACCTGTTTGCAAAGGGCTACACCGGCCGCGAACTTCGCTACACCCTGATCGCCGAGCACTACCGCCGCCAACTCAATTTCACCTTCGAAGGCATTGACGCCGCGCGCACCTCGCTGGCACGGGTGGATGAGTTCCTGGTGAAACTCCGCGACGTGGCGGGTGGCACGCCGGTTCCCTCGCCGCTGCCGTCGAACGTCGCCACGCTCCAGACCGATTTTGAAGCCGCGCTCGACGACGACCTGAACATCAGCGCGGCGCTGGGCGTCCTCTTCAACTTCATCCGCGACATCAACAAGCGGCTGGCGGAAAACGTGGTTGCGCCCGCCGAGGCTACCGCGATTCTCGACACGTGGCAGCGGTTTGACACCGTGCTCGGCTTCGGCATGCCGCAGGCGCAGGAGGCCCCCGCCAATATTGTCGCGCTCGCCAACCAGCGACTGGCCGCGCGCAAGGCGAAGGATTTCAAACGCGCCGACCAGATTCGCGACGAACTCAAGGCCAAAGGCTGGATCATCGAGGACACGCCGAAAGGGCCGAAACTGAAACGACTGTAAAGAAACGCCATGAGCGATATCGGTAGATCGTTCGGCCCGTTCGAGTTGTTCAGCACCGTGGCCGACTCACCGCTGGGCACCGTCTATCAGGCGCGGCGGACTGCCGATGGCAAAGCCGCCGAGTTGTTTCGACTCGACCGCCAGTTCGCAAACGATGCCAACTACCTGAAGCGATTCCTGCATCAGGCGCGAGCTGCCGCGAAGGTTTCTCATCCTAACCTCGTGGCAGTTATGGGCAGTGGCGAGGTCGGCGGCCAATACTACCTTGCTACCGAGACGACAGACGGCGGCACCGTCGGTGATCTATTGCGGTCAGTGGGGCCACTGCCGGAATCAAAGGCCGTCGAAATGGTTCGCGACTGCGCCCGCGCGCTGCAAGCCGCCTGGGACATGGCGCAGTTGACACATGGCGGCATCGGCGTCGAGGAAATCCGCCTCCAACCAAACGGCGTGGTGAAACTCACTGGGTTGGCGCTCGCGCGGCCCCACGAAAGCTCGCGCATAAGCGATACGCAGGCGCTCGGCGACGCGCTCTACCAGATGCTTGTCAACGAGCCGCCGCTTCAGCCGAACCGGCGCATTCCTGATCTCACCGAGAAGCGGTCGGACATCGGCCCGTTCGTCGGCGAGGTGATTGACAAAATGAGGGCTCAAGCGGCGTGGAACTACGCCAGCTATGGTCAGCTCATCGAAGACCTCGACGCCGTGCTCGAACAGCACCAGCCGCCGCACACGCAAATGACGCTCTCGCTCGGCGTTGTTTCCGCTCCGTCGGCGACAGGGAGCGCGAAGCCAACCACGCCGGTGCATGTCAAACAACGACGGGGCACTGGGCTCAACTGGAGTTCCCTGCTTATTTGGCTTGTCGGCCTGCTGATTGTCGCGGCCACCGCATGGCGGACATGGCAGTATTTCAACCACGCGCGGCAGCTGCCGCTGCCTCCGGCGCCGCAAACGCCGCCGCCGCCGATCACGCTCGTACCGGTCGAGCCGATACCGCCCCCCACACCCGCCCTGCCAACGTTTGAGAACATCGCCAACCCAGTGGATCGCGGTCGTGCGATGGCGAAGCATCTCGGCACCGGCCGTCTGCAAACCGGATTTGGAGGCATGTTCAGCGTGCTTGACGACGGACAGATGCGGTGGAATTACGCATTCCGCAGCAACAAGGAATTGTGCGATTTCTATCTGTCTGACGGGTCGCATCGCTTGCAAGACGGCACGCTTCAGTTGTCGCGGGCGCAGATGGCGTTTAAGTGTCTGCTCCTCGGTGACATCACGCTGGCCGTCGAGGGCCAGATGGTCGAGGCTGACCCACATGCGCCGTTGCTGGCTCTTGCCGTCGCGTGGCATCAGGGCGCTGGTAGCGAGCGCACATTCGGTTTGACGCGGACGGCGGCGGAGCTTTGCGAGATTGTCGCCGGCAAGCGCGTCGTGCTCGCCAGCGCGCCGTTCGAGTTGAAACCCGACATGCCGCTGCGCTATCTCATCACCCAACGTGGCAAGGCCTGCGTCGTCAAAGTCCGCGACGGGCCGCTGTTGATGGGCACGTTTTCGCAGCCGGCGGAAGGCACGCTGCGGCTCGTCAGCGACGGTTGCACCTCCGCCTACAGCGTTCTGGAAATCACCGGCACCGCGCCGGCGGCCCGCCTGTCACAAGTCACACCGTAGCAGCGCAGCTTTGCGGCTTGACTGGCAGGGCGGGCTTTGTTACCGGCTTTAGCGTCAGAGGATATACTATGAAATTCTATCGCCCACTGCTCGCACTCGCCACCGCCGCGCTCGTCGCGGGTTTCAACGCTTCGGCCGCCGACAACGAACTTACCGATCAGGAGAAAGCGGACGGCTACGTTCTGATTTTCAATGGCAAGGACCTCACCGGTTGGGAGGCCCGACCGGAATTTTGGAGTGTGAAGGATGGCGCCATCTGCGGCAAGACCACCGCCGACTGCATTCCCAAGCAAAACACCTTCTGCATCTGCAAGGCCGGCGAGTTCGGCGATTTCGAGTTGCACGCGAAGTTCAAGCTTACGCCCGGCGACGAGAAGGGTTTTGCCAACTCCGGCATCCAGTATCGTAGCAAGGTGTGGGATGCGGACTACTGCGTTGTCGGCGGCTACCAAGGCGACATGGAGGCGGGCAAGAACTATACCGGCATCCTTTACGAAGAGCGTGGTCGCGGCATTCTCGCCAAACGCGGCCAGAAGGTCGTCATCAAGGAAGGCAGCGACCCGAAGAACCCTAAGAAGCCGAAGCTCGAAGTTACCGGATCGACGGGCAATTCGGACGAGATCCAAGCCTCCATCAAGCAGGGCGATTGGAACGATTACGTCATCATCGCCAAGGGCAACCATCTCCAGCAGTTCGTCAACGGCAAGCAAACGGTGGACGTGACTGACGAGACAGCGGCGGGCGCGAAGACAGGCATCATCGCCCTCCAGATCCACAAAGGCCCGCCGATGAACGCCTGCTTCAAAGACCTGAAGATCAAGAAGCTGTCAGCAAAGTAACACCGGTTGCCCGACAACGCAGGCGCGACTTCAAGCCTCATGCCTCAGCCAGCCACTGTTTGAGCGCGCGCTGGCTGTGTTAAAAAGCCATGAGCAGCATAGGCGCAACTTGTCTTTGCCCAGGTTCGACCAATCAAACTCGATGTGCATCGAGATCGGGGTGGTGAGGCCCATTTGCTTGAGCCGGCTGAGCTTGCCTTTGCCGAACGGAACAAACTGCCTTGGACGCTTCATGTCCTTACCGGGACGCACGGGACAGTTCACACCATCGAGTCCGGATTCCGCGGTCAGTCCGGCAGCCCGATCAACATCGAGTTTCAACGTCTGGTAGATTTTGCTGAACACACCGATCGGCGGCGGGAAGTGACCGGGGCCGGACGCGGGATTGTGAAGCCCGCGCGAGAACCGTGGCGTTGCGACGGCAGCAACTACGCGACGGGACCGGTTGAGGGCAGAGCGCGTTCGATTGCGGCCAGCAGGAGGGTTTCGTCCACGATCGGCTTGGGAACGTAGTCGTTGAAGCCGGCGCCGAGATATTTCTCGCGGTCGCCGGCCATGGCGTGAGCCGTCAGCGCAATGACTGGGATGTCGCGCAAGTCGCCGTCGGTCCGGAGACGGCGCAAGACCTCGGTGCCGTCCATGTGCGGGAGCGATATGTCCAGCAGGATCAGGTCGGGCTTGTCATGTTTGAGTCCCTCCAGCGCATCAAAGCCGGCTTCGTAGGTCGTGACCTTATACTGGTCTTCAAGCATGACCCGAACCAAGAGGCGATTGTCTGGGTTGTCTTCAACGACAGCGATTTTTTTCATAGCACAGGTATGTGTTCTTGGGAAAGCGGCACGGGTGTCAACCAGGCGGCGGAGGCAGGCCGGCTGCCATCCGTCGGGCGCTGCTATGCGGATGTCTCAACAGTTCGCGCAGCACGCGTTTGAGTTCCTTTTCCATATCCTCGGTCTTCTGAAGGACGGCTTGGGCCTGCTGGCCAAGACGGAGTTTCTCCGCCGCATTGAGTTCCTTGACAGTGCAGACGATCACGGGCACGTGGCGATAGCGGGAATCTCTGCGAATCCTGCTGAGGAAGTTCACGCCATCCATGACCGGCATGATCAGGTCGAGAATGACCAGATCGGGCGCGAATTGTTCGATCTTGTTCAAACCATCCTGGCCGTTAACCGCCGTTTCGATCTCCACTTCTTCTTCCGCGAGGTAGCTGGTCAAGAGACGCCGGTCATCGTCCGCGTCGTCCACCACGAGGACTTTGCCGGTTTTGTGACCCAACGTCCGCTTGAGCACCGGCAGGAGTTCCTCGCGGGTGATGGGCTTCTGAAGCACCTCGACCGCGCCAAAGACGGTGCCTTTCTTCTCGCGAGCCACCACGCTGATGACCACGACCGGAATGTGGGCAATCTGCGCGTCGGTCTTGATGGCGCTCAGAACTTGCCAGCCGTCCATCCGCGGCATCAAAAGGTCGAGCGTGATGAGGTCCGGCTGGACTTCCTTGGCCATGCGAAAACCTTCTTCGCCAGAGCCGGCGGTGATGACGCGGTAGCCGCACTCCTCAATGAAGTGCGTCAGCAGCAAACGAGCGTCCGGTTCGTCGTCTATGACAAGCACAACTCGTGTCTTCAACCCGCTCCATTCCTCCAGCGGCTTGCCATGCCATGTGGTGGATGGCTTCATGGAGAGGCGCTCCGTGCTCGAATCTGTGCCGGCCGTCCCCGGTTGACGTTCGGCGGGCCGCGTCAGCACGATCCTGAAGGTGGAACCTTTGTTGACTTCGCTGGCGACTTCGATTCGATAGCCCATGAGCTGACAGAGTGCCTGTGAAATCGTCAGCCCCAAACCGGTGCCGCCGAACTTGCGAGCAGTGCTGGGGTCGGCTTGCTGGAACGCCTCGAAGATCATGCCGAGCCGTTCCTTCGGAATGCCGACGCCGGTGTCAGCAACGTCAATGCGCGTGGGGCGATCGGTCGCCGGGTCAGTGATAACGCGGACGGTGACGCGGCCCTTTTCGGTGAATTTCAGGGCGTTGCCGACGAGGTTGATGAGGACTTGCTTGAGCTTGGCGGCATCGGTTTCGAAAGGAGCCACAACTGGCGGCAGTTCGACGAGGAGACGGACGTCGCGGCCACGCACCTGGCCATCGAGTTGGCCGACCACTTCGCGAACCATGACGTCCAGCGACACCGGCGCGAGTTCCAAATCCACTTTTCGGGCTTCGATCTTGGAGAGGTCGAGGATCTGGTTGATGAGACTGAGCAGATGTTTGCCGTTGGCGACAATGCGATCCAGGAACGTGAGGTCGTCGGGATGAAGGTTCTTGTTCTTGTTTTTGAGGAGGATGTTGGCGAAGCCGATAACCGAGTTCAGAGGCGTGCGCAGCTCATGGCTCATGTTGGCCAGGAACTCGCTCTTGGCGCGGTTGGCTTCGACGGCTTCGTGGGTCCGCTCGGCCACGCGCTGTTCGAGGGTTTCGTTGAGCCGGGTCAGTTCCTCCTGCGTGCGGATGCGTTCTGCGATTTCCTGCTTGAGGGCCTCGTTGGTCTGGCTCAAAGCGGTTTCGCGTTCCTGAATGCTGGCAAGCATCTGGTTAAAGCCGTTGGTGAGCATGCCCAGTTCATCCTGGCTGCGCAGTTCGGCCCGAACGGAGTAGTCTTTCCTTTCCGAAATCGCCTTGGTGGTGGCCGCCAAGTCCAGAATCGGCCTCGCGATGAACCGTTGCAAGATGGCGGAAAAAAGAAAACTTACGAAGAATGCCACTATCAGCACAGCCGCAACCATGCCCGCATACATCCTCAAACGGTCATGCACGGCATCGAGATCGGCTTGAACGTAGATTGTGCCTACCCGTCTGTTCTCTTGAATCACGGGCCGGAACAGCACGAGGTAATCTTCCTTAAAAACATAGCCGTCCGGCCCGGGTTTACTAGGAAAGTCAATCTTCGTGTCTCTGCGGACGTAGGTGGCGAAGATGACGCCATCCTCCGCGTAAAGACAGCCACCCATGACGTGCGATTCGACCCGGAGGGCGCTGAGCGTCTCCGTGGCGGCGGCACGATCGTTGAAATCCAGCGCGGCAGTGGAGTTGTAACCAATGCCGCTGGTCAGCACAATCAAGTTGTGTGCCAACTCCCGCCGGAAAATGATCATTTCCGACGCGATAAGAACCATGGAGGCGATCAGCAACGCTCCGCTGCTTGCCAACATGACAACCAGCGACAGCTTTCGCTTGATGGGCAGGTCACGAAACCACTGCATGTCAGGTGCCCTCCTTGGCTTGTGCGGAACCAATGATGATCGCCAGCCTCAACAGCTTGGAACTGATCGTCAACCCGCTGCGTCTGGCGGCGTTCAGGTTGATTTCAAACCGGACGTTGGCGCCTTGGAGCCGGAAGTTGATGATGCCGCCGTTGTGCGCAAATCGCTCTGTCTCGCCGACGGTCAGACAGTGCGTTCCCGCAAGCTTGGTGAAAACATGAGCAAGCCGCCCTCTCTCCGACTTGCTGATGAAGAGCAGATGGCAATGTTTCAGGTTTTCAATCTGCCTGGATCGGTGGATCGCAATAGGGCGGTTCCTGACGGTCTCACCGCGAACGGTTTGATCAAGGACGTTGCCAAACAGATCGTCGCCGAGAACCCCAATGATGATCGGCGCCGTCGGCGCTGCAAACATTTCCGGAGGCCACTCCACATACTGCGCAAAATTGAACAAGAAAGCCGCTTTAACCTCATACTCTTTGGCTGCGGGAGCCGCCGCCTGCGTCTCCAATAGGCCGAACACCAGCGTGCAAGCCACCCCGGCCAACATCGAGCGGCCGATTCGGTCAAAGGAAAGCAGCTTCGCGCACAGGGCGACCCAGCCGATCACCATCTGCATATCCCATGGGATGCCAGCTGTCGTAACCGCCTGCGTTGTTTCCTTCAGATACACGAAGTCGTAACCTTTGGTTTAGAACGTCACCCTGACACCCAGCACGCCGCTGAATGTCTCCTGGGGAACCGCCATGCCGTAGATGCCATACAAGGCGTAATGGTTGTCAGTGATGTTCCGCAAGTTCGCAAAAACCTCGACATGCTCGGTCGCCACCCAGAGCACGTGGAAGTTGACTTCATACGGTGTGCCCAATTCCCCGCCGAGAGTGCCAGGAGAAACATTTTCTGGCGTGGATCGGATGACTAGGCTCGGCGTAGCAAACAGCTTGGGCGTGATCGCCCACGTCACGCCCGCGCGGCCGTTTTGCTTGGAGATGCCCTGCAAGCCCGACATCACGCCGTTGTTGATCATCTCAAAGGACGTGTAAGAATAAGACACCCAGGGACTCACCACCCCGAATTTTGCCCGGGCGTAGATATCGGCTCCGTAGCTGGTGCTCGTGCCGCCGTTGGCCGACTGAATCAGAGTGATCGGTTGGGTGCAGGCCGCGTCTAGGAAAACGGTGCCCATGATGTTCTGGGGCAGGCCGCGATCGGAAATGAGAAGGAGGTTGTTCTGTTCGCCATAATAGAGGCCGACGCCGGCTTGGAAGTTCTCCCTTGTGTAGTTTAGGTCTACCTCGTGGGTCGTGGATGTCTCCGGCTGGAGGTTGGGATTCGTCGTGCTCAACTGCGTTGTGTTTTGGTAAACATTGTAGGCGAAATACGGCGGCGGCGAGACGTAAGCGGTGCTGTAGGTGTATTTCGCCGTCCATTCGCTGGTCGCATTCCAGATCAGCCCCGCACGCGGCGTGAAGGATATTTCGTCAATCCGCGAGTCCTTGTCGAACCGGGCGCCGCCGATCAGCTTCAGTCGCTCCAACGCCTGCCAGCCGGTTTCCACATAACCGCCATACACCTGGTATTTCGTATGGGAAACTCGCGGAACCAGGTAAGGACCATCGCCCACGGCCCTCCAATACTGGAAACTGCCGCCTTGTTGGATGATGCCCCCGACGGTGTTATCAGTGTTGGCTCCGCCGGGCACGGTGCATTTCGGCACGATGTCGTTGTAGGTGCCCACCAAGCCCGCCAGCAACGAGATGCTTTCTGTGATGTCCACCCGTAACGTCTCTTCAATCGTGTAGGAATAGCCCAGTCCGTATTTGAAGTCGCCATAATTCCACGAGACGGCGGGCGGCGCGTCCTGCCAAACGTAGCGGGTGGACGGATCAATCTCATACCGGTTGAACGTCACGGAGGAATCCAAGCGGATGTTGTCAGTGAGTTGGGCCGAGTATTTTGCCTCCGTCACAACGGAGAAATCCTCCCAGATCGCCTCCTTGAGAAATCCGAACGTCGGCGTTCCAAACCCCTCCGAACTGCTCCGCTTCGAATTCCGATACCAGACCTGGAATGAAAAATCGCCAGCCTCAAACCGGGCGAACGTGTTCAACCCGTAATCGTCCCTCTCTGGTGTGGCCCCGGCACCCCTGGCCACTGCCGCGGTGCGATAGTCCTGCCACCAACGCGAATACTCCTTATCCAGCGATGTCAGGTCCGAGTCATGATACTGCACGTAGCCTGTCAGGCTGATGTTGTTGTCCTTGTCAAACACCTTCCCGAACGTGGCCCACGCCTCGCGCTCGTTGTTCAGGCCGCCGGTGAACCCCGCCTCGCCATGCACGCCTTCCTGGGGCTTCTTGGTCTTGACGTTGATCACCGCGCTGACCGCGTCGCGGCCATAGAGCGTGGAGCCAGAGCCGTAGATCACCTCGATCTGCTCCGCATCTCGCACACTGAAATCGCTCCGGAACGGAAAGTTCTCGCCGCCGGGAGGATTCACGCGCATGCCGTTGACCAGCACGACAATCTTGTTGTTGCCGACAATGCCGCGCACCGGCACCTGCGTGCCGATTTCGGAGAAGTAATACTCTGTCGTTTCCATTCCCGGCAGATCCCGCAGCACGTCCTTGAGGTTGGAATAGCCGCGCAGCTTGATGTCGTTCTTGTCAATGACGTAAGCCATGCCGGGCGTTTCGGTTGCCTTTTCCGCCCGCTTGGAAGCCGTTGTTACTTCTTTGACTTCCACATTCATCAGGTCTTCCAAACTCAGCTTCTTCAAATCCCCTGACCCCTTTTCCGCCGTGCCGGACGCCGCTACTTGCACCGGCTGAATGCCTTGAGCTGCGTAGCCCACCATCGCAAACGCCAGCCACAAACAACAGGCGCCGGCCAGCAACATGCTGCTTCCTTTGCGCGCACGATGATCTGTGCCGCGCTGTTGGCGCGGATGGTTCCGCAGAATCAAGTTCATGTGGGAGGTTTCTCTTGCCTGATTGCGATTACGGATGGTTGATGAGACATCAATAAGACCCCACGGTGAATAGCACCGTTCCCGGATACGCTCCCTCTCTTTGAGCCTATTCTTATCGCCACGCGAGTTCCCTTCCTAAGACGTGCGTCGTTTGGATGCTTGATCCACTTGACGGGCGCGAACAATACCAAATCGCCCCAAGAACGCAAGCCCACAGAAACGTCCGGTCCTACACGTTCACTACTCTTCCAGTGCTTTTTGCTGACACCTGTCCGATCTCGTTACGGGTTGATTTGGCGTGTCTGACGAATCGTTGATGAGAAGTCCTGGCTGCATGATCCACTCGGCGCGGCAGCGGTGGAAGTCAATATCTAGAACCAACGCGGAGGCAACTGTATGAGTTGCTGCTGCACCTGAACCACTGCTTTCTGATCCACGAGTTGTCCCTACTGCTTTCGTAGCACCGCCAGGACATCGGAGCGGTTGCGGGACCAGTCGGAACGAACGGTTGCGTCCCAGACCTTCACGTTATCCAACTGGGTGGATTTGCCGGCAACCGTGAAGCCGACCATGTTCTTGGTTGGATGGGTGACACCTTCAGACTTGAGGTAGCCGACGGGCTGGTTATCAATGCTGATCAGCATTTCGTCACCGACGACTTCCACGCGGGCTTGGTGCCACTTGCCGGGGTCGAGGGCAATTTTGAAGGAAGCAGCCTTGTCCTTGATGCTTTCCTGGATCTGCTTTTTCTCTTCCGGACTCGTGTTGGGGTCCTTGTTCTTCTCGTAGATTTCGTTCTTCATTGTCCCAAACTTGGAATCGGCAAGTTGGGCCGAAGTGGGCGTGACTGTGGCGCGGATGATGTGCCCGGCATGGGCGCCTTTGTAGTTGCTGTCTTCCATCATCAAGTGGCAGCCCGTGGAGCCATCGAACTTGAAGGAAAACTCGGCCACGATGTCCTTATATGGAAAGCGCGGCTCGGCGTAAGCGTAGGCGCCATGATGATCGTCAGGATTCTCCGCTGCGGCGACGACGCCATCATGAATCTCCCAAAATCCTTTTCCCAACCTCCACTTCGGGGGCATCGCGCTGCGTGAGAAGTCGTCCTCGAACAGCAACTTTCCGGGCTTGCCGAGAATCGGCAGTTTGTCGGCGGCGGACAACTCAGTCTTGGCTATATCAACCTGAGTGGCGGCAAACTTGGAACTGCCTTGCTTGGGCGCCATAAACGTTACGGTAACTGAATCACCTCTCTGGAGGTCTTTCAGTTCACATGGACGCCAGCCGCCACGGGTGATTCTCGCGCCCTTGATGGCAAAATGGACGCTCCGATTCTCCGATTTGATCTTTGAGCTGCCGCTGGTTTTGTTGGCAGGAGGATTTGGCGGATTGAGTTCGCCCCTCACGGTCAATCCGGTGGGATTCATGTTGAACACAACACCTTTGAACGGACTTTCAATGTTGATGGCGTCGGGATTAGGTCCTTGGCCTTGGGCCATCGCATCAGGGATCATCAAACTCAGAACGGTTGCTACGATTCCAACAGTCAGTTTCACATTTTTCATCGTAATCACTCCTCTTGGTGACCGTCTCATACGACACCTGACGCCGCATGTCCATTCAAACCGACGTCAGTTTTGCCTTCTGACCTCTGACTTCGGCCGCAACCCGGCACACGCACCGTTCGGAGTTCCGCCTTCAGGCGGCTTGTTCAAAAGAGTTGTTAGAACCGCCTGAAGGCGGAACTCTGAACTCCAGACCGCGAAAGCTTGGTGCGTGTGCCGAGATGCCCCCTTTCTCCAGCAGAATCCTGCCCGTGGCGGCGGCGTTCCCGCTGCCCACCACCAGCGGTTTTTTGCAGCGACCGAGATCAAGCCGGGGCACTCCTTGCCGCATGAACAGCTTCAGAGCGGCGAGCACGACCCCATCGAAATCCGGCAGGTTGCTCTCGCCGAACCGTTGCATCTGCTCCAAGTTTGGGTATTCCATATTGATTGGTCTTCATGGCACTGACGGCTGATCGCTGACAACTGACAGCTCTTCTCGCTCTGCGAGGATCGCTTCGGCTTCGGCGAGGGAGACGCGGCGATTGCCGTGGTGGAGCTTCAGAATGCAGACCTGATCGTTGGCCTGCGTGACGACAGCGGTGCCATCCGGTAAGAGGCAGCGGGCAGCAGCGTCGGAGTCGGCATTCCACGCGCAGACCAGTTTGGGGATGCTCTTGTGACGCAAGTATGCACAGCGATGCGAAGTGTCGGCGAAGAAGTCGAGACAAACACCTCCGGGATTCCAAGATTTCGCTTGCGCCTGAAGCAAGTCAGGGTCAAGTTTGACAAACTGATTTGCCGGGACTACCTCTAAACACGCTCCGCTCTGTCCATCCCACAAGCGCAACGTCCCGTCCCGCGACCACGACAACAGCCGCCCGTCGCTCAACGCCAGCGCGTGGTAAACCCAATGGGTGTGCCCTTCCAGCACCGCCAGACACGCTCCGCTCTGCCCATCCCACAAGCGCAACGTATTGTCCCCCGACCACGACAACAGCCGCCCGTCGCTCAACGCCAGCGCGCCCTTAACCATATCGGTGTGGCCTTCCAGCACCGCCAGACACGCTCCGCTCTGCCCATCCCATA
>JAPLTX010000002.1 GCA_026397915.1 Verrucomicrobiota bacterium
CCAGCGATCGGGCAGATTCGTCCCGCGTCCGATCCCTCGCGCCTCCGGCCCGCGAAACTGCGGCCAGTGCTCCTGCGTCTGGCCCGATAGCGCCCCCGGCGACCCCAACCACAAAACGGGCGCAAGCAGCCCCAGCCAAAAAACCCGACACCGATCAGAGATGAGTATGTTCATTGTCAGAATGAGGAAAGCTGTAATCTGCGCCGCACTCTATGCAGCGGCACTTGTGCTGGCAAGGTCGAGTTCGCGCAACAAGTTCCTGCGGTTGGTGGCGCCGTCACATTGTCCATCCGTCACGACATGACGGCTTCAGGAAGCGGTTGAGTTCCGGCCGATTGGTGCAACGCATCGCGGCGCCATCCCATTCGACGCGGCGCTTGAGTCCCGCGAGCATGGCGATGTTGCCGAGCAGGGCGATTTCCGCCAGCGGCGCGGAATAGTCGAAGTTCGCGCAGGCCGGCGCGCCGCCGCGGCACGCACGGAAGAAGTCGGACTGGTGCGAGCCTTTTATGCGCGGCAGCAGTTTGTCAGGCATCGGGAAGGCGCGGTGGACCTCCTCCGGCACGATGCGGCACGCGTCGCCGAACTCGCCGATGGTCATGATGCCCTTGTCGCCCACGAGCAGCGAGCCGTTGCGCCCGAAGTCCCGACCGTATTTCTTCTCCAGTTCGAGCAGCAGCGGCGGAAGGTATTGATACGCGCGCGTTGCGGTGTTTCTCCACCGCTTCTCCACCGTCTGCTCGCTGTATTGCTGGTCCGCCGCAAGCCCGTCATAGAAATAGATTTTGACGGGGTCCATGCCTTCGCGGGCGGGGAAATCCCAGCGGATGCGGGTGCGGATGGGCCAGACGCCGCCGATGCCGCCGTGCATGTCCTCCACCTCCACCGCCTCCGGTCCCTTGAGTTTGAGTGCCCAGTAGGAGGGATCAACAAGATGGCAGGCCATGTTGCCGACGGAACCGTTGCCAAAATCGTGCCAGAGGTGCCAGCCGTGCGGATGCAGGTCCGCGTGAAAGTTGCGGAAAGGCGCGGGGCCGATCCACGCGTCCCAGTCGAAACCTTCCGGCAGCGGCAGGGCGGGCGAGTGGCTCGCGTCAAACAGGCCGTCGCACCGCGACGTCCAGCAATGGACTTCATGCACCTGGCCGATGGCACCGGCCCAGATGTATTCGCACAGGCGGCGACAGCCTTCGTTCGAGTGGCCGTGCTGCCCCATCTGCGTCACGACACCGCAACGCTTCGCCTCGTCCCTGAGCAGTCGCGCCTCATGGATCGTATGCGTCAGGGGTTTCTCGACATACACGTGGATGCCCCGGCGGATGGCCATCAACGCCGGCGGCGCGTGCTGGTGGTTGGGCGTGGCGATGACCGCCGCGTCCAATTCCCTGCCCATCACGTCGAACAGCTTGCGATAGTCGGAGAACGTCTTGATCGCGGCGGTGTCCGCCGACGGGGCCGTCTTGCGGATTTGCGCCAGAGCCGCTTCGATGCAACGAGGGTCCGGGTCCGCCAGCGCCACCACCCGTTCAGTGCAGGCTTGGGGCAACAACGTTCCGACGCCTTGGCCGCCGCAGCCGATCAACGCGACGCGCAGAGGTTTCTGCGCTGGCGCCGCACTTTGACCGCGCGCGCCCACGACCGACAGGCCGCCGACGCCGGCCGCCACCGTTTTGATGAAATCACGTCTCTTCATTATTTTCTCCCTCTCTTACACGTCGAGCGGCATTCCGCAGGCCTCCAGATGACATTTGTGAACGATGTAATCATGTTCGTAGGTGTAGGGGTTGATCATCTCTCCGTTCACCACGGCAGCGAACTCCCGCCATTGATCTTCATAGCGGTCTTTCAGGGGCGGCATGGCGATGGTCTGCACACCCTTCTTGAAGCCGCCGCGGTCTTCCTCCAACGCCAGCTTGAGAACGCCGCCGGACATGTTGCCTTTGGATTCCAGCGGCTGGATGATGATCGTCCCCTTGTCGCCCATCACCGTGAGATGCCGGCGCTGAAAGCCCTGCGCCTCGGTGATGCAGGTCCGGATCGTGGCCAGCCGGTCGCGGGAAAACTCGAAAACGGCCAGACCGTTGTCGAGAACACCGTCGGCGCGGGTGCGGCGAAGGAAGGGGCGGACTTTTTCAGGCTCGCCCATGAGCGTCACGACGACGTCAATCAGATGGCAGGCGAGAATGTAATGAATCCCGCCCTTGTAGGTTTTGATGAGCCTCCGGTAGTCGGCCCCGTCATACCGTCCCATGGCCGCGTCGAGATCGAACACGTTCCCGATCAGGCCGTCTTTCACCGACTTGATGCAGAACTGCACAGCCGGGTTGTTCCGATACATGTAGCCCACCTGGACCGTCAGGCTCCTGGCTTTCGCCTCGTCCAGCAACTGTCTGAGCTGCGGCAGCGACTCGCCGCACGGCTTGTCCAGATGAATGTGCTTCCCCGCTCGTATGCAGCGCAGCGCGGTCGGAACAGGCGCGTGCTCCTCGGTCTCCACCGCCACGGCCTGAAGACCTGGAACCGCCAGCAACTCGTCCGGGGTCATCCAAGTCAGCCCCTTGTAGCAGTCGCTCTTCAACGCCTTCGCGCGCTGCGCGGCATCATCCTCCGCGACACCGACCACCTCGAAAAGATCCGTCAGCCTGCGCAGCGTCCCGATTTTGTTGGCGTGCTGGTTGCCCGTGCCGATCTGCCCGATCTTGATGCGCGGCCGTTTGCCGGACAGCGCATTCTGGGCGGCGGACAAACCGCCCGGCAGAGCCGCCGCCGCTGCGGCAAGCCCGGAGGCGGTGAGAAAGGTGCGTCGCGAAAAAGGTGTGTGTTTCATGGATCAGTGATTCCTTTTATCATCACTCACGGGGTGTCACATCGCCCACTCGGCGCGGGCGACGGGGCATTCCAGCAAGCGGTTGGCCTCGTCGTCGCCGGGGAAGATCTCTCCGGCGGGGTCCCACTTGAGCGAGCGTCCCAGTTTGTAGGAGGCGGTGATGATCTGTCCGAGGGAGGCGGCGCGGTGGCCGATCTCCTCGTGCGCGCTGGGTTTCTGCCGACTCCGGATACAGTCGAACCAGTTCTGGTGATGCTTGTCGGCGCTGGCGGTGGTCTCGCGGTTCTTCATCTTCATCTCGTCGAAGATGCTCTCAGGGCTGCCCTCCATCTTGCGGCTGAACTGGACGGAAATCCACCCGCGTTCGCCGACGAACACGCCGCCCAGATAACCGTCCATCCGCGCGGAGTCCGGCACGGCGTGGTAGATGCGCTTCACGTCCTGCATGTCTTCGACCTGATGCAGGAGCGTCCCGTTGGCGTAACGGCAGGTGAGCGTCGGAAACTGCCCGGTCGAGGGATGGATGATTTCCACCGGGCCGGATTCCTCCATGCCCAACGCCCACTGGATGTTGTCGGCGAAGTGGGCGTGCTCGTAGGTCACGACGCCCAGTCCGAAATCGGCGCACCACGCCCAGAACACGGAGTGCGGTGTGGGGTTGCGATGGTAGAGGCTGTTGTAGGGCCGCATGGGCGCGGGGCCGACCCACCGGTCCCAATCCAACCCCTTCAGCACAGGCTCTTCGGGAAGCTTCGGGTTCAGCGGGACGTAGGAACTGCCGACGGTCGGCACGCTGATCTTTGGCCAGTGCGCGAATGCGCATTTCACTTTGCCGAGGCCGCCTCCCCGGATAAAGGTCAAAGCTCTACGGATCACCGTTTTTGACCGGTATTGCGAGCCGGTCTGAAAGACGCGGTTGCTGGCTCGCACCGCCTCGACCAGCTTGCGGCCCTGCCGGACGGTCATGGAGACGGGCTTCTCGCAGTAGATGTCTTTGCCGGCCTTGGCCGCCGCGATGGCGATGGGGACGTGCCAATGGTCCGGCGTGATGACCATCACGGCGTCAATGTCCTTGCGCTGGAGCACCTCGCGGAAGTCGGCGACGGCCGCGCAGCCGCTGTAGGAACCTTTGGCCAGCAACTGGGCGTAGTTCGACTCAACGATCTCGCGGGTCTCTTGAAGCCGCGAGGCGTCCGGGTCGCACACGGCCATGACTTGCACGCCCCGGTCGAAGAGCAGGCGGGGCATGTGCCGCTTCCCCATGTTGCCGGCGCCGATCACAGCCAGATTGATTCGGTCGCTGGGAGCCGTCGCGCCGTCCGCGCCCAACGCAGACGAACGCACGATCATCGGAGCAGCCAGCGCTGCGACCGTGTCCCTGATGAACGCTCTTCGTGTGGTGTTCATTGTTTGCCGTAGATTTCGATTTCCGTGTAGTGGTTCATCGCGTTCGATGTGTTGCCACTGCTGTAGAAGCGGAGATAGCGGCCCTTGACACCGTTGACGGCAAAAGGACGACCCTCGTTGGATTCGACATACTCCTTCTCTTTGCCGACGCCCAGCCCCGACGAATTATCGTGGTCGTTGTTGAACACGGTCACGACGCCGCCAGCGAAGTTCGGGTCATTGCTGATCTGGCAGATGACATCGCGATACACGCGCGCCTCGCCGTGGTAGTGCCACACACAGACCGCGTAAATCTCGCGCTCCCTGCCCAGATCAATCTGGACCCACTGCTTGCGGGGACCCAATTCGACATACGTTTCCGCATCATGCTCCTTATCGCCGTCAGTGATGAGCGACAGCGTGCCGACGATGGGATCGGGATCGCTCGATGTGACTTTACAGCCCTTCGACAGGACCTTGTCACAGCCGGCCGGCACCTCGATCGGCGGATACAGCTTGCCATTGCGCGGGGCCTCCAGATTCGGCGACCGAATGGGCCTTGGCGTGCCAGTGAACTGCGGTCTCGGCAAGTTGATTTTGAGCTGACTCTTGCCGCTATCGTCGGCGCCTGCCACCACGGCAAGTCCTCCGACCACGACGGCAATTAGCATCATTCCTGTCAGTTTCATGTATCTCTCCATGTCCGGCCGCGCTCGAAGTCGTTTAGCCTTGTTGTTAAAGGCATACGTGGTTTGCGGCGGCATTATCCCCCACCTCAAAACCGATGCAAGCGTGGAACCCCCCCGCGCGGCTCCAAAATGCGAATCGCTTTCAACGCTCAACCCGCAACCAACCCGTCACAGATCTTCCGGCGCGGGCACGTAGTTCGGGTCGGCTTCGTAGCGCAACTCCAACGTCGCCTGCGCAGGCGGCGTTGTGAGTTGAATCCAACAAACACCGAGGGCCATGCCGGCTTTCGCCCTGCATGGCCCTCGTGGGAAACTACTGCTTCTGCTTCTCGGACTACGACTTCTCCTCAGGGATGCGCATGCCGTAGAAGCTGCGATAGACGAAGAACAGTGCGATGAGGAAGAAGACAGCGCCGATGCCGGTCTTCAGGGCCTGGTTGGTCATGGTCACCGCGATCTCAACAGCCAGCAGGCCGAAGAGCGTGGTGAACTTGATCACCGGGTTCATCGCCACGGAAGAAGTGTCCTTAAAGGGATCGCCCACGGTGTCGCCCACGACGGTGGCGGCGTGCAGGTCGGTGCCCTTTTGGCGGAGGTCCACTTCGACGATCTTCTTGGCGTTGTCCCATGCGCCACCGGCGTTGGCCATGAAGATGGCTTGGAACAGACCGAAGAACGCGATGCCGATCAGATAGCCGATGAAGAAGTAGGCGTTGAAGAACGGCAGGGCCAGCGCGAAGCAGAACACCACGATGAAGATGTTCCACATGCCTTTTTGCGCATAGACGGTGCAGATGCGGACGACTTCCTTGCTGTCCTTCGCGGAAGCGGTGGTGGCGTCGAGCTTCATGTGCTCTTTGATATAGACCACCGCGCGGTAGGCACCGGTGACGACTGCCTGGCAGGATGCGCCAGTAAACCAGTAGATCACCGAGCCGCCCATGATGAGACCAAGGATGATCTCGGGCTGCACGATGGAGAGTTTGCCGACCACGCCGCCAAACATGTTTTCGAGCAGCATGATGATGCCGAACACCATCGTGGTGGCGCCGACGACCGCTGTGCCGATGAGCACCGGCTTGGCGGTGGCCTTGAAGGTGTTGCCCGCACCGTCGCCCTTTTCGAGCTGGTGCTTGGCGTTTTCAAAGTCGGCGTCGAAACCGAAGTCTTTCTTGATCTCTTCCTTGATGCCTTTCTTGCCTTCGATCTGGCTCAGTTCATAAACCGACTGGGCGTTATCCGTGACCGGGCCGTAGCTATCCACCGCGATGGTGACAGGTCCCATACCGAGGAAGCCGAAGGCCACGAGGCCGAAGGCGAAGATCGGCGCGGCGAACAGGAACTTCTCAGGCATGATGCCAAGCAGGGCTGGGTTTTGGGAGAAGTGGTAGGAGACGAACATGAGCACCATGATCACGAGGCCCATCCAAAAGGCGGAGAAGTTGCCAGCCACACGGCCGGACAGGATGTTCAGCGACGCGCCGCCGTGCTTGGAGCAGTTCGTGACTTCACGGACGTGACGCGAGTTGGTGCTGACGAATATCTTGGTGAATTCGGGAATCAACGCACCCGCCACCGTGCCGCAACTGATGATCACCGAGAGCACCCACCAGAGGTTGGGTAGTGCGACGCCATTGGCTGTAAAATCACCCAGCAGCAATTTGCTGGCGACGAAGGTGATGGCGATGGACACCGCTGAGGTGATCCACACGAGGTGGGTCAGCGGGGCTTCGAAGTCGAAGTCTTTCTTGCCGCTGAACATGGCCTTGCTGAGCGCTTCATTCGCAAAATAGGAAACCAGCGATGTCACGATCATCAAAGCGCGCATCGTGAACAGCCAGATGATGAGCGTCGCGCAGACGGCCGGGCTTGCCGCCAAGGCAAGTGCGAGGAACGCAATCAGCGCCACGCCGGTCACGCCATAGGTTTCAAAACCGTCTGCCGTCGGTCCAACGGAGTCGCCGGCGTTGTCACCGGTGCAGTCGGCGATGACGCCGGGGTTCTTCGGGTCATCCTCGGGCAGTTTGAAGACGATCTTCATCAGGTCGGAACCGATGTCGGCGATCTTGGTGAAAATGCCGCCGCAGATGCGGAGCACGCTTGCGCCGAGGGATTCGCCGATGGCAAAGCCGATGAAGCAGGGACCGACGAGTTCGCGCGGCAGGAACATCAGGATGCAGATCATGAAGAACAATTCCACGCAGACCAGGAGCAGGCCTACGCTCATGCCGGAACGGAGCGGAATACCGAGCGTGGCGAGGGGGTTGCCCTTGAGCGCCGAGAAGGCGGTGCGGGAATTGGCGACGGTGTTGATGCGGATGCCGAACCACGCGACGCCGTAGGAACCGAGAATGCCGAGGATGGACGCAAGCAGGATGACCACAACGTGGCCCACGGTGTTCCCTTGCAGCACGCCGAAGTAATAAACCATGCAGCACGCGATCAGGAACCACAGGATTGCGAGGAACTTGCCTTGGGTGAAGAGGTAGGTTTTGCAGGTTTCCCAAATCATGTTGGAAACCTTGGCCATGCTGTCATGCACCGGCAGCGCCTTGGTCTGGACGTATTGCAACAGACCGAAAGCCGAGCCAACCGCGCACATCAGGATGCCGAGATACATCAGCATGGAACCGCTGATGCCACCCAAGCCCGCAAAACTCACCTGGTCCAGCGGTGGAATTTTGATGTCCGCCTCCCCGGCCATCGCGCCAGTCGCGCCGGCCAGCATCAGCACCGCCATCGTCAGCCAGCTCGAATACTGGCTAAACCGGGTCCAAAGTGATTTGCCTGTCACAGAATTCATCGCGTTCACCTTCGTTGTCTTCTTAGAGTTTTAGTCCTTACCCGACCTTCGCCGCGCCGACATACAGCAATTCTGCGCGTTTAACCGAAAATCGGAAGCGCGGACATTACTGGCTTCCCCGTCTGAAACGCAAGCATGATTTCCAATCCGGGCGTAACAAGTTGATTACAAACCAGTTCCCACACATGCAATGTTTTCACTGCCTATCGTCTGCAAAGTTTGACAATGAGGGCTGCCTTCGGCATAGTCTGGGGCAGTCGCCACCGCAACACGAAGCGCACGAGTCGTTCGGTGTGGTTCGAGTCCCGGTGGCGATTATTTTTTATGCAACAGATTCGTAATATCGCCATTATCGCGCACGTGGACCACGGCAAGACGACGCTCGTGGATTGCCTGCTCACGCAGTCGGGGACGTTCCGTGCCAACCAACAGGTCGCGGAGCGCATGATGGACTCCATGGACCTTGAGCGCGAGAAAGGCATCACGATCAGGGCCAAGAACGCCAGCTTCCACTACAAGGCCAGCGACGGCGTGGACTACAAGGTCAACATCGTGGACACACCCGGCCACGCGGACTTCGGCGGCGAGGTGGAGCGCATCATGAACATGGTGGACGGCTGCCTGCTCGTGGTGGACGCGTTCGACGGCCCGCAGGCGCAGACGCGATTCGTGCTGCGAAAGGCGCTGGAATCCGGCCTGATGCCGATCGTGGTGGTGAACAAGATTGACCGCCCCAATTCCAACCCGCTCGGCGCCCACGACAAGGTGGTGGACTTGATGCTGGAGTTGCACGCCAACGACCAGCAATTGGATTTTCCGACGATTTACGCCAGCGCCAAGGACGGTTTCGCAAAGCTTGCCCTCTCCGATGAGAGCCGCGACATGAAGCCGCTGTTCGAGGCGATCGTGAAGTATGTGCCGGCGCCAAAGGCGAACACTGATGCGCCGCTCCAAATCCTGATCGCAAATCTCGACTATTCCGACTACGTCGGCCGTATCGCCCTCGGCAAGATTTACGCCGGCAAAATCAAGGTGAACGACTCCGTCGTATGCATCCGCAAGGACGGCCGCCGCGAGCGGGCGCGTGTGTCGAAGCTTTATTCGTTCACGGGTATGCAGCGCATTGAGTTGGAGGAGGCCAGTGCCGGCGACATCGTCGGTCTCGCGGGCTTTGAGGAAGTCTCCATTGGCGAAACCATCGTGGACGACGAGTCGCGTGACCCGATGCCGTTCGTTGAGATTGACCCGCCGACGATCGAGATGCAGTTCGCCGTCAATAACGGCCCTCTCGCCGGTCGCGAGGGAAAATTCGTCACTGCCCGCAACATCCGCGAGCGGCTCTATCGCGAAACGCGCATGAACATCAGCCTCGCCGTCCGCGACACCGACGACGGCAACGTGTTCATGGTCAGCGCCCGCGGCGAAATGCAAATCGCCGTGCTCGTGGAACAGATGCGCCGCGAGGGCTTTGAGGTCCTTGTATCGCGACCCGAAGTCATCTACCGCCCCAGCCCCACCGGCCAGATGCTGGAGCCAATCGAGACGCTGTGGCTGGAAATCCAGCAGGACCACCTCGGCGACATTTTGCAGAACCTCGCCGCGCGCAAGGCCGAGATTACCAACATGAACCATCACGGCAGTCAGACCGGCGTCGGCGGACACGTGACGGTCGAGGCCATCATCCCGACGCGCGGCCTGATCGGGTTCGAGTCGGACCTTGTGAACATCACGCGTGGCACCGGCGTCATATCGCACCTTTTCAAGGAATACGGCCAGTTGCGCGGCGAGATTGACACCCGCCGTGGCGGCGTGCTCATCGCCACGGAGGATGGATTGTCCACCGCCTACGCGCTCGACTACATCCAGGAACGCGGCCGCATGTTCATCGGACCAGCCGAAGAGGTTTACCAAGGCATGATTGTCGGCGAAACAGGCCGGCCGGAGGACATCGCCGTCAACGTCTGTCGCACCAAAAAACTCAGCAACATGCGCAGCCAGGGCGATGGCAAAGGCATTCAACTCGAGCCGCCGATGAAGATGAGCTTGGAGCGATGCATCGAATACATCGGTCCCGACGAGTTCGTCGAGGCGACGCCAAAGAATCTCCGGTTGCGCAAGCGGCTGCTCCGCGAACTCGACCGCCGCCGCAACGAGCCAAGGCGAACGGCCGAGGCAGTGAAGAGTTGAGAGTGAAGAATGAAGAGTGAAGTTCGGAACGCGAAAGCCCTTCGCCGCGCGTTCCGCCTCCTCTACTGCCATTTCGGCCCACAACGCTGGTGGCCGGGCGACACACCGTTTGAGGTCTGCGTCGGCGCGATTCTCACGCAGAACACCGCCTGGACCAACGTTGAGAAGGCCATCGCCAATCTCCGCTGCGCCCGCGTCCTGACGCCGCAACGGTTGTGCGCCCTGCCCCACGCCAAACTGGCAACGCTGATCCGCCCTGCCGGCTACTTCAACGTCAAAGCGCGCCGGCTGCGCTCGTTCCTGGATTTCCTCCACGAACAATTCCGCGACGATCTGCACACGATGTTCCGGCTGCCGACAGCCGCGCTGCGCGAGAAACTGCTGGCCGTCAACGGCATCGGCCCGGAAACAGCCGACTCAATCCTGCTCTACGCCGGCGGCCACGAGAGTTTCGTCGTGGATGCCTATACCAAGCGCATCATCGTCCGTCACGGCTGGGCACAGCGCGACCCCGACTATCACGAAGTGAAGGAGCTATTTGAGCGGGCGTTAACAGAAGCTGAACCGCCAACCATCAATCACCAATCCCCAATCGCACTCCCCACCGCCCACGAGCCTTCTGGCATGTCCGTCGCAAGCGAGCGCCAGTCACCGCGCGCGCGCCTTTTCAACGAATACCACGCCCTGATCGTCGTCGTTGGCAAGCACTACTGTCTCGCGCGCGAGCCGCGCTGCGAAGCGTGTCCCTTGCGCCCGCTGCTGCCGCGCGGCGGGTTGCGCAAGTTGTAACGGCTTTGGCGCGCAACTCGTCTTGCTTGCGCCGGACGATTGACCTAGAGTCGGAGGCACTGCCATGCGAGCGATTCTCTTTATTGGGTTGGCCGCGCTCGGAGTGGTGAGCGCAGAGATGGCTCCGCCGGCTGCAGACGCCGCGGAACCGGAGAAGAAACTGGTTTATGTCATTCCAGTCCAAACCGATATTAGCGTGCCCTTGGTCTATGTCGTGCGGAGGGGCGTGAAGGAGGCGGAACGGGCTGGCGCGCAAACCCTCATTCTCGACATGGATACCAACGGCGGTCGCGGCGACGCGATGGAGCCGATCATGGACGTGCTGGCCAAATTCAACGGTGACACCGTAACGTTCGTGAATACCAAGGCATATTCGGCCGGCGCTTTCATCGCCGTTGCCACGAAACACATCTATATGGCTCCCGGTTCGGTCATTGGCGCGGCGACGCCCATGATGATGATGACGACGGGCGAGATGCCAAACATCCCTGACGCCATCCAGAAGAAATTCACCTCCGCCTACGCCGCCAAGATTCGCGCAACGGCGCAACGCAACGGTTACAACGCAACCGTCGTGGATAAAATGGTGGACAGCAGCTCGGACCTCGTGATTGACGGCAAGACGATGAAGCCGAAGGGCGAAATCCTCACCCTCACAAACGTCGAAGCCGAACAAAAATATGGCCAGCCGCCGAAGCCCCTGTTGTCGAGCGGCACGGTCAAGGACATGGACGAGTTATTTGACCAGATCGGGTTGAAAGGCGCCACGGTCGTAAAGATCGAGCCGACCGGCGTGGAGACGCTCGCTGATTGGATCAACACCATCGCACCGATCCTGCTGGCGTTGGCCGCGCTGGGCATTTACTTGGAATTCAAGCTGCAAAGCTTCGGCCTGATTGGTGTGGCGGCAGTGGCGTGCCTCCTGCTGTTTTTCTTCGGCCAATACATCGCGGGACTGAGCGGCTACGAATACGCGTTGCTGTTCCTGGTCGGCGTGGCGCTTTTGGTGGTGGAAGTGTTCGTGCTGCCCGGACACCTTATTAGCGGCATGCTCGGCACGATATTCATTCTTGTGGCGGTGCTGATGGCGATGGTGGATCAGTATCCCGGCGGGCCGTGGGTGCCGGCCATCCCCGATCTGACGCGGCCGTTCATCAACCTCGGCATGGCGACGGTGCTGGCGTTGTTCATGATCGCCATCGCGGCGAAATTCCTGCCGCACACGAGCGCGTGGGACCAGTTGGCGTTGAAGGCGACCAGCGCAGGTGAGATCACCGCGCCCACGGTTGATTTGCAGCCGCAAGACTTGCTCGGCAAGGAAGGCGTCACGGTGTCGTTCCTGCGGCCGGCCGGCAAAGCCATGATCGGCGACCAACTGGCCGATGTCGTCACCGAAGGAGACTTGATTCCCAAGGACTCGCGTGTGAAGGTCGTCAAAGTCGAGGGTAACCGCGTTGTGGTAACAAAGGTCTAGAAGCCATGTGGGAATGGATCGTTTTATTGTTGGTTGTCGGGCTGGTGCTCGTAATCGTTGAAGTGTTTCTGCCGAGCGGCTTGTTCGGCGTCGCTGGCGGGCTGTGCCTGATCGTGGCCATCGCCCTCACTTACTCGGACTACGGCGTCGCGGCAGGAACATGGCTCCTGGGCGGCGTGATTCTCGCGACTCTGTTCGGCTTGATCCTGTGGGTGAAGTTCTTTCCGAAGACGGCAACCGGCCGGAGCATGATGCTCAACCAAACGAGCGGCAACGTCGCGCCGGAGCAGGATTTCGCGGCGCTACTCCACAAGCGCGGCGTGGCGCGCAGCCACTTGCGCCCATCGGGCATTGCGGAGATCGAGGGCCGGCGGGTGGACGTTATCAGCGAAGGCGGAATGATTCCGCCGGACACTGAGGTGCAGGTCGTTGCGGTGGATGGAACAAGAATCGTTGTGCGGAAGATTTAAGAAAAGGAGACATCATGAATAGCATTGCAAGCTTGTTGGGAGTTTTGATAGCCGGCGTCCTCGTAGTTTTTGCGCTGATCGGCATCACACTTTTCCTCTACTTCCTCAACGTCTGGATTCGAGCGCTGGCCGCGCGCGCGCCCGTGTCCATCGTGTCGCTCATCGGCATGAAGCTGCGGCGCGTGCCCGTCGGCCTCATCGTGGACAACCGGATCACTGCGGTGAAGGCCGGCATTGATCTCACCACCGACCCGCTTGAGGCGCACTATCTCGCCGGCGGCAATGTCGAGCAAGTCGTGCTCGCGCTGATCGCCACGAAGAAAGCCGGTATCACGCTGAACTGGGACCGGGCGTGTGCGATTGACCTCGCCACCAAAGGCACCAGCAAGACCGTGCTCGACGCGGTGAAAGCTTCCATCAACCCACGCATCATTGATTGCCCCAGCACCAGCAGCGGACGCTCCACCATTGACGGCGTCGCGAAGGACGGCATCCAACTCAAGGTCAAGGCGCGCGTCACCGTTCGCACCAACCTCGACCGGTTCGTCGGCGGCGCGACGGAGGAAACCGTCATCGCGCGCGTCGGCGAAGGCATCGTCGCAGCGATCGGTTCCGCCGACTCCTACAAGCACGTCCTCGAAAACCCCGAGCGCATCAGCAAGACCTCGCTCGAAAAGGGTCTCGACGCCGGCACCGCGTTCGAAATCCTCTCCATTGACATCGCGGACGTGGACGTGGGCGAAAACATCGGCGCCCGCCTGAAACTCGACCAAGCCGAAGCCAACAAACGCATGGCACAAGCCGACGCGGAGGTGCGCCGCGCTGCCGCCGTCGCACTTGAGGCTGAAATGAAGGCGCGCACGCAGGAAATGCAGGCCAAGGTGGTCGAGTCCGAAGCCCAGGTGCCGCTTGCCATGGCCGAGGCGTTCCGCCAGGGCAATCTTGGCGTCATGGATTACTACCGGATGCGCAACATCCAATCGGACACTTCGATGCGTCAGACCATCGCTGGCGAAGAAAAGCCGAAGCAGAATTGATCCATGCAATTGCCGTTCCCCATGCTGGCATCGGGTGACAGTTGGATCGGGCTCCTGATCTTCATCATCATTGCTGTCGTGTCCAGCCTCAGCAAGAAGATGCAAAAGGGACAGGAACCGGAGATGCCGGAGGAACTGCCACCGCGGCCTTTTCCGCCGCGGCCCGCGCCGCCACAGCATCGTCCGCCGGTCGTCGTCCAGCAACCGCAGCAGACGCGGCGCAGCCTGACAGAGGAGCAAGTGCAGGAAGTGTTGCGTCGAATGCGCAGACCCCAGAAAACGCAGGTTCCGCCGCCCGCGCCGCCCACCATCGAAACAGTCGAGGATGCACCGCGCCGGCTGGTCCAAGTAAAACGCGAAGAACCTGAACTGCCCTCCGAACATCCGGAGTTGGCGCCGCACGAGACCAAACTGCCATCCGTGCGTTCAGAAGCGGCACCGCGTGAAGCGATGCCGTCTTCCGTGCAACCGTCGAGGGCCACCGCTGCGCCCGCCGCCGTTCTGTCGCCGCGCGCTTCCCTCTACCGCGAACAATTGCGCAGCCGGACGGAAATTCGCCGGGCCATCGTCCTGCGCGAACTTCTCGGCCCGCCGTTGGCGTTGCGCCAAGATTGGTGAAGCGCCTTCAAAGACACCCGAACGGTCGAGCAAGACTCCATCGAACTGTCGCGTTCCGCCTGCCAGTTCTCGAACACCCGCACGACAATCTCTCCCCGGCTTGGACGCCCAGGTTCCTTCCAACCGTTCTCTTTCATGATCGTCCTGTTGCGATCCATCGGACTGAGCAACGCTCATACACTCGGACTGGAGAAGTGTCCGTCACGCTCGGCGGACTGTCATGTCAGAAACCGGCCTGCTTCGCGTCGGGAGATACCCAAAAACCACCGACTCGACACTATTCTTCCGCAGAAAGAATCACACCCTGGGAAAATCAGTTGCGCGACCGCGCAGGTCTGACTACTATGCGCGGACTTTGCGGGTGCCGGCGTGGCGGAATGGCAGACGCGGTGGACTCAAAATCCACTTCTCGCAAGGGAGTGGGGGTTCAAGTCCCTCCGCCGGCACCATCTTCTCTTGCATCTAAATGGCGGTTGAGAGGGGCCGCAACCTGCCGGCAAGGCGCTATTTCTTGTTGTTGAGAAGCCGATCGGCAAGCGTTTGAACGGCTTCGATGAAGAACGGCTTCATGAGGAACGCGCAGGCGCCGGCTTCTTGAACCATCGCGGTCCTCTCCTCATTAAGGAAGCCACTCATCAAAACGATTTTGAGGTTCGGCTGCAACTCGTGCAGCTTTCGCGAGATTTCAATTCCGTTCATGCCCACCACCCCATTCATGTCCGCGAAGTAGAAATCCACGAAGGCCAAGTCAAAACCCTCCCGAGCGGCCAATTCCTGTGCTACGATGCCGTTGGGAGCAACGGCGGTCTTGTAACGCGGCTGTAGGAAGATGTTCCGAAGGTATTCTAAAATACTCGGCTCATCGTCCACGACAAGTATTCGTGCCACCTCACCCAATTGTGGATTTTGGTTTGCATCGCGGATTGAGTTCTGCATACGTCGTCCCCTTTTGGCATGTCTATTTGTTTCCCAGCGTGATTGTCTTAGGTGCATAATCACGAACTGCACGCACCAACCCGTGCTGTTCCCTTGCCGGCTGCAACCGCTTGAGAAAGTCCTTCAAAGACGATCCCTTGCCAACATCAACACCGAGTCTTGCCGCCAGATCATTGATGGCTTGAGAAACGGCGGAGCCGGGATGGGTGAGCACGAAAGGCTGGCCCAGATTGATGGAGGCACACACCAGCCGATCTTCGTGTGGCACATGTGCAGCAACCGTTACTCCGAGGGCGGCTTCGGCCTGTGATGTGCTTATGGACTTCGATTCTGGTTGGATGTCGTTGAGCACCACCTGGATCTTCTCGCGAGGAACATTCGCCTCCAACAAATGGCTCAAGTAGAGTCGTGCGGCGCGCAGCCGGGGCAAATCCACGCCAACTACCATCAGAATGGTGTCGCAAAAATCCAACGTGACGTTACTGACCTCGGTGCCCGTCACACCAACGTCCACGACGGTATATTTGAACCGGCTGCGCAATACTGCCAGGGCGGAAACAATGACGCCGCGCGGCAACTCTTGACGATCGTAAGGCTCTGTTGTCGAGGCCGACAGCAGGGTGACGCCGCTGGCGTGGTTCTCCAGCAACGATTCGATCATTTCACGGTCCACGCCGCTGGCGGAGTCTGTAATGTCAGCCAAGGTGCGCTGCGGCCGGATGTCCAGGAATGTGGCGGCATCACCGGCGCGAACATTGATATCAGCCAGCGCGACATTGTTGCCGCCGGGGCTGACCCGTTCGGTCGCCCGGGCGATTGCACAACTGAGATTGACGGCCACCATCGTGCGCCCACAACCACCACGCGCCCCAGTGACAGCAATGATCCTGCGGCTGTCTTCGTCGCCTCCCCCTGCGCCACCGCGGCGCAAGTTCGTTTTCTTGTTAAACGCATTCCGGATCGCATCCATCGTCCGGCCTTTTTGAAGCGGGGCCACCAGCAGCTCGCTTACGCCGGCGGTCATCATGCGGCGGAAGAGGTTCTCGTCCATAGCTTGCGACACCACCAGAAGCGTAGCGGAGTCAAGATTCTGCAACGCGAGATGCTCACACACCTCGATCCCCGATGTCGGCTTCAGGTTGTTGTGAACAAGGATCACATCCGGCCGTTTAATCAACGCCAGGCTCGTGCACTCATCCGCATTGACCGCACGGCCCACCACCTGACATGTCGGGTCGCCCGTCAGGAAGGAGCAAATCTGCTCGCAAGCAACTCCATCGCTGTCTGCAATCAGAATCTTAATCACTTGGGTCGCCACGTTTCTCTTATCCCGTTACCAAGAGTGATGGGCACATTACGCATACCTGCAAACTTTGCTTTATATTAATGCTGCTGCCGTATCAGGGAGATTTGAGACGACTGACGCCCCTCCGCCCCAATTGGAATTGTGAGAAGCATCTTCGCAGTTTGTCTTTCGTCGCTTCTGGGTTTCTGTGCGGACGGCAATGTCTATCCGCTGCGGATGCTGGCAGAAATAACGGCCGCCGAAACGCGTTGCGTATCGGCACCGTGGCCGCTGTTCCACCAAACACTCCACAAGCGGGGGTGTCGGATAGCTTTTGCCACGACAGATGGCAGGATCAGGTAACACATGAGCGACGATAAAGTGTTTGAGGACCTGCCTCTTCGAATGGTTGTAGGTCTTCGAATTCCTCTTCGATACGCTCATTGCTGTCTTTCGATCTTCTCAGCCTTGGTCTGGGCGACAATGACGTGCCGCTGCGGGTGGCGGCAGAACCAACCAAAGCCGTATCTTAACGCGTATTTACACTCGACCGCCTGCTCCACAAAACATTCCACCAACTCATCATGGATTTGTCTCGCGCGGCAAACGGCCGGGTCTGGCAGTTCGGGCTTCACGACCGACTGTTTGCTGGCGCTGTTGTTGGAAGCCTCCCCGTTCATCGGATGTGGTTTCCATTTGCTCCCGTGTTGACATGCCCTTGTTGTAAGAGCGTTTTAGTTTGCTTGCCCACGGACCAGTCCTTTTGATTTACGTCTGATATCGCCCCAAGCGCTATGCTTTTTGTCTTCACGGAATATCCAACACGAAAACGGCATGTGGAGACAGTCGGGAAGATGCGCGACCACAGACCGGAAATCCCCTGACAGATACTTGGATCAGCAAAGTTCCCGGCGAGAGATCATCTCGGACGGAGAATTTCGCGTCACACACGAAGAGTCGGCACTTGGCCAACGATCGGCAAGCCGCCGTCTTTTGAACCTGCGCCACACCGCAACGGCACTACCGTCAAAACCTAAACAGAATCGGGCGATGCGCGCCAAGGAGGTGGGGGATGAGGAACCCCGCATGAAAGACACGCACTCGCCCGAATCAAAGAACCGGTAAACCGCCCGCGCTATGCCCGCCTGATCATCTGAACACCGATCAAGTTGGCTACACTGCAAACCAAGTGAACGAACAACCGTCAACCGGCGGTTTCGCGCGGCTCCAACATCTCGCCACTCGGTTTCACAAACCGGCCGACGAATCAACTCACCGGACTTGAGCCGCTGCCAATCTGAACCACACGCCCTCGCAGCAACTGTCCGACCAGCTTCACCGCAGCCGCGCGGTTCGGGCTGACATCGAATGCCAGTGTCACCAACTCGCCGAAGGTCCGCGGACCTTGAACTCCACTTCCCGATTTCCTCATTCTCCTCATAACAACCTCCTGTTCCTCTTTGTGAATCGCTCGCTCTCTCCACGACGCGCGCCACTCTAGGCGAGACTGCTATACACGTCATGTCGGGCGAGAAAGAAACGCTGTCGGGATTTGGCCTACAGAGGAAACCGGGCGTTTGCGCGCTGCCAACGCCGAGACTTTGCGCTTTTAATACAACCGGGTTTCTGGCGAATGTATCCGGCCGACACAAGGACAGACTTATGATTCTCTACAATCTGTTTCCGCTGCTGGCCGGGCCTTTCTCCCGGTGGAATGAACATCTCACACGCGCCGCTGGGATGGGCTTCGATTGGGTCTTCGTGAATCCGATCCAGCAGTTGGGCGAGTCGCACAGCTTGTATTCGATCGCCGATTACTTTCGGTTCAATCCCGCGCTGCTGGACCCTGCCAGCGCCGCCACGCCCGACGAACAGGTCCGCCAGATGACAGAGCAGGCCCACGCCGCCGGTCTGAAGGTGATGATTGACCTCGTCATCAACCATTGCGCCATGGACTCCGCGCTGACCCGCGAGCATCCAGAGTGGTTCATGCGGGAGCCGGACGGCCACATTGCAAACTCCTCCTGCGTCCACAACAACGAGCGTGTAGTCTGGAAAGACCTCGCGCAGTTCAACCACCAGCACACGCCCGACAAGGAAGGTCTGTTCCGCTACTGCCAGAACGTGGTGGACAACCTACTCTCGCTCGGCTTCGACGGCTTTCGCTGCGACGCGGCGTATCAGATTCCCCATCATTTCTGGCAGCGACTCATCCGCGAAACCCGGCAGCACCACCCGCACACCTGTTTCGTTGCCGAGACACTCGGCTGCACAGCCGACCAGACCAGGGACACCGCGCGCGCCGGCTTTGACTACGTCTTCAACAGCTCCAAGTGGTGGAACTACTGCGACTGGTGGCTCATCGAGCAATACAACCTCACCCGCGAGACCGCCGGCTCCATCAGCTTCCCCGAGAGCCACGACACCGCGCGCCTCAGCGAAGAGACCAACGGCAACATCAACGCCATCAAACAGCGTTACCTCTTCTCCGCGCTCTACTCCGCCGGCGTGATGATGCCGATGGGTTTCGAGTTTGCTATGCGCAAGCCCTTGCACGTCATCCACACCACGCCCGCGGACTGGCAGCCCGACGGCACCGACCTGTGCCCCTACATCGCCAGCGTCAACGCCATCAAGAACAACCATCCCGTCTTCCGCGAGGAGAGCGCGACGAACATCCTTCCCTGCAACAACCCCAACATCCTGCTCATGTGGAAGGCATCCGTGAAACACAAGGACGAGGCTCTACTCATCCTCAACAAGGATGTTTGGAGCCATCAGGAGTTTTACACCGACCACTTCCGCCATTTCATCCAGGCCGGCGCCCCGCTGCGCGACGTGTCACCGGAATATCCGCTGGAATACATCCACGAGCCGTTTCACTACGCCCTCCGCCCCGGCCAAGGCATCGTGTTGGTCACCTCGCGGGGTTGACGGACAACGTCACACGCAACTCACAACTTCCACATCACCGTCACTCCTGCGCTACAGTTTCCTGTCGCGTCGGCAATTCTGTTACGGTTCGGAATTACCGTAGGAAACTCTACGCCTTCCCCTTCTGCGCTATCCGCGACAATAAGTCTGGCACCAGACGCTCCGACAATCCCGCAATGACCGCCCATATGATCAAGAGCGCAATATCTTTCCCGCTGTCAAAACACAACATCATGTTGAAGAATGGGACGCTTTGTTTATTCTCCTTCGGGTTTGATTTACTCTTCTTCGCCTCATCTTTCTTGTCTGCTGGCGGAGTGGAATCCGGCTTTGCCTCACTCGTTACTCCCGTTCCAGTGCTGGTGCTTTCTTTCTTTGTTTCTACAGGTTTGAGCGCCTTTGTCGGGGACACAGTCGCATTCCCGACATTGGTGCTGTTCGTTCCGACCCGCAATGCCCCGTGTGAATCAACTATGCGAAGTTGGGTCGTTTTCGCTTTCGGTGACGGAACAGGGTTTGTCAGTGGTGCCACTGCTGTAGACGAACATGCGCTGTCTGAGCTCTCCAGACTCACGTTTGGCACTACGAATCCGGGGGTGGCGACGCCTGCAAGCAAAGCCAGAGTAAACAGCAGTGCAAAGAAGCCCCCTTGCAAAGGCGACAGGATCACGCCCAAGGCAAACCGTTCCTGTCTAGCCATGCTAACCGCTCGCGAATTGGTAAGGTCAGCGGATTGAACACGCTGGATACTGCTAAAACTCCCACCGAAGGTGCCCAACAGAGCCAGCAGCCCGGCAAACAATACTTTGCCGCCCAAGGCACACACCTTGCTCAACACCCAAATGCAACCGAAGCCAAAAATGGCCAGGATCAGAATTCCCAGAATTCCTGCCATCATTTCTTGTCGCTTCTGCATCGCCCATGGCTGGAGACTGTAGTGCCAATGCAATTCCGCCTGTAGGCGGCGCGCCTCGGCCAGCAGTTCCACATCTGTCGCGGCACTTACTTGCGACACCAAGGTCGGGAGCATTCGTTGAAACGCCTCAGTCCCAAAAATCTCGCGGTAATCGTCCCGCAAGGAATTTACCCATTGCTTCAAGTCTGGCCCGGAAAGAAGGACGATGAGCCAGTCCTCCAAATCCGCAAGGTGCTGTTGAAGCAACGCATTGGGGTCCACTGCCAGAAGCTTCTCGACTTCAGTCTTGGCAACGGCTTGCGACGCCGAAAGACTCGTCAACAGCGGAAGTATGGCCAAGCATTTGTTCTTAAGGCTGTTGAACCAAGCCAAACCAGCCTGATCCAACCGCACGGAGTCAACATCAGTGATTATGTTCATAAGTCACCCTCAATTAACCGCGCTGTTGTCATCATTCTAGCAATGACAATGACCTCAGGCGGCAGGGCCATTTTCGCCTATCACATTCCACTCAGTTTTCAGCGTCCACTTGGGTGCGGTCTCATCAACCCAGCTTCGGATCGCGCCAGCCTTGATGCGAAGCTCGATTTCGCGATCAATGCTTGCGCGGTCAATGCTGGGGTCCAACGTTTCAGTGGTGATTATGGTAGCTGGCATGGTTTCCTTTTCTTTCTCTGCTTACTTGGCTGATTTCACAGCGGCTTCCCAAGCCGCCAGTTCTGGTTCGCTTCTCTTCCCGCTAAGAACCGCCCGCATCTTGAGCATCTGCCTTGCAACCGCGCCATTCTTTTCCCGCTGTTTGGTTTTGTCACGAAGATCAATTAGCTTGTTAACTTCGGCATCCTTAACCGGTGGGTTCTTCTCAAGTTCAATGGCAGCGGCGTCCTTCAAGCCATCAATTAGGGGGAGAAGTGCAGCCACTCGATCCTGAGCGACCTTGGCGACGAATTGCCGATCACGGATTTGCGTGATCTTGACTTCCGCGTGTGTGTCCTTTGTTCCCGCATCCGCTTGAATTACTTGCAACGCTCCGACAAAAGTTCCGGCAAAGTAATACGCATCAACGTCGGAGAGCGCCCGGGCAAGAGGATAAGTTTCGGTATCGTGTTCGATTCCTTCCAAGATCGGCGCAAGCGTCACTTTTCGTTGGGCGTTCATGCTTGTGATCAATACAGGAACGGTTTTTTCAAAGAAGAAGTTCTTGTCTATGGCCAATTTGCTTCCTGCTACGCCAGCGGAAATCGCGGCCAGAACTGTTTTGGCAGAGGCGCCGCCCACGGCTGTGGTGGCCAGATTCAACCCTAATTGGGTGACTTCGGTTCCGGCGTCCAGCCTTTGCTTGGTCACCGAAAACTGGCTCACGAACTGGTTGTAGTTAAGATCTATGAGGGCAATCCGGCCGGTGATGATCGCGTTGCGCGCCGCCTTCTTTTCGGGTTCGTTGGCGTTTGCCATGGCATAGAAGTTCTTGATCTGGTCTGGCTTGTTGAAGACGTCTTCCATTTCTTGGATTTGTCTTGCCGGGTTGTAGGATTGGCGCGGAAATCCTGTCGTGCTGCAACCGGCCAAGATAAACAAAAGGGGGAGCATGAATACACAGTGGATTTGCTTTTTCATATTCGTAGCTGAGGGGTTTTGGATTAGTTACGAGTTAAAAACTGAGAGATCATCAAGCCAAAGTTGTTATCCTTACTCGCCAACTCCACTGTTTGGCGTGGTTGTCGCAGCCAGCGGATTCGCCGGCAGCGGGGCCGAAGGGTCTGTTTGAAAAGTCGCTGTTTGCGCGGTTGTGTGCGGCGTTTCAGTGAAGCGCAGTGAGTCCGCTAGGACCGCAGGCTCCGATTTTGTTTGGCGATATAAAGTCTGCGGGATTGCCAGCGGCTGTCCGGCAGAGTGAAAACGCCTGATGCAAATCTCGTTAGCTGCCGAAGCTGTCGAATTGGAGATGGAGAACAAACCGGCGTTTGCGTCTCCGCTGTGAGACGACGCGATAGAGACATCAACGGGAACAGAGCTTGGACAGAATGAGAGCGCTGTGATTTGAAACTGCCTTCGCTCCTCATTCACGTCCATCACCACCTCGATATCGCTGCCCTCTAACCCTCCAACCACCGTTCACGAATTACATGTCCTTGGACGAGGCGATTTCTACTGGAATCGCGACGATGGCGCAAGCCGTTTCTCTGCTTTTCCGGACAGCATGGAGGTGCAAACTAGCGGGGGCAGATCCCCTCCCCAATCGCTTCAACACATTCGCGCGGGTCTGCGTGGTTGACGGGAAACTTTGGACCGCGCTACTACTTCTCGCAGATGAGGTCGTAAACGTTCATGTAGTCCTGGCCGGGATTTTTCCAGGAGTAGTCGTAGCGCATGCCGTTGACCATGAGTTCGCTGAAGTGGTTGGGGTAGGAATACCACATGCCGATGGCGCGCTGGAGGGCGGACTCGATGCCGGCGGCGTTGAAGTCGTTGAAGACGTAGCCGTTTCGCTCGTGGTAGGGCTTGGGGGCGTGGTTGGCGTCGAAGACGGTGTCGGCCAAGCCGCCAGTGGCGCGGACAATGGGCACGGCGCCGTATTTGAGGCCGATCATCTGCGTCAACCCGCACGGCTCGAAGAGGCTGGGCACGAGGATCATGTCCGAGCCGGCGTAGATAAGGTGGGAGAGTTCTTCGTTGAAGCTCAGCTCCAGATGGCAGTCGGGGTTGTCGTTATATTGGCGCTTGAGTCCCCAGAAGTGATTGGCGATGCGGCCGTCCGGGCTGGTCCCCAGCAGGACGAACTGGCAGCCGTGCTGGATGCAGTAGTGAATGGCGTGGGTGATGAGCGGCACACCCTTCTGGTGGTCGAGTCGGCCGATGTAGGTGACGATGGGTTTGAAAGCGTCGCGCAGCCAGAAGCGGTCGCGCAGCGCCTTTTTGTTGGCGAATTTGCCGTCGAGCTTGTCCGCAGAGTATTGGCTCGGGATGTGGCGGTCTATCTCCGGGTTCCACACCTCGTAGTCCACGCCGTTGAGGATGCCGCCGACTTTGTTGCGATGGACGTGGAGGGTGTGGCCGAGGCCGTAGTTCTGGCCGCTGTGCATGATCTCCCACGCGTAACGCGGCGAGACGGTGGTGACGAAGTTGGAATAGACGATGCCCGCCTTCATCTGGTTGATGGCGGCGTGGTTGAAGTTGTCCTGCAACCGGTCCTGATGAAAGAAGTAGCTGTGGCGGTTGAGGCCGGTGGCCCGCAGGATGTGCTCGCCGGTAACGCCCTGATGCTGGAGGTTGTGCAGCGTATAGCACACACGCGGGTGCGTCATGCCGAGATGCTTGTAGATTTCGTAGAGCATTACCGGCACCAGGCCCGTCTGCCAGTCGTGGCAATGGATGATGTCCGGGTGCTTGTTGCTCTTGAGCATGAACTCCAACGCCGCCCGCGAGAAGAACGCGAACCGCTGGTCGTCGTCGCCCTGCCCGTAGAACATGCGGCGGTGGAAGAAATTGTGGTCGGAGTGTGGCTCGATGAAGAAACATTTCCGCCCGTGGACAAAGCCGAAATAGACGGTGCAATGGATGCTCTGATTATACCACGGCACCCAGAGGTCCTTGTGGGTGATCTGGAGGCCGAAAATCTGGTCGTAACGCAGGCAGTCATATTTCGGCAGGATGATCTCGACGGAGTTGCCGCGGACCTCCAGCTCGCGGCACAGTCCGAACACAACATCTCCCAGCCCGCCCACTTTGGCGACGGGAGCGCATTCTGATGAAACCATCACGATATACATTCGGTATCTTTTTCCTCTATAGCCGCGGCTCCAAAACCGACGCGGCAACGTCGGTATCCTAGCGCGTCAACCCGCTACGGGCAACGCGTGTCTTTGCCCTGCCCCACGCCGTCACTTCCTGCCCAGCTTCGACATCGCCGCATCCAACAGATGATAAGCCTGTTCCAGTTCATCAAACGACCGATGGACCCAGCGGCTGCCCCAGTAGAAGTTGCAGCTCGTCTCCGCCGTCAGAATGAAGTCGTAGGCGCGCACGATCAGTTGACGAATCTCTTCAGGATCGCCCGCTCCCGGCTGCCGCTCGTCGAACGCGCGCTTCACCTGATGATAAAACTCGCTGGCCCGCCTCACCTCATCCCAACCCTTCTTCTGCAGGAGCGAGCCGGTCCATTGTGTGAAGTCGCCGCCCCAATGATGCTCGGTGTTCCACGCGCCGCGGTGCACCTCCACCTCCTCCGTCGGGGGAAACCGGTGCAGATACTCGCCGATGTGGATCGGCTTGAAACCAAGCGTGCCGGCGCGGCAACGATCCAAAATCTGCCGGTAGAAGAATCCCCAGAAGCCGCTCTCTACGTTTGTCGTGCGGAACCAGCCGCCGTTCTCGCCGTCGGTCCACGTCGTCACAAGCGCGGGGAAGTCGCAGAACTTCGTCCGCTCGCGCACCTCGTGCTGGAACCAACCGGGATCCATGCCGGAGAGTTGCGCGTTGGACAGCTCACGGTCCCGCGGCACCACCACGATCTCTGCGCCGCCGTAGCGCGCCAGATGAGGCCGATAGCGCACCTCCTCCCAACGCATCTCCCGCTTCGGCTTGATGAAGATGGAATCCACCAACACGTATTTGTAGCCGTGCCGCTGCAACATCGGGATCATCTCCATGCAGAACCCCATCTCCGGCGGCCAAAACCCGCCAAAACTGTCGCGGCCCAGCAGATGTTTCCCTAGCCCCTGCCACCACGCCGTCTGCGCGTCCCAGTCCGCCGGCGGAATCAGCGGATACACCGGGTGATACAATCCGCTGCCCACGATCTCAATCGGCGCGTGCCGGAACCGTTTCAGAAAATCTTCGATGTCCACCACATCGCGGAACGTCTGCCGGACGCCGGGGTCTTCGAGTTGCTTCAGCAACGTTCCTGAAACACTCAGATGCAGCCGCGCCACATCGTGATACCCCTCCAGCATCCGCGTGATGCGGTCGTAGCACCACAGGATTTGCTTTGCCTCCCAGCTCTCGCCCGAATTGTGCAACGCCACCAGATTCCCCAGCGGCTGATGCAGATGAAGTCCCAGCGCATGATAAACCTCGGCCATGTGAAATTTCCTCCGTCGTTCAATGTTTCGCGTTCGCCGCGGTCTTGACGATCAACCGCACTTCCTCGCCCGCTTTCAGCGGCACAGCGATGCCACCGAGCAGTTCCTTGCCGGTTCGCGTCCGTTTCTCGCCGGTGGCGAGGTTGTTGACTTCGTAGCGCGCGCCAGCCTGTGCCGTGAACCATTCCGGGAACATGTTGATGCGCGGGTAGTCCAGCGGCAAGTGCATGTTCAGCTTGTGGCGCTGCTTGTCGAAGATGAGCCGGCCTTCCCACGGTTTGTCCGCGACGACGCTGATACAGAGGCTGCCGCCCTCCCGCGCCGCGCCGAAGCGCACGTCAGCGCGCCACGGCTGGACGGTGATGCCCTGCGTTTTCCAAAGCGCATACATCAGCGACGTGCGGGCGGAGTTGCCGTCGCCGTGCCAGCCTTCGATGATACCGTTCGGATGCTGCCGACCCCACATCGTCTTGATCTCGGCGTCCACCCACTCCATCGCCGAGGCGACCGGCTCCCGATTGAGGAGCGTGATGGCGCCCTCGATGGAGTCGGCGTAACCGTCCGCGGTGTTGCTCTGGCACATGCCGCCCTGGCCGGTGTAGTGCTCCTTGAGATTGCTGAGGGCCTTGCGCACGGCGTCGCGGTAGGCGGTTATCTTGTCGAGCAGGAAGGCGGTGTAGATGCCGTCGTAGTTGTAGCCCCAGTTGTCCGTCAACGCGGCGCTGTGCTCGCCAGTGCGAGTGTTGACGCGGAGATAGAGCAAGCCGTGTTCGTTGCTGCCGATCTCCAGGATGCGGTCATACATCTCGTGGAGCGGCTTGCGATAGGCCTCGCGTTTCTCCGGCGCGACATGGGCGCACGCGACGTAAAGCTCGGAGAGGCCGTTGATGACCTCGCAGGAATGATCGCCCAGCGCGAGATCCTTCATGTCGCGCGTCGGGTGATGGCCGCCGAGCAGGTAGTAGTCACCGAGGCGGATGGCCCAGTCGAGATACTTGCGACCGCCCGTGAACCAGAACAGCCGCGCGCAGGCCTGGAGCAGGTCGCCGTTGACCTCGAAGTTCAGCGTCGGAATCTTGCCAAACGGCGTCTCGATCTGCGCGTTCTTCCAAATGTCGTCAATGATGCCGATGGCGCGCTCGCTCCACGGGCTCTTGCCCAGCCATTCGGTAATGGGCAGCAGGCCATCCTTCACGTATTCGGCGCCGTCGAAGATGATCGCGTCGAGGTCCAGCTTCTCGCGCCGCCAGCCTTTCTTGGAGAATGAGTAATCATCCGGCAGCCGGTCCACGCGGCAGGTCAGCTTCGTCTCCGTGCGCAACATCTCCAGCATCCGTCCCTCGAACAGCGGCCGGTCGGTCATCGCCGCGGTGAGCACCATGAATGGCCAGTTGTCGGCAGCCGAATCGCGCCCGTTCCAGAAATCGCGGCTCTCGTTCAGATTGCGCGGGATGAGGCCCGTGGCTGGGTCCGCGTAGGCCAGCCAGCCGTCAATGAAGCGGCGCGAGCGGAAGAATGCCTCGTTGGCCTGCCGCGCGTGTTTCTCGGCGAGCCGGAACGCCGCCTCGATGTGCGCGTCGCTCGCGGGCTGGGCTGGCGCGGCCGTTGGCGTGTCCCATACCTTCCGCATCTCCGGGAATCCTTCGCCTTGGAACCCCATCCACGGCGACCGTTTCCGTGCTGCCTGCGCCTTCGGCTCGGACTTTGCCTTGTAGCTCGGCTGCTTCAGGTCGGGCCGCTTCGCGTCGCCGCCGGGCGCGGTCAGCCGCACGTCCGCGATGAACGCAGCCTTGCCGCCTTCGCCCGGCTTCAGCGTGATGCCGTAGCGTTCGCCTTTCAATCCGTCCGGCAACGGCACGCGCAGCCAACGAAAGCCGTTGTAGTCGCCGCCGCCAGTGACAGGCAGCGATTGACCGTTGACGACGACCACCGCAACGCGCTTGTCGTTCTTCGATCCCCACAACAGTTCCAACGCAGCGCCGACCAGAGGCTTCACCTCGAAGGTCACCTGCATGTCCGACGCGCCGAGGAAATGATACAGCGTCCCGTTGAACTCCTGGTCACCGCCGCGAAACCACGCCACCACCGTCGCGTCGTTCGGCGAACCAACCAAAGCTGGTCCCGCCGCGCCCGCGACCAGCGCGCATCCCGCAACCAACATGCTGCCAATGAATGCTCTCATAATTTCTCCTCAATCCACCAGTTCCCGCTCAATCTGTTCCAGCGTCTTGCCCTTCGTCTCCGGCACGCGCAGCAGGATGAAGAAGAAGCCGCCGGCACAAATCGCCGCGTAGATCCAGAATGTGCCTGACATCCCGACCGCGCCTTTCAAGATCGGAAACGTGTAGGTCAGGATGAAACACGCAATCCACAACGCCGACACGGCCACCGATATTGCCGCGCCGCGGATGCGGTTCGGGAATATCTCCGAGATGAGCACCCATGTGATCGGCGCCAGCGACATGCCATAGCAACCGATGGCGCTCAGCGTCAGCACGAGCACGAGCAAGCCTTTCATTCCCATCGTGTAGGCCGCGCCGAGCAGCAGATGCGAAATCGCGATGCCGGCGCAGCCGATCAGCATCAGGCCACGCCGACCAAACCGATCCACCGTGCCGATGGCGATAAATGTCACGACCAGGTTGATCGCACCGGTGATGACGATGTTGAAGAGGATGTCGCTCACACCGTAGCCGGCGGCTTTGTAGAGTTCCTCGGCGTAGTTGAAGATGACGTTGATGCCGCTCCACTGTTGCAACACCGCCAGCGTGACACCCACGAGCAGAATCTTTACCATCTTCGGCTCCAGCAAGTCCTGGAAGCGGACGTGATGAATCTCCTGTGAGGCTAGCGTCGCCTGCACGTCACGCACTTCTGCGTCGGCGTAAGTCGCGCCGCCAATGCGCTCCAAAATCTTCCGCGCGCGTTCGGCGAGGCCGTTCTTCACCAGCCAGCGCGGACTCTCCGGCCCGAACAGCGCGCTGACAAAGAACAGCAGCGACGGCACCGTCACCGCCGTGAACATCCAGCGCCAGCCATACTGGCCGTTCCAAGATTGGCGGATCATCTCCGCCGTCGCGCCGTCGGCCACCTTCTCGGCGATCAGCCAGTTGGCAATCTGCGCGGCGAGAATACCGATGACGATCGTGAGTTGGTTGACCGCCACAAGTCGCCCACGCATGTGCGCCGGCGCGACCTCGGCGATATACATCGGTGAGAGGTTCGACGCCATGCCGATGGCCACGCCGCCGACGATGCGCCAGACGACGAACCAAGAGAACGTCGTCGCCCAACCGGTGAGCAACGACGACACGGCGAACAGGAACGCCGACACTACCAGCAGCTTTTTGCGTCCGAGCTTGTCGCTAAGGCCGCCGGTAACCAGCGACCCCAGCAGACACCCGACCAGCGCGCAACTGTTTGCCCAGCCGCTCAGTTCCTCCGAGTTGAGCTGGAAGTATTTCTCGAAAAACGGTTTCGCCCCGCCGATGACAACCCAGTCGTAGCCGAACAGCAATCCACCCATCGCCGCGACCAAAGAGATGAGCCAGACATAGCCCATGTTGTATTTCGCCGCGTTCTGGCTGCCGCCGGAGGTCACGGGTGCTGTAATCATGCTCTGATTCCTTTAGCTCAATTTCGCCATTGCAGGCAATCCGCGTTTCCCCGGTTGCTACGGCCGGATGATGTCCAGTTCGGCAACCGCCGCGAACGGCTGGCCGCGGACTTCGCTCTTCGGGACGAGTTTGAGGTAACGCGCCGTGACCGGCTTCGCGAAACGGATCGTTTGCCGGTCGGAGGTGTCACCCCATTTCGCAATCGCGACGGGCGAACTCCACTTCTTCGGTTCGTTGCTGCAATAAACCTCCGCCTCGGCAATGCGGCCGTTGGCCATATCCTGACGCGGCAGATACGTGATGCCCGCCAGCGCCATCTCACCGCCCAAGTCCACCACCAGCCAGTGAGGCATTGGCTTCGCAGTCGGCTGCCATTGCGTATGCCAGAACGTTTGCGGGTCGCCGTCTAGTGCGTTGGCCTTAACGTTGTCATGCGCGTCATCCTCGCTGTCCACCCAGATCTTCGCGTCGAGACGCGCCAGTTCCGATCCCGGCCCGGAAGTCATGAGCCGCGCGACCGCCTCTCTCGTCACCGCCACCTCCGGGTTGAACCGGTCGCTTCCCATGTAGCGCAGCAGGCTGTGGCGCATCTGTCGCGCGACCGGATTCTGTTCCAACTCGTTCTTCAAATCCACGCTGCACACCAGCAGCTTGCCCTTGCCCAGCTTCGCCTCAAAAACGAGACCCAGCTTGCGCGCGGTGAACCAGTCGTCAATCACCTGCACCACCGGCCGCAGCCCACGCGGCAGGTCGTCGAGAATCATCGCGCCAGCGCGCGTCACGAGATACCACCATTGCCAGTTGCTGTGATAGTCGGTCGGGAAATCCGCGAGCGCGGGATGCTTCGGATCACAGAGAATACCGAGCGTTGTCGGCGGCTGGCGGCGCGTCCAGGCGGTGTTCCAGAAGATGCTGGAGAAGCCGAGCACAACCTTGTCCTTGGCGGCGTTCTTCACGCGCTTTGGCGGAATCATCAGCAACACCTTGCCGCCGGCATCGAGCGCGGCGAGCGCGGCGGCGTTCAGGTCGTCCGCGATTCTCACGTCCTGCGGCGGCTGCGTGTCCACCTTCGGCAGATAGACCCAGACATCCCAGTCGTTCTCAAACTTCGATCCATCGAGACCAACGACCAACTTGTATCGCGCTGGCGCGGACACGTTCTTCAACTCCACACTCACGCCGCCAAGCGCGATACCGTTGTCCACCGGCAACGTCTTTGCGGGCAACTTGCCACTGGCGACGACACGGCCATCATCGCCGACGAGTCGCCACGACGCGACGGCGTCTTTCATTGGTGCGGGACCGAAGTGCGCAACCTCGATGTCGGCTTCGAGCTTCTCGTCTGTCATGAAGACGCGCTTGCTCATCCGAGCCAGCGGGACGGTGGCGTTGCAGAAGCGACTGTATTCCTGCGGTGTGACGTAGCCCTTGCTCTCCCAGAACGGGTCGAGCACGCCGACCAACGCCGTGCCCTGACCAGGGAAGTCGTGGAGGTCGAGCAGTTCAAAGCCGCCCATACCGGGTGTGCGAAGCGCCGATTCGATTTCCTCCTTGTAGCAAAGCGTTTGGAGTTTGCCGGACGCCAGCAGGAACTTCCGCGCAAGGTCGCTCATGCCGCGTTCCTTGAGCTTGTCGCGGAAGATCTCGAAGTTCTTCGGCTTGAGGTAGCCGGTGTATTTCTTGATCTCGTCGAAATTCGGATACACGCACCACTGACCGATCTCGTGGCTGACGACGGGCACGGTGCGCTTGCAGATGAACTCGGTGTAATCGGTGCGAGTCTCCGGCGGTTTCGCGTTGATGCGCGACTTCAGTCCCCCACCCCACGCCTGGATGCGCGGCTGAGGGACGCAATGCCACTGGTTCTCTGGCAACTCCGGCCAGCCGGCGCCACTGCTCCAGAGCCGGCGCGGGTCCTTCGCCTTGAAATGCTCGACCCACTTCGCCAGATATGCGTTCCGGTTCTTGCCGCCCGGCTCGTTACCGTGAAGCATCAACACCAGCGAGGGATGATTGCCGTAGTAGCGCAGGATGCGATCGGCCTCGTCGTAAAGCCATCGGTCCACCGGTTTGCCCTCGCCCAAGGCGGCGGATTGGTTCGGCCATGACGAACACTCAACGTGGAAGTAGAAGCCCATCTCGTCCGCCGCGACGAACGCCGCCTCCGGCGGGCACCACGAGTGAAAGCGAATCAGGTTCAGCCCGTGCGCCTTCGCGACGCCGATGATGCGTTTCCATTCCGCAACGTCCGTCGGCGGATGGCCGGTCTTCGGGAAAATGCAGCAGTCGAGCGTGCCACGCATGACGGTCTTGCGGCCGTTGATAGCAAACTGGGTGTCTTGCGCCATGAACTCCCGAAAACCAAAAGTCTCAACCGCCACGTCGGTCTGTCGCCCACCTTGTGCTTCAATCCGCGTCTCGACTTCATACATGTCGGGTGTGAACTCGCTCCAGAGCTTGGGCGGTCGGTCGAGCTTCACGACGATCTCCTGCGTAGCGTGGGTGGTGAATATGTGGCGATGTTCGGTGGTTAAGCCGCGCGCATACTCGATCTTGACGCTGGCTTGGCCTGCTGCTGAATGTGCGCCCTTCTCGCGGACAATGGCTGTGAGCGTGCCGATGACTGAATCAAAAAGCGTGTTGCGAATGCCGACCTCAACGCGAACCGTGCCGTCATTCTTCGGCACGATGCGTTGCTGTGAAATCCAAAGCCGCGGTTTCGCTCGCAACTCAATGCGGCCAACGATGCCGTTCCAGTCGCCCTGCGTGTGGTCGCTGACGCTGTGGGAGTTCTCGCCCACGTCCACAATCATGCGGTTGTCCACACGGATCGTGAGTCGATGCTTACCTGACACGAGCGGGCCGAGTTCGTAGTTGTGCGGCGTCGCGAGCGCGTTGTTCGTTCCGATGAGTTTGTCGTCCAACCAGACGCGCGTCTCCCAGTGAGGACGTTCCAGCAAAAGCACCGCGGTGAGACCCGCCCACTCCGCTGGAATCTCGATGTCGCGCTGATACCACACCGCCCCAGCGTAGTATTTCTCCGGCTGGAGCCAGAACGGAATCTTGACGTTGCCGGGCTGGCGATACTTCTCGTATTCCGGCGCAGTGAACCACGACTTGTCCACGATGCCGCCGATCCACTTCGTGTCCACCGTCACCTCGTCGCCGATGCCCTGCGCCGGCAATGAACCGGGCAACTTGATTCTGTCCAGCAGCGTGCGCTCGAACCACTTCTCCGTGATGCCCACGTCGCTGCGGTCGAGTTGAAACCGCCATTGGCCTTCCAGCGAGACTGCGCTCTCTGCACATTGGCCCGCCGCTCCCAACTGCAACGCCACCGCGCCGCCCGCGGCGAACATCCATCGCTTCAGCTTCTTCATCGCGTCTCCTCGTTCAACAGACACGCCGCCACCATAGCGGAAGACGGCTTCCAGCGGAATCACTATTGACGCCGGCGGAAAAACCTCCAAGCTTAGGCTGCAAACCGATACCAGCGACACCATGAGAACCTTCAAGTTACTGCTCTGCCTGACCGCATTACTGGCCGCCATGAATACTTCAGCCGAACCCGCCAAGACCTCCGCCGCCAAGACCGAACTCGCCACGTTCGGAGGCGGCTGCTTCTGGTGCACGGAAGCGGTGTATCAAACCATGGACGGCGTCAAGTCATCCACGTCCGGCTACGCCGGCGGCACCGTGCCGGACCCGACCTACGAGCAAGTTTGCACTGGCACGACCGGTCACGCCGAGGTGATTCAGGTGGAGTTCAACCCCGCCCGCATTTCCTACGAGAAGCTGCTGGAGACGTTCTGGAAAGCGCACGACCCGACAACATTGAATCGCCAGGGCAACGATCGCGGCACGCAATACCGCTCCGTCATCTTCTATCACAACGAAGCCCAGAAGCTCGCCGCCGAAAAGTCAAAGCAAGCGGCGCAAGCGAAGTTCGACGACCCAATCGTCACGGAGATCGCCCCGCTGACGAAGTTCTACCGCGCCGAGGACTACCACCAGGATTACTACCGCAAGCATCCCGAACAAGGCTACTGCCGCGTCGTCATCAAACCGAAGCTCGACAAGCTAAAGAAGCACTGAGGAAAACGCGCAAGTAGTAGCTGGGAGCGGCAGTGTCCCCACCGCCGCACCGTTGTCACTGGTCGAACCGCGCGGCGGTGGGGACACCGCCGCTCCCAGTCAGCATTCGCCAAGCCTCGCCCTCACTTCGGCGCAAACGTCTTCATCGGCTGCAACGTCACCGGCCCGAGCAGCCCTGAGTCGGCCAGCGGCCAGTTGGAAGCGTCGAAGGGCTTGTAGTTGATGTTGACGAAGCCGATGTCGTAGAAGTTGTGCCACTTCATGCCACGCCGATCAAGATCTCGAATGCGATTGGCGGAGACGTTCGTCACTTCCACATCCAGCATGTTGCCTTTCTGTTTCAGTGCGTCCACCGCCACACGGAACGGTGGCTTGATCGCAGTGCCGAGATCGGAGCCGTTCAGGCGCACGCGCGCGCTCTGGCAGACGTTGCCGAGGTCCAGCCACCAACCCGCACCGGCGGCAGGCGCGTCGAACGTGAGCGTGTAGAGTGCCGTGCCGGCGAAACGCTGCGCTTCCTTGCCGCCAAGCTCCGTCCACGAACTGAGCTTGGCCGTCCCAAACGCCGGCGGCAGCGCGGGGCCACCGCGAAGGAACTTCACCTTCCACGAGCCGCTGAGTGTGACGGGATCGCCAGCCGGTTTCCAATAAGCCCACGCCGGACCATCGAGTGTGCGGTCAGCAAACGTCCGCAGCACGACGGAATCTCCCGGCGCAAGCTGCACGTAAACTTTCGATCCATCCGCCAAGCTTGCCACACCAGCGCAGCCTGTCATCGGGTCCATGATGGTCACGGACTTCGCCTTCGTCGCCAGCGGCAGCCAACCGTCCACCGGTTTGTCGCTTCGGTTGGCGATGAAGTAGTAACGGCCGCCGTCGAGCTTGCGGCGGATGAAGAGCAGGCCCGTATGATCCACCATCTGCTCACGAGCTACACCGGCTCTTGCCAGCAACGCTTCAGCATCGCCGACCTGCACGCAACCGTTGGCTCGCTCCAGCAGCTTCTTCAACTCTGCCTGCCGCGCCTCCAGTGTGCGCAGGCCCGGCACGTCTTTCGGCAACGCCTCGTCGAAAATCACCTTCGCGCCGCCCTCGGCGAGCCGCAGCAGATGCTCCATCGTCTTCAGCGGGATATGCTCCGTCGTCGGCACCACGATGACGCGGCCGGCAGGCTTTAGCGCGGCCAACTGGCGGTCGGAGATGTAGTCGAACGTAAAGCCGCGCGCCCAAAGCTTTTCCGCGAGCTTGCCGATGGGCTGGCCGCCGAACCAGCCGGCGCCGTGGACCGTCAGGTTCTCCGCCAAGCCCGCCGCCTTGTGCCACACGTCGTAGATCGGCCAATAGACCAGCACGTCGTTGTCCGGCCGGCCCGCTTGGAGCACCGACTGACAGCGCGCAATGTAGCCCGCCAGCGTCGGCACGTCGCGCCAGATCGAGTTGCGCGGGTTCATCTCGGTGGACGCGTAAAAAAGCCAGCCCGGCCAGCCCGCTTCGTCGGGCGAGTAACAGGTGCCGTGGAAGATGACGTGGTTGATGCCGCTGACGAACAGGTCGTCGAGTAAGCCCTGCACGTCGGCGAGCGTCTCGGTAAAGTGCTCCTTGAGCCATGTGCCTGTCTCCGACGCAACAAGGTTGTGCCCGGCCACGTGCGCGGCCGACGAGGCAAACTTCGCCACAAGCGGCCGGCGGTCAGTGTGAAACATCTCCGTCTCCGGGATGTCGGCGAGCGCGTAGAGGTCGAGCAGGTTCCCCGGCGAGCCGTGCGCCTGGTTGCGAGTGAGGAAACCGCGCTCGCGGCACCAGTTGAACCAGAGCGGCATGGAGTCCTCGATCATCATGTCGGAGATCGTCTCGCGGTAGTCGCACTTCAGCCGCGCGACACGGTCGTTCGTTTCCCTGCCGAAGAATGCCGGGAACTCGCTCTGGAGCCGGTAACCGCGACGCTTCTCGAACTGCGCGAGAAGGTCGGGCGACCAATCCACACGATACTCGAACGAGTCGTGATACTGCGCCCGCGGCTTCGGCCCGTCGTAGCGAGCGAAGGCTTCCGTGAACCGCCCCAGCCAGTGACGGATGGCATCGGCATAGAGCGGGTTGAGCATGTAGCCCTCACCGCCAGCAGCGGGGCGTTTGACCTTGGAGGTCGGCTTTTGCGAAATCTGAAACACTTTCTTGCCGCCTTCTTCCACGATTTTCGCCACGACTTGCGCGCTGGCTTCCTGCGGCGGAACGTTGGGGCCGCCAAAACACCAGCCGGTGCCGGTGGTCATGTCCACGTCCATGCCAAGCCGGCGCGCTTCGCTGACGGTGTGGCGCAGCATCTCCATCCATTGCGGGCTGAGGTATTCGATGAACTTCGACTCCCAGCCTTTCGCGCCGTAGATCGGGATGATGTGGACGCCACCCCAACCTGCATCGCGGTAGCGCGTGAGTTCCTTGGTGAGATTCTCCTTGTCCACAGCGCTGCCCATCCACCACCAGTAGCTCCACGGCCGAGACTCCTTTGTCGGCTGCGGCCACGCCAGCGGACCAAGGGCCTCGTCGGCAACAGCAGCAAGCGCAGACCCGATGACGAGCGCCATGATACCCGCCAGAATCTTCCTGCATCTTCTAATTTCCATTCCGCTCCTCCACCACTGCGGCTTCGCCCCGCAACGCCCGACGATCTATTTGATCGCGATATTCTTTCGAATCATCTCCTTGAGCGCCCGCGGGTCTGCTTGGTTCATGCGCTCCAGCACGCGAAGCCAGCGAAAGGACAGGTTGCCCGCCTCGACTGGCACTTGATGCTTGAACAGGTTGTCGAAGGCGCGTTTCCGCCGGCGATATTCCTGCTGGATTTTCTCAAAGCGCTCCACAAATGCGTCAAGATACGCCTGCGCAAACGCCGCCGGCTGCGGGAGCATCGTCAGTCGTTTGTTGACAGACTTTGCATACTCCGGCGCGCTCTCGCCAAGGCTGCGTCGGAAATCCGTGAACGTGCCTGTGTGGTCGGCCACAATGATTTCAAGCGGCATGCCGAACTGGTTTTCAATGACCACCTCGTCGCCGTCGTCGAAAATGACCTGCCCGTTGAGCTGGCAACGGCCAACGATCAGATTTGGCGCCGCCGCATGACCCAACAGACGAGCAAACGTAAACGCATACGATTCGTTGGCGAACTTGGACGCCACAATCTTGTCCGTGGCGATACCTCCGATGTAATCGCGCTCGAAATAAGGCGAATAGATGGTCAGGCCGTGATAGTCACGATTCTTGCCGTAGTAACGTTCGCCGAGCTTGCGCGCCACGGCATGAGCGGCCAGGTTCATTCCCAACTGTCGGCAAGCCAGCCGGCGGTTGAGGATATAGTCGGTGTATTCCTCCGAAAACAACATCGCGTCCAAAAGGCTCTTGCCATCGTCCAGGTGTTCGGCCACACCCCACTTTTGCATCCGGAGGATTTTCACAAACGGCTGCGATGCGTCGCGCTGCTTCAGCTCGACCAGAAATACGCCGCGCCGGCCTTGCAGCGGCTGCCGCAACGACAACGAGCCGGCGAGCCGCCCGATGTTGATGTATTCAACATCGCCATATTCCCGGATGTAGCTGAGGATGAACGAACGGGATTTCTCAAAGAGCGCCAGTTTCGCCCGCCGCTGTTCGTCAATATTCTCCAACGACTGCTCCATGACTGAGTCGAAGATCAACTCCCCTTCCTCGATACATCCGCCCGGCAGCCACTCCACCTGCATGTAGAACTCCGCGCCGAGGCCAAGCAGCGATTCTTCGCTCACCGAATCTTCCTTCAGCCCGATCAGCGTGGCATACATGCGGTTGCGCCATTCGGTCTGGTTCACGTCATCCTGCCGCAACTCTACAGGCACCGCGTTCTGAAACTTCTGCTTCAGCGATTCAAACGCCGCCTGCAATTGCTCCGAAGGCATGTTCGCAAAATCGTGTGGCACGAAATCAGCCGCCGTGAACGCCTTATCCGCTATGAAAAAGGAAACCTCCGGCCAACCCAGCCGGTTCAGATGCGCCGAACACTCCTTGATCTCCACCAACAATCGCCTCCGCTCAGCCTCCTCCAATGCGCCAAGGCCGGCAAACTCCTGACAGGTCAGAAAACGCGAGCCTGTCTCGCGATTGAAGTAATAAATCTCCCGCCCGCCGACGCCGATCCGCGAACCAAGAATCATCTGCCGCATGTCGGCCGCCGACCGTGGCAACGGCGTAATCCGCCAGTTCTCGCCATGGTGCTTGATCGCATTGCGCACACGTGAGTCAAGCACATGCAGAAACTTGATCTGCTCCTTGGATACAACTTCCTGAAGCATCTCATCCGCCGCGAACGCGAGATTCATGCGCGTCGGATCAGGACGGATCAGCACGGCATCATCTTCCATCACGAGGTCCACCGCATTGCTCAACTCAACCGTCTCCTCCTGTTCCGTCATCATCGGCTGGCCGGCGGCCTGGCGTTGCTGGTTGAGCATTTGCAGATACGCCACGCGTTGTGTGGCGTGAATGCCAGGCAACGTAACGATGGTCGGGTTCCTGACAAAAACGGTCGCGATCCGCGACTTGAGTCTGCCATCGGCCGTTTTGGCCAACAGTGGTTCGCCAATGGTTCTGAATGTCATAAACTTTTTGTTCCGTAAGATTACACCGAAGAATTCCTTTATACTACCCGGATAACACGTCCACGCGCCTCGACATGTGCGGGCGCAAGCTGAACCCTACGGCATCCGCTCCAGCTTCACGTAGTCGAGGCCAGCCATGTGGCGTTTGAGGGCTTTCGCGTTTGCGCCGGTGATCTCCAGCGTCAGGCGGTGGCCACCCTTCTTCTTCAACTCATGCACGCCGAGGTCCAGCGCGCCGGTCGGGATAACCTGCGGGTTAAAGAGGTCGAGCGGCTTGCCGAGCTTCTGGCCGTCGAGCGAAATTTGCACGATGCCGTAGTCCTTCGCCTTCGTGAGTTGGGCGATGAGTTTGTAGCGGCCGTCCTCCTTCACCGGCAACGCCAGCGTGAGGCGGTCGCCCGGCTTGCCGTCAATCCACCAGAGGTGCGACTGGTCGCTCCACGGGCCGCCGAAGTGCGCCAGCTCCTGCGGATGTGCCTTGCCGCCGGTGCATTCGATGATTTTCAGCTCCTCGCCTTCGAGCACGCCGGCGACGCGGGTGTTCGGCGGCGTGGCATACCAGTCGGTCCGATCGGCCAGTGGCATCGGGGCGTAGTCGTCCAACTGGCCTGCCGCCTGATACCAATAGACCATCGCGGCGTAGAGCGTCGGTTTGTCGTTCTTGTAATACTTCTCAATGGCCGCATCGAACGATTGCTGGAACGGCACGTTGTCGGTGATGTGCCAGCGGTTGACGCAAACGTGCCGGCGGTTGCCGCCGTCGTTGCGCGGCTGGTTGTGAAAGGCGTTCTCGAACAGCTCCGGGCAGCACCACGCGTAGCCGAAATAATCCTCCGAGCCGGTGCCGATGGTGGACGGAAACTTCTCGCCGTCCACGAAGAACTTCTCGTCACCCTCGCCCCACCAGCCGCCGCGCGGATTCCAGACGTGCAGCATGACGCCGACGAAGCGCCCGCAGCCCTGCGTCTTGAGCATCGTCCAGTCAATCGCCCGGCGGTCCGGGTCCGTCGGCAGGAACGCGTCGCGGTGCCATTTCGCGTGGAAGCGCGCCAGCTTCTTCACTGGCCGCGTCAACGGCGCGTGCGTGACGCGGAACGCCACCGTGCGCTTTTCTCTGCCGTCGTTGACCAGCTCGACGCGCGCCTTCTTCGCGAACGGCATATACCAGAGCGCGTAACAGCCATCGTCGGTCATGCCGAGCGGCAACGAGCGGTATTTGTTAAAACCGGGCGCGCTGCCGAAAAAGTCGCCGAGCGGCGCCCAAACCGCCGGCTGCGAGTCGTCGTCCCATGCGATCCGCAGGCACAGCTCGCGCAGCACGCTGATGTCGTCGGGCGCGGCGGGCAGGTCAAGCTTCGCGCGCAGTGCCGTGATCGCGCGCGGGCCGTCGAGTTCCGCCAGGAGCACCAGTTCGCCGGGGGCGACGGTGATGGTTTTCTCCACGGTCTTCTCGCGCTTGCGCTTGCCGGCAGGGTCGTCGCCCAGCTTGCTCTCAAGAAACTCGTTCGCCTTCGCGAGCGCCGCCGTTTCCTTCGCAGCCAAGTTGCGCGCGAACGTCGGCAGCTTCGTTCCCTTCGGATACGTCGTGTAGGTGAAGTGGTAGTAATTTCCCCAGCCTTTCTCGGCGATGATCTTGCAGGACTTCTGGAACGGGATCAGCACATAGTTGTTCCAGCCCTTGCCGAGCACGTGACAGAGCGCCTTGCCCCGGAACGGCGCTTCGCTGCCGTCGAAGTATTTCTCGAACGGCAGGTCCACCGCCGGCTCGCTCGCGCCGTCGAGGAAGATTTTCACGTGACCCTTGCCCGCCGCCGCCGACCAGGTGCGCCAGATGACACCCGGCCCTTCCATCTCCGCGAACACCGAGAACTCGCCTTCCTTGCGGATGATGCCGCCGCCGTCGCCGTTGGCGTCCCACTTCACGTATTTGCCGGTGGCCTCGTCGTATTTGCTGGCGCGGTCGTAGCTCGACCATTGTTGGCATTTCTCGCCTGCCTCCGGCAACACCGCCAGCGATTCGAGATCAGTGAGCCGCTTCACCAGATCGAGGTAGGTGAACTGCTGCGCCGCCCATGAAGACGCGGCGGTGCAAACGAACGCTAGTGCGAGGGCGGCGTGTCTGTATTGCTTGAAGAAACTGGTTGAACGGATGAGGTTCGAGTTCATGGTGCTGTCCTATTGCAATAAAGTGGTCCTCACGCTCCGCGCGAGAATTGTCCTCGTAGTCATCACGCGGAGCGTGATGACTACTTTGTCTTCTGCGCTTCGTTCCGCCAGCGTCGCCAGACGGCATCGTCACTTCTTCGGCGTTGCGTCGGCCTTCGTGTCGCCGAGCGCCCACTGGATACCGTCGAGGTAATACTGCACGACCGTCGGCTCTTGGAACACGTTCATGCCGTGACCGAGCGAACAGTAGAACAACCGGCCCTTGCCGACCTTCTTGATCCACGACACGGCATAGTCGCCGTCATCGCGGCAGCCGCGCGGTTTGCCGGTCTTCGGGTCCGGTGTTGTGATCGCCTTGGAGGTTTCTTCATCGGAAAGGTCCATGCCGATCAACACACGGCGGTCAACCCGCGTGTAGGCATCCTTGAACTGGTAAATCTCGTCCTTCAACCGGAAGCCTTTGCCTTCGAACGCACGACAGAGCGGATGATTCGGCTCGTCGAGTTTGAAGGCCCACTTGCCGTCGCTCTTGCCGCCAGGACCGCCACCACCCCACGGATGCCCGGCGAAACGGCCGCCCATCAACTGCTGACCTTCCACCCACTTGCCAAAGTTGTCGGTCGCGGCGTGGATGCCGATGACGGCCTTGCCTTTGTTGATGAAGTCGAGGATGGCCTGCTTGATTTCCGGCGACGGATCGAGGCTGGTCGTGTTGTTCAGCACCAACCCGTCATACTTCGCAAGATTCTCAGCGCTCAACACCTCCCATTCGCGGCTGAAGTCGCACGTCCATGCGCCGGTCTTCTTGCCCATCAGTTCGAGGCACTTGTTGCCGCCGGCGATGCCGCTGCCGTGGAAGAAACCGTCGCAACGCCAGAACACCAGCAGCTTGTGCGCCTTCTTCGGCTTGGCGGCCTTGGCGGGCAGCGCGGCCTCAAGTTTCTCCAAATCCGCCGCCGAAATCTCCGGCACCTTCGTCTTGTCCGGCGGAGGCGGCTTCGGCGCGGCTTTCGCCTTGTCTTGTGCGACGCACACAACCGCAATCAGACAAAACGCGGCAATCGATAAAAGAATCATTAAGCTGCTTTTGGATTTCATAGTCTTCTTGTTTTCTGGCTTCTGACCTCTGGCCCTACAACGTCCACGGCGCGCGCATTGACCGTCCCAACATCCGGTTCGCCTGCTCGTCGCCGGGGAACTTCTCGGTCTTCGGGTCCCACTTCAGCGGCCGGCCCAGCCGGAACGCGATAATGCCGATCTGGCAGATCGTCGCGGTGCGGTGGCCGATCTCTGCCGTGCAAATCGTCGGCTTGCGCGAGCGAATGCAAGTGAACCAGTTGTCGAAATGGTCCTTGCTCTCGTAGAGATGAATGTCGCTCGGCCCGAACTGGGTCCCCGCAAGCTTCGCCGGCTCGGTTTGCAGCCAATCGCCGCGGTTCACGGCCACCCAGCCTTTCTCGCCGATCCACTGAATCGCCGAACCTTGCACTTTGTTGCCGACATACATCTTCGTGCCGTCGGCGTAGGTGTAGGTAAGATTCTTAATCTCCTTGCCGTCGGGCGGAATCACCTCCACCGGCCCCGTGTGATCGGTGCCGAGGCCCCACTGCGCGATGTCGAAGTGATGCGCGCCAAAGTCCGCTTGGCCGCCACTGGCAAACTCGCCGTAGCCGCGCCAGTTCGGAAAGCTGTGAGTCCAACCGTCCGGCGCGAGCGCGGAGTTGTAGGGCCGCCACGGCGACGGGCCGAGCCAGAAGTCCCAGTTCAGTCCCGCCGGCACCGGCTCTTCCGGCAGATCGCAGAACGGCTTCGACGGCCCGCCGATGCTGACCCAGACTTCCTTCACCTTGCCGACGACGCCATTGCGCACCAGCTCGCTCGCAAACCGGAACGCGCGGTTGCTGCGCTGCTGGCTGCCGGTCTGGAACACGACGCTGTTCTGCTTCGCGGCGTCGGCGATGGCGCGGCTCTCCCAGTTCGTCAACGCCAGCGGCTTCTCGCAATAAACGTCTTTCCCCGCCTTGCACGCCGCGACCGCGATCAATCCATGCCAATGATCCGGCACGCCGATCGTCACCGCGTCGAGGCCGGGCATCTCCAACACCTCGCGGTAATCCTCGAACGTCTTGCAGCCCTTGTATTCGCCCTTGCCCGTGCGCTCGGCGTAGCGGGTGTTGGTCACTTCGCAGAAATGGTCGCGCACGCCTTTGTGCACGTCACACACCGCCACAACCTGCACGTCGGAGCGACCGAGGCAGTAACCGAGATGACCACGCCCCTGCGCGCCTTGGCCAATGTTGGCAACATTGATCCGCTTGCTCGGCGCGTTCGCACCCAGCACCGAGGCGGGGATGAGGTTCGGGAACGCCAGCGCGCCTGCGGCTGTGGCGGAGGCTCTGAAAAAATGACGACGCGAAACTCTCTGGTTCATGACCCTATCTCCCGAGAAAGATTGAACACAGCTTGAAGCGTCGAACGCCTACTTCTTCTTTCCCACCGTTGCGATGGCGCCTTCGATCATCTTCTTGTCTTCCGGGCGTTCCATCAGCGACAGGAGCTTCTGCAGCGTCTCCGTCTTCTTCTTCGTGTTCCAGCCGCACTTCCGGTCGTTCAAGATGCGCACAACGGCGCGCGCGCCGAGAATCTTGTGCTTCGCGTCGCTGGTCTTCGCGATCACGTCCATGATCGGCCCGACGCCGGCATCCGACTTCCAGTTGAACAGCGCTCGCGCCGCTGGATCCTTCAACGCCGCCGGGCCGGAAGCGAACGTCTCCTTCGCAATCTTCAGCGACTCCGCGCCCGCGCCGGTGCTCGCCAGCGAGATCAGTGTGGCCTTCGTCGGCTCCGAACAGCCCGACGCGCTGGCCCACAGCTTCGCGAACCGCTCGTCTTCCTTGCCGAGCGCCTGCGTCGCCTTCCAGAGGACGGAGGCCACCTTGTCCTTGTTGTCGGCCTTCTCCAGCAACGCCAGCAACGCCGGCATTTCCTCCGCGCCCGCAAAACCATCAAGCGCGTCAAGCGCCGCGCCGCGCACATCACTCTTCTCGCTGCCCGCCATCTTCATCAGCCGCCCCATGATCGAGCGGTCGGCCCGAGCCTTCAGCGTTAACGCCGCCACGCGCACTTTCTTCACGTCGGCGTCGTCGAGCATCTTCGTCATCGCTTCGTTAACGCCCTTCGCGTTGATCCGGCCGAGCGTCTGCTGTGCCGCCGCGGCCACGTCGCCCTCGGCCGTCGCCAGCGCAATGAGGTCTCCGACGACGCTGGAATTGCCAACCTTCTCCAATGCAAGCGCCGCTTCCATCTTCACCGCTTCCACGTCACTGCCCAGCGCGGTCTTCACCGCCGGCAACGCGGACTTGTCGCCGCGCTCGGACAGCGTGCGGATCACCGCCACCTGCACGGCCGCCGGCAGACCGGGCAACGCCGAGCAGAGTTCCTTCGTGACGGCCTTGTTCTCCATCCGCTGCGCCGCCTTCGCTGCTGCCAGCGCCACCTGCAACTGCTGGTCCTTGAGCGCGCTGCACACGACGATCAATCCCCGCGCGCCGCCAAAATCCACCAAGCCGTTCAGCGCCGCGATCACAGCGGGCTGGCTCTTGCCCTTCTTGAACTCCTCATCAAACACCGCCACGGCCGCGCCCTTGTCGCCGGCCTTGGCGAGATTGAACGCCGCGTCCATCAGCGTTCGCTCGCGCAGCGGCTCAAACTCCGCCGACACCTTCGCCGACTTCAATGCCGCTACCGCACCCGCGCCGCCAACGCGGCCAAGGGCTTGCAGCGACGCGCGAATCAGGTCCGCGTTCCCGGAACCGAGATAACCTTTCACCACACCAACCAGCTCCGGGTTGTGCCGCGCCGCGAGCGTGTTGATGATGCCGATTTGAATCTTGCCGCTGGACGACTTCAGCGCCGCAAGCAGCCCGTCGCACACCGCTTTGCAGGGCAGGTTCTCCAGCGCGAGCCGCGCCACATCTGCCGACTTCTCCTCGTTGAGCAGCTTCAGCAACGGCGCGACACACGCCTCCGAGCCGATCATGCGGAGCTGTTCGCAGACAAATTTCTTGCAGGCGTAGGTCGCCTCCGGCTTGGCGATGGTCGCGAGCAGCTTCGTCTCGATGGCCGGGTAACCGGCGGGCTTGGCCTCGCGAATCTCCTGCTGGATGGCCGCGAGCATTTCCGACTTCTTGCCGAAGTCGTAGGAGGACAGTTCCGCGTAAGGGTTCGTTTGCGCGGAGGCGGACAACGCCAGCGCCGTGAGGAAGGTGAAGGTCAAAGACACGCATTTGTTCATGGCAGAAGACTCCTTTTCAAGAGAACGGCGGACACAACCAGTTTTCAGATTGCCGCAACATGATTGAGCCGCGATTAAACGCGCGTCGCCCGCCCCTGTCAACGTTTTGCTGGAGACCAATGGTATCAAAGGTATCAAAAGCAACACCGCGCCCGCGGCGGGGAACGCCACGAGCGCGGTGTGCAAACCGTCTCTCTGTTACGATCCAATGGTTACTTCTTCATCACCGCCGCGAGGTCGGCTTTTGCGTCGCCAGTCAGCCGCAACCCGAACTTCTGTTGCAGGATCTTGAAGACGTTCGGCGAGACGAACGCAGGCGGGTTCGGTCCGATGGTGACGTTCTTCACGCCAAGCGAGAGCAGCGTGAGCAGGACGGCAACGGCTTTCTGCTCGAACCAACTGACCACGAGCGTCAGCGGCAGGTCGTTGACGCCGCACTTGAACGCGCCAGCCAGCGCGACCGCCACGGCGATGGCGCCGTAGGCGTCGTTGCACTGGCCCATATCCATGAGCCGCGGCAGGCCGAGATGCTCGCCGTAGTTGTAGTCGCGGATGCGAAACTTGCCGCAGCCGAGCGTGAGGATGAACGAATCCTTCGGCGTCGCCTGCGCGTAGTCGGAGAAGTAGTTGCGGCCCGGCTCAGCGCCGTCGCAGCCACCGATGACGAAGAAGCGGCTGATCTTCCCGTCCTTCACCGCCTGCACGATGGTGGGCGCGGCGTCGAGGATGACCTGGCGATGGAAGCCGACGGTGGAGGTGCGCACGATCTTCTCCGGCAGTGGCGCGCACTTCAGCGCTTTGGCAATGACCGGGGCGAAATCGTTGTCCTTCAAGCGCGTGCCGCCCGGCACGGCCGTGCAACGCGTGGTGAAAACACGGCCGGCATAAGCCGGAAGCGGGATGAGGATGCAGTTGGTGGTCGCAACGACGGGGCCGCTGAACTGCACAAACTCGTCTTTCTGCTTCTGCCAGGCGCCGCCGTAGTGGCCACCCATGTTCGGGTGATTGTGGAGCTTCGGATACATGTGAGCCGGCAGCATCTCGCCGTGGGTGTAAACCTTGACGTTCGTGCCTTCGCACTGCTTGAGCAGGCCGGCCAGATCCACGAGGTCGTGGCCCGTGATGAGGATGCCGGGGCCGGCTTTGGTGCCTTCGGTGACGGTGGTGGGCGAAGGTTTGCCAAACGTCTCGACATGGCCCGCGTCGAGAAGTTCCATGACGCGGAGGTTCTTGCTGCCAACCTCCATCGCAATCTCCAGCAGGCTGCCGAGATCGAAGTTGACGTTGGTCATCGTCGAAAAAAGCGCTTCCTCGATGAACGCGCTGACCGACTCGTCGGTCTTGCCGAGACGGCGCGCGTGGTGCGCATAGGCGGCCATGCCTTTCAGGCCATACAGGATGATCTCCTGCAGCGACTGCACATCTTCGTCCTTGCCGCACACGCCCGGCGTGTTGCTGCAGCCCACACCGCGATACGATTGCTCACATTGATTGCAAAACATGATTCAGTTTTCCTTTTCCTCGGTTGATGTATTTCACGCTCGCCGACCGCAACCATGCGGCTCTGCGAATGCTGACACTATGACAGGCCGCCACCAAGAGCGAATTGACGCACGTCAACAAACCTGAAAGACGGCCCGGCGCGGCCCCTTACCCCCGCCACGGACGGGCGCGCTGTTTCGGCAGGCTGGCGAGCACTTCGCTCGCAATCTTCACGTCCTCGGCGATCTCGAAGTCGAACATGCCGGCGAGCGAAAAGTCCGCGCCGTTCTCGAAGACGTAACGGAACGCGTTGCGCGGCGGAATCGCGCCGGCGGCCATCACCTTGAAGGCGATCCACGGCTTCTCCACCGTCTTCATGAAGTCGGTGGTTTCCTGCGGGTGACTGCACCAATAGCCGGGGATCTCGGCGTTGGGCGTCTTGATCTCCTCAGGCTTCGGCCCGGTGCGGTAGTTATGGTGGTGGAAGGTCTTGATGTAGAAGTCCGCGCCGAATTTGCCCTTCTCACTGGCCTTGATGACTTCGAGATCGTGCGCGCCGACGCCGGTGGGAACGCCGTGATGTTTGATGACTTGCACGGCCTCGCCAATCAGGTCCGCTTTGCCCTGCTTCACCAACGCGTCGGTCTGGACACCCCACACGTAAATGGCGTCGGTGCCATCATCCACCATCTTCTGAACGGACTCGCGATACTTCTGCAAGCCCGGCTCGATCGGCGCCGTGGTGCAGATGATCCACTGCATCTTGCCGCCGCGCTCCTTGCGGTGCTGCTGGAGGACTTTGAGAGCCGCCGGCACGGTGTGAATGACCAGTGTATTGACGCCGTTCTGCACGGCCACGGCAAGCGTCTCCAGAATCTTCTCGTCGGTGTTGTAGTGGCGCGTGAGGGTGTAAACGTATTTCAATTCGCGGCTGTGGGTGAAGTGCGTCAGCAAGTTGCCGCCGAGCAGGATGCGGCTGACCTCCATGCCGCAAATCTTGCCTTTCGGCAGCGATCCAGCCGGTGCCGCTTTGTCGGGCGCGCTCTTGCCCGCTGCTGCGGCTTCTGCCGCGATGCTGCGAGCGCCTGTCGCCAACGCGGCGGCCGTCGTTGCCAGCACCGATCCCTTCACAAAATGCCGCCTGCTCATGTCTTGATTCATGGCTGTCCTTTGTTGCCCGGCTTACGCGGTTGATCCGAGCGGCCCCTTTCTACTACGAGATTTCCGAAATATCCACCACCGAAGGCAACCGCCCGGACTTTGCCGCGACGGCGGCGGTCTTGCCCGCGGCCTCGCCCATCGCCACGGAGTTGCCCGTGACGCGATAGCTGGAGTGCGCGATGAAATCGCCGCTGATGCAGCGGCCCGCCATCATCAACCCCTTCACGTCCTTCGCGATGAGCGCGCGCAACGGGATGTCGTAGGGCTTCGCGCGGATACCGGTCTTCTCGATGCCCTTTTCCTTCTTCGGATCGGTCGAGTGAACGTCAATCCCAAACGTCGTGCGGCAGACGGCATCTTTTTGTGCACGCCCTTCGCGCACGTCGTCAGTGGAGACACTGCAAAGCCCGTGGATGCGCCGGCCCTCACGCACGCCGATCTGCTCGCCCGTGGCGACGATGTGAACGTTCTTCCACCCGCCACCAAGCGAACGCAGGCCGTCAATCAACGCATGCAGCTCCTTGCGCGCGCGCAGTGTCGCCGCGGTCACGTCGCGGGCGTTGGTGCCCTTCATGTAGTATTCATGGTTGGCCATGAGCGCGAACAAATCGTCGCGCAGCCGGAAGATCGTCGGCTTCGCATACGAAGGCGAGTGGCCGCCCTTCTCCATCTCAACCCGGAGCTTGTCCTTCGGTCCCGCCCAGTCCTTCGAGTCGTCATCGCGGAAGAATCCCTCGATGCCCTCCGGCGTGACGCCGGAGATGATCGCCATCAACGAGAACGGTTGCGTGTTGCCCGTCTCCGGATGGCCCATGTCGAACCCGCATCCCGCTTGTGCTGCGAGGTCGCCGTCGCCGGTGCAATCCACGAAGACCTTTCCCGCGAACGCCTCGCGCCCCGACTTCGACTCCGTAATGACATGCGTGAGCCGCTTCTCATCGTTGCTGATGGCAGCACAGACGCGCGTGTGAAGTTGGATTTCCACCTTCGCCTCAGCGCACATCTCCTCCAACACGAGCTTCATCACTTCAGGATCGTAGGCGTTGGTGGCTTTGCCGCTCTTGGTGAACGCCCGGCTGCCGCGCTTTTCGATCCGCTGCCAGATTTCCGCCATCAAGCCGCTCTTGTTCTTGTAGTCGAGGATCCAGCTCAGCAGTCCCGCCGTCCAGATGCCGCCGAGACAACCGTTCGTCTCCAGCAACAACGTCTTCGCGCCCTTGCGCGCCGCCGCGACCGCCGCCGCCACGCCCGCCGGTCCGGCACCGCAGACCACCACATCCGCAGCGCCTTGGATCAACACATCGCGCGCCGGTTCGCGGACGACGCGGGCCACGCTTAACGCAGGAACCTCGCGCGGTGCGAGCGACAACGCCGCGCCCATCCCGCCCAGTTTGAGGAAGTCTCTTCGTTTCATAGTAGTCCTCTCGCTCCGCGAGAGGGAATTGATAATAGCAAATCGTCTCGCGGAGCGAGACGACTACTTTCCAAACTTCGCGTATAACTCCAGCGCCTTCTCATCCGTGACGCCGCCGCAGATCATCAACCGCGACTTCGCTTCCACCGACTCGCCGTTCTTCAGGTCGCGGCCAAACAGCGAGAAATAGAGCGAGCGATGGCCTTCCTCGTCCTGCGGGCAGGCGATGGCAAACGCATCCTCCGCGCGCGTCATCAACACCGCTGCCAGCTTGCGCTCCGCGTCGCGGCGGATGGCCAGCGGCGCGGCCAGCTTCGGGCGGATGGTCCACTCCACCGGATTCGGCGGCCGAGTCCAGCGGCCGTCCTGGATCATCTTCACCGCCGCCTCGTCGCGCGGGAACATGTGCCACTTGGCCGCCTCTTTTGACGCGCTGACGAACGCCGGCTTGTCGCCCGCCCAGACCACGGTGGTCGGGAAGCCGTCGAAATACGACGCCAGGAACACTTCGAACCGCTTCAGTTCCTTGCGCGCCGTCACCCGCGTCGTCAGGTCCAACGCGTTCGGCGCCGACCAGCGATAGACCGCCATCATGTCAAACGGATGCGCGTCGTCCGCCGTCCAGCGCACCTCCACCGCGCCGTTGCCCAGCAGCTTCGCCTCGCTGGCCCAATCCCACCCCGCCTTGCCGTAGCGGTTCGTGTCGTCGAGCAAACGGTAATGCGAGAACAAGCCGAGCGATTTCGTCAGTGCCGCGCCGCTCGCGCAATCGAACGCCGGGATCAATCCCTTGGACTGCCCCCCGCCGCGCAACGTCCCGCGCAACGCGCCGGTGTCGAAGGTGAACTCCTTGCCCGCGGCGACGAAGGCGAGTTTGTTTTCCGCCGCCATCGCGCGCAATACCGCGCCTGATGCCGTGACAGCGAGTGCGCCGCCGATGAATTGTCTGCGGGAACAACTTTCGATCGATTTCATTTGGTTTTTCTCCTTCAGCGCGGAAGTTTCGGAAGTTCCGTTCTGAGTTCAAGAACTTCGACGGGGCAATCTTTCCAGTCGTGCGTCCAGCACACGATCAAGTCACAGTTGTCTGGATTATGGCCGTGCTCGGGGAAGTTCGAACTTCTCATCTCGAACTCGATTCGGACGTGTTCCCATTGAGATCCGCCCTTATTCAGGCAACGTTTACCTTCACAGTCGGGGTAGGCCGTGCGAATGCTCTCGATGAGAAACCCCAACTCTTTGCTGACCATTCCAAACAGGTATACAACGCCCTGCTCGTTAACGGGTGCGTATCGAAGACCACGAAAATCAAGCGGCTCTCCGTAGAGAATCCTCGAACTTGACCGGCTCCCAGACTTTGGCGTGTGGGTCTTCGGGATCACGATAGGTTTCTGAGCCTGCGGTTGAGGCAAGCCCGATTGTTGAGCGTGCGAAGCGATTGGCGCGGGTTCTCCGAATTTAGCTACGTATGCCTCGATGGCCTGTCGAAGACTTCCCCACCGTTTCCCGTAAGTCCGCGCCGAGTATTTTCCCTCGGCGTTCATCAATGCGTTCGTCGGTCTTGTTCCAGTCCGTTTCCAAAGCTCACCTATGGCAGCAAGTAAATCATCATCCGACAGCTTCCGAGAACCAGAAACACTAACACTAGGAATATTTGGCTTCAATCCAGCAGCGGCAACTGCTTTGTTGAATGATCCAAAGTGGTAGAACAGATTCGAGATATTTAGCTGGCTATGCCGCTTGAACTGTCTTGCAGTCAACGGAGCAGGCGAAACCGCATTTGCCACGCGTAAAATCTCTTGGAGAATCTCCTGTTTCTTATCCATGACTCTTTTTTCTCACCGTGCAGATGTCCTTTAGCGTGATCTAACGGGCGAAACAAGGTGGGCGGTCTTTCGCTTCGTTCTAGCGCTCATACTACCGAATCACCAGTCACCAATCACACCTTCTTCAGCCCCTTCAATACGCCGCGCATCCACGCGACGCTGGCCTTGGTGTTTTCGTCGGAGCCGTGGCACTCGATGGAGACGGCGCCGCTCCACTTGGTCTTGTGGAGGAACTCCATGCACTTCTTGATGTTGTCGGCGTTGACGCCGCCGCCGACGGGGACGACGGAGCTGCCAATGCCGGTTTCCTCGCCGCGGACGGAGGCGGCCAGCTCGGGGCTGACGTCCTTGATGTGGAGGTGCGACAGGTAGGGGCGCAGGGTCTTCAGATATTTCAGCGGGTCGTGGCCGGCGATGAAGCTGTTGCCGGTGTCGAAGTTGCAGCGCAGGAACTCGGAGTCGAATCGCTTGAAGAGCTTGAGCATGAACTCGGGGTCGTTGGTGTAGGGGCCGTGCGGCTCGACGTTGATGACGATGCCGTAGTCCTCGGCCCACGGCAGGCATTGGGCGTAGTTGTCGCAGGTGACGCGGAAGACTTCGGCGCGCGTCATGCCCGGCGTCTCGAACGCGCCGTCCACGGTGTCCACCATCGGGCAGCCGATGTCGGCGGCGAAACGGATGCTCTGCTGGACGTATTGGACGCCGTAGGAGGAACCGTTCGGCCCCATCATCGGGTAGGAGCCGTCAATCTGCGTGACCTTGAGGCCCTTCTTGTCGAGGTAGCGGCGCAGGGCGAGCGGGTTGGCCTGGAGCGAGATGCCAGGGTCGTAGCCGAGCGCCTGGATGAAGTTCTGGCCGTGGATGACAGCGAACTCGAGGTGTTTGATGCCGACGGCGGCGATCTTGTCGCAGGAAGCCTCGAAGCTCATGCTCAACGGCCGCCAGTTGTCAGTGTGAAGTCCCAGTTGGATCATGTTCGTTCTCCTTGTTGATTGATTAGGTTGCGGTGTCTCAAACTTTCAGTCCGGTCAGGTCATACTCCAGCTTCTTGTTCTCCTTGATCAGCTCATCCATCGTCAGGCAGCAACGGCGCGCGCAGGCTTCGCGGCCGAGCACGGCGGTGAGCGCGTCGTCGCCGGCCTGCTGCGAGGTCGGGTTGTCGCAGCGGCCCTGGATAATGTTGTCGTAGAAGGTGGCGATGTTGCGAATGGCGCCCTGGTCGTAGAGGCTCACGACCTCGCCGCCGCCGTAATGCTTCGGGCCGCTGCGCAGGTAGGACTTGCCGCGGTAGCTGACGAGCGCGGTGGCCTTGTCGCCATAGGCGTCGAGTTTGAGCGCCCAGTCCAAGTCGTTCCGCAACGACTGGACGCGGTGCGTCCAGAGCAGCCCGTCGTCGAACTCGTAGGTCACGAGATAAACCTCGCGGAACTCGAAGCGCGGGTTGGGCCGGACGACGCGCGTGCGGCCGATGGCGCTCACGGGCCGTTTCCCGACGACCCAGAGGACGGCGTTGATGGAGTGAATGCTGAGCTCGTTGATGACGTCGCCCGAAAGCGCCGTGGTTGGCAGCCACCAGCGCAGCCGATCTTCGGCAGTCTTGATCGGCGGCTCGCCCCACGGGTTCGAGAAACCGACACTGTCAATGTGTCCCAGCTTGCCAAGGCCGCCCTCATGGATGCGCTTGACGACCTCGATGTTGATCGGGTCGGTCCACATCTGGTAGTCCACGAGGTAACAGAGTTTCTTCTGCGTCGCGAGCCTAGCCGCGGCCTGAACCTTGAGCGCGCCCGGCACGTCCACGGCCGCCGGTTTCGCCCCGAACACGTGGCAGCCAGCCTCGACCGCCGCGTGCGCGTGGTGCGGGTGAAAATGCGGGACATTCACCACTGTCACAGCCTCGACGCCGCTTTCGAGCAGGCGTTTGTGAGCGCTCAAGCCCGAGAACCGGCGCGTTTTGTCCACGCCGAACTTGTCGCCCGCTTTGTCCATGCGATCGGGGAAGTAGTCCGCCACGGCATGAATGTCATAGCCGCCGTGTTGCTTGAACAGGCCGCCGAGCCACGAGCCGCGTCCGCCGCAGCCAATGAGGCCGAGCTTGATCTTGCGCGCGAACTCTTTCGGCTTCGCTTCGCCCGCGGGCGCATCCGCTGCGGCGGCAGACAACGTGTCGAGCACTGTGGCCGAAGCGCCGGCCGCCAGCGCGCCTCCAAGGAATTCGCGGCGGGAATAGTGTTGTTGATCGTTCATAGTCAGTCCTTTCAAATCATCATGGCGTTGGCGGCTTGCCCGCGGCCCACGCGGTGCCACGGCGGAACAGTTCGCCAACGGCGTCCGGCGCAAATGCCTTCACGTCGTGGCCGAGCGGCGAGTGGAACACGCGGCCATTGCCGACGTTCAGAATGAACGCCATCGCGTAGTCCTTCTTGTCCACCTTCGAGGTCGCCTTCGCGAGCACCTCAATGGGAACATTGCCGTCGAGGCAGGTGTAAAGCTCGTCCTCGGTCTCGAAGGGTTGCATGCCCTTCATGATCGGGTGCTCCGGCTGGGCGATCTCGACCTTGAACGACCCGCGCGGATCATGACCGCGCAGCTTCGGGTTCCAAACGCGACCGGCGAGGTTCACAAACTCCGGCCAGTCCATGAACGCCCCGCACGCGAAGTGGACCATCACCATTCCCTTGCCGCCTTCAACAAAGCGCTTGAGGTTCGCGCGCGCCGCGTCGCCGGGATCCGGCTCCTTCCAGTTCATGAAGTGCACCACGATCACGTCGTAGCGGTTGATCGCCGCCGAGTCGAGGAAGTGCGGGTCTTCCACGACACGCACGTCCATGCGTGGGTCGCGCCGCAGTTGTTCGGCAAGCGCCGGCGCAGTCAGTTGCCACTTGTGACCCGGATAATCCACGCCGGTAACGAGCAGAACCTGTATCGGCTTCGATGTCGCCGCAGGCGGGCCGCCATTCGGATACACTTGAGGTTTCTTTTCCGCGGCCGTCGTTACTGTCCAGCCGAGCAATAGACAGACCCATAGTAATGCAAAGTGTCGTGTTTTCATCAGTTCGTCCTCAGATCAGCTTCGTCGTGCCGGGCACATAGACGGGATAGGTGCCGTCGGGGCCGAGTTTCACGGGCGGCTCCATGTCCATGCGACAATCCTCGCACTTCGGCGCGTAGAAGAAGTCGGACTTGTTGATCTGGTCCCATGTCACCTCCGCGCCGGTGTAGCAACTGATCTGCCCCATGATGGTGATGAGCGTGCTCTTGGCCATGTAATCGCCATTGTTGACCGGCGTGCCGTTGCGGACGGAATCGAACAACACGCGATGCTCGACGTCGTAGGCGTTCTCGTGTTTGCCCTCAAACTTCCAGTTCGTCTCGCCTTCGATGCGGCACTGCAACAGGAAGCAGCGGCCCTTGCTGCCGAGGATGATGCTGGACACTTCGTTGTAGCAGCGAACCTCGGTCCGGCAGAACGCGTAAGCCCGCACGCCGTTTGCGTAGTGGTAAATGACGGAGTGGTGATCGAAAACGTTGCCGTGTTCCGGACTGAACGACGAGGCGCGCCCGCCGAGGCCGTGGCATTTCAGCGGCGCCTGCTCCTTCATCGCCCAGGTCGCGCGGTCCATGTTGTGAACGAGCGACTGCGGCACGTCGTCGCCGCTGAGCCAGACAAAGTGATACTGGTTGCCGAACTGGCTCTGCACCTCCGTCCAGCCTTCTTGCCGGCGATAAACGCCGTAGGGTGCGCGCAGGAAGTTCTCCTCGATGGCAACGATGTCACCGATCGCGCCATCGTGGATACGCTTCATCGTTTCCTGATAGGCGCTGTCGTAGCGGCTCTGGAGACCGGAAACGACGGAGAGCTTCTTCTGCTTCGCGAGTTCGCACGCTGCGATGAGCGTCTTAATGCCGTGCGGGTCAATGCCGTGCGGCTTCTCTACGAAGACATGCTTGCCCGCCTTGATTGCGGCCATCGCGTAGAACGGATGGAACTTGGCCGCGTTGGCGATGAGCACCACGTCGCTGGCCTCGATGACACCCTTGTAGCCCTCCAACCCGTCAAAGCAATGCGCGTCGTCCACCTGCACCTGTTCAGGCTTCTTCTTCTTGAGCACCTCCAGCTTTCCTTTGACGCGATCCATGAAAACGTCGTGGATGGCGACCAGCCGCACGTCAGGGCCGGCGTTCATGGCGTTCTCGGCGGCGCCAGCGCAGCGACCGCCCGCGCCGATCATGCCGATCTTGATGACGCCGTTACCGGCCGCGTGCGCGTAGCGACTGATGTCGAGCGCGCCGACGGCAGCGACCGTGGCGGCGGCGGTTGAGGTTTTTAGGAATTGACGACGCGTTTGCTGGCTTTCGATGTTCATGTTCTTCCTTCAGATGAGCTTGGTGACGCCGGGAACACAGACGGGATAAAGGCCATCGGGGCCTTTCTTGGTGGGCGGTTCCATGTCCATGCGACAGTCCTCCGGTTTGATGGGGAAATGGAAGTCGGACTTGTTGATCTGGTCCCACGTGACCTCCGCGCCGGTGTAGCAACTGATCTGACCCATGACGGTCATCATCGTGCTGCGGACCATGTAGTCGCCGTTGTTGATGACTTTGCCTTTGCGCAGCGCGTCGAAAAGCACCACGTGCTCATGGCCGTGCGGCTCGGGAGCCTGCCCCTCATACTTCCAGTTCGTCTCGCCTTGGATGGTGCAGCGCATCAGGTCGCAACGACCTTTGGAGCCGAGGATGATGCTGGAGTATTCGTTGTAGCAGCGGACCTCGGTCCGGCAGAACGCGTAGATCCGCACGCCGTTGGGGAAGTGGTAGATGACGGAGTGATGGTCGAAGACGTCGCCGTATTCCTCGCCGAAAGACGAGGAGCGCCCGCCGAGGCCGTGACACTTGAGCGGCGCCTGTTCCTTCAGCGCCCACGAGGCGCGGTCCATGTTGTGAACGAGCGACTGCGGCACGTCGTCGCCACAGAGCCAGACGAAATGATATTGGTTGCCGAGCTGGCTCTGGAGGTCGGTCCAGCCCTCCTGGCGGCGATAGACGCCGTAGGGCTGCCGCAGGAAGTTCTCCTCGATGGCGACGATGTCGCCAATGGCACCGTCGTGAATGCGATTGATCGCTTCCTGATAGCCGAGATGGTGGCGGCTGTGGAGGCCGGAGGCGACGCAGAGGTTTTTCTGTTTTGCCAGTTCGCAAGCCTTGGCGAGCATCTTGAGGCCGTAGGGATCAATGCCGTGGGGCTTCTCGCAGAAGACGTGTTTGCCGGCTTGGATGGCGGCCATCGTGTGGAGCGGATGAAACTTCGCGGCATTGGCAATGAGCACCACGTCGCTGGCCTCAATGACGCCCTTGTAGCCGTCCAGACCGTCGAAGCAATTCGAGTCCTTCACCTGCACCTGCTCGGACTTCTTCTTCTTGAGCGCCTCGAGCTTGCCTTTCACACGGTCCATGAAAACATCGCAAGCCGCCACGAGCCGCACATCAGAGTCGGCATTCATGGCATCCAGAGCCGCACCCGCGCAGCGACCGCCCGCGCCGATCATGCCGATCTTGAAGACGCCGCTGCCGGCGGCGTGCGCGGCGCGCTCAACCGACAGGCTGCTTGCAGCCACGACGGCGGCTGCGGATGTTCTGAGGAACTGGCGACGCGTTGGTTCTTTGGTGTTGGCTCGCTGGGTCTGGCATTTCATGGCGCTCTATACTCTCCGGTATGTTGTTGTTTGAAACAGAATCTAGGCGGCTTTGGCTGTGCGTTTTCCGCAACCCAGAATCTCCATCAGGCTCTTGACGATTTCATTCTCCTCGGCTGGCGAGCAAATCTGTGGCTCAAACATCGCCCGCAACTTGATCCCCTCAACGGCTTCGAGCATCAGGTTCACCGCGCGCTCCGGGTTATCTATCTCCATCTGCCCGGAGAGCGTCGCGGCGCGCACCAGACCGATGTAGAATTCTCGCACGCTGTCGTAGAACTGCCGCCAACCGCGCCGCACTTCCGCGTCGTGCAGCGACAAACTCCAGATGTCCATCGTGAAAACGCGGTTTTCGGTGTCAAGAAGGCAGATTCTCACGGATCGCCGCAGCACGCGCTCCAACCGCTTCAACGGATCGCGCACCGGCGCAATCTCGGCGTTCATTCGGCGGTGGAAATCCTGGTAGTAGTGGGCGCAGGCGGCCTTGATGAGTTCGTCCTTCGACTTGAAATGCCAATAGACGCTGCCCTTGGTCACGCCGGCGTGGGAAGCAACTTGATCGAGGCTGACGTTGGCGATGCCGCGTTTTGAGAACAACGCAAACGCGCTTTGCGCCAACCGAACCGGCATCTGAGGTGAGGTTCTCGCCATGCCAATGTCTCTTGTTGGGCGCAAACCATACCGGCCGGTATGGAAATGTCAACCTATCATTTCACGACGAAATGAAATCGGTTCCGTTTGGCGCTGACGCGCCGACTTACTTGGCGTTCTTCGCGACGAAGTGATAAACGCCGGATTCGACCGCCAGCACGACGCAGTTGTCTTCGGCTCGCAGGAACTTGACACCTTGCACCTTGCCGAGCGGCTTGCCTCCCTCGGTGACATCGGCAGCGCCTTTCGCGGGGATGAAAACCGTGGCCGTGGTGTTCGCGGGAATGGTTACGTCGAGGACGAGCTTCTCTCGTTCGTGCTTCCAGTCGCTAACGATTCTTCCATGCAACGAGTCGTGACTGGCACGCACCCATTTCAAATCACCAACGACGGCGGGTCGAATGATGATCTTCCTGAAACCGGGCGCAGATGGATCGGGACGGATGCCAGCAAGGGTTTCGTAGAACCAAGCGGAGATGTCGCCGAACATGATGTGATTGAGCGACGACTTGCCTTCCCAATCCTCCCAGAGTGTCGTCGCGCCGCGCTTGATCCAGTTGCCCCAACTCGGTGCCGTCGTCTGCGTGGCGACGGTATAGGCCACGTCGGCGCGGCCGTTGTCCGTGAGCGCGTGGAGGAGGTATTTCGCGCCGAGAATGCCGCAGTCGAGATGACCTTTCTGAGCCGCAACATTCGCCACGAGGTTGCTTACGACGCCGGCGACGTATTGCGGCTCCACCAATCCCTGATAGAGCGCGCAACTGAGCGCAGTCTGCGTGCCGCCACCATATTGTTTTGTCTTCGGATTGAAGAACGCCTGGTTGAACGCCTTCTTGATGTCGGCAGCAAGCGCGGCGTAACGCACGGCATCATCCTTCTTGCCGAGCATCGCTGCGATCTTTGAGACGATCATTGCGTCGGCGTAGTAGTAGCCGGTGGAGGTGATGTTTACCGGCGTCTTCGTTTTCGCCGGACACCAGTCACCAAGACCAATGCTGACAACGCCCTCCTTGGCGCGACTCGTCAGGTAGTCCACGTAGAGCTTCAGACGGTCGTAGTGCTCGGCCAGAATTCGCCGGTCACCGCGATACTGGTGGAGATACCAAGGAATCAACACGTAGGCCGAATCCCACGCGGGGCCGTTGCCCCACTTGTAGCCCCAGCCGCCCGTTGGCACGATGCCGGGCAGCTCGCCCGTGGGGCGTTGCTCGTCGTGAAAGTCGCGCATCCATTTTGTGTAGGACGCCGACGGCTCGAAGTTGTAGAGGCCCGCCTCGGCCGCAAGGTGCGCGTCGCCGGTCCAACCGTTCTTCTCGCGTTGCGGACAGTCAGTCGGATGACCGTGGAAGTTGTTGACGTAGGACCAGCGCGTGCAACGCTGGATATCGTTCAGCAGTTCGTTGGAACACTCAAAGTTCCCGGTGCTCTCCAAATCGGTGTGCACAACCAGCGCGCTCAAGCTCGCCGGCGTCGGCTTGCCGGGAAAACCGTTAACCTGCACATACCGGAAACCACTATACACAAATCGTGGCCGCCAGACTTCGGTGCCCGTGCCTTTAAGGATGTAACGGTCGACCTGGAACTCGCCGTCGTAGGTATGTTCCTTGATCTTCTTCTGGTCCACGGTGCCGTCGGCGTTCAAGGACTCGCCATACATGAGCGTCACCGTCGTGCCGGCGGGACCGCGAACCAAGAGTTGCGCCACGCCCGCGATGTTCTGGCCGATGTCGAACACAAACACACCGGGCTTGGGCTGCGTGAGTTTCACCGTCTTCAACTCCTGCGTTGCGCGAATCGGCTGCGTCATCTGCGCGGAAAGGACGCCCTTCGGCGCTTCGACGACCTTTGCAGCCATCCAGTTCTTGTCGTCGCAGGCGGTGGTGTCCCAACGCGGCCTCTCCAGTCGCGCGTCGTAGGTTTCGCCATTGAGCAAAGCGTTGGAAATGATTGGGCTGGTGGCAAATTTCCACGTCCCGTCGCTCACGATGGTCTGCGTCGTCTTGTCGGTGAATTCAATCACCAGTTGCAGAATCATCTTCGGCCAGGCACGCCACGCCGCCTCGTCGAAATACCACGCCGCATCCACCGTGTAATTGAACCAGCCGTTGCCAAGGATGACCCCAACCGCGTTGGTGCCGCGCGCCAGTTGCGCCGTCACGTCGTGGGTGACGTAGAGCGCGCGTCGGTCGTAACGCGTGAACGCCGGATCGAGCACGCTGTCGCCTACCTTCTTTCCGTTGAGTCGTAGTTCGTAGTAACCCAAACCACAGATGTAAGCCGTTGCGCGTCGGACCGGCTTCTCAATGCAGAAGGCTTTGCGGAACATCGGCGCAGGCTCCTCTTTCTTGTTCTTCGCGCCAGACTCCGCAGCCGTTGGCGAGCCGATCCACTTGCCTTTCCAATCCCCCGGCTTCAGCAGCCCCATTGACCACACCGCCGGCTGGCTCCAAGCCGACTCGTGACCGTCGCGGTCCCACACGCGCACTTTCCAAAACACCTCCGCGCCCGACGCCAATGGCTTGCCGGCATACTCGATATGACCACTCTCGTCCGACGCCACCTTGCCGCTGTCCCAAAGGTCGCCCTTGTCCTTGGCCAAATCCCCCAGATCGGACGCGACGAGGACCCGATACGCCGTCTGCTTCTGGGCGCGCGCCACCGATTCCAGCGCCCAACTCAGCCGCGGCTGCGGCACGTCGAGACCGAGCGGGTTGCTGAGGTATTCGCAACGCAGGTTGGTCAGCTTCACCCCCTGAGCGGCAACGGCGGTGCCGATGCTTTGTGCCAGAGCCAGAACACTCGCGACTGCCACCATGATCTTCAACACTCGTGAGTTCATGCCGCCAATACTAGAAGACCCGGCTCCGCGCGTCCACAACGATAGTGACGGAAACGTCCTCCCGCCAACAAAGCCCGCCGCGTCTCATTGCGGCAGGTTCGCACCGATGCCCAACAGCGTTCGCCGGGTGGAAATCTCTGGATAATCAACCGCGAGCTTGCGGATCGTCGCCGCGCTGTTGGCATCGGCGAGCCGCCCCATTGCTTCCGCCGCCGCATGACGCGTATCGGGGGCGTTCTTCATGTTGGCAATCACCTTCAACAACGTTGGCGTCGCGCGCGCGTCGCCGATCCGACCAAGCGCCCACGCGGCGGCAGCGCGCCAACACGGCGTGAGATCGTTGTGCAGGAAAAGCACACCGGGACCGAGCGGATCAGGACTGCCGCTCGCGCCCTCTGCTGACTCGCGATCCAACGAGGCGATCAGCGTGTCCACTGACTGCGGAGCGGCGAGGTTTCCAAGCAATCGCGCCATGAAGAAACAAACCCAGTGTTTCGTCGGCAGCTTTTGAACCACCGGAATGCCTGTGTCGAACAAACGCGGGATATCATTCGCCTTGGCGCGATACGCCTCAAAAACAGCGCGGACACGCGGCTCATATTTCTGATCGCGACAGACCATCGAGAGGATTTGTGCCGCGCGATTCTCCGGGTCGGGTTTGCCGCCCCACGCACCGATGGTCTTGCCGATCGCGTCTTCAATCTCCTTCGTGCACGTGGCCTGTTTGTCGCCGAGGATGGCAAGGCAGGTTTCGACGACGCTCGCCTCGGCGCCACTGCGGCGAATAACGCGACCGAACAACGTCTCACAATCGTCATTGTATAGGAACAGCGCGCGGTCGAAATCCGTCGGCACTGAGCGGATCATGTGCGGCACGATGCCGCCGGCCCGCGTGGAACCCATCGCGTCGAGCGCCTCGACGATGAGGTAATGCACCGGCGAGGCGTGGCAGGCCATCAACGCCGGATGGTCGCCATACCAATAGGTGTAGAGCGTGTAGTCCTCCAACCGCGCAAAGGCGTTAGTCAACGCCGCCTCCGCCGCTGGCGTCGCAATTCGACCGAGCGCTTCGGCTGCGGCTTCCGCCAAAAACAGATTGCCGGTGGCGGGACGGCTGTGCGTGTCAAGCGTCTCGATGAGCATCGGCACCGCTTCGCCATCTTTGAGCCAACCAAGGGCGCGTGTCGCCGCCTGCAATGTCCGCGGATTGACCGCCGCGAGCGCGTTGAACTTCGCGCCGTCGCCGAGGTGGGTCTTCCGCCATTCCGGATGAGGATTGTTGTTTCGCTCAGCGGCAACGTATTTTCGCAACGCCGCGCGCGCGGCATTGCCGCCGATGTGTCCCAACGCCACCGACGCGCGGCGAACCACATCGCGGTCGGCGTTCTCCAGTCGCCGCGTCAGCTCCTGTTCGATCTGGTCCCAGTTGTTGGCGCGGAACCAAGCACGCCATTTCGCAGTCTGTCGCGCGCGTTCCTCGCCAATGATGAACGCATTGAAACTCTCGGCGTGACCGGTGAGATTCTCCAGCGCCACCGACGCGGCCTGCGCCACGAGCGGCTGCGCGTCGTTCAGCGCCGCCAACAACGGCTCTGCCGACTCGCGCCTGCCGCAGGCGCCCAGCGCCATCGCGGCAGCCACTCGCGTCTCGCGGTTGGTGCTGTGCAAACACGCCGCCAGCGCCGTAGCGGCAGCCGGGTCGCGGAAGATCGCCAGCCGTTGTGCAGCCGTCACTTTCAACCTCTCATCCGAACCGCGCAGTTGAGCGACCAACGCCGTCACCTCCTGAGCGCCGGTGAACCGCGCGTCGCCGCTCATGGTGTGCCGGTTCAGACCGGCGATTTCTCGGAAGCGGTCGAGTTGCAACTCCATCAAGCCGGTAACGGCGGGATTGTTGCCGCGGAACCGCAGCGGTTGGCCCTGACCCAACAGCTTCAATGGCGGCGTCCGCATCGCCTGCATCTCCGTGACCGCGTGCGGCGGCGTATCCTGCCGCGGATGATGACAACCGAGGCAGCCGCGATGTTCGCCGGGCCGGACGTAGATCCACGACATCTCGTTCAACTCCGACCGTCCCTCGGCATCCACCGCCTGAAACGCGATCGGCGTGTCCGCCGGGACCTCGACAGCGAACGAACCGTCCGGCGCGAGCGGCACGGTGCCAAGTTCCGTCGTCTCGTTGCCGGCGTGGACAATGTAGGAGTGCGACGAGCGCACGGTCAGGCCCTTGCCGGCCAGCACGCGGATGGCCCGCACGTGCGGCCAACCGGCGGCTGTGTTCTTGGTGAAGCGCGCGTTCTGGCAGAACAGCACGCCGGTCGCGCGAGGGTTGTCGGCTTCTGCCGGCTCCATCTTCTGCGCGAGCACCGGCGGCCGGGGCCGCGCACCGAGATAGACCGGCGAGTGCAGCGGCGCTTCCTCGGAGTTGAACGCCACCACAACCTTGTCGCCGCCCTGCGGGTCGAGGATGGCAATTTTCTCGTAGCTGAAATCGTTGACCACACGCTTCTGCTTCTTGATGACCTTCTCGACGGGAATCCGCCGCGCGACCGTGCAGAGCAGCCGGCCATCGGGCAGCGCCGCGACATCGCCCGCCTCAACGCCGATGTGTTGCAGATCTTTCCCAGCGCAGCCGGGCCGGCCGATGTCCACGCCCGAGCCCGACAAATACGCCACGCGGCCATCGGGCATTGGCGCGGGACTGCCCACGTTGAACGCGCGCAGCCGGCTGCCATACTCCGGGCCGTTGTCCAAGCCGAACTCCGTGTAGCCTTCCGTGCCGTCGGGGTGCACCGCGTGCAACAGCGTCTCGACCTTGCCGCGGTCGAAGAAGTTGTCGGAGCGGATGAACAGGATGCGGCCATCGGCAAGCACCTCAGGCTCGTTGTCGAAGATGATCGTGTTCGTGAGCGGTCGCACGTTGCTGCCGTCGGCGTTCATCGCGAACAACGCGCGCGACGGCGGACTGTGATACTCCTCAAACGTGCCGATGCGCGTGGAGACGAACACGATCCGCCCGTCCGGCAGCTCCGCGGGGTCAATGTCGTGAAACGGCCCGTCCGTGAGCCGCTGTGGTTCGCCGCCAGCCGCGGGCAACTTGTAGATGTGGTAGAACGCCTCGCCCTCGCGCGCCATCGAAACGTAAATCCACTGCCCGTCAAACGACACGCTCGGCGAACCGATGGCGCCCTTGCCTGCGTCGAGCAACACCTGCGGTTTCACGCCGGGCCGCGCCGGTTTCAACACGAAAAGCTTGTGGCCGACCTTCATCGGCGCGGGCAGGTCGTGTTCGGGGAACGCCCGCGAGTTGCGTGGATTGAAAATCGTGACGCTCAAGCTGTCCGCGCTGGTGCCGCTGTGTTTCGGCGGCCGATACAGGCTGCAATCCTCGCCCAGAAACGCCACTGCCTCCGGCCACGCGTAATCCGCTGGCGGAACAATCTCCACCACCGGCTTCGGCGGCGCACCACCGCCCCGGACTGCCGCGACCTTGAGTTGATTGATCCGCTGTTTTACCTGTCGCCGCGCGTCATCCATCGGCGCGCTCGCTTTTATTGCGGCAGCCTTCACTGCGACTTTGCCCCACGGCCGGATGCCGTAGTCGCCCACGACGTGCGCGGCGCGCCACTTCTTGTCATCGAGGCCGGGCTGCTGCCATTTCGGCAACTCCTTGTCGAGGCTCTTCCACGGTTCGTCGCTCACGCACACCACCTGTTTGCCGTCGGCTAGTTGCGCCGCAAGCTTTACGACCAAGCCCGCCGGTCCCGCCACCGTGTTGATCGCCTCCACCGCAATCACATTTCGCCCCGGCACGAGCATGTCGGTCACATCGAACCGCTTCGCACGGTTCCACGCGTTCGGGTCCGACTCGCTCTCGCCGGCGAGCTTGCCGTTGATGTAGAACGTGTAGAGGTTGTCCGCTGCGCAAATCACCTCCGCCGATTTGACCTGCGCCTTCTCCGACACCATGAACGTCCCGCGGAAATAGTTCGCGCCGCCGGGAAAGCTCTGCGATGTCGGCATCGGCTCCTGCGAAAACCAAATCCACTTTGCCCCTTCAAATCCAATGGGCTGGGTCTGGCCGGTCGCCGGCAGACACCCGATCACCGTAAGAATCGTCGCGACCACAAGTTTTGCTACGTTCATCTTTGGGCAGTTCCTTCGTTCACGGATTCTTTGAGCCTGCCGGCCGTTCCTCGAACGGGGCGGCGACATCGAGATCGTCCATCACCACTGCGCGGTGGATGGTGCCGGCGAGCATCGGGTCGTGCCAACTCCAGAGCAGCTTGCCGTCAGGCGCGAACATTAACACCTGATGCCCCTTCTCGCTATCCTGCGCGCCGTGGCCAGTCCAGTTGGCGACGACGATCCGGCCGTTCTTCAACGGGTGCATGGCGCCGAAGAAAAGGAAGCCGAGTCCGGCCGGGCCGGGCTTGCCACCCCAGCGCTTGAGTTCCTTGCCGTCGGCATCGAGTTCCACGATGAACCCGCCGTAACCGCCCGCCGCCAGCCAGTGACCGTCGGGTTTCTCAAGGACCTCGTAGAAATGCCCGCCATCCTTGATCTCGATCTTGCGCAGGATCTTGCCGTCGAGGCCGCCTTCGATGATGAGTGTCTTGTTCGCGCCGAAGAGCAATGTCCCCCGGCTGCTCAGCCGGAACAGCCGCAGCGTGTTCAAGCCGTCAAACGTCGCCGTGCGCAACGGCTTGTTGGCCTTGTCCAGCTCGTGGAAAACAATGGCCGTCGTCTTGTCAGCGTTCCGCTTGTTGCAACCGACGATGGTGCGGCCGTCGGGCAGCCGCCGCACCGACTCGCTGCCGGCCATGCTCGCGTCGCGGAACTCCGCCACCTGCCGGTGTGTGTCCCAGTCATACTCGCAAAAGCCGGAGTCGCTGCTGACCAGCAGCCGCCGGTTGCCAATGAGTTGCACGTCGCGGTAACGCTTCGGGAAAACGATCTCCCAGTTCTTCGATGCGTCGTCGAGATCCACGTAATGCACGCGGCTGCGCGACTCATCCATCAGGAGCATCCGGTGCGGATGGTTTTCAGCGGCAAGCGCGGAGGTAGTTGCGCAGCAAACCAGCAAGAGCAAGCCCAACTTCAAAGTGAGAGTAATTACACGCAGAGATGCCGAGGACGCCGGGTTTCGCAAGGAAAAGCGCGCGCATTCCAGCGAAGCACATAGCTGGGAGCGGCGACGTCCACGTCGCCGCACCGCCCTCACCATGCCAGGCCGCCGGCGACGTGGACGTCGCCGCTCCCAGCTACAGCTCCGCTCATGCAGACGGAGGCTCATGGATGGCTTCGATCTCCAATCTTGGACGCGCATCCGCGCCATGAACTCAAGAGATTTGAGGACCAGCGTTGGAGTCCCGGCTTCAGCCGGCAATGCACCCGACCGGCTAAAGCCGGGACTCCAAACCTCTGCGTTGAATCGGCCTCGTGAGTCATCATCCGGTGCGCCGCGCTCAATACGGATTGAGCATGTCCTTCACCTGCTTCGTGCCCCAGATGTTGACCTCCTCGATCACGCAGTTGTCCGGCACGTCCACGCAGTGCACCAGCGTCCGCGCAAAGTCCGCCGCGTCCGGGTAGCCCTCCTGCCAACTGTCGTCAATCTTCGCCGCCGCGCAGAAGTTCGTCTTCGCCGCGCCCGGCACGAAGCTCGCCGCCTTGCCGCCCCACTCCGCCATCTCGCGGTGCAAACAACGCGTGAAGCCCACCATCCCGTCCTTCGCCGCTGTATAAACCGCCCAGTTCGCCCACGCATGATACGCGCAACCGCTCGAGACGTTCACGATCAAGCCGCGCCCGCGGGGCCGCATCACCCGCACCGCCTCGCGGCAACCGATGATGACCGAGGCGATGTTCACGTCCAGCACCTGCCGGATGTCCTCGTCGCTCATATCCTGCACCGGCGCAATCTTCAGACCCGCGCCGTGATTGTTGATGAGCACATCCAGCCCGCCGAACCGGTCAACCACCGTCACCATCAGCCGCTTCCAATCCGCCGACGCCGTCGCGTCCGCCTGCACCGCCAGCAACCGTTTGCCGCCGCCGAGCGATTTCTCCGCCGCCTTCAGCCGCTTCGCATCGCGGCCCGTGATGACCACCTTCGCGCCCATCTCCAACAACAGCCGCGCCGCCTCCAGCCCGAAGCCGCTCGAACCGCCGGTGATGATGACGACCTTGTTCTCGACGTAGTGTTTCATGTCAAAGTTCCTTGCTCTTCTTCGCGTCACGCCGCGACTCGCCGCGGCAACGGGCTTGTTTTGTAATCCATCCGTCCCCGCCGTGCCAGCGCGGATTTCGAGGAAGAAGAATGGCTGGCTCACACAAAAACGCCAAGTCACGAAAACCGCATTTCCCGCCACGCCTCGAATCGCTCGTCATGTTCAGTGTGTTGTAGCAGTGGCGGGATTGTCCTTGAACGGTTGCGGAGACATTGCTAGACAGGGCGCGAACCCATTAACCCCATCAATCCTATGATCAAAGAATTTCGCGACTTCATCCTCAAGGGCAACGCGATAGACCTCGCGGTCGGCGTGTTGATCGGCGCTACGTTTGGCAAGGTCGTGGACGCGTTCACCACCGGCATCATTAAACCAGTGATTAGCGTGATCGGCGGGAATCCGGACGTGTCGCTGAAACTCGGCATCCTTGATGTCGGAATGGTAATCAACGCCATGATCATGTTGCTGATCACAGGCGCGGTGTTGTTCTTCGTCTTCGTGAAGCCGATGAACAAGCTGAAAGCACTGATCGAGAAACCGGCCGCCCCGGCCGCGCCGCCGGAGCCAACGCCCGACCAGAAACTTCTGACCGAGATCCGCGACTTGCTTAAGAACCGCGAATAACGATGCCAGCGAAGGCAGATTAAGAACAAAAGGACCAAACCCATGAAAGAAACTCGATGTCTGAAACTGCCGGTCATACTGGCGCTGCTTGGCACGCTGTCGGTGGCGCGGGGCGATTTCATGGATTTCTTCAAGAAGGTCACCGGCACCGCAACGAATAGCACAGCCTCGGCCGGTGGCAATTCGGGCACCATCGCCGGCCTCGCCCAAGATGAGATCGCGCGCGGGCTGAAGGAGGCCTTGGGCAAGGCTGTGCAAACGGCCGTTGCCAACCTCGCCAAACCCGGCGGCTTCCTTGACAATCTCAACGTCAAGATTCCCATGCCACCGCAGCTCCAGCAGATTGAAAAGGGACTGCGGATGATGAAGCAGGACAAATACGCGGATGAGTTTGTGACGACGATGAACCGCGCCGCCGAACGGGCCGTTCCCGAATCGGCAACAGTGCTGGCGGGCGCAGTCTCGCAGATGTCGCTCGACGACGCCCGTGGGATTCTCAAGGGTCCGAACGACGCCGCGACCCAGTTCTTCCGCAAGACGTGCACGCCGCAGTTGACCGAAAAGTTCCGGCCAATCGTAGCGAAGGCGACGGCGGACACGGGCGTTACCGGAGCCTACAAGAGCCTCATGGCAAAGGCTGGGCCGCTCGCCGGTTTTCTGAACAAGGACGCGACGGACGTGGACGGATACGTCACGCGCAAGGCGCTCGACGGGCTGTTTGTGATGGTGGCCGACGAGGAGAAACGCATCCGCGAGAACCCCGCAGCACGCACGACCGACCTGCTCAAGAAGGTGTTTGGCGCCAAGTAGCCGTTAGCGGTGCGCAACAAATCCCGCCGCCAGTCACTGCGCGCCACAGGCCCCCTGGACTCCGTTATCCAGTGGGATGCCCGCCACGGTTCCGCCGACGGATGAAAAAGATCACGCCGCTGCCGGCGAGGACCAGCCAGGCCGTGCCCGGTTCAGGAATCAGATACTGGTCCACTTTGGTGGCGCCTGCCACGTAGAAGCCTTGCCCGCCGCCCACGACAAATTCGGACAAGCCGACGATGCTGGAGCTGTTGGTCGGGTAATACCAATCATAGCTATAGCCAAGCCCCGACCAAGGGAAGGCGTTGTTGCCTGCATAGATTGTGGCCTGCCGGTTGGTGAACCACTGAAAATAACTTTCTCCGTAGTTCGTCAGAAACCAGGACGGCCCATTGGTATCGTGGCCGGCCCAACTTGTGTCCGTCCAAGTGTCAGTGAGGGACCAATTGATCGCCGGACGGAAAAGGGCATCCACCGGCACCCAAAGCTGCACGGCCCAAACATGGCTGCCGCTGTTGGTCATGCCCAGCACCATTTCTCCGCGCATGGTGGCGCCGCTCAAACCGGCTGAAAACTCGTTGGTCCGGGCGTTCAAGTATTGTTTCAATTCTGGCTCGAAAGTGACCCACGATTCATGACCCACCGTGTTGGTCATCAAGCCTCCGACATGAGGCTGGTAAAAACTCGTCCAAACAAAGTCGCTCATCAAGCTGACCGTCTCCAGATAGGTCGAGCCGTTGGTGGTGATCGTGATGGCGTCGGCAGCAGTCAACAAATGAGTATCCCACGGCAGGGTCGTGAACTGGCTGGCGCGCGTGATGGCATTCTGATAGGTGTCCCCGGCTGCGGGAAATGTTCCGGCGGCAAGAAACATCAAGCCGACGCCCCAAACGCTGATCCACGAGGAAATCCTGTTCATGCCTGACAGACGCCGCATTCTACTGGCAGCGACCACAAGCCACTTACCCCGGCTCCGGTCTCCGATTTCGTTCTGTTTCCCAGCTAAAGGTTTAGTGGGTGTCATGGGCGGCTCCTCGGTTCGTTCGACTCTCGTCGGCATTGTAGGCTGCAGCCCTTGACGTGCAAACACAAAACATCTTCCACCGCCGCCACTCGCCGCGGCAACGGGCTTGTTTTGTAATCCATCCGCCCCCGCCGTGCCAGCGCGGATTTTGTGGATTGGCGCCTAATCCATTGACGGAAGCGGGTAGCGCCATTGCCACGCGGGGAGATTTTTTCGCGCTTGCATCAGGCGGGGCAATGGCGACAATGCCGGCAAGATTCGATCCGGCCATGCAAGCCGACCTGTTGACGATAATGGGAGTGCCGTTGGAACGGAACTGGGGTGGATTTTGCTTAGATGGACTGTCTTCACTTTCATAAAGCCTCATGAATGCCACCCTACGATCAAGAACTGGCGGAAGCCCGGCCAGGGCGCTCCTTGGAATATATTCACTCTGCATCGCCGCCCTTCTTGCCGCCAGCAATGGAACCTCGTGGGCCGCGGATACTGCGCCGGTTCGGAATAAGAACATCCGGATTCTGCTTGGACAGACGACGATCACGAAGGACTCTCCCAAAGGGGATTCGCTTGATTCCTTCTGGATGGCCTATTTCCGCAGCACGTGCCAGGAGCAGTTGGATGCAGAGGGGCGCAACGATGGGAATACATTCAAGCTTTTGTTGCCTTTGTCGGACAAGGAGGCGGTAGCCGCCAGCGGCACAGAGTTGAGATTCTTGTATTGCTTGGATGACGTCAAAGGCACTGCCAGTCTGCGAGTGAGCAAGGGGGATGGGGCGTTTATCCGCGAGTTCAAGTCGAGCAAGCCTTACGGCGAGGATACCAAGGTTGCGGACATCTACGCCGATCTGAACCGCCAGGTCTATGCGTGGATTCGCAACGGCTCGCCCAAAGAGTAAAGGACCTCATGAATACCACCCTACGATCAAGAATTAACGGAAGCCCGGCCAAGGCGCTCCTTGGAATTTACTCGCTCTGCATCGCCGCCCTTCTCGGTGCCAGCAATGAAGCCTCGTGGGCCGCAGAAGGCGGCGCAACCGCGGCGCAACCAAAGGCGGCCGGGGATGTGGGGCCGGTTCGGAACAAGAACATCCGGATTCTATGTAAACGGACGACGATCGCGAAGGACGGTCCAAAGCCAGATTACCTCAATTCTTTCTGGCAGGGTTGGTTCCTTGGAACTTGCGAGGAGCAGTTGAAAGCAGAGGGGCGCAGCGATGGGAATTCCTTCAAGCTCCTTACAAAGCATGATGAGCCTAAAGACGTCGACTTTCAGTTTTGCTATTGTTTCGATGACACCAAGGGCACCGCTACTCTGCGCATGAGCGGCAAGGATGCCGGCCTCATCCACGAATTCAAGACCACAACGAACTATCCGACCGAGGACGTTCTCAATAAGATGAAGGTTACCGAGGCCGACAAACTCTTTGTCGTCATCTACGCCGATCTGAATCGCCAAGCCTACGCGTGGATTCGCAACGGCTGGCGCAAAGAGTAAAGGGCCTCCTGTAAACATCTCTGCCAAGCCATCCTCATGGCCAGCCACCTCTCCATCATCGCAACCGCTTCATATCACCCCATGAATACCACCCTACGATCAAAAACCGGCGGAAGCCCGGCCAAGGCGCTCCTTGGAATATACTCGCTCTGCATTGCCGCCCTTCTCGCTGCCAGCAATGAAGCCTCGTGGGCCGCGGAAAGCGGCACAACCGCGGCGCAACCGAAGGCGGCCGGGGATGTGGGGACGATTCGGAACAAGAACATCCGGATTCTGATTGAACGGACGACGATCACGAAAGGCGCTCCAAAGGGGGATCCCCTCGATTCCATCTGGGTGGTCATGTTCCTTAGCCCCAGCACGAAACAGTTGAATGCAGAGGGGCGCGGCGATGGAAACACCTTCGATCTACTTATAGAGCCTGACCCGGCCAACGCCGCCGACTTTCATTTTCGCTATCGTTTCGATCACACCAAAGGCACCGCCACTCTACGCATGAGCGACAAGGATGACGGCCTCATCCACGAATTCAAGGCCACAACGAACTATCCGGCCGAGGACGTTGTCAATAAGATGAAGGCTACCGATGCCGACAAAATCTTTGCCGGCATCTACGCCGATCTGCATCGCCAAGCCTACGCATGGATTCGCAACGGCTGGCGCAAGGAGTAAAGGGCCTCCTGTGAACGTCTCTGCCAACCCATCCTCATGACCAGCCACCTCTCCATCACCGCAACCGCTTCATATCACCCCATGAATACCACCCTACGATCAAAAACCGGCGGAAGCCCGGCCAAGGCGCTCCTTGGAATATATTCGCTCTGCATCGCCGCCCTTCTCGGCGCCAGCAATGAAGCCTCGTGGGCCGCAGAAGGCGGCGCAACCGCGGCGCAACCGAAGGCGGCCGGGGATGTGGGGCCGGTTCTGAACAAGAAGATCCGGATTCTGTTTGAATGGAAGACGATCACGAAAGACGCTCCAAAGGCAGATTCCCTCGATTCCTTCTGGGAGGGCTGGTTCCTTGGAACTAACGAGCAGAAGTTGAATAAAGAGGGGCGCGGCGATGGGAATTCCTTCAAACTACTTACAAAGTTTGATGAACCCAAAGACACCGACTTTCGATTTTGCTATCGTTTAGATCACACCAAGGGCACCGCCACTCTGCGCGTGAGCGGCAGGGATGGTGGCTTCATCCGCGAATTCAAGACCACAACGGAGTATCCGACCGAGGACGTTCTCAATAAGATGAAAGCGAGCGACGCAGACAAACTCCATTCCCGCATCTGCGACGATCTGAATCACCAGGCCTACGTGTGGATTCGCAACGGCTCGCGCAAGGAGTAAAGGGCCTGATGTAAAGGCCTCTGCCAAGCCATCCTCATGGCCATGCGGTGGCGGCCGGCTTCCGGCTGAGGGCTGTGCAATCCACGACGAGCAAGTCGCAGCGAGGGGTTTGCACTTGCGCTCACGCGAGCCGCTGCTAGGCTGTCGCCGCAGTTCGATCAGCCCATGAAAAAGGCACGCCGGCAACACCGAGAACGCAATCCGAACGCGACGCGTGAGGATTTTGCCTGAGCGGCACAACCCCCCAAACATCCCTTCAAATCCTATGAAAAAGCCTGAGTGTAAAGGTTTCGCCGAGCCGGACGAGGTGCGTGAGTTTCCCAAAGGCCGGCTGGAACTGGTCAAGATCGGCGGCGCCACCGTCGGGCGAGCCACGTTTGAGCCTGGTTGGACCTGGGCGACTTGCGTGCAGCCCATCGCCAAGACCGAGAGCTGTGAGGCGCCGCACTTCCAGTATCATGTCTCCGGTGTGATGCGGGTGCGGATGGACGACGGCTGGGAGTTCGACTGCAAAGCCGGCGATGTCTCACTATTGCCCGCCGGTCACGATGCGTGGGTGGTCGGGGACGAGCCGGTGGTCGTGATTGATTTCCAGGGGATGATTGACTACGCGAAGCAGGTCCTCTACTAGCCATTCACGCAGTCAGGTTGGAGTTCGCGCTTCAGCGTGCGCGGCTCGGATGAAATCGAGAGAGTTGTAGAGTCGGGCGTCTCGCCCGATTTCCTGAAAGCGCGCAAGCCATCGGGCGAGACGCCCGACGCTACAACGGCATCGGCCAACGCTACACCTTCCACGGGCCGCGATAGTCGCGCGTCAGCCACTTCGGATCGCCTGTGCCCTTGACGAAGACGAACTTCTTGGGATCCCACTTGAGCTTCTGGTTGTGGAAGTAGGCCAGGTTCATCAGGTGGCAGCAGATGGCGGAATGCGCGCCCACTTGCTCGCTCGTGATCGGCTTCTTGCGAGACTTCACACACTCCAGGAAATCACCGAGGTGGCTCTTGCTCTCGTAGAGTTTGATCTTCGCCTTCTGCAAGGACTGCTTCTCGGCTATCTGCACCTGCGCCATGCAGGAGGTCTTCTTGTCCGCCTCGCTGCTCTTGTTGCCGGTGTAGGAGGCAATCATCTCGCTGCCGCGCTTCATGGTGAACTTGCCGCGGTTGACCTGCACCTCGCCCTCCGTGCCGAAGAAGTGGACGCCGAACCCATCCTTGTGCTCAACGGTGATGCCGTTGGCATAGACCAGCTTCGCGCCGCGCTTGGCGTCCTTCTCCGCCGGCGGCAATATCTCCACCGGCCCGCTGTTGTCCATGCCGAGGCCCCATTGCGCGATGTCCAGATGATGCGCACCCCAGTCGGTGACCATGCCGCCGCCAAACTCGCGGTATTTGCGCCAAGCGGGGAAATGATCGTGCATGCCGCGCGGGCTGAGGACGGAATTGTAGGGGCGCACCTGCGCGGGACCGAGCCAGAAGTTCCAGTCCAGACCCGGCTCCATCGCCTCTTCCGGCAAATCGCAGGGCACGGCCGGGTCGCCGAACTGACACTCGACGTGCGTGATCTTGCCGATGGCGCCGTTGCGCACCAGCTCGCACGCAATGCGAAACTCCTTGCTCGACCGCTGCATCGAGCCGGTCTGGAGCACGCGCCTCTTGGCGGCCACAGCGCGCATCACCTGCACCGCCTCGTGGATGTTGTGCGTCAGCGGCTTCTCGCAATACACATCCTTGCCAGCGCGCAACGCCGCCAGCGTGATGATGGTGTGCCAATGGTCCGGCGTGGCGATGCAGACGGCGTCAATGTCCTTGCGGGCGATGATCTCGCGAAAATCGTTGTAGGCCGCGCAGCTTCCACTGACTTTCAGTTCCGGCCGCTGGGCATAATAGTCGTCCACGCGCTTCTTGGCGTTCTCACGGCGGGTGGTGTCCACGTCGCAGACCGCAAGCACCTGCGTGTCCTGCCCGAGGAAGCCGCCCAGCAGACCGCGCGATTGCTTGCCCATGCCGATGAAGCCCATCGTCAGCTTTGCGCTGGGCTTCGTCTGCGCCGCCCAGATGTGCGAGGGGAGAATAAACGGCGCGACGACGGTGGAAGCGGCGATCTGCTTGAGAAAAGTTCGACGGCTGGTCTGCATGTTGTTGTCCTTCCGGTTGAAACTGAGTTGGTCGAAAAAACGACGCGCGAGGGTAGGTCGCGAGTGCGGATAACACAAGTGGAAACCATCCCCGCCACATTTCCCCGTTTACGAAAGCATCGGGCCGTCCTACACTCCGCGCCAGGAAAGCAACCTGCCATGCCATCCGATCCAAGCATCCCGCCAATCCTCCAGCCGTTGAAGTCCGCCGAGACTGTGTTCACACCCTACCGACTCATGATCTCTGGCGGTTTGCTCGGCCTTCTTCTCCTGATTTACGCTTTAATCGCTGGCTGCTCTGAGGGCTACCACAAAGAAAACGGAAAGTGGGTGTTTATCAGTTGGGACGAGGCTGTTCTCATGCGTGTTACGCCTGTTGAAGGTGCCGATGCGGCATCATTTCGCCGGCTTGGCAATTGGCAGTTCGCGGCGGACAAGAACAGCGTTTACTACTGGGGACATAGGATAGAAAAGGCTGATCCCGCATCGTTCCGGCATCTCCAAGGTTATTACTATTGGCGTGACGCAAAACGGGTGTTTCTCATCAATGCGGAGATTCCAGGAGCAGATCCCGAAACATTTCAGCCGTTAAGCAAGGACGCTTGGGCTCGAGACAAGAACGATGTCTATGTCAGGTTTGATGCATTGCATGTCCGGGATATTTCGAGTTTTGAGTTGCTCCAAGGCGTGTGGGCAAAGGACTCAAAAGCCTATTATGCCGGAGATGTTGTCGGTGGTCGGATTGTGACTTGCGACTATGAATCTTTTGTCATCTTGAATGGTGAGTATGCGAAAGATAAGAACCGAGCTTATTGGAATGGCTTCCCTATCGAAGGCGCAGATGCAGCCTCGTTTGAGGTTGTAAGTGAGCATATCGCAAAAGACAAATACCGGCGGTATTACGGACCGAAAGAAACACCGTAGAAGAAGAGCAAACAATAGGCCGAAACAATCGCCAAAACTTCTTCATGCCGAAATCAGACGACCATCCATACACACACCTCCTTACGCTGTTCATCGTCGGGGTCGTTTCCTGATTCTTGATGGATTCATTGCCGGGCATCGGCTGGTGACGGAGATTCTGCTGCGAGCGAGCCTAAAACCCAACCGCTGCGCGCGATTGACTTCGCCGGGCGGCTCCCCTAGCGTGACGGGTCATGAGGAAAACACTGCTCATGAGCGCGCTGCTCGGCAGCGCGGCGGTCGCGGCGGCCCTCGACATCTCGCTGAAGCAGGAGTGCGACCGGGCCATTGCCCGCGGCATGGAGTATCTCGGCCAGCAACAACAGCCGGACGGCTCGTGGCGGAAACATCCGGGCATCACCGGGCTGGTGACGCTTGCGTTCCTCCAAGCGCCAAGCGGCTTGACGCCGGACTATGAGAAGCGCATCGCCGGCGGGCTGAAGTTCATCCTTTCCAACGCGAAGCCCGACGGCACGATTTACGGCGGCCCGCCGATGGACCCGTATCCGAACTACTCGACCGCCATCTGCCTGATGGCGCTCGTCGCTGCAAACAAGCCGGAGCACACGGAGGTCATCCGCAACGCCCGCGCGTATCTGCTGCACTCGCAGTTTGACGAGACTGAAAGCGTCTCGAAGGACGACCCACGCTACGGCGGCATCGGCTACGGCCGCAGCCAGCGCCCCGATCTGTCGAACACGGCGTTCGCGCTGGAGGCGCTGCACATGTCGGAGCAGATCAAGGCGCTCAAGGCCAGCGACACGGAGCGGAAGGAGTCGCAGTTGCATTGGGAAAAGGCGCTGGCGTTTCTCGCGCGCTGCCAGAACCTGCCATCGGTGAACACCAACGCCTCACTGAACCCCGCGGACGCCGGCGGGTTTTACTACGCGCCGAACGAGACGCGCGGCGGTGCCGTCACCAACGCGACCGGCCGCATCAGTTTCCGTTCCTATGGCTCGATGACCTACGCCGGTTTCAAGAGCCTGCTCTACGCCAAGCTCGGCAAGGAGGACAAGCGCACACAGGCGGCGCTCGGATGGATTCGCACTCACTGGACGTTCAAGGAGAATCCCGGCATGGGCGAGCAGGGCCACTTTTACTACCTGCACGCAATGGCCAAGGCGCTCGACGCGTTCGGCGAGGCGACGATCACCGACGACAAGGGCGTCGCGCACGACTGGCGCAAGGAGATGACCGAGGCGCTGCTGACGATGCAGCGCGACGGGAGTTTTTGGGTCAACAAGTCCGGGCGTTGGGAAGAATCCGATCCGGCGCTGGTGACCGCTTACGCTGTGTTGGCGCTGGAGGCCGCGCGCGGCAAGTAACCGCCGCCGGCGACACCGGTGACACTCAATCTTATGACACG
>JAPLTX010000050.1 GCA_026397915.1 Verrucomicrobiota bacterium
GGTGCGCAGGCATTGTCCGCTCTCCAAGTCCCAAACCCGAAGAGCGCCGTCATCACTCCCGGACACCACGCGCCGATCGCCGGGCCTGCTGGCCGAATTCCCGGACACCGCGCGCCGACCGTCGGCCGTCACGCTCACGCTCCAGACACTGGCACTGTGGCCTTCCAAGGTGCGCAGGCATTGTCCGCTCTCCAAGTCCCAAACCCGAAGCGTCTTGTCCCAACTCCCAGACACCGCGCGCCGGCCGTCGGCCGTCACGCCCAGGCTGCTGACCGCGCTGCTGTGGCCTTTGAGGATGCGCAGGCACGCTCCGCTTTCCAGGTCCCAGACCCGTAGTGTCTTGTCCCTACTCCCCGACACCGCGCGCCGGCCGTCGGCCGTCACGCTCACGCACTTGACATCGCTGCTATGGCCTTCGAGAGCGCGCAAACACGCCCCGCTTTCCAGGTCCCAAACCCGTAGCGTCTTGTCCCAACTCCCAGACACCGCGCGCCGGCCGTCGGCCGTCACGCTCACGCTCTCGACACTGACACCATGTCCTTCGAGGGTGCGCCGCAAGGCGGGCTTCGGATTGTGACGGGCTGACGGCGGCCACTGCCGCAACAGCAACGGCTCTCGCGCCTGGCCAATCGTCCGGGCCGCCGCGTCATGCACGGAGCCGCCCGGCGAGTGATTGAAAGCATGCTGCGCCACAAACCCCGGCCGCTTGCCAAACCCGATGAGGGAATAGCACTCCGATTCCACGAAACCCGCAAACTCGCGCAAGCGGTCCAGTCGCGACGGATGTTCGATGATCCGCCGACACTCCTCCTCGATCCGCCCGTCGCTCCACGGTTCCACCGACGGGATGTTTTCCAGCAGTGGTGGTGTCTGACCAGCGTTGCACCGGCGAGAATACTCAATGATGTCCGCCGTCCAGAGGGCTGCGCGTTCCTGCCGCCGCCGTTCCTCCACGAGTTCCGGCTGAGCTTCAGGCAACGTTTTAAGCGCGAGCCGATAGTCGCCCTGCAACTCAAACACTTGGCCCAAAGGACATCGCGCCTCCACGAAGCGTAGGTCGCAAAGAGTGCCGCAAAGTTCGTCATCGAGTCGCGCACCGGCCAAGTGGAAGACCACTTCCAGAAATGGACGTGGGCTTTCGCCTTTCCATTGCTTGTCGCTTGTTGGATCGGACTTGCTGCGGAAGTAGTTGGCGAGTTCGTAGTGGAAGGATTGGAAGGCGCTGGGAGCGGGAGCGTCGCAGACAGGAGTGTCTGCGTTACCGAGGTAACGCTCACGCACCGCCTTGAACAGGTTGCGATGGTAGAAGTCCACCAGCGTGCCGCGATATTGGAGATAGGGACGGAGTTGGCGGAGAACGGGGAAGAAGTCGGATGTGGAGTGATGGAGTGGTGGAGTATTGGAGTCTTGTAAAGGCGATTGCGGAGTGCGGAGTGCGGAATGCGGAATGGCGGATGTTGATGGTTGGCCGCTGAGCAGTTCTTGCAGTTCCTGCTCGGACAGTCCGATGCGGGCGCAGGCTAGGAGGCTGAGGAGGCGGCGGACGAGGGTTGGATCAAACTCTTCCTCCAGCCGCTCGATGACTTGTTGGAAGATGGCCGACAGTGTGTCGCCTTCGCGCGGAAAGGCGCGGATGCGGTCGTTGAGGCGCTCGAACGAGCCGAAGCCGCGCAACTCCTCCAGCGCCACCAACAGGAACAACGGGTTACGCGTGGCGGGATTCTCCAGCAGCAGGGCGATCTGCGCGTCATCGAGCGTCTTGGCCGACAACGACGGGACCGCCCGGACGATCTCCAGCCGTTCCGCATCCGTCAGCGGCTCCACCTGGAGGCGGATGTGGGGACGATGCTGGAAAGCCGACAAGACTGATGGCTGGCGCGCAGAATTTGATTGAACAGGGAAGGCGCGAGGACGCGAAGGCTCTGCGGAACTTCCCGACTTCCCGTCTTCCCTGTTAATCTCCTCCGCCTCCGCCGCTCTCCCCTTACCTCTTACCTCTTCCCGCTCTTCCTCAATGCAGCTCAGCACCATCTTCACGTTTGGCGGCAGTTGCCACGGCAGCCAATGGAGCGCCTGAGCGTTGTCGGTCTCATCCAACTGGTTCAGCGCGTCAATGACGATGACCACGCGGACGTCCGCCGGCACCCGCTTGAGGAAATCTTGGAAGGTGGAGACCAGCTTGTTGGTTTCCTCCAGCACTTCGGCAGGAATGGTTTCCGGTTGCTGTCCTTCGCGTGTGCGCTGGTCGGTGTAGCCGAACTTGTTTCGCAAGGTCAGACAGAACCGCCGCAACATCTGGCGCAGGCTGGTGGAGTTTGGGCTAGCGCCGACAAAATGCGGAATGCGGAGTGCGGAATGCGGAATGGTGGACTCGGATTGCAGAGATTGAACGAAGCGAGCGAGGACAGCGGACTTCCCCGTGCCCGATGGGCCTGTCACCAGCAGCGGTTTGGTATCGTCGCTGTTGGCGTAGGCGAGCAACTGTTGCTGGATGCTCTCGCGGCCCACATACACCCGCAGGCGCGATTCCATGAACCGCTCGTGGTAGTCCGCTTCCTCGGCCAGCGGATCGGTTGCGGCGGCTGCCTCGGCGGGCGGTTTCTCCGGCAGTTTCAGTTCGGCTTGGATGGCTTGCCAGAGTTGATCGTGAACGCGCTGGCCGAACGCCTCCAAGCCAGCCAGATAAACCACGCCCTCTTTGTTGACGACTTCCAGCAGCCGGCCGCTGAGACGGGCGTATTCGGCCGGGCCTACGATGCCGCCGGGCGCGAGCTGCTCCAGCGTCCGCCGCGCCGTTTCGTCCAGCGCCGCTGCCGCCAAGCGACGGTTGATCCGCAAGCCGCGATAGTGACACGGGTAGTTCTCCACCGGCGGCACCGGCAGCCGGGCGGCGCGGATGTCTTGTTTCAACCGTTCCAGATTCTGCGCGGACTCGGCATCCTCGGCCTCGACTTCGGCGCGCTTGGGCGGCGGCACGTCGTGTTTGAAGGCCGGGTCGCGGAAGAAGAAGAAGGCGTGGTCGTGCATCCGCGGCTGGCGCAGCACGCCGTGGAGGATTTCCAGCTCGGTGATGCTCTTGTCGGTGTAATGCTGCACCCAGCCGTAGCGGGAGAGGGCCTCCTGGTTGAAGCGTTTGGGCACGTAGCCGTAGCGTTCGCCCAGCAAGCCGATGAAGAACGGCCGGCAGTCTTCGATCTGCTCCAAACAGAGGTCGAGGGCGAGGTCGTTGTCGGATTGTTCCTGGGTGACGCCCCAGCGCAGGTCAATGTCCACGAGGTGGACGCGATATTTGGCCAACTGCTCGCGCAACGCCGGGAAGACGGTCTTGACCAGATGGTCGCGCTCCGCGTGCATGTCGCGGAAGGTGCTGCTGATGAAGACGCGGGCGGTTTGCCAGGTGGTGGACATGGTTTCCTCTCAGCGGCAGGCTAGGTGGACACATACGGAAGTTCAAGACCATAACGGAGCAGGAGTTTTGAAACGCTGCGTTTCAAACTGACCTGCTACTCGCGAGAAGCTCGCCTTGACTATGCGCATGGATTCGGCACCATGCGCTCAATTCAGACGAGCAAGGAGAACACCATGCCTGACGAGAATTGCTGTTGTGGCGGTCGCTGCCGGCCGCCGTTGCCACCCGAACTCACCCGCCGCAAGTTCCTCCATACCGTCGCTGTCGGCACCGCCGGGATTGCCGCCGGCAACGAACTGCTTCGCGCGCAGGCGGCCGCCATCCCGCCCGCCGCTGCGCTTACCACGCCCAAGCTGCCGAAGTCGTGGCGTTATCCGCTGACGCCGCCGCGCGTTTATCGCGGCGCTAACCTCGAAGCTGTCTCGATGCCCATCGGCGGCATTGGCACCGGCACCGTCTGGCTCGACGGCCAGGGGCGGCTCGGTGTCTGGCAGATTTTCAACAACCTCAGCGAGACGCGCGTGCCCGACAGCTTCTTCGCCGTGCGCGTCAAGAGCGGCGACAAGCCGGCGATGTTGCGCGTGCTCCAGACCGTGCCGGAAGAACCGCTCACGCCGGTCGCGTCGCTGACCTACGAGGGCGGCTATCCCATCGCGCGGCTCGACTTCAGCGATCCCGCGCTGCCCGTTGCGCTGCGGCTGGAAGCTTTCAATCCGCTCATCCCAACCGACACCGCCAACTCCTCAATCCCGTGCGCCATCTTCCGCTTCACAGCCCGCAACACCAGCTCGACGCCCGTCGAGCTTTCGCTCATCGGCGCGTGCCAGAATGCCATCGGCAGCAACGGCAGCGGCACTATCAAAGGCGTCAAGTTTTCCGGCTACGGCCGCAACCGCAACCGCGCCGTGCGCGAGGCGGGCATGACGGCCATCGCGATGGAGAAGGCGGCGGAGCCGGTTCCGACCTGCCCCGTGAAAGTGCGCGGTCGCACCGGCGAGGTCGTGCCGGGGCCGGAGATGTTCTTCTTCTCGGAGCTGCCGGCGCTCTCGCCGCCCGCCGCTGAAACGCTCGTGCGCATCGCCAAGACCGGCGGCGTGGCCATCGCCAGCGCGGTGTCGCCGTCGTTCTTCGCCAACCTCGCCGCGTTGCGCGGAAACCCGAAGGAGATGAAGAAGCTGTTTACGGTGTTCGAGGATTTCGAGAAGCCGAACTACGACGGCTGGACCGTCACCGGCGAGGCGTTCGGCAAAGCCCCGTCCACCGGCACGCACGCCGGCCAGCAGAGAGTCAGCGGTTTCGCCGGCAAGCGGCTCGTCAACACATTCCTGCCAAACGACAAACCGCAAGGCACGCTCACCTCGAAGAAGTTCACCATCGAGAAGCGCTACATCGGCTTCCTCATCGGCGGCGGCGGTCACAAGGGCGAGACGTGCATGAACCTGCGCGTCGGCGGCAAGGTCGTCCGCACTGCCACCGGCAAGAACCGCGAGCAGCTTGAGCCTGCGAGCTGGGACGTGGCTGAGTTCAAGGGAAGGGAAGCTGTCATCGAAATCGTGGACCGCCACTCCGGCGGCTGGGGCCACATCAACGTGGACCAGATCGTGTTCTCCGACATCACGCCCGACGCCATCCTCACGCTCGGCTCGCCTGTCCGTGCCGCCGCCAACGCCATCACCCTGCCCTTCTCTGCCGCCGGCAGCGCCAAGCTCGACGCGGAGTTCCCCGCGACGTTGAAGGATGTGACCGAGCCGTGGAACGTCACGAGCTACACTCGACTGCAAGGTTTCCGCGACGGCGAAAAAGGCTGCCGCGCGCTCGTCACCGCTCCGAACGGCAATCCGCTGTTGATCTCCTGCCCGCTCGGCAAAGGCCGCGTCATCTTCGCGCTCGCGAAGAACCTGCCGTGGAGTTGGGCCGCCGCATTGCTCGCATCAGCGCGGGGCGAACCGCTCAAAAACGGCGAGCGTCTCATTCCCTGCTCGCCCGGCTGGGGCACGATGACGCTGGCGGCGCTCGATGACAATGCCATCGCCACACCGCGCTGGACTTCGCGCGAGGAAATCATCAACGGTCTCAAGCCCGGCGACGACTCCGACGAGAGCGTGGCAGGCGAGACATTCAACGCCGCGCTCAGCGTGCCGCTCAAGCTGCAACCCGGCGAGGAACGCACGGCGACGTTCGTGCTGGCGTGGCATTTTCCAAACGTCGAGCGGTTCCACCACGAGGGCAACCTTTACGCCCGACGCTGGCCCGACGCGCTGGCCGTCGCGCGCCACGTCGCCGCCAACGCCGACGCGCTCTGGCAACGCACGCGGCTCTATCACGAGACGCTTTACCAGTCGAACCTGCCGGAGGAGTTCCTCGACGCGATGACGTCGCAATCGGTCATCTTCCGCGGACCGACCTGCTGGTGGTCGGAGGACGGCTACTTCGCTGGCTTCGAGGGTTGTTACGGCTGTTGTCCGCTCAACTGCACCCACGTCTGGAATTACGCGCAGTCCCACGCGCGACTGTTCCCGGAGGTCGGCCGCAACCTGCGCGTCTCCAACTTCATCACCTACCTCCACCCCGACGGCGAGACCTCGCACCGCGAGCACGGGCCGCACAACGCGTTTGCCGACGGCCACTGCGCCGTGATCGTCGCCGCGCTGCGCGAGCATCAGCTAAGCCCGGACGAGAAGTTTCTGAAACAAATCTGGCCCGGCCTGAAGAAAGCCACCGACTGGATGATCGAGAAGTATGATGCCGACCACGACGGCGTGCCCGCCGGCCAACAGTGGAACACCTACGACACCGCCGTCACCGGCGCGAACACGTTCATCGGCTCACAGTATCTCGCTGCGCTCGCCGCCGCCGAGAAGCTGGCGCTCGTGATGAAAGACGCCGAGGCCGCCTCGCGCTGGCGGGCGGTGCGCGAAGCTGGCACGAAGAACCAGGACGCGAAGCTTTGGAATGGCGAATACTACATCCAGATTCCGGAGACGCCGCCGGGCCGCGACTACAACAACGGTTGCGCGAGCGACCAGTTGCTCGGCCAATGGTGGGCACACCAGCTTGGCCTCGGCTATCTCTATCCGCCGGAGCGCGTGCGCAAGGCAGCCGACGCCATCATGCGCCACAACTTCCGGGAGAAGTTCGCCGGCTTCAAACAAGACCCGCGCCGCTACATCCCCGACGACGAAGGCGGCCTGCTGATTTGCACGTGGCCGCACAACGACCGGCCGAAACCGTTCATGCTTTACTCCGACGAAGTCTGGACAGGCATTGAATACTCCACCGCCGGGCTGATGGTGTTCGAGGGCGAGATCGAAGCCGCGCGCCGCATCGTGAAGATGGCGCGCAGCCGTTACGACGGCCGCAAACGCGACGGCCTGAACTCCGGCCCCGGCGGCAATCCGTTCAACGAGCTGGAGTGCGGGAAGTTTTACGCGCGGGCGCTGAGTTCGTGGTCGTTGCTGATCGCGAGCCAGGGTCAGATTCTCGACGGCCCCAAAGGCGTGCTGGGCTTCAGACCGCGCTGGCAGCCGGCGGACCACCGCTCGTTCTTCACCGCTTCCGAAGGCTGGGGATTGTTCATCCAGAAACACAAAGGCGACTTTCAGCACGAGCGCATCGAGTTACGCCACGGCAAACTCCGGCTTCAGGAACTGGTGTTCGAGATTCCGTCAATGGCAAAGGGGCCAATCGCGAAGGTTACTGTCAGCGACCGTGCCATCCCTGCGTCGCTGAAACGTGACGGCACTGAGGTTCGGCTGGCTCTCGCGGAGACAGTGTGCGTGGCGGAAGGCGAAACGGTGGAGGTCGCGCTACGCTGGTAGCGGCTCTTCCGTCTCCACCCAACGGAACACCTGTTGTTCTCCGTCGAGACCTTTGAGCCGGTAGCGGCCAACCGATTCTGTTTGTTGCTGTCGCACGGGGTCGAGCTTCGACCGGAACCGTTCGGACATGACGACAAGTTGTCGAATGCCGGCGACCGTCTGAGCCGGCACCAGTTCCGGCCCGGCGTGACGCACCTTTTCCAGCGCGAACACACCATACACATCCTGACCGGTGCGCTCGCCGGTGGGCGACAAACTGGCCGACCCCCAGTGCAACGCAACGGACAGAGGCGGCACCGGGTTGTGCCGCGCAACCAGACGAGGGCCGAGATCGAGAGCGGCTTTCAAAGCCGCCTCGGCTTTGCCGAAGCACGCGAGGAAACCGTCGCCAGCGCACTGGAGGAATGGTTCCGGTTCGGCGCGCAGCGCGTGCTGGAGAATTTTGCCCATCGTTACGATCATCGCGGCGAACTGCGCCTCGTTTTGCTTCACGAGTTGAGTGGAGCCGATGACATCCACCACCATGAAGGCTTCCGAACGCCGTTCAAACACTGCTTTCGCCGGAATCACAATGCTGCCGCTGCCGCAAAACGTGGCTTGTTCGCATTGGGTTTCGCTGGCGTTGTCGGTTTGTTCCGGAGCCACGAGCAACCGGCTCTGGCCAACCGTCACTTGCGCGGGCAGCGTGAGCGACACCGTGCCCTGCACGCGCTTGCCGTTGAGGTAGGTGCCGTTGCTGCTGTTGAGGTCCTTGAGTTGAAACGTTCCTCCCACTACGCTGATGGCGCAGTGGTGCCGCGAAACCGCGGCATCATGGGGCAAACTCAGGTGATTGTCCTTGTCGCGACCGATGGAAAAACAGTTTTCGCAGATCGGCAGACGGATGGCATTGACCGCTCGTTGTGTCACTGAACCCAACAGGGTGACCGAGGCCAGCGGTTTTGTCGCGTCAGCGGTTGTCATACTCCTCGCTGCCACCTCATTGCCATATCCCCATCAATTACCATCTGTCGTTCCTCTAGATCTTCGTGCCGGAGGGAATGATGGAGTTCTTTGGAATGCATACGATGCCGTCACGGATGCAATAGAGCGGATGGTCCATGTTGGCATCCTTGCCAGCGGGGCTGATGTGGACGCCGTCGCCAATGCGAACGTTCTTGTCGAGGATGGCGCGCTCGATGACGCAGTCATGGCCGATGCCGATGTGTGGCAGATGTTCCCGGTCGTCCGCGTGAAGTTCCTTGTCATCCTGGTAGTAGTCGGCGCCCATCATGACCACATCGTGTAATCTCGATCCCTTGCCGATCTTGGAGCGGACACCGATCACACAATGCCGGAGGGCCGACGGATGGATGACGCTGCCGGGAGCAACAATCGTCTCGTAGATCTGGCTGTCGCTGACAATGCTCCCCGGCAAGAAGCGCGGGTGGGTATAGACCGGCGCGTGCGCGTCGTAAAAATCGAACGGCGGCTTTGGCTTCGCCAGCGCCAGATGCACGTCGAAAAAGTTCCGCACGGTTCCGATGTCTTCCCAGAAGCCCTTGAAGAGATAAGCGAAGACGGCGCGCTTGCCAATGGCGTCGGGGATGATGTGTTTGCCAAAGTCGGTCTTGTCGTTGTCCAGTTCCTTGATGAGCACGTCGCGGTTGAAAACATAGATGCCCATGGAGGCGAGAAAGTGGTCGCTGTCGTTGCCCAAGTGCATCTCGGTCATCAGCGGCCCGCTCATCTTCAGTTCTTCAAGCACCTTCTCTTCCTTTGGCTTCTCAACGAACCGCACGATTCGTTTGTCTGCGTTGACCTGCATAATGCCAAGCGAGGAAGCGCTCTTGCGGGGCACGGGCAGCGTGGCGATGGTGATGTCGGCGCCGTGCTGGATGTGCTGCTCAAGCATCGGCCGGAAATCCATGCGGTAAAGCTGGTCGCCGGATAGAATCAGGATCAAGTCGCCGCCCGCCGAAAGGAGGTGGCGGAAGTTCTGCCGCACGGCGTCGGCGGTGCCCTGATACCAACCCGCGTGCTCCGGTGTCTGCTGGGCGGCAAGGATGTCCACAAAGCCCTCGCTGAACGCGTCGAACGTGTAGCTCTGCTGGATGTGGCGATGGAGCGAGACAGAGTTGAACTGCGTCAACACATAAATGCGCTTGAGGCCGGAGTTGATGCAGTTGCTCACCGGCACGTCCACGAGGCGGTAGTTGCCAGCGATTGGCACGGCCGGTTTGGCGCGCTCCTTGGTGAGCGGATAAAGCCGCTGGCCCTGGCCGCCGCCCATAATGACGGACAGGACGTTCTTGTTGCTGAAGAGTCGTGTATGAGGTCGCATGTTTTTTCCCTCGCAGGAATCTGGCGGTTAGTATATCCGTCATCCGTTCAGAGGCAATCTTTCGTTGTTGACGGAACCTAACTAATCCTATGTGCGGCATCGTTGGTTACATCGGCCAAAGGCCCGCCGAACCCCTGCTGCTGGAGGGGTTGCGACGGTTGGAGTATCGAGGCTACGACTCCGCGGGCATGAGCATGCTCGCCAACGGCCAGCTTCGCACCGTCAAGCGCGTCGGCAAGATCAACGAAGGACTCGCGCCCGCGCTGGCGGACACCCCCCTGCCCGGCTCCGTCGGCATCTGCCACACGCGCTGGGCCACGCATGGACCGCCCACCAACGCCAACGCGCATCCGCATTTCGACCAATCCGGCCGGCTCGCGCTCGTCCATAACGGCGTCATCGAGAACTACGCCGCGCTCAAACAACGTCTCACCAAGCTGGGCCACACCTTCCGCTCCGACACCGACAGCGAGGCGCTCGCGCAGTTGATCGGCCATTACTACGACCAGTTGCCCGTCGCCGACGGCGACGAGCGGCTTGTCAACGCCATCCGCAACGCACTCAGCGAAGTGATCGGCACCTACGGCATCGCCGTCATGCACCAAGACCATCCGCAACTAATGGTCGGTGCGCGGCGCGGTTCGCCGCTGGTGCTCGGCGTCGGCAAAGGCGAAAACTTTCTGGCCAGCGACGTCAACGCCATCGTCGCCCACACCCGCGACGTGGTCTATCTCAACGACTTCGACGTCGCCGTCGTCACGCGCGATAATTTCCAAATCAGCAGCCTCACCGACGGCGCGGTCAGCCGCCAGATCAGCCGTGTCGAGTGGAACGCCGACGCCGCCGAAAAAGGCGAGTTCGCGCATTTCATGCTCAAGGAAATCTTCGAGCAACCGCAGGCCGTCCAGAACGCCCTGCGCGGCCGCATCAACCACGAGGAATCCACTTCGCGCTTCGGCGGCTTGAACATGACCGCCAGCCAACTGCGCGCCGTGGATCGCGTCATCTTCTGCGCGTGCGGCACGGCTTGGCACGCGGCGCTCGTCGGCGAATACCTGTTCGAGGAACTCGCCCGCGTGCCGGCGGAGGTCGAATACGCCTCCGAGTTCCGCTACCGCAATCCGCCGGTGGACAAGGGCACGCTCGTGTTCGTCATCAGCCAGAGCGGTGAGACTGCCGACACGCTGGCCGCCCTGCGCGAGAGCAAACGCAAAGGCCACAAGACACTGGCCATCGTCAACGTCGTCGGCTCCACCATCGCCCGCGAAGCCGACGGCGGCGTCTATATGCACGCCGGCCCGGAAGTCGGCGTTGCGGCGACCAAGAGCTACGTCTCTCAATTGACCGTGCTGGCGCTGCTGGCGATCTACATGGGCCGCATCCGCCACTTGTCGGCGACGCAGGGCCATGCCGCGATTCGCGAACTGGAAGCCATCCCCGGCAAGATTCAGCAAGTGCTGAAGCAGAACGATCACATCCGCCGGATCGCCGAAAAATACCAGCACGCCAAGGATTTTCTCTTCCTTGGCCGACAGTTCAACTACCCCATCGCGCTCGAAGGCGCGCTCAAGCTGAAGGAGATCTCCTACATCCACGCCGAAGGCTACCCGTCGGCCGAGATGAAACACGGCCCCATCGCGCTCATTTCGCCGGAGGTGCCCAGCGTGTTCATCTGTCCTCGCGACGCGGTTTACGAGAAGACCTTCAGTAACATCGAGGAGATTAAGGCGCGCAAAGGCCCCATCATCGCCATCGCCACCGAAGGCGACACGCACATTGCCACCAAAGCCGACGACGTCATCTACGTGCCGCCAACCACCGATTATTTCTACCCGCTGCTGGCGGTTGTGCCGCTTCAACTACTTGCCTATCACATCGCCGTGCTGCGCGGTTGCGACGTGGACAAGCCGCGCAACCTCGCCAAGAGCGTGACCGTGGAGTGACTATGAAAGCCATGACGTTCGACAACAACCGGTTCGACCTGCATCTGGCCGCCACGACACTGGCCGCAATCGCCCTCGCTTGCGGCTGGCTGACCGGCGTCGCGCAAGCCAAACCGCTCGGCCAGGCGACGGTCACCGAAACCAACAACGACGTCCGCTATCAAGCGACCAACTCCGCCGAACGCCCCGCGAAACTGAAAGACGTCGTGCGCGGCGCGGACGTGTTGCGGACCGGCCAGAAGTCCCAAGCTGAGATCGAGTTTGAAGACACAACGATCACGCGGCTCGGCTCCAACTCACTCTTCACGTTCAATCCTGAGAAACGGGAGTTTGAACTGCGTGAAGGCGTGTTGCTGTTCGACATGCAAAAAGGCATCGGCGGCGGCACCATCCGGACCGGCGGCATCACCGCAGCGATCGAAGGCACCGCTGGTATGGCCATTCGACGCGGCCCGCCGCAGATCATCTGCCTGGCGGGCCTTATTCGCATCCTCGACGCCCAAGGCAAGCAACTCGGACTGCTCCAACCGGGAGACACATTCGTCGGCGGCAAGTTTCTCCAGATCAGTCTGCGCGGACTGAGCAAGGGCAAGCTGCTCCTGCGAAAACTGCGGCACAACCAAACCGAGTTTGAAACAGCGATGACGCGACAGGAAGCAGAAATCCAGGCAGGCACACTCCTGAATACCATTGAAGACGAGACGCCGCCGGGTTTGCCGCCGCCATCGGGCCAGCAGTTCAAGAGCGGCGTCGAGCAATTGCAGCAGAACAAGACCCCGCCGCATCAGCCGCCGCCGTCGGGGGGATTCAAGAGTATTGGCAAATGACCATAGCCGGGTTGGCGCGAGACTCTCGCATACCGCGAACCACCACCCGGTGGGGCATCAACCCTATGCTTGACAGTCGGATGTTGGAAAGGCAAAGTTCCGTCGTCTTCGCGGAACCCAAAAATCAATAAGGCGGGCGAAGCAGATTATTGGCCTTGTAACCGAGATACGTGGCTTGGTGAGAACCGGCAGAAGGTCTGGATGAATATGAACACCCTTTTTAGCCAGTGGCAACCTGGCAAATGCGCCACCATCGCGGCCGTTGTCGCCATGTGGGGCTTCTGCGGCAGCGCGATCCATGCGAAACCGCTGGGCAATGCAACCGTCACCCAGGTCAACAATGACGTTCGCTTCAAACCCACTACCGGCAACGAACGCCCCGCCAAAGCCAAGGACATCGTCAAAGGCTCCGATACGCTGCGCACCGGCCAGAAATCCCAGGCGGAAATCGAATTCGAAGACCGCACCATCACGCGGCTGGGTTCCAACTCCACTTTCACCTTCGACCCCGACAAACGTGAGTTTCAGCTGAAGAGAGGGCTGCTCCTGTTCGACATGCCCAAGGGCGCCGGCGGCGGTAAAATCATCACCCCTGCGGGCACTGCGGCCATCGAAGGCACCGCAGGCATCGTCTCCTACCGCAGTGCGCCAAAAATCATCTGTCTGGCCGGCGTCATCAATGTTCTCAATCCGAACGGCCAACTGATGGCGAAAGTCATGCCCGGCCAATTGTTCATCATGGGTGTGACGAAGCACCCGGTGGACTTCATGCTCAACGGCGTCAAGACCGGCAAACTCATGAGCGGTGGTCTGCCAAACAACACGGAAGAATTCAACAACTCCAACAACGAGCAACTCCAGCAGGTTCAAACCGGCCAACTTCAAGCCACACCGTTTGTGATGCTCGGCGAGAAAACCGACGTCTTCGTGGCGACTGCCACGACAACCCATGAGCAATATACCCAAGGCACCGAAGTAATTGACCATAGCCATGATCTGCCGCCAGAACCGGAACCGACGACCTTCGCAATCAACTCCGACACCACGATCAATGCCGGCACCGGGGTCATTACGGGCACCGACTCCTTACAAGGCACCGTGCAAAACGGCAAGGCCACTTTTGATTTCGGCACCAAGAATGTCACCATATCGGGAAATCCCACTGGCGTGCCGGCGGCAAACGGAACTTTCAACGCTGATTTCAACACTCAAGGAACGGTGTTGTTTGACAATATGCCTCAGGATACAAGCCCTGGCGGCCCCATCGATCAGAAGAACAACAACCTGAAGTTCAGTGCCTCATCCATCAACTTTGTTAACTCGTTCTTTGACACTGGCGACTTTGAAGTTGGCGGCAATGTGGCAGGCCCCAGTTCCCTGAGCTTCTACACCGATGGCAACCTGATGGTGGATCCGTCGGTGCTTAGAGTGCGCAGCGGACCTGACGATGGCGGCCCCTACACTGCCGGTTTGATTCATCTTGAGAGCGCCAGAGGACTCGTTACCTTCGTCGGCAGCGGTTACGACCCGGACAACGATCCCACCGACCTGCTGCGCAGCCACGCACGGGCCACCATAAACACCGGCGGAGGCATCTACGACGGCGGCACCGTGGAACTCATCAGCAAGGGAACGCGGGTTCTTCTCGTTGATGGTTACCTTTACCCTTACGACGGCGTCTTCGTTCACGACGCCACTATTGATGTCGCTCCCAAGAACTACGACGGCTATCTGACTTCTGGAAACGGCGGCAACGTGCGATTGAGTGGGAAGATGCAGGTTCTCATAGAAGACACGGTGGACATTGATGCGACCGGCACAATCCCAGGCACCGTGACAATCCAATCCGCCGGCATTAATACGATGGCCGGCCTCATCACTTTGAGCGTTCCCAATTCCACCGGTCACATCAGGATGGAAGCCCAGACCACGTTTGCAGCCATCAACGGCGGCGAGATCAACCTCAATGGCTTCTATGACGGTGGTTACAGCATCAACTTGATGGCCAGTGGACCGGCCGGCGGTGGCAGGATCAACGTCACAGCGTTTGGCGGCTACTATGCGCCCAATTCGTGGATGACTACCTATTATGGTCTTGCCGGAATCAACATCTTTGGCGCGCGACTCGACGCCAGCGCGCCGTCTGATACTGACCCGGCTACCACCTTGCCCGCTGGCAGGATCGTCCTTAAAGCACCCGAGATTACCCTCGACACGGCTCACCTCTCCGCAGGCGACTTCTTCGCCACTTACTATTCGGGCGGCCCGGTTGGCCGGATCGAGGTTTCGGGTGTGAATCCCAACGGCACTCATCTCGGCACCGCGGTCAACATTGCCAATTCGACACTGACCGTAGGCGGCACGGGATCGGATGGAGGCATCTTCATCAGCGGTGATCAAGTAACGATTGACACCGCCAGCATGAACGATTTCTACACCGATCCCGCGAAGGTCCATATTCAGAGCCGCCAGAACACCGGCGATTGGTCAACCAATCCGGCCAATCCGATCTACTGGACCCCGCTTTACTTCATCATGGACGATACCACCACAATTGATGTCAGCGGCGCTACGCCGACCATCGTTGGATCAGGAGGTTCGCTCGACGGAACGTTCAGCGGCAGTGGCGCGGCGGTGTTTGATTTTGGCACGCAGAACGTGCTCCTGTGGCCCAACAACCCCCACTCAACGCCCAATGGGTCGGGGATCTTTAAGGCCGAGTTCTACACCAGCGGAAGTTTTGAGGCTTTGGGTGCTACACCCGGAACCGGCGGATCAGGCAGTTCCGCGGAAACCAGCCTTGTGAGCATCCACGCGTCGGGCATCCAAATTGTGAACTCCATCTTCAACATGGGCGCCAACAACGCTCTCAACGGACCGAGTGAGTTTCAACTCTTCTCCAGCACGGATACAATACTGGTTTCTCCCTACGATCCAGAGAACTCGATGGCACCCACATCCGTCTTTACCCCAAGCACTGGCATCGTCGGCGAACAGGTGGTGGGCGGAAAACTCCATCTGGAGAGCGCTGGCGTAACAGCTTTTGGCGGCGGCGAACGCACTGTGGATGGTAGAGAGGTGCGAATCACCCAAGCGCTCGTCGGCGCAACGGATGTTGGGGGCATTGTCGAAATCAAGAGCACAGGTAATGGAACAGGCCCCGGCGGCCAGGCGGACGGCGTGCATATCCGCAACGCATTCATTGATGTCAGTCACCCGATTACCACGGACTATCCCTACAACTCTTCGCCTACGCCAGCGCTGGATGGCGGACTCGAAGCGGATGTGCTTACAGCCATTAGAGAACAACTTGCGCCCACACCGGCCTTGGTCGGTGGAACAGTGACCTTGGATGGCAAGATGCAGGTATCAATCCACGACACCACAGACATCTATGCCGATGGAAGCACCGCGGCAGGCTCCATTCAGGTGAAGTCCAGCGGCGACAGCTTGGAAGCGGGCAGAGTCAGGTTCTATGTTGAAGACCGTGCAGATCTGGGTCACATTTTCCTCAGCGCTCAAGAAGTCTCCAGCAGTTCCGCATTGGATCCCGGCAACATCGCCTTCTTTGGCTCGACCCTCGGCGATGGAACCAAGACGGTAAACATCACAGCCAGCGGCGACGCGGGTGGTGGTGTGATTTCCGTCGAGGCTCCCGGAACAATATATGTTGCCAACGCCGCCTTGGACGCTAGCGCATTGGCTGACAGCACGGAATCAGGCGGAACAATCCGCCTGCATGCCGGAGCATCTCCCAACACTCCAACAGACGGCAGTGTGGCGCTTCAGACCTTCAGCGCGGAACTGCGAGCGCGGGGGTTTGACGGCGGAGAGGTGACCACCATTCCGAGCGGCACCGGGTCTTTCTACCTGCCTGCGAGTCTGGAAATGCACGGCACTCTTATTGACGTCAGTTCCTACGGTGGAACCTCTCCGGGTAATACACCACAAGGTGGCAACGTGTCTCTCAATGGCACGCTCAGCGCCATGATCTTTGGCGATCAGTATGGCTCGACTGACATTACCGCCGACGGCCCGACCGTGGCTAACGGAGCCGTCGCAGGCAGCAGCGCTGGCAGCATCAACATCTCCTCGCCCGGCACCGATTCAACACCTGGCAACGTCACAATCTTGGATGTTGAGTCAAACAAGACCCACTATGTCCGTCTTTCTGCGCGCGACTCGGCGGTCGTGTTCGATGCTCTAAACAATGGCGGCAACATTGAGATTCATGGCGCCGATGCGCGCGCCAGCGGCAACGAAACCGTCCAGATCGTTGCCAGCGGACCGGCGGGCGGCGGCAACATCACAATCTCAGCCATTCAGAATCTCAGCATCATCAACGCGCAACTCAATGCCAACGGCGCCGGCAGCCTCCCCGGCGGCACCATCACCCTTAACGGGGTAAACGTTTACGTCCTGAACTCGCTGCTCACAGCCAGTTCCGCGTTGGGACAGGCCGGTCGCATCGCGTTGAACGGCTCCTCCAGCGTCAGCGCCCTGAACTCCATCCTCCAAACCCTCGGCATGACCGCCGCCGGCAACAGCGGCATCTATATCTCGGCTCCCACCGTGAATCTGGCCGGCACCACATTGATTCCCGGTCCAACCGGCGCGGCTCAGATTTACGCCAACACCTTTACGCCGCCGGCCAGCGGTGCTGGCACCTACGTCCAACATCCGTTTGGCCCTTAGTCCGATCTGACTGGACTCCGCGCAGTTTCCTCAAAAGCCTCTTGTCGGGCGCGACCGTCTTGTGTAGTCTGCGCGACCATGCAGGAGATCACAATTGAGATTTAGGTCGCTTGTTAAACACCAACCGGCATTGTTTGCGCACACTGCGCGCCAGCTTATAGCCGGCGTGAGCGGCCTTTGCACTGCGGCGGCTCTGATCCTGCTGCCGCCATCCGCCACGGCGCAGGAAGCCCAACGCCGCCAATACGAAAGCATGCCGACCCAACCGATCGCGCCTCTCTCGCCCCAAGCGTCGCTACCACAAGCTGAGGACGACGAAATCGGCAAACAGTTTCTTCTCAAACGCCGCATGGCCATTCCACAGTTCTCCATCTCCGGCGACGCGCAGTATTTCTACAACTCCAACCCGCGGTTGCTTGATGGGGACGCCAGCGATGACTTTCTGTTTGTCGGCTCCTCAACGCTCGCGTGGAACCCGACCTGGATCAAAGGCGCCGCCGTCTCGGCTTTCGCCCGGCAACAGTTCTTCCGCTACAACAGCAGCAGCGATATGGATTTCAACTCCACCGCGTTTGGACTGAACGTCGGCACTTCTGTCAAAGACTGGTTCAACGTCAACTACGGCTACACCGCCACGCGGCTGGAAAGCCGTCCAACAGGCCAGTCGTTCTACGACGAAGGCGACGTCTCGGTGACCCTTAGCCGGAGCGAGAAATTCGCCCAGCGTTTTGCGATGCCCTACGGTTACACGATGGATTATTTCCACACCTCCCCCGGCAGCTTCAACCGGATCACCCACGGAATCTTTGCCGGTTTGAACTGCGCCATCACGCCCAAGCTTCTCGGCCAGTTCTTCTACCGGTTCCAATACGAGGATTACAACGATGTCTCCCGCGAAGACCGGGCGCACGTCCTTTCGATAACGCTGAACTACTTCATCACCGATTGGGCAAGCATCCGCACGTTTGCAAGCTGGAGCACAAACAAGTCCACCATCGAACGGAACTACGACGCCCTCAACAGCGGCCTTGGCGCAAGCTTGGTGTGGAAGTTCTGATTCGGAAGCCGGCGCTGAGATCCCTGCCAGAGGACAGTGACCACACATGATCCGTTACTCCTTTGCCTTTGCCGACGGCAGTCGTGCCGACTTCCAAGTGGATGAACTGGCTCCTGCCGCCCAGACGCTGCGCAGTTCGGAAGGACTGCCCTCGTGGATGGACCTCGATGTGCACCGCTGCCCGCACTGCCCGCTGCCGTGCAAAAAGCGCTTGGTCTGCCCGGCCATGGAAGCCATTGTGCCGACGATTGAATGCTTCGGCCAGCGCATCTCCTCCGATACTTGTGATCTAACGGTGGAGCAAAATGTCGTAACCCATCAAGCGCACACCTCCATCCAGAACGCCGCGCGCTCCCTCATCGGCCTGCAATTGGCCCTGTCGGGCTGCCCCACCATGCGCAAGCTGCGACCGATGGCGCGCTTCCACATCCCGCTGTCCGACGCTGATCACACGCTCTTCCGTGTTTTCGGGATGCACATGCTCAGACAATACCTGCACAAAGGCAAAGGTAATGCGCCCGACTGGGGTCTGGCAAACCTGCAGGCGCTCTATCAGGATATCCACCACGTGAACAACTGGCTCGCCGCGCGCCTGCGCGATGCTTCACAGAAGGATGCCGCCGTAAATGGTCTGGTGATCCTGGATGCTCTCGCCCATGAGGTGGAACATAGCATTCAAACTCATCTGGAGCAGCTCGCGCCCTACTTCGCAACTCCGAATCTGTCGGGTGACGATTGAGAGAAGCCATCCGCTTTCATCGCCAAACGGGGCAAGTGGATGCGGACGTCAACCGCGCTAGCTTAAGCCTGTAGCACCGATTCTGCCCCACGCTCACCAGCGGTCGTAGTCCGGCTCGTAAATCTCCGTCGAAGTCTTCAGCGGCGACTGCGCCCGCGTCAGGTGAAACGCGCAGGCACTGGCAAAGATGCACATCTGCGGATAAACCGGCACCACGACCCGCGGGTCCACATACGCCGCACAGAAACAGCCCAGCGCCCCAGCCACCGTGCAGCCGGCCATCGCAAGCACCAGCGGCGCCGCGTCGCGCCAATGACGCCGGATCACCCACAGCCCGCCGAACCCGAACGCCACGATCGCAAGGTTGATCAACTGCGCGTAACGCACCACCCGCGCCGGCGCCTTCACAAACCACTGGCCCATCGGCTCGGCCCATAACATCAACATTCGGAACACTGGCAGCATGACGTAGTAACGCACCGGATGCTGGCCAATCTTCTCATCCGCCAGCTTTCCAAACTCCGCGTCAGTCTCCGGCGCCAGCTTCATCTGCACGTAAACCTGCCGTAGCAGCCTCTTCACCGTCTCGCGCTCCTGGTCCGAGTCGAACGCGTGATCGGGGAACTTCTCCACCGGCGGCAACTGGTCAGGTTTGAAAGCCCCGCCCTGCCCCACAACCGCTGAAATCAACGGCCGGTTGTAAGCCTGTGAATCCGTCCACGTGGAAAGCCAGCGATGATAGCCCGCCGCCGCCTGATCCTGCGTCGTGGCGCGGCACGCCGCCAGCACCCGGAATTGGCGCAACGACACCATGTTCCGCGTCACCCACGGCAGGAACAGCAGCAACGCGCATCCCAGCACCAGCCCCGCGCGCTTGAGGGTGAAAAAACGTCTGCCCTCCGGCGTCAGGAAAAACGCTGGCAACACAAACACCGGCAACGCGATCAATGCAGGCCTCGTCAGCGCCGCCGCCGCGAAACTGATGCCCAGCCCGATGAACCAGACATTGCGATTGTCGCGGCACCCCTTCAGCGCGCAGAAAACCGCCAGCGTCGTCCAGAGCGTCGCCAGCGTTTCCGGCAGGATGTAGCCGGTCATCGCCACCAGCGGCGTCGCGATCAGCGCCGTCCCATAGCTCCAGTAGCCCACCAGCCGGTCGCGGAACAACTCCCGTGCCGTCCGATACACCAGCCAGCAGGTGATCAAGTCCAGCACCGACTGCACAATCTGCACCATCCGCCAGTTGTCGCATCCGGCCCACTTGTAAACGGACGCCAAGAACAACGGATAGTGCGGCACCCGCCGCGCGTTCGGGGTCGGATTGGTCGTAACGTCGTCGCTATAGACACCGTGCTGCGCGAGGTTCACCGCGTATTGGTCAAACTGCGCGCTGTCGTCCGCCTTCATGGCGTCCACCCACTGCGGCACCAGCCAAAGCCGGAGGCCCAGCCCGATGATCGCCAGAATGATAAAATTGATCTGCTTCATTTCAGACTTGCTGCAAGCACGTTCTCTGCGACTCCATACAAAACAGAACCCGCCACCGATGTCAATGCAACGGTGGCGGGCCGTCTCACTACAAAAACCGCTTTCTGCCGGATACTAGCTTTGACCGGCCTTCTTCACGTCAAGTTTCATCTGCTCCAGCCGCGGCAGGAACAGGTGGATGATCACCAGCGCCAGCAGATACGCCGCCGCCGCCATCGCAAACGGGATGAAGTAGTTGTTGTTGGTGCGTTCGAGGACGTAACCGACGATCTTGGCAATGAGCATGCCGCCCACCGCGCCCGCCATGCCGCCAAAGCCCGTCACGGAGCTGATCGCCGCTTTCGGCACCGTGTCGGAAACCAGCGTGAAGATGTTCGCCGACCAGCCCGCGTGCGCGGAGGCTGCCAAGCCGATCAAGAACACCGCCAGCCACAGACTCGACACCTGCGTTGCCGCCAGGATCGGCACGACGCAGAGCGCGCAGACGAGCATCGCCGTCTTGCGGCTTGCGTTCACCGTCCAGCCGCTGCGAATGAGCTTCGACGAAAGCCAGCCGCCGCCCACGCTGCCGAAGCAGGTCATCGTGTAGATCACCACCAGCGGCGGGCCAAAGTTCTTGATGTCCAGCCCGTGCTGCTTGTTCAGGAAATCCGGCACCCAGAACAGATAGAGCCACCAGAACGGATCGGTCATGAACTTGCCGATGGCAAACGCCCACGTCTGCCGATGACCGAGCAACTTGATCCACGGAATCTTCCCCGACGGAGGCTCCTGCGGGTCGCTGCGGATGTAATCCAGCTCCTGCTTCGTCACCTTGGGATGCCCCGCAACGTCATCATCAAATTCCCACAACCACGCGACCAGCCACAGGAACCCGATTGCGCCGGTCAGGTAAAACGCCCAGCTCCAACCCCAGTTCACCGCGATCCACGGCACCACCACGGGCGTCAGCAGTGCCCCGATGTTCGTGCCTGAGTTGAAAATGCCCGTCGCCAGGGCGCGCTCCTTTTTCGGGAACCATTCGCTCACGGCCTTGATGCACGCGGGGAAGTTGCCGGCCTCCGAAATACCCAGCGCGAACCGCGCCGCTGCGAATGCCACGACAGTCATCGGCAACACATAGGTCGTCACCGCCCCTGTTCCATACAGCAGGAAGATCAGGATGGATTGTCCTACCGAATCCTTCGTGAGGGTGAGAACCCAGTCATGCGGAATGTAAGCCACAAACCCGTGCGCGATGGCGGCGATGCTCCAGAAGAACACGGCCAGCGCGAAACCGATCTTCACGCCGATGCGGTCCACAAACCGGCCCATCATCACCAGCCCGATCGCGTAGGCCAACTGGAAGCAGACGACGATGTTGCTGTAGTCTATCTGGTTCCACCCCATCTCCTTTTCGAGGACGGGCTTCAGCACGCTGATCACCTGGCGGTCCAGGTAGTTCACCGTCGTCGCCACAAACAGCAGGCCGCACACGACCCACCGATACCAGCCCACACTCAGGGCACCTTGTTGCGCGCTTCCCATATTCATTCTCCTTAGCTGTTCAACCGTGTGGCGGACGCCGATTGCGCCGCATCCTCGTCAGGATTCTCGCAAAGGCGTAACATGCCGTCGCCACTGCCGTCAACGAAGCTTGCGCGTGCAATGCATCTGTTTACGCCGCGCCGGCCGCCGCTTCGATGAACGCCTTAATGTTCGCGGTCGGCGTCTTCGGCGACATGCCACCGCCGACGGACAGAATCAGCCCGCGCTTATCGGCGAGCGGCTCCAGCATCGCACGCACGCCTTTGCGCACGTCGTCCGGCGTGCCGAGCGCCATCACGTCGCGCGGCGGCAGATTGCCAAGCAGCGTGACGCTCTCACCGCAAAGCTGCCGCATCTCGGCGAGGCTGTGGTTGAAGCTGAAGTTGAAGATGTTGATGCCGATCTCCGACAAGAACGGCGCGCAGATCAGCCCGTGCGCGTCATTGTGGAAGAATCGCACCTTCGCGTCCACCGCGCCGAACGAGCGTTTCAGATACGGCAGCGCGAACTCCGTGAAATCGTCCTTGCCGAGAAAACCGACGAGGTCGTCGAGCATGAACACGCCCTCGATAGTCGGGAACATCTCCTTCTGCAGCCGCAGCCAGTCGCACAGGAACTCCGTGATCGTGTTGAGCATCGCGTGCGCCTCCTGCGGCGATTCCTTCAGCGCCATCATGAACTCCGTCGCGCCCATCAGGAACGACGCGATGTTCAATGGCCCGCGCGCCACCGCAAACCGGACCGCGTGCCCCTCCGCCTCGATCCCCTCGCGCGTGTGCTCCAGCCGCTTCAACATGAACGGCAGCAGCCCGTCTTCGCACACGTTCGGCTTCCTCAGCGCCGCCATCTGCGCCGGCGTCTCGACCGTCTTCTCCGCGAACGGCAGGTCGTGCTCGTGCCAGATGCACTTCGCGCCAAACGCCGACGGTTCCGTGCACATCCCAAACTCCGACCAGAACCCCGGCAGAAACCAGACGCTCGGAAACTGCCGCATCGCCTTCAGGTTCAGTTCCAGCCACAACTTCTCCGACGTGTAATAATCCGTGATGGAATGGCCCGCCCAGCCCGGCAGCCACGGGCTGTCAATGATGAATCCCACCGGCAGCGGCTGCACCCGTTCGCCTGCGACAACGCGCAGCAATTGTTTCCACTGTTGCTCGTTCATGATTGGCCGCCAAGACTACTGACGCGCCGCGTCAAGACAACGCAATTATTCAAGCGACGCGCCGAGTTGTCTGGACTTGCCGGGCTTGAGCCGCACAGTCGTCACTTCCCCACCGCAACGAACCTTGCATTCGGTGCCAGTGACACTGCGAATCGTCGCGGAAGCGAGCTTGTTGTCCTTCCACGCGACATCCACCTCGAAGCCGCCACGCGCGCGCAAACCCTTGACTCTGCCATTCGGCCACGCCTTCGGCAGCGCGGGCAGCAGGTTGATCTCGCCTTCGTGCGATTGCAGCAGCATCTCGCAGACGCCGGCGGTGATGCCGAAGTTGCCGTCTATCTGCATCGGTGGGTGCAGACCGAACAGGTTCAGGCAGGTGTTGCGGTTCGAGAACAACTGCTGGAACAAGCGGTGGGCGTTCTCGCCATCGTGCAACCGCGCGTAGAGCGCCGTGCGCCAAGCGAACGACCACTCGCGCACGTCGGACTTCACGTCCTCGCCACGCGCGACCAGCGATTTCTTCGCCGCAGCGGCGAACTCCGGAGTCCTGACGATGCTAATCTGCTGACCGGGAAAGACCGCGAACAAGTGCGACGTGTGGCGATGGTGATCATTCGGATCGTCGCGGTCGGCCATCCACTCCTGCAACTGGCCCCAACCGCCAACCTTCGGCCCGACGAGCTTGTCGCGCATCGCGGCAATCTTCGCGCGATAGGCCGTGTCCACGCCGAGCGCCTCGCTCGCGGCGACATAGTTATTGAACAGGTCCCAGACGATCTGCTGGCAGTAGCTGACGCCATCCTCGTGCGGGCCGTGTTCGGGCGACCAACCGTTCGGCACGACCAGCCGGCCGTCGGGCAACGGCTTCAGGCGATCCTCCCAGAACTCGCATGTCTCCTTCATGACAGGATACGCCACACGCTTAAGCCACCGCTTGTCGCCGCCGAAGACGTAGTGCCACCAGAAATGCTGGCAATACCACGCGTTCGCCGGCACGTCCCACTGCCAGCCGATGTCGCCGTGGATACCGTGCGAAGTGCGCACCGCCCAACCGCGCGATTTGCCGGAGGCCGTCGCGAACCGTTTCTCCTCCGCCGTCGCCTTCCGCCACGGTTCCAACTGACTCGCAATGAGGTCGAACAACGTCGTATGACACTCGGCGAGGTTTGCCGGCTCAGCCGGCCAGTAGTTCATCTGAATATTGATGTTCGCGTGATAATCGCTGTGCCACGGCGGCTTGTTGCTGTCGTTCCACAGCCCTTGCAGGTTCGCCGGCAGACCGCCGGGCCGCGAACAAGAGATCAGGAGATAGCGGCCGTATTGGAACAGCAACTCTTCCAACTCTGGGTCGCCGCCTTGCTCGGCGTGCAGCACCTTCCGCTGGTCAATCGGCAACGCAAGCCGGTCCGCAGGCGAAGCGCCGAGGTCGAGCGAGACGCGATTGAAGAGCGGCTGGAAATCCGCGATGTGAGCCGTTTTCAGCGCCTCGCATTTTTTCTTCGCCGCCGCAGCAAGGCGTTTCTCAATCGCGGCGCGCGGGTCTTCGCCGCGATACTTCCTGCCGAAATCCGCCACGTAATCCGTGCCCGCCGCAACCAGCAGCGTGAGGCTGTTGCAGTTCTTGAATTCCAACATCCCCTCGCCTACCGAGACAGTGCCGCCCTCGTTCAGCGCCAGCAGCTTCGTCTCATACTTCAAACCGTTGTCGAGCACGCCGCAAAAGCAAAGCGAGTTTCCTGCCGCAGCCGTCGTCTCCTTGTGCGCACCCTGGAGTCGCACCGCGCCGTTGCACGACGCCGGATTGTCGGCTGAGAACCGCATCACCATCACCCCATCCGCGTGCGACACGAATGCTTCGCGCCGATACGTGACGCCGCCAGAGCGATAGCTGACGTTGTGGGTCGCCGTCGCGAGGTCGAGCGAGCGGCGGTAGTCCTGCACGTTCAAAGCTTCCTTGCCCACCGCAGCGGTCACGCCGGGAATCGAAATCTCCGCAACCTGAAAATGCGCGACGCCCTTGTTTGGCTCAAAGGTCAGCCGGTAGAAGCGAAACGCCTTGGCGTTGTTGCACTCGTAAGTCTTCGTCTCGCCGCGCTTGGCGAAAGGCGGTTCGTTCTCGTGGCGGTCGAGTGTCGTCCACGACGCGCCGTCGTTCGAGCCGGTTAGTTTCCACGTGGACGGATCGCGCCCCGGCACGTCCCGCGCGGAAGTGAACGCATACCTATCCACCACGCGCGCATCGGGCAACCGAAGTTCCCAAACCACCGGCCGCCCGTGGCGCTCAACACACCACTTCGTCGCCGAATCGCCGTCACCCGCGTTCACCAGTTCTTCGCGCTCGTAAAATGCCTTGTGGTCGCTGGCACAAATCACCGTCGGCACCGTCACCGCGCTCGCGCGACCATCCGCCACGTCCACGAGAAGCTCGCCGAGCATCTGATACCACCCCATCTTCGAGTAATCGTCAGACGACACTTCGCTGCCGGTCCAGAGGCTGATTTCGTTGAGCACCACGCGCTCCTGGCTCGCCCCGGCATAAATCAGCCCGCCAAACTTACCGTTGCCAATCGGCAGCGCCTCGTTCATCCCCTTCTTCGCGGGTTGCTGATACCAGAGCGTGAGGTTCTGTGCAGAAGCAACAGTCGAGAACGCGATCGCCAGACCGGCAAAGCTGGCTGCCAGTGTGTTTCGACTGAATCTAGGTTTCATTTCCGTCACGCTCAGGCGGCGCTCACTCAAGCTGCTTGATCTTGACGTTGCGGAAATAGATCGGAGCGCCGCCGTGTTTGCCTTGAAGCCCGATGTGGCCCCTCGTCGGCAGTTCAGCCATCGGCTTGTTCAACCACGGCGGGATGTCGCTGCCGTCCGGGTTCTTCTTGGCGGAAGTCCACTGCTTGATATCGGCCTCGGTGACGAGTTCGCCGTTGAGGAGCACGCAAATCATTGGTCCTTTGCACACGACAGTCATCCGGTTCCACTCGCCGGCTTTCTTGACCGCCTGCTTCTTCGGCGCGGATCGCCCAAAAAGGCCACCGCACTTCCAAGTAGCCGCAGCCTTCGCCCACTTCGGCGAGCCGTCGTCGAGGATTTGGATTTCCACGGAGTTCGGAATCCAGTTCTTCATGTCGGAGGCATAGACGATCACGCCGCTGTTGGCCGCGTCGCCGTTCTTAAACTCCAGGTCCATGATGAAGTTCTCGTATTGCTTCTGCGTCCAGATGCACTCGTCCTTCGACGCCGTCAGCAGGCCGTCCTCATAGAACCAGATGCCCTTTGGAAAGGTTGCGTTGGACAGCTCGGCGTTGAACATGTTCTCCCAACTCGCCGAGTCGGGATGCGTCTTCGGCGGCACGGCATCACCCGCGCCCGCCCTCGCCACCCATCCCAAACACACCGTCGCCAGCACGAACGTCATCTTCTTCATCATCATTTACTCCTGTCTCCTATGAACTGTTGCTATCGAGAAACTCGCGCGCAGTTTGCCAGAGGCGAACACTTTCACGCAATAAGAACGGCGGCGCGCGCCGGCGCCGTCAGGGATTCGTCGCCGCTGGCAGTTCCTGACTGGGACGGATTACGATGGTGACACCCTGCTGGTTCTGCTGCAACCCATCGAACATTCGCTGGAGCTTGCCCCGGAATTCCTCATCCTGCTGCGCTCGCTGGCCCAACTGGTCGAGTTTAGTCGCGGAGATCGTCTGCATGTTACCCTCCACATCCGGGCAGGAGAACTGAATGGTCACCTTGTCGCCCTTCAGCCCGCGAAAGGGGTTGCGTTCATGCGCCACTGCCGCCGCGGCGGCTCCATCCGCATCCATGTTCTCCAGCACGATACAGTAGGCGGTTTTCGAGATGCCTTTTTGGATGAGATCGAGCCGCACCTGCGTGCCGAAGTTGCGCCGGTTCAAAACCGCCTGAAGTTCCTGTGGATTGGCCACCGGCTGGCCATCGGCGCGCACGATGATGTCCGACCGCTCCAATCCGGCGACCGCCGCCGGACTTTCCTTCGCGACACTTTGAATCATGACCCCATACCCCGGCATCAACTTCGGCAGATGCGAGCGAACGATGTCCGGTATCGGCTCGGCGGTCACACCAATCCATTTCGGCGGCTGATGAAGCGGGCTTGGCGGTGGCCGCAGCACGGGCGCCGGCCGTTTTCCTGTTGTCGCGTTGCGTTGTCCTTCAGCCGCACGAGCGTCTCCCAATGCAAACCAATGGCCGCCCCCCATGACGATCACCAGCAACCCTGTCGCGAATCGCAGCATCTTCATACCGCGCAGTCTGCCAGACATGGAAACAACCGTCCAACAAGAACGATAACGTCATCAATCACGCTCGCGTCTGTCGCCAATTCTGAATGACCAGCCCCACCAGAATCAGCGGGAGACCAACGAGAGTGGACGCCTTCAGTGGCTCTCCTACAATAAGGTTGATCAGGAACAGCGATACCACCGGCGAGAGGAAACTGAGATTGCCGACTACGGCCGGGTTCGCGGCGTAGCGCAACGCCAGCAGCCAGAGCACGAACGTCACGCCCATCTCGAACGCGCCGACGTAGGCGCTGCCCATCAGCGCGTAGCCGTCCACAACGAATCCCCCACCCTTCACCGCGACAACCACGGCGAGCACCGGCACGGCAAACAGAAAGTTCTGCGCCAGCGCAACCACCGGCGGACGCGGATCAGAACGGCTGACAATCCATGACGCGGCCCATGCCACCGTGCTGGCCAGAGCCAGCGCGACGCCGAGCGGATCAGCGAACCGCAGAGAGAGAACATCGCCCCGCGTGGCGATGCACCAGATGCCCGCGTAGCAGATCGCTCCCGCCACCATGTCCCGACCACGCGGCCAGCGGCGTTGGACCGCCGAGCCAAGCAGCATCAACATCAGCGGCCACGAGTAGTTGAGCGCCAGTGCCTCCTGCGCCGGCAACCGGTCGTAGGCCGAGAACAACAGCAGGTAGTAGGCGACGGGATTCACCAAACCGAGCAGCGCGGCGCGCCACCAAGACTTGCACGAGCCAGCGATGAGTTGGCCGATCTCCCCGCGACAGGCAAGGATCACAACGAGCAGCACCGCCGACACCAGCGCGGCATAGAAAAGCAGTTGGATCGGTGTCGCATGCCGCAGCGTGAGTTTGAACGCGCTGCCCACGGTCGCCCAAAGCGCGACGGCGGCCAGACCGTAGCCTACCGCCTTGGCGGGATCGCGGGCTGGCGGCGGCGGTTCGGATTGCATCGGCGGCCTCTACGGTTGTCGAAGCCGCGCCCGCCAGTCGGCGAGGACTTGATGCTCGTGCTTGAACGCCATCGTCGCGGGCAGTTCGTCCGGTGCGAACCACGCAAGCTCGCTGGCGTCGTCCGCGGCGCGCGGCTCGGCGTCGTCCAGCGGTTCGGCGAGATAGTAAATGTTCAAGGTCCACTCGTCCGCACCGTCGTCGCCGTAACGGTCCATGTAAATGCCAAGGGACTCAACAAGCCGCACACGCAAACCGGTTTCCTCGAGAATCTCGCGGCGAGCGCCGTCGTCGGGGTGTTCGCCCTCGTTGAGAAAGCCGCCGGGTATATCCCAGTGATCCTTGAACGGCTCGATCGCGCGTCGCGCCAGCAACACGCGGCCGTCGCGAATAACCAATGCGCCGGCGCACGGCTTGGAGTTTCGGAAATGCTCGGCGCCACATGACGCGCACCTCTGCGAGTGATGAGGCCCCGTCGCCGATATTAGCGCGCCACCGCAAACAGAGCAAAACTTTCGTTGCATCGCAGACCTCGACTGGATCGCGGCGACCGCGCACGCTCGCCGCGCTATGCCTTCGAGGCGAGCAGCCGTTGGCGGAGCTGTTCGTGCTGCGCCCACAACTCATCAGGCATGCGCGACCCAAACTGATCAAAGAATTTCTTGCTGGAGTCCAACTCCGCCAGCCACTCCTTCTTGTTCACCGCCAGCAGCTTGTCCATCGCCCCTGCGGGCAGCTTCAGGCCGGTCATGTCTATGTCTTTCGGGTCGGGCACGTAGCCGATGGGCGTCTTCACGCCCTCGACCACATTGCGAGACCGGGCCAGGATCCACTCGATGATGCGCAGGTTCTCGCCAAACCCCGGCCACAGGAACCTGCCTTTCTCGTCGGTGCGGAACCAGTTGACGTGAAAAATCTTCGGGTGCCGCCGGATGCGCTCGCCCATGTCGAACCAGTGGCCAAAGTAATCCGCCATGTTGTAGCCGCAGAATGGCAGCATCGCCATCGGGTCGCGCCGGACTTCGCCGACCGCGCCGACTTGCGCCGCCGTGCGCTCGCTCGCCATGCTCGCCCCCATGAACACGCCATGCTCCCAGTTGAACGCTTCGTAAACCAACGGCGCGAGCGTCGCGCGACGTCCGCCGAAGATGATCGCGGAAATCGGCACGCCGTGATGCTGGTCGTAGCGGAACGAGTGCGTTGGACAATTGGTGAACGGCGCGGTGAAGCGGCTGTTCGGATGGCTGGCCATGATCACCTTGCCGTCCGTCTCAGTCATGCCGGGCTTCCACCGTTTGCCCTGCCAATCCAGCGCCTTGGCAGGCGGCGGGTCGTCGTGCCCTTCCCACCAGACGGTGTGGTCAGGCCGCATGGCGACGTTGGTGAAAATCGTGTCGTTCTTGATCGTGAGCATCGCGTTCGGGTTGGTGCGCATGTTCGTGCCGGGCACGACGCCGAAGAAACCCATCTCCGGGTTCACCGCCCAAAGCTGGCCGTCGGTGTCCAAGCGCATCCATGCGATGTCATCGCCGACCGTCCAGATGCTATAACCTTTCCGCTTCAAGCCTTCCGGCGGCAACAGCATCGCGAGATTCGTTTTGCCACAGGCGCTTGGAAACGCGGCGGCGACATACAAATGCCGGCCGCCAGGCTCCTCGACACCCAGGATCAGCATGTGCTCCGCGAACCATTTCTCCCGTTGTGCCAGCACGCTGGCGACGCGCAATGCGAGGCACTTCTTGCCCAGCAGCACATTGCCGCCGTAGCCGCTGCCGACCGACCAGACGGCGTTGTCTTCCGGGAAATGCAAAATCATCCGGCGGTTGATGTCGAGGTCCGCCTTGCTGTGCAGACACTTGGTGAATTCTCCCTGCGGTCCGAGCGCGTTCAACGGAGTCTTGCCCATGCGCGTCATGATCCGCATGTTCAGCACCACGTAAATGCTGTCCGTCAGTTCGATGCCGATCTTCGAAAACGGCGACCCGATCGGCCCCATCGCGAATGGCACCACATACATCGTCCGGCCCTTCATCGCACCGGTAAAGATTTCACGAGCCTTGCGGTAAGCCTCACGCGGGCTCATCCAGTTGTTCGTCGGGCCGGCGTCGCCCTGGAAGCTCGTGCAGATGTAGGTCAGGTGTTCCGTGCGGGCCACGTCGTTCCGCGCCGTGCGATGCAAGTAACAACCGGGTGCCTTCTTCTGGTTCAGCTCGATCAGCTCGCCGGTCTTCAACGCCTCGGCCGTCAGTCGCTCGCGCTCCTCCTCCGAACCGTCGCACCAATAGACCTGGTCCGGCTGGCACATCGCGGCCATTCGTTCCACCCATTCCTTCACATGCGGATACTTGATCATAAGTTCGTATTCCCTGCCACGAATCCCCCGCCCCGTCAACATCTGCTTCGCAATTCCACCGGTAAATGTGTGACGAAACCCTGCTCTTCACTGACCGCTGACCGCTTGCCCCAATTCTTCACTCTTCACTCGCCTCGCCCCCTCGCAGCAGCAGGGTTCGGCTGATCGTCTTCATTCTTTCCTCATTTCCGGGCGGCCGGCGCGATGGAGCGCTCGTATGCTTCCTTGCTTGCGATGACCAGTGCTCTCGAATCTATCCACCAGAACAAATCCGCCTGACTGCAAATGTTATCAATCGCGTCCAAAAACCTCATCGAAGTGCCCCAAAGGGTGACTATCTTTTCCTTCAACTTGTGATCCGCAGCAGGTCCGCCCACAGGAGGCGGAGGTCCAGCCGCTCCAAGGCTGAACACAAGATTCACTCCCCAATTCTTCTCCCTTGCTAGCTCGGCGAGAAAGTTGACAGCATCTACCACCGGCGCGTTCGTAAACTCAACACGGGGGATTATCATCTCGTGAAACTTCTCGTAAATCCGTTCGGCTTTGGGATTCCTCGCCGGCAACTCGCGCGACCAATGGTGCTCACAAGACGCCACCGCCCACGCCATCGCCAGCAGCAGCAGGTTTCGGCTGATCGTCTTCATTCGTTCCTCATTCCTTTCGCGTCCGGATTCACTGGCGGAAAATCTCGTATCCTCCGTGCTTGGGCCTCTGCTTCAAGCCATCATTATCAATCAGGAACTTGCAGAATTCGTAAAGCGGCAACAAGCCTCGCTTCTCGGGCACATCGCTTACACAGCTTTCTTTGATGACATTATACTTCCCACCTGCCACGCTTTCGATGAGCCAAGATTCGCCATCCACATACATGGGCTTCTCCTCGGAAAGCATTTTGAAGAAGTTGAGCCTTTCGATAAAACCGCGGAGCCGTTGCGAATCCGCCTCCGAGAGCAAATGCTCTTTGCTTTCGGCAACCTTGCAAATACGCGGAACGAAGTGCGTTGCCCGCAATCGAAAGCATTGGCCTTCTTCCTGGACTCGCACGCAGAAGTAATTTCCCCACGCCGGGAAGATGGTGAAGCGATAGGCCACGAGTTTGGGGGTTTTGGCGAAAGCAGGCAGGGGCGGCTCTCCCATGAGTGCAAGGGTTCTGGAGTAAAAGTCGCCCTTGATGTATGTCGGAAGGCCGGGTTCTTTCACGGAGTTTCTAAAAATGAAATAGGCTTCTTCCGCACTCTCAGCCTTCGTCGGCTTCTCGCCCGCCCAAACCGTTACGCCCCCGACCGCCCACGCCATCGCCACCAGCAGCAGGTTTCGGCTGATCGTCTTCATTCCTTCCTCATTCCTTTCAGATTCTGACCGCTGACCACCAACGGCTGACCGCTTGCTTTCCATTCTTTTCACGTCCGGCTACGTCACCATTCTCCGCCAGTGTCCGATCTATTCTCTCTAAGACTATTGAATCTTTGGACAAAGCAAACTGAGCAGTCCAAGCAACACCGCGGCAATCCCCACGGCAAAGAAAAACACCGAATAGCGGCGCGCCTTATCGGCAAATGCTGCGCCTTCTGGACGAGATAGATCGCGTTTTGTAAACGACTGTGGAAAGAAACGCATTTGGAAGCCCAACCCAATGAAAAGGAGTCCGCAAACAATTGGCAATCCACCGGCATACATGAAGTGTTCAAGTTGCGTCATTTCATATACCTCTCATTCCTTTCGCGTCCGGCTTCGGGGCCATTTTCCGCCTCGCTGCTTTGCCAAGAACCCGTTCACAGCCCGCTGAATCCTTCAAACATCTTCGACATCGATCGCTTGTAAAAATACATGCCGATGCCCCAAGCCACCAGAATGCCAAGGCCCAAAGGCCATTGTCCTCCGAATATCAAAGCAATGGCATAAGCTGCCGGCACAATCGGAAAAGCGATGACGATGAAGAACGCAATCGTTCCTATTGGCACGAGCAGGGGAAGCCAAAGCACATAGCGCCATGCCAGCGCCCACATCATCTTCCACACAGACGATCCTTGTTTAGCGTCTGATTTCACCCGTTTCGGGACCATTCTCCACCTGACGACGCATTAAGAAAAGCCACTGATGAACACAGATTCACACCGATGAAGATTATCCCATCCGTGCGCATTCGTGGTTCTATGCGCTTTCCTCCCATACGTTGGTCGTAGGTTGTTACTTGTTCCGCTCAACGCGGCACGCCGCAGCACACCCGGAATCCATAGCACGCGTGCGAGCGGGAAGCGTATTCGTTCACGCGGGAAGCGCATCGCGAGTCACCAGGGTGCTCTATGAAAGAACCGCCACGCAGAACGCGTTGAGGTGTGTCACCAACCCAATACTCTGCATGCGCTCCCGCGGGATCAAACTTGTCGAGACACCATTCCCGCACGTTGCCCAGCATGTCCGCCAAACCAAACTTGTTCCGGCCCCGCGCGCCATAGTGGTCCACCGGCCCGGTGAACGCAAAGCCGTCATCTTTGCGGGACCAGTTCAAGCGTCCCTCGCCTTTATCCATCGTGTCGCCCCACCAGAACTTGGTTCGAGACCCCGCGCGACAGGCATACTCCCACTCCGCTTCAGTCGGCAGCCTATATACCATCCCCTGCGGAAGCTTCCTTGCGTTCTTCTCCGTCGCCGTCAGCCATGCGCAAAATGCCACTGCATCGTTCCAACTGATGCAGCACGCAGGATGATGGTCCTTCTGTTTGAAACCAAAGTTCGGGTCTTTCCAGTTTGCACCTTTAACATCGCCCCAACCCCTTTCTGACGTTTTAGGCACGTGTGATTGGCCGTTCTTCTCACCCTCGGTGAGAAATCCTGCGGCCTCTGCGAATCGCTTCCATTGGCCAACGGTTACTTCAGTCTTCCCCAACGAGAACCCCTGTTTGACCACCACCTTCCGCGGCTGTTTACCTTCACAGTTCACATATGACGAACTGCCGCCTTGGCTCAATGCCCATGTTCGTTCTTCTGCCGTGCTGCCCATCATGAAGTCGCCGGGTGGAATCCAGACCAGTTCCATGCCCGTGGAGGTGGTCATGGTTTTCTCTTGGGCGAGGATGGCGGCGGGACTGGAAAGCAGCAGGGCGGCTGCGAAGGCGGAGAGGCTGACTCGGTTCATGATTTTCTCCAAAAAACTACGCGGCGATTATACGGCAAAGGGGGAGAAAGTTAAGAGTTAAAAGCGAAGAGTGAAGAGTTTGTAGCGTCGGCCGTCCCGGCCGAGCCGCCGCTGCGTTTTGAATCCTGTTTCGCATCAGAGAAGTCCCGTCGGCCGAGACGGCCGACACTACAGGAACTTCGGGCGAGACGCCCGACTCTACAACGTGCTCCCTGCCTCAGATATTCCGGCGCAACGCGCGGACGAGATTGTTGTAGTTGTCGAGGAGGAGTTGGACTTCGCCTTGCGTGGGCGGGTCGCTCATGACGATGTCGAGGGTGCCGATGCTGTCCACGTTGCGCGGCGTGCCGTTGATGGCGTCGCTGAGTTGTGTCAGGGAGACTTCGCCCGCGGGTCCTTGTGGGCCTTCGGGTCCGGGCTGGCCGTCGGCTCCGTTCGCGCCTGCCGGACCGGGCACGTCGGAACGGCGCGGAGAGCAGTTCCTCGTTTGTTGGAGGCCAATTGGGGTCGAAGGTCATGGTAGTAAGAGGAGATGGGAGTTGGGAGTTAGGAGTTGGTTTTTGGCCCGCTAAACACGCTAAAGGACGCGACAGTGTTTGTGACAGGATTTACAGGATTCACAGGATAGGAAAGTCCGGCCGGCAATCCTGTTCATCTTGTTCATCCTGTCTTCATTTCTTTTCGTGTGTTTCGCGTGTTTAGCGGGCCGATGTTTTTGTTACGTCACAACAATCTGCACTTCATCGCCGAAGGGGCCGGAGCCGGTTTCGTTGACGGCGCAGAGTTTGAACTTCACCGTCGCGCCAACAGGAAGCGGCTCGACGATGAGGTCGGGCTGGCGCATCGGGTCGCCGGAATCGTAGAGCCGGAAGTCCTCGTCCGTGCCTACGATCATGAGCCAGCATTGGTAGTAGTCGGCGCGCGCGGCGGCGTCGCACTGCACGCGGCCTTTGCCGCCGCCGAGCGCGGTGGCGCGGGTGTTCTTGACAGCGTTGGGCGAGTCGGGCGCGCCGGGAGCCTTGAAGCCGAAGCTGGCGTATTCGGTGCTGAGCGGGTCGGCGATGAGCCGGTTCAGTTCCTCCTGCAAGCCGCGCAGACAGGAGCGCATGGCCTCGGCGGAGATGTCGCGGTCCTTGAGGGCCTGGGCGGTGGCGGAGTCCTGCGCGTCGAGCGCGATGCGGGCGTCGGTGATGGCCTTGCTCTTGGCGGCGAGGTTCACAGCGGTGACGTTGAACTTCGGGCTGGCGTCCTCGTAGTCGGGATGCTTGACCAGAAAGGCGCCAGCCGAGGCGAGGTTCGGCGGGATCAAGTCCTCGGTGGAGGGCACGGCGATGGAATGCTCGGACCAGCCCGGCTCTTTCCACGCGGCGGAAGGCTTGTCGCCGAGGAAAGCCTTGAGCCGGTCGCGGGTGCGCTTGAGCAGGCCGTGACCGTTGGAGATGACGTTCAGCAGTTCGTCATGGCAATCCTTGGAGAGGCCGGCGGCTGCGCCGTAGAGGTCGTTCTTCGCCACGAGGTCGTCGAGCAACCCCTTGATCTTGACGGCGGTGTTTTGCTTCAGGCCGATGACCGTGCCGCGCAGGTCGGCCCCGCCGTAGGCGTTGCGGCTCTGGGTGATGAGTTTAACGACGTTTCGTTCGATCGGTGTGTTTGACATGCGTCCTTTCTTTGCTGGCGGGGGCGGCGGCTGCGGTTCCGGCGCTTCTCCGTCCATACGGAGCCGCGGATCGTCCAGATGCCACCCTTCGTCCATTCTCAATGGTTTGCCCATTCGTTTTCCTTCGTTTTTACTGCCCAAAGCCGTCCGGCGGGCCAAAACACCCCGTTTTTACGACACGGCGGCCTGCCGGTGTCCCAAAAGAGCCATTTTTATCGTTCCAACGTCTAACAACGTGATTTTTGGACCCAAAAAATGGCGATTATATACTTGACTCACCAAGCCCCCTGTGGTAGATTTTGGGCATGAAAACAAAGATTGAGTTTCCCGAAACTCTGACCGAGGCAATCAAGTATTTTGCCGATGCCGATACCGCCTTGCAATTCATGGTTTCTATTCGCTGGCCGGACGGCAATGTGACTTGCCCTGTTTGCAAAAAGTCCAACGCTGCGTTCCTGTCCACCCGCAGAATTTGGAAGTGCCGTGAGTGCGGCAAACAATTTTCCGTCAAGGTGGGAACCATTTTTGAGGATAGCCCGCTTGGACTCGACAAGTGGCTGCCCGCCTTTTGGATGATTGTGAATGCCAAGAACGGCATCAGTTCTTGTGAGCTTGGTCGCGCTCTTGGCGTCACTCAAAAGACCGCATGGTTCATGCTTCACCGAATCCGGTTGGCGATTCAAAGCGGCTCGATCTGCCGCTTCGCTGGTAACGTGGAAGTGGACGAAACCTACATCGGCGGCAAGGCGCGCAATATGCACGTCGGGAAATGGAAAGCCATAGGCCGGGGCATGGTAAATAAAACTCCCGTCATGGGATTGCTAGAGCGTGGCAGCAAAGGCAAATCTTCCCGCGTGATGCTCAAGGTTGTCAAAACCGTTCGGCGCGGCGAACTTCAAGATCACGTCCGCCAGAACGTCGAAAAAGGTTCTGAGGTTCACACTGATGCGCTGCGCTCCTACAATGGCCTTGCACAAGACTACGTTCACAACGTCATTGACCACGCGGTTAGTTACGTTCGCGGACACGTTCATACCAACGGCCTCGAAAACTTTTGGAGCTTGTTGAAGCGCGCTATTCGCGGCACCTACGTTAGCGTTGAACCGTTTCATCTGTTCCGTTATCTCGACGAGCAAGCCTTCCGATTCAACGAGCGCAAAAACAGTGACGCTGGCCGGTTCATTGCTGGAATCTTCGGCGTCATTGGCAAGCGGCTCCAATACGCCAAGCTGATTGGCCAAGCCGGTAGCGTGGTCGCTACGACGTGAGGGAAGAGGGAAGCGGCGTAAGTCATAATGCGCGCCGTTTCCGCTTGTTTTTGCGGGATTTTTGATACTCTGCCTCGCGCCGGTCAATCTCAGCCTTCGGAACTGAGACAACCTTTCGCGTGAAGTCTCGGAATTTTTCAAACGGAGTTGGATGATGTTGTGTTGATGCGTTGGACATGGACTAACTTTCTGACACAATTTGTTTCTTTGTCCATTTGATCGGAGTTCTGTTGTTTTCGGTAATTCTTCTGCCAAGCGACACCATGAATCTTTTTACATGCTCCATTACGCCAAGTGCGTCATTAGCGTTGTAATTTCCGCGTGTGTGCATGACATGATTTCTCCATGCGTCCTTGAATCCACGAAACTCTTCCAGTGCGCCATTGTAGAATTCTTCGGCTTGCGCTCGTTGCTTAGACTTCGGCCAGTTAGAAACTTTTTTGATTTCGCCCTCCACATTGGAGATGATTGCTTTCCAGCCCTGCATTTCAATTGGGCCTTTGTCAAACTTCACGCGGCGGTCAAATGCCAATGCCCGGATACCCCACTCGGCAACACGCATTAAGTGGAATATGGCAGCGGTATTTAGGTCGGCAGCAAGGCAGTTGCCGGCATTTTTAATATCGGCACGCGCAGACTCAAAGCCGTCATAAACTTCAGGCCCAAACAACTTTTCCTGCTCAAAGAATTTTGCTTTGTCGGAAGTGATGTGCGCGAACAGCAATGCGGAAAAATCCTTGCGAAGACTTACTCTGATGCCTTCAATGAGAGTGCATATCTCCTGATACTTTGGCGCGTTCGCTTCCCAAAAGGTGACTTTATCTTTAAGGTGTGCAACCTGAGCCGCCGTGGCTGCAAGACCAAGATGTTCGCACTGGCGCAACTGTGCATCTACGTGACTGGCTATATACTTGCTGTCATTAAATACCAATTCAGCACTGTCACCGTCTTTGTGAATCTTATGCTGAGCCACGCGATCCACAAACGACAGATGCTCGGTGAACAATTCGATGAATTCTTTTCCAAAGAATCGAATCATATCCCACAAGCTTATCAGCTTGTGCGGTTGGAGTATATCCTTGGCTCTAGGTGAGTCAAATATATAGTCGCCCAAAAAATCGTTGTAACTCGCAGCAACGACATTTTTGCTCCGAAAAACACGACGTAACATCCAACAATGGGAATTTTGCTTCCAAAAGCTCGTTGTAGCGTCCAGCAACAGATTTTTGCTCCCGAAATGGCGTTGTAACTTGCCGCAACGACTTTTTGGCTCCAAAAAACCCGTTGTAACGTCCAACAACGGATTTTTTGCTCCCCGAAAACCGTTTCCACGTCTCGGAACAACTTTTTTGCTCCAAAATATCCGCTGTAACGTCTGGAGACGGAAAAAACGGAGCCGGCCGGCGGGCGCTGGACGACCATCCCGCAACCGGCGAGACGGAATGGCGGCGGCGGAAACGGGGACAACAAAAAAGGCTGCCGGGACTGGCAGCCTTGGATGGATTGTATTGGAAGCCGGCGCGGCTTGCGCCGCTAAGCCGCTAGGCCCCGAAGACTTTCGGGGCTGCGCTCCTGCGCTCCTGCGCTCCTGCGCTCCTGCGCTCCTGCGCTCCTGCGCTCCTGCGCTGTAGCAACACGATATCATACCCTAATCCTATTCCTGCATCGCCTTTCGTAGCGGAGTTGCGCAAATCGGGCAAGAACAATTTCTGATGGAAAAGCTCGGCGGGCGAAGCGCCGCCAACTCTTCACTTTTAATTTTGAACTCACCATTTTCCGCAAAGGAATTCCCCTTGCCCCCGCCAGCCGCCGAGAGGATGATGCGCGGCGAAGGTTATGAACGAAGTGAACGAGCCACATAGTCATCAAGTCATCACGGCCGCTCCCCTGTCGCCGTATAACATGTCAAATAGGAAGCCGAATAATTGTTCGGCATAAACCGCCATGCGTATTGCAGTCACAGGAGCATTCGGATACTCAGGCCGCTATATTGCGAAGTGTCTGCTGGAAGCCGGTCACGAGGTTATCACGTTGACGAACTCGGTGCACCGTCCGAATCCGTTCGGGGAGAAGGTGGCGGCATTTCCCTTTCACTTTGAGGAGCCTCAGAAGTTACGCGATTCCTTGCGGGGAATGCACGCGCTCGTCAACACGTATTGGGTGCGGTTCGATCATCGGCTGTTTACGCATGGGCAAGCGGTTGCGAACACAAAGATCTTGTTTTCTGCTGCCAAGGAAGCGGGCGTGCAGCGGATCGTTCATGTGAGCATCACCAACCCAGATAGCACGTCTGATCTGCCATACTTTCGCGGAAAGGCAGAGCTTGAGTCCGTTCTGAAGGGCTTGGGCGTCTCCTATTGCATACTCCGCCCGACTGTCCTTTTCGGAAAGGAGGATGTTCTGATCAATAACATCGCTTGGTCTCTGCGACACCTTCCCGCCTTTGGAGTCTTCGGGTCTGGAGACTACAGACTGCAACCGATTTACGTGGACGATCTCGCACAGTCAGCCGCCCGGAAGGCGGAGGGCGGCGGTGATGAGATTGTTGAGGCTATCGGTCCCGAGACGTTCACGTATCGCGAGTTGGTCTCCAGAGTCCGCAACGCACTTGGTTTGAAGCGCCCCATCATTTCAGTTTCACCCGGACTGGGCTATTGGGGTTGCCGGTTGGTTGGGCTGTTTGTGGGTGATGTTGTGATCACTCGCGAGGAGATTCGCGGCTTGATGGAGGATCGGCTGTTTGTGGATGCTCCTCCGCTGGGTCCGACGAAACTCACCGAATGGATTGAGCAGCACAAGGACACGCTGGGCCTTCATTACACGAGTGAGATGGCACGACGCGTTGACCGGCAGTCGGCATACCGGTCGAACTGAATGCCGAACAAGGCGCTGCGGGCAACAGCCGCCGCGCCGAGCAGTTGGCCGATTATGGGAACTCGAACATCATCATTGCAGGCCACGTCCCGCTCCGGCGGCTGTGCCTGAGCTCTGTCGTTAGGCGTCCGGCCGCGCTCCACCTTTCCGTGTCCTTCCGAACATTCCGTGGTTCCGCTGACAACTGAAAGCTGACCGCTGAGAGCTTCCCTCCCCCCGCCGCTTTTCCCCTTGCCCCCGCCAGCCGCCGGTAGGACTATGCTGGGGAAGATGAAGTGGATGAGCGAAGGAGAAGAAGCTGATGAATCCGAAAACGCGGCCTGAGCGGCCTGAAGTGTTTGCAATAGGCTTTCTGCTATACCTCGTGCTCAGTTTTCACCACGCCATGTGGACGACGCACATGGGCATGGCAATCTGTGTCATCAGCACGGTTGTTTCAAACATCACGAAAAACCGAATCTGTCAGATCATCTTTGCTTCCTCGTCTTGCTATTGGCTATTGGTGGGCGCGTTCGAGTTGAAACGATCCCTCCAAACCGGAAGTGCTTTCGCAGCGGACATCTCTGCACACTCGTTGTATTGCGATATAGGCTTGTTAACCGTCTTGTTGGGAGCACTTGCATGGGAGAACTACCAGAAGCGCAAGAGTCTGAACGAGACACCAAAGATTTAGTCAGGGGTCCAGAAATGGAAATCGCTTGCGAGCGCAGACAGTGGGGAGGACGGTGCGCGGAGAAGGCGAAGTGAAACAGCCGAAACCAATCAAGATCGGCGACAAAGTCCGCGTGCTGAGAATTCCACCGTCGGTGGAGAAAAAATGGCCGGAGGAAACGCGGCAGATATTCCGCCGTTGTGTTGGCAAGATTCTGCGCGTGGATGGCTTTGGAAAAGTCGGTCACCTGGAGTTGAACGTAAAGGATGACGGCTCGCAATCTCCTGACTACTGCGCACACACGATTTGGATCGAGCCGGAGTTTGTGGAGATCGTGTAGGCTGCGTGCCCCACGCGGCGAACACGAATGATGACGCCGGGTCGGTGACCCGGCCTACAACGCTTGCCAACGGTTAGCGCGTCCAGAGGCCGCGCTCCACCTTTCCGAGTCTTCGGTGTATTCCGTGGTTCCACTGACCGCTGAAAACTGACAACGGATCGCCGCGCGGTCAGAACAGTTCGCTCTGGGACTTGCCGGTGCGTTTGACGCCGAGCTTCTTGTAGGTCAGCTCGGTGGCCACGCGGCCCTGCGGGGTGCGCTGGAGGTAGCCTTCCTGGATCAGGAACGGCTCATAGACTTCCTCGATCGTGCCCGGCTCCTCGCCCACGGCAACGGCGATGGTGCTCACGCCGACGGGGCCGCCCCGATACTTGTGAACGATGGCTTCGAGGATGCGCTTGTCCATGTCGTCGAGGCCGTGCTCGTCAATGTCCAGCATGGCGAGGGCCTTGTCGGCAATCGGCGCGGTGATGCGGCCATCGGCGCGGACCTGGGCGTAGTCGCGGACGCGGCGCAGGAGGTTGTTGCAGAGCCGCGGGGTGCCGCGCGAGCGGCGGGCGATCTCCAGCGCGCCGGGGTCGTCTATCTCCACGCCGAGGATGCGCGCCGAGCGAAGACAGATTTGCTGCAAGTCCACGGCCACGTAGTAATCCAGGCGGTCGGTGATCTCGAAGCGGCTGCGCAACGGCGCGGTGAGCAGGCCGCTGCGCGTGGTCGCGCCGATGAGCGTGAAACGCGGCAGGTTCAACCGCACGCTGCGCGCGCTCGGCCCCTGGTCAATCAAGATGTCGAGCCGGAAATCCTCCATCGCCGGGTAGAGATACTCCTCGACCTGCGAAGGCAGGCGGTGGATTTCATCAATGAAGAGAACGTCGCCGCGCTCCAGCTTCGTGAGCAGGCCTGCCAGATCGCCTGCGCGCTCGATGGTGGGACCGCTGGTGACGACGATGTTGCTGCCCATCATGCGGGCGATGATGTGCGCGAGCGTGGTCTTGCCCAATCCCGGCGGGCCGCTGAGCAGGACATGCCCGACCGGCTCGGTGCGCCGCCTCGCTGCCTCCACCGCCAGTTCGAGCCGCTCCTTCACCTTCGCCTGTCCGATGTAGGAGGCAAAATCCGGCGGCCTCAGCGTCAGTTCAAACGCCTTGTCCGGATGTTGTATGCTATCAGTGACAATCCGCTCGGCCATGCAGCGAGGATGCGTGAGGCGATGGTGAGCGGCAAGAGAAAACAAGCAGCGGCAGCAATGCCTCAGTGGATGGTGGTCAGAACCACGCAGCTCACTCGCTCATCGTCCTGCGCATCCAACCAAGGCTTGTCAGGCTCATTCCAAGCAACAGAATGGTCAAGCCACCTTCCGAAACGCTCCCACCACCCGAAGCACCCTGTGCGTTCAAGGATATCGCGTCAAAACCTGTCTGAGCCTGACTGCTTCCAAGTCGAATTTCCAAAGCTTGTCCAATGAATGCGGAACCGCTGCTGTTATAGACCAGATTAAACGGCGCGAAAGTTCCGGCTGGCCCCGTGGTGCTCATCGAACTGAGCAGATTTCCACCTGCATATAGAGAAGTGCTATAGAGTGTCCCGGAATCATAACCGATAGGATGCCCTACGAAACCCGATAAGGTATATATCGTATTGGCGGCGAGAGAATCCGACAGAACCTGGCTCAGGGTTGCAGGAGCCCCAGGACTGGGGCCATTGGAAACGAATCCGATTTGGTTACCTTCAGGCGCCGGAACAGTCCAGTATCCCAGCGGTGATGCGTTAATGTTCCACACCCCCGCACCTCCACCGCTGACAGTCCAATTGGCCGGCGGAGTGAAAGTCAGTCCTACAGCCGGAGCTTCGAAGCCAGCATTGAGAACCGTAATAGGGATCGCTTGAATCTGAAGTGGCAGCAATATCGAAGCCAGCGCCAATGTCGTCTTGAGGATGTTGTTCATAATATCTCCTGACAGGAATTTTTGTTTTGTTTCGTCTTCACTGGTCCATTGCAACAACGCACCGTGACCTCTAGCACTCCCCATCGCCTCCTGCTTCTCGTGTTTTTGGAATTACTGCTCGGTTTTTACGGAGCGGTGGCGTGCCCCGCCGTGGGAGCGGAAGTGAAACGAACGCTCTGCGCGCCAGCTTGCAGCGCGGCTCAGCCCCGAATGGAGGCGCGGTATTCCGTCGGCGACATTCCCGCGAGCTTCCGAAACGCGCTGTTGAACCGGGGAATCGAACCGAAACCGGCGGCGAAGGCCACCTCCGAGACGCGCGCAAACGGATCCCGCAACAACGTCTTGGCCTTCTCCACGCGGATCCGGGCGACGTATTCGATGAAACCGGTTCCCGTGGTCTTCTTGAACATGGTGGAGAAGTAACTCGGACTCATGTGGGCATGTTTCGCCGCCTGCGACAGCGTCACGAGATTGTGCCCGTCGGACTCCACCCACTGCCGCACCTGCGTCAACCACGGCGGCTCGCCGCTCTTGCCGGCGATCAAACCGCGCTCGGCCTCCACGGCCAACTGTTTGGCGAAGAGGTTCAGGACCTGCACCATGCCTTCGAACTCGCTGCTCGAAACGGCATGCGTGTGCATGTAGGCCGACCGGATGCGCTTCAGCCGCGAACCAAGCCGCCATGCGGCCAGCCGTTTCGTCAGGCGCAGAAACCCCTGCCGCGTTGGCCGCTTGCGAAGCACCTGTCCGCCGACTAACGTCCCGACCTGCCGATCTCCGACAAGAACAGGCACCGCCACATGCCACAGCCCCGCCTGGCACTGCCAACTGCGGGCCTTCATGTTTTGGTTGCTGTGACAGAGGTTCGCCGCAGCGACTTTCTCACAGCCATCGTGACACTCTTTCGACCAGTTCATCAGTGAGCAATAGCAGCTTCTTGTGAACGTCAGGGGGATGCCATCGCCAGTGTCCGCTGCCGGAAGAAACGTCAACTGCCAGCCGGTCGCCTTGGGCAAAGTAGCGCGCAACTCGCGGAGAAACCGCGAGCGCCTCAAAGCATTACACATGGCCGCATTCATTCGCAGTGTTCGGAATTGAGTCAGCCTACTTGCGCCGACCGTTGGCACGAAAAGTAGATGCGAGATACTTGAAACGCAAGGAGCCACCTGTAGCGCCGGCATCCTTGCCGGCGGCCTTGCCATAACGAATCGGAACACCGCCGGCAAGGATGCCGGCGCTACTGCTTCAGGCCGACTTCAACGCCTGGCGAACGATCTCCTCTACGGTCGCCGACCCGCCGAGTTTGGCGATGGCGCCGTGGACGGCCTTGTGGGCTTCGAGCTGTTTGTAGCCAAGCGAGACCATCGCAAGGATGGCGTCGTTCAGTTTCTGATCCTCAGCGGTGAGCGCGTGTTTCGCGCCGGAGGCCTCGAAAGCGCCGATGGCGCCGATCTTGTCGCGAAGCTCAACGCAGAGACGTTCGCCAGTTTTTGCTCCAACGCCTTTGATGCGGGAGAGCGATTTGATGTCGTTGCTGACAATGGCGCCCTTGAGCGCGACCGCCGACATGCCACCCAGCAGTGTGAGCGCGATCTTCGGCCCGACGCCGCTAACGCTGAGCAGCAGCTTGAACAGCCCGCGCTCGGCCTCCGTCATGAAGCCGAAGAGCAACTGCGCGTCTTCGCGGATGTGGAAATACGTGAGGATGCGCACGTCGCCGCCGGGCGCGGGAAGCTTGTCGAAGCTGGAGAGCGGGATAGCGACCTCGTAGCCGACGCCGTTGCAGTCCACGACGACATGCGTGGGCGATGCGGCGACCAGTTTGCCTCGAAGGAAAGAAATCATGGCTCAAATCTGTTTTGGCGGCTCGATGACGATGCCGCGCTGATTCTGCGCGTGACAGATGGCCAACGCAAGCGCGTCGGCCGCATCGGGCGGCGGAACCTCCGCCAGACCGAGCAACGCGCGCACCATGCGCCCGACCTGCAACTTGCCCGCCGCGCCGAGACCGGTGACAACGGCCTTCACCTTGCGCGGGGCGTATTCATAAACCGGCAGACCCGCTGCTGCCGCCGCGAGCACTGCCGCGCCGCGCGCGTGGCCCATGATGATGGCGACGCGCGTGGACTGGACGTAGATGATGCTCTCGATGGCAACAACTTCCGGCCGCTCGCGGGCGATGACATCGCGGAGCGTGTCGTGAATGCGCAACAAACACTGCGATTGCCGCAGCCCAGACTTGTTCTTGATCTCGCCGAAGGCCAAGCCGCGCATTTCGTTGCCGGCTACCTCAATGACGCCGTAACCGGTCGAGCGCAGGGATGGATCCACTCCGAGGATGATCATCAGAACAATGGAGTGTTGGAGTGTTGGGGTGTTGGGGTGTTGGAAGAACGTTTTGACGCCGTTTCCATTACTCCATCACTCCACCACTCCATTACTCCGTCTCCTCACTCCGCCGCCTTGGCGAGAATCTCTTCTGGAATATCGAAGTTCGCGTAAACGTTCTGCACGTCGTCGTGATCTTCGAGTTCGCCAAACAGCCTCAACACCGTGCGCGCGGTTCCTTCGTCGGAAATCGGCACCGGGTTCAACGGCAGGAACGTCAACTCCCCCGTGTCGGGCTTGATGTTCTTGCCGTCGAGCGCCTTCTGGACCGCCTCGAAGTGCGCGGGGTCGCAGGTGATCTCGTAACCGGCGTCGGTCGTGGTCATGTCCTCCGCGCCGGCGTCGAGCGCGATGGTCATCAATTCGTCCTCGCTGATCTTGTCCTTGCCCACGACAAACTGGCCGCGGCGATGAAAGAGATGTTTCACCGCGCCGCCGCCGAGGTGGCCGCCGTTGCGCGTGAAAACGTTTCGGATTTCCGCCGAGGTGCGGTTCTTGTTGTCGGTAAGCAACTCGACGATCATCGCCACGCCGCCGGGCGCAAACCCTTCGTAAGTGATTTCCTCGTAAATAACGCCGGGCAACTCGCCGGTGCCGCGCTTGATGGCGCGGTCAATGTTGTCCGACGGCATGTTCACCGACCGGGCCTTGAGCAACACCGTGCGCAAGCGCGGATTCATGCCGGCATCGCCGCCGCCCTGCTTGGCTGCGACGATGATTTCCTTGGCGATCTTGGAAAAGATCTGCCCGCGCTTCGCGTCGAGCGCGCCCTTCTTGTGGCGAATCGTCGCCCACTTGCTGTGGCCTGACATATTTGGTCTATCCTTTCCGGTAAAACCCTGGTCCGTCGTTCCGTCGCCGATCGCGGCTCCGGCGAGATGTTTCTAGCCGCTCGCCCGCTGTTGGGGAAGCTCAAATTGCGGCCAGCCCAAGAATCCGGCTGTTTGCCGTGACGCCCCTTCTCTTTTTTTAGCGTTCCAGGTTCCGCCGATTACAACCACATCTCCGACTGCACCAGCTTCTCACGCACGGGGCCGAAGGTGCGCCGGTGAACAGGACACGGGCCATGCGCGCGCAGCGCGGCGAGGTGGTTGGGCGTCGGGTAGCCTTTGTGCTGGTCGAAACCATAAACCGGATACTGCGCATGTAGCTCCAGCATCATCCGGTCCCGCGTCACCTTCGCAATGACGGAGGCGGCAGCGATGGAGAAACTGCGGGCGTCGCCTTTGACGATGGCGGTCTGGGCAATGGTGAGGCTCTTCACCGGCAGTCCGTCCACTAACACATGATCCGGCTGAACCGGCAGGTTCCGCAGAGCTTCGGCCATCGCACGGTGCGTGGCTTGGAGGATGTTGATGCGGTCAATCCACTCGGCATCCACGATGCCGACGCTGAAGCGAACGCGCGGGTCGGTGGTGAGAGTCAGGAAGAACTCGTCGCGCTGCTCCGCGGAGAGTTGTTTGGAATCGTTGAGGCCGGGAAGTTTGAAACCGTCGGGCAGGATCACCGCCCCCGCGACGACCGGCCCGGCCAGCGGCCCGCGACCGGCTTCATCCACGCCAGCGACGATCTTTGCCCCGTGCCGCATGGCGGCGCGCTCGAAACGGAAACTCGGACGATAACGCACTGCGGCGCGTCGAGCATCTTTGTCGGCGGACGAGTCGCTCTTCACGCTCAACGCTCGACGCCCTGCGGCTTACTTCGCAGGCTCTTTGCCTGATTCGGCGTCTTCGGCGGCCTTGGCTTCGGCCTTCTTTTCAACATTGGCAACGGCTCGCGCGGCCTCGGCAACCTTCGCTTCGGCTTTGGCGACGGCCCTGGCTTCGGTCTTGGCCGTGGCGGCGGCGGCGGATTGCTCTGGGGTCATCATCTTCTCGTCAACGGCCAGCGCCTGCTTGCCCTTGCGGCCGCGCAGGTAGTTAAGCTTGGCGCGGCGGGTGGAGCCTTCGCGTTCGACTTCGATCTTCTCGACGCGCGGCGAGTGGAGCGGGAAAATACGCTCGACGCCTTCGCCGTAGCTGATGCGACGGACGGTGAAGGTTTCGCTGATGCCGTGCCCGCGACGGCCGATGACGACGCCGGCAAAAATCTGAACGCGCTCCTTGTCGCCCTCGACGACCTTCGTGTGGACGCGAACGCTGTCGCCGACGCGGAAGTTTCCGCGGTCCTTCTTCAGTTGTTCCTGCGTAATCGCTTCAATGATGATGTTCATGTTTCCTGCTCCGTTTTACTGTTCGTCGTCCTTTATCAAATCCGGTCGTCGCTCGCGCGTGCGCTGGCGACGCTGTTCCTCGCGCCACTTGGCGATGGCCGCATGGTCGCCGGAGAGTAACATCTCCGGCACCGCCATGCCGCGATACTCCGCCGGTCGCGTGTATTGCGGGTATTCCAGCCAGCCGCTGCTGAAGGATTCGTCCTTCGCGCTGTCTGCGTGACCCAGCACACCGGGCACCAGCCGCGCCGTGGCATCTATGACCACGATGGAGGCGAGCGCGCCGTTAGTCAAGACGTAGTCGCCGATGGAAATCTCTTGGTCCACCAGCGTCTGCCGCACGCGTTCGTCCACGCCTTCGTAATGGCCGCAGACCATGATCACGTGCTTGCGGACAGCTAGATCGCGCGCCACTTGCTGGTCAAAGCGCCGGCCCTGCGGCGTGAGCATCACAACCCACGCCTCCGGGCTGCCGCGCTTCAACTCTTCGACTGCTTCAAAGATCGGTTCCGGCTTCATGACCATGCCGGGGCCACCGCCGAACGGCCGGTCGTCGGTCGTGCGGTGCTTGTCGTGCGTCCAATCCCGAAGATTGCGCACGCAAATCTCCACCAGCTTCTTCTCCTGCGCCCGCTTCAGGATGCTCTCATCCAGCGGGCCGCGAAGCATCTCCGGAAGGATTGTCAAAATGTCGAACTTCACGGACATGCTCCAGCGCGACGGCGCTGCCGTCGGCGGTTGCGGTCACGCTACGCCTGCGGGGCCGGCTCCTCGTGCGGCGCAACGTCTTCGCCAGCGAGTCTGCGCCCGTCCGGCGGCTCCAGAATGTTCAAAACGACGCGGCGGCCGAGCTTGCCCGCCGCACAACTGAGCAAGGCACGGATGGCCGAGCAAACGCGACCTTGCTTGCCGATCACCTTGCCAAAATCCGACGGATCAACGCTCAGTTCCAGAACCAGAGCGCCGCTTCGTTCCGTCTCCGTGACCTGGACGCGGTCGGGATTATCCACCAACGCCCGGGCCACATACTCCACAAACTCTTTCATGGGTATCGCCTAACCACGCGAATCACGCCGTGGTCACGCCGGCTTGGCTTCGGCTGCGGGCGCGGGCGCCGCCGCCGCAGCGGCAGCCTGTTTGCGCGCGGCGCGGATCAGGTTCGCCACTGTGTCGGTAGGTTCGGCACCGCAACGCAACCAGTAGTCCACGCGGTCCATCTTCAACACGCAGTTATTTTCCTTCTTGCGCGGATCGTAGGTGCCGACTTGCTCAATGCTCTTGCCGTCGCGAGGACCGCGCTTGTGCGCGATCACCACACGATAGCATGGGTCGTTTTTGCCACCAATCCGCGTTAACCGAATCGCTGCTGCCATTTCACGTCTCCTGACCGGCCGCTTCAGCGCGCCGGAAGTTTGAAGCCACCCATCTTGGCCATTTTGCGGCCAAGCCGTGGCATTTGCTTCATTAGGTTCTTCATCGCCCAGAACTGCTTCAACAACTGATTCACATCGGCAACGGTGGTGCCGCTGCCACGGGCGATGCGTTGGCGCCGATGCCCATCAATCACTTCGGGTCGTCGGCGTTCGGCAGGCGTCATTGATTGAATGATCGCCTCCATACGCTTGAGCTGTTTCTGCTCAACCGAAAGGTCGCGTATGTTACTCATGCCGGGCAACATGCCAAGCACATTCTCTAGGGGTCCCATCTTTTTAAACTGCTGCATCTGGTTGAGAAAATCCTCCAGATTGATATCCGCTTTGCGCAGCTTCTCCTGCATCTTCTCCGCCTGCGCCCCGTCGAACGTCTCCTGGGCCTTCTCAACCAAGCTCACCACGTCGCCCATACCGAGGATGCGCGACGCCATCCGATCGGGGTGGAATGGCTCCAAATCCTCCAGTTTCTCGCCTACGCCGACCAATTTGATCGGTTTGCCGCTCACGGCGCGCATCGAAAGTGCCGCGCCGCCGCGGGTGTCGCCGTCGAGCTTGGTCAGAATGATGCCCGTCAGGCCCAGCGCGGCGTTGAACCGGGCGGCAATGTCCACGGCTTGCTGGCCCGTGGCGGCGTCAGCTACAAGCAGGATTTCGCGCGGTTCCACCACTTCCTTCAACCGCACCAGTTCCTGCACAAGCGGTTCGTCAATTTGCAACCGGCCGGCAGTGTCGAAAATGATGACGTTGCGTCCCTGCGCCGCCGCAACTTCCATCGCGCCGCGCGCAATCTTCAGCACATCCGTCTCGCCTGGCACGGCATGGACCGGAATGCCAAGCTGTTTGCCGAGCGTCTGAAGCTGCGTGACCGCCGCAGGCCGGTAAACGTCACACGCGGCCAGCAGCGGATGATGTCCCTGCTTCGTCAGCAAGCGCGCGAGCTTCCCGGCGGTGGTGGTTTTGCCGCAGCCGTGCAAGCCGCAAAGCAGGATGACCGATGGCGACCGGCCCAGATCCAGCGCCGCTTGCTGCGCCCCCATGAGCGTCACCAACTCGTCGAAGATGATTTTTACAACCTGCTGACCGGGCGTAACACTATCGAGCACCGTCTGGCCCAGCGCCTTCGCCTTGACCGACTCGATGAAATCCTTTGCGACCTTGTAGTTGACGTCGGCTTCGAGCAACGCCATGCGCACCTCGCGCAACGCGTCGGCGATGTTCTTCTCGGTCAGCTTTCCAAAACCGCGCAGGTTCTTAAAAACGGACTGAAGTTTGTCGGAAAGGTTCTGAAACATCCGGTCCTGCTTTACCGCTACTTGGCCTGCTCGAGTTCGCGGTCAACGTCCTGTCTGACCTTCTCCACCATCTCCGATAACTCGGCGTTGTTGATCCGGCGGAAAAGAATTCCGGTGATCAGCATCCTCGCCTCGTTGGCATTTCCCCTCTTCGCGGCCTTGGCTGCCGATTCGTTGGGATAGCTGGCCTTGCTCTGGAGCAGCAGCGTCGCCATGTCCAATTCCAGCACCGCGCGCATCGGATCCACCAGATACCGTCGCCACTGGCCAAACCACGAACGCAAGCCAATCATGTCACCCCTCGACTCGGCGGCCGAGCGGGCCGTCCGGTAACCCATCCGTGCGTTCACAGGCAACCTCGCCAGTAGATCGTCCTGCGTCATTTCCGCGAGCTTCTTCTGCGGCTGCGCTGGCGCGGCGGGTGCAGGCACAGGCGGCGGCGTTGCGGTTGCCACTTGAACAGGCGCGGCCGCTGCCGGCTGCGGCATCGTTGCTGCCGTGGGTGGCGCAGGAGTCGCCGCCACTGGTGCTGGAATCGCCGACGCAGGCGCAGGTGGAACGGCGGGTGGCGGCGGAACAACTGTCGGAGACGGCATCGCCGGTTGCGCGGGCGCAGCCGGAGCTGGCGACTGTTCAGCAACTGGCGTTGCGGGCTTTTCCAGCGTCGCGGGTGCAGGCTGCGCAGGCGCGGCAGCAGGAGTTGCTGGTTTCTCAGTCAACGCAGGTGCCGGGGCCGCAGGCTGCGCGGCTGATTGTGCAGCCGGTTCAGTGGAAGGAGTGGGTGTTGCCGACATGGCTGGCGTCGCAGCGGCCATCGGCACTGTGGCCGGCGCTTCTGCCGCGGCAGGAGTGGGTGTTGCGGGCACCGGTGTTTCCGGTGCGACAGGCTTAGTCTCAGCTGTGGTAGTTTCCGTCCGCGATGCCAGCCGTGGCTCCGACTCAAACTCCGGCCCCATGCTGTCCAGCTTTTGATAAAGCATCACAGCGCCGGCGCACACCATCGCCAGAATGAACAGGTTCACAAACATCTTCATTGCTTCTGCCTCTCGATACGCGCGCCCAAGGCACGCAGCTTATCGTCAATCTTCTCGTAACCTCGGTCAATGTGATAGACGCGGTTCACCTTCGTCTTGCCCTGCGCCACCAGCCCCGCCAGCACCAACGCCGCGCTGGCCCGCAGGTCGCTCGCCATGATCGGCGCGCCGCTCAACCGCGCCACGCCCTTTACGATCGCGCTCGCGCCTTCCAGCGAAATGTCCGCGCCGAGCCGGCCCAGTTCCGCGACGTGCATGAAGCGCTCCGGATAAATCTTCTCCGTGATCACCGAGATGCCCGGCGTCACCGCCATCAGCGTCATGAACTGCGCCTGCACGTCGGTCGGGAAACCGGGATACGGCATCGTAACCACGTCCGCCGGCTTGCGCACGCCATCGCCCTTCACCACCATATCCGGCCCCGAACGCTCAACGCGGATGCCCGACTCGCGGAACTTGTCAATCACCGCGCCAAGATGTTCGGCGCGCGCACCCTTCAGGCGCACGTCGCCGTTTGTGATCGCCGCCGCCGTCATGAATGTCGCCGCCTCGATGCGGTCGGCAATCACCGTATGCTCCGCGCCGTGGAGCTGCTCCACGCCGTGGATCGTCAGCGTCGGGCTGCCCGCACCGTGGATTTGCGCGCCCATCTTGTTGAGAAACTCCGCCACGTCCACGACCTCCGGCTCGCACGCCGCGCACTCGATCACCGTGGTGCCTTTGGCGAGCACCGCCGCCATCATCACGTTCGCCGTGCCGGTCACCGTCGAACCAAACCGGCCACCGAGGAAGATCGTGTTGCCGACCAGTTCCTTCGCGTTGGCGATGACCAAGCCTTTCTGAATGTCCACCTCCGCGCCTAGCGCGCGAAAACCTTTGATGTGCATGTCAATCGGCCGCGGCCCAATGACGCAGCCGCCGGGCACACTCACCTTCGCCTTGCAGTGGCGGCCGAGCAGAGGGCCGAACACGCAAAAGCTCGCGCGCATCTTCCGCACGACATCGTAGTCGGCGACCGTCTTGATCCGCTTCGCCTCCACCGTCACCGTGCCGTCCTCGAACTTCGCCTCCGCGCCCAGTTCCTGGAGGATTGCCGCCATGTAGCGCGTGTCGCTGAGATTCGGCACGCCGTGAATCACGCACCGTTCCGCCGTCAGCAATGTCGCCGCGATCAGCGGCAGCGCCGCGTTCTTGGAACCGCTGATGGCGACCTCGCCCTTGAGAGCGACGCCGCCGTTTATGACAAATCTGTCCATGAAAGTATCCTATCCGGCCGCCACCAGCACACGCGGGTGGCCCTGCCAATCGCTTATCATCTTCTCCACACGATAGCCGTTGTCGAGAAAGATTCTTTCCGCCGCGCTCCCCTGCCCCGCCCCAATCTCCACCGCCACGCGCCCGTCCGCCGCGAGCCGCGCCTTTGCCTCCTCGGCGATACGGCGAATGATGTCGAGGCCGTCCGCGCCGCCGTCGAGCGCCGCGCGCGGCTCGTGGTCGCGAATCTCGCGCGGCAACGCCGTGATCTCGCTGCTGGGAATGTAAGGCGGATTGGAAACGATCCAGTCGCACTGCAAACCGGCCGGCAATGGTGCGAGAAGGTCGCCATGGAAAAACTCAACCCGGCCGTCCCGTGCCGCTGCATTCGCCCGTGCCACTTCCAACGCTTCCGCCGACGCGTCCACCGCCAGCACGCACGCCAAGGCCAGGTTCTTCGCCAGCGCAATGGCGATGGCGCCGCTCCCAGTGCCAAGGTCCGCGATCACCTTTGCTGCTGCACCGTTTTTCACGACGTAATCCACCAGCAATTCCGTCTCCGGTCGCGGCACCAGCACACGTTTGTCCACCACGAGGTCCAGCCCGTAGAAGCTGGCAACACCAAGGACGTATTGCAGCGGCTCGCCCGCCGCGCGGCGCTTGACCATCTCGCGCAGCGCGCCCAGCGTCGGCTCGATGATCTCGCGCTCGAAGTCGAGGTAAAGCTCCAGCCGCTTCCGCTTCAGCACATGCGCCACCATCAGCTCGATGGTCAGCCGTGGACTGTCCACACCCTGCCGCTGGAAAAACTCGGTCGTCCGCTGGATAAGTTCTAGGATTTTCAGGGCGCACCGCCGTTTCAGGCTGCGTTTCTTAGACGCTCTTCAAGAGCTTGCGCCATCAACGCCTCGATCACCGGCTCCAGCGCGCCCTCCATGATCGCCGGCAGATTGTGCAGCGTCAGGTTGATGCGATGATCCGTGCACCGGTTCTGCGGAAAGTTGTAAGTGCGGATGCGCTCGTTGCGCTCGCCGGTGCCGACCTGCGACTTGCGCTGCGCGGCATACTTGGCCGCCTCTTCCTCCTGCCGATGCTGGAGCAACCGCGAGCGCAGCACCCGCAGCGCCTTCGCCTTGTTCTTGAGCTGCGAGCGCTCGTCGGCGCAACGCACCAGCATGCCCGTCGGCTTGTGAATGATCTGCACCGCCGAATCGGTTGTATTCACGCCCTGCCCGCCCGGCCCACTCGCGCGACAGACGGTAATGTCGAGTTCCTCCGGCTTGATCTCCACGTCCACTTCTTCCGCCTCCGGCAACACCGCCACCGTCGCCGTCGAAGTATGGATGCGCCCGCTCCCTTCCGTCACCGGCACGCGCTGCACACGGTGCACGCCACTCTCGTAGCGCATCCGGCGGAACACATCCTCGCCCGTGATCGAGAAAATGGCCTCCTTCAGCCCGCCGAGGTCCGACGGGCTGATATCCATCGTCTCCACCTTCCAGCCGCGCTCCTCGGCGTAGCGCGAATACATCCGGTAGAGGTTCGCCGCGAACAGCGCCGCCTCCTGCCCGCCCGCGCCCGCGCGAATCTCAATGATCGTGTTGCGCGAATCGTTCGGGTCGGCCGGCACGATGATGCTCTGGATTTCAAACATCAACTTCTGCTGCCGCGCCTTGAGCGGCTCGATCTCGTGCGCCGCCATCTCGCGCAACTCCGCGTCGGCCTTCTCGTCGGCAGCCATTCCCTCGTTCTCCCGCAACTCGCGCTCCACCTTCTGCAACTCCGCGTGGAATTCGAATAGCTGCCGCAACTTGCGATGCTCGCGGCTCAGTTCCGCCGCGCGGCGCTGGTCGCCGAACACGCGCGGATCGCTCAGCTCGCGCTCAAGCTCGTCATGGCGCTTTTGCAACCGCTCGATCTGGGCTTGGATGTCCATGGCTGTAACGTAAACCGCGCGGCATTAGGCGTGAAGCGTGGGGCGTAAAAACAACGCTGCGTTTCGGCCCATGTCGGACCGAAACGCAGCGCTGGGGAAAGCAATCTACTTCTTCTTGGCGGCGGGGGTGGTGGCGGGAGTGGCGTAGCGGCGCTGGAAGCGCTCCACGCGGCCGGCCGTGTCCACAAACTTCTGCGTCCCCGTGAAAAACGGGTGGCAGCAGTTGCAGATGCCAATGTGCAAGTCTTTGCGGGTGGAGCGCGTCTTGATCACGTTGCCGCAGGCGCATGTGATCGTCGTCTCCGTGTAATCAGGATGTATATCAGGTTTCATGAGTCCAAATTAAGGTCGCGAAAGTTAGCCAAACCGCCCCCCGTGCGCAAGAGCAAAAGAGCCGAAAGATGGCGCTTGTTGTGTGCAGACAGTTAAAAGCAAGCGTTGCCAATGTCCGGCGCGTCAAAAACCTGCTTTAGACGAAGAAGATGTAGAAAGGTCTCGGCATGTCCGCCGCACATTAGGATGACCGCGCCCACCGCTTGACGGTCCGCTCACACAAATCAACCTCGAAGCCCATCGCGCAGGACGGTGAAGTCCGAGAACCGCGCGACATCTTCGACCTCCGCCAGCGAATGGAACCGCACTTCGGTGTGCGCTTCGCACAACGCCGCCACGGGGTTCAATCCGCCGCTCACGATTAGCCCCGCCCTTCCTTCCTCGACGGGAATCTCAAACAGTGGCTGGTTCGGATGCCCGATGGCCAAGATGCCATCCAGCCCCTGGCGCTCCATCTCCTTCTTGATCCGGCGGACCTCCGGCACCGCCGCCGCCGGGACTTCTCGAAAGCTGACGCCGATGACGCCGTTGCCAGTGCGGGCGCAGTCGCGCACCCGCGTCATCCGCGCGTGGATGAACAACTCCAGCGGGTCCAGTGTTGTGCCGCTGTATTCGATCAGCGCCGTGAGACGAACCGGCTTCCCCTCCCTCATTTCCATCAACCCGCCAAACCGTGACGTCACAGGAATCCCGTGCTTCAGCAGGATTCCACTCGCTGTGATGTTGCACACGGTTCCGAGCGCCACCATCTCCGCCGGCACGGTCGTGGCGCCGAACGTTTCACCTTCGCGCGCAATCGCTAGCCGCGTCCCCATGCCCAGCCGGCGCGCGAACACGGGCTTCATGTCCTCCACCGCGCGAATGAGGAACCCCTTCGGGATTAATGCCAGGTTCGCGACAATCGTGCCCGCCGCCGTGCGCGAATCGTAGGTCATGCGGTAGAGCAACGAGTCAATCCGCGAGGCAACGAATCCGACTTTCTCGATGATGTTGGCGTGCAGCAGTTCACCATGTCCCCGTTCCGTCACTTGGCGGCCTGCCCGGCGGCTGACCGATTGTGTCAGTCCCTCGCGATCCATCTGCAACAGATAGAAACGAACCGTCCGTGGCTGCAGTTCCAACCCAGAGGCCAGGAGCCGCTCCCGTATGCGGGCGGCTCCTGCTGGACCACGGATTTCCTTGAGCGCCTTGAGGATTGCAATCTTGTAGGCGGCATTTTTGTTCTTCATACGATACGGCAATCATGCCGTAATATTTTTTGCATGCAAGTCATGTTTCTTGTTGCTGACGCTGAACACATCTCTATCATACGGCCAGCAATTGCCCTTACGGGCGAACCAACGAAACCTCTAACAGATAAGATCAATACCATGAGCTACATCGGAGAAGTCCTACAACAGGTCGAAAAACGCAATCCCGGCGAACCCGAGTTCCTCCAAGCCGTCCGCGAAGTTCTCGAGTCCCTTGAACCCGTCATCAAACGCCACAAAAAGTATCAAGATGCCTGCATCCTCGAACGCATTGTGGAGCCGGAGCGGCAGCTCATGTTCCGCGTGCCGTGGCAGGACGACAAAGGCAACGTCCATGTCAACCGTGGCTTTCGCATTGAGTTCAACAGCGCCATCGGACCTTACAAGGGCGGTCTGCGTCTTCACCCAAGCGTCAACATCAGCATCCTGAAGTTCCTGGGCTTTGAACAGGTCTTCAAGAACTCGCTCACCACGCTCCCGATGGGCGGCGGTAAGGGCGGATCGGACTTCGATCCCAAGGGCAAGTCAGACAACGAGGTGATGCGGTTCTGCCAGAGTTTCATGACCGAACTGGCGCGCCACATCGGCCCGGACACCGACGTGCCTGCAGGCGACATTGGCGTGGGCGGTCGCGAAATCGGCTTCATGTTTGGACAATACAAGCGGCTCCGCAATGAGTTCACGGGCGTGCTCACCGGCAAGGGCCTCAACTGGGGCGGCTCGTTAATCCGTCCTGAAGCGACCGGCTACGGCGCAGTCTATTTTGCCGAGGAAATGCTCAAGACACGCAATGAGTCTTTTGCCGGCAAGGTTTGCGCGGTCTCCGGCTCAGGTAACGTCGCCCAATACACCGTGGAAAAGCTGCTGCAACTCGGCGCCAAGCCCGTGTCGCTTTCGGACTCGAATGGCACGATCCATGACAAGGACGGCATCAACGCGGAGAAGCTCGCGTGGGCCATGGAACTCAAGAACGTGAAACGAGGCCGCATCAAGGAATACGTGGCCAAGTTCGGTGGCCAGTATCTGGACGGCCAGCGTCCCTGGAACATCAAGTGCGATTGCGCGTTCCCAAGCGCCACGCAGAATGAAATCACCAGCGACGACGCGAAGGCGCTGCTCAACAACGGCTGCAAGCTCGTCAGCGAGGGTGCCAACATGCCCAGCACCCCGGCGGCGGTGGACCTGTTCGTCGGCAACAAGATCCTCTACGGACCGGGCAAGGCGGCCAACGCCGGCGGCGTGGCGACTTCAGGCTTGGAGATGAGCCAGAACTCAATGCGCCTGTCGTGGTCGCGCGAGGAAGTGGACCAGCGCCTCAACGGAATCATGAAGGCGATCCACACGGCTTGCTGTGGGACGGCCAAGGAATATGGCCAACCGGGCAACTACGTGATGGGCGCGAACATCGCCGGCTTCGTGAAAGTGGCCGACTCGATGCTCGACCACGGCCTGGTGTAAACCAGCGCTGGCCGCAATGAACGCAAGCTAACGAAGAGGCCTTGGTCATCCAGGGCCTCTTCTGTTTGCGGCGTAACATCTGCGAGGTTCCTTTTTCTTCGCAAGCAGTTCGGCGATAAGAAGAGCCTGACAAACTCGTCGAGGCGTGTCACGCTGTTCCAAGAGAGCAAACCGATGACCTCCACGTTAACAACCGGATTGCCCGGATTGGACGAAGTCCTCAAAGGCGTCATGCCGGGCGACAATATCGTCTGGAAGGTGGAAACCATCGCCGACTACAAAGCCCTGGTCGTGCCGTATGTGGAGGCCGCCCATCGGTTGCGCCGCCGGCTGATCTATTTCCGTTTCGCCTCGCATGAACAACTGGTTCCCGACAACTTGGGCGCGGAAATTCACCACCCCAACCCTGACCTGGGCTTCGAGACATTTGTTACGCAGGTGCATCGCGTCATCGAGGAAGCCGGCAAGGGTGCCATCTACGTTTTCGACTGTCTCTCGGAGTTGGCCGACAAATGGCAGTCGGACCAAGCGCTTGGCAATTTCTTCGTGTTGACGTGCCCGCGGCTCTGCGATTTGGAGACCGTCACCTACTTCGCGCTGTATCGGAACTACCACTCGACCGACTACGGCCTGGCCCCCATCACCACGACGACACAGTTCCTGCTGGATGTTTTCCGGCACCAAGGCCACCTCTATATTCGACCCATCAAGGTCCAGTATCGCTCAACCTCTTCCATGAACACGATGCACGTGTGGGAGGGCGACGCGTTCAAGCCGATCACCAACAGCGCCATTATCGCCGGGGTGCTCACCGCGGCCAAATGGCCCGGCTTGCACGCGAGCGGCCGCCTCGGGTTTTGGAACCGGATTTTTGCCAACGCCCAGAAGGTCCGCGAAAGTTTCAAAGCCGGCCATTGTCCGGCGGAAAAGGAGCAGGAGGCATTCGACCATCTGAGCAGCATGGTCCTCTCCCGTGACGAAACGATCCTGAAGTTGGCGGCCAAATACTTGACGCTGGAAGACGTCCTTGCCATCCGGGATCGCATGATTGGCGTGGGGCTTATCGGCGGCAAGGCCGTGGGCATGCTGCTTGCCCGCGCCATCCTCAAGAAAGCCAATCCACGCTTTGAAGATCTGCTGGAAGCCCACGATTCGTTTTACGTTGGGTCCCACGTGTTTTACACCTTCCTCGTGCGCAACGGGGTCTGGCGGATTCGGCAGAAACAGCACAACCCGGAAACGTTCCTCGAAGGTCTTGACGAAGCGCGCGCCATCATCCTTGGCGGCAAGTTCCCGGATTACACGGTGGAGCAACTCGCCCAGATGCTCGACTACTTCGGCGAGGCGCCCTACATTGTGCGCTCCAGCTCCCTGCTGGAGGACAACTACGGCAACGCGTTCGCCGGAAAATACGACAGCGTCTTCTGTGTCAACCAAGGCACGCGCGAACAGCGGCTTCAGGCGCTGCTCGACACGTTGCGGCGCGTCTATGCCAGCGCCATGAGCGAGAGGGCGTTGCGCTACCGCCTGTGCCGCGGGTTGCTGGATCGGGACGAACAGATGGCGCTGCTCATCATGCGCGTCTCCGGCTCGGCCTACGGCACGGCCTTCTATCCGCAAGTGGCCGGTGTTGGTTTTTCCTATAACCCGTATGTCTGGAACAAGGAGATTGACCCGAAAGCCGGCGTCGTGCGGCTGGTGTTTGGCCTGGGCACCCGCGCCGTGGACCGCGCCGACGACGACTACACGCGAGTCGTGGCGCTCAACGCACCGGAGAAACGGCCTGAAGGCAACTTCGACGAAGTCTGCGAGTATTCACAGCGCCGCGTGGACTATCTTGATCTCGCCGCAAACCGGCTGGTATCGAACTACTTCTGCGACCTGTTGGAGGACAAGCCGGACCTGCCGCTCGACATGTTTACGAGTCCCGACAGCGGGCAAAATCGCGTGCTCACTTTCGACCGATTGCTGAAGCGAACCAATTTCGTCAAAGACCTCCGCGACATCCTTCGGATCCTCGAAGGTGCTTACCAATACCCCGTGGACATTGAGTTCACCGCCAACTTCGTTGATGACCAAAACTACAAGATCAACCTCCTTCAGTGCCGGCCTCTGCAAGTGCAAGGCGCGGACCAGGCCAAACTGCCGAAGATCAGCATCCCCGCCGAAGACCGGATTATCGAGGCTCACGGCGCAGTGATCGGACAGAGTCGCATTGTCAATGTCGAGCGCATCATCTACGTAGTGCCGGCGCTCTACGGCAAACTGCCCATCTCTCAACGGTATGAAGTGGCTCGCCTGATCGGGCGCATCAACCAAGCCGGCGTCGCCGACTCGCAGAAAGTCATGCTGTTGGGTCCCGGCCGTTGGGGCACTACCAGTCCGGAACTGGGCATCCCGGTGAACTTCGCAGAAATCAATCGTGTAGCCGTGTTGTGTGAAATCGTCGCAATGCGCGAGAATCTGATCCCGGATGTCTCTTTAGGCACCCACTTCCTCAACGAATTGGTCGAGATGAACATGCTCTACCTCGCCCTGTTCCCACAACAGTCTCAGAATCATCTCAACGAGGATTTCTTCCTCAATGCTCCCAACCGGCTGCTGGACCTGGTCCCCCAAGCCGGCCAATGGAAAGAACTCGTGCGCGTGATCAATGTGGCTGATCTGCCAAAAGACCGGCAGATTGTTACCGTGCGCGCCGACGCCTTGGAGCAACACGTCGTCGTTTACTGCCACCCGCCAGCAGAAGAAGCCGCCCAGGGCAACTGAGTCCGCAAGCCTCGCACCATTGCCGCCGTTGACCCCCGCCAGCGCCTTCGCTTGGTGGACCGCGCCCTCCGGGCGCTGTGGCTGTTGTTAGCCCATCTAGAAGCCTAGTGCTTCATGCAAGCCGATCACCATCTGACAGGTTCCAATGACCACAAGAGCAATTCCACAATAGCGATTCTTCCTCGCAAAGGGTGCGTTTTCTGGACGAGTTAAGTCATAGTTCCTTGCCCACTTCGATGTCCACTTCGCACCACAAATCACCATGATTCCATACACGACAAAGAATAGGCCGAATACGTTTGTTAGTCCGCCGCGCGCAATAAAATCCCGGATATGCTGACCGTCTATCAAGGCCAGCGCATGGATACATTGGTTTGTCAGTTGTGTCATTTGGATTCCTCCGATCTGTTATTCAGATCTCATCCCGCCACCTCTTTGCCTCCTCATCTGCCAAACACAACTTCTGCAAAAATGAAATGCAGAAGCGTGGCAGCTAGAAGTCCAAGAGGTGGAATGAGTATGTAAAAAACAAGCACCGCGGTGTCAGAGAGCTTCTTCGCCTCCAACATCGCATAGGCATACTTCCGCGACACTCGGGCAATTCCGTATGAGACAACGAAGCATACAACTGCGAAGAAAATGGCTGATGACGTGTCAGCCTTGTATGAAGCTGCCACTGTGAAACCGCAAAGCGGTCCCATCAAGAGGGTCATCAACCAACATAAATCAGCCCAGTTCCACATGGCTGGATAGCCTCTTCTCTCCATTTGTCGGCTGACTGCTAATAACTTCTGCGCTTTTCTCTTCTCCGTCTTCATCCCGCCGCCTCTTTACTCCTTCGTCCGCCGCTTGCAAAGCCTATTGGCAATCGTTCTCTATAGGCCGCGTGCCCGACGTGGCGGTTGGTCATCAGCATCCGTCAAACCCAACTTGGACTTTGTGTGTTCGATCCACCGGTTCAATAACGCTTTGGCTTGCGCGGGAGATTTCCGGTAGTTGGTCAATAATTCTTCTGCTTGCACGTGCATCTTCCGCACCCAATCTGTGTCCATGTGGCGTTCTAATGCTTTGAAAAGTGATCGAAAAGATCCCTCTACCTCTTTCTGGCTTGGGTTCTCGTAGCACATGGAAAACGCTACCGCTTCAAATTCGTGAAGGACATCGGGGTTGTCTGGTGGACCGTATTTCAGCAGAAACTCGTGCGGCGTCTTGATGGTATCAAGGAAAGGAATGCCTTCGTTTTGGATTCTCGACATGATTTTTTTCGCCAAGGATTCTTCCGATTCTTCTTCTGGACACAGCCACTTAACGTCGTCCTTACCCAAGCGAGATCCAAAGCTGAACACTAGATGGTCACAGGGGATGTAAAGTGGCTGTATGAAACATTCAATGGTGAAAGAACGATCAAACGCAGACGTGTCGAAGCAAAAACCTCTCAGAATTGCCTCAACAGGGGCGACGTAAATCAAATGCCCTTTTAGCCTGAGAGATGGAAACGCAGGTGAAATATAACGACGAAATAGACGTTTTAATTCCGCGGTTTTCATTTCAGTTTCCCAGTCTGGCGTGCGCGGACTCCGAAAGCTTCCGCGAGCAAGGGCGCCCGCCCTTCCTCAAACTTCGCAGCCTCATCCTTCTCTCCGTCTTCATCAGTTCTGACCTCTGGCTTCTGACCGCTGACCGCTGAATTCTTTCCGTCTTCATCCCGCCGCCTCTTTACTCCTTCGTCCGCCGCTTGCAAAGCCACTGCGCCAACATCATGGCGACGGCATGCGATTGCGCGCTGCCAGGAACTTCTGCTTGAAGCGCTCAACGGCAGCTTCCTTGATTACGTAACTTGCATACATCTCGCCTGTTTCCGCCTGCGACCACAGGCCAGCCGTGTGAGTCATCAAGAACGCATCGGAGTTCAGAAACCCAACCGACAAGGCTGTCTCTTGTTCATGATACTCCGAACCGTAAATTCTGCGGCAGGTTCCTTCCCTTGGGGCATGCACAAAACCTCTGTGATATTCCAAGTCCAAGCCGAATACATTGCGATAAGCTATCCTTGGGGGGACTTTGGTGATGTTCTCCTCTACAAATTCGCCACTGCTAACTGGAGCTGAATACAAGAAATAGCCCCCTTTGTCAGATTCGTATTGCTCCTTGAAGATAAGGAAACAACGGCCATCAAAAATATTCACACCAACCAAGCACTGATCTTCGTTGACGACAAATCGAAGAGTCCTGCCTTTCACAGTGACAGCAACGCGCGTAAAACCGGGGTAAACATAACCTCCAGTGAGGTGCCCGAACGCCCAATAAATACACGCGCGATTCTGATAGACCACAGGAAGAACCTCGCCATCAACCGTGCGCACCTTGGTTTCGAGCGTGTATTTGGCCGGCAAGAACAGCCATAGCGCGAACAGCACCAACGCGATAACGCAGAGCAGTGAAACGCCCGTTCGGACCAGAGCCTTCCGACAGCCGCTCTTCTTGCCATCGGTCTTTGGTGGCGCGATTTCAGTCCCGCTCATTGATTCCTTGTTTCTCGCCCGCTTCTTCGCTGCCCGCCTCTTTACTCCTTCGTCTGCCGCTTGCAAAGCCAATAAGGGCTGGGCCAGTTAAGAGTGAAAAATGAAGAGTGAAGAGTTTCCCAGCTCAGACGTTCCGGCGCAGGGCGAGGATGAGGCTGTTGTAGCTGTCGAGGAGTTGCTGCACCTCGCTCTGGGTCGGCGGGTCGCTGATGGTGATGTAGAGCTGGCTGAAGCCGTCCACGTTGCGCGGCGTGCCGTTGATGGCGGCGCTGATGGCGTCGTTGAGTTGTTGCGTGGAGACTTCTCCCGGCAAGCCCTGCGGGCCGGGTTCTCCGGGCATGCCTTGTGAACCGGCTGGCCCCATCGCCACGGTGAACGGGCCGGAGGTCTGGCCGTTGCTGAGTTGGACCATGCAGCGGCCGTCGCCCGCGTCATAAACGCTCGCGATGGAGACGCCGTCGTTGCCCGCAGGCCCTGGGTCGCCGGTGCCGCCCATCGCGCCATCGTTTCCCCGTTCACCTTGAACACCCTGCACACCTTGTGGCCCACTCGCGACGGTGAATGGGCCGTAGCTGCTGCCATCGCTCATGTCCACGATGGCGCGGCCGTCGCCGCTGTCGCGGACGTTGACGACGCTGCGACCTTCCGGCCCTTGCGGGCCGGGCACGGTGGAGTCCGCGCCTGCCGGCCCGGCTGGGCCTGCTTCTCCGGGCGGTCCTTGCTGCGGATCGGGGATGGATTCGATTTTATCGTTGAGCGCGTTGAGTTGGGCGCGCATGAGCGAGGCGCGCGCGAGGGTATTCTCGGTCGGGAAGTTTGGATCGTAGGGCATAAGTAAGCTTTCAGTTTTCAGCGATCAGCTATCAGCCGGAGGGATTGAGCTTTCAGCCACCAGCCATCAGTTTTTGGCTGACGGCTGATGTCTGATGGCTGACAGCTTCTTCATGTAATGGTGACGCGGACGGTGGCGCTCCAGGGGCCTTCGCCGGTTTCGTTGCTGGCGTTGGCGCGCACGTCCATGACTGCGCCGGGGGTCTGCTCCTTGAGGACAAACGTCGGCTCGGTGACGCTGTCGCCCGCCGAGCGGAAATCCTCGTCCACGCCCTGCACTTTGATCTCGAAGTGGTAGCGGTCGGCGCGGGCGGCCACGGCGCACTCGAACCGGGCTTCGCCACCGCCCGTGGCCCTGGCGGTAAGGCCGGTGACGCGCGCGGGCGAGTCGGGCGCGCCGGGCGGGTTCAGGCCGAAGGTGCGCCAGTGGGAACTGAGCGGGTCGAGGCGCTGCTCCAGTTCGCCGATGAGGCCGCGCAAGCGCGTGCGCAGGCCCTCCTCGGCGGCGTCGCGCTCCTGCTCGGCGGCGGTCAGAGCGTCGTCGAAGGTCTTGCGGCCGAGGCGGGCGGTGTTGAGGGCGGTTTCGAGCTGGCCGGCGCGCACGGCGGTGAGGATGACCTCGGTGGTGTTGATCTCGCGTGTGGGATTGTCGGTGAGGTATTTCTTGATGCCGCGCAGCAGGGGCAGCAGGTCGTCTCCTTTGGAGGGCACGGCGACGGAGTCGTCGGGCCAGCCAGCGGCCGTCCAAGGCGAGCCAGCCTTGGCTCCGAAGATCGGCTTGAACATGTCACGGGCGAGAGTGCAAAAGCCGCGGGCGTTGGAGGTGGCGATGGTGACGGCGGCGGTCTTGGCGTTGCTCTGGCCGTTGAGGGTGTCGTAGCCCTCCTTCTTGGTCTTGAACGCGAGCACGTCCGGCTCGGTGGTCACCTTGGTGTTTTGTTTGATGCCGATCACGATCTCCAACTGGTCGAGGCCGTCCACGGCATCCACGCCGAGGTTCAGGAGCAGGTCGAGGTCTTGAGGCAGTCTGTTCGAGGCCATATGTCTTTTCCCTTTCGTTGTTAGGTTCTTCACCACGTCATCGTCAGGCAACCAGAGCGTGACTGACGAATCCCAAACTCCTTCATCCCACCGAAACATGGAAAATCTCCATTTCTTGGTGAAAAATCTCGGTGGAAGCCCGCAACTGCGCGTTTTCGCGCGCAAAAACACGCCCGACGGTGGAATAACACGATTTTGGCTCCAAAAAGTCGCCACGACGGCTGTCGCACGCATTTTGGGGAGCAAAAAAACCGTCCGACGGCTGTCGCGCGGGTTTTCGGGAGTAAAAAACAGCCGCGACGGGCGTCGCTCGCATTTTGAGGAGCCAAAACTTGGAGCGACGGGCGTCGCGCGGGTTTTTGGGAGCTAAAAATGTGAGCGACGGCTGTCGGACGGATTTCGCGGAGTCAAAAACCGGCGCGACGGCTGTCGCGCCGGTTTTGGGGAACGGAAAACCCGCAACGCAGACGGAAGCTACGGTCCGGCTGAAACCAGAGAAAAGGGCGGCGGAGTCGTCTCTAGGAGACGACGCGATGGAGACGACGCGATGGAGACGACGCGATGGAGACGACGCGATGGAGACGACGCGATGGAGACGACGCGATGGAGACGACGCGATGGAGACGACGCGATGGAGACGACGCGATTATTTTTTATAATCATCTCCATCATTACGATGACCATGCTATCGAAATACCCCGAGAAAGCAACGCTAAAGACACCGTCTGGAAAAGTTTTCAACAATCAGTCTTCTGTCGTCGGCTAACCGCTGAGAGCTTTCTCCCCCAAATCCCTTCTCGACAATCGCCGGGGCCGGTTTCAGAATCCGAATCCGCCGCCGCGCGACTTTATTTCTTCTTCATTATTCACAGAGCTTCCAACCATGAATAGCTATTTTCCGAAGTGCCGGTGGAGCATATACGACGTGGCGGCCATAGCTTTGATTACGCTGTGTTCTCTTTGCATCGAAAGGTGGTTGATGCGACTGGCAACGCAAAGGGGCATCTCTTCAGGAATCCCCGTTTTGGTCTCGGAGTTGATGGTTGGCTTGGTGCCAATCGTCTGGGTGTTGCTGATTCGAAGGGCTGGGCTGTCTGACTTGGGCTTAAAGAGAGGCCGATGGAGCCTTCAGCGAACAACAGGAATTGGGTTGATAACCGGCGTGACTCTGGCAGCCATATTTGGCGACATGGCTAGGCTGTTTTTCAGTGCAAAATTAACAGTCTCGTATCTTCTTGCCACATTCATACTGACGCCTACCTCTGGATATCTAATATCAGCATGGATTGTAGGCCCCATTTCTGAGGAGGTTTGCTTTCGGGGTTTTTTCTACCCTATTTTTCGCCAGAAATTCGGCATTGAGGCGGGTCTCTTGATTCAGTCGGCTATGTTTTATGGTTTTCATGCATTCAATTCTGAATTATCTATCGCAACCCTGCTATGCGGCCTGGCATACGGACTTCTCTATGAACTCACTGGGAGTCTTTACCCGTGCATTGTTGGTCATTCGATCTATAACTTCATAATTGTTGTATTAACAGCACTTCAGAAGGCGGCGCAGCATACGACATGAGGGAGATCTGCCGTAAGGAGATTGCATGAACCGATTCATGGTGATGGCGGTTGCGGCGGTGCTGCTCGCGGCGGGCGGCTGCTCGACCACTCGACATGGCGATGCAACTGTCTTTAGCCAACTCAGTTGTTCAATGTTGGGATGCGCAATTGAACGTTCATTTAACCTGCCGCGCATTGAGCTTGCCGAACACCGTGAATACCGATTCCACATTTGCGGCCTAAGTGCAAAAGAGAAGGTCTATCCGGAGTCCTTTTACATGGTGGTTCCTGAGGACGAGTCCTTTGTCAATCATAAGGTCAACAGGCCGTGGAGGAGTTGTGTCCTTTCCATCGAGCTTCGCGACACCCAAGGAAAACTGTTTTTCTCTAAGCAAATCACATTCGAACATTGGGGTTGTCCCCCGGCAACACCTCGTTCAAGAGGATGTTCATTTATTAGTTTCGATGTCATGACAATGAAGACCCGATCGAGTTTGCCTGACCTCTCTTCCTACGATGCTGTAGTTCGCGTGGAGTGTCCTTCTCAGCGGAAATCTGATCACGGATATTTCCGCTACGAATACGGTGAGCAAGTCCTCCCGTAGCCTTACTAGTTAACGGACGCCGTAGGGATTTGTATGAACAGATTTACGATGATGGCGGTTGCGGCGGGGATGCTCGCAAACGATTAGCGCGTCCGGAGGCTGCGCTCCACCTTTCCGTGTCCTTCCGCGCATTCCTGGTTACACTGACCGTCGAAAGCCGACCACTGGTCCCTGCATCACGGCAGGTCGGTCGAACCCATCAGCCAGCGGTCGCACTCGCGGGCAGCACCGCGGCCTTCGTTGATGGCCCACACGACGAGGCTCTGGCCGCGACGGCAGTCGCCTGCGGCAAAGACGCCGGGAATGTTCGTCGCGAACTTGCCAAGCTCCGCCTTGAAGTTCGAGCGCGGGTCGCACTCGAGCTTGAGCGCCTTGGCGATGGCGTCTTCGGGTCCGAGGAAGCCCATCGCCAGCAGGACGAGTTGCGCGGGGATGACGCGCTCGGTGCCGGCAACGCTCTTGGGAATGAACTGGCCCTTGTCGTTCTTCGCCCACTCGACGTTGACGATCTCGATGCCGCTGACCTGGCCGTTGGCGTCGCCGACGAAACGTTTCGCGGTGACGAGGTAGTGGCGCGGGTCGGCGCCGAACTTCGCGGCGGCTTCCTCCTGGCCGTAGTCCATCTTATAGACCTTCGGCCACTGGGGCCACGGGTTGTCGGCGGCGCGCTCCAGCGGCGGCTTGCCGAGGATTTCGAGTTGATTGATGTTCTTGCAGCCGTGGCGCAGCGAGGTGCCAACACAGTCGGTGCCGGTGTCGCCGCCGCCAATGACCACCACATTCTTGCCCTCGGCGCTGATGAAGGCGCCCTTGTAGCCGCTGTCGAGAACGCGCTTGGTGTTGGCGGTAAGGAAGTCCATCGCGAAATGGACGCCCTTGAATTGGCGGCCTTCGATGGCCAGATCGCGCGGTTTGGTCGCGCCAGTGCAGAGGACGACGGCGCTGAACTCTTTCAGCAGCTTTTCGGCGGGAAGGTTATTCCCGACCTCGGTGTTGGTGACGAACGTGACGCCAGCCTTGGCCATGAGGTCCACGCGGCGCTGCACGACACCCTTGTCGAGCTTCATGTTCGGGATGCCATACATCAGCAACCCGCCGACGCGGTCGGCGCGCTCGAAGACGGTGACAGTGTGGCCGGCGATATTGAGCTGCTCGGCCGCCGCGAGACCCGATGGACCGGAACCGACAACAGCGACTTTCTTGCCGGTGCGCTTCGACGGCGTGGGAACGGGCACCCAGCCCTTTTTCCAAGCGCGGTCAATGATCTCGCACTCGATCTGCTTGATGGTGACGGGCGGCTCGTTGATGCCGAGCACGCAGGAGCCTTCGCACGGCGCGGGGCAGACGCGCCCGGTGAACTCCGGGAAGTTGTTGGTCTTCAGCAGCCGCTCCAACGCCTCCTTCCAGAGTCCGCGATAGACGAGGTCGTTCCATTCCGGGATGAGATTGTTGATCGGGCAGCCTGACGCCATGCCGGCCAGCAAACGGCCAACGTGGCAGAACGGCACGCCGCAATCCATGCAACGCGCGCCTTGTTGTTTCAGCTTGTCTTCTGGCAGGTGCTGATGGAACTCGTTCCAATGCTTGATGCGTTCCAGTTCGAGCTGGTCCTGCGGCAGCTCGCGCTTGAACTCCATGAATCCGGTTGGTTTGCCCATGTGGACTTTGAGATTTGAGATTTGAGATCAGTTGCCGCCGACGCGCGCAAGGTCCGACTTGTTTTCATCGAACGCGCGCATGACAGCCTCGTCGCCGGTAAGTCCGGCATCTTTGGCGCGTTCGAGGCACTCCAACATGCGCTTGTAATCCTTCGGGATGACTTTGACGAACTTGCCAACGATGCCTTCCCAGAGTTCGAGAATGCTCTCGGCCCGGTGGCTGCCGGTGTGCTCGTAGTGGCGTTTGATCATCCGGTAAACCTCGGCCTTCTCCTCCGGATCGGTCAGAGCTTCGAGGCCGACCATATCCTTGTTGCAGCGCGTTGGGAAGTCGCCGGCCAAGTCGAGCACGTAGGCGACACCGCCGGACATGCCCGCGGCGAAGTTGCGCCCGGTGCTGTCGAGCACTACCACGCGGCCACCGGTCATGTATTCGCAGCCATGGTCGCCCACGGACTCGACGACGGCGTGCAGGCCGCTGTTGCGGACGCAGAACCGCTCGCCAGCCATGCCCCGGATGTAAGCCTCGCCGCTGGTCGCTCCGTAAAACGCCACGTTGCCGATGACGATATTCTTCTCCGGCACAAACGTGGAACCATCCGGCGGACACACGATGATCTTGCCGCCGCTGAGTCCTTTGCCGAGGTAGTCATTGGCGTCGCCCTCCAGTTCCAGCGTGATGCCCCGCGGCACGAACGCGCCGAAGCTCTGGCCGGCCGAGCCGTGGAATTTAAGGTGGATGGTCTCGTCGGGCAGACCGTTGGCGCCCCAATGCCTTGTCACCGCGCTGCCCACCTGCGTGCAAACAACGCGGTTGACGTTCATAATTGGCAGCGTGGCGCGCACTTTCTTGCCGTGCTCGATCGCGGGCGCGCAAAGCTTCAACAACACCTGCTGGTCAAACGAATCCTTCAAACCGTGGTCCTGCTCCATCTGCCGGTAACGGCCAACCTCCGGGCCGACAGGCGGCTGGTAGAAGATGCGCGAGAAGTCGAGGCCCTGCGCCTTGTAGTGGTCGAGCGCCTTCGCCTTGTCGAGCTTGTCGGTGCGGCCGACCATCTCGTTGAGGGTGCGGAAGCCGAGCTTCGCCATTTCTTCGCGCAGGTTTTGCGCAATCATGTGGAAGAAGTTAACGACGTGCTCCGGCTTGCCGGCGAACTTCTTGCGAAGCTCCGGGTTCTGCGTAGCGACGCCCACAGGGCAGGTGTCGCTGTGGCAGACGCGCATCATGATGCAGCCCATGACGACCAGTGGCGCTGTCGCAAAACCAAACTCCTCCGCGCCAAGCATCGCGGCCACCGCGACGTCGCGACCGGTGCGAAGCTGGCCGTCGGTCTCGACATAGACGCGGCTGCGGAGGTTGTTGAGCACGAGCGTCTGGTGTGCCTCGGCAAGACCGAGTTCCCACGGCGTGCCGGCGTGCTTGATGCTTGTCAACGGCGAAGCGCCCGTGCCGCCGTCGTAACCACTGATGAGAATCACGTCCGCGTGACCTTTCGCGACGCCCGCCGCGACAGTGCCGACGCCCACCTCGGCCACCAGCTTGACGCTGATGCGCGCCTCGCTGTTGGCGTTCTTGAGGTCGTGGATCAGTTCCGCGAGATCCTCAATCGAGTAAATGTCGTGGTGCGGCGGCGGCGAGATGAGGCCGACGCCGGGCGTGGAGAGCCGCGTCTTCGCGATCCACGGATAAACCTTCCGGCCGGGAAGCTGGCCGCCCTCGCCGGGCTTGGCGCCTTGGGCCATCTTGATCTGCAGCTCCTTCGCGTTGACGAGGTAATAGCTCGTGACGCCGAAGCGGCCGCTGGCGACCTGTTTGATGGCGCTGTTCTTGGAATCGCCGCTGGCGTCCTCTTGGTAGCGCGCGGGGTCTTCGCCGCCCTCGCCGGTGTTACTCTTGCCACCGAGACGGTTCATGGCGATGGCGAGCGTCTCGTGCGCCTCCTGGCTGATGGAGCCGTAGCTCATCGCGCCGCTTTTGAAACGCTTCACGATGCTCTCAACCGACTCGACCTCGTCGAGCGGAATCGGCTTGTCCAGATACTTCAGTTCGAACATGCCGCGCAACGTGCAGAGATGTCGCAACTGCTCGTCAATCTCGTGGCAAAACTCCTTGAACACCGCGTAGTTGTTCGTGCGCGCCGCAAGCTGGAGCTTGTGAATTGTCTCCGGGTTGAAGAGGTGATACTCGCCGTCGGCGCGCCACTGATACTGCCCACCCGGCCGCAACGTCGGCGGCTGCTGCCCGCGCTCCGGAAACGCCGCGTGATGACGCTGCCGCGTTTCCTCGGCGATGGCTTCGAGGCCGACGCCTTCCACCTGCGAGGCGGTGTTGGTGAAGTATTTGTCAATGACACTGCGATTGAGGCCGATCGCCTCGAAAATCTGCGCGCCGCGGTAGCTCTGGATGGTGGAGATGCCCATCTTCGACATCGTCTTCACCACGCCCTTCACGGCGGCTTTCACGTAGTTCTTCACCGCCTTCTTGTGATCAACGCCGGTAAGCAATCCCTCGCGGATCATGTCGTCAAGCGCCTTGAACGCGAGATACGGGTTGACCGCCGTCGCACCGTAGCCGATCAGCAGCGCAAAGTGATGCACCTCGCGCGGCTCGCCCGACTCCAGAACCAAGCCGACGCGCGTGCGCGTGCCCTCGCGAACCAGATGATGGTGCAGCCCCGCCACAGCCAACAGCGCGGGAATCGGCGCCAGCGTGCTGTTCACACCGCGGTCGGAAAGAATGATGATGTTCACGCCGTTGGCGATGGCGGCGCTGGCCTTCGCGAACAACTGCTCCAGCGCACCTTCGAGACCCTTGCCGCCGGATTCCACCGGGAAAAGAATTGGCAGCGTCACCGACTTGAAACCGGTCCGCTCGATATGGCGCAACTTCTCCAGTTCCTCGTTGCTGAGAATTGGCCGGTCCAGCTCAATCATGCGGGAACTCTCCGGCCCCGGCTTAAGCAGGTTGCGCTCGGAGCCGATCAGCGTATGCGCCGACATGATGATCTCTTCGCGGATGCAATCCACTGGCGGATTGGTGACCTGCGCGAAGAGTTGCTTAAAGTAGTTGTAGAGAAGTTGCGGACGGTTCGACAGCACCGCCAGCGGCGTGTCGCTACCCATCGAGCCAATTGGCTCGACGCCATCGGCGGCCATCGGCGCCATGATCTTCCGCAATTCCTCGAACGTGTATCCAAACGCCATCTCGCGCTGGACCATCGTTTCGTGATCGGGTTCATAGACGTGCGGCGGGTCGGGCAGGTTGTCGAGATGGATCATCTCCTGGTCAAGCCACACCCGATACGGCTGCTCAGAGCTGATCTTGTTCTTGAGTTCCTCGTCCGCAACGATGCGGCCTTCCTCAGTGTCAACGAGGAACATGCGACCGGGCTGAAGCCGGCCCTTCTCGAGCACACGTTCCGGCTCGACGGGCAACACGCCAACCTCGCTGGCCATGATGACCAGGTCGTCCTTGGTGACGTAGTAGCGCGACGGACGCAAGCCGTTGCGGTCGAGGACGGCACCAATCTTCCGACCGTCCGTAAACGCAATCGAGGCCGGGCCGTCCCACGCCTCCATTAGACAAGCGTGATACTCGTAAAACGCACGCTTCTGGTCGCTCATGCTTTCGTGGTTCTCCCACGGCTCCGGAATCATCATCATCACCGCGTGGGGCAGCGAGCGGCCGGAAAGCGTAAGGAACTCCAGACAATTGTCGAACATCGCCGAGTCGCTGCCGTCGTCGCAAATGATCGGGCGCAGCTTCTCGATGTCCTTGCCCCAGACATCACTCTCGAAAAGCATCTGGCGCGCGTGCATCCAATTGATGTTGCCGCGAAGCGTGTTGATCTCACCGTTGTGCGCGAGGTAGCGGTAGGGATGCGCGCGCGGCCAGCTCGGGAACGTGTTCGTGCTAAAGCGTGAGTGGACGAGGCAGAGAGCGCTCTCGACCGCCGGATCCTTGAGGTCGGGAAAAAACTCCTCCACCTGCTCGCACATCAACATCCCTTTGTAGATCAGCGTCTTGAACGAGAGGCTGCACACATAGAAATGCTCGCCGCCCGCGATCTTCCGCCCGCCGCGGCCGTAGCGGATGATGTGCTCGGCTCGTTTGCGGATGATGTAAAGCTTGCGCTCAAACGCCGCGTCGTCATGGAGCTTGGAATCGCGCCCGATGAACACCTGCCGCACGAACGGCTCCGCCGCTTTCGCGGTTGTGCCGAGCTTGGCATTGCTGGTCGGCACCGTGCGCCAGCCGAGCATCGTCTGGCCTTCTTCGACAACGATTTGCTCAAACACCTTCTCGCACTCCCGACGCTCCGCCGCGTCCTGCGAGAGGAAAATCTGCCCAACCCCATACTCGGCAAAACCCGGCAACGCGATCTTCGCGCTCGCAGTCGCGTTCTTCAAAAACTCATGCGGCATCTGCATGAGGATGCCGGCGCCGTCGCCCGTGTTGTTCTCGCAGCCGCACGCGCCACGGTGGCGGAGGTTGACCAGCGCGGTCAGGGCGTCGCGGACGATTTTGTTGGACCGCTTGCCCTTGATGTTGACGACGAAGGCCACGCCGCACGCGTCGTGCTCGTAACGCGGGTCGTATAACCCTTGTGCTTTGGGAGCCTGTAACATGTTCAGATCTTCAACCTTTCTTCGCCGCTGCGCTTCCGCTGCCGTTCTTCAGGACTTCGATGAACGCTTCGGTGTTCGCGTAAATTTTTCGGCCGCGCCGATAGACAATGCCCAATGGGCGCACAAACGGGTGCTTCGCAAATGGCACCGCCGCCAGCGTGCCCAGTCGCAACTCATGCTCCACGCTGGGCTGTGGCAGCACGGAAACACCCGAACCGGCCTCCACCGCCCGCTTGATCGCCTCGATATTGTCAAACCGCAGCACCGGCTTCACATCCGCGCCGCGGCTTCTCAGATAGCGCTCAATCTTCTTCCCGACCACCAGTTCGGCATCAAAACCGACATACGGCTCGCCGGCGAGCTGCGCAAACGTCACCGTCTTCTGCTTCGCCAACGGATGCAGCGGCTGGCACGCGAGCACCATCGGCTCCTCGCGCCACGGAATCACCGCCAGGCCCGGCCGCCCCTGCGGAAACGAAATGATGCCGAGGTTCACCTCGTCGTTCAGCACCCGCTCGCACACCCGCTCCGGGTTCAGATATTCGATCTCCACCCGCGCATCCGGTCGCAGCTTGCTGAACCGTTGCACGCACTGGCTCATGTCGCGCAGATTGACGGAGTAAATCGCCGCCACGCGGATGACGGAATCCACCGCCGCGCGCGTTCCGCGCACCGCCGCTTCCACCTCATGATACCGCTCCACGACCTCGCGGCTGCCCTCGTAAAACACCTTGCCCTCCGGCGTCAGCTCCCACGGCCGGCACGAGCGGTCAATCAACGTCACGCCGAGATGCCGCTCCAGCCGATGAATCGTCTGGCTCGCCGTTGCCTGCAATACGTTGCTCGCTTCGGCTCCACGCGAGAAACTGTGGAACCGGACCACGTCGCAATAGATCTTTAACGCGTCTATCTGCATTACTATTTCTAATACAGCGGCCGTGCCGCATTACGGAATCTGATAATACAGAAACAGTGTCTCGTCAACTGTTTATCTCAACGCCCGGGAAGAACGAAACTTTAGCGGGTTCGGAACTCCTGCCACTCCGGCTCGTTCTGGAAAATCCAGCGGTAGTAGGCCCGGCCACGCAACCGCTTTGCGGCGGCTTCGTCCACAATGACCTTGCAGTCTGCGTGAAGTTGCAGCGCCGAGGCGGTCACCATCGAGGTGATCGGTCCCTCGACGGCCTTGGCGAGAATGGCGGCCTTCTCCGCGCCGGTGACCAGCGTCAGGATGTGGGACGCGTCCAGAATCGTGCCGACACCCATCGTCAACGCGCGACGCGGCACGGCGCTCACCTTGCCGCGAAACAACGGCGCGTTTTGCCGGATCGTCGCCGGCGTGAGCGCCTTCTCGCGTGTGCGCGACCGCAGTGCCGACAACGGTTCGTTGAAACCAATGTGGCCGTCGGCGCCAATGCCGAGCAGTTGCACGTCTATGCCGCCGCAGTCGTGGATCATCTCCTCGTAATGCCGGCATTCCGCCGCGAGGTCGCGGGCCGCACCGTTCGGCAGGTGCGTGTTCCGTCGGTCAATGTTGACCAGACTGAACAGATGCTGATTCATGTAGTAGCGATAGGAATGCGGATCCTTCGGCGCGAGGCCAACATACTCGTCGAGGTTGAACGTTCGGCAAAGCGAAAAATCGAGTTTCTCCCGCCGATGCATTTCGGCCAGATACCCGTAAACCTGCTCCATGGTCCGGCCGGTAGCCAAACCGAGCACCAACGTTGACTTCGCCCGCAAACGCTTCGCGATCAGCCGCGCCACAAGCTCTGCGGCCTTTTCCGCGGTCGGTTGAATGATGACTTCCATGGCCAAAAGTTAAGCACGAATCGCCGTGGCTGGACACGAAGAAAACGCGGGTGAAATACAGTCCGGCAGCCGACCGCATCACTTCGGATAATCGCGCCACATCCAGCGCATCACGTCGGGGAAGATGGCTGTGCCGTGCTTGCCGCTGTGGACGCCCTCGCCAAACACAAACTTATGATCGTAGCCTTTTTCCTGGAGCACGGCGGCCATCGCTTTGTTCGCCTCCGGCCACGAACCGAATTGGTTGACGATGTCGTTCGCGCCGTCCTGTTGGAACATGCGGATCGGTTTCTTCGGTGAGTTGCGGACCATCTCCGGATATTTGTTGCCGCCGCGGATGTTGGTGAAGCTGCCGACGGTAGTGAAGCATTTACGGAACGCGTCCGGCCGCTCCCAGCAGACCGTGAACGAGCAAATGCCACCGCTGCTGCTGCCGGCGATGCAGCGACCTTCGGGATTCTTCGTCAGATTATACTTCTTGCCGACCTCCGGCAGGATTTCCTCGATCAGGAACCGCGCATAAACGTCGCTGAGTGTGTCGTATTCGACGCTGCGGTTGCCTCGCGGCGCGGGCCGGCCGTCGGGGCGCTTCGCGGGCGGCTGGCCGGGCTTGAGCAGCTTGGCACCGGGCTGGATGAAGATGCCGATGATGACCGGCAGCTCATGCTTGGCGATGAGGTTGTCGAACACCGTCGGCGCGTTGTAGAGGATGCCGTCTTGGCAGACGAATACGGCGGCCGGTTTGTCGGCTTTGTATTGCGCGGGGACATAGACCCAGTAGTCGCGCACCGTGCCGGGATAAACCTTGCTCTCGTTCCATGAATACTTCGTCACTGCGCCCTTTGGCACGCCCTTCTGCTCCAACGAATCGGGACCGGGTTTGTATTGGTCGTCGGGCGACGGCTTCTTTTCGGCGGCTTGAACAATCACGGCGGCGGCCATGACGTGGATGAGAATGGAACGAAGGTATGGTTTCATATTCGATTCACTATTGTCGTTTTGACGGCTCAGTTTCGACTACATAAACCTGGCTCCAGCCGTTGCGGTCGCTGGTGAAAACCACACGCCGGCCATCGGGCGAGAACGCCGGATGCGGATGGCTCCATTGCGGGCCATAGACGGAGGCGGGATCGTCGGGACGCGGTGGACGGTCGAGTTCGGGCCGCTCGCCGCGGATGATGCTCGTGTCAATGCCCGCGCCCTTTGCAGGCTCGGTGAGTTTCCACTGCGTGCCGCGGCTGGTGGCGCGCGGATGGTAAAGCGTGCGCCGCTCGCCGGTGCGGGCGTTGACCAGTTGCAGGCCGATGTCGGGATGATTCGTATCGCCCACGATCCATCGCCCGCTGCGGTCGCTGCTCTGGTGCCACGTATTGAACGCCGCGATCGTGCGCACGCGCGAGCCGTCGCGACTAATGGCGCGCAACGCGCGCGGCCAGTGCGTGAAGATGATCTCGCTGCCGTCGCCGAGCCAACTCTCGTGGACGATCCATTCGCCGGGCTGCTGCGGGTAAAGATTGCGGTCACCCGTGCCGTCGGCGCGAATGGTCCAGATCCGCGCGCCGGGAGTGCCAGAGTATTCCAGAATATTATCATCGGCCGGACAGAACTGGATGTGGCCGACCTCGGCTTTCTCAACCAAGAAGCGCGTCTGCCCCGACGCCAGCTCAATGAGCGCAAGCCGGCAGCATTTTGGCAGGCGCACGCCGATGGCGAGCCGAGTGCCGGCGGCGTTGAGCGAACAGTTGCCGAGCTTCGCGCCGTCGAACTTCGCCACCACCCGCTCGCGCAACGTCTCGCGGTCCACCTCCACCACGCAGTCCCGCGCGGAGAAGTAGAGCCGCCGTCCGTCGCGCGTCGCGGTCGGCGAGAACGGATTGATGTCCACGCGCGCCGTCAGTTGCGTGATCTCGCCGGTGGTTTCCGCAGCGGTGAAGAGATTCGGGAAGCCGGTGCGGTAGCTCACGAAGTAAAGCTCACGCTGGTCGTCCGGCCACGACGGGTTCGTGAAATAGAAATGATGCTGCATCGCCTCCGCCGCCGTCATCTGCCAGAGCCGCGCGCCGGTCTTCTCGTCGCGCAACTCGCGCCGTTCGGAGGGGAATCGCTGACCCGCCGCAGCCGAGCTGTTTCTCGCCATCAACAAGCCGGCGCCGGCCAGCGCGCCATGCTTTAGGAACGCGCGTCGCGTGGAGGGTCGAATCATTCGCGGCTTGAGTGAACTGGCGCGGTCGGAATCCATAGGCTGATGGCGGACGATGCGCGTTCCGTTCGCGCAGCGCGAGCAAAAAACAGCTACTAAACATGCCGTCGACAGGCGGGGCTTGACCGCAAATGCTCCACCGGCGCAGAATGCGGTCAATCGGCTATGAGAAATGACTGGCTAGATTATCCCCTGTCGGTGTTCATCAGCGGAATCAATAGCGTCGTTGGGTCTTTGCTCCTAGGTGTGCTGGCAGTCGCCTGCGGAACTGGAGCAGCTTTCATTCAGGAGATGCATCCCGAATCCATTGCACAGGTATTGCGGGAAATTCCGCAGGCATTGTTGGGACTGACGGTCGGGGGCGGCTTCCTGCTTGTGCTTTCCATCATTTTTCCATTCTGCTGGCCCTTCTTGCTGGGATTCTTTGTTGGCTTGTTCAGGCTGATGCGTTTTGACGGTCACCCATTCTGGATGTTCTGGCTTATGACAGCTTGTCAGTTCTTTATCGCTGTCATTGAGTTCTGGAGAACGGGTGATTCAATGATTGGCTGGAAAGGTTTTAGTTTCGGACTATTGATTCTTGGTGGTGCGTTTCTAATCTCTCTCGGCCTGTTTTATGCACTAGCGAGACGTAGAAGAAGACTCGACCAATCGGCAATGCTCGATTGCCAACCACCTTCTTACATCAAAACCGCCGATACGCCTCCGATCTGAAGTGGCGGACAGATGGGTCTGCATCGGAGTCTCTGACTGCCGACTGTGACTCTCTCCAGCATAGGGGTTTCACCTACGTCAAAATCAGGTTTTTCCGTATATTGACCATTTCCAGGGTGTCGTGAGATTATCCTGCCATTGGTGCATGCCATGGAGGTTGATTTAGGTGGAAGCAGCGAAAACAGTTTGGGGTGTTGCAGTTCCTTCGGAGCCAAGGTTGGGGGAAGAACTTTATCTTCGTTCAGATCGGTCCCCTACCCGCTTGCCGCGCTCCACCGGCCTTACTCTTCGCCGCTCCCGCTTGCGGCCCGATTCGATGCGCCGCCTGTCGCGACGCTCCGAGCGGCTGGCTCAATGGCAAACACCGCCGGCCAGACGCTCGAAGTGCCGGAGAACGCCAGATACATTGGCGCTTGGACGCTCCAAGTCCCGTCGCTTTCAGAAACCACACGGCTCGGACGCTCCAAGTTGCGACGTTTTCAGAAATGCCGGCATTCGGACGCTCCAAGTCCCGTCGTTTCCAGAAACCACGCCGCTCAGACGCTCCAAGTCCCGTCGTTTCCAGAAACCACGCCGCTCAGACGCTCCAAGTCCCGTCGTTTCCAGAAACCACGCCGCTCAGACGCTCCAAGTCCCGTCGCTTCCAAAAACCACGCCGCTCAGACGCTCCGAGCGGCAGCGTTTCGGCCTTGTCTGGCCGGGAATACGCTTTTTCCGCCTGAAACCATGAAAAGGACGCCCTATGCCACCACTGGAATACCCATGCTGGGACGACAAACGCCTGTTTTGGGACATGCCCGGCCTGCGATTCGACTGCCCTCTTCCATCCTACATCACCCATCCACCACAAATTAAGAAAGGAACCAAGCCCATGTCCACCAAGAAACAAGCAACGCTCATCAGCCAAGCCGAAAAAGCCGCCGACGGGCTTCATCAGCTCGACGGCATCGTTACCCTCGTCCACAATCCCGAAGCCGGCCTGCGCGCCGACATCGCGGCCATTACCGACGGCATCCAACAAGAGAAGGTTGCCAAGGAAAAGCTGGATGCCGCTTATGACCTGCTCCACACCGCCATCAAGAATTCCAACAAGTTCCTTGTCAAAGCCGCCAAGGCCCTCCGGCTCTCTCTTGGCGACAAGCCCAGCGCCACTTGGGCTGAGGCGGGTTGGAGCGCCCGTTCCCTCGAAACGCCCGCCGCCGAGGAACTGCTCCTCCCGCACCTGAATAGCCTCAAGCTCTTCCTCACCAGCCATCCCGAACGCGAGACCACCGTCGGCGACCTCACCCTCACCGCCGCCAACTGCGCCGCGTTGCACAAAACTCTCAGCGACGCCCGCAGCGGCGACAGCACCAACACCAACCCCAACGACCCCAACCGCATCTGGGGCGTGGACTGGCACCAATCCAATTACGACGACAAGCAAGGCGTCCTCGTCCTCACCGAAAAGGCGCTCGTCAACCGTATGCGCGACCTCCGCAGCGAGTTCGACCAGGTCGTCAACGATCCTGACAGCCCGCATTACCTCACCATGGGTTTTGCTCGCCCCGGCGATGCTACCGCTCCCGGTGCCACCGAGAACACCAGCGCCACCGCCCTCGGTAACGCCGCCGTGCGCATCCAGTGCGACGCTGTTTCCGGCGCCGACCACTACATCTTCCGCGGCAAGATCATCGGCGTGGACAACAAACCGCGTTACCTCGGCTCATCGAGCAACCCCGACTACATCGCCGAAGGTCTGCCCGTCGGCAAGACCGTCGAAGTCCAAGTCGTCGCCGCCAACGCCAACGGCGACCAAGGCCCCGCCGGCCCCGTTGCGCAGGTGGTTGTGACATGAGCATGAAAGATTGATTGCGCTATAAGTTCTGCTCATTCAAAATGCGCATCGAGGAGAAATCACATGAATAGGCACCTTGTATTCCTGTTATCGGTTTGGATGTTGGCGGGTATAAGCGAGGCTGCGGAGGAAGCGGAAGAACATATAGACAAGATTATTCCCAAACAACACGTGGTGCGCGGTATCGGGCTCACCTTAAAAGGCAACCAGGCGATCACCACTCAGGCTACATTCAAACCGCCGGTTGAGATCACCATTATTGCCAAAACGGATTCAACAGACATCCGTCTGAGCTACGCCGTGAGAACCGTGGTCTTCAACTGGGTGAATAACCCTGGAGAATTGAGAGTAGGCGGCAAACCTGTTGGGCAAATTGGGAAGGCCGGAGCTGGTCATGTCCCGATAAACAAATATGTGACATTCAAATGGATAGTCTTGCCTACGGAACAGCGCATCTTTGTTAACGATGAATTGCGGTTTGAACACAAAGGGGACTATTCGAAGATCAATGAGCCTATCGGAGTCAGTTCCTATCATTCAAAGGTCTCCGTCAAGTCCATCAAAGTCCGCCAACTAAGCGGAACTCGCCCCTAGTCACCAGGGCACCTCCGGTAACTTCATCTCCGATTACGATTATTGTAGGCCGCTTCTGCGAAGCGGCGGTTTTGTGGAGGATGTCGCCGACTCGCAGAGTCGGCCTACAGCAAATCCTGAGTTTCGAAGAGTTACCGGAGGTGCCCACCAGTCATCGGGGTCGCTCTATGACACCGGACGCTGCGGCATCAACGCAAAAGGCGCAAGAGACGGGAGCCTCCTGCGCCTTGTTGTGAGAGCAGACTGGTTACGCCAGGCCGAATTCCTTCTTGTTCGCTTCGCAGGAAGCTAGCACGGGCTTTTCGGAGAGCTTGGCCTTGAGCATCGCCTGTTCGTCCGCGCCTGCGGTGAGCGGCAACGCAATCTGGCCGCCTTCGGCCGCGGAACGTTGCAGGGCAAACATGACCTCGGCGCCGAGCGCGGCATGGGCGAGGTTGCAGGGATGGACCTTCGTGCCATCGAGCCAGTCGGCCATGTCCTGGATGTAAGGCGGCATGTCGGCGTCGTAGTTCATCACGCCGTCGCCTCCCTGGCAGCCGCCGCTCTTGGTGACCGCGCGCCAGCCGCCGTTGGTGAGCACTTCGACGAAGCCCTCGGTGCCTTGCGCGCCGATGCGGTTCTTGCCCCACCACTTGGCGACCTCCGGCTGGTCGGGCGCGCCCGCGCCGCATTCGTAGATGCCGCGCACGCCGTTGGCGAACTGCACAAAGCCGGCGATGTAGTCGGGCGAGGGATGGTTGTCGGCGAACTTGGACTTGCCGGCCGCCTGCGCCGTGGCCCAGACGCCGGGCGCGTAGTCGTTGAACCACATGGAGTAATCAATCATGTGGCTCAGCATGTGGGTCATCCAACCGGTGGCGGTGCCATAGACGGTGTGGATGCGGCCGAGCGCTCCGCTGGCGGCGATCTCCTTCACCTTCTGGTAATGTTTGCCGTAGCGGTGCTGGTGGCTGACGACGGCCTTCGTGCCGGCGGAGTCGAGCAGCTTCTTCATCTCCATCATCTCGGCGCTGGTAAGCGAGACCGGCTTCTCGAACGCGATGAGCTTCGCGCCGCCCTGGACGCCGGCCTTGATGAAAGGCATGCGCAGGTGCGGCATCGTGCAGAAGCAGAATACGTCCGGCTTCAGTTCGGCGGCGAGGGCGGCGGCGTCCTTGCTGGTCTTGGGATTGCCGAGCTTGGCCGCGGCCGCGTCGAGGCGCGCCTGGTCAATGTCGCAGATGCCGGCAACCTGGAAGCGGGGGTTGGCGTTGAACGCGGTGGCGTGGTGCATGCCGCGCTTGCCCATGCCGACGACGATGACGGAGTATTTTTTCATTGGAGTAATGGAGTGTTGGAGTGATGGGGTGTTGGATCCGGGAACAGAGCTTTGGAGTCAGGAGTATTGGAGCGCCGGGCTGCATCAAACAACCCATGACTCCAATACTCCATCACATCCATTACTCCAATAGTCGTCCTACTTCTGCGCCTTGTCCCACTCGAGGGACTTGGCGATGACGTAGTCCACTTCCTCGGCGGTCAGTTCGGGGAACATCGGGAGGCTGACGCAGGTCGCGGCGTTGTGCTCAGCGTTGGCCACGGAGCCGACGATGCGCGCGCCCTTGCCCCACGGATAACCTTCCTGCTTGTGGATGGCGATCGAGTAGTGGGTCTTGGCGTCAATGCCGTTGTCCACAAGGAACTTCACCATCGCGTCGCGCTGTTCGGTCTTCTTCGTCTCGATGGCGTAGAGGTGGAACACATGGCGATAGCCCGGCACTTGGTAGGGAAGCGTGAAGTTCTTCGCACCCTTGAGTCCCGCGGTGTAGCGCGCGGCCCACTTGCGGCGGAGGTCGGACCACTCCGTGATGTGCTTGAGCTTGGCGCTGAGGATGCCGGCGTGGATGTCGTCGAGCCGGCTGTTGAAACCGAAGCTGTGGACGTTGCGTTTGTTGGAACCGTGGTTGCGCAGTTGGCGAACGCGCGCGTCAATGTCGGCGTTGTTGGTCACCAGCGCGCCACTGTCGCCGAACGTGCCGAGGTTCTTCTGGATGATGAAGCTCGTCGTGGCCGCATCGCTCAGTTCGCCGATGCGGAAGCTGCCGCCGTTCGCGTCAATGGCCTGCGCGTTGTCCTCGATGAGCTTGAGCTTGTGCTTGTCGGCGATCTTCTTGATGGCCGGCATGTCGGCGCACTGGCCGTAGAGATGGACCGGGATGATCGCCTTGGTCTTCGGCGTGATGGCCGCCTCGATCTTGGCCGGGTCAATACACTTGGTCTTCGGGCAGCAATCCACGAACACAGCGGTCGCGCCGGCGATCCAGATCGCCTCGGCGGTGGCGAAGAACGTGTTCGGGTGCGTGATAACCTCGTCGCCGGGTCCAATACCGAGCGCCATCAGCGCCATCCAGATCGCGTCGGTGCCGTTGCCAAGGCCGATGGCGAACTTGGTGCCGCTGTATTTCGCGAACTCCGCCTCGAACTGCTTGAGCATCGGGCCTTGGACATATTCGCCGCTCATCAGCACCCGCTGGATGTTGGCGTCAATCTCCGCCTTGATGTTCTGATATTGCTTAACGTGACCGTAGAACGGAACCTTCATCTCTCTCTATCTCCTTATGGTTGTTTGTTCGGATATGACTACGTAAATAACGGTTTCAGCTCATCCTGACAAGATATCAGCTTGCCGCCGTCGAAAAACTTTTCCAGCTTGCCGCCGGACCATCGTTGCAGCCGATACAGCGTCGCGAAAGCATAGTTCGGCGCCTGGCCGCCCTGCCCGCCCACAATCTCCGCGCCGCGGCGGACGTTGTCCTGCATCCACGCCGGCTGGCCGAGGTGGTAGGGGTTGCGCTGCACCTCGCCGACGTGGAACGAAGTCGCTGCCACCATGTCGGCCACGTCGCGCGCGCTGGATTCCACCATCAGGTTCGGCGTCGTCATCGCCGCCCAAAATTCCGTTTCCACGACAAGGCAAGAAAACGCCGGGCCGAGCTTTGCCATCGCCTCCGTCACCAGCAGGTTGGTGCCGATGTGCGTGCCGTTCAAATCCTGCGCGTGCGGCATGAAGACGACGCGCGGCTGTTGCGCGGCAAGAATACCGGCGATGACATCCACCGCAGCGGCCCAGTTCGCCGGGTCTTGCTCACGGCCCTTCGGGCTGATCTTTTCAAGGCCGTTCTCGCGCGTCGTGAGCAAACCAAAACCAAGGAAGTCGCAGGCGTTGCGAAGCTCAGCGAGCCGCCCTGCTTGGCGCTCCTTGTTGCTACCTTGCGTGACGGCGACGTTGATGACGTTCATCTTCGCTTCGCGCAAGAGTCGCAACGCCAACGCACCGATGATGCACTCGTCATCCGGGTGAGGCGCGAAGATCAACACTTTCGGCGCCTTCGCGCGCAGCTTGGGACGCTTGGCCGGCGGGATGCCGCCGAGCGGGCAGGCTTTGCCCTTCTCCACAGCGCGAAGGTAAGCAGCAACGAAAGATTTGTATGGATTCTTCATGTTCGCCTCCTGCTATCGCTTCGAAACCCACGGCAGGCTCGCCGCGGCAATGGCCTGCCCGTGCCGCTTGTCGCGCTCGTCCGGCACACGCAGCAGGATCTTCTCGGCCAGTTCCGGGAACTCCGCCTTGAGCACCTTGCTCGTGTGGTTGAGCAGGATCTCGCCGCCCGCGCCCGACGTGACGCGGCCGAGCACCAGCACGTTCTTGATCGTGTAGAAGTCCGCGTAGTGAGCGATGGCGTAGCCGAAACAGGTGCCGATAGTCTGGTAAATCTTCTCCGCGCGATAGTCCCCCTTCTCCATCAACGCCTGCACGTGCTTGAGCTTTTCCGGCAACGGCAGCGCAGGGTCCACCTCGATGCCCGCGACACCAAGCAACCGGCCGACGGCCTGCTGCGAGAAATACTGCACACCGCAGCCGCGGTCGCCGGACCATTCGTCGGCGGGCGCGTTCGGCGCGTAGTCCACCGGCGCGAACGCCAACTCGTTGAGCCATGACGTGATGTTGCCGTCGGGCGTGACATAGCCGGCGGCGAGACTCGACCCCATCGCGATGCCGAGCACGGCGTTGTCGTTCATGGACATCGAGCCGGCCAGCGCCGTTACCTCGCCGTCGTTCACCACCTCAAACGGAATGTCGTGCCACGCCTTCCTCATCTCCAGGAACAGATCCTTCACGCGGCTATCGAACAGCTCCCGCGGCACGCCCCGAAACAGCGACGCCACTTTCACGCGGTTGTTCACATAGACGCCCGCCGAGCTGCCGCCGATGGCGTCCACGCGCGGCAAGTGCGCCGCCGCGCTCTTGAGCGACTCCATGATCTGGTCGAAATGCCACTGAGGGTCCTTCTGCGGCACCGGGTTCCACACCGTCTCCTCGCTAAACACCACCTTGCCGTCCACCACCGCCGCTACCTTGCGGTCGCTCGCGCCGAGGTCGAACCCGATGCGGCAGCCTTCCAGATGTCGGCCGAGCGGCTTCGTCGCCTCGCGCGGCGCGGGCACCTTGCCGCGCCCGACTGTGACCACCTCGAACGGCCGCTCATACACCCGCTCGCCCATCAAATCCGCGTCGAACCGCCCCGTCGCCTGCCCGCGATAATGCCCTTGGAGTTGCTCGCCGAACGTGCTCGGCCCATCGAAGTAAACCCGGAACCCGCCGCGCGACCAGAGCGCGAACTTCACCAGCCGCTCCAGATACGTGGCGTTGGCCGCCGCCTCCGGATGACCTTCGGGGAAAATGGCGGTGGGAAAATGGAACACGGAGCCGTCCGCCTGCTCCAACGCGACCGTCACTGCCAACTCATTGCCCGACGCGCGCACGCGCTGCCGAAATGCACGATTAGCCAGCACCGCCGGCCGGAAAAAGGGATCCAGCACCGGCGTCAGCTTCGGCGTCACCAGAGGCAAACCATGATTCTCATTCATGCTCACGTCCTCGCTTCGCACTTCGCTGCTCCTCGCAGCCAAACAATCGCAAACTCGAAGCCGGCCACGATAAATAATCGCGCCGCGATTGCAATGTTTTTTAACAATCTGGTGTTAGGACAATCACAAGCAGGGTGGGTCTGTGAACGAAGCAAGTCACCCGTTCGACCCGCTGTTTGGAGAATGCGGCCGTATTAGCCTTGCCGCACCGGCCAATTAGAAATGGTATTCGGCGCGTTTTGCAGTAGATTGTGTTCGGTGCGGATCGGAAGTGCGAACCACAGAAGTTCTGCGATCATGAAAAGCCCCGCCACGAAAACGATCCTCTGGACTGTCCTGCCCTACGTGCTGTTCGCCAGCTTGTGGATACTCCTGTCCGACCGGCTGCTGGAGGTTCTGCCGCTTGATGCTGCCGCTCGCACGCAATGGTCCATTTACAAGGGCTGGGCCTTCGTGCTCGTCACGGCGGTGCTGCTGTCGGTCCTGCTGCACGCGGGACTGAGGGCGCGCAAACGGGCCGAGGAAGAGTTGCGGGCGACCCAAGCCAACCTTGAACGACGTGTAAGCGAGCGCACCACGGAACTGGCCGGTGCCAACAACCGGGCTGAATCCGTGCTTAAGACAGGGGCCTTGCAGAACGCGATTTTCAACAGCGCCAACTTCTCCAGCATCGCCACTGACGCGAAGGGCGTCATCCAAATCTTCAACGTCGGCGCGGAACGCATGCTGGGCTATGCGGCCGCCGACGTGATGAACAAGATCACGCCGGCCGACATTTCCGATCCACGGGAAGTGATCGCGCGCGCCAAGGCGTTGAGCGCCGAACTCGGAACCCCGATTACGCCGGGCTTCGAGGCATTGGTGTTCAAGGCCTCGCGCGGGATCGAGGACATCTACGAGTTGACCTACATCCGCAAGGACGGCAGCCGCTTTCCGGCGATCGTGTCGGTCACGGCGCTGCGCGACGCTCAAGGTGGAATCATCGGCTATCTGCTGATCGGCACGGACAACACCGCTCGCAAGCATGTTGAAGATCAACTGCGGTGGACCGAGGAGAGTTTCCGGTTGATGGTGGAGAGCGTGACCGACTACGCCATTGTCATGCTGGATCCGGAGGGGCGCGTGCTGAGTTGGAACAGCGGAGCACAGCGGATCAAGGGCTACAGTGCGGAGGAAATCGTCGGCCAGCACTTTTCCCGGTTTTATCCCCGCCAGGACATCGAGCGCGGCGCGCCGCAGCACGACCTGAACGTCGCGGCAGCCAAGGGACGGTTCGAAGACGAGGGCTGGCGGGTGCGCAAAGACGGCTCGACCTTCTGGGCCAATGTGATCTTCACGGCGATACGGGACCAGGTCGGCAATCTGCGCGGCTTCGCCAAGCTGACCCGGGACTTGACCGAGCGCAGAAAGGTGGAAGTGGAGATCACAAACGCCAAGTCGGTGGCGGAAAAGGCCAATCTCGCGAAATCCGACTTCCTCGCCAACATGTCGCACGAATTGCGCACGCCGCTCAACTCGATCATCGGCTTCACCGGCATCGTCCTGCAAGGGCTGGCCGGGCCGTTGAACCCTGAGCAGACAAAGCAGCTCGAAATGGTGCGGGGCAGCGCGCGGCATTTGCTGGCGCTCATCAATGACGTGCTCGACATCTCGAAGATCGAGGCGGGCGAGTTGAAGGTGAGTTGCGAGCCGTTCGACCTCCGCGCGTCCATCACCAAGGTTCTCGGCATTGTGAAGCCGCTCGCCGAAAAGAAAGGGCTGGCGCTACGCGTGCAAATAGCGCCCGACTTGGGCCAGTCCGTCAGCGACCCGCGCCGCGTCGAGCAAATCCTGCTCAACCTGCTCAACAATGCCATCAAGTTCTCCGAGCGCGGCGAAGTCACGTTCATAGCCGAGGTGACTTCGGAAGCCGCGCGGATGCGGATCACCGACACCGGCATCGGCATCAAGCCGGACGACTTGGCGACGTTGTTTCAGCCGTTCCGGCAGATTGACTCCGGCCTGTCGCGGAATCATGAAGGGACGGGCTTGGGTCTGGCCATTTGCCGGCGCTTGGCCGATTTGTTGGGTGGGGAAATCCGCGCGGAGAGCGAGTGGGGTAAGGGCAGCACGTTCACTTTCACCCTGCCGTTGAAAGGAAGGGGAGAATCATGAAAGCGAAAATCCTCCTCGTCGAAGACAACGAACAAAACCGTTACCTCGCCACGTTCCTCCTGGAGAAACACGGCTTCACCGTCATCCACGCGCCCGACGGCCCCACCGGCTTGGATCTCGCCGGCCGGGAACGCTTTGACCTCATCCTGCTGGATATCCACCTGCCCCGCATGGATGGTCATGCCGTGGCCCGCGCACTGCGGAGCAATCCCGCGCTGGCGGCCGTGCCCATCGTGGCCGTCACCTCCTACGTCATGGCCGGCGACCGGGAAAAAATCCTGGCGGCGGGCTGCGACGGCTACTTGGAGAAGCCCATCAACCCGGAGACGTTCGTGGCGGAAATCGAATCCTTTCTTCGCACGCCTGGAAAGGCAGGCGCCCCATGACTCGAGTGCTGATTGTTGATGACAAGCCGGAGAACCGCTACCTGCTGCGGGCGCTCCTGCAAGGCCACGGTTGCGAAGTGGACGAGGCCCGCCACGGGGCCGAGGCGCTGGTCAAGGCTCGGCAATCCCCGCCGCAACTCATCATCTCCGACCTGCTAATGTCCGTGATGGACGGCTACACGCTCCTGCGCCAGTGGAAGGCCGACGAGCGGCTGAAGCAGATTCCCTTCGTCGTCTATACCGCCACCTACATCGAGCCGAAGGACGAGAAGTTTGCCCTCGATCTCGGCGCGGACGCTTTTATTGTCAAGCCCGCCGAGCCGGAGCCGTTCATGGCCCGCATCCGGGAAGTGCTGGCAAAAGCAGAGCGCCACGAACTGTCGCCGGCCCGCGCGCCACACGGCGAGGAAAAGGTCCTGCTCAAGGAATACAGCGAGGTCCTCATCCGCAAGATGGAGGAAAAGATGCTTCAACTGGAGCAGGCGAACCGCGAGCTGGCGGCAGGCATCACCGAGCGCGAGCGGGCGGAGGTGACGCTGCGTGCACTGTCGCTGCAGTTGAGCCGCGCGGAAGAGGAGGAGCGACGCCGCATCGCCCGCGAGCTGCACGATTCCACCGGCCAGAAGCTCGCCGCGTTGAGCATGACCGTCGGGTTGCTCCAGGACGCCACGAGCGCCCCGGCCGACAAGTCGGAGAAGATGTTCGCCGACTGCCTGGCGATGATCGAGCAATGCGCGCAGGAAATCCGCACGGTTTCCTACCTGCTGCATCCGCCGTTGCTGGATGAACTGGGGCTGGCCGCCGCGCTCGGCGACTACGTCGAGGGATTCTCGAAGCGTAGCGGCGTGCAGGTCGCGCTCGACGCGCCGCCCGATTTCGAACGGTTGCCCGACGAGGTCGAGATCGCGCTGTTCCGTATCGTGCAGGAAAGCCTCGGCAACATCCACCGCCACGCCGGCGCCTCGACCGCGCGCATCCGCCTCGCCTGCGATGCGGAGCAGGTGACGCTGGAGGTGAGCGATGAGGGCCGCGGCATGTCCGCCGAAACGTTGCGCGCCATCGAAGCGGGGCGCGGTGCGGCGGGCGTCGGCATCGCGGGAATGCGGGAGCGGTTGCGGCTGCTCGGCGGACGACTGGAAATCGAGTCTGGCGGACAAGGCACCACGATGCGTGCTATCATTCCACGGCGACAGGAACCGACATGAACACCGTGCGGATTTTGATTGCGGACGATCATGACGTGGTGCGCGAGGGGCTGAAGACGCTGCTCGCCGCGCGCGCGGATTTCCGGGTTTGCGGTGAAGCCGCCACCGGCCGCGAGGCCGTCGCGAGGGCGCGGGAACTGAAGCCCCACGTGGTGGTGCTCGACTTCAGCATGCCGGAGTTGAACGGCCTTGAAGCCACGCGCCAGATCCGCAAGGCGCTGCCCGATACCGAAGTGCTCATCCTGACCATGCACGACTCCGAAACACTGGCGCGCCAGGTGTTGGCGGCGGGCGCGCACGGGTTCCTGCTCAAGACCCACGCGAAGCGCCAACTCGTTGCCGCCGTGGACGCGCTGGCGCAACACCGGCCGTTCTTCACCGGCAACCTCTCCGCGCTCGTGCTCGACGCGTTCCTGCATCCGGGCCAGCGCCCCGCAAAGACCGGCGTCCCCGCCGACCGGCTCACGCCGCGCGAGCGCGAGGTCGTCCAACTCATTGCCGAGGGCCGGACGAGCAAGGACATCGCGCTCCAGCTTGGCCTCAGCGTGAAGACCGCGGACGCGCACCGGGCCAACGTCATGCGCAAGCTCGACCTTCATTCGGTGAGCGAGTTGGTGCTTTACGCCGTGCGCAACAAGATCGTGCAGGCGTAGGGCCGAGTGGCGGGTGACGAGTGACGGGGCCTCGCGCCACCCGTCACCCTTCACCCACTGCCTCGTCTAGGGTGTTCTCCCTAGATAACTTTCCCTGCCCGTCTAGGTAATCGCTACAGTTCCCCTTCCGCCACGCGCGCGCGATGGTTGGCCGTGTTCAACAAAGAACCGGCCATGAAAAACGAAATATACACCAACGCTGGCGTGCAGAAACGCATTCGCACACTCATCGTGGACGACTCCGCCGTGTTCCGGAGCGCTGTTGGACGGCTCTTGGATTGTCTGCCGCACGTTGAGGTCGTTGGCATTGCCGAGGACGGGGGTTACGCACTGGCTCTGGTGGCGAGCCTGCAGCCGGACTTGGTGTTGATAGACATGGAAATGCCCCGGCTCAACGGCCTGCAGGCCACGCGGGAGATTCGCGCCGGGTTTCCCGATGTGCGCGTCATCATGATGACCCTCCACGATTCCGAGCAGTGGAAAGCCGCCGGCATTGCGTCGGGCGCGGACCGGTTCATCCCGAAACACTGTCTGGACGACGAATTGCCCGGCGCAATCGCGCAACTGTTTCCCGGCCGCGCCGGCGGAACCGAGGGTGAACGACCATGACCGCCGCAAAAGCATGGTCAGACAATTCCGTGACCCGGCTGTGGCACTACGCGCTGGTGGTGGCCGCGGCGTGGACCTTGTTTGTCGCCGCCACGCTGGCGTGGAACCTGTTGGAGAACCGGCGCGATGCCTTGGAGGCGGGCCGGATCCAGGCGCGGCTGGCGTTTCAAAAGGACTTGGTGTTCCGCCACTGGGCGGCATTGCACGGCGGGGTTTACGTGCCGGTGACCAAGGAGACGCCGCCGAATCCCTATCTGTCCCATATACCGGAACGGGACATCAAGACACCTTCGAACAAGCTGCTGACACTCGTCAATCCGGCCTACATGATGCGCCAGATGCACGAGTTGGGGCGCGAGCAGTTCGGTCACCTGAGCCACATCACAAGCCTGAAACCCATCCGGCCGGAGAATGCGGCGGACGCGTGGGAAACCAACGCGCTGAAGGCGTTTGAGAAGGGCGTGACCGAAGTGTCCTCGGTGGAAACGATGGATGGCCAGCCTTACATGCGCCTGATGCGATCGCTGGTGACCGAGGGGAGTTGTTTGAAATGCCACGCGGCGCAAGGCTACAAAGAAGGCGGCATTCGCGGCGGCATTTCGATCTCGGTGCCAATAACCCCGTTGATGGACAACGCCAACCGGCAGTTGGCGCCACTGGCGGTCGGAAGCAGCCTTGTGTGGCTGATCGGCCTGAGTGCCGTTGGGTTCAGTGCCCGCCGCAAGCGACAGCGCAACCTGGAGCGGGCCGTGGCAACCGAGGCGTTGCGCGCTTCCGAGGTCCGGTATCGCCGGCTCTTTGAGGCGGCCAGAGAAGGCATTTTGATTCTCGATGCCGAGACGGGAATGGTCGTTGATGTGAATCCGTTCTTGATCGAGATGTTGGGCTACTCACACGAGGTGTTCCTTGGCAAGAAGGTCTGGGAGCTTGGGTTCTTCAAGGACATCATCGCCAACCAGGACAACTTCGCAGAATTGCAGAAGAACGAATACATCCGTTACGAAGACATGGCGCTGGAAACCAGCGACGGGCAGCGGATCGAGGTAGAGTTCATCAGCAACGTCTATCTGGTGAACCACCACAAGGTGATCCAGTGCAACATCCGCGACATCTCCGAGGGCCACCGGGCGGCGGCAGTGTTACGCAAGAGCGAGGAGAAGCACCGGCTCCTGTTTGTAAGTTCGCGTGACGCCATCATGACCCTTGAGTCTCCTTTTTGGGTATTCACCTCCGGAAACCCGGCCGCCCTGAAAATGTTTGGGGCGGAGAACGAGGAGGGGTTTATTTCTTACAGGCCGTGGGAACTCTCTCCCGAACGTCAGCCGGACGGGAGGGCGTCTGCCGAGGCAGCCAAGGAGATGATTGAGACGGCCTTGCACGAAGGCTTTCACTTCTTTGAGTGGACGCACCGGAGGATCGGCGGCGAGGAGTTCCCCGCTGACGTTCTCCTGACTCGAATGGAGCAGGATGGAAAGGTGATGCTCCAAGCCAGCGCCCGCGACATCACTGAACGCAAGCGGGTAACGGAGGAAATCCGCAAGCTCAACGCCGAACTGGAGCAGCGCGTCCACGAACGCACCGCACAACTCGAAATGGCCAACATGGAACTGGAGGCGTTCTCCTACAGCGTGTCGCACGACCTGCGCGCGCCGCTGCGAAGCATCAACGGCTTCGCAAGCATCCTGACGGAGGATTACGCGCCGCGGCTCGACGAGGAAGGCCGCCGCCTGTTGGGGACCATCTGTGGTGAAGCCAGCCGGATGGGCCAGATGATTGACGAACTGCTGTCGTTCGCGCGGCTCGGACGACAATCCATGCAAGTGGCGGAGACTGACATGACGGCGTTGGCGCAAGGCGTGCTCGACCAATGCGCAGCCCAGGCATTGGACCGCAATATCCAGTTCAAGCTGCATCCGCTGCCGGCGGCACAGGGCGACGCGGCCATGCTTTCCCATGTGTGGGTCAATCTCATTTCCAATGCCGTCAAATACACGCGCGGCAAGCCGGTGGCCGAGATCGAAATCATCGGCCGCGCCGACGGCAGTGACGGAATCGTTTACTGCGTGAAAGACAACGGCGCCGGTTTTGACATGAAGCATGTCCAGAAACTTTTCGGCGTGTTCCAACGATTGCACAATGAATCCGATTTTGAAGGCACGGGCGTCGGTCTCGCGCTGGTGCAACGCATCGTTCAACGCCACGGGGGTCGCATCTGGGCAGAAGGGAAAGTCAACGAGGGCGCGACGTTTCACTTCACGCTACCTGCAAGCAAGGAATGACTGTGGACGAAATAAACGAATCCAAAACTCTCTCAGTCAATCAGGGTCCTGGAGGCGGGTGATGGCGTGGTCGCGACCGGGGATGTCGCATCAATGCCCCGCGACGTCGTCCGGCTCTGCGCGCCGCCCAAGGCGCTCAGGGTATTGCTGCCACAGCCTTGACGACCAGAATGGCTAGGATGGCGATCAGGGACATCACCAATCCAAACACCACCAACGCCAGCCCGCGGTTGTTCAATTGTTTCGTCATCATGATGCTTGTCTCCATCTTTCCGCCTCGGAAGCAGGTCGCGAGTCCGTTAAGCCTTTAGCTTCCGCTCGGACCCGCTACCTTTGCGATGAAAATTGCTTACTGTTTCCGCATCAACACCAGTCCACCCACCGCCATGCCAAGCAGGCCGATCGTGACGCCACCTTCCGGCACCGAGCCGCCACCGCGAACCGGATCAATCAGGCCCTGGCCCACATTGCCGGGGAATCCGCTCGGATTTGGCCTCAGCCAGTAGTTGTTGATCGGCACGTAGCCCGAGCCGCTCAACGACGCCAGATACGTGCTGGCATCGGCCAGCATCGCTTGGTCGGTGACCGAGATCACTCGGAAATTACCGCTGTTGAAATTGAAGTTGCCTTGTTGCAGCCCGGTGCTGTCATACAGACTCTTCCAGACGGCCAATTGAAGCCCCGCACCCGCCACCGGGTCCGCCGAAGCCGCTGCCCCATACTTATCCACCAAGAACGCGGCATTCTGGAAACCGCCAACGCCCCAAGGATTGCTGGGATCCAATCCCGTTTGGCCTGCGCCCAGAATCCGGTCAAAATTGGCCGACTGTGGAACATTCAGAGCGCCCCTCAAATCGGTGCAATAGGTCCAGATGGATTGATGTCCCACTCCCACAGAAGTATCAGCCGTGGTGAGATGGATGGCCGTGGCCGTCTCGTTGGCATACTGAACCCCGCGCAGGGTCACGGTGGCCTTATAGTTCCAGCTTTCAACATTGTCCACGCTGTAACTGATGGCATGGCTGGTGGTCGTCGACAGGGCCAGAACCAATGCCATTCCAGTAGTAAGCTTGTTCAGTATTGCATTCATGGCACTGAATAACGCAGGGGGCGTGCCAAGCCGGGATCAGCGAAGGATGACCCGCTCGCGGAGTGCGATTTACCGAGGATTTCTAGCGAACAATCCCGTTTTAGGCTCAACCGCCTACATCGTGCAGGGCGAGGTTGTTTGCAATCTCACCGTGCATTGCCATTGCAAATGCGACGCGGACTACAGTTGGAAGGCGGGAGACAGCGGAAGGCGAAATTGAAAGATGGGAGGCGATCAGCCGGCTCAGGCGTGTTCCTGGAGGCGGGTGATGGCGCGGGCGCGGCCGGTGGCGTCGTCCACGTCCACAATGGCACCGTGCAGCATCACGCGGTCCTGGGCGATTCTAAACCGCTGGGGCATCTGCGTAACGAAGCGGCGGATGATCGGCTCGATCTCGCGGCCAAGGATGGATTCCTGCGGGCCGGTGAAGCCGGCGTCGCTGAGGAAGGCGGTGCCGCCGGGGAAGATTTGTTCGTCGGCCGTCTGGACATGGGTGTGGGTGCCGATGACTGCGCTGACGCGCCCGTCGAGATAGCGGCCAAGGGCGATCTTCTCGCTGGTGGCCTCGGCGTGGATGTCCACGAGGATGATGCGAGTCTGCTCGCGAAGATGGGTGACGAGGGCGTCGGCAACGGTGAAGGGGTTTTCCAGCGCGGCCATGAAGGTGCGGCCCTGGAGGTTGATGACGCCGATGGGCGATTTGCCAGAACAATTCCAAACGATGGAGCCGCGACCGGCCACGCCCGCAGGATAGTTGGCTGGGCGCAGGATGCGCGGCTCCTTCCCAATATCAGCAACGAATTCCTTCTGGTCCCAGACATGGTCGCCGCTGGTGACAATGTCCACGCCGGCGTCAAAGAGTTCGCGCGCCGTTTGCAGCGTCAGTCCCCTGCCGCCGGCCATGTTCTCTCCGTTGGCGATGATGTAGTCGAGTTTGTGGCGCTCGCGCAGCAACCGGCAAAGGCTCACGACCGCCGCGCGGCCCGGCTCGCCTACGATGTCGCCGATGAAGAGTAGTTTCATGCTGCGTAAGGAGTATTGCGTATTGCGTATTGCGTAAAGCTCAGAAATCGCCCGGTCATCCTACGCAATACGGAATACGCAATACGTTTCACTTCGCATACTCCACCACTCGCATCTCACGCATTACCGTCACCTTGATCTGGCTCGGATAACGCAGCTCGCGCTCGATCTTGCGGGCGATGTCGCGGGCCAGCAGCGTGGCGGCATTGTCGTCCACCTTGCCCGGCTCGACAATGACGCGGATTTCGCGGCCGGCCTGGATGGCGTAGCTGCGCTCGACGCCGGGGAACGCGTTGGTCAGCGCCTCGAGTTTGCCGAGCCGCTCCAGATAGACGGCGGCGGACTCGGAGCGCGCGCCGGGCCGCGAGGCGGAGATGGCGTCGCCAGCGCTGGCGAGGACGCCATAGATGTTCGGCTCAGCCTCTTCGTGGTGGGATGCAATGGCGGCAACGACCTCGGCGGGTTCGTCATACTTGCGGAGCAGTTCCGCGCCGACGATGGCGTGCGAGCCTTCCGTCTCGGCGCTGACGGCCTTGCCGATATCGTGCAGGAGGCCGATGCGCTTGGCGAGCGGCACGTCGAGTTTCAACTCCCCCGCCATCGCGCCGACGAGCTGTGAGACTTCGACACCGTGGTCGAGAACATTCTGAGCGTAGCTGTGGCGGAATTTCAGGCGGCCGAGCACCTTGACGATTTCGGGGTGAACATTCTGGACACCGGCGCGTGCGCAGGCCTCTTCGCCGGCCTGGCGGACCGTTTCCTCCATATCAGCCGCGGCTTTTTGCACAACCTCCTCGATGCGGCCAGGATTGATGCGTCCGTCGGCCACCAGTTGCGTCAGGGCCACGCGCGCGATCTCGCGGCGGACCGGTTCGTAGCCGGAGAGCACGACGACCTGGGGCGTCTCGTCAATGATCAATGAGACGCCGGTGGCGGCCTCGAACGCGCGGATGTTGCGGCCGTCGCGACCGATGATGCGGCCTTTCATCTCCTCGCTCGGTAGCGGCACGGAGGTCGTGGTGGTTTCATTGACGTGATGGGCCGCGCAACGCTGGATGGCAATGGTGATGAGCCGCTTGGCTTCGCGCTCGGCGTCGGCGCGGGCCTGCTGTGTCGTGCGCCGCACCAGCGCGGCGGCATCGGCCTGCGCATCAAGCTCGACGCGATGGAGCAACTGCCGGCGAGCCTCGTCGGGCGACAGACCAGAGAGACGGTGCAGTTCGTCGCGCTGCTGCTGAATCAACGCCTGTGCGGCGGCTTTCAACTTGTCGAGTTCGCCAAGGCGCGCGGCAATCTTCAAGTCGGACTCGCGCAATTCCTCCTCACGGCGGATCAACGTCTCCAGCTTCTCCTGCAAGCTGGCCTCACGACCAATGAGGCGTTTTTCCTTGTCGTCCAGCTCGGCACGCCTGGTCGTGGTCTGCTTTTCAAAATCTTCACGAGCCGTCACCGCCGCGTTCCTGGCGGTCACCTCGGCGGCGCGGCGCAGTGAATCAGCGTCGCGCTCGGCGTTCTCCACCAGGCTCCGCGCCTCGCGTTGCGCGGCCCTGAGCCGCCAGCGGTTGACGATGCGATGGCCCCAGTAGCCCGCCATCACCCAGAGTATCGCCTGGGTCAGCACAAGCACCTGGTAAGCGTTCTCAATCAAAAACCGTCTCATGCGTGTTCCCTCCAATAAACCGCGTTCTCGGCAACGACGACGTCCATCGGCACGTCCTTGGGCGCGTGCGGCACGCTCGGTTGAATCTGGCAGTCGAATGCCACTGCTATCTTCAGTCCGCCGAAATGCTTCAACATTTCGTCGTAGAAACCTTTGCCATAACCGAGCCGATGTCCCTGCGCGTCGAACGCCACGCCCGGCACAATCGCAACGTCCGCCGGCCGGTCGGGCGTCCTCCGCGTGTGCGGTTCAAGAATGCCGAGCTTGCCGGCCGCCAGATCGCGCTCCAGATCACAGATATGACTCGGCTGATAACGCCGTTGCTCTGCGTGGTAAGCCGGCACGTGGATATGTTTGCCGGCGGCGAGCCAGTCGCGCACAAGCTGGTGCGTCTGGACTTCATTCCCATGCGACAGATAACAGAAGATCGTTTGCGCCTCGCGAACCGCCGGCAACGCCAGCAGTCGCATAGCAATTTGCCGGCTGCGGCGCGCGACTTCGTCCGCAGACAGTGCGCCGCGCAACGCCAACACCCGCTCGCGGAGCGCGCGCTTTTCGGCGAAGAGGTTGGATGGCGCAGCGGTCATGCCGGTTTCCTTGTCTGGAGCTTCGCCCGCCAGTCGGCGAGCCGCCGCTGCACTTCGCGCTCGAAGCCGCGGTCGGTCGGCTTGTAGTAACTGCGCGCCTCCGTCAAGTGCTTCTGGGGCGCGATGCCGCCTTCGTGGTCGTGGGCGTATTGATAACCGACGCCGTGGCCGAGTCGCTCGGCCCCCTTGTAATGCGTGTCCTTGAGATGATCAGGCACGTCGAGCGTGCGGCCTTTTTCCACGTCAGCCATCGCGGTCCAGATACCCATTGCGCTGGCGTTGCTCTTCGGCGCGGTGGCGATATAGATCGCCGCCTGCGCCAGCGGCAACTGCGCCTCCGGCATCCCAACAAACTCCACCGCCTGTTGTGCCGCGCTCGCAATGACCAGCGCCTGCGGGTCGGCCATGCCGACATCTTCCGCCGCGCAAATGACGATGCGCCGCGCTAGAAAGCGGATGTCCTCGCCAGCGACGAGCATCTTCGCCAGCCAGTAAAGCGCTGCGTCGGGGTCGCTGCCACGCATGGACTTGATGAACGCGCTGATGGTGTCGTAGTGCGCGTCCTCGTCGCCGTCATAGACAACGGCTTTCTTCTGAATGCTCTCTTCGGCGACAGCCTTCGTGAAGTGAATCACGTCGGCGGCGTCCGGCGGCGTGGTGAGCACGCCAATCTCCAATGAGTTGAGCGCCTTGCGGGCGTCACCGTCGCTGGCAGTCGCGAGATGCTCCATTGCATCGGCGTCAATCTGCACGCGATGTTTACCGAGCCCGCGCTCGGCGTCCGCGAGCGCACGCTGCAACAGCGACTGGATGTCTGCGCCGGCGAGCGGCTTCAGCTCGAACATCTGCGATCGCGAGACGAGCGGCGCGTTGACGTAGAAGAGCGGGTTGTGCGTTGTCGCACCGATGAGCCGGACGGTGCCATTCTCCACGTCGGGCAACAGCACGTCTTGCTGCGCTTTGTTGAAGCGGTGGATTTCGTCAATGAAGAGGATCGTCTTCTGGCCGGTGTTGGCGAGGCGGTTGGCGGCGGTCGCCACGACGCGGCGGATGTCCGCGACGTTGCTCTCGACGCCGCTGAGCCGCTCGAAGCGCGACTGCGTGGCGTTGGCGATGATCTGCGCGAGCGAGGTCTTGCCGGTGCCCGGCGGCCCCCAGAGCAGGATGGAGGCGATGCGATCGGCCTGGATGGCGCGGCGGAGAAGTTTGCCGGGGCCAAGGACATGGCTCTGGCCGGCGTATTCCTCCAACGTGCGGGGCCGCATTCGGGTCGCCAGCGGTTCTGGGCGGGCCGAAGCGGGCCGTTCTTCCGCGGGTTCACGCGGCGCGGGCGGGTTGCTCACGCGGTCGGGACCGCTCTGTTGAAATAGGTCCTTGCTCATCGCCTGTCGTGTCCGGTTGCGGCGCGGTCGGCGATGGGGGTAAAAGAAATACCCCACCAGAGCCGTGTGAACGTATTCTCAGACCCCGTAATTAACGGAGCGCCTACCTGACGGCTTGCCGACTTCCAATTAAGGCATGTCGTCCACCGCCAGAGATCGGCCCTTCAGATGAAGGTTATCGGGTCAGAGATTCACCGTTGCATCACGCGAACGGCAGGGTATTTCAAACTGTTTGGGAATCGCGCCCGCAGGCGCGCTCCCTTGAACCCGGTTGACGTTTCAAGGAACAGACCGCTGTCAAACAACCGATTTACTTCTTCGCTGCTCATTTTAACCGCCGGCGTTTCCGCCGGCGTTTGGTTCTTCAGTTTTAACCCTGCCGGTTTCGCGGCACGGAACAACATTCACTCACTCTGCGCGGACCTCGCACTGCAATTCAGTTTTCAATCTCGCTACGATCTCGTCGTGCGTCTTGTTAACCTCAGTGTCGGTCAGAGTCCGATCCGACGCCCGATACGTCAACGAATACGCCATAGACTTCTTCCCGCTTGGGATTGTCTTGCCGCTGAATATATCAAAAAGTCTGACGCTTTCCACCAGATTCTTCCGGCTTCGCGAAAATACTGCCATCACCTGCTCGTGCGTCACCACCGCATCCACCACCAGCGCGACGTCGCGCTGCACCGACGGATACTGCGGCAGCGGCCGATACGCCTTGTTCCAACGCGCCGTCGCCAGCACTTCGTCAAGGTCAAGCTCCGCCAACGCTACCGGGTCGCGCAGATCGAACTCGCGCCCAAGCTTCTCCTGCAACAGGCCGATCTCGCCGAGTGTTTTGCCGCCAGCCTTTACCAACACCGACTGCGCAAAGACGCCAGCCGCTGTCGTCTGCGGCACGAATTCCACCGCAGCTACCTTCAACCGCATCAGCAGCGCCTCGACCGCGCCTTTCAAATCGTAGTAATCCGCCTTCGCAACGAGCGCGTCGGCCTCCCATGCGTTCGGCGCGCGACGACCCGTCGCGGCAAGCGCGAGCGAACGCCGCTCCTGCGGTTTGCCATCGCGCGCGGCGAACGTGCGGCCGATCTCGAACAACCGCACATCGAGCGTCTGGCGCGCGACGTTGGTGCGGAGGTTTTGCAGCAAGCCGGGCAACAGGCTCGGCCGAAGAATCGAGAGGTCTTCGTTCAGCGGGTTCTGGAGCTTTACCAGCGCAAGTTCCGCCGGCAACGGCGTCAGCGCAGCGGTCGCCGGCGAGGTTGGCGTCTGGTTCACCGCTTCCTCGTAACCGACACCGGTGAGGATTTGACGCACAAGACGCAGGCGGTCGTAGCCAATGTCGAACCGTGATGTCGCCGGCTCGGCGCGCGAGGCGACAGAAGGAATCTTGTCGAGACCATGAATCCGGCCAACTTCTTCAATCAGGTCCACCTCGCGCTGCAAGTCCACGCGAAACGTCGGCACGGTCACTTCGATCCGGTCCGTGCTCTCGCTCGCGATGGTGAGGCCGAGGTTCGTCAGCGCGCGCTTCACGGCGTCAGCGGGCACCTCTGTGCCAATCAATTGGTTCACACGGCTGAAGCGGCAGGCGATGCGGCGCAGTTCAACCGGCTTGGCACGCGTGTCAATCACGCCGTGCGCAACCTCGCCGCCAGCTAGTTGCTGGATGAGCGCGACGGCGCGACGGCTGGCCCAGTCGCAGATGCCGACATCGGCGCCGCGCTCGAAGCGATACGACGACTCGCTGCTGAGTCCCGTGCGCTTGGAAGTCTTGCGGATGTTCGTCGGCAGGAAATACGCGCTCTCCAACAGCACGTCCGCGGTGCCGTCGTTGATCTCACTCTGCCGGCCGCCCATGATGCCGGCGAGCGCGACGCCCTTCTGCGCGTCGGCAATCACCAACATCTGTTCGTCGAGCGCGCGATCCTTGTCGTCGAGCGTCATCAAATGCTCGCCCGCCCGCGCGCAGCGCACAACGATCTCGCGACCCGCCACCAGATTGTAATCGAACGCATGCAGCGGATGACCACTTTCCAGCAACACAAAGTTAGTCACGTCCACGACATTGTTGATGGAACGAATGCCGAGTTTCTCCAGCAGCGTCTTCAGCCACGCCGGGCTGGGGCCAATCTTCACGCCACGCACCACGCGCGCCGTGTAACGCGGGCAGAGGTCGGGCGCTTCGACGCGGACTTTCGCCAGCGTCTCCATCGGCTCGCCGTCTTCAGCGAAGTTCACGGCGGGCAGCTTGATCGGGTTGCCCGTCAGCGCGGAGACCTCGCGGGCGATGCCGATGATGCTGAGCAGGTCGGGCCGGTTCGGCGTAATCTCCAGGTCATACACCGTGTCGCCGCCGCCAAGCACTTCCGCGATCGGCGCGCCGAGCCGCGTGGCCGGATCGAGAATGAGCAGCCCTTCCGCATCCTCGGCGATGCCGAGTTCCTTCTCCGAGCACATCATGCCTTGGCTCTCGACGCCGCGGAGTTTGCCAACCTTGATTTTGAAATCGCCCGGCAGCACCGCGCCCGGCAGCGCCAGCGGCACCTTGTCGCCGACCTTGTAGTTCTTCGCGCCGCAAACGATCTGCCGCTCCGTCGCGCCGTCGGTGACACGGCAGACACTGAGCCGGTCTGCATTCGGGTGCTTGTCGCTGCTGAGAACCTGGGCAACGACGATATTGTTGTAGTTCGCACCGATCTGCTCGATGCCCTCGACCTCAATGCCGCACATCGTCAGCCGCTCCGCCAGTTGGTGCGGCGACCAATCGAACGCCACGTATTCCTTCAGCCAGTTGTATGAAATCTTCATTGCTTTCGTCCGTGAATGAAGCCCGAACCTTAACGAGGTCGCGCGACGCCCGCAAGCGCGGTTTTGGACCCTTCACCGCCTCCACAAAAAGGAATCGCGGGCTGCCGCCGCGTTTTCTTCGCGGCGCGCCCGCGTTCCGTGTTTGGACTGACGTTTCGCGGAAAAGAGCTTCTTCCAGCGGAAACGTCAGGTTCGTGCAACCATGTGCCGGCGATGAAGCAGCCGTTCGTGGACCTTCTTCAGCCGGTTGTTCGTCTCATGCTCGATCTCGAAACCGCCTTCCTCCCATGACGTGAACCCGCCTTCGAGTTCCATGACAGGATAGCCTTTGCTGGCAAACTCCAGGCACGCGTTGGCCGCCAGATGGCACAACAGCGAGTAACAGTAAACGACGTTCGTCCTGTGTTTGTTCAGGCCCGTTGCTTGGTCCCAAGTTCCCTTGGGCATGTTGATGGCGCCGGGGATGTGTCCCTTGGCGAAGTCTTCGGCATCGCGGACATCCACAATGACGATGTTCTCGCATGACTTGATCATGCGTTCTAGTTCCACAGGTCCCGCAGTGAAGGCCAGCTTGTCTTCAAAGTAAGCCGCCGCCCGCACAGGGTCTTGAATCCGAGATATTACGGTTTGCATAATACACCCTTTCCTTTTTTCCATTCATGGCGAATGGTGATAAACTTTTCATCGCTAAAACCTAGTCCTCCATCGCGACTCGTCAAATGCACTCGCCCGGCCGCACTCAGGAATCGGCTTGGCTTGGGCGCGCAGGGCGGAGTAGATGTTGGTCAACGCAGGTTTGGCTTGGCATGACAAACTTCAACCGCATCGCGCTCAAGACGATCCGCATCACCAGTTGGCCGCTGTTGGCCATTGTGATCGCGTCGTTTGTGACGGGCTATATGATGAGCAACCGCTACGGACTGGCCGCGACGATGCAGCCGGAGAAGGCGCTGGTGATCCACAAGCTGCTGCACGTGCCGCTGCTGGTGCTCTTGGTGCCGCACACGATCGCGGCAGCATACCTGGCGCTCAAGCGGAAGGGCTGATTGAGGCGCGCGGCTCAGAAGCTCGCGTGGCAGCTTATCTGGGCGTAGGGAGCGGGACGGTTGCTGCGGATGAACATGTGCGGGTCGTTGAACTCGAACTCCCTGTAAACCATGCAACCAGCCTCGGCTTCGATGGTGAGGTTGGGCAAAATCTTCCATGAAACGCCCGGTCCGACGCGCACTTCCAGAAAGTCGAGGGTGGTGTCGTTGAGTCGGCGATCCGCGCTGTGGCTATCGCCAAAATCCTCCGCCAGCCGGTAGGTGCCGCCGAGAATCCGACCGCCGAGGTAAAGCTGCCATTGCTTGTTGAGGTCGTATTCCAGCCGCGGCTCGGGGAAAAGAAAGTTCAGCGTCCACTCATCGGCGAACTTCCAGCGGACGCCCGCCGCCGGCGCGATCCAGTAGCGGCTCCGCGGATCCATGCGCAGGCCAAGGAACCACTGGAGATTCGAGTCCACCAAGTAGGACGCGCCCAAGATCACCGGCGCGTTCAGGTCGTGAAAGTTCAAGTCCTTGAAATCGCTGTAGAGACCCGGCTGCACTTCGAGACGCAACAGCCATTGCTCGCTGAGCTGGCAGTCGAAACCAACGATGCCGCTGATCTGTTGGAGGGTATTAGGCAACGGCGCGCCGCTGGGAAGTCCAAAGGAAAAGCGGTTCCATTCAAGGCCGGCGCGCAGGAACAGGTTCTTGGTAAGTTCGGGCGAAACAACGTATTTCAGGCTGGCGTTCTGTTCGCTGACATATCCCACGTCCGTGCCACCCGTGTGTGACTTGGAGCCTGCCACGAAACCGTAGTTGACATCCAATTGCATGCCCATGCCGGAGCCTTCCGACTCGCTCTTGACCTTCGGTTCCATGGGGCTTTCAGCGCCGCGCGCCAACGGCAACGCAACGCTCACGGCCAGCAGTAACACGACGCCCAATGCTCGCTTCATCTGTGACTTCCTGATGTTCGATTCCGCAATCACCGCGCGCCCCTTATATCATCCTGAAACGCGCGAATCCCCTTTTTTATTTCCAGCAGCATGATGGCCCCGTAGGCAATCCGTTCCATGCCCTTGGTATAGGCCAGCCCCGCTGCGGAAAACAAATCGCCCCGCCACACCAGCGAGCCTTTCCTGTTCTCCGCCTGGATCGGCCAGATTTCATAAAACGTCGTCGAAGCGTAGTAGCTCCCGCTTACATAGTATTCCACGTCCAGAAGTTGAAAATGGTCGCCGACCGGCAGCAAATACACTGCGCCGAGACACAGCGTGCCGTAGCCCTCCGAAGAGAACAGGTTCCAATAATAAAACGGCTTCAACGTTGAGACACCGCCAACCAACCCAACCTTCTGGATGATCGGGTCGAACTCACGGGCAATCCGGTTCTTCTCTTTCAACATCAACCGAAGCTGGTTGGCTGGAGAAACGTTCTCGCCCGAAACCTCATAAGGCGCCATGCCATCGAAGCCTTTCGATTGAAACGACGACGCGCGCGCCAGCAGGAGCTTCGTCCAACACCCGGCCACCTCCTGCGGAGTGGAGTTCTTCTTCAGGCTCGACGCGATCTGTTGCGCTTCGCGGCGGCTCAAGTTCAAATCGGAATCCCCCGCCGTAGTGGTCAACGTTTTGTTCAGCAGCCACCGCACTGCGCGCTTGTCCAGCTTGAAATCCAGGTCCTTGAAATCAACGGCATCGGGCGGCACGCGCACCGAATTAAACCGATAAACATTCAGCGCCTGGTGCGCCAATGGATTCCACTCCTGCAATTGCCTGGCCGTCTCCGCCGCCGACGCTGGCGTCGCAAAACAAGACTGCGTCGAGATGCCAGTCCGCAGGTTCATCAACGAGCCGCGCTCAGAGAGAATCTCTCCATCAAGCAACCGCTTGAGGTCCACCTGCTGGAAGTCGCTGAAGCTTTTCAAAGCCGTCACAGGATCGGCTGTCTGTGCAACACCGTCCTGACTCAACGCTCCGAACAACACCAGAAGAACAAGAAATCCCAATCTCCGCATGATCTATTATTCCTGTTTCACCCCCCGAAAAACATCAACACGAAACACACCTATCGCACCGTGTCGGGAAAACCTTGCAGGTCGGAACTAGCGCTCTAAACGTTGCCAGCCGGTTTCGGCTGCATCGCGGCGACAAATTCCTGATAAGCCTTCAGCGGTGCGTCATCGTCAATCCAATCGGTCAGCACGAGCCGTTGTCGCAGCGTGTGCTGAGACGCGGGGCCGACGTCGCGGCCGAGCAAGTTATGGTAGAGCGAATTATGGTGTGCGACGCCATCCTTGGGATCGTCGCTGTGGTAACTGCTGCACATGCCGAAGCAGTCGTCCGGCTGCGCCATCACCACTGCGATTGTCTTGCGGTCACCAGTGGCGTAGAAGCCAAGCGGATACGCATACCAGCGGCCGATGGCCCACGCCACGGGCGAGTGCATGCCGTATTCCCAGCGGCCGTCGAAGAACTTCTGCGCAGCGAATATGTCGCGCGGCCAGCCGTTGTAGCAAAAGCGCGAGCAAGGATTGTCCAGCGGCTGGGTGAGCACAGCGGGATTCTTGGGGCCGACGGGACCGCGATACGGCGTCACGGTGTAGAACGCGGGGTTCATTGCCGCGTCGAAGTAGTTGGAGGTAAACAACTCCAAGTCGCGGTGCCAGCGCGTGCTGTTCTTGATCGTCACGGTGAGGTCCACCGCGTTTGCCGCCGCCACGCGGTAACGCGCCTCGGCTTCGAGACCGGGACCAAAACCGGGCACGTCGGGTTTGGTCAACGGCCACGAGACAACCAACTCGTCGCCTTCGAGTTTGGCGCTGTGCGGCACGTCGCGGCACTGGCTGAACCACTGGTTGCGCGCAAGCACGCGGTAGAGGTGGAGGCAGAACAGTTTCTCGCGGACGACCTGGCGGCCTGTGCTTTTCTGGGTAAGCGAGGTGATGCCGTGCAGATGAGTCTCAGCATTGGCGCTGAGTTCGCCCTTTATCGCGTCGGTCTCGAACGACCAGACGCCGGGGCGATCGGTGGGCTTCAGTTCATTCATGTGAATGTCACTTTCAGGCCGGGGCGCACGGCTTCGGCATAGGCGGCAGTTTCCTTCCGAAATCGCGCGACGCTGTCGAGCGCGAACTGCTTGCGCTGCGCCAGATCGTTGAGGTCGAGGCCCGCTTCCCTCAGATGCAGCTCACAGGCATCGCACCAGCACGGCTCGCCGGCCTCGGCGGGAATCTCAAACTCCAGCGCGTCACACGCCGGATCGGCCGCGGAGTGCGTCATCCACGGCCAGATGACTTTAGCGACGTAGGAGCTGTTCAAACAGAGCGCGGGACGAAGTCTTCCAGCGGAGTCACGCTGCTGCCAGCCGGGATGCTGAGCCACTTGCACGGGGTCGCGACAGACAAGACAGCGCGCTTTCATGCGCGATTGTTTAGCCAACCGCGCCCCCGATGTCGAGGCGGGAAAGAAGCGTTCACCGCCCCCCGCCGCCCGGCGCGCGCAGCTGGGCCATGATGCCGAGCAGCCGCGTGATCTGCGAGGTGTGTCGAGGCATGGCGCGAGTGTAGGCGACGGCGGCGAAAGTGCAAAGCCGGGGCTGCAAGAGCGTGCAGGACGCGCGCGGAACCATCCGACCCATCAGCGACTAGGAAGGAGAGATAGAATATCTTCCACCATCGGCTTGTCATCCGCATCGAAAGCCTTCTTTATCTTGCCGTCCTGAATCGCGAGAGCCTTGCCGATCAAGCTCAGGAGCTTGGTCTTGTATTCTTTCTTTTCCATCTTCTTCACCGCGCTCAAAGCCATCTTGCAAATCTGCCGTGTCTCTTTCATGTCCCCAGCGTTCAGCGACTCTTTGGCTACACTCAACATCGCGTTGGTCTTGTTGTATAGGTCTACTTCCCTACTCTTTTGGTCGGATGCCTCCATCTGGCCGACAACCCTAATCGCTTGTTTGCATACCTCCTGCGCCTGTTTTGCATCGCCAGTTCTAACCAATGCCCGCGCAATCGAGCATAGAGCCTCCACTTTATTCCAAGGCATACTTATCTTGTTTGCGCCGTTGAGCGCAGACCGAAACACTTCATCGGTCAAGTGTGCTTGGCCGGATTTCTTGCGCCACTCAGCGATCTGGCAGATGATCTCCAATTTCACATGGAAGAACACGTGCTCATCAGGACCTACCACGTCTATCTTGCCAAACTCACCCGCGATCTCTCGATAGATCCCTTGTGCCTGCTTCGAGTCGCCCGCGAGTTCCAATGCGCGCACAATGTCTGATAAGAGCCATAGTTTCCTGAGCGCTTGATAGACAAAATACTTTGTCGGTAGCTTGGCATACAGCCTTGTTATGCCTAGAGCTTGCTGACAAAGCTCCAGGGCTTGCTTGGTTTCGCCTGCCTTCGCCAGAGATTCCGCGATACGGGTGAGATGACTTGCCTTACTTTCCATCCTCATGCCGGCTATGAACAAATTGTCGGGGTCGGCGGGATTTCGCGAAGCTGCTACTTGGTCTAGCGGGCTTGTAATCTGGTTAACCATGACCAATGCTCGCTGCCAAGTGTGACGCGCCTCTTTGCCATTACCCGCTTGAAGAAGCCCATCACCAATCAAGCGCAGCGCTTCGATCTGCTCCCAGTTCCCATCAGTGTAGGAAGGTTGAATCTTGTTAGAGATAACACAAGCTTGTTGAGCATCGCCAGTCTTCGCCAACACAGCGGCTGTTCTTCCCAAGGGCTTTAGATGTGATAAATCGCCAGAAGGATTCACCGCATACGACCTGATCCTGGCCTCGTCAACAGCAACCAGTGCAGTCTGACAAAGCATATGGGCGCGGTTCGTCTCGCCTATCTGTGCCAGGGCCTCGATCAAGTCACACATATGAGTGGCCCTGTCATCCGTCCCTTCCGTGATGTGAAGTATGAAATCCGTCGGCGAATCGAGAAGTGGCAATAGCTTTTTCGGCGGCTCCCTGCGCTTGGAATCATCAGCGAAACACAAACCAACAAGCAGCATCGCGGCTGCGATGAGGACTCCCTTTCTGATATTCATGACGACCCTTTCCCGACAACGCAATTGGCGTCGTTGATTGAACCGGGCAAAGTCTGAAACTCGGATTCCAGAGAGTCCAGAAGAATCCCCGCCCGAAAAACGCTTGCCAGCCGCGCCGCCGCGGGCGTAGTCTGCGGGCCGTCGTTTTGGAGATGTAGAAGTTGTTCAAGGAGTCGTTCGTGAAAGGCTGTGCGCAATTTGTTTTCACGGTCCTGCCGTTTGGCGGAGCAGCGGACGGCTGCATCCTCGCCCCGGCCCCGGTTTCGCGCGCGTCCGCCGTCTCCGCCGCCCGATTTTTCAACCGCACGGTTCTGTGGCTGCGTGGCATGGTTCTTCTCGGTCCCATGCCCCCCTTTCTGCCCGGGCCGTGCGGTTGGTTTTCCAATCCCGCGCGGGTCGCCGGCCGCTCCGACGCGCTACCGGTCCAGTCCGACGAGCTTCTCGACCGCTCGGACAAGCCTCTCGTCCGCTCCGACGAGCTATCGGTCCAGTCCGACGAACTCCTCGTCCGCTCCGACGCGCTATCGGTCCGCTCCGACGAGCTTCTCGTCGAGTCCGACAGGCTCCTCGTCCAAGCCGACGAACGACGCGTTTCAAGGGTTTTTCATGGCGTTTTCGCGAAGTTGCAGTCAAAACACCCCAAAATAAGGAGGAAGTAGAATGGCAGACATCCCACGTCCAGACGACGGCTTGAGCCGGTGGCTGGACCAGTTCCTGTCCGCGGCCACGGACAACGCCACGGCGTTGGGCCTCAGCCCCACGGACTTGTCGGAGTTGGGCGCGAAGATCCCGTCAACGACAATTACTTTTCCGCAGCAACGACAATTAGAATTCCCCACTGACGAGTCGTTGCTGGTGGCGTTGCTGTAGATGACGGGTTTGCGGTGTTTGCCATTTTGCCCTGGTCCCATCTCCCCCATCGTTGTGA
>JAPLTX010000049.1 GCA_026397915.1 Verrucomicrobiota bacterium
CCCGACGCGTCACCTTCTTCTTCCCGGCATATTCCGACTGCGCAAAACTCATTTGTTGCTTCATGGCCCCACTTTAGCAAAACCCTTCTCCGGCGACTTTTCATTTCGGCAGCCAAACTGATTAAATCAGCGATTCCTTAACGCGCGCTCTACGAGCTTTCCGATTGATTTTCCGCTGGCTTTGACTAGCGTGACAGTGATGATTTTGTCCATCGTTAAATACGGTCATCCAGTATTGCGCCAACGCGGCAAGCGGATCGAGACGGTAACGCCCCTGATTCGCGAACTGGCGACCTCAATGCTGGAGACGATGTGTGCCTCCGCCGGCGTCGGTCTGGCCGCGCAGCAGGTTGGCCAGCCGTTGCTGCTGATGGTTCTGGATGTGCGCGATTCCGAACGCCCCTCGACCATGCAAATCAACGGCGTTGAAGCCGACATCGCGGCACATATGCCGATGGTGTTGATCAATCCCATTCTCAGCGAACCAGCCGGCAAGGAAATCGGTTTCGAAGGTTGTCTGAGTTTTCCCGCCATCTCGGCCGATATCTACCGCGCCGAATCCATCCACGTCAGCGCCATGAGTCTGGACGGCAAGCCGCTGAAGTTCCGCTGTAGCGGCTTGCTCGCGCGCGTCATTCAACACGAGAACGATCACCTTCACGGCGTGCTGTTCATTGACCGGATGGATTCCGCCACCAAGGTCAGCCTCGGCGGCACCCTCAAACGATTGCAAAAAGAAACCCAGGCCGATCTTCCGCCCGTCCGTAAACGCGGCGGCCGCGGCTTGCTGACATCCCGGAAAACGTGATGGATTTTCTGCGGACACTGCTGGGCGTCTGTTCGGGGATGAGGTTTTACCGGCTGGCGTTGGACTGGACGCCCGGGGACGCGTTGAAGCATCTCTTGAAGCTGGCGCTGTTGCTGACGCTCCTTGGCACCCCCATCTTCCTCTACAACAGCTTTCACTGGGCCGGCTCCGCGCTGGACCAACTCGAATACGCCAAGGTGTTGCCGGAGTTCTTCATCGAAAAGGGCCGTGTCCGCACCCCCTTGCTGCAACCTTACAGCAGGATCTTCCGGGACTTCGCCTTCGTTCTCGACACCACGAGCGTCAAACCGAAGGCGCCCGCTGGCGCGAACGCCGGCATCACCATCACCGCCGACAGCATTCTGCTCTGGTCGGAAATCAACCCGAACCCCAGGCCGATTGACATCTCCGTGTTCCCTGACGGCCGCGTGGATGCCTCTTATCTGCGAGCGTTGTTGCGTGGATCGCTCTGGGCCTGGGGCATCGTCTTGGCGATCATGATCTTCATGGGCTTTTTTTGCATCGGTTTACTGCAAGTGGCAGCGTTCGGCGGCCTCGCGTCGTTTGTCGAACAAGGCATCGAGCCGAGTTACCGGTTCGATCAGTTGTTCAACTTCGGCACGCTGGCGCTCACGCCGGCCGCCATAGCCGCGTTGATCTACGCGGCTTTTGGCATCGGCTTCGACAGCCTCTTGTTCGTCTATCTGCTCGCGTTCGCCATCTACTTCACCGGCAGCACGACGGCGTGCCGCCGGTTGTTGCTGCCGCCCGGCACAAGGGTGGACGATGATGATTAGCTTGTTCCGGCGGCGGACAAAGATTTTTCTATTGCCAGCGGGCGGCGCGGGACACAAGTTTGTAACTCCATGAACCGGAAGGTGGCCCATTTGATGGATCGAGCGGTGATCCGCTTCGCAACGTGCATGATGCGCGACGGACATCAAGACCACGACGATCATTCACAGCAGCAGGAAAACTGGAGGTCGTATCCCCGCGACCTCGGATCGTGGGACACGCTGTTTGCGCTGCCGGAACCGTTGCCGGACCTTGACGATTGTTTCGGCAAACCGCACCGGCTCGGCTCGGTGACACATCGCTCGTTTCACTTCAATAGCCCACTTCAGTCGCCGTGGGCGGTAAACAACCGCGTCGCCGGCAATTACTTCGTCGGCCGCGGCGACGACACACTGGAACGCCCCGCCGTCCTTTTTCTGCACGGTTGGAACGCCAGCATCGCTTATTACATCAACTACTGCCGCACTGGCCACCGCCTCGCACGCCGCGGCATCAACTGCGCGCTGGTCAACCTCCCCTATCACGTCCACCGCAAGCCCAACCGCTGGAACGAATACTTTCTCACCGAGAACATCACCCAAACCGTCCAAGCCGTGCAACAGGCGGTGATCGAGGCGCGCATTATCCTGCGGTGGTTGCGCGCGCACCATCGCGGCCCGGTCGGCGTCTGGGGGATCAGTCTCGGCGGCTGGATTGCGAGCATTCTCGCTTGCGTGGAGCGTGAACTGGACTTCGCCGTTCTCATGACACCCGCCGTGCGGCTCGACAGACAGATTTGGGATCTGGCGTTCCTTAGAGCCATGAAAGCCTCGTTCCTCGAACAAGGCGCGTCGCAGGAAGACATCGCGCGCATCGCCGCGCCCATGCTGCCGAAATACCACCAACCTCTGCTCGAACGCGACCGCATTCTGCTGATCGAGGCACTCTACGACCAGTTTCTCGGACCCGAAACAATTGACGAACTTTGGCAGGCGTGGGGTCAACCGCGCATCGAACGATACAATCACGGCCACATCAGCATCCTGATGGACCAGAGTGTCCTGCGAACCGCCACAGACTTCATCAAGACCATCAAGCGGCGGCCGACGGAGTGACGAGTCCCATGGTCATCGAGGTTCACGATCTGGTGAAGAAGTTCAACGGCACGACCGCCGTGGATCGGCTGAGCTTCACCGCTGGACGTGGCGAAATTCTCGGCCTGCTAGGCCCCAACGGCGCTGGCAAGACCACCGCCATCCAGATGCTCCTCGGCATCATCGAGCCAACCGGTGGCAGCATCCGCGTCTTCGGCCAGGACATCGGCACGCACCGGCAGGCGATTCTTCAGCGTCTCAACTTTTCAAGCGCCTACGTCAGCCTGCCTCAAAACCTCCGCGTCATGGACAACCTCCGCGTCTTCGCAGGCATCTACGGCGTCGCCAACTGGCGCGAGAAGGCGATGGAGTTGCTGCAACTCTTCGAAATAGACAAACTGGCAACGCGCAAGACCGGCCAGCTCAGCAGCGGCGAGAGCACGCGACTCCATCTTTGCAAGGCGCTGCTGAACGACCCCGAACTGCTCTTGCTCGACGAGCCGACGGCCTCGCTCGACCCCGACATTGCCGACAAGGTCCGCAAGCTTCTCCGCCGCATCCAGCGCGAGCGTGGCATCACCGTCCTCTACACCTCACACAACATGCGCGAGATCGAGGAAATCTGCGACCGCGTCATCTTCCTCCACCACGGCCGCAAGATGGCTGAAGGCCCGCCCAAGGAAGTAATCGCAAAGTTCAACCAGCAGACGCTGGAGCAGGTCTTCATCCGCATCGTCCGCGATGGGGAACTCGAGGAAACAAAGGAAGGCAGCCACAGATGAACACAGATGCACACAGATTGAGCTTCGCCTGCTTTGTTTCCTCATCCGTGTTTATCTGTGTCCATCTGTGGTTCCAATTCCGATCATGAGCCTTCGCCGCATCAATGCCCTGCTCCTTCGCTATCTCCTGCTCTACCGGCAGAGCTGGACGCGCATCATGGAGATTTTCTTCTGGCCGGTGATGGACCTGCTCGTGTGGGGCTTCCTCACGGCGTATTTGCTGAAGATCGGGTCCAACAACGTGCCGGCGCTCATCACGTTTCTCATCGGCTCGATGATCTTCTGGGATCTGCTCTATCGCGCCCAGCAAAGCGTCACCATCTCGTTCCTCGAAGATGTCTGGGCGCGCAATCTCCTGAACATCTTCGTCGCGCCCGTTACCATCGGCGAGTTTCTCACCGCCACGTTCGCGCTTGGCGTCATCAAGGTCTCCGTCAACGGCCTCGTGCTCGCGCTGCTCGCGTGGGCGCTCTACGCCTTCAACATCTTCCAACTCGGCTTCACCCTGATCCCATTTGTCCTCAGCCTCATGCTGATGGGCTGGGCGATGGGCATGGTGACGGTCGCGCTCATCATGCGTTGGGGTCACGCCGCAGAAGCGCTGGCGTGGGGCATCCCGTTCCTCGTCCAACCGCTCTCCGCTGTCTTCTACCCAGTGAGCGTGCTGCCCGGGTGGCTGCAACCAATCTCATGGACCATGCCGTGCACCTACGTCTTCGAGGGAATGCGCCAGGTCCTCGCGACAGGCATTGTCCCGTGGCACATGTTCTGGTGGTCGCTTGGATTGAACGTCATCTATCTCATCGCCGCCGCCGTCTTCTTCCGCTACATGTTCGCCGTCGTCCGCAAGAAGGGCTTGCTCGCGAAACTCGGCATGGAATGAAACATCGCCGTCACAGAACTTGAATGCCATGACTCCCGCACTGTTCATCTCCTTGGAAGCCTCGAAACAAGACCCCGCCCTCCAAACGCGCGGCGACCGCAAGATTCTTGTCACCGAAATCCGCCCCGACAGCGAGCAGGAGGCGGAGGCCGTCGTTTGGCGCGCGTCATCGCCGCCGGCCAAATGCCCCGTCGTGACCATGCGCGACACTGAACTGGCCACCTTCACCGAGCGCGCCAAGCAGGCGCGGCATTGCCATAAGATCGGCACGGAGATTTACACGTTGCTCGAAGGCGAGATGACAATGGAAGTGGCCGGCACGCTCTACACGCTCCATCCCGGCGACACGCTCATCGTCAAGCCCGGCGTCTGGCACGAAACCAAGCGAGACAGCAAATTCCTCTGCCAAGTCGTCACCGCCAACTGCGCCGGCATCAAGGACCGGCAGGAACACTGAGCAACGTCGCATTCCTTTCCCATGCCCTCGCAAATTGCGCGTTTGTTGAGAAAGCGACCGACGCCGGCGGAGAAACTGCTTTGGCGATGGCTGCGAGGTCGGCGCTTCTCCCGCTTCAAGTTCAGGCGCCAACATCCGATCGGTCATTACGTCCTGGATTTCTACTGCTGCGAGGCGCGGCTCAACATCGAACTCGACGGTGGTGGTCACAACGATCTCGCGCAGGAACTTCGGGACAAGGAGCGCGATGAGTTCCTCAAAGCGCAAGGCATTCTCGTGTTGCGGTTCCTGAATCTCTCACTGCTGAAGAATTCCGATGGTGTGCGGATGATGATCTGGGAAGCCCTGCACGAGCGAACCTCCGGGCAGCAGCAGGACTCTCGCTGAACATACCCAGCCCCTCACCCAACCCTCTCCCCGTCTGACGGGGCGAGGGAGAATCTCTCTCCGTATTCGATACGGTATCGAGAGTTCTATCAGCTCTCAGATGACGAGGCTTTCCAAGCTTCGCCAAAAGTAAACGCGCTTCCGCACGGCGAGAGCCGCTTCCCTCTCCCCATCCGATGGGGAGAGGGCCAGGGTGAGGGGCCGCAGTTATTGTCACACCTAAGATAGTCTCAACTGACCCGCCCTACTCTCTCCCGCCCGCCTCGTCGAAGCTCAAAGTATCGCGCCACTTCTTGTATAGCTCCGTCGTCGCGCGACAGTCGCCGAGACAATACTGCGCGATCTCCTTGTGCCGGCCTTCGGCGAAAAGCTGGTTCATGTCGAGGCCGCAGATGCCGCCGGCTTTGGGGCTTACGATGCCGAACGTCCTGCAATAAAAATCGAGATTGAACTTCCGCGTCGCTCCGTAGAACGAAAGCTGCTCCAGCAGGTCCACCATGTCCTTCGAATAACGGTTGCCCATCAGGTTGCGCGATGGCCGCACGCCGAGGATGGCCGAGCGCAGCATCAGGAACGGACAGTCGAACATCCGCCCGTTGAACGTCACCAGCCGCTGGTATCGCTTCACCACGTCCCAAAACTCCCCGAGCACGTCCTCCTCCGTGCCGGAGCCGAACTCCACCAGCCCGTCGTCGCTCGTCCATTCCTCGAAGTCGTCGGCCTGATACGCCACCTTCCCCTTGCCGGTGTCCACGTTGAGCATGCCGATGGCGATCACGCGCGAAGTCGGCGCCCAGAGGTTGAGTTGCTGGATGATCTCGGCCCGCTTCGCCGCACGCTCCTCCTCGGTCGTCTCGCGCTCCGCCGGACGCATGAGGTATTCCTTTTGGGCCTCGTCGAGGGTCTCGAAATCAATCCCCGATGTCTCGATGTCGAATAGCAAGGTGTTCATGGTGGGAAATCTGTCGTTCGTCTCTGCCGCAGTCATGCAGGAATGCGCAGACGAAATCAAGCGCGTTTCAGAGACGCGAAGTTCAATGGTCGCTCCGCATCATCTTCACTATTCGAGAACGCCAATGCGTTCCGGCGGCCAGTAAATCTTCGTTGCTTTGCCGATGATGTTCTTCTCAGGCACCGCCCCAAAATACCTGCTGTCGGCGCTGCGCTCTGAATTGTCGCCGAGGACAAAATAATGACCGGCGGGCACAGTATATTCTTCATCCGGGGTTCTCAGGTATTTGGCGTCAGACAATGCTGGATTCGTATAGGCAATCCTTGTGAACACACGAGGCTTGGTGACGGGATATCCGTTTACAAAGAGCTTTCCCATCTTTACCGAAACCTTCTCGCCCGGAAGCCCCGCTGCTCGCATCAAGAAAGGCGACCCGCGCGTGCTCGTCATCCATTCATTTTTGAAGACAATGATGTCACCACGCTGCGGTTTGTTGAACCAGTAAGCAAACTTCTCCACAAGAATCTTGTCTCCTTTGTATTTCTGAGCCGATTTTGCCGGCGAGTTTCCGCGAACTGTCGGAGCCATGGCGTTTGTGGGAATGATAAAGGGTTGAACCAGCAAAACTACAGCCGACCGTGTTAGATAGTTGATTGATATGCATACGGCAACGGTCAACAACCATTTCCAGAAACCCATTTTCGGCACAGGCCGATAGGCATCGCACAGCATGAATATCCAAAGCCCAGTGAATACAGCCCAAATGACCAAAGCAGGGATCATTCTTTGGAACAAAGACGATGCCATCACCATCAACCCAACCATCCCCACAACATTCACGCCGATGAACCAGCAGAGTCCGCGCTTCCGGTGACCAGCAAGGAATTGGCTCGCTCCGGTAGTCAGAAATGACAGAAGAACACCGACCCACTTCGCGTGCTTCTCACCGCACGCTACTTCATCAAATCCCCCTTCATCCTGCCCAGATGGAATCTGTTTCATCGGATGCCTTGCCTCGCGTTCAACTTGTTCACCTTGCCAGCCACCGCAAGTCTCCTCGGCTATGGCGGAGCGCGTCTTCCGGGCGCAAGTGCCATGGCTCTTACCGGTTCCGAGCATATCACCCACGGAGTGACGGCTCAACGCTTTGCTGAAGCGGCTCGGCGCGGCTGCATAGGTGACCAACGAGCTGGCGGCAAGGCTCGGCGAGGCGCCGATGACCTTCGCCAGTCTTCAAGTTCCTTGATCCGACGCGCCGATAAGCTTCGCCACGACGGACGTAACCTTTCCCGGAACGGACAAGGGTAATTCCGGCCCGGACATAAGCTTTTCCAAGGCAAATGGAGGCTTTGCAGCCTCGGAGATAACCTTTTCCGTCACGGATAAAGGTTTATTTGCTATGGATAAGGTTTTATGTGTCACAACTAAAGGTTTAGTCGTCATAGATAAAACCTTGTTTATTGCGCATCAACCTTTATCCAATGCGAACTAAACCTTATCCATCATAGATAAACATTTAGTTATTCTGGACAAAGGTTTATCTGCCACATATAAAACCTTATCTGTCATGGATAAATGTTTGTCCGTGACAGATAAAACCTTGTTTGTGACGGAAGAAGGTTAGTCCAAGACAGACAAAACTGCATCCAAAGCGGAGAAGGCATTGTTCTTGATGAACTTAAGCTGATTTCAACGCGACAGGCTTATTCCCACGTCCCATCTTCCATCTTCCAACTCCCAACTGCCATCTCCCATCTCCCAATCCACCCACTTCCAACCGAAAGCTCATTTATGACACTCATCAAAGTCCTCGTCAGCTTCACCACCGCGCCCGACGGCGTCCTTGTAGAGACCGCCCGGGGCGTCCTCAAGTGTATGACGGGCAACCCGGCATTCCCCTCCCCGCCCGTGACCATGCAGGCGTTGGAAGCGGCCATCAATGCGTTCTCCGCCGCCCTCGCCGCGCAACGGCAAGGCGGCACGATGGCCACCGCCCACAAGAAGGACAAGCGGGCCGAGCTGGTCGCCCTCCTCCGCCAGCTTGCCGCCTATGTCCAGACGAACTGCAATGGCGACCTGGCCACGCTCTTCTCAAGCGGTTTCAAATCCGCAAGTAGCAGTCGGGCGCAACAGCATCTCGCCAAGCCCATCGTCCCCCGCCTGACCAATGGCAACTCCGGCCAGCTCTTGGCGAAGATCAAACCGATCCCGAACGCGAAGTGTTACGAGACGCGCTACGCCGCCGTCGCGTCGGGTGGCACGGCCGGCCCGTTCCAGTTCGGCGGCATTTCCACCGACTCCCGCGCCATCATCATCAGCGATCTCACCCCCGGCACGATGTATGAGGTGCAAATCCGCGCCGTCGGCGGCTCAACCGGTTACAGCGGCTGGAGCGATGCCACGCAGCATCGGTGCATGTAAGAAGGACGGTTCCCAAGCCAGCGCCATATCGGAGACGCGGCTTGTAATCGCGCTAAACCTTCTGGACAGAGACTTCACCGAGGACAAGAATGCGGCATGAAGCGTTTCGCATTGGCACTTCTCGGTCTGGGTGCGGTCTGCGGCATCGCTCAAGCCGCCGATACAGTGACGCCGCAGGAACTCAGCCAACAGCAAGCCGTGGAAAGCGCCCGGCGCAGCTTTCTTGAGGTTCCCCTTCCCGCAGGTCCGCCTGATCTCCGCGCCTATCAGCCCGTCCCACTCGATCCGACGACATGGGGCGAGCGATACTGGGCCTTTCGGTTTGCAACGCAATCCAACACGATCTACTACGTCAACAAGCAGTCGGGATTCGTGCAGGCCGTTGGCGACGGCAAGATAATGACGGGACATAAGGTAAACTTTTCGACCAACCCCAAGCTGCCGCCTGAACTCGACGCTGAAATCAATGTCTATTGGAACTTGAAGTTTCGGAAACGGTCTTTGGGCGACGAGTATCTGATCACGGTAACCGTTGATTCCCTGAAGCCGCCCACCATGAGCTACAGACTCGTGTTCGACCTTCGAGAGAGCCACAGCCAGTCGCACCCCAAATACTACTACCCGGAGAGGAAGTTCATCGGCCTCGTCAATGCGATTGAGAAGGTTCGGACAGCCCAGTTCAGAGTGAAGAAGCGCGACCTTGAGAAGTATGATTATGTCTGCGCAATCATTCTCGGACCACACTCCGGCACCGCCCAAAGTCGCATGATCGGGGAAATCCCTGATGAATGACCTCGGCTTCTGAGCAGTCAGCCTCGCAGCCCCGCAACTCGACCCGCTTCAACGACTGGAGCGACCCGACTCAGCATCGGTGCATGTGAGGCGGCACCGCCGCTGAGGATCAGCGACAGCGCTTCCGGTTTTCGTGCGTTTGGAGCGACCTTCTGCCTAAACTTCCTTCCAGACACCGGGCACGGGCACGGGATAGCGGCCGTGCGCATCGTCCTTGACGGGCGCGGGACTATCCGCATTGAGGCTGTCAATGTTCGGACAGAGCTGGAAGTTCGAATTCATCATCTGGTCCCACGTGATCATCTGTCCTGAATGAACCGCCGCGCGCCCCATGAGGTCGGCGATGTTGGACATTCCGGCGCGCTTGGCCTCGTTGTGCGGCTTGTCCTGGCGGATCGCATCGAGGAGAGCTTCCCACTCGGCCTGCCAGGGCACGATCGGCTCGGCGGGCGCCTCCCATGCGATGTTGTCGCGAACGATGCGCTGGTCCTTGTAGGTGCGCACGGTGCCGATGTGGTGAGGGCCGGAGAATTGGGCGGCGCATTTGGTGCCGTGGATGAAGGTGGCAAACTCCGGGTAGCATTTTGGCAGCCAACGCACCACGTCGTAGGCCTTGGTGCCGTCGGGGAAGGTCCACTCGATGGAAAGCGAGTCGAGGTTCTGACCGCAATCGGTGTTGTTGGCGGCGCGACCGCCCACGCCGTGGGCGGTCACCGGCCAAGCGTTTTTGATCCAGCAAAGCTCGTCAATCTGATGGATGTTCATCTCGGCAAAGAGCCCGCCAGAGACCCAGAGGAAATGCGTGAAGTGGCGAAGCTGCCATTCCAGTTCCTTCGACTCCGGTTTGCGCGGCGCGAGCCAACCGCATTGCTGCATCCGGTAGGCGCGGATGAGTTGGATATCACCCATCTCGCCGTCTTGGATGCGCTTGAGCAGTTCCTGGCGGTTGCGTGAGTGGCGACATTGCAGGCCGGCGGCGATCTTGAGGTTCTTTTTCTCGGCGGCCTCGCCCGCTTTGATGAGCCGGCGCAAGCTGGGCGCGTCGGGGCCGAAGGATTTTTCCATGAAGACGTTGATACCCTTCTCCACTGCGTATTCGAGTTGCAACGCCCGGAAGCCGGAGTAGCCCGTCAGCATCGCCACGTCACCGGGACGCAGACAATCAATCGCCTTGCGATAGGCGTCGAACCCAACAAACTTCCGGTCGTCCGTCACGTCCATCTTGTCGGCGAACTTGTTCTTCAGAGCCTTGTAGGCGGACTTCAGGCGGTCCTCATACAGATCGGCCATCACCGTCAGCTTCACCGGCCCGCGCGAGCCATACGCGGCGTCATAAGCGTTGAGCACCGCGCCGCTGCCACGTCCGCCGCAGCCGATCAAGGCGAGATGAATGGTGTTGTCCTCCGCAGCGTGGACCCAAGGAATGGCCGTGCCCGCGAGCGCCGCGCTGGTCGCAAGCTTTCCGCTGCGGCTGAGGAACTCGCGCCGCGATGTCTTTTCCGGTTGATGGGTGGAAGGGAGTGGTTCTTTATTCATGGGAGTTAAACCGCGATGGGGATGCTTGGAGGCAAACTGAAGAGTGGCGTTTGCCGCCGTGACTTCTCGCCAAGACAGATTCTATCCGGCTGTGCACGTGCCGTTCTTACCAGAATCGAGGCAATAGGCAAGCGCCTCTTTGCCGCCACCCAACGACGGCACTTACTTCGCGCGCTCGTGGACATGGAGTCTTTGGTAGAGGCGCAGGACGTTGCCCTCCGGGTCCTCAAACTCCGCCAGCCAGAAGCCGTATTCCTTGCGCGGCTCGTAGTGGAACTTCACGCCGTGCTGCCTCAACTGCTCGGCGAACTTGTGGATGTCGGTCACCTCAAAGCTGAGTTTGATCGTGCCGAGCACGCGGTCGGCCTTGTCGTGCGCCTCGCTCTGGTGCAACGCGAAGTGGGTGTCACCGTCGGGCAGTTTGAACTCAACCCAGAACTTGCCGTCAATCTCCGGTTTCCCAAAGCTGAGGGTCTCGCTATAGAACCGCTTCGCTGCCGCGAGGTCACGCACGTAAACGAAGATGGTGTTGATACGACGGATGGGGTGCATGACCCGCCTACTTGATTAGTTCTTTCGCCGCCTCAAGCGCCCGCTGCGCCAACGCCCCTTGGAAGACGCCGATGCCGACCACTGCGAGCATCGTCACCCAGAGCAGTGCCTTCATCGGCCAGGAGACCGGAATCGCAGCCGTCTCGCGCGGTTCCTGCCAATACATCGCCTTCACGACACCGAGGTAGTAATAGAGCGATACCACAACGCCGATTGCGCCGATGATGACGAGGCACCACTTCGCTTGCCCGATGATGGCCGCGAAGATGAGGAACTTGGCAAAGAATCCCGCCATCGGCGGCACGCCCGCCAACGACGCCAACGCCACAGTCATCGCCGCCGCCAGCAACGGCGAGCGTTGCGCCAGGCCAGCGTAGTTCTCGCGCTCGTCGTCGGCCAGCGTTCCCGCGAGACAGGAGATGACCGTGAAGGCGCAGAGGTTGGTGAAGAGATACGCGAAGAGATAGAACAGCACCGCACTGACGCCGAAGCTATCCGCTGCGGCGACGCCGAGCAGCAGGAAGCCCGCGTGGCTGATGCTGGAGTAGCCGAGCAGCCGCTTGACGTTGCGCTGCGGCATGGCGGCCAGGTTGCCGTAAAGCACGCTCAGTCCGGCCAGCGCACCGATGAGAAGAACCCACGTCGGTTTCAGCGGCAGCAGCGCGTCAAACAACACGCGCAGCAACAGCACAAAGCCCGCCGCCTTCGAGCCGACGGCTAGAAACGCCGTCACCGGCGTTGGCGCACCTTGATAGACATCGGGCACCCAAGCTTGGAACGGCACGGTGGCGATCTTGAAGCCCAGCCCGGCCAGAACCAGCAACAGGCCGATCTTCAGAGGCGCGCTCGCGGCGTTGGCCTTTAGGAACGCCGCCACACCTGCAAAACCGGTCGTGCCGGTCGTGCCGTAGATGAACGTGATGCCATAGACAAGAAACGCCGACGCAAGCGCGCCGAGGATGAGATACTTCACGCCGGCCTCCAGCGACTGCTGTTGCCGACGCAGCCACGCAACGAGGATGTAGAAGCTCATCGTGACCGTTTCCAGCGCCACGAAAAGCATCAGGAAGTCATTGACCGAGGCCGTGAGCATCATGCCCGTGCAGGCAAACATCAGCAGCGCGAAGAACTCGCCCACGCCGCCCTCAAGCTGCCGCGCGAAGCCGACCGACATCACAAGCACCAGCGCCGTGCCGACCAAGAAGAGACGCTTGAAGTAGAGCGCCATCAGGTCGTTGACCCACATGCCGCCAAACCCGCTTCCCACCGTGAAACCGCCAGCCGTGACACTCGGGCAATAACTCCACGCGAGAATCGCCAGCAAGCCCGCCGCGCCGACGTAGCCGAGAAACCGCCGGTCGCGGCGCTGCACGAACACCTCCAGCATCAGCACCAGCATCGCCAGGCCGCACGTCGCCATTTCGAGTTTGAGCAGCGAAAAGTTCATGTCATCTCTTCGGAGCAACCGCAGGCATCGCCTTCTCGATGGCGGTGATGATCTGGCCCGTCGCAGGCTTGATCGCCTCCACCAGCGGCTTCGGATAGCAACCGACCCAAATCAACACGACCAGCAGGAATACATACGGCACGCGCGCAAAGATGTTCGCGTCCACCAGCGACTGCCATTTCGCCGGCGTGGGGCCGAAGCAGATGTTCCGTATCGCCCGCAGCATATAGACCGCGCCGATTACCGCCCCGCCCCAGAGGGCCAGCAGCACCGGCCACGACACCGTGGCCGCGCCAATCTTCGCGTGCCACCCCGGCGCTTGCCACGCGCCGAAGAGCACCATCAATTCGCCGGGGAAGTTTGCAAAACCCGGCAGACCGACCGATGCGAACGCCGTCATTACCAGCAGCGTGCCAACGAACGGCAGCGGCCGGCACAACCCGCCGAGTTCCTTGATCTCACGCGTTCCGGTCTGTGCGAAGAAATAGCCGCTCAGCCCGAACGCCAGCGCCGCCATGATGCCGTGCGCGAACATCACCAGCACCGCGCCGGTCAGGCCAATGAACGTGAAGCTGGCGATGCCGAGAAACGCGAAACCCATGTGCGCCACGCTGGAGTAGCCGAGCAAGTAATTGAAGTCTTTCTGTCTCATCGCCACCAGCCCGCCATAGACGATGTTGCAGAGCAACAGCACCAGCAGCACGCCGTTCCAGTCGTGCGCGCCCACCGGCAGCAACGGCAGCGCGATGCGGATGAGCGCGTAGAGGCCGAATTTCTTCAGCACGCCGGCGTGAAACATCGCCGTGGCTGTCGGCGCGCAGGCATAGCCGATCGGCGCCCACGTGTGGAACGGCACCAGCGACACGAGCGTGCCCAGACCAAACAGCAAGAACGGATAGATGAACCGCTGGACGTTGGCAGCGAGCGGATGCTGCCGCGCATAGTCGAGCAGTGTCGGCAAATTGAACGTGCGGTCAGCCGCCGGCAACGCCAGATAGAGCGCGATCAGGCCAATCAACGCCACGAACGCCCCGGCGCTCAGGTAGAGCGTCGTCTTCATGGCGGCGTATTCGCGCTTGCCGCTGCCCCAGATGCCGATCATCAGGAATGTCGGGATCAACGCCAGTTCATGGAAGAAGTAGATGAAGAAGATGTCCAGCGACGCGAACATGCCCATCGCGCCAGCGATCATGATGAGCAGCAGGACGTAAAACTCTTTTTGCCGGCTCGTGATGTCCCACGAGACCAGCGTTGCCGCAAAGCCGACGATACCGGTCAGCAGGACCATCACGACACTGATGCCGTCCGCGCCGACGTGCCAGCTCATGTCCAGCGACTCCACCCACGTCACGCGGTTCACGAACTGGAAGCCGGGATCGTTGATGTTGAACCACGCGAACGCCAGCCCGCTGAGCACCACCGTGATGAACGCGCCGAGGATCGCCAGCCAGCGGATGGCCAGCCATTTTCGCGCCGGCATGAAGCACAGCCCCGCCGCGAACACCAGCGGTGTCAGGATCGTGCCGTTCAATATGTTCAGAAAGTCCATGCGTTACCTGACCAGACAGTAAAGGATGATCGTCGCGCCGGCGGCGAACCAGAGCGCGTAGGTCTGGACGTTGCCGGTCTGGAAAAGCCGGAGCACCTGGCCCGTGCCACGCGTCGTCGCCGCCAGCCCGCGCACGGCCAGCCCGGCGATGATCCAGCGGTCCACGAAGCCGCAGAGCCAAGCGAGCGTGCCCTGCCCCGCCTTCACCAACACCATGTAAATCTCTTCTATGAAGAACTTGTTCCGCAGCACCCACGAAAGCACGGGGAGCTTGTTCAGAGCGTCCGTCGTCGCGCCGCGCGCGTAGAGGAACGCCGCCGCGCCGACACCAATGGTGAACGCCGCCAGCGCCGCAATCATCACGGCTCGCGGCGCGTGTTCGGCGCTGATGGCTTTATTCTCCACGAGCCACTCCGGGATTCCAAACCAGCCGCCGCAGATGGACGCCACCGCCAGCACGACCAGCGGCCCCAGCACGACCCAGGAGCTTTCCTTGGCCTTCTCCGCGTGTTCGCCGCGCGTGTTGCCAAAGAACGCCACGAAGAAGCAGCGGAACATGTAGAACGCCGTCAGGCCCGCCGTCACCGTCGCGAGGAGGTAGAGGCGCGGGTTGTGGTCGTAGGCGAGGCCGAGAATGGCTTCCTTGCTGTAGAAGCCGCTCATGAACGGGAAGCCGCAGAGCGCCAGCGCGCCGACGGCAAAACAGCCGGCGGTGATCGGCATCTTCTTGAGCAGGCCGCCCATCTTCCAGATGTCCTGCTCGCTGTGGTGCAGCGCGATGATGACGCTGCCGGCGCTCAGGAACAACAGCGCCTTGAAAAACGCGTGTGTCGAGAGATGGAACATCGCCGGCATGTAGCCGCTGCCGGCCGGGTTGCTCAGGCCAACGGCCATCACCATGTAGCCGAGTTGGCTGAGCGTCGAGTAGGCCAGGATGCGCTTGATGTCGTTCTGTTGCGTCGCGATGAGCGCCGCCATCAACGCTGTGATGCCGCCGGTCCACGCGATGATCTCCATCGCCACTGGACTGCCGAAGACGAGGAACGAGACGCGGCAGAGCATGTAAACGCCCGCCGCCACCATCGTTGCCGCGTGGATGAGCGCACTGACGGGCGTGGGGCCTTCCATTGCGTCCGGCAGCCAGACGTGCAGCGGGAATTGCGCGCTCTTGCCAACCGCGCCGCAGAAGATCAGCACTGTCGCAACGGCCAGCAGGTTCGCGTCCACCGGATGCGCGGCGAGCTGGTTCTTCACACGCACGAAGTCCACTTCGCCGGTGATGCCCCACAACATCAGGATACCAATCAGAAAGCCGAAATCGCCAAGCCGGTTGACGATGAACGCTTTCTTGCCGGCGTCGGCCGCGCTCGGCCGCTCATACCAGTAACCGATCAGCAGGTAGCTCGATACGCCGACGAGTTCCCAGAAGATGAACATCATCAGGAAGTTTCCCGCCAGCACGATGCCGAGCATGGAGAAAACGAAGAACGACAACTTCGCAAAGAAACGGCTGATACCCGGATCGTCGTGCATGTAGCCGATGGAATAGACCATGATGCACAGCGACACCCCGCACACCACCATCATCATCAACCCGCTGAGCCTGTCGAGCGACCAGTTGATCTCCACCATCAGATCGCCCGCCGACAGGAACTCGTAAAGCACGCGGTTCTCCATCTGCGCGCCGTCGCGCACAGCGCCGAACGCCCAGTAGCCAAACAGCGACGAGCCGGCCAGGAAGCCGATGGCGATGAACGCCGCCGCCTGCCGCTCCATGATCGGGCCGAAGTCGGTGTAGAACTTCGATTTGTGGCAAAGCAGCCAGATGACCACCGCCGCCGACAGCGGCCCGGCCAGCACCCGCCACAATAATCCGCTCACGTCTTCCATGCGTCAGAGCCTCATCGAAGTGATTTCGTCCACCTGCACCGTTTGCCGGCGCCGGAACAACGCGACGATGATCGCCAACCCGACCGCGACTTCGGCCGCAGCGACCGTGATGATGAAAAACACAAACACCTGCCCGTGCAGGTTGCCGTTGAACCGGCTGAACGCCACCAGTGCGAGGTTGCTCGCGTTGAGCATCAACTCCAGCGACATGAACACCACCAGCGCATTGCGCCGCGTCATGACGCCCGCCAGCCCTAGCGAGAACAGTAGGCCGCTGACGATCAGATAATGTTCGAGGGTGACGGGGATCATTTCGTCTCCTTCCTCGAAAGCACCACCACGCCAACCATCGCGACGAGCAACAGCACCGACGTGACCTCGAATGGCAGCAGGTATTGCGTGAACAACAGCTTGCCCATCGCTTCCGTTGTGCCGACCACCGGCTTCGCGCCCGCCGCCGGCAGTATCGACGCGGCCACGCTCGTCAGCTTCCATGCCAAGGCGCCCGCCACGACCAACGCGCCAGCCGCTCCGAACCGCTTGAACTGCCGGACATTCTCCGTCTTCAAATCCAGCAACATGATGACGAACAGGAACAACACGATCACCGCGCCGGCATAGACCAGAATCTGGATGATCGCCAGGAAGTAAGCCTCCAGCAGCACGAACAATCCCGCCATGAAGAACAGCGACAGCACCAGGAACATCGCGCTCGTGACCGGGTTGCGGCCAAGGACCACCAACACCCCGCTCAGGAGCATCGCAATGCTGAAGAACCAAAACAGTTGGTCGTGCATGCTTATTTCCGCGCTTGCTTCTCCGAAACCGCGCCGTGCTCCACAGAGGCTTCATCTTTCGGCGGAGCAAAGCCAACGACAATTCTTGGTTTCTCTAGCGTCGGCTTAAAGTGCCGAATCAGGAAAGAACACTGCTCAACCGGTGCAAAAAGCATGTCACAAAACTCCCCACCCACCACTGCTAGCATCAGCATGTGAGGACCTTCATGGAAGATGGTTGCAACACGATGAACACCAAATCCCGTGCTAACAAGCAACTCTACTTCGTAGCCCTCACGCCGACGCTTATACCTTGACTCCCAAAACTCCTGGACATGCCGAACCGTTTCCGGCGCTCTTCCAGGTTGCGCAACGAGCCAAGCTTTATAATCAAAAGATGAAGACATGACGCTTACTTCTTCTTCCACTTCTTGATCGGGTCCGGCAACGTGCCACCGAGTTCGAGAAGTTTCGCCTTGTTGAACACCATTGCCTTCCGCGAAAGGCCGCTCACCGAATACGGCCCGCGCAGGAAAATCGCCTGCTCCGGGCAAACTTCTTCGCAATAACCACAGTAGATGCAGCGCAGCATGTCAATGTCGAACTCCGCCGGCGTCTTCTCCACCTTCGCGTGCTTCGCGTCCGCCGGATACTCCATCGGCTTGATGGTGATGGCGCGCGGCGGGCAGACGAACTCGCAAAGCTGGCAGGCGACGCACTTGACGCGGCCTTCCTCGTCCTTCACCAGCACCGGCTGGCCGCGGTAGCCCGGCGGAATCACCGGCTTCTCCTCCGGATACTGGAGCGTCACCTTCTTGCGGAAGATGTGGCTGAACGTCAGCGCCAGACCGGACAGGACCGCCGGCACGTAGAGCCGTTCCGCAAGCGTCAGTTGGGGGCGTTCGAGTTTCATTTGCTCAACCCCACCATGATCACGCCCGCTACGATCAGCACGTTCAGCAGTGCCAGCGGCAGGAACACCTTCCAGCCGAGGCCCATCAGTTGGTCATACCGGAACCTCGGCAGCGTCCAGCGCACCCAGATGAAGAAGAACAGCAGCCCGAAGAGTTTCGCCAGGAAAATGCAGATGTGCGCGAGGCCGACGAGGATGCCGCCCGTCACCGGCACGAACGGCAGCGACCAGCCGCCGAGGAAGAGCGTCACCATCAACGCCGACGCGGCGATCATGTTCGTGTATTCCGCCATGAAGAACATGGCGAACTTCATCGAGCTGTATTCGACGTTGTAGCCGCCGGCCAGCTCCTGCTCCGCCTCCGGCATGTCGAACGGCAGCCGGTTTGTCTCAGCGAACGACGACGCCAGATAGATAAGCGCCGGCAGCCAGTTCCACGGATAGCAGATCAGCCACAGGTGGTTCGACTGCCAAGTGACAACCTCGCTGAGCTTGAGACTCTCGACCTGCATGAAAAGCGGAACCACCGACAGCCCAAGGCAGATCTCGTAGCTGATGAGCTGCGCGCTGCTGCGGATGCCGCCGAGGAACGGATACTTCGAGTTGCTCGACCAGCCGGCGAGCACGATGCCATAGACAGTGATCGAGGCGGTCGCGAAGACAAACAGGATGCCGACGTTCACATCCGCGACGATCATCGGCACGCCGAGGAGCTGACTGCCGAATGGAATCACCGCAAAGACTATCAGCGCCGGAGACATTGCCAGTATCGGCGCGAGCCAGAAGTAGAGCTTGTTCACGTGCGCCGGCACGAAATCTTCTTTGAGGAGCGATTTCATCGCATCCACGAGCGGTTGGCCTAGCGCCCATTTGCCGCCGAGCGTGATAGCGCTGCCGTCCTTGCGAAACCAGAGCGGGATGCCGACGCGGTTCGGCCCCAGCCGGTCCTGGATGAACGCACAGACGCGCCGCTCCACCAGCACGATGTAGGCGCAGATTAACAGCACCACGCCCAGCACGCAGGCAATCTTGATCAGATGTATGAGTATCGCTTCCATCTAGCTCACCGAAATCTGCACGCCTTCGTCGCCGACCTTCGCGAGCGTCAGTCCCGCGAACGCCGGCACGTTACCCGCCATGTCCGCGAACAGCGCTGCGATGTCGAGATGGTTGTCCACGCCGCCCAGTTCGCGCAACAGGTCGCGGAAAATCTCCCACTCCGGCCGCGCCTCGCCGTCGAGACTGACCGCCGGCCAGACGCGCTGGACGCGGCCCTTGGCGTTCGTGAACGTGCCGCGCTTCTCGGCGAACGTCACGCCCGGCAACACGAAGTGCGCCGCCTTCGTCGTGGCAGTCTGCTTGAAATCAATCACCAGCAGCAACGACAACTTCGCCAGCAACTCCGCGGCGATACCGTGTTTGGTCACGTCCTCCTGATGCACCACGAGCGTCTTGATCTTGCCGCTCTTGATACCGTCCGCGATGGCCGCGAGCTTCGATCCCATCGGCTCCGCCGCAACACCGAGCAACTTCGCGCCCGCGCTGTTCGGGTTGCGGTCGGCCTTGACGAGGAAACTGTCCGCCGTCCACGAGCGCGGCACACAATCCGATACGCTTCCTTTTGCCAGCTTTGCAAAGAGGTAAAGCTCCTCGTTCGTCGCTCGCGCGCTGCCGATGAACGCCACGGAGTCGCGATTCGCCAACGCCGCCCGCAGCTTCGGGCCGAGTTGCTTCAGAGCGTCGGCGTAGCTCGTAGCGCCGGCATCCTTGCCGGCGCCGCTCCCCTTCCCTGCCGCCGGCAGGGATGCCGGCGCTACGATGGCCTTCGTCAACCGGTTGGGATCGTTGATGAACTTGTAGTTGAGCCGGCCGGCGTCGCACATCCAGCACTCGTTGACGGCGTCGTTGCTGCGCGGCGTCTGGCGATAGACGACGTTCTCGCGCGACCAGATGACCGTGTTGCAGCCGGTGGCGCAGCTCGTGCAGATGCTCTTGCTCTCCTTCAAAAACCACGTGCGCATCTTGAAGCGAAAATCCTTGTCCGTCAGCGCGCCGACCGGGCAGAGGTCCACCGTATTGAGCGAGTAGTTGCTGTCCAGTTTCTTGCCGGGCCAGCAGGTCAGCGTCGAATGGCTGCCGCGCTCGACGATGCCGAGGCAGTCGTCCTTGGCGATGTCGCGCATGAAGCGGATGCAGCGGCTGCACAACACGCAACGCTCGTCGTCGAGCATCACGCGCGGACCGAGGTCCACCTTCTTCGGCTTGTGGACTTTCTCCTCGCGGAAGCGCGACGCGCCCGCGCCAAACTCGACGGAATACTCCTGTAGCTTGCACTCGCCCGCCTGATCGCAGATCGGGCAGTCGAGCGGATGGTTAATCAACAGGAACTCCAGCACGGCGTTCTGCGCCTGCGTCACCGCCGCCGAGTTGGTGACCACCACCATGCCTTCCTTCACCGGCGTGTTGCAGCCGATGACCAGCCGCGGCTGCATGACGATCTTCTGCTTGCCGTTCGCCTCCAGCACCGGCTGGCGGTCGGGCGTGAACATCGCTTCGCCGATCTCGACCATGCACATGCGGCAGTTGCCGGCGACGGCGAGCTTCGGGTGATAGCAGTAATGCGGGATAAACACGCCGACGTAGCGCGCGGCCTCGATCACGTTGATGCCTTTCGGCACACGGATCGCGGTGCCATTGATGGTGACATTCACCATCTCAGGCGTCGGCGCTGCGGTTGTCGGTGTCTCGGCCATCATTTCTCCAGCTTCGCAAAATCGTCGCGAAACTTCTCAATGAAGCTCTGCACCGGCCACGAACACGCCTCGCCAAACGGGCAAATGGTGCGGCCGGGGATGTTGTCGGCGATGGACTTCAGGTAATCGGTGTCGCCCTTCATGGCGCGGCCGTGGGTCATGCGGTGGAGCGCCTTGGCCATCCAGAGCGAGCCTTCGCGGCACGGCGTGCATTGGCCGCAGCTCTCGTGCGCGTAGAACTCCGCGATGTTCGCCAGAGCCTTTGGAAGGTCGGCGGTTTCGTCCAGCACAATGACGCCGCCTGAGCCGGCCATCGAGCCGATCATCGCCACGGAGTCGAAATCCACCGGCACGTCCTGCCAGCTCCAGTCATACTCGGTGCCGTCGCGCTTCTTGCCCTTGAACCGCTCATCGCAACGCATCACCTTCGCACTGCTGCCGCCGGGGATGATCGCCTTCGCCTTGCGCCCGCCACTGACGCCGCCGCACAGGCCGTTGATCAACTCTCCGAGCGTGATCTTGCCCAGTTCGACCTCGTAATAGCCGGGCTTGTTCACGTGGCCGCTGACGCACATCATCCGTGTGCCGGTATTGTTCGGCGTGCCGATGTGCGAGAACTCCGCGCCGCCCATCCCGACGATGAGCGGGATGTTGCAGAGCGTCTCGACGTTGTTGACGATGGTCGGGCACATCCAGAGGCCGAGCACGGCCGGGAAATACGGCGGCTTGAACCGCGGATAGGCGCGCTTGCCTTCGAGCGACTCGATAAGGCCGGTCTCCTCACCGCAGATGTAAGCGCCCGCGCCACGATGCACGAATATCTCCAACGAGTAGCCGGAGCCGAGAATGTTCGCGCCAACGAAGTTCTTCGCCCGCGCCTCCTCAATGGCGGTCACCAAAATCTTGTAGCCCTCGGCAAACTCGCCACGGATGTAGATGTAGGCAGTCTTGACGCCGTTCGCGAAGGACGCGCAGACGATGCCCTCGATGAGCGCGTGCGGATCCTTGTAGATGATCTGCTTGTCCTTGAACGTGCCCGGCTCGGACTCATCAGCGTTACAGATGAGATAGATCGGCTTGCCGCTCTTGCGGTCCACGAGCGACCACTTCAGCCCGCAGCCGAAGCCCGCGCCGCCGCGCCCACGCAAGCCAGCCTTGCTCACCTCGGCGCGGATGGCCTCCGGCGTCATCGCCAGCGCCTTCCGCAACGCCCCATAGCCGCCCGCCGCCAGATAGCTCTCCAGCCGGTTGCTGTAACCGGGCTGGTCCATCCGGGCGGTGATGAGTTTGCGTTCGACAGCGGCCATGATTATTTCAGGTTCGCGAGCAATTGCTCGGCCTTCTCCTTCGTCACCTTCTCGTGGAAATCGTCGTTGATCATCAGGCACGGCCCGGTGCCGCACGCGGCGAGGCACTCGACCCAACTGATGGTGAACTTCCCGTCCGGCGTCGTCTGGTCCATGCCGGTGCCGACGGTCTTCTGCAGCGTCTCGGAGAGTTTGTGGCTCCCGGCGAGTTCGCACGACAGCGTCCGGCAAATCTTGATGTGATACTTGCCGACCCGCTTGCGGCGGAACATCGGGTAGAACGTCACGCACTCATAGACGTGAATCGGCTGGCAGCCCAGCTTCGCCGCGACCCACTCGACCATCGCATCCGAGACGCAGCCGCACTGTTCCTGCACGGCGTGAAGAACCATGAGCACCGCGCTCCGCTTCTGTTCCGGCGGATAGTGCGCCAACAACGCGTTCACTTCGGCGTCAAGATGGGGAGGAACTTGCGCGCTCATCGATCGCACTCTCCCATCACGAAATCCAGCGAGCCGAGGATCGCCGCGATATCGCCGATCATGTGGCCCTTCAACAAATACGGCAGCGCGCTCAGGTTGCAGAACGATGGCGAGCGAATCTTCATCCGCCACGGCACACCGCCGCCCTTGCTGACGATGTAGAAGCCGAGTTCGCCTTTCGGGTTCTCCGCGCTGAAATACACTTCGCCCGCCGGCACGTCGGGGCCTTCCGTGACGATCATGAAATGATGGATGAGCTGCTCCATCTTCGTGAGCACCTCTTGCTTCGGCGGCAACACGCTCTTCAGGTCCGGCGCGTTCACCGGCCCGCCCGGCAGCTTGTCGCATGCCTGTTTCAGGATGCGGACCGACTGGCGCATCTCCTCCATCCGCACCAGATAGCGGTCGTAACAATCGCCCTTCGTCCCAACCGGCACGTCGAACTCGAAATCCTTGTAGCAGAGATACGGATGGTTCTTGCGCAGGTCGAACTCCACACCGCTGCCGCGCAGGTTCGGACCGGTGACACCGAAATCAATCGCCACGTCCTTCGGCAGCACGCCGACGCCCTGGTTGCGGTCCATGAAGATGCGGTTGCGCGTCAGGAGCCGGTCCACCTCGTCAATCATCTTCGGGAAATCGCCTAGGAACTTCTTCAGTTCGGCGATCCACCCGTTGGGCAGGTCGCGCGCCACGCCGCCGACGCGGGTGTAACTGTTCGTGAGCCGCGCGCCGGTGAGCTTCTCCATCAGCGTCATCAGCCGCTCGCGCTCGGTGAACGTGTAGAGGAACACCGTCATCGCGGCAAGGTCGAGCGCCATCGCACCGAGGCCGACGAGATGCGACGCGATACGCGCCATCTCGCAGCAGATGACACGGATATACTGGCAGCGCGGCGGCACCTGGAGACGCATCAGCTTCTCCACGGCCAGCACATAGGCGACGTTGTTCGCCAGCGGCGCGAGATAATCCAGACGGTCCGTGTAAGGCACGAACTGGTTGTAGGTGAGGTTCTCGGCGATCTTCTCGTCGCCACGATGCAGGAAGCCCACGTCGGGCCGCGCGTTCACCACCACCTCGCCGTCCAACTCCAGCACAATCCGCAGCACGCCGTGCGTGCATGGGTGCGACGGCCCCATGTTCAAAATCATCCGCTCGCCCACGACATCTTCCGTGCCCTTCGGCTCCGCTGGCCACGGTGGTGGTGGCGGAACTGGCGCTGGCTCCTCTACTGCCGGCGTGGCTGTCTCCGGCGCTTTCGCTGGAGCAACTGCTGCAACCGGTTTCGCTGCGGCCTGTGGAGCCGCTGGTCTTGCAGCGGCGACTGGCGTTGGTTTCAGAACGGTTGTTGCTGCAGGCTTTGGCGGCGCTGCCGCAGGCGTTACTCCCGGTTTCGCTGGTGGCAGTGGAACAGCGGTTGGCGTGGCCGACGGTTTCGCAACGACCGAGGCGGACACTTTGGGGGCAGGCGTTGCAGGCGCCTTCGCAGGAACAGCGGCGACCTTCGCCACGGATGGCTGCGACGGCACCGTCTTCGCGACAACCTTCGGCGCAGAAGAAGACGGCGGAGCAGCGGGCGCGGGCGCGACAGCTGGTTTGGCCGCCGTGTCCTTCGCTGGCTCCTGTCCTTTGCCAACCACTTTAGGTTTGTTCGGTTCCACTGCGCTTAAAAAACTGTCACTACGGTTTCTTCGCGTTGTCACGCACGTCCGCTGGCAACGCGTTCTCTCGGATGCGCGGCTCGCGCTCGCCCGCGTGCTCCGCCGGCACGGTCACGAACGGCCCGCCTTGCAGCGGCGCGGCCTCTGTAAACGCCACCTCTGGCACGTTGCTCGGCTTGCCTTCGAGCGGGAAATCTTTTCGCATCGGATGGAACGGATAACCTTCCCACATCAGAATGCGACGCAGGTCGGGGTGTCCCGTAAACCGGATGCCGAACATGTCGTAGCACTCGCGCTCGTGCCATTCCGCGCCACGCCAGACCTTCGCCACGCTCGGCAACGTCGCGTCCTCCTCCGGCACGGCAACCTTCAGCCGCAGCAGCGCGCCGGTCTTGTGCGAGTAAAGCAGGTAGTCCACCCGGAAACGCGGGTCGGTGTCGTAGTTGTCCACGCCGCTGATGTCCACAAGAAAGTCAAACGCCAGCACCGACTCCTGTTTCAGAAGCTCGCACGCTTCCGCGATCACCTCGCGCGCCAGCGTCACGCTCAATTCGTCACGGCCAGTGACCTTGTCCGAAAACGCCACCGGCGCTCGGACTTTGTCGCCGAAGCGTTTCGTGAGGGCGTTGACGGCTGCGAGTGCGATGGCCATTGAAGTAAATCAGGTCGCGCTGGCGGCGGCCACCTTCTTTAGATTCTTCAGCCCCGGCTCGCGCGAGATCTTCTCCTGGAGCTTGATGAGCGCGTCGAGCAATGCCTCGGGCCGCGGCGGGCAGCCGCTGACATACACATCCACCGGCAAGATCTTGTCCACCCCTTGCAACACGGCGTAGCTGCGATACATCCCGCCCGTGGACGCGCACGCGCCCATCGCGATACACCATTTCGGGTCGGGCATCTGGTCCCAGATGCGCTTCACCGACAACGCCATCTTGTAGGTCACCGTGCCGGCGACGATCATCAAGTCGCTCTGCCGCGGCGAAAACCGCATCACCTCCGCGCCGAACCGGGAAATGTCGAACCGCGACGCCGCCGTGGACATCAGTTCGATCGCGCAACACGCCAACCCCATCGGCATCGGCCAGAGAGAATTCTTCCGCACCCAGTCCACCGCGGCATCCAGCCGCGTGATGATGGGTTCGTCCTCCAACCTGCCCGCGTAGCCTATGGTTGTCGTCGAATCAGCCATGAACCGCCTTTGGGCGAAAAAACCGCCGAAACCGTAGGGGAGATTGACCTGCCTTTGCAAGTGAAAGTTGTGTTTCGGCCCGACGCACCGCCCTTGCAGCCGCTGAAACCCATTCACTTCACGCCACCGCTCACGAGTCGAGCCAGGATCCCCACGTTCAACGCTGTCGCATCAGTCACGCGGAGATCGGCAGCGTCGAGGTCGTGCTCGGCCGTGAGCCAGTTAGGGATGGCGACACCTTTCATCCCGGCGGCCTTGGCGGCGGCAAGACCGTGCTGGGAGTCCTCGATAGCGACGCAACACTCTGGCGCGACGCCAAGACGCTGCGCGGCCAGCAAATAGCCTTCGGGATGCGGTTTGCGATGAGACACGTCGTCGCCGGTGACGATGGTGCGGAAGTAGCGGGTCACATCGAGTTGCGCGGCGGCCCGGTTTATCCACCATGCTTCGGAGCTGGATGCCATCGCCAGCGGCACGGCGGCGGCGTGCAGTTCATCGAGCAGCGCGCGCACGCCGGGCAGCGGCTCCATCTTGATGACCTGCCAGAAGCGACGACGCTTCTCCTCGCGCAGCGCGACGGCATCCACCGGCCGTCCGGTGATCTCGCCGAGCCTCGTGAACCAATTGCGGGTGGCAGACCAGATGCCAACTTCGTCACGCCATTCCTCCGGCGTTAGTTCCACACCATGTTCTGCGAAGATCTGGCGGTGCGCCTCAAACTCCGGCGTCTCGCTGTCCACAATCAGACCGTCAAAGTCGAAGATCACGGCGAAGCGTGTGACAATTGTCATGTGAAAAAGAAAGGAGCGTTGCGGTGCAGCACAAGAACGTCGCAACGCTCCCAACGATTCGCGGTCTGCTTCACATCGCCTGAATCTGCTTGTAAGCGCCGTGAACGCGCTCGCGCACGACCTCGACCGGCGCGTCGCTGACCACGCTCACGAGCTTGCCCTTCTTGCCGTAGAACTCGAGCAGTGGCGCGGTCTTGGCCGCGTATTCCTCAAGGCGGCGGCGGACCACTTCGGCCTTGTCGTCTTCGCGTTGGATCAACTGGCCAACCTTGCACTTGGGGCATCGCTTCGTGGAAGCCTCCTTCACGTCGAAGATCGCGCCGCACTTGTTGCAGACGCGGCGGTTGGCGATGCGCTCGACGATCAACTCGTTCGGCAGGTTGATGTTGATGACGCTGACCGGACCGAGCTTGATGTCGGCAGCAACTTGATCCAGCGCCTCCGCCTGCGCGACCGTGCGCGGAAAGCCATCAAGCAACAGCGCCGGCGGCGGGTTGGTCTTCACGCGTTCGGCCAGCGCGTCGCGGACGATCTCGATAATGAGCTTGTCCGGCACGAGCAGGCCCTTGCTCATAAAGCCAGTCAGTTCGACGCCACGCGGGCTGCCACTCTTGGCGATGCCCCGCAACAGGCTGCCGAGGTCAAAGTGCCCTGCCCCGGCGCGTTCCGCGAGCAGCTTGGCGTGCGTCCCTTTGCCGCATCCCGGCGGCCCTAGAAAGATGATGATCGGCGTGGACATGTTTTGGTTCTTCCTTTTGATCGTCTGCAAATCCTAGTTCGCGGAATACGGTAGCGGGAACCTGGCGGTCAGCGCCCGCACTTTGGTCTTCACCTGCTCCGCAACCTGCGCGTTCTCAGGAGCGCGCAGCACCTCGTCAATGTAATCGGCGATGAGTTGCATCTCGGCTTCCTTCATGCCGCGCGTAGTGACCGCCGGCGTGCCAATGCGAACACCGCTGGTAACCATCGGCTTCTCGGGGTCGAACGGGATCATGTTTTTGTTGACCGTGATGCCGGCCTTGTCGAGCGCTTCCTGCGCGATCTTGCCGGTGAGTTTCTTCGGGCGCAGGTCCACGAGCATCAGATGGTTGTCGGTACCACCGCTGACGATGCGGAAGCCTTTGGCGGCGAGTGCCACAGCGAGCGCCGCAGCATTCTTGACGACTTGTTGCTGGTAGGATTTGAACTCCGGCAGCATCGCTTCCTTGAAGCAAACGGCCTTGGCGGCAATGATGTGCTCCAACGGTCCGCCTTGGATGCCGGGGAAAATCTGCGAGTTCACCGCCTTCGCATGCGCCTCCTTGCAGAGGATCAGGCCGGCACGCGGGCCTCGCAACGTCTTGTGCGTCGTGGTGGTGACAATATCCGCGTGCGGGACCGGGTTCGGATGAAGCCCCGCGGCGACGAGGCCGGCGATGTGCGCCATGTCCACCACGAGCGACGCCCCAACTTCTTTGGCGATCTTTGCGAACGCCGCGAAATCCAGCGTGCGCGGGTAGGCGCTCGCGCCGACCACGATGATGCGCGGCTTCTCGGCGCGGGCGAGCCTGCCAACTTCTTCCATGTCAATCCGCTCGGTGCTCTGGCTCAAGCCGTAAGGCACGATCTTGAAAAGCCGTCCGGAGAAGTTCACCGGCGAACCATGCGTCAGATGGCCGCCGAAGTTCAGGCTCATCGCCAGCAGCGTATCACCCGGCTTCGCCAGCGCAAAGTAGGCAGCCATGTTGGCCTGTGAGCCGGAGTGCGGCTGCACGTTGGCGTGGTCGGCGCCAAAAAGCTGTTTCGCGCGGTCAATGGCGAGTTGCTCGACGACGTCCACGCATTCGCAGCCGCCATAGTAACGTTTGCCCGGATAACCCTCGGCGTATTTGTTCGTGAGCGGCGTGCCCGCGGCTTCGAGCACTGCCGGCGAGACGAAGTTCTCGCTGGCGATCAACTCGATATTCTCCTGCTGGCGGCGGACCTCGTTGCAGATAGCGTTGTAGATTTCAGGATCAACTTTTGGGAGTGTATTCATGGATGACTCTTGAGTCTGCGTTGTTGGACAAAGGGAAGCGGCTTCGATTTTCTTGACGCGCCGCTCGTGGCGACCGCCCTCGAACTCCGTGTGGAGAAATCTCTCAACGATGACGCGCGCCTTTTCCGGCGTGACGTCGCACGCGCCGAGACAGAGCACGTTGGCGTTATTGTGCTGCCGCGTGAGCTTGGCCACTTCCTCGCTCGTTACGACCGCGGCGCGAATGCCGGCGACCCTGTTCGCGGTCATACTCATGCCGACGCCCGTCTTGCAGCAAAGGATGCCGTAGTCGAACTTCTTCGCTGCCACCTCCTGCGCCACCATCCTAGCAAAATCCGGGTAATCGCAACTGGCCGTGGAGTGCGTGCCAAAGTCGCTGTAGGTGACGCCGGCCTTCACCAGCAACTCCTTGATGGCGTTCTTCAACTCAAACCCCGCGTGATCCGCGCCGAGCGCGACGCGGACGCTCGGCTTCTCCGCGGGCACAACCGCTTGCAGCGCGCCTGTCTCATTCACAAAATGCAGCACACTCGGCATCGCCTCCATAATCGCCGCGCGCGTTTCCAAGTAACTCTTCAACGGCATCCCGATGGGGTCCGGAATGTCCTTTTCGTCCACTGCCAGGTGCTCGACAAACTCCCACAGAAGAAACACTCGGTCCGCCACCTCCGGATACGCCATGATGATCGAATCCACGTGTCCGTGCGTCATGCCGAAGATGTAATCCGCCTGCCGTGCCAGTTCCCCCGTCAGGTGCTGGCTGCGGAACCTGGACAGGTCCACACCGACCTCCGCCATCGCTTCCACCGCGTTCGGGCTGGCCGGCTGCCCGTTGGGCGCGCCGACGCCGGCCGACATCACGCGGACGTCGTTGCGGCCGGCCAACAAGCGCCGTGCCCACGCTTCCGCCATCGGGCTGCGGCAGATGTTGCCAGTGCAAACAAACAAAATCGTTTTCATCAAAAAAGCTGTGACGGACCAGAATCAGCCAGCGACAAATCCCGCGTTGGGCGCCGCGACTTCCAGCCCGTCCTCTGCCTAATACTTCTGCCTGCTCAGCCCTTCAAGAGCCAGCGAAAAGTAACAGCGTCCTCCCTGATTCCCGCCTGCCGCCAGCCGGTTGCGAACGATCATATGCCAAACAATGGATGTGTTTCTGACAGAGATTTTTCTTGCATGTCTGCGGCATCACGCTTGAATAGGGACATGAAGTAAATGTTTTCAAACAATTCGGCAGAACGCCGCGCGCGCGACTCCCTCCCCTCCCTCCTTGGTTGTGCGCGTCCCCCTTCCGGCGGGACGAGTCGGATTGGCGTTTTGCATCGTCCCGAAAGCCTCGCGTCGAAAGACGCGAGGCTTCTTGTTTCTGCGCGGCCTGCACCGTGCGCAACGCTTGAAAGCTGCACCGAATCCGTGCAAGCATCTGCCGCAAGGTCGGCATGGTTTACTTATTCTCGGCAACTCTCTTCTTCAGCGCGACGCTGCTGTTTCTGGTCGAGCCGATGGTTGGCAAGATGATCCTACCGCTGCTCGGCGGAACGCCGGCGGTTTGGAACACGTGCCTGGTGTTTTATCAGGCGGTGCTGTTGCTCGGCTACGCCTACGCGCACTTCTCAACGCAATGGCTCGGCCTGCGCCGCCAATCGTTGCTGCATCTGGGGCTCATGGCGCTGCCGCTGCTGGTGCTGCCCCTCCGTATTTCCGACACTGCGGTCGCATCGTTGCCGAGCGCGGACAATCCGATTCCGTGGCTGCTTGCGTTGCTGGCGACAACGGTCGGCCTGCCATTGCTAGCGGTCTGCACGACCGCACCGTTGTTGCAGAAGTGGTTCAGCCAGACGCGGCACCGGCGGGCGCACGACGCGTATTTCCTGTATGCCGTCAGCAATGCCGGGAGCATGGCGGGGTTGTTCGGTTACCTTGTGTTGGTGGAACCGAACCTACGGTTGTGGACCCAGAGCCGGTGGTGGTCGGCAGGCTATGCGCTGTTGTTGGCGCTGACGACGTCCTGCGCGTGGGTGCTGTGGCGGTCGCCAGTGGAGGAATCTGGAATCTCAAATCTGAAATCTGAACTTCCTGACGAGTGCGATTCGCGGCCGGTGACGGGGGGACGGCGCGCGCGATGGGTTTTGCTGGCGTTCGTGCCGTCGAGCTTGATGTTGGGTGTGACGACCTACCTGACCACGGACGTTGCGCCGTTTCCGCTGTTCTGGGTGCTGCCGTTGGCGCTCTATTTGGCAACGTTCATCCTAGTGTTCGCGCGCCGGCCGTTGTATGCACCGCCGTGGATGGGTCGTGTGCTCTGCCTGCCGGCGCTGGTGCTGACGGTATCGTTCATCATTGAGGCGACACATCCGCCGGCGGTGTTCGTTGTGTTGCATCTGCTGATGTTCACGGCCGCGGCGCTTATCTGCCACAGCGAGCTGGCCAAAGACCGCCCCGTGAGCCGCTACCTGACGGAATTCTACCTCTGGATGTCAGTCGGCGGTGTGCTGGGCGGGATGTTCAACGCTCTGCTCGCGCCGCTGGTCTTCAAGCAGGTGCTGGAGTATCCACTGGTGATCTTGCTCGCGTGCGCCCTCGCGCCGCGCGTGGGCGAACAACGCGGTTTCAACCGGTGGGACCTGGTCTGGCCGGCGGGGCTTGGACTGGTGACGCTGGCATTGATCTATACGATCCAAGCGGCTGGCGCTGAGCCCGGCCACTTGAGCACGCTGGCGATCTTCGCCATGCCAGCGCTGCTGACGTATCGGTTTGTGCTGCGGCCGATCCGCTTCAGCCTCTGCTTGGCGGCGATTTTGGTAGCGAGCGCGGCTTACGTCGGCGCGCACGGTCGTGTGCTGCTGGTGGAGCGCAATTTCTTCGGCGTTGTGCGCGTTACCAAGGACGTGAACGGGAGATTCCACCAACTCGTCCACGGCGGCACGCTGCACGGCCGGCAACGACTTGATCCGGCGCACGCGGGCGAACCGCTGGCGTTTTACCATCGCACCGGTCCGGCCGGCGACGCGTTCCGGCTTTTCGACTCCGTAGCTGGTTCGCTGCCGCCGCGCGTCGGCCTCATCGGCCTGGGCGTGGGCGCGCTGGCTACCTACGCAAAGCCGGGCCAAGCATGGGATTTTTATGAGATTGATCCCGCCGTGGAGCGCATCGCGTGCGACCCGCGCCTTTTCACATTCATGAGCAACTGCGCCGCGGCCCAACTGCGCGTGGTGCTGGGCGACGCACGGCTGAAGTTGAAGAACGCACCGGACGGGCACTATGGAATGTTGGTGCTGGACGCGTTCAGCTCGGATTCGATTCCAATCCATCTGCTGACGCGGGAAGCGCTGCGGATGTATTGCGCGAAGCTGGCCGACGGCGGGCTGCTGGCCTTCCACATCTCGAACCGTCGGCTGGATTTGAAGCCCATCGTGGCGAGCCTTGCGGCCGACGCCGGGCTGGCGGGGTGCGACCGCGAAGATTTCAACATCCGCGCCGAGGACCGCCGCGATGGCAAGGAGGTCAGCGAGTGGATCGTGCTTTCACGCCGCGCGGAACTGGTGCGCCAACTTGAGCACGATCCGCAATGGCAGCCACTGCCGACGACGAACGGAGTTTTGTGGACGGATGATTTCTCGAACCTGTTGATGGCCCTTCGTTGGAGGTAAACCGCGACCTGTTTCATCTTATGAAAACTAACCTTGCCCGTGTTCTTGGATTCGCCGTCCTCATCATCACTTGCGTGGTTGTGTGCCCGGGCGTCGAGGCCAGCGATGACGTCGCTGCCCGCTTGGCAGACATGCCGCGGCCGTGGAAAGAACCCGTGCGGCGGCCGAACTTCGCCGAGGTTTCTGCGACGCTCCGCTTCTGGTCAGAGAAGCGCCCGGACAAGTTCTCGTTCGAAACGCGCGGCAAGACGAAGGAGGGTCTGCCGATCTTCCTGGCGCGCATCACAGACAGCTCGGTGCGCGACGACGACAAGCAGGTTGCGCTCATCACAGCCACGCACTCCGGCGCGGAACGCAGCGGCACGACCAGCATCATGTGCTTCGCCGAATGGTTGCTAGGCAACTCGCGCGAGGCGGTCGAGACGCGGCGCAAACAGGTCGTCCTGCTGATGCCAGTGGTGAACCCGTGGGGTTACGAAACGGTCGAGAGCAACGCCAACTCGCAGGGCATTGACCCTTACAGCGGCCAGCGCGGCAAGGCGTGGGATCTCGCCACGCTCACGCTCAAGGAGCCGGCCAAGTCGCCGGAGATCGCCGCGCTCCAGTCGGTATTCGACGAGTTCAAGCCGGACGTGCAGTGGGACATGCACGGTGTGCCGCTGCGTTGGAACGGCAACCAAGTCGTCGAATCGTGCGGCACGGCCTATTCAAACTATTCGCTGCGGCCGTGGGACTGGCGCATCACGGAAGCGATGATCGCCGAGGCGCGCAAGGCGGGCTACGGAATTGACCGCGGCGAGGCGGACACGCAGCGTCTCTTCTTCGGACCGGACATGTCGCCCCTCGCCGACCGGCTCTGGCTCGGCCGACCGTTCTTCTACACGGCGATGTATGGCTACGCGCGCTATCATACGCTGCTCGGCACTTGCGAAGTCGGCTACGAGGAGAGCGGCCTCGCACGCCTGCGGGGGCTGATGCGCATTGGCAACCGCGTCTGGGACGGCGAGAAGATCGCTGGTTATCCCGTTAACGTAATGAAGTCGCTCGTCGGTCAATGGGTCATGGCCACCGGTTGCAACGCCGCCGAGCGTCGTCGCAGTCACGTCGAGCTTTGGCAACGACAAGGCACGTTCACGATGGGCGTGCTCTATCCCCAAACCGATTGCCGCGTGGGATTGGCGCTGGCGCTCACCGCAAAGGGTGCGAAGCTCATGAACGCCGAGCCGAAAAACTTTGTCGCGAACCTCGCCGCGCTACCCGGCTATAACGCCACGGCGATTCGCGCGTTTCTCGAAGCTGGACCGGAAACAAAGATTTATTTCGAGACGCCCGACCGCGCGCCAGAGGACCGTCCACTCGACGTGCCGCTCGCGATCCGGCTACGCATCCCATATCGCAACCCGAAGCTATGCGACCTGCGCCTGAATGGACAACTACTGGCCGCGAGCGCCAGCGACGGCTTCGAGCGGTGGCATGGCGATGGTTACACGCAGGTGCAGATCAACATCCCCGCAGAGAAAGCACGCCGGAGCGATTTGCTCGTCGTGACCTGCGCCTACGCGCCGGATGTCCGCCGCGAATACGGCTGGCGCGCGCCGGCCGAGGTCCAGAAGCAACTCAAGTGACCAGCCGGGCGCACTCAGCTCCGCCGCAGGATGCGCAGGCCTTTGAGGATGTCCAGCGCCCGCGATAACGCTATGTCCGCTGGCTGTTCCACCTTCGCGTTTTCGTTCCGCGTTTCCTTCACAGGCGCCGGCTCGCCCTTCTTCGGCTCGGCCGGCTTCTTCCCCTCCGACTTGCCGTCGCCCGTATCGAGTGAGCGGACCAACTCGGCCTCGTTTATACGATGTTTAACAACCGTGGGTTCCAAGCTGGCGCGCAGGTTCTTCTGGGCGTTCGCGCCAAGCAACAGCTTCCGCTCCACCGCCAGTTCCACCTTCACCGCTACATCCGGTTCCAACCCCTGCGGGAAGATTTTCTTACCGCCCGGCAGCACGACCTCGGCGACGGCCAGCGCGAGTTTCTTGCCGCCGACCAATGGCAACTCAGTCCGCTCGACCGCCTCACCGGCCGTGGTGTTGCCGATGGTAGCGCCGCGTTGCTGGTTGTCGAACACAGCCGCCAACGCCTCCGCGCTTCCGGCGGTCTCGTGGTTCACCAGCACGATCAACGGCGTCGCGGTGCACGGCTTTTCATGCGTTGCGCTGAACGTGCTCGTCGGACGCTTCGCGCCTTTCAGTGTGAACAGCAACGTGCCTTTTGCCAGGAACCGGCCTGCCATCGCGGCCGCATCAGTGAAGTCACTGCCGGCCACAAAACGCAGATCCAGGATGATGCCATTCAACTTCTCACATGGCACCACACTGAGCGCAGCGTCGAGCGCCTTGGCCGTGTCGTGACCCAGCTTGCCAAGGCGCACATAGAAAATCTCATCACCGAAAGTCTCGGTCTTCGCAATATCCGGCACCCCGTTCTTTGCCGCACCAGACTTTGCGTCGAGGATCTTCGCCCCAAGACCGAGATGACCGAGAACTCCGCGCGCGGCCGCTTCGTTCAACTTCTTGTCGCTCAGCACCGAGGGATCGAGATACAAGCTCTGCAACGCCGCCGTCACAGCCGGCAGATTGGAGAGGTCCAGCGGCTCGATCTTCGCTGGCGCGCCCGGCTTGGGAGCATCGTCGGCCGCAAAGACGCCCATCGGCCCGGCGCCCAACGCCAAAGCAAACAATATCGAAGTAAGTTTCATGTCAGACGCTCCGCGTTCCGCATTTCAAATCTGTGCCTCGGTCCAGCCGGGCGTGGATTCCAGCAACTTCACACCGCGCAGGCCAATGTCCTTGCGGCAATGCGCGCCGTCAAACCGGATGCGCGCCGCCGCCTCGTAGGCGCGCTCGCGAGCCGCCTTCAGGTCGCCACCCAGCGCCGTGACGCCGAGCACCCGGCCGCCACTGGTCACGATGGCGTCGCCGCTGCGCTTGGTGCCCGCGTGAAATACCTGCACGCCGTCCAGCTTCGCCGCGTCGTCGAGGCCGAGGATCGTCTTGCCCTTGGAGTAATCGCCCGGATACCCACCCGATGCCATCACGACGCACACCGCTGCGTCACGCTTGAACCGCAGCGTCGTGCCCACGAGCCGTCGGTCCACCACCGCTTCCAGCGCATCAAGCAGGTCGCTGTCGAGCCGCATCATCAACACCTGCGTCTCCGGATCACCGAAGCGCGCGTTGAACTCCAGCACCTTCGGCCCGTCCGCCGTCAACATCAGCCCCGGATAAAGCAAGCCGCGATACTCGATACCCTCCGCAGCGCAGCCGCGCAGGAACGGTTTCAAAACCTTCTCCTCGGCGGCTTGCATGATGGCCGCCGAAACCTGTGGCACTGGCGAGATCGTGCCCATGCCGCCTGTGTTCGGACCGGTGTCATTGTCGCCGACGCGCTTGTTGTCCTGCGACGACGGGAACAAGCGGTAGCTCTTGCCGTCCATCAGCGCGTGAATGCTCGCCTCCTCGCCCTGCATGAACTCCTCGACAATCACCCGCTCGCCCGCCGCGCCGAAAACCTTCTGCTCCATCATTTGCCCGATGGCCGCCTCGCTCTCCGCCGACGACCGGCAGATGATGACGCCCTTCCCCAACGCCAGCCCGTCCGCCTTCACAACGCACGCATCCAGCGACGCGGCGAACTTCCTCGCCTCCGCGCTGTTGGAAAAGTTGCCGAACCGCGCCGTCGGAATGCCGTGCCGCTGCATGAACTGCTTGGAAAATATCTTCGACGCCTCGAACCGCGCTGCCGACGCGCTCGGTCCGAACGCGCGCAGCCCGTTCTTCTCAAACAAGTCCACCACGCCCATTGCCAGCGGATTATCCGGCCCCACCACCGTCAGGTCCGCCTTGATCTCCTTGGCCAACGCCAGCAATCCCGGCAAATCCTCCGCACCGACCGCCCTGCACTCCGCCACCTGCGCGATGCCCGCGTTGCCCGGCGCGGCGCAAATTTTCTTCACGCGCGGCGATTGCGCCAACTTCCAAGCCAGCGCGTGCTCGCGACCGCCACCTCCGATGACCAGCAGTTTCATGAGCCGCGCAGGATGCCAGACCTCGCCGAGGGTGTCAACGGAACGACGGACGCCCATGCTCTACTGTCTGGCCAGACTGCAAAACGGAATCCTCACATTCGGTCAAGGCCGTGGGCCTTTTTCGCGGAACCATCGAGACCCTTGACCATCTTGTCCATTTCCTCGTCGGTGACATCCAGGTCAATCACCAGTTTGCCATCGTGAACCACCTCGCGAATCATCGGGGCGGCGACGGGAACAGCGTTAATCGTGATCACATAGAGTTCGCCGCGATGCTCCGCGGTGAAGGTTTCGATGACGCGCGCGCCATGCGGGTCGAACTGGAGCACGAGTTGCTTGCGAGTGGGGGTTTTCACCGCCTTGGCGGAAGCCAGGTCAAGCTCGGACAGCTCCGACAACTGGTTGACGGTCAGGTTCATCGGTGGATTGCGGATGACAATGGCCTTGCGATGGGCTTCGGGCAGCCTGTCCGATGCCTGGAGGAAGATGCGCAGCGCGGCTTCATCCTCCTTGCAACCGGCCGCAAACCAGCAAATCACCAGCGCCACTGCCGAACGATAGATCGTGTTCCATTTCATAATAACCATCCAACCAGAACCAACAGCTTCATGTCCCGCCTCAAGTCTATGCCGAATGGCCATCGCAAGACAAGCGCGAGGGTTGCACTCCGTCTGCCGGTGTCTATAATGGCCGTGCTTATTCATTCATGATGAACCGTGCTCTGATGTTTCGCAGCCACCAATGCAAGCCAGCGGACAGCCTCTCCGCTGGCTACAGTCTCAACCGATAAGCCATCATGGCCGATCCAACGACACCCGACACCCCGCAAGAGACAGCGCCGCCAGCGCCAACCACCACGCCCGAACCCGGTCCAGCAGAACGCGGCTTCGAGTCTGGCGTAACGCCTATCGAAGCGGCACGCATGGCGTTGTCAACCAGCGCGCTGCCCGGCCGGCCGTGGGGACTGCCGAAGCTGACGGCGCGGTATGACGTGCTCTTGATCGCACTTATCTTGCTGGCGGCGCTGCTGGCCTATGCGAACACGTTCTCCAGCGACTTGACACTCGAGACGCGAACGATGCTCCAAGGTGACCCACGCCTCCAGGACCTCGATCATCTTGACGACATCCTCGGCAAGAACTACGGCTATCCGCTTGTCACCAACGACGGTCTCTACCGGCCGCTGACCACGCTCTCATTCCTGCTGAACTACACCATCCTCGGCAACGGGATCAATCCAGTCGGTTACCACACGTTGAACTGGATGCTGCACGCACTGAATTCGATCCTCGTTTTTTATCTGGTGACCGTGGTTTTTCGCTCAACTTGCGCAGGCTTCGCGGCTGCCGTCCTGTTCGCCTGCCAGCCGGCCAACACCGAAACGGTGACCTGCATGCTCGGCCGGCCTGACCTGCTGATGACGACACTGGTGCTGGTGGGGTTGTTCGCGCATCTCGGCGAACTGGCTTGCGCGGACCGCGCCGCCTTGAAATGGCTGCTGCGGCTCACCTCGTGGCTGGTCTTCTTCCTCGCGCTGCTGGCCAAGGAAAGCGCGGTCGTGCTGCTGCCGCTGATGGTGCTTTTCGACTGGCTGTTCGACTGGCGACGTTACAGCGGGCAGCCGGCGCGCGATTTCTGGGAGAACTGCTTGCGGAAGTTTCGCAGCAACTATCTGTGGATGTTCGTGATCTGGTGCGCCTATCTGGCCATGCGCACCGTCGTGTTGCTGCGGTTGGAGCCAAAGCTGGTGAATTTCGTGGACAATCCACTGGCCGTGTCCAACGTCTTCGACCGGCTGCTAACAGCGTGCGTCCTGACGGCCAAAGCAACCTACCTGCTGATTTTTCCGCAATGGCTTAGCGTGGACTACTCGTTCAGCCAGATTGTCCCCGTGGACACCGTGTTTCGCCGCGTGGAAGACTGGCTCGGCGTGCTGGCGTTGGTGGGAATCATGGGAATCATCTACGCGGCCTGGCGCTTTCACCGCCACTTGCGCGCGCTCGTTTTCTGGGTCGGCCTGTTTCTTTTGACGATCGCATCCAATCTGAGCGTGCTCGGCGTGGGCAACAGCATCTTCTCAGAACGCTGGCTCTACCTGCCAGCTGTGAGTATGTGCGCGCTGGTCGGCGTGGTGATTCACCTCGTGACGCGCAGCATCATCGCGCCGTGGTGGGCTTACAAAGGCGAACTACCTCCCTTTGCCGATTGTTCGGAGACCGCACTCTTCAACGATCATTTGGACCTGCCGTATCAGCACCGGCTCGCCGTCCGAATACGCCTCGGCTGGGCGCTCTACGTCGCCACCATTGCGATGATTGCCGGCGTGTTCATCCTGCGCGCCTCCTGGCGCAACAACGAATGGAAGAGCGACCTCTCCATCTGGCAGACCGCCACGGTCACCTGCCCAAACAGCGCCAAGGCGCACAAGCAACTTGCCTTCGCCATGTTCCAGAACGCGCCGGACGGGTCGCGCATTGACGACTCCATCGCCGAAGCCGAGAAGGCCTTGGTGATTTTCCCCGGCTACGAGGAAGCCTGCGCCCAACTCGGCCACTACCACGGCATAAAGGCCGACCTGCGCAGTGCGCCCGAACGCATGGCCCGAAAACCGATGTCGCCGGAAACCCGCGCGATCTACGTCAAAGCCGCCGAGGTCCTCCAACGCGCCGTCGCGCTCAACCGCAAGTCCTCCGAACATCGCCTGCAACAACTGCGCAACCGCGACTGGGCCACCGACCTCAAGCTCACCCTCGGCAACCACCTCATCTACCTGGACCTCGGCACGGTCTATTCCCAGCTCGGTCTTTTCCCGCAGTCCCTCGAGACCTTCGCCTACGCCGCTCGCATCTCGCCCGGCGAGCCGGTCGCGCACGAAGGCATGGGCGAGGCGCTGGCCAACCTCGGCCGTCCGGAGGAATCCGTCGTCGAACTGGTCCAGGCGCTCATGCTTGCGCCCAATCGCGGCCAGACCTGGCGCGCGCTGGAAATCGTTTACAAGAAACTCGCGCCCAACGAACAGGTGATCGCCCGCGACCCCGCCGGCCGGCCGCACTTGAACACTTCCGTCGCCCTCGTTCAGAGCCACATCGAACGCGCGTTTCGCGTGCTTGTGCAGGCGCTGCTCGACACCAACCAGCGCGCGCTGGCGCGCAAGCTGGCGGAAATCGCCGTGGATCAATACGGCATGGCGCAGGCCGACTTCGGCGACCTCGTCCGCCGCCAAGTGCAGCGCGAGAAGTTCCTTAGACGCTAAGCCGCATCCATGCAGCCGCCGCCGCGCAAGTCGCAGCGAAGACCCTGGCAGAGGCGGGGTCGTTGACGGAAGATGCGGGATGAACGACGCGTAGCGCGTGAGCGATGCAGGAAGAAGGACGGCGGGCGAGACGCCCGCCACTACAAAAGGCGTCAGTTGACGCGCCGAAACCAACCCGGTTTTTTCTCGGACCCCATGACGAACGCGAGAGTATGAAGAGAGGTTGGAAAAGTAGTCCTTTATTCTGCTCTTATTCTGCCCGCCAACCACGCTAAAGGACGCCAAGTAGTCCTCGCGCTCCGCGTGAGGGCTTCTTGAACGCGCCATCACGCGGAGCGTGATGACTGCTATACAGCCCGGCTCTTGCTTCGCCGACTTGGTTCACGCGTAGGCGCGGTGGCTGATCTGTGCGAGTGTCGGCCGCTCCAGACGCAGGTAATCGTCCCATGCAATTCTCACCGACTCGGTGTGGGTGCCGGCCTGCATGACGATCTGGTCGTCTTCCTCCAACAGATCGTCGGCATAGATGGGCAGCATATAGAAACTGCCCAACGGTGGCATCGCGCCGATTTCACTGTCAGGGAACAGGTTTTTGAATTCCGCTTCGGTCGCGAGCTGGCACGGTTTGCCCACGACTTTGCTGAACGTCGCGACGTCCACGTGGGCCACGGCGGGCAGCACGGCCATGAAGAACCGGTCGCCGGAGCGCAACATGACGACCTTGACCTGCATTTTACCGGGGATGTGTTCGGCCTGAGCAATTCGCTGGGCCGTGAAGGCGCGCGCGTGATGGAGGACTTCGTAACGAACACCTTGTTGTTTGAGATACTGTTCAATTCGTTCGAGGCATGTCATGACTCTTTCCTCCTGTTGAGTTTATGGCCAACTGTAGCGCGGCTCGCCGGTGAAAGCAATCGGTGGTAAAGTTCGTTTGCCATGAGAACCGTGGGATGTGTTGTGGTCATGGGTGCCGGCGTGTTGTTGGGTGTGGCCGTGTCGTTGGCGGCGGGCGGCGACGCGTGGGAACCGCAGCGCGAGCGAATGGTGGCGGAGCAGATTGCCGGACGCGACGTGACCGACGGGGCGGTGCTTCGTGCGATGCGCAGGGTGCCGCGGCATTTGTTCGTGCCGGAGAGGGCGCGCGCGGAGGCTTACGGGGATTTTCCGCTGCCGATCAGCCACGGTCAGACTATTTCACAACCGTATATCGTCGCCTACATGACCCAGTTGCTTCGGCTGAAGCCGGGCGCAAAGACGCTGGAGGTTGGCACCGGTTCGGGTTATCAGGCGGCGGTGCTGGCGGAGGTAACGCGGACGAACGTTTATAGTATCGAGATCGTCGAGCCGCTGGCGAAGACGGCGTCGGAACGGCTAAAGCAACTCGGCTACGGGCAGGTCGTGGTCAAGCATGGCGACGGTTATCTCGGCTGGCCGGAGCACGCGCCGTTTGACGCCATCATTGTCACGGCCGGTGCCGCGCACGTGCCACCGCCGCTGATCGGTCAACTCAAACGTGGCGGTCGGATGGTCATTCCCGTCGGCGGCGCGTGGACCGTGCAATCACTCGTGATTATCGAGAAGCTACCGGACGGCACAGTGAAGAAACGCGACGATCTCCCGGTGCGTTTCGTGCCGCTGACGGGCAAGGGGCAGAACCGGGAGTGAGTTCTTAGCCGGCACGCCCGAGGTGCGTAAATACCGCCTGCGCTATTGGGACAAAGGCGAGCCGGTCGGCGAGTGGAGCGACATCGTCACCGTCACCGTCGCGCCGTAGCGCCTGTGCCACCAACCCAATGATCCATGGCCCGCTAAACACGCGAGACGCGC
>JAPLTX010000039.1 GCA_026397915.1 Verrucomicrobiota bacterium
CGGCGGCTACTTTGGGCAGGGGGCGCTGACCAAGAGCGGATACGGCAACCTGATCCTGAAGGGCAACACCACGCCGTGGTCCATGTCGCTGGGTTCGATTGCGGTGCAGAGCGGGACGTTGAAGTTCGACATGTCGGATTCGGGCGGGATCGGGAGCAACGTGGCGCGGCCGACGACGACGTTGACGCTGGGACTGTTTGCGAGGGCCAACACGACGGGCGCGACGCTGAACATCCTGGGTCCCACGGCCGGGATACTGACGCAGCAGTTCAACGGGCTGACGCTGCTGGCGGGCAACAACGCGGTGGTGGTGAGCAACAACACCGGGGCGATGATCGTGAACCTGAACGCGCTGAACCGCGCGGCGGGCGCGGGCATTGTGAACTTTGCGACGCCGGGCGGTGCGGGAGCGATCACGACGACGACGACGAACAACTACACGGGCATCATCGGGCCGTGGGCGATCGTCAACGGGACCGATTACGCGATGGTCACCAGCGAGGTGGTCAACCTGTATAACGTGGGCAACCTGAAGATCACCAACTACAACGGTTACACGACCCTGGGCGGCGGCGGCACCCTGCCGGACAACAGCAACCTGAACGTGCAACTGACCGGCGTGGGCGGCAGCTACGGCCTGGCGTCGGCCCTCGACACGATCAACACGCTGCGGGCCAACGAGAGCGGCCTGAGCACGATTGCGATGGCGGGCCGGACCCTGCGGCTGGGAGTGCCCGGCGGCATCCTGGTGCCGGCGGGTTCGGCGGGCCTGACCATCGGCAACGCGGCCAACGACGGCTACCTGACGGCGGGCGCCAGCAACGGCGTTGCGGGCGAGATGGTGCTGATCAACAACGCGGCCAGCGCGCTGGTGATCAACTCGGCGGTGACCAACAACACGGGCGGCGGCGCGGTCACGGTGACGGTGGCCGGCACGGGTGGCGTGAACTTCAACGGCAACACCTACCTCGGCGGGCAGCTCAACGCCAACGGCGGGACGGTCAATATCAGCGGCAGCACCAACACGATGGGCGGCCTGGTGCAGCGCGCGGGGATCGTGAACATCAATACCGCCTCGAGCTTCACCAACGCGTCGTTCACCTCGTTCGTGGACAGCGGCGTGCTGAATGTCAATGCGCCGGTGCAGTTCTCGTTGGTGGGCGGTCCGGGTTCGCTGAGCAACCAGTTCAACGTGGCGGCCAGCGCGTTCAGCCGCGCGGTGGTCAACGTGAGCACGGACCTTATCGCCTCGATCATCAACGTGGGCGTGGGCAACAGCTCCGCGGGCGCGATCTACCAGACCGGCGGCACGATGTCGCCCGGCCAGCGTAGCAGCACGACGTCGTTTGGGCTTGGGTTGAACGTGGCGGCCTACGGCTACTACAAGCTGGCCAACGGCATCTTCGGGACCAACAACTACACGCAATTCGACCTGGCCAACGGCGCGGGCGCGGTGGGCATCTTCGAGCAGACGGGCGGCTACGTGAACGGCGGGACGGAGTGGACGATCATGGGCTTGGGCGTGGGACCGAACCAATACGAATTGATCAATGTCCAGGGCGGCACGTTCAACGGCACGCTGAGTGCCAGCGGCATCGCGATCGGCTACCAGGGCAACAGCAACGTGGCGGTGGTGACGGTGGGCGGTTCGGGCGTGCTGAGGTCCATCAGCGGCGGCCTGGAGCTTGCGCGGACGGGGAGCACCAACAACGTGGGGGTGGTGAACCTCAACAGCGGCGGCCGGATCCAGACGATAAACGTCCGGGCGACGGCGAACGCGCTGGGCACGGCTTTGTATAACCAGAGCGTGTTCAACTTCGACGGCGGCACGCTGGAGGCGACGACGAACACGGCCAGCTTCATGCAGGGGCTGAGCTCGGCGATCATCTACGACGGCGGCGCGGTCATTGATTCGGGCACGAACGTCATCGGCATCGCCCAGAGCCTGATCGGGGTGTCGGGCTGGGGCGTGACCAACATCATGGTGGCCGACGGCGGCGAGAGCTACATCGGTGCGCCGGGCGTGATCATCAGCGGCGGGTCGGGCACGGGCGCGACGGCGTATGCGGTGATTGATGTGCCGAGCGGTCTGCTGAGCAACATCGTGATCTCGAGCACGGGTTCGGGCTACCTGCCGACGGATGCGTTGCAGGTGAGCCTGGTGGGCGGCGGCTACCAGCGGGCGGGGACGCTGGGGACGTTCACCCTCGGGGCGAACGGGGTTGACAGCGGGCTGGTCAAGACGGGCACGGGCACGTTGATCCTGACGGGCACGAACCTCTACAACGGCCCGACGACCATCGCGCAGGGTTTGCTGCAGATCGGCAACGGCAGTTCGATCGTCTGGCAGGTCAGCGGCGTGATCACCAACAACGGCTCGCTGGTTTACAACCACGACAACTTCGTGGGCGTGGCCAACAACATCACCGGCAGCGGGTCGCTGGGGATGATCGGCCGTGGCGCGCTGATCCTGAGCGGCACGAACAACTACACGGGCGGCACGGGCATCACCAACGGGTTCGTGCGGTTCGAGTCGCCGGAGTCCTTCCCGGCGGCGAGCAACATCACCCTCGGGGCGGGCGCGGCGGTGGCGTTCAACACCAACAACCTGCTGGCGAACCTGATTCCGGCGATCGTGAACGTCGCCAGTTCGCCGGGCATGCTGGCGCTGCTGCCGGTCAACGCGGCCGAGAACTTTGACTTCTTCACGCCGAACTACGTCAACCTGATCCTGGGCGGCGGCAGCAACATGACCTACACGGGCGTTTACACGCCGTATCAGTCGGTTGGAGTGAACTACTACCGGCTGGGCGCGGTGATCAACGCGACGTTCACGTTCACCAACGAGATCAGCGACCTCTTCAACAGCGGCGTGTCGGCGGTGCTGGAAGTGAACAAGGGCGGCAACGTGCTCTCCGGGGTGGTGGCGCTGCGGCCTGATGTGACCAACAGCTTCAGCGGCAGCATCACCATCGGCGGTGGCCTGTTGAGCATCACCAATGACGGCAGCCTCGGCTCGCAGCCGGATGCGCCGGTGGCCAACCTGAACCTGTCGGGCTACGGCGGGTTGCAGTTTGCGAGCAACGTGGACCTGCACATCAACCGGAGCATCTACATTGCCACGGGCAGCACGGGCATCGTGGAGGTGGTCCCGGGCGCGAGCGTGGTGATCCCAGGGCTGATCACCAACGTGTCAGGCGGGACGGGCTTCCTGGAGAAGCGCGGGGATGGCAGCGCGGTGCTGTGGGGCACGGCGGCCAATACGACGCCGGGCAACACGGGCTGGGTTTACGGGTTGATGGTCAACGACGGCTCGCTGGCGCTGACCGGGACGGTGTTGAACGTCGGTCTCGGCTTTGCGCAAATCGGCACAAGCACGGGCAACAACTTTGGGACGGTGATCGTGGGCACCAACTCGGCGTTGCTGGTGGGAAACGCGGCGGGCAGCACGAACCTGTGGCTGGGCAATTCGGGCTACGGCAACACGCTGATCATCACCAACGGCGGCGTGGTCAAGAGCGGCGGCGGTGACATGGCGTTCACGATGGGCGTGCAGACCAGCAGCGTGAACAACGCGGTGGTGGTGACGGGCACCAACTCGCTGCTGGCGGTCAACGGGCGTATCCGGATGGGCAACGCGGGGATGTATAACACGATGCAGGTGGTGGCGGGCGCGACGGTAAGCAATAACAACTGGCTCGAAGTGGGCGGCCCCGGCTCCACGACCATGAGCAACCTGCTCTACATTTCGGACGCGGGCACGCTGGTGACCAACGCTGGCAGCGGCATCATCGTTGGCTTCGGCGGCAGCATGAACACGTTGATCGTGACCAACGGCGCCCGCCTGTCGTCGGCTGGCGAGTTCAACATGGGCTACAACGCGAACGCCTCCAATAACTTCGCCCTCGTCAGCGGCGCCGGCTCAGTGCTTCAGGTCAATGGCACCGGCTATCTTGGCCGCGCCGGCTCCAACAACACCTTGATGGTCAATAATGGCGGCCTGTTGCTCGCCTCAGGCGGGGACACTCCGCTGTATGTAGGCAACGGCGGCAACGCTTTCGGCAACGACTTGATCGTGGATGGCGCCGGCACGGTTTTGCGCGCGTCGAACTCTGTGTATGTGGGCCAGAGCGGCGCGCTGAACTACATGCAGGTGTCGGGCGGCGCGGTGGTGCTGATCCGGTCGAACTTCTTCATCGGCGTCAACGACAGCGCCAAGAGCAACCTCGTGTTGGTGACCGGCAACGGCACGATCATGAGCAATAACGTGTTCTCCGGCGACACGCGCGTGGGCAGCGACGGCAACGCCGGCGACTTCAACGTGATGATCATCAGCAACAACGCGCAGGTGCTGACCCGCAACTTCTACGTGGGCGTGGGCAACGGCGCCAACAGCAACCTGCTGGTGGTCACCGACGGCGGCACCCTCTGGGCCAACACCAACTGGGTCAGCGGCGGCAACCGGTTTACAGTGGGCCTGCGCGGGCTGGGCAACGGGGCGATCGTGACCAACGGCGGCCACATCTATGTGGTGAACGGCTCGGATGCGGCGACGGGCGTGGGCGCGACCGACCAGTCGGGCGCGGGCCACACGCCGAGCAACAACTGGATGCTGGTGTCGGGTGCCGGCTCCACGTTCAGCAATGCGGGCGTCTTCACGGTGGGCCGCGAAGGCAGCGGTAACTGGCTGCTGGTGAACAACGGCGCGAGCTTCACCAACATGGGCGCGTTCACCATCGGTTCGATAACGAACTCGACCTTTGGACCGATGAGCAACTACGGCAACAGCGTGACCGTCACCGACCCGGGCACGGTGTTCTTCCTCAGCAACTCGCTGACGGTGGGCAACCAGAACCTGAGCAACGTGATGACGGTGGCCAACGGCGCCACGTTGCTGATGTTGGGATCGAACGTCAGCTCTGGCACGTTCATTGGCAACGCGGCGGCGGATGGGCCGTCGGGCGCACACTACAACCAGTTGGTGATCACCGGCGCGGGGACGCTCTTCACCAACATGAACACGCTGGAGATCGGCAACGCCGGCTCGTTCAACGCGTTCGTCATCAGTGATGGCGCGCAGGTGTTCAGCGGCACGGGCGGCAACAACCGGGTGCGCCTGGGCACCGGCGCGTTGGCGAGCAACAACACGATGCTGGTCACCGGGTCTGGCTCGCTGCTGCAGACGGTGGTGGGCTTGGTGGTGGGCGAAGGCGGCTTCGGCAACCAGTTGACCATTGCCAACACCGGCACGGTGGTGGAGGCGGGCACAACGTATGCCGGCGCCGGCGGCGGCAGCAACACCATCATGGTCACGGACACCGGATCGGTCCTGCAGACGACCTCCCTCCAGATCGGCGGCTCGGGCCCGGCCTCGCGCTCCGCCAGCAACCGGGTGGTTGTGATGGCGGGTGGCAACCTGCGGGTGGGCGCCAGTGGCGTCGCCATCGGCGCCAGCGGCTTCAACGGAAGCAACGTGCTGGAGATCACCGGGGCCGGTTCGGTGCTGAGCAACGCGGGCGCTCTGGTTGTGGGTAACTACACCTCGGCGTTCAACCGGCTGCTCATCTCCGGTGGCGGCGTGATCACGAACCGGGGCACGGTCACCATCGGCAACACGGCGGCGACGGGCACCAACTCGGCGCAGGTGACCGGAGTCGGATCGCTGCTGTGGGCGGCGGGCAATGTCAATGTCGGCTTCAGCGCGACCTCCCTGATCGCGGGCAACGTGTTGAGTGCGGACGCGGGCGGTGTGGTTCAGGTCGGCGGCATCCTCACCATCGGCACCAACTCGCTTGTCAACACGGTGGGCGGCGGCGTGGTCAAGCTGGCGGGCAACCTCGACAACCTGGCGACGAACTTCGCGGACAATAACTGGATGGGCAACCTGACGCTGATAGGCGGCACGACCCGGACGCAACTGGTCGAGGTGGGCAGCACGGCGGTGGCCAACATGGCCGTGACCAACTTCATGTTTGGGACGTTCCAGGTGGGTGACGCGGTGACGGGCAGCAATGCCTTCGTGCGGACGGTGGACAGCCGCAAGAACACGTCGGGGGCGGGCACGGAGTTCTTGGCAGCCAGCAATTTGGTCGTGGCCGCCAGTGGCTCGACGTTTGACCTGAACAGCACGCGGGCGTATGCGCTCTTCGCGGCGAACACGGGCACAATCCAGCAGGTGGTAGCGGGCGCCATCGGGCGGCTGGATATCGTGAACACCTTCACGAATCAGGGCAACCTCTATGCCGGCGGCGGCGGCATCCTGCAGTTCTCCAACGCGTTCATCAATGGCGGCGGCGGCGTGATCAGGCTGGCGGGTGGCACGTTCACCAACTTTGTGATCGACAGTGTGCTGACCAACGTGGGTGCCATCAGCGGTTATGGGACGGTTTCGGTTCTGTTGGATAATCGGGCGGGCGGGCAGCTTACTGCCACGGGTGGCGTGCTGGATTTGACGACCGGGTTCTGGAACGCGGCCAACTACGGTGCGCTCCAAGCGTTCGGCCCCGACTCCATCCTGCAGATCAACCAGACGATTACCAACTACGGTTCGATCTTCACCACCAATGGCGGTGTGGTTCGGATAGCCGGCATCGTCAACAACACCAACCTTGTCATTAACAACAGCACGACCACAGTCGTCAATTTGCAGAATAACGGCGTGATCATTATAACGAACGGCGGCTCGCTGATTGTCAGCGGCACGATGAATAACGGGTCGAACTCCTCAATCACCGTCAACAACGGTTACATGGCTGTGCTGGGTGGTTACACGGACAATGGCACGCTGGCCGCGCAGAACGGTGCGTTGGTGGATTACGACGCGACATTTGGGTCCAACTTCACTTGGAACCTGGACTCAACTTCGACCAATCGGTTTTCGGGTGAGCTGGATAACCAGTCGGTCCAGCGCGCGGCCAGTGTGATCCAGGGCACATGGCTGTTCCGAAACACGAATCTGACAGCGGTCGTCACGCAGCATGTTGAAGTGGCCAGTTTGCGCGTGAGTGAAGGCTCGATGGCGGTTTCCAACATGTTCGTTGGCACCTTCATGGTTGGCGACCAGACCACGGGCAGCAACGCGATCGTGCAACTGGTGGATCAACGTGACAACGGCGTGACCAACGCCGGGGTCGGCGTCTATAACCAGATTCTGGCGGCCAGCAACCTGGTCGTCGCGCTCAGCGGCTCGATTCTGGACTGGAACAACCGCAGCGGCTTCGCCTACAACCTCAGCAACAGCGGCACGATGCAGTGGACCAACGCCGGCAACCCGGCCGGCACGGTGATCCGCATGGATGTCGTCAACACCTTCACCAACCAGGGCACCATTGAGATCGGCAACGGCACGGCGCTGCAATTCTCCAACGCGTTCCTGAACGGCCCGACGTGGGGCATCCTCTCGATCTTCAACGGTGGCGTGTTGACCAACTTCGCCGCTGGCGGCGTGTTGACCAACGCGGGCACGATCTACGGTGACGGCGTGGTGTCGCCGGCGGTGGCGAACAACGCGGGCGCGACGGTGGCGGCGAACCTCGGCACGCTGTTGCTCGGCGGTGGCTTGGCGACCAACGTCAACAACGGCACATTGGGGACGACCAACGGCGGCACGCTGGCGGTCAACAGCGCGACGTTGACCAACTCCAGCAGCGGCCGGATCGGCATGATGAGCGGCGTCTTCACGCTGACGGGTGGCAGCAGTAACGTGGTCAACCAGGGCACAATTCTGGGCTACGGCACGAACGCTGTGGTGTTGGACAACCGCGCTAGCGGCTCGGTGATTGCCACGGGTGGGGTGCTGCGGTTGACGGGTGGACTGACGAACAATGCGGGCGCAGCGGTCAACGCGGGCCTTTTGGCGGCGCTGGGCGCGGGCGCGCAGTTGAACGTGGCTCAAGCGTTCACCAATATGGGCATCATCCAACTCAACAACGCGGCGGCGACGTTCACGGCGCCGCGGGTGGACAACGCGGGGCAGATTCTGGGCAATGGCGCGTTCAACGCGGAGCTGAACAACGCCGCAGCGGGCGTGGTGAGCAACGACGGCACTGGCGGGACACTGACGTTCAACAACGCAGTGAGCAACGCGGGGAACATGGTGGCGCTGAACAACAGCAGTCTGGCGTTTGCGCAGGCGGTGAACAACACGGCGGGCCTTATTGGAGCGGGCAACGGCGGCGTGGTGACGTTCAACGCGGTAGTGACGAACGCGGCGGGGGCGACGCTGGGGATGCGCAACCAGGGCAAGATGGTGTTCAACGCGGGACTGACCAACAGCGGCACGCTCAGATTCGACAACGCGCTGAATCCATCCACGGCAATCATCACGGGCACGTTGCTGTTGGGCAGCAGCGGCATCATCAGCATGGCGCACACCAATGACACGCTGGTAATGCGGGGCGACTTCGTCAACGGGAGCACGAACATCAACAGCTTCAACATGCGCTACGGGACGATGGTTTTTGGCGGAACGTCGTCCACGGTGACGAACACGTTTGAAGTGGCGAGCACGAACAAGGGCGCCTACTTGTCGGCATTCGCGAACAACATGGCGCTTGGCACGCTGAACATCACCAACCACATCAGCTTCGTAAACAACATCAACAATGGCGGCGGGTTGGGCACGAACGAATGCCTCTATGTGGACGTGCTGCACTTGTTCAACGGTGCGACGCTGAAGCTGAGCCAGTTGACGATATACGTCGGGATGGAGTTCATCTACGAAGATGGCGCGGGCACCAAGGTGTTTGCGACTCAGGGCATCACGATCAACGAGGGCAACAAGAACAGTTTGGGATTGGCCAATGTGTTCATTGACGGCGGCGGTCAGATCATCCTTGTGCCTGAGCCTTCCACAAGCATGCTGACGGCACTGGCTCTGGCTGCCCTCGCCGCCTCCCGCCGCCGCCGCAAATCCTGAACGCTGGCGGACGGGGCGGTTCACAACGTCAAAACTATTCTTGTCTGCAAGGTTTGTGCCATTGACGCGGCATGTTCCGATGGTAGAATCCGCATCTGAAGAAGTTCGACGTTTGCCGTTACTGGTAAACGTCGGCAATTCGGGAGAGGCAGTTATGGTTCGGCGTTGTTGACAGCCGAGGATCGCAACGTCAGGCCAAAGCGGCCTAAGGACTTTGGCGGCATGGATGACAACACCATGAAAACACACGCGCTGCGTCTGTTGAACGGACTCAACGATGTTTCACCTTCCCAATCCCACCACACTATCCACGGTCATTTTGTTTTACGGGTGCGGTGTCTTTTGGCGGCGGCATTTGCGTCGCTGGTGGCTGTCGAGGAGGTGAGGGCGCAGACCAACTATTTCTGGACCAACCCGTCGGATGGTCTTTGGAGCGTCGGTGGCAACTGGACCAACGAGTTGAACAATGGCAGTGCGCCGGCCAACGGCGGCGGCATTGACTACAGCATCTTCATCGAACAGGGCCAGTGGCCGCGGCACTTCCTGACAATTGATACCTTGACGGACAACAAGTTTACGCTCAACCAGTTCGTCAACGGGGCGTATGGCACGAACTACGTCACCAATGCCGCGGCGGGCACCTATCTCGTTTTCAGCACCAACAGCAGTGGTAGCCTGCCGCAGATTCTTCAAAACTCCACCAATGTTTTGCGGTTCGCCATCGGGATCATGCTGACCAATGATTTGATGGTTGCGGGCACCAATACCGGCACTGTGTATTTTGACAAGGATTTGGCCGGGACAAACGCGCTGACCAAGGCGGGCAGTTACACTTTGACCCTGTCCGTTGCGAACTCATTCAGCGGCTTGGTGACGATCCAGAACGGGGAAATCCAGTTGAACCACAAGCTGGCCCTTCAGAACGCGCCGATCATTGATGTGTTGAGTGGCGGGCAGCTCATCATCAACGCCACCGGCAATTACACCAACGCCATTAGTATTGTGGGCACCGGTGACGGCAATGGCGCGATACGGTTTGCCGGTAGCGGCGAGCGCTGGAGCGGCCCGATCGCGTTGACTGGTAATGCCAGGATTGGTCTTTACTCCACTGCCAACCAGACTGACACCAACGCCGGCGTCATCAGCGGCACTGGCAACCTCACATTTTACGCCCGGGGCAGCAGCATAAAACACATCAAGACTTTGGTCTTGGAAGCAACCAACACCTACGAGGGCACGACCACTATCACCACCCCCGGCACCACCTCAAGCGCAACGTTAATCGTCCGACTGGCCGGCAACAACCTGCTGCCGACGGACACCGTGTTGATCATGAATAACACCACGACCAACATGGCGCAGTTCGACCTGGGCGGTTTCGACCAGACCCTCGCGGGTCTGACCACCCTCGGCGCCGGCGTCAGCAACGTCGTGGCCAATACGTCCAATGCGCTCTCTCGGTTGACGATCAACAACGCCGCCGACTACACCTATGGCGGTTTCCTGACCGGCAACTTCCAGGTCATCAAGAGCGGTCTTGGCGTTCAGGCCCTGAGCGGCACCAACACTTACTTGGGCGGGACGATCGTCAGCAACGGGCTGCTGCGGTTTGACATCGCGCAATCCTTGCCGGCCAGCGGGACCATCACGCTGGCCAGCAACACCGCTGCGGTGGCTTATAACGTCGCGGGTGGCTTGGCGTCTGTTTTGTTTCCGAAGATTGTTAACATCGCCAGCACGCGCGGCATCATCGCGCTGACGACGAACAGCGCTGCCGACACGCTTAACTTCTTGACCTACGCCAACCTCTTCGTGGGTGCGGCGGAAAACATCACCAACGCGGGCGCCTACACGCCGTTCCAGTCTGGCGGCGGCACGCTGACGAATTACTTCAACCTTGGCGGCGGTGTGCCGGGCGCCGTTTTGACGTTCACCAATGACATTATTGACGGCTATAACGGCGGCAACCTGTCCGTGGTCACCATTGGCGGCAGCGCCGCGGCTCGCGCCGTTGTCGAATTGACCGGCGCGAATACCTACAACGGCGGCACGTTTCTCAACGGCAGTGTGCTTAGTGTTGGCAGCGACAATAATCTCGGTGCTGCAAGCTCCGCCATCACCTTTGCTGGCGGCGTGCTGCGAATCACGGGCACCACGTTCACCAACCTGGACAGCCGGCCCGTGAACTGGGGCACGTTCAACGGCGGCTTCGACATCGCCGATGCTGCCAACGTCTTCACCATCACCAATGCCATCGCCGGCTCCACCGGCCTGCTCAAGCTCGGTTCTGGCGCTCTGGTTCTGAGTGGCGCCAACACCTATAGCGGCAACACGCTGGTTCAGGGGGGCGTATTGCGGGGCGAGTGGGGCGCGGGTATTCCACTCACGGACAACCTCGTGCTCAACGGTGGTGTTTGGGAAACCGCCAGCGGTTTGGTGACGAATAATCTCGGCTCCGGCGCGGGCCAGATTCAATTGCCCGGGAGCACCGGCGGGTTTTCGGCCATCACCGCGCCCTTGACTGTCAACCTTGGTGGTGCGGGCACGACGGTGCAGTGGGGTAGCACCTACTTCAACCCGTCGGTGTTGGTTCTCAATGAGACAACCGCGAACCAGACGTTGAACTTCATCAACCCGCTCGATTTTAGTGGAGCCGTGCGCACGGTGGCGGTCAACGCTGTTACAGCGACACTTGGCGGCGGCATTTTGAACAGCAGCGGCACGGCGGGCTTGGTCAAGACCGGTGCAGGCACGCTGATATTGACGAACACGACGCCGATGGCGTTGGGGCGAAGCTTGGCGGTCAGCGGCGGCACATTGAATCTCGGCGACGGCACCACGACCATCATCAGCGGTGGCACGATTTTGCTGAGCGGTGAAAGCACTCTGAACATCAACGGTTCTGTGGTGTCCAGCAATGGTGTTCAGGTTGGTTCCACGGCAGGTTCCCGCGCGATCATGACGCTTGGAGCAAACGGGAGTTTGCTCTTCACCAACACAGCGGCGTGTATCCAGATTGGTATGGCTGGCGCCACAGGCGCGTTCTATCAAACTGGTGGCGTCATCATCAACAGCCCCACGGTGACCACGGGTGAAGGCGTTTTCGCTCCCGGCTATGGCGGCTACGGCTATTACCGGATCACTGACGGCCTGTTGGTCAACAACGGCCGTTTCTCGCTCGGCGGCGCTCAAACCACCTCGATCGGGATCTTTGAGCAATTTGGCGGTGTTGTGACGAACAAGGAGTGGGTCATCTGGCGCAAGGGTCCCGCCGCCCAAATAAACCTCTTTGGTGGCGAGTTCAACGCCAACAATTCTCAGGGGTTCGTTCTGAACTACGATGGCACCAACCATAACGTGCTCAATATCGCTGGTGCCACAGTCAACCTCGCGATGGCCAGCAGCCTGCCCTTGAACTTGGGACGGCAGCCGGCTTCCACCGGCATCGTGAACCTCTTGAGCGGCACACTCACCGTCAACCAGATTATGGCGACGGCTGTAGGCCAGACATTTTTCAACTTTGACGGCGGCATATTGAGGGTCAATCCCGCCACAACGCTTGCTGCCAACTTCATGACTAACGCCTTGGCTGGCGCTTACATCTATTCCGGTGGTGCAATCATCAACGTGGAGAGCAACATCATTACCATCGCGCAGGCGTTGCTGGCGCCGACGGACAAAGGCATTTCGAGCATCACCACCAACGGTCTGGCCGCCGGCGAGCTCAGCGGCTACATCGGCACGCCGATCGTCAGGATTATCGGCGGCAGCGGCGTTGGCGCCTCGGCGATCGCTCAGATTGATCTGGCGACAGGTGTTTTGACCAACATCTTCATCAGCAGCGCCGGCTCTGGCTATCAGGCGGGCGATATCCTGACGATCACGCTCATTGGCGGCGGCAACACCAACGTAGTCCTCGGCAGTTACACGCTGGCCGACAACGCCAACACCGGCGGCCTCACCAAGAACGGCTACGGCGCGATCATCCTGACCGGCACCAACTCCTACGGCGGTTCTACGGTCATCAACGCTGGCGGTCTGGTCCTCTCCAATGTCAGCACCAGCATCAGCGCCAATACCCTTACGTTGGCTGGCATCACCTCCTCCATCGGCCCGACCAATATCTTGGAACAGTCGTTCCTCGATTGGCTCGCCGGCCGTGTCACCGGCGTCGTCACTGGCGCGGTGCTGGTGGCCGCCAACAGCGATAGCAACCTCGTGTTCAGCGGCACGATGACCAATGTCTTCTTGGGCGGCCTCAGTAACGCGGTTTACACGGGCGGAGCGACCTGGGCTGATAACACCTTGCGCTTGGGCAACGGTCCCGGCACGTTCACCTACGGCTCGGTCATCGGCACCGGCACCAACCTTGTCATCGGCCCCGTCGGTGGCAACCCGCTCAGCGTTGTGATACTCACCGGTATCAACACCCACGACGCGACGTTGCTCAACGCCGGCGCAGTGGCTGTCAGTAACGACTTCAGCTTCGGCGCGGTCGGCGCGACGCTGACGTTCAACGGCGGCAACCTCATTGGCTTCGGTATCACCAATGTTGTGATAGCTCGCAGCCTCATCTTCTCGAACAACGTCACCATCGGCGGCAGCAACGTCACGTTCACCGGTTCCGCCAACCTCGGTGGCGCAACCCGCACGCTGACCATCACCAACACCCTGACCTCCTTCGAAGGCGTCATCAGCAACGGTGGCCTGGTCAAGGAAGGCAGCGGCACGTTGATGTTGACCTACAGCAACAACTACGCCGCCGGCACGCTGCTGAACGCCGGCACTCTCTCCGTCAGCAACGCCAACGCCCTTGGCCGCGGCGACATTACCTTCAACGGCGGCGGCCTCGCTGGCTTTGGACGGCCCCTTGTCACGATTACGCAGCTTCTCGACTTCACTGGCAACGCGACTTTCTCCGGCTCCAACCTCACCTTCAATAAAACCGTTGATCTGGGCGGCGGCGTTCGCATGATCACCGTCAACACCACCACCAGCATTTTCAGTTCCGTCGTCCAGAACGGCGGCATCATCAAGGGCGGTAGCGGCATGTTGGTGCTCGACAGCGGCAACACCTACGGTGCCGGCACTTTCCTCACCGGCGGCTTCATCAAAGTCTCCGAAAACGGCGCTTTGGGCACCGGTCCCGCCATTGCCTACTCCACCGGCAAGCGATACATCCTCGACGGCGTCACACTGGACAACGCCTTCTTCATCTACGGCGGCAATCCCGACGCGGGACGCGGCATCATCGAGGGCACCAACAATTCAACGGTCAACGGCCCCATCACCATCACCGCCAGCGCCGGCAGCGGCGGGCACTTCGCAGCTTTTAACGGCCTCCTGATTCTCAACGGCCCCATCACCAGCAGCGTGCCCGTCACCATCCGCGACGGCAATGTGCGCCTTGCCGGCGGTGGCGACTACACCCTGCTTAAAGTGGACGACGGAACCACAAGCCTCGGCGCGGATAACGGCATTGCCACCAACGCCCTCCTCGCCCTGGCCGGTGTGGCCGCTACCATTGCCGACCTCAATGGCTACAACCAGACGTTGCGTGGCTTGACTGCCGCCGGCACTTTCGCGGCCACCATCACCAACAACCAGGCAACCTTCAGCTTGTTGACTCTCAGACCTGAAGCGACGAGCAACTATCTCTTCGTAGGCAGCATCAACGGTCCTGTCGCGTTGACCCTCAACGGCCCCGGCACCCAGACCATTGCCGGCACCAGTGCTTGGAGCGGTCCGACTCTCATCAGCGCCGGCACCTTGCAGATTGGCAACGGCGGCACGGGCGGCTCCTTCGGCAGCGGCCCCGTCACCAACCAATCCACCCTCATTTTCAACAGCAGCGGTGTCAACGCCCTCGACGGGATTGTCAGTGGCAACGGCGTCCTCATCCAGGCCGGGACGGGTGTGACTGTCTTGAACAACACCAACACCTACACCGGCAACACCATCCTCAGCGATGGCATCCTGCAAGCTGACTTCGGCGCCGGCTTGTCGGGTGGCAGCCGGTTGGTGATCAGTGGTGGCACCTTCAGCGCCGTCAGCGGCACGATCACCAATCCCCTTGGCAACACCGCAGCCCACATCCAATTTGTGGATGGCGTGGCGGGCGGTTTCTCCGGCTATAACACGCCGCTGACGGTCAACATCAACAATGACGGTTCGACGCAGATGTGGGGCAGCGCTGGTTTCAACTTGTCCGCGTTGATCCTGAACGGCACACTCGCCAACGCCAACCTCACCTTCGTCAACGGCCTCAACCTCAACGGCGCCACGCGTGTTATCGCGGTCAACGCCACCAACATGGGTATCGCGGCCACAGTGAGCGGAGTGATCAACAACAGCGGCGGCAGCGCCGACCTGCGAAAGACCGGTCCCGGTGTGCTGGCGCTGACGGGCAACAACGTCTTTGACAGCAGCATTTTTGTGGAGGACGGCGTGCTACGGGCCGAATGGGGAGCGGGCATCCCGAACACGGTCAACCTGGTGCTGACCGGTGGCGTTTGGGAAAGCGCCAGCGGCTTGATTGATTCCAGCCTCGGCGCCAGCGCGGGTCTGATTCAACTGCCCGGCAGCACCGGCGGCTTCTCGGCTGTGACGGCACCGCTGACGGTCAACCTTGGTGGCGGGGCGGCGCAGATCCAGTGGGGCAACGCGACGTTCAATCCTTCGGTGCTGTTGCTCAACGCCGCGTCGGCCAACACGACACTGACTTTTACAAACGGCCTTGATCTCAACGGCGCCGACCGCACCATCGCCGTCAACTCCAGTTTCAACAACCCTGTTACCATCCGCGGCGTGATCACCAACAACTCCGGCACCGCCGGCCTCATCAAGGCCGGCCCCGGGCTGCTCATGTTGACCGGTGCCAATGGCTGGAACGGCAACACCTTTGTTCGTGAGGGAGTTCTACGCGCCGACCGCGGCGCGGGCCTTTCCACCCTCGGCACCCTCGTCCTTACTGGCGGCGTTTGGGAAACCGCCAGCGGTTCGATCACCGCCAATATTGGCGCCGGGGCGGGCGAAATCCAACTGCCCGGCAGCACGGGTGGGTTCTCGGCGGTCACCCAACCACTGAACGTCAATCTCGGCGGCGGCGCCACTGTTCAATGGGGTTCGGCCAACTTCAATCCCGACGTCTTTGTGCTCAACGCTGGCAGCGCCACCGAGCTCCTGACGGTCCAGAACGCTCTGGACTTTGGCAACGCCACCCGCACCATCGCCGTTAATGCCAACACCGCCATTGTCAGCAGCATCCTCGTCAGCGATACCAACCGCATTGGCCTGATCAAGACCGGTTCTGGCGCGCTCGTTCTCAACAACAGCAGCCTGATTGTGATCAGCAACGGTTTCTTCGTCCAAGGCGGCCGCTTGATCCTCAACGGCGAACTGGATGGCGGCCTGGCCACTTCCGATATTGCCCCCTCTGCCGGCCAGACGGCCCGGGTCACCATCGGCACCAACCTGACGCTCGGCTTCCTGCGCATAGGTGTCTCCGGCGTTGGTGCCTTGATCCAAACCGGCGGCGTGCTCAACATCTCGCCCGCCGAAAGCGACAATAGCTTCGCCCTTGGTCGTGGCGCGAACGGTTATGGCTATTACCGCCTCGACGAAGGCCAGCTCTTCGCTGGACGCATCGGCATCGGCTACACCGTCGGCAGCACGCCCGCTTACGGCGTGTTCGACATGTTTGGCGGCACTGTGGTTCCTTCCGGTTACGTGATGCTAACCCGTGCCGCCGGCGGCTACGGCTTACTCAACATTTTCGGCGGCACATTCCTTGCTGGCACCAATGGCGCGCGCGATTTCTACATCAACTTCGACCAGGTCGGTGTCGGTGTGGTCAGTATTAGGGGTTCGGGCATCCTTGATGCCTCCCACTCCATCTCCAACCGCAGCCTTAATCTCAACGACCAGACCGGCGGCACCGGCATCGTCAACGTCGTCAACGGCGGCACCCTCATCGCCGACCGCATTCGCGCAGGCAGCACGGGCCTCACATTGCTCAACTTCAACGGCGGCACCCTCATTGCTCACTCCAACACGCCCTCCGCCTCCATCTTCCTCCAGGGTCTCAATGGCAGTTACATCTACTCAGGTGGTCTCACCATCCTGAACGACAGCGACATCACCATCGGCCAATCGTTCCTCGCTCCGACAGGCTACGGCCTCGCCACCATTACCACCAACGGTCTCACTCTCTCAGACTTGGATGGTTATATTGGCGCGCCGGTCGTCATGATCAGCGGCGGTTCCGGCGCTGGTGCCACCGCCATCGCCCAGATTGACCAGACCAGCGGCATCCTCACCAACATCCTCGTCACCAACCCCGGTTTCGGCTATGACTCCGGCGACACACTCACCGTTACTCTCATCGGGGGCGGCAACACCAACGTCATCCTCGGCAACTACAGCCTTACTGCCAACGCTACTACCGGCGGGTTGATCAAGAACGGCGTCGGCACGCTTGTCCTCGCTGGCAACAGCAACACCTTCGGCGGCCCCATCACTATCAACGCCGGCACGCTCCAGTTCGCCAGCAGTGGCGCGCTCGCCTTCTCCGCCATCACCAACAACGCCACGCTGATTTATGGCCAGACCGTCACCAACACGTGGACCAGTGATATTAGCGGCAGTGGCAACCTGGTCGTGCTCGGCAGCGGCAGCGGCCAGTTGAACCTTGCCGGCACCAACAGTTTTGGCGGCGGCATGGCTGTCACCAACGGCTTGTTGATGTTCACGCATTTCGGCGCGTTGCCTTCCGCCGGAAGCATCGTGCTCGATAGCGGCGTGGTCGGCCTAAACACCAACAATGTCGCCGCCAACCTCCTCCCGCGCCTCGCTGCCAGCCCCACGGGCTTCATCGCGCTCTTCCTGACCAACGCTAATGACACTATTGATTTTGCCGTCGGCGGCTACAGCGGCCTTGGTTTGGCCAGCGCCGAAAATCTCACCTACCAGGGTGTTTTCACACCGTATGTGACCAACGGCACGAAAAACTGGTGGTTCGGCGCCGTGGGTGGAACGACATTCACGCTCACTAACCTCATTAATGATGGTGTCAACCCTTCGCCGTTGCTCATCGGCACTAACACGCTGGCCGGCATGTTGGGCGTGGTGGCCTTGCGGCCGGCGCAGCCAAACACCTACAGCGGCGGCACCTTCCTCCGCGGCGGCGTGCTTAACATCACCAACGACAACGCCCTCGGCATGGTGCCGGGGACAGCCTCCACCAACATCACCTTCGTGGCCAACGCCACGTTGCAGTTCAGCGCCGGTCTCACGCTGAACGTCAACCGCGCGTTCTCCATGGCCGGCGGCACGGGCACGTTTGACACGCTGGCCAATACCGTCTTCATCCCCGGCACCATCGGAGGCGACGGCTCGATGAACAAGATCGGCAGCGGCGCGCTCGTGCTCGACAGCAACACCGACACTGTCCAGTTTTTGGACGTTAACGCCGGCACGCTCTGGCTCTCCAACACGCTGTTTACCGCCACGGGCGCGTTCGCCAACGGCGTCATCATCGTGGGCGATAGCGCCACTGACAACAACGCCACGTTGATTGTGGATACCAACTCGGCGGTGGGCATGACCGCTAATGCCAACAACCCCTTCGTCATCGGCAACTTTGGTTCCGGCAACACATTGATCGTCACCAATGGCGGCGTGGTCTATGCCGGCACAACGAACTATCCCGGCTTTTGGATGGGTAATCAGGCTGGCAGCAGCAGCAACCTCGCCATCGTCATCGGCACGAATTCGTTGATCGCCTCGAGCGGCCGCGTGCTGGTGGGCGACGACGGCTCCTTCAACACGATGATGATTCTCAATGGCGGCACGGTAAGCAATGCGAACTATTTTGAAGTGGGACGGACAGCCACGGCCGGCACCAACTTGTTGCTGGTGTCGGGCGAGGGGTCGTTGCTCACCAATACCTCGGCCGGCATTATCATCGGTGAGTCTGGCGTCGGGAACATGGCAATCTTTACGAATGGCGCCCAAGGCGTTACCGCAGGCGCGCTTATTGTCGGCTATGGCATTGGTGCTCACAATAATATGCTGGAGATTATCAGCACCAACACGGTGGTCAAAGTTGCTGGTGAAGTGCAAATCGGCGGTGGCAGCACCATGCGCAGCGGTGGGCCGACGAATAACGTGTTGATGATTCTTGATGGTGGAACATTGATCAATGCGAACTGGTTCACGGTTGGCCGATTCAGCAACGCCAGCGACAACCTGTTGCTGGTTTCCGGCGAGGGGGCCTTGCTCAGCAACACGGCTAACGGCATTATCGTGGGTAACTTCGGCCGGAACAACACGGCCATTATTACCAATGGTGCCAGCGTAGTGACGACAGGCCGGTTCGTTCTGGGCTACAACATCGATGGCACTGGTAACTCAGCCTTTATCGGCGGCACCGGCACCTTACTACAGGTCAACACGGGTGGCATTCAGGTCGGCACCAATGCGTCATTCAACACATTGGTAATTGGCAATGGGGCGAATGTGATCAGCTCGGGCGGCGTGTTGGTGGGAGGTGCCGCCGCCGCCGGCAACAACTCCGTGCGGATTTCCGACACCGGCACGGTGTTGACCGTCAGCGGTAACGCTTACGTGGGCAATCTGGGTTCCAATAACAGCCTTTCGGTGGCCGTCGGCGGCCTCGTCACCAATAGCAACGGTCGCGTTTTCGTCGGTTACGGCGCCAGTTCTGCTGTGAGCAGCAACAACCAGTTGGTGATCAATGGCGGCACTTGGGTCAACACCAACATGAACGGCGACTCCTACGTTGGCTACTATGGCTTCGGCAACAGCCTCCTCATCACCAACGGCGGTGTGATGGACGTCACGGCCCCGTCGGGCAACGACCTCATGATCGGCATGCAACCCGTCAGTTCCAACAACAGCGTGCTCGTCTCAGGAAGCGGCTCGATCTTCACATTTAACCGAAAGATCTTCGTGGGCGACGACAGCTCCAGCAACCGTTTCACCGTGGCCGCCGGCGGCACGGTCAACAACAATAACGGCCAGTTGGTCGTGGGCGACGGCGCCAGCGCCAGCACGGTCAGCACGAACAACCAATTGGTGATTGACGGCGGCACCTGGGTCAACACCAACGTGACTGCCGATCTCCAGATCGGCAACTACGGTGTTGGCAACAGTCTCATCATTGCCAACGGCGGCGTCATGCGTCTGGGCACCGCCACCGTGGGAAGCGTGGATTTCCTGATAGGTAACCAGGCCGTTGCTTCCAACAACAGCATGCTCGTGTCTGGTGCCGGTTCGGTCTTCGTCTTTACCAACACGATTTATGTCGGCAATGCCGGTTCGAGCAACGCGATGACCGTGGACGGCGGTGCTGTGACCAACAGCAGCACGTTCAGTGTTGGTGGCACCGGCAGCCGCAATTTGCTGACCATTACCAACGGCGGCAAGGTGAACTCGGTGACATTCAACGTGGGCGAGAGCGCGGGGGCGCTTGGCAACGTGGCCATCATCACCGGAAACGGCTCGGTGTTGACCAACCGTGGCAGTGCCTCGAATCAGGACATGCGTATCGGCAGCTCCGGCGGCAACAGCAGCCTGCTCGTGCTCGATGGCGGCGCGGTGGGCGCCAACCGTTACGTTCTGATAGGCTACAACGCCGGCAGCAGCAATAACTCCGTCTTGGTTTCCGGAACCAACTCGCTCCTCTCCGCCAAGCTCGACATCCGCGTCGGTAGTTCGGGTCCAAACAATACCCTGACCATTGCTAATAGCGGCAGGGTTTTCGGCCAACAGGATTTCATTATTGGCTATTTCACGGGCAATAACAGCAACCGCGTCGTTGTGACCGATCCCGGCTCAGTTTTGACCAACACCAGGAACCTGTATCTAGGCTACTACACTGGCACGTTTGACAACGCGATGGTTATCACCAACGGTGGCCAAGTCGTCGTTGGCGGTTTCAGCACCATCGGCAACGGCATAACCGCCGGCGGTCTGAGCAGCAACAACTCGGTGCTCGTCAGCGGCACTGGTTCGTTCTGGCAGACGGTCGGTGCCCTGACCGTTGGCAACTTCGGTGTCGGCAACAGCCTGACCGTCAACAATGGCGGTGCGGTTCAAGCCGGCAGCATCGCGGTCGGCTCCAACGGCTCGTTCAGCCTGCTGTCGGTTGGTAGTGGCGCTGCCGTTACCAACCTGGGCTTGTTGCAGGTTGGCGCCGTCGGCTTCGCCAGCAACAGCACGCTGATCGTCAGCGGTGCCAATACGCGCTTTGACAGCGCGGGCGAGATCTGGCTCGGCGCTACCGACGCGCACCACAACGTGATGCAGGTCCTTAATGGCGCGATGGTGACCAACAGCAGCTTCTTCCTCATGGGCCGGCGCGCGGGATCGGGCAACAACACGTTGGTCGTGGACAACGCCTCGCTTTTCAATGGCCGGGTGATCGCCGTGGGTGGCTCCGGAGCCGATAACGTGGCGATCTTCACCAACGGCGCCCAAGTGGTGACACCGCAGTTTGACGTTTCCCGAAGCACCGGCAGCAGCAACAACTCAGCCTACGTCAGCAGCGCGGGCACGCTCATCCAGGTCGGCGGCGACGTTCGGATCGGCGCGCCGTCGGACTCCTCCTTCAACTTGCTGCAGGTGGACAACAGCAGCGTGCTGCGGGCGGGCAGTAATGTGTATGTGGGCGGTGTTGCCACGAACCTGGGCATCGGCAACCAGTTTGTTCTCAGCGGTGGCGCCACGGGCATCATCGGCGGCGACCTGGTGATCAGCACCAACTCGGTGCTGAGGAACCTGTCGAGCGGCACGGTGAAGCTTGCGGGCAGCTTCGACAACCTGTCCACCAACTTCGCCCAGAACGACTTCAGCGGTGTGTTCATCTTCAACGGCGGCACGACCCGGACGCAACTGGTCGAGGTGGGCAGCACGGCGGTGGCCAACATGGCGGCGACGAACTTCATGTTCGGGATGTTCCAGGTGGGCGACCCGGTGACGGGCAGCAACGCCTTCGTGCGGACGGTGGACGCGCGCAGCAACACCTCCGGCGCGGGCACGGAGTTCCTGGCGGCGAGCAATCTGGTGGTGGCCACCAGCGGCTCGACGCTCGACCTGAACAGCGCGCGGGTGTTCGCCTACAACGTGGCCAACACGGGCACGATCCAGCAGGTGGTGGCGGGCAGCGTGGGCCGGCTGGACATCGTGAACACGTTCACGAACCGGGGCAACCTTTACGCGATGACCGGCGGCATCCTGCAGTTCTCCAACGCGTTCATCAACGGCAACGGCGGTCTGATCGGGCTGGTGGGCGGCACGTTTACCAACTTCCTGACCGGCAGCGTGCTGACCAACCAGGGCACCATCGGCGGCGGCGGCCTGGTCAACCCGGTTATCGGCAATGGTCCGACGGGCCAGATAGCGGCGACCAACACGGGCGCGGGCGGCGTGCTGACGCTGGTTTCGGGCTTTACCAACAGCGGCACGGGACCGGTGAACGCGGGTCTGCTGGCGGCGCTGGGCGGCGGCGCGGAACTACAGATCAACCAATCGTTCACGAACGCGGGGACGATCTGGATGAACAACGACGCGGCGGTGGTGCGGCTGACCGACAGCAGCTCGAACCTGGTCAACGCGGCGGGCGGGACGATTTACGGCCAGGGGACGCTGCAGGCGTTCCTGGACAACAGCGGGGTAGTGAGCAACGGCAACAGCGGGACGCTGAGCTTGAACCTGCCAGTGATGAACGAGAACGGCGGCGTGGTGCAGGTCAATGGCGCGGGCAGCGTGTTGAGCTTTGCCGGGGTGGTGACCAACGCGTTGGGCGGGGTGATCCGGGCCAGCGACAGCGGGCGGTTGCTGTTCAACGCGGGGCTGACGAACCACGGGAGGCTGGCGTTTGGGTCGTCGGTGAATCCGTCCACGGCGATCATCACGGGGACGCTGTTGATGGGCAGCACGGGTGTGATCACGATGACGCACAGCAATGACACGCTGGTGGTGCGCGGCGACTTTGTGAACGGGAGCACGGACACGAACAACTTCAACATGCGCATCGGGACGCTGGTGTTTGGCGGGACATCGCCCACGGTGACGAACACGTTTGAAGTGGCGAGCACGAACAAGGGCTACTACCTCAGCGGCTTCGACAAGAACATGGCGCTGGGGACGTTGAAAATCACCAACCACATTGAGTTTGTGAACAACATCAACAACGGCGGCGGGCTGGGGACCAACGAGTGCCTGTATGTGGACGTGCTGCACCTGTTCAACGGGGCGACGTTGAAGCTGAGCCAATTGACGATCTACGTGGGGATCGAGTTCATCTACGAGGACGGTAACGGGACGAAAGTGCTGACGGGCGCGCAAGGCGACGCGATCACGGCGGCCAACAAGGACGTCTACGGGCTGGCGAACGTGTTCCTGGACAGCGGCGGTCAGATCGTGTTCGTGCCTGAGCCTTCAACGGGCGTGTTGATGGGACTTGGCATGGCGGCGCTGGCCGGCTGGCGCAGGCGGCGCAAGAGTCGTTGTGTTGACAGCGATCAGGGTGCTGCGTGAAGAATCGGCGCACGGCGAGGTCAAGATTGCCCAGCGCGAACTGCTTTGGTTGAAAATGACGCAGAAGGCGTCGAGGGGTTGCTTGGCGAGAGATTACCACCTGTAAATGGCGCGAAACTACCGGAGCAGCGTCATTACATTTTGCCACGCCATCGCCAGGCCGACAACGAGGACAAAGGTGGCAAACGTCTTACGGATTGCGCGTTCGGAGAGCCGGCCTTTTGTGGCGACGCCGGCGGCCATGCCGACCGTGGCCGCTGCCAGAAACGCCAGCGCCATCCACCAGTCGAACTGAACGTAGCGAAGCTGGCCCGCGAGTCCCGAAAGGGAGTTCAGTGCGATGACCGCCAGCGACGTGCCAGTGGCCTTCTTGATGTCCAGTCCACCAAACAAAACCAGCGCCGGCACGATCAGAAATCCGCCGCCAATTCCCAGGAAACCGGTCAGCACGCCGACGACCGCGCCGACGGTGGCGCAGCGCGCCGGTCCCTGGCTCGCCGCTTGTTCGATTTCGTGCCGCTCCTGAAACAGCTTCACCCCCACGCCAACCATGATGACGGAGAACACCGTCAGCAGCACCGGTTGCGAGAAGAGATGCGTCAACCGCGCGCCGCCATACGCGCCGATCATGCCTGTGACAGCGAACAACAACGCCACACGCACGTCGAAATGGCCGCGTCGGTATTGCATGACGCTGCCTGCGAGGCTGGTGCCGCCAACCACGACCAACGCCATCGCTACGGCTTGCGACGCCGGCACGCCAGCGACATAGACCAGCACCGGCAGCGTGATCATCGTGCCGCCGCTGCCGAGCAGTCCCAGCGCCACGCCAATCAGGCTCGCCATCAGCAACGCCGCTATTGTCTCAATATTCATCTCGCCCAGCTTTGAGGCCGGCGACATCATCGCAATCTCGCCCCATCATGGCAATTCGGATTCGGACTTGTAGCGCCGGCATCCCTGCCGGCGTATTCTCGCAAAACAGCGGAACGGCGCCGGCAGGGATGCCGGCGCTACAGGCTTGGCATTGCGCACAGAGGCGACGCATAGTATCGGTAGCAATGTTGAAGCCAATATCTGCCAGACTTTCGCGCTGCCTCTCGCTGTGGGCGGCGCTTGTGGTTGCGGCGGGCATGTTTGGCGGAACACCGGGCGCATGGGCGTGTTCAGTGCCGGTGTTTCGTTACGCGCTTGATCGCTGGCCGGGGGAAATCTACGAGCTGCGCGTGGACCGCACTGTTGCGGCGAAGCCGGAGATAGCGCCGCTGCTGGACAAGCTCCGCACGAATGCAGTCGCGAACCTGACAGTTCAGGTGTCGGCTTCCGTGCAAGAGGTGGCGGCAAAGCTGGTGTTTCCCGATCCGCCCGGCGGCGAAGCATGGGCAGGGCTGCTGACTGCCGCGAGCCTCGAAACACTGCTGGACTCGCCGATCCGCCGCGAGATTGCGCGCCGCATCGCTCACGGCGACTCAGCGGTGTGGGTGCTGGTCGAATCTGGCGATAAGTCAGCCGACGACGGAATTGCGCGTGTGTTGGAACAGCGGCTCAAGCAATGGGCAACGGCCGCCGCGCTGCCGGAGCAGGATGCCAACGACCCATCCAGCCAACTCGGCCCTGGCCCGGCGCTCGTGCTGCGGTTCTCCGTCTTGCGATTGTCACGGCAAGACCCGCGCGAGGTCGCCACGCTGGCGATGCTCGAGGCCAACAGCGACGAGGTCAGGAAGCTCCGCTCGGTGCCGGTCGCGTTCCCCGTCTTTGGCCGCGGCCGCGTGCTAGCGGCGGTGCCGAAGGAGAATCTGACGCCGGAGAGCATTGACGAAATCTGCGCCTTCCTCACCGGCGCGTGTTCCTGTCAGGTGAAGGACTCCCGCACCGGCTGGGATTTGTTGTTGAGTTTCAACTGGGACGAAGAACTGGCGCGCGTGGAAGAGGAGCGGCAGGCGACTGGCGCGGAGAAGCCACCTGCTGCGCAGCCCGCTCCGAAAGCGGAGACGGTTGTGATTCGAGGCGAGCCGGCGCCCGTCGGGCCGCCACGCGGGGCCGGTTGGCGCGTGTGGGGTGCGGTGGTTCTGTTCCTTGCCGTGATTGCTGGAATAGCAGGGGTGGGATGGAGTAAAAGGAAGCCGTGAAACAGGTCATAGCAATCATTGCCGTTCTGGCGGTCGGTTTGGGAATCATGGCGTGGTTCTACCGGCAAAGCGCGCCATCAGAAGCGGGTCGGGCGCTGACAGTGTATTGCGCTGCCGGCGTCAAGAAACCTGTCGAGAAGGCGGCGGAAGCCTATCGGAAGGAATTTGGCGTCACCATCAGTCTGCAATACGGTGGCACCGGCGCGTTGTTCAGCGCCATCCGCGTTTCCAAGAGTGGCGACCTGTTGATCGCGGCGGACGACGGCAGCGTTGCGGACGCGAAGCGGCTCGGCTTGATTCGCGAAGTGGTTCCGCTGGCGAAACAGCGGCCGGTGATTGCTGTCGCCAAGGGCAACCCGAAGTCCATCCGCGCGCTCGACGATCTCCTGCGCGGTGGCGTGCGGTTCGCGCTCGCCAATCCGGAAAGCGCGAGCATCGGCCGCACGGTGCGGCGCGTGCTGGCCGGCCGGTGGGAGCAATTCAGCGCGCGCGCGTTGGTGTTGAAACCGACGGTGATGGACATCGCTGGCGACGTGGCGCTCGGCGCGGTGGACGCGGCGATTGTGTGGGACGCGACGGCGGCACAGTTTGCGGGACTCGAAATGGTGCGCGTGCCGGAGTTCGAGAAAGCGGAAGAGAACGTCAGCGCCACCGTGGTGGCCACATGCGCGCAGCCGGCGGTGGCGTTGCGGTTCGCGCGCTATCTGGCCGCGCCGGAGAAGGGCGCGCCGATCTTCGCCAGCAGCGGTTTTCGTCCGGCGGGCGGCGACAAGTGGAGTGTGAAGCCGACGATGGTCTTCTACTGCGGCGGCGTAAACCGCCCGGCGATCCAGACAACGCTGAAGGAATTCGCCGACCGCGAAGGCGTGGACCTCACGACGGTGTTCAACGGCTGCGGCATCCTCTGCGCCACGATGCGCGCGATGGCGAAAACGCCCGACGCGAAAGTCCCCGACGCCTACTATGCGTGCGACGTTTGTTTCGTGCCGCCGGTGGCCGACCTCTACCCGCAGGCGGTTGTGCTGACGGAGGCGGACATCATGCTCGCTGTGGCAAAGGGCAACCCGAAGAACCTCCGCACGCTGTTGGATCTCGCGCGGCCCGGCCTGAAGATCGGCATCTGCAACTCGCAGCAGTCCACGCTCGGTTACATGACGCGCGGCATGTTGAAGGATGCGGGCCTGCTCGATTCGGTGATGAAGAACGTCTGCTCACAGGTGCCGACGGCCGACCTGCTGGTCAACCAGCTCCGCACCGGCTCGCTCGACGCGGCCATCGTCTATGACGTGAACGCAAAGCCGGCGGCGGAGCACATTGACACGATGCCAATCAAGCACGCCGGTGCGAAAGCCGCGCAGCCGTTCGCGGTGGCGGCGAAGTCGCCGAACGCGCGGCTCGCGGGCCGGTTGCTGGCGTTCATGCGGGCCAACCGCGAGCGGTTCGAGAAAGCCGGTTTTCATTGGCGGGGCGATGAGTCGGCCGTCGCGAGCAAGGACATTGTCGTGCCGGATTATCTGAAGAAAGCCAATGACTGACCAGCACCGCGCCGGGCCGAACTGGCCCTTCTGGGTCGTCATCGCCGCTGTCACGGCGGCCTACCTTGGGTTGTTGTTCGGCATGTTGGCGGCCACCGCGACCTACACGTCGCCGCATCATCTCATCCGCGCGCTCGGCTCGCGCGAAATCCAATACGCCACCGGCCTCAGCCTCGTCAGTTGCACCATCGCCGCGCTGCTGTCGCTGGTCGTTGCCGTGCCGGTTGGTTACCTCATGTCGCGCGGCCGGTTTCCGGGGAAGAACACGCTCGACACATTGCTCGACGTGCCGATTGTCCTGCCGCCGATGGTCATCGGGTTGTGCCTGCTGATCGCCTTCCAAACGCCGCTCGGCCGCGCCATTGACCGCATCGTGCCGTTCACCTACACGGTGTTTGGCGTGTTGCTCGCGCAGTTCACCGTCGGTGCGGCGTTCGCCGTGCGGCAGATGCGGACGACGTTCGATCATCTGGCGGCGCGGCCGGAAGACGTGGCGATGACGCTCGGCTGCTCGCGCGGCCGGGCCGTCTGGCTTGTCACACTGCCCGCTGCCAAGCGCGGGATGTTCAGCGCCGCGAGCATTGCGTGGGCGCGGAGCCTTGGGGAATTCGGCCCCATTCTCGTCTTCGCCGGCGCAACGCGCATGAAGACGGAGGTGCTGCCGACGACGGTCTGGCTGGAACTGAGCGTTGGCAATCTGGAGGCCGCCATCGCGGTAAGCCTGATGATGGTCGCGCTGGCGGTGGCGGTGCTGCTGGCCATGCGCGCGGTGGGGGAGAGGCCATGAAGAAGTGTTTGCCATATTCGGTAGGGCGCGACCGCTGGGCGCGCCGGTGGATTCGGACGGCGCAGCGCTCCGTCCCTACCTTTGTTGTGTCATGATCGCCCTTGAACACATCGCCATTCGGTCCGGCGCGTTTGTGCTGAGCGAGGTTTCGTTCACAGTGCCGGGATCGGTTTACGGCGTGCTGATGGGGCCGACCGGCTGCGGCAAGACGACGTTGATCGAGATCATCTGCGGCCTGCGCAAGCCCGAAGCCGGCCGTGTGCTGGTCAACGGCCGCGACGTTACGCACGAGCCGCCCGGCAACCGAGGCGTCGGCTACGTGCCGCAGGATGGCGCGATGTTCCCGACGATGACCGTCCGGCAGCAACTCGGCTTCGCGTTGCGAATCCGGCGGCGGCCCGCGGAGGAAACGGCGTCACGCGTCGAGGAACTGGCGGCGCATTTGGGCGTCGCGCATCTGCTCGACCGCAAGCCGCACGGCTTGTCGGGCGGCGAGCGGCAGCGCGTCGCGTTGGGACGCGCGCTGGCGGCGCGGCCGGCGGTGCTGCTGCTCGACGAGCCGCTTTCCGCGCTCGACGAAAACATGCGCGGCGACATGCGGGACCTGCTCAAGTGCGTGCAGCGCGAGCACGGCGTCTCCGTGCTTCACGTCACGCATGATCGCTCCGAGGCGCGGCAGGTGGCCGACCTGTTGCTGACGATGAGCGATGGCCGCGTGCGGCAGACGGACCTGGATACATTGGGAGCGCCATGCACCTGCCAACACTGACACAAGAGGAGCGCGCCATTTACGAATGGCAGATGTGGGTGCCGGGCCTGGGCGAGGAAGGCCAGCGCAAGCTCAAGGGCGCGTCGGTGCTCATCTCCCGCGTCGGCGGCCTTGGCGGCGTGGTGGCTTACGAACTGGCCGCCGCGGGCGTCGGGCGGCTCGTGCTCGCCCACGCCGGCAACCTCAAGCCCGCCGACCTGAACCGCCAGCTTCTCCAGACCCACGACCACGTCGGCCAGCCGCGCATTGAGTCCATCGCGCGCCGGCTGCGCGAACTCAACCCCCGCCTCGACATCGTGGCGGTCGGCGAGAACGTCACGGAGGAAAACGCCGGCCGGCTCGTGGCGCAGGCGGATGTCGTGGTGGACGCTGCGCCGTTGTTCGAGGAGCGGTTCGCGCTGAACCACGCCGCCGTCCAGCAGCGAAAACCGATGGTGGAGTGCTCGATGTATTCGATGGAGGCCCACGTCACGACGATTCTGCCGGGCCGCACCGCGTGCCTGCAATGCCTTGTTCCTGAAAAACCCGCCGACTGGAAGCGCCAGTTCCCGGTGATAGGCGCGATCTCCGGCACCGCCGGCTGCGTCGGCGCGGTCGAGGTCATCAAGCTCCTCACCGGCATCGGTGAACTGCTCGCCGGCTCAATGCTCGTGATGGACCTCCGGACCATGAACTTCCGCCGGGTGAAAACAGTGCGGCGGCCTGATTGTCCCGTCTGTTTGCAAAGCTGATAGCTGAAAGCTAAAAGCTGAAAGCTGAATGCTTTTCCCCGGAGTCTTCACTTTTCATTCTTCATTCTGCACTCGCCGCGATCTCCTTCTCCCTTGCCCCTTGTTGCGTCACTCCCTACACTCGCACCCAAGGTGGTTCGGGTGATGAAGACTTCGCCTCTGACAATCAAACACGTTCCGTTCGAGTCCATCTACCGGCAGGAATACGAGGTGGTCGAGGAACACCGCGGCAACCTCCGCCTCTATCCCCACACCGACCAGCTTCCCGTCATCTCCCGCGCCATCAACCTCGAATTCTACGGCGCGCTTCCCGACAAGGTCGCCCATGCGGACCATCGCGCCGACGGCTACCATAAACTTCTTCTCTACCAGGCCGTCCTGATGTTCTGCGGCATATTCAACCGTTCGCGGCCGGATGGTTTGCAGCTATACCAATTACTGACGCCGGAACTGGTTTCCAAAGTTGCTGTTGTCCAGCGCATCACAGAGAACACACGTCACGGTCTCCGCCACGGTTTCCGCTTCTTTACCGGCACGGACTTCCTGCCCGACATCCATCTCTCCGGCAAACGCATCCTGTTTGCGGATCATCTGCTCCAGCGGTTTTCCCAGCGCGTGCCGAACCATGTCGGCGAGGATCTTCACGAGTTCCTGCTTTCCTTTTATGGAACAGCGCCGGTCGTCCTGCAAGTGGGCCGCGGCCACGGCCTGGTCGTGCCCTACGACGATTCCATTCTGGCCTTCCCTTTCGAGGAAACCGACGCGGAATATGTTTTCACCACCTGCCTGACCATCAACGAAATCCACGACATGGATGTCGTCCTGCCGGCGGGCCGCACCTTGCATCACGGAAAGACCTTTCAGGAGCCACCCGTCCGCAATTGGGCGCCCATCGAAAGCGCCTTCAAGTATTACAAACTATGGCGCTACAAGAAGCCTCTGGGGAAGTTGCCCGCCCGCCCCGCTCGCAATTGGGACTGGCACAAGATGAACTACCACCTCAAGGGCGCATGCGAGCGGCAAGGTTTCACCGAAGGCTCCCGCCTGCTGTTCCTCGACAACATCTACGGTCCCTGTGTCCTGATGTTGCGTCCCGGACAGCATGAATTCACTTACAACGAGCGGAATCATTTCAAACAAATGTATCCAAATATCAATTGGGATGAGAACTATGCGCCGGCACTTCCGGCCCCAAAACCCGCCGCCCCGCCGCCTCCTCCCATCTCCTAGCTTTTATCCGCCATCTGCCATCTTCCATCTCTCAGTTTCCCGTCTCACATCTTCCGAATCTTCTCCCGGACGGGCATCAGTTGCCTCATCAGCAACGTTCGATCTGGCTCCTTCAGCCCCAGCGCCACATCCGTTAGCTCCTCCATCAACTTCTGGCATTCCGCCACCTGCTCCGGCGAGGGCTGTCTTCGCTCAAACCGATCCGCCTCCGTCTTCAACTCCTGCACCTTCAGCGCGAGCTTCAGCAGCGGCTGCATCTCTGTCCGTTTCATCAGGAAATACGCGATCAACTCCTGCAACGACAGCCCTGTATTATTGGTGGGTGGATTCACCAGCGCGAGGAACGCCCCAAACTCCACGTTGCGCTGGTTATCGGCCTTCACCCATTCCCGAATTTCCTCAATCGTCCCCGGCACCTTCTGCGGTGTGGCGGGTTCTTGCTTCGGTTCTTCTGGTGGCATATTCCGACCTCCGCCATAGCCGATTCATCCATGGAAATCCAGATTTCTTCCGCCCCCAACTGCCGCCTTCCCGTTGACCACTGAAAGCTGATAGCTGAGAACTGACAGCCGAGAGCTAAGAACCTCTTCCCCCTTGCTCCTGCCGCCTCTCCGCCATACACTGAACCCGATGTTCGCCGGATCTTGTTCGGTTTCGGAACTGTGGATTTACGACTGCCTAGACGGTGAAAGGAGAGCAACATGGAAATAACCCCCAGAGATATCATAGACCTGTTGATCGGACTGGCGGCCGGGGTAGCAATTACGTTTACATACCAATCGGTCACGAATACGAAAACAAATTCAACGGACACTAGGCAATCCAACAATGTGGTTGGCGGTGACCAAGCAGGCAGAGACATCAAGAAGTAGGGAATTGTGCTAGACAGAGATGACGACGCAAGCCGGTAACATTGTGGGCGGTGATCAAGCTGGGCGCGACATCACGAAGAATTACATCTTCGATGCAACTGAGCCGACGCCCATGCGCCACTTGATCGAGAGGCTGAAACATGAACGAGCGAACGATATGCGCTTTGCGGATACGCTTTCCATTCTGAAGCGCTATACGATGCCGGCGGCGGGAGAGACGGTTAATGGATTGGAAGACAAGTTGCGGGCGGCAGATAGGGGCGCTCTTCTAGCGTATGCGGCACGTGTCAAGGAAGTGTTCCATAAGAAGCTTATGGAAAACCAGTTCTCGGAGGCCGGGCAAGAGATTCTTGCTTATCTCCTTGCCGAGATTTTCACGAGATTCCACCATCACGTTTTGCCCGCTATTCACAGCGGCGAATCTCAACAGAGTGTAAGCGAACTTGTTCAGAGGCATGTGATTGATCCGGTCCAAAGCATGTTAGGCGAGAACCCACTACATCTCTATGCCGAGGAGGTTAACGGGATGCTTTACTATTTAACCGGAAATTGCCATATCAGATGGGTGCGCTGATGCTCGTTTACCACCCAGCTTTTGACTTCCACCATTGCGTGTTTCGCATGGTTCGACTGCTCAACAAACTGCCCGCTGCTCGTTACAATCTTGAGAGAATACGAGTTCTAGACTTTTACCTTCTATTCCCGTCGCAGATTCCGTCGATGAGATTTCCAACGAAATTGCGAGGCCAAAGAAAACGATTCGAGGATTTAGCGAACAAGTATGACCAACTTGTGGATCCCTACCAAGTGTTCTTGCGTTTGGAGCCTTTTCAAACGGAGGCACTTGGCTCGTTGGCAGCCTATGCTTTGATATCGGCTGAGGCCCTCAATGAAGGATTCGTCGAAAGAACTGCAACACAAATTCCGCCGAGGCTTAAAACCATTGCGGAGGCAGCCGACGAAAAACAACCCGACGTCATTCGCTTGCTCGCAGGACCGCTAAGCGAAATACCTATGTATGGCCGTGATGGGCTGAAAGGAAGAACTCACCTGTTTGAGTGTCGTTATGATCCAGCATAAACCAACTCTGATGGTGCGCCGGCTGGCGGTCTATGCCAACGGGCATCCTGTCTATGACGAAGCGTTTAGGCTTGGTGTGAATATCATTCGAGGCGCAAACAGTTCCGGAAAATCCACCATAGCCGATTTCCTGTTCTTTGCGCTTGGCGGGGATGTGTCAGCATGGAAACTGGAAGCTGAGCGTTGCAGCGAGGTTGTGGCAGAAGTCTTGATTAACGGTTCGCCCCTGACCCTGCGCCGTGGCGTCTCCAAATCAGCCAGACAACCCATGATGTTGTTTTGGGGTGACTATGAGCACGCGCGGGCATCTGCTGTGGATGGATGGCAGGTGTTCTCGTTTCAGCGAAGCGAGGAGAAACAAAGTTTTTCCCAAGTTCTTTTCCGAGCGATGGGTTTTCCTGAAGTTCGCAGTGATATGGAAAACAACATCACAATGCACCAAATCCTGCGCTTAATCTATGTTGACCAGTTGAGTCTAGTCGAGAATCTGATGCGCACGGAACATTTTGACACTCCGCTCACTCGAGAAGCAGTTCGGGACCTCCTTTTCGGTTTTTACGATGACGTTCTATACCGTTGCGAGCTTAAGCTTCGTGACAAACGGCGTGAACTAGAGACAGCCCGCACAGAATTCGACAGCGCAATGGGGGTTCTTGGCCAAACGGGTCACGAACTTGACATGGATAAAGTTAGTAGTGCTATAGCAGATACAGAAGACTGTCTTGGCAAGATTCAAACGGCCATTGATGCTTTCGGTCGGACAAGCACTGCAGCCCTGTCTCCAGGCACTCAAGATGCCATACGCAAACTGGGAGATGCTCTTGTTGCCGCCCGACGAGAAAAAGACAAGATTGAAACTGAGATTCGGACTACCGAACTCGACATTGAGGATTCCCGCGAGTTCATTACCGCATTGGAGAACCGACAAATTGCCATCGAGAATTCAATCTCGACTCGTGAGATCCTTGGGGAACTTCCTTTGACTCGGTGCCCGCATTGTTTGCAGTCACTTGAGCAGGTTTTGCCGAAGAACGTCTGCTTTCTTTGCAAACAGCCCGTTGCAGAGACAACCGGACGATCACAAGCGTTGCGAATGCGGCAAGAACTGGTCTTTCAACAAAAGGAATCCGAGGCGCTCCTCAGCGAGAAAGAGCGGCGATTGACGAAACTGAAGGAAGTATTCCCGGCTGTTGCTGAAAAGGAAAAGACGCTCCAAAGGGAGTTTGATGCGGCAAGGGAAACGGCGACAACAAGCCGCGACCAAGAACTTGACGCACTGTTCGTGCAACGGGGAATGCTCGACAGTCGGAAACAGTTTTTACTCATGCAGGCGAAAGCAATAGGGGTTCTTGAACGGCTCAAATCAAGAATTACTAATCTCAGTTCTGATATTCGTCGCCTGGAAATGGAAATTGTGGCGAAGCGAAAAGCCCAAGAACGGAAAAAGGCCGAGGCAATGCAGTGCGTTCATCGGAACGTCCTCGAACTACTGAGAGCCGATACACACCACGAGGAGGTGTTCCAAAGAGGGCAGAGTGTATTGGTGGATTTCAGAAAGAACGCGTTTGCGGTCGATGGCCAGAATCAGTTCTCCGCAAGTTCAATTGCGTATCTAAAGAACTGCATTCACTACGGCGTGTTCTTTGCGTCTCTAGAACTAGATTTCTTCCGCTACCCGCGCCTTATCATCTGCGATAACATGGAAGACAAAGGCATGCAAGAAGCGCGCAGTCAGAACTTCCAGCGCGCGGTTGTGGCGAAGGCAAAGACATTTGACGTCGAGCATCAGATTATCTTTACAACTTCGATGATTGACTCGTCTCTCGATAACCCGGACCTCTGTATAGGCTCGAAATACACGCCTTCTCGTAAGTCACTCAAGTTCGATTAAATAGTTGGGGGGCGGTTTAAGTTTTGAAGGCGATCGAGAAAGCTCGCATTCGAGAATTCCGACGGGATTCAATCTCTCAGCCCACGGGTAGTGAGGACAAGCTACCCCGGGTTGGTTATCGGCATGATTTTCAACTACAACGGAGTTGCATCTATCGGCGCGTGACGAGATATGACGAGAGTTGAGAGCTAAAAGGTAAGAGGGAAGGGCACTTCAACCATCAGCTCTCAGCCATCAGCCGTCAGTCGTCAGCTTTCTCAGCCCACGGTGGGACGAGTGTCCGGCCCTGAAAAATACGAACAGTGAGTTCGTTCACAGACGCTCCGGGGTGGTGTATGAAGTGGCTCCATGGCAATCAAACGTGGCAATCCCAAGGATCGCAAATCGCTCGCGTGTGGAACTCGTCAGTGGAGGGAGGCGCAGGAACTTGAAGTGCCGGACTGCGCGGACCTCCTGGGGATCAGCGACCGGCATTTGGAGTATCTGGAGAGCGGCCAGCGGCGGGCTTCGGTGGATTTGCTGGTGCGGATGGCGAAAGTCACGCGGCGGGGATGCCATTGCCCGATGGGATACGAGTTCTGCCCGCGCCGGGACGCCCGGACAGGGGACGGATTGCCCGCACCGGCTTGAGCAAAGGGTTGATGGCCATGACCTCTCTCCTCCCAGAAGAAACGCAAATAATTCCGGCAGGAAATCTGCGGTTTCCTGTGGAAAATCAAAGATTCTTTCCAGGAGGAGTGTCGGAGGCGGTCGGAGGGATTTCCGCCGGGCGTGCCGGGACGCCGGGACCGGCCAAACGGATTTCGTTTAGGCGTGCCGGGCATCCGGGGGCGGTGAAACGGATTTCCGCCGGGTGTGTCGGGATGCCGGGACCGGTCAAACGGATTTCGTTTGGGCGTGTCGGACGCCCGGAGGCGGTAAAAGGGATTTCCGCCGGGCGTGCCGGGACGCCGGAACCGGCCAAACGGATTTCGTTTGGGCGTGCCGGACATCCGGAGGCGGTAAAAGGGATTTCGTCCGGCCGTGCCGGGCATCCGGCACCGGAAAAAGGAATTTCGGTGGAGGACGCCGGGAAGGCGGGTTGGAAAAGGGAGAAAGCTGTCAGCCGTCAGCGGTCAGCGGTCAGACAAAACCGAAAGCCGAGAGCTGAAAGTTGAAAGCGTTACCCCGATGCCCCTGACCTATGACAGCGGCAAAACTTACGATTCCGGGCTTCGATACACGGACGGCCCGGTGGTTCCGGTGGTGATAATGCAGAAAAAGAAAGGACGAAGTTATATGGCTGGGAATCCTGTTTCGGAGAATGATGATGAAGCATTGGCAATGGCGGAGGACGTGGCGGATGGGTTGCACGACATCGGCGCCACCTTGGGCGTGACCGGCGTGACGGAGGCGCTGACACGCGCGGCCATCACACTCTGCCACGACGCGGACAACGGTTTGGGCAACGCGAAGGATGCGCGGCAGGTGGCGTCGGATGGTTTGCAGACGGCGGACGACTCGGCCAGGGCGTTTGTAGCGGCGGCCAAGAGTGTGCTGGCGGGCTTTCTTGGCAATCGCTGGAACGCCCGATGGGAACCGACGGGTTTTCCTAATGAATCCACGGCTGTGCCGGAGATGCAGGAGGAGCGGATGAACCTCTGCCGGTCGCTGAAGGATTATTTCACGGCCAATCCGACGCGGGAGTTTGCGGCGCTGAATGTGACGGCGGCGATTGCGGACGCGCGCTATACGGCGCTCTCCGACGCCCGCCAACTGCTGGCCCAGAAGGACACCGACCAGGGCAACAAGATGAAGGCGCGCGACGCGGCTTATGATGCGTTGCGCAAACTGCTGCGCAGTTTCATCACCGACTTGAAGCGGTTCCTGGCGGATGATGACGAGCGCTGGCACACGTTCAACCTGAGCGCGCCGTCCGATCCGGTGACGCCGGAGCCGGTGGAGTCGCTGACGCTCGCGCCGGGATTACCGGGGAAGATCGTGGCGAGCTGGCCGCGCGCGCCGCGGGCGACGAGATACCGGCCGTTTGTGCAGATCGTGGGCGTGGACGAGGAAGCCGTGGCACGCGACGCGGTGCACGACCTGACGGTGGACCTCGACGGTTTCACGACCGGCCAGACGGTGAAGGTGTATATCGTGGCCGCGAACGACGACGGCGAAGCGCCGGCAAGCGAGACGAAGGAAATCTTGGTGCCGTAGGAACGGACAGAGGTCAGAGGACAGAAGTCAGAAGTCAGCTTCAGCAGAGGAAAAGAAACCACGGAATGCACGGAATGACACGGAAGTGGGAAGTTGTTTTCTGCGTTTAGTGAATTTCGTGCATTTCGTGGTTGGAAAGAAATCATGAGCTTTGATCCATCATTGCCTGCCAACGGTTCGGAGATTCGCGCGGCGGAATTGCGTGGACAGTTCAACGGACTCGACGAAAAACTCACCACCCAAATCGCAGCCATTCCCGCCGGTCCGCCCGGAGAGAAGGGCGACAAGGGCGATACGGGGGAAACCGGCGCGGCCGGGCCGGCCGGTGAAGTGACGGCGCAGCAACTCGGCGATGCCATCAACGGCACGCCCCGGAACGTGGATGGCATCAGCACGCTGGACATCGTCGTCAGCGATCCACCGACGCAGGGCGAGATGCAGTTGATACTGGACAACTACAACGCGCTGGTTCGCGGGCTGAAGCGGAACATCTGAGGTTGTGAACTGTAGCGGCGGTCTCTGACCGCCGATGGAAATCAATAATAGTTCCGGCGGTCAGAGACCGCCGCTACAGAAGCAAATGATGTAGGCCCGGTGCCCACACCGGGCGGATGAAAAATTCGCCACGTCGGGGACGTGGCCTACACCATAGGGTAGGGGAGAGGGTCGGGGAGAAGATCGGGCGAGACGCCCGACTCTACAACTGCATCGGATGAATGATTCGCCACGTCGGGGACGTGGCCTACAGAAAAATCACTTCTCAAACTCGACGATCAGTTCGGGGCCTTTGCCGCTTTCGCGGGTGAAGTAGTTGACGCCGTCACAGTTCACCGGGTCTATGGCGAGACTGAGTTCCTTCATGCCGGCCAGGGAAAGATTCTTCAGCGGCACTTCCATGATCTGGTTCGCGGCGACGGGGCCGATGTTGGCCAGCACCTTGCCGGGTTTGGGATGGTTGGCATAGGTGACTTCCTCCTCGCTCCACGGTTCGGTGACGAGGCAGATGTTGCCACCGTTTGTGGACAGGTTGCCGGCGTTGCGGATGCGGAGCTTGGCGGAAACCGGTTTGCCGGGGATGCCGAGCCGGAATTTGAGGTAGGCGATCTGATGGTGATCGTCGCCCATTGCCTTGTTGCCGCCGTCCACAAGGAGGATGGGCGTCTTGCCGGTATTGGCGGTGGGAGCCGAATGAATCACGTAGGCGTCCTCAATGGCTTTCAGCACGACGCGGTCGCCGCGGCCCAGGTAATCAATCGCCATGCTTCGCTCGGCGTCGGCGGTGCCATCGCGGCGGACGAGTTGGACGCGCGCGGTGTAGTTCGACGGCTGCGTCTGCTTGACCACAGCGAGCTTGAACACGACTTCCGTCTTCTGGCCAACGGGCAGGTTCACGGGCGCTTCGGCCGGCGTCACACTGAAGCCTTCCGGCGGAGTGATCCGCAGCGTGCCGGCGAAATCGGCGTCGGTCTGGTTGGAGAGATGCAGGGTAGCGGTTTGTTCGGGTTTGGCATCGTTCAACTGGACCGGTGGCACGGTGACGCCGACGCTCAGCATCCGCTCGCGCACCACTTCCACCGTTTGGAGGATGGGCGCCTGCTCCGGCTTGGGCTGGCGCAGTTTTGGCAGAAGCTCGATGGTCAGGTTGTCGCTGACGGCGACGCCCTTGAACTCCTTGACGATGGCTTTGCGTTGGCCGCCGGCTTCCTTGACGACATCGAAGTTCTTCAGCGCGGGCTGGCCTTGAAGCGCGATGTCGAACACGCGCTCGCCCGGTTTCACGTCGTCCATTTCCGCAAAGCCGAGCCGGACGGTGTAGAGGCCGGTGCCATCGCCGGCGTCGAGCAGCGGTAGTTCGCAGCGCTGCACGCCGCGGACGCCAAACGTGTAGAGCCACGGGTTGCGCGTGCCTTCGACGCGGACCGAGTCCGTGCTTTGCGCGAAGTAGCCGCCCAAGCGCGGCAGCAGGTCCACGGTTGCCTTGAGCGGCAGCACGAGGCTGCCGGTCGGCCGCGGATAGCCGAGCCAGAGCGTGCCGGCGTCGTCGCGGCGGTCGCCGGGGCCGCCGAGGTTGAGGGCGAGGTGTTTCACCGGCTTGATGTCGCCGCTGAGGCTGTATTTGGCCCAGACGCGGTTCTCCTCGCGCGGCGCGAAGACGACCGTGGCCACGTTCGGGAACGGGCACATGCAACCGGAGCTGGCTTCCGGCATCATCAACAGGCCGTTGGCGGCGATGAAGTTGATCCAGCAGCCAGGCCGCTGGCCGCCGAAGGTGGTTGTGCCGAAATCACCGACGAGATCGTAGAAGCCGAGGTAGTAGGAACGGAAGAACATGACGTTGGCGCAGGCCGCCGGCGTGCCGCAGTGATGGCCGGGCCGCGCGAACTGCCATGGTTCGGTGCGGCCGGTGATCGGGTTGACGCGCGTGCGCTGCTCGCCGGTCTTGAGGACGAACGCCCACGGCTCGGCGTGGAACGTGTCACCGATAATAAGCGGGCGGACGCGGTAGGCGATGTTCTTTGCCCAGAGCTGCGAGCCGTCGCTGGCGGCAAGAGCGACGACGCGACGCTGGTCAAACTGGTTGGCGAAGAATTCCTTCCAGAAGTGGCCGTCGGTATAGACACCGAAGAACACCAGCACGCCGTTATGAACCATGCTGCCGAGCGTGCCCCAATGCGTGCCGCCAACGCAGCCGCTGAGGTCCATCTGTTTGCGCCAGACGGTCCGGCCCGTTTCCAGATCGAGCGAGGTGACGTTGCGCAGCGGCGATGCCTTTGGCGCTTTGGCCGCACGGATGGCTGACTTGGCGCGCGGTTTCACGGCCGGCGCAGTCGGCGCGCCGCCGTCAGCGAAAAACACGCGGCCCTTGGCGATGGAGATGGTTGCGTTTTGGATGCTGCCGCTATACGCCCAGCGAATGTGGCCGGTCGCGGTGTCGCAAGCGAACATGATGTCGGACACGACGTTGGTTTTGCTGCCGGTGCCGATGAGCAGACCGTCGGTAACGGCGACGTGGCACCAGTTGCGCGGCTTACCGTCGGGTGATACTGGCATCGAGTAGGTGACCTTAAGCACGCCGGTGGCGGCATCGAGCCGGAGGCACTTGTTGGTTGTGGCGACGTAGAAACTGCTCTCATCTGCGGCGAGGTTGCTGGATTCGTTGGAGGTGTAGGTGCGCACGACGTTGGGGATCTTTCGCTCCCAGAGCTTGAGACCGTTGTAGGCGTCGTAGGCGCTGACGGCATGTTCGCCTTCCACCAGCATGATGCCGTTGACGGAGAGCGGGGAGGCGGCGCGGCGGTGGCGGCTGACCATCTGGAGCGGGCCGGGATCGCCGAACCAAAGCAGGCCGAGCGGGCACTTCACGAGTTTGTCATCGCTGCACGTGGTGTTGGCGGCGTCGGCGTATTCGTGCGTCCACGAACCTGCGCCGGGCAACGGGCCGCGTTTGAAGGTTGCCCAGATGCCGCCGGTCTCGGTGATCTGCACGCCGGGCACGCCGCCGTTGGCAAACCAAGAACGCAGCGCGGCCGGCGTAACAGAGGGAATGCTGCCTTTCACTTCAGCAGGTTGGCCGAGCATGGCGATGCCGCCGCACGGTTTGAGCACGCGGAGAATCTCCTTCGCGGAACAATCGTTCAGGCGGCCGAGCAGCGCGGTGTCGGAGACGATCAGGTTTGCGAAGTAAGACGCATACGGCAGGCGATCCAGCGCGCCTTGGTCCACGGTGACGCGCGCGCCGTAAAAGCCCGCGGCGTCGAGCGCTTTCCTTGCTGCGGCGACTTTCTGCGCGTCAGGTTCAATGCCGATGATTTTCAGTTCCGTGTGTTTGGCGAGTTCCAGCGCGAGGCGTCCGGTTTCGCAGCCGAGGACGAGGCAGAAACCGCGCCGGACGCCCGAGTCGTGCGCGATGGTTTTCGCGGCGGCGGCGTAGGCGGCGCTCAGCGTGTCTTGCGGATAAGGCGACGGGTTCGTGCGATCTCGGACGATGGACGACGCGGGCGGGGCACCGGCCTTGCGGGGACCGAAGCAGTGAATGGCTCCGGTGGTTGTGCTCACATAAAGTCGGCCGCCGGCAACGGTGAGACCTTTGGCTTTGCCGCTGACCTTCGCTTCCCAAAGTTTCGCGCCCGTGTTTGAGTTGACGGCGATCACGCGGTTCGGGCCGCCGGCCAGCAACACATCGCCGGCCAGGATCAGTGCGTCGGAACACTCGCACGGCAGCCGCCACTTGACGCACGACTCCATCTCCGCGTTCGCGCCTGCCAACTGCTTGTCCAGGTTCTGGAGTTGCTTATCAATGGAGTCGAGTTTCTTCTCGGTGGTGTCGAGCTTGGTTTCGTCGGCTTGCAGTGACGCCTCGACGTTGCTCCGCTCGATCTGGAGCGCGGCGCGCTTCGGGTCGTCGGCGGACAATGCGCCGAGTTTCTGGTCAAGCTCATCCAGCGTGGCGCGACTTTGCCGGATGACGTCGGCGAGGCGTTTCTTTTCTTTTTTGGGCGTGGCGGCTTCGTTGTTGATGTTCATCCGCTGGTTGCGAATGTTAAACCGCAAGAGGCCCTGCTTCGGATAAACCTCCCGGCTTAGGGCGAGCATGGCGTTGGAGGTGGTGACGAACGCAACGTCTTTGGTCATGATGACCTTGCGGCCCTCAAACCACGCGGCCTTGACTTTCGTCGCGGCGTCGTAGCCGAGGATTTCCTCCGTGCCGGTGAAGAGTTCGTTGTCGGCGAGGAACGCGAACGTGCCGCCGATGGTCTTGCCAAAAGTGGACTCGTAAAGCCGGCGGCCGTCTTTGCGGTCGAACGCAGAGGGCGAAACGCGGCCTTGCGGCGCGAAGAGGTTGGTGCTTGTGGCCAGCAAGTAGCCCTGCGGCGACGCGCGCGTGTCGGTCGCTTCACCGCCGGTGTCGTTGCGCCAGAGTAACTGTCCGTCGCTGGCACGTGCCGCTTCGAGATAGACGCCCTCCGTCGGGAAAATCCCCGCGCCGTAGTAGGCCACGCCGTTGTCCACCAGCACGCCGGTTCGCACGGGCCACATTGAAATCATCCTGCCGTGGCCGAGCAGGCGTTGGTCGCCCGGTCCTGCGCGTCGCTGCCAGATGACTTTGCCGTCCGTTGCAGCGAGGCAGTAAACGAAGCCATCGTCGGAGCCGACATAAACCCTGTCGTCGCAGATTGTCGGCGCGAGCCGCACCGGACCGCCTGTGAAGAACGTCCAGCGGACGCGGCCGGTCGCGGCGTCGAGCGCATAGACCTTGTTGTCGGTGGTCGAGCCGAAGTAGAGCGTGTTGCCTGCGGCGACGACGTGGTGGGCGTCGTCAAAGCGGACGCGCGGCAACTCCAGGATGCCTTCGACGGGCACGTCGCGCGGCGGCTCCCAAGCCGGCGCTGGCGCATGACGCGCCTGATAAACCCACGATTCCGCAAGCGGCGTGGCGAGTTTCTCCAGCGTGATGCCGCTGCGGGCGATATCGTGCCGGTAGGTGGGCCAGTCGTCTGCGCAAACCATCGCACTCATTGCGGCGGCGGCAATGAGCGAGTTGACCGGCATTCGCAACTGCGAGATCAATAGTTTCATAAGTGATCCTAAAGGCACGAAATAACCTACTCGGACTTGCCAAAACAAAGCGCCTTGCCGTTTTGCAGCGTAAGAAAAACGCGTTGGCCGGCAAGCGCAAGACTGTCATAGACCGGCGGTGTTTCCAGCGGATACTCCGTCGCGATCCGGCCGTCTTTGGGCAAAACCAGCGCGAGGAATCCGCTGACAGTGCCGGCGTCACACACGCGTCCCGCCACCACCAGCGCGTTGTCGGATAACGCCATCGCCTCGGCTTGGTGATTAGTCGGCATCGCCTGTCGCCACGCGTAATCTTGCCGCGTCAACTTCTCGGCACCGGCGGTCTTCGCGCGTTCCAGCGCGTAGCACGAGCGCGACTTGCTCTCGTAGCCAAAGACGGTGTTCTCGTTCCAACAGAAGATCTCCGCGCTGGCGCGGCCGAACTTGTGGCCGCCGGAGCGTCGTGTGCCCATGCGTGTCCACGAGCCGTCCATCAACGCTTCCAGCGGCGCATCGCGCTCGCCCTTGGCCGCGACATCGCCCTGGCCGGTTTTGGGGTCGAATTGCAGATGATGGAGCTTGATCTTGCCGTCGCGCGCGGCGAGCAGGTTGTTTTCGCGGACAGGGCCGGGACCGACCTCCCTGGCCCAGAGCTGTTGGCCGCTGGCGGGATCGAGCGCGCAAACGGCGAGACCGCCGTCGCTTTCCGATGAACGGCCGGCGGAAGCGAAGAGCACGCCATCGTGGACGAGCACGGACCCGGGGGCCGGCCAGACCGACTCCACCGCGCCAAACGCCACCATGCGGCGCTCCCACGGCGCGATGCGCACGCGCCACACCAGTTGGCCGTCGCGGGCGCGAAGCGCGTAAACCCACCCGTCGTGCGAGCCGATCAGGCAGAGTCCGCCGTGGATCGTTGGCGGTGAGTCGAGCCGTCCGCCAACCGTTGCGCGCCAGAGCGGCTTGCCGGTTGCGGCGTTGAGCGAGACGACTTGGGAGGCATCGGTCGCGGCAGCGAAAACCATTCCATCGGCGACGACGGGCGCGCTGAGACAGGAAATGAGCCGCGCCTGCCACGCTGCTGCGAGCGGGCCGGTGGGAGGACGGGCCGCTTCGCGCTGCCAAAGCAGTTTGAGTTTCTCCGGGATCGCGCCCTTGGTCGCACCACTGCGCTCGGCGTCGTGGCGGTAGGTCGGCCAATCGCCGGGAGTTTGGGTTGTGGATCTTGGATTCTGGATTTTCCCGAAAGCCGGGCCTTGCTCGACGGGGCGCGGTTTTTCAAACTCGCCGGCCGTCGGCGGGTCTCCGCTGGGGCCGAACGCGACGAAACCCGGCACTTGGCCCGGCGCGCAACGGCAGAAGTTCTGGCCGGTGAAAAACATGCCGAGTGCAGGCGTCGCGCCTTCGATACAGCCGCCGCGCGCCGCGCCGTAGCTGATCCGCGTGACGCTGCCTTTGAACGCCGCGCCCTCCGGCGATGGCGTCAGTTCCAGGTAGGAGCAACCGCGGCTGGCGGTGACGTAGTTGCCGACGACAGCGGCGGGCGTGCACATCGGCGAGTCAATGGATGCCGGCAATACGCCTTTCACTTCGCCGGTCTTGGGGTTGTATTTCTTGCTTTCGTGCCAGAGCATACCATCCACAAGCGGCGTCCAGAACCGGCTGGCCGGTTTGATCTCCCACAACACTTTGCCGTCGGCGGCTGAGAGGATGGAGATGGTCTTTGCCTTGGGCCGGGCGATGGAGAGCACGCCGAGGCCCGCGCAGTTGAGGTTCATCGGCGTCGCCGGCTCGAACTGCGTGTGCTCGACGCGCCATCGTTCGCGACCGGTCTGCAAATCTACCGCGACAATCTGCTGGCCGGTCGGGGGATTGCCCGATTGCAGCAGCAGATAGACGACGCCGTCGGCAGCCACCATCTCCTGCGCCGGCGTCGGCACAGACCATTTCGCCGCGCCACTGGCCGCGTCGAACACCTCGACCGCGCCCGCGCCGGTCTTGTTCACCCACGGCGCCCAAAGACCGCCGCGGTCGAATTGCTTGAGTTCCGTCTTCGCCTCCCAGCCGGAGGAGACCAGCACGTTTTGCGACAGCAGCAGGCGGACGGTCTGGTGTTTCACCGCGCAACTGACCGCGACCGCGCCGGTGACGGCGTCGAGTCCAACGAGGCGGTCCTTCTTGTAAACGTAAACGCGGTGGTCGTCGGCGACGATGGGCGCGGTGTTGAAGGCGTTGAGCGCCTTGCCATCGTCGAGTGTTTCGCAATTCAGCTTCCAGAGCGGCAGGCCGTTGAACGCGTCGCGCGCGGTGACGTATTGTTCCAGCTTGTGTTTTGCAAACGCCGCCGGCGCGAGGTTTTCAAGCTCGGTCGTGCTGAGTGTGAAGCAGCGGCCGTTGGCGATGACCCAGCCGCGGCAGGCGGCCCACATGTTGAAGTTCATCGGCATCCCGTCCTGCCAGCGGAGGCCGGAGGGAAACTTTACGACGCGGTCAGCCGAGACGCGGTTGCCGTCGGGACCGTGCGCCGGTTGCGGCCAATCGTCCATCTCCGGCGGGCGCGGCTTGACCGAACGCGACCAGCGGCCGGCCTTGCGGGCGCAGATCACGCCGCCGGGCGCGACGATGCGTTCGACCTCCGCGGTCGTCAGACCCTGCGTGGTCAGTGCGGGCCAGTCCTCGATCACCACGAGATTGGCGAGATCGCGAAGGTAGGGCAGGGGATTGATCGGCGTCTTCTCGGCGGTTGCGCGGCCGGCGAGACCTTTCGCTTCGATGGCCTTGCGCGTGCGGTCCAACGCCGCATCGTCGAGCGCCAGCCCATGCACGAGGAAGTTGCTCCCGGCGGCGAGTTCGGCGGTGAGGGCTGGATTGTTCTTGGCGCCGCAGCCGAGATGGACACAAAGGCCGGCCTTGACGCCCGCGACTTCGAGGATTTGTTCCGCTTGCGTCTTGGCGGGCGTGGCGTGGGTGTTGAGAGTCCACGCGAAGATCAGTCCGGCGGCAGACAGCAGTGTCACGGAGGTTCGGGTCATGATCGTCATGTTTTCCGCTGAAGTTGTTTCCAATGTCCAGTGCTGGCATCCAGCGTAGCAGCGCGCGGATTGAAGGCGAGGCTGAAATGACAGGCTGAGATTCCACTCTTGGCTTTGATGAAGTTGGGGACTAATGTGCGGCGCGTTGCGACGATTCGAGCGGGAACGCGAGGCGTTGCAGCGTGCGGCATGTTTAGAGGACGAACAATGAGTCACGGAAAACAGAAACAGCACGTGGTCGGAGTGGATTTGGGCGGCACGAAAATCCTCTCGGCAGTTTTCAACGGGAACCTCCGCGTGCTGAGCCGTGAAAAAAAGAACACGCGGCCGGAGTTGGGACTGAACGGCGTGATGGAGCGCGTGGCGGAGTGCGTCAACGAGGCGTTGGCGTCCGCGGCGGTGCCACACACGGCCATCGCGGCGATTGGCGTCGGCGTGCCGGGAATGGTGGATCAAGAGCGCGGAGTGGTGCGGATCGCGCCGAACCTGGACTGGCATAATCTGCCGTTAGTGAAGCTGCTGGAGCGGCGGTTGCGGATGCCGGCGGCGTTGATCAATGACGTGCAGGCCGGCACGCTGGCGGTGAAACACCAAGGCGCGGGGCGCAAGTTGCAGAACTTCGTTTGCATGTTCATTGGCACGGGCATTGGCGGCGGGGTTGTCCTGAACGGCGAACTTTATCGCGGCTCGGGCGGCATGAGCGGCGAGATCGGCCACATGGTGGTCGTGCCAGAGGACGGGCCGAAATGCGGCTGCGGCAATCGCGGCTGTCTGGAATCCGTCGCCAGTCGTGGCGCGATTGTGCGCCGCGTTGTGACGGCGATCGAGAAAGGGCGCAAGAGCGTGGTCTGGGACTTGTGCGACGGCGACATGACGCGCGTGCGCAGCCGGATACTGGCGGAGGCTTATCGCGAGGGTGACAAGCTGGTCTGCAAGATCATTGACGACGCCTGCAACTACATTGGCATCGGCGCGGCGAACCTGATCAACGTTCTCAATCCGCAAGCCGTGATTCTCGGCGGTGGGTTGATGGAGGCGCTTGGCGACAAGGTGCTGCCGCGCGTCCGGAAGTCGGCGATGGCTCATGTCATTGCGGCCAGCCCGGAGCGGGTGAGGATCATGGACTCCGGCCTCGGAGACGACGCGGGCATCATCGGCGCGGCGCTGGCGGCGCGGGCAATGGTTGAGACGCGGCGGCGGTGACAGGCAGACCTCGGAGCCGTGACTATGTCTTCGGAACAGCCCCTCACCCCAGCCCTCTCCCCGTCCAACGGGGAGAGGGAGAAGTCCCGGTCATTGTTGTGTGAATCACGGAATCGTGCTCGTGCTCGCAGCAGAGGGAAACGATTCCCTCTCTCCATCCGATGGGGAGAGGGCCAGGGTGAGGGGCGCGGCAACTGCGTGGATACGGCCGAGTTTGCGACAGGAAAGTGTCGTTCTTGTCACGACAGGGTCAAAACACCAGTGATTTTGCGGCTGGTTTCAGCTTTTGTCTGGTGACGCGGCCCGCTTTGGGCAAGCATGTGGTCCTCGGAGAGTCGCAATTGGAAGAAAGCGATGGAAAAGACAATTTCAACAACTGAGAAGCCGGCGCAGAAAAGCGTGCGGACTGTGGCGGTCATAGATATCGGCGCGACGGCGGTGCGAATGCAGATCGCTGAGATCGGCGCGGACGGCACGGTGCGGCCGTTGGAGTCGCTGCAGCGGGCGGTGCGCCTGGGCAAGGACACGTTCACCTCCGGCGTCATCCAGCCGTCCACGACCGACGAGTGCGTTGCCATTTTGCAGTCGTTCCGCCGGACCATGAAGGAAAACGGCGTCACGCAGCCGGAACAGATCCGCGCGGTGGCCACCAGCGCAGTGCGCGAGGCGGAGAACCGCGACGCGTTTCTCGACCGTATCTACATGACGACGCAGATCAACGTCGAGGCGATTGAGGGCGCGGAGGAGAACCGGCTGACTTATATCGCGGTGCATGATCTGTTCCAGAAGGACGCCAAGTTGCGCAAGAAGAACGTGGCGATTGTCGAGGTAGGCGGCGGCAGCACGGAGTTGATTTTCGTTCGCGAGGGGCGGATTACATTTTCCAACACCTACCGGTTGGGCGCGCTGCGGATGCGCGAGACGCTGGAGACCTATCGCGCGCCCGCCGAGCGCAGCCGGGCATTGCTGGGCCAGCATATCAAGCGGACGGTGGACCAGTTGCACTGGAACGTGTCGCTGCGGAAGGTGCCGTATCTGATCGCTGTCTCCGGCGACGCGCGATTTGCGGCGGCGCTGGTGCATCCGAAATGGGACAAGCAAGGCGTGGCGCGCATCAACTTCAAGACGTTTGCCGAGCTGGTGGACCAGATCGTGCCGGTTTCCGTGGACGAGTTGGTGCGCAAGTATCACATCCCCTACCAGGAAGCGGAGACAATCGGGCCGGCGCTGCTGGCGTATGAGCATCTGGCGCGGGCGTTTCAGGTGAAGCAAATCCTCGTGGCGGGCGCGTCGCAACGCGACGGGTTGCTGAAGGAAATGGCCGTGCGCGGCGCGTGGACGACGGAGTTTGCGGAGCAGGCGGTGTATTCGGCGACATTGCTGGCGGGGAAATACGGCGTGAACGACGGCCACTCGCAATATGTGAGCGAGATGTGCGTGAAATTGTTCCGCGAGTTGCGGCCGGAGCATGGCATGGACGATCGCTACGAGTTGTTGTTGCGTATCGCCGGCCTGTTGCACGAGGTGGGTGTGTTCATCAGCGACCGCGGCCATCACAAACATTCGATGTATATCATCCTGAACAGCGACCTCTTCGGATTGAGCCGGAGTGAGATCACGCTGATCGCGCTGGTGGCGCGCTACCACCGGCGCGCGATGCCGCGCTCATATCATACCGAATACACATCGCTGGACCGCGACAGCCGGTTGGTGGTTGCCAAGCTGGCCGCCATGCTGCGGTTGGCGGACTGTCTGGACCGTAAACACTTGCAGGACCTGAAGAACGTCACTTTTTCGCAGGAGAAGGACCGGTTCATCATCACGGTGCATGACGTGGCCGACCTGACGCTGGAACAACTGGCGATGCGGGACAAGGCGAACATGTTCGAGCAGATTTTTGGCACGAAGGTGGAGTTGCGCACCGCCCTCAGCGCGGATGAGGCGATTACCCATGGCTAAGAGTGACTCACAGATGCTGAACCGCGAGTTGAGCTGGCTGGAGTTCAACTCCCGCGTGTTGGAAGAGGCGCGCGACGCGACAGTGCCGTTGCTGGAGCGGCTGAAGTTTCTCGCCATCAGCAGCTCCAACCTCGACGAATTCTTCATGGTGCGCGTCGGCGGCCTGCGGCAGTTGCTGGAGGAAGGCAAGAGCGCGCTCGATCCCAACGGTCTCACGACGGAACAGCAACTGGCCGAGATCAGTCGCCGCACGCAGCGGCTCGTGGCGGACCAATACCAATGCCTGCTGAAGGAGTTGGACCCGGAGCTGTCGGCGGCCGGCATCCAGCGCGTCCGCGTCGAGGCGCTCAGCCCGGAGCAACTCGCGCACGTCGAACGCATCTTTACCCACGACCTCTATCCGCTCATCTCGCCGATCGCGGTCAAGATGCTGGCGGCGTTTCCGTTGCTGCCAGGGCTGAGGATGAACCTGCTGGTGCGGCTGGAGCCGGACAAGGATTTGCCGCAAACGCCGCGGTTCGCGGTCATGCACCTGCCGCGGACGCTGGCGCGGTTCATTGCCGTGCCCGATCAGGCGAAATACACCTGTGTCCCGCTGGAGGAAATCATCGCCGCGTTCATCGCGCGGTTTTTCCCTGGCGAGACGGTCGTGGAGTGTGTGCCGTTCCGCATCACGCGAAACGCCGATCTTGCGATCCGCGAAGACCAAGCCGGCGACCTGCTCGGCCACATGCGGGAGGCGCTCGACGCGCGCAAGCGCGGCCACTGCGTGCGGCTGGAGGCGGACGAGCGGATTTCCGAGGTGGCGCTCGCGTTCTTGCGGCAGGCGCTCAGGATAACCTTCGAGCAGATTTACAAGGTGCCAGGCCCGATTGACCTCTCGGCGTTTTGGGCGTTGGTCAAGCTGCCGGGGTTCGACAAATTCAAGGACAAGCCGTGGCCGCCGCAACCTTCGCCCGATGTTCCGCCCGACGCGGGGATGTTCGATGTCATTGCGCGCAAGGACGTGCTGCTGTTCCATCCGTTCCAGAGTTTCGATCCGGTGGTGCGGTTCATCGAGCAGGCTGCGGACGACCCTGATGTGCTGGCGATCAAACAGATTCTCTATCGGACGAACGAGAACAGCCGCATCGTCGCGGCGCTGGCCCGCGCCGCCGGCCGCGGCAAGCTGGTGACGGCGCTGGTGGAGTTGAAGGCGCGTTTCGACGAGGCGCGCAACATCGAGTGGGCCGAGGCGCTCGAGCATGCCGGCGTGCAGGTTATCTACGGTTTGAAGCGACTGAAGGTTCACGCGAAGATTTGCATCGTCGTCCGCCGCGAGCCGACGGGCATCCGACGCTACATGCACTTCGGCACCGGCAACTACAACGAGGTTACGGCGCGCATTTACAGCGACGTTGGCCTGATGACCTGCAACGAGGACTTCGCCGCCGACGCCACGGCGTTCTTCAATGCCATCACCGGCTACTCGCAGCCGATCCAGTATCGCAAAATCGAGGCGGCACCGCACGGTCTGCTGCCGCGCGTCATCGAACTGATCGAGAGTGAGATTGAGCGCTGCAAACAAGGGCAGAAGGCGCGCATCATGGCCAAGCTCAACGCGCTCGTGCATCGCGACGTGATCGAGGCGCTCTACCGCGCGTCGCAGGCTGGCGTCAAGATAGACCTCAACATCCGTGGCGTTTGCTGTCTGCGCCCCGGCGTGCCCGGCCTCAGCGAGAACATCACCGTCACCAGCATCCTCGACCGGTTTCTCGAACACAGCCGCGTCTTCTACTTCCTCCACGGCGGCGAGGAGCGCGTGTTCATCTCCAGCGCCGACTGGATGCCGCGCAACCTGGACCGGCGCGTGGAATTGCTCGTGCCCGTCGAGGATCCGGCGTGCCGGAGCCGGCTGGTTTCGATTCTGAAGACGTGCATGAGGGACACGGTCAAAGCGCGCCGCCTGTTGCCCGACGGCAGCTACGAGCGCGTCAAACCGGCGCGGCGCGGCAAGCCGCTGCGCGCGCAGGAGGTGTTCTACCGGGAGGCGAGCGGGGCAGCACAGCAGGCGCAGAAAAACCTTTACATGGTGTTTGAACCACAGCTTCCGGCGAAGGCAACGAGGAAGTGAGCCATGAGCGCGGCACACAGGGCGGACAAGCCGACGATTGAGCAGCTCTGCCGCAAATACGACAACGAAGACGCGCACACCGGGCACGTCACCACCTTGGCGCTCCGGCTGTTCGACGCGACCCGGAAGCGGCTGAAGCTCCCGGCCGCCGACCGCGCGATCCTGAAAACAGCCAGCCGCTTGCATGACATCGCCTACAGCGTGAACGCGACAGCCCACCGCGAAACCGGAGCCGGCATTGTTCTGCGCGAGGGGCTGGGCGGCTATTCGGATTCGGATCGCAACCTGATTGCCGCTGTCATGCTGTTGCATTCGGGCGCTGTTCCTGCGCTCCGGCGGCACCGGCTGGTCAGGCGATTGCCCGACCCGCAGCGTGCGCTCCGGCTCGGTGCTCTGCTGCGTGTGGCGGATGGCTTGGACTACGGCCACCAGCAGGACGCGTCCATCAAGGGCGTGGAGTTTGCGGCCGGCGCGGTTCGAGTGACCGTTCGCTCCAGCCGGTTTCCCTACAACATTGAGCGCGCCGACCAGAAGTCCGATCTTTGGTGGTCGGTCTTTCCGTTGGGCATCGAACTCATTCCTGCCGCCGGTGGCCGTGACGCCGACCCGGCTTTGTTGCGGCGCGGCTTGCATGTCCTTGAGGCAGCACGACGACTGCTTTCGTTGCAGTTCAAGACCGTCTTGATCAACGTGGACGGCGCGATGAAAGGCAAAAGCCCAAGGCCGCTGCACGACATCCGCGTCGCCATCCGCCGGACGCGCGCCGTGCTGCGCGCGTTTCGCGGGCCGCTGGCGGGAACCTCCGCGGAGAAGGTCGCCCGCGTCCTCAAACGCTTGAACCGGACGTTGGGACCGCCACGCGACGCCGATGTGCTGGTGGTGTTTCTGACGAGCGATGACGTGGAGAGACAGTTTGCGAAAGAGCCGGGCTGGCCTGCGTTTGTCCGACGTCAAATCTGCCGCCAACGCCGGCAGCTTCGGGTCGTGCGCCGCCACTTGGCCGAGCGGAAGATCGCCGCGCTCAAGTTGGAGATGGGCCGGTTGCTGCGGTTGGATCTGCCCCGGCTGGCCAAGACCTCGCCGTCCGTGCCATTGCAGAAACTCGCGCGCCGCCATCTCCGGAGACGACTGAACCGCGCCCGCGCCCTCGCGCGTCTGCGCCACTCCAAATCATCCGACGACTTGCATCGCCTGCGCATCACCCTGCGCCGCGCGCGCTACCTCGGCGAGTTTTTCTCGCCGGTGCTGGGCGCAACGATCAAGGAACTGACCGAGCGCATCCACGACGCCGAGCGGTCGCTGGCCCGTATCCACGACGCCGATGTTGGCTTGCAGCGCCTGTTGTCCGGCGGATTGAAACCGCCGCGTTCCCTCGTGTCGCTTCTCAAGCAACGCCGCCGCGAACACCTAGCGAAGCTGGACAAGGCATGGCGTTGCTTGAACCAGTCCGCTTTTCAACGAGCCGTCCGCCGAAGGCTCAGACTGTAGATTGAACGCGCGAATGGACCGTGAACTGGCCTCGGCCGGCGGATGTGGTAATGTTGATTGTAATCTGTTGAGGCAAGAGGTGCCAGATACGAGCAGGAGACGAGAATGAAAGGCGAAGTCATTTATCTTTACGCCTACGACATCGCATACGAGGCGAACCTTGCCGAGATCGAGAAGAAGATGCTCGGGGCGGCGGAGCGTTTCCAGATCGGCCGGCTCAAGGACGCGCCACGGGAGTTTCCGGTTTACCGGCCTCTTTCGGTCCAAATGGAGGAAGCGCAACTGGAAACCACCAACGGCCCGGTGACGGTCACCAGTTCCGTCAAGCTGTTCTCGCTCGGCGCCATCTCGGTGAAGGTGCGGGTGCCGGTCACTTGCGAGCGCATTACAGATTTCCTTGCGTTCCGCAACCTGCGTTTCAAGGATGGCACGACGCTCGACGGCCGCGTGCAGGAGATCGCGCAACGGCTGTTTGATAACTGGAGGCCGCATCTCGACACGCCGGTCACCGCGCTGGAGGAGGCGGAGGTTTACACGATCTTTTGCCTCAACACGCCAGTGGTGGGCGTCAATGCCGGTGAGCCGATGGAGCGGTGGCTGCACCGCAACGAGCGCGAGGTGGCCGCGCTGCTCGGCGGCGAGGCGGACCCGTCGCGGCTCAGTGAGCAGGAGGTGCAGGAGACGCTGAAGTATCAGTATTCCTACTACCAGAACGATCTGGCCGTGGTGGATTGGGACACGGCGTTGCTGGTGGACACGCCGGAAGGCTATCACGACACGCTTTATGTATTGGAGGTGGCCAACCTGCAACTGGAGGAGTTGAAGGTCTATGACGCAAAGCTCGACCAGGTGCTCGACAAGGCTTATGACGACGTGGAGGTGGTGGCACGGCCACACGCGTTCCGCGCCCGCCAGCGCGTGCTTGATGAGTTGCGCGAGATCAAGATGGACCTCGCGAAGGTGGCCGACGAGTTGTCAAACATCACGAAGTTCTTCGGCGACTGGCATCTGGCGCGGATTTACATGGGTTGCGCGGCGCGCTTCCATCTGTCGGAATGGGAGGGCAACGTGAACCAGAAACTGCGCGCGCTGGACGGCCTCTACACGATGTTGCAGCAGGACAGCACAAATCGCGTGATGTTGGTGCTGGAAATCTCTATAGTGGCGTTGTTCGTCATAGACCTGATCATCATCGTCGTGATGGGTGTGAAGTGAACCACGGATGGAGTTGGCCATGGAGTTGCAAAGAATCTTCTATCTGCTTGCCGTCGCGCTGGGATTGGGATTGCTGGTGGGCTTGCAGCGGGAACGGTCCGAGACGCGGCTGGCGGGGTTCCGCACGTTTCCGATCATCACCGTGTTCGGGACGGTCTGCGCGATGCTCGCCAGGGATTACGGCGGCTGGGTGATCGCGGCCGGGTTTCTCGCGCTCGCGGCGATGGTGTTTTCGGGCAACCTGGCCCGGATGAAGATGGGTGAGACCGATCCCGGCTTGACCACAGAGGTGTCCATTCTGTTGATGTTCGGCGTCGGTGCCTATTTGGTGAACGGTCTCACACCCGTGGCAGTTGCTATCGGCGGCGGCGTGGCTGTGCTGCTTTATCTGAAGCCGCAGTTGCACGCGCTGGCGGCGAAGATCGGCGAGGCGGATTTCAAGGCCATCATGCAGTTCGTGCTGATCACGCTGGTCATTCTGCCGGTGCTGCCGAATCAGACTTACGGTCCCTACGCGGTGCTCAATCCTCACCGCCTCTGGTTATTCGTTGTGTTCATCGTCGCTATCAGCCTCGCCGGCTATGTCGCCTACAAGTTCTTCAGTCGGAATGCTGGCGCGATGATCAGCGGCGTGCTCGGCGGGTTGATCTCCAGCACGGCGACAACGGTGAGCTACGCACGGCGCAGCCATGCGATTGTGAATAGCGAGAATCTCGCAGCGTTTGTCATCCTTGTTGCTTCGACGATTTTGTATTGTCGCGTGCTGGTGATTCTCGCTGCCATTGCACCGCTGTCGTTGAGTGTGGTGGCACCACCGCTTGGCGCGATGCTGGGCGCACTGGTCGTGCTCTGTGTCGGCCTGTGGTTCAAGGAACGCCACGACCCGGTGCAGATGCCCGAGCAGACCAACCCGACCGAATTGAAGCCGGCAATCGTGTTTGGATTGCTCTTAGCGGTCGTGTTGCTCGCCACTGCTGCCGGCAAGGCGCACTTTGGCGAGGGTGGTCTCTACGTGGTGGCGGCGTTGTCGGGCTTCACTGATGTGGATGCGATTTCATTGTCCACCGCGCAAATGATCAAGGACAACCGCCTGGACGCCGACACCGGTTGGCGGCTGATCCTCCTGGCTTCGCTGTCGAACCTGATCTTCAAGGGCCTGACTGTGGCCGTGCTCGGCACGCGCAGGCTGCTGGCAAGGATCGCCGTCCTCTTCGCGGTGGTGTTTGCCGTCGGCATTTCGCTTCTGGTGTTTTGGCCGCGCTCGTGAAGGCGGTGGAAATCCGGAGCGACTGGCGGTAAGCTGACTCCACATTCACGGAGGAAACAACGATGCAGAACTTTGTTTATAAGAACCCAACTGAGATTTTGTTCGGGCGGGGCATGATAGCGAAAATCGCCACGCGCGTGCCGTCGAGCGCGCCGGTGCTGTTTCTTTATGGTGGCGGCTCCATCAAACGCAACGGTGTCTATGACCAAGTGAAAAGCGCATTGAAGAAACATCGGGTCGTGGAGTTTGCTGGCATCGAGGCTAATCCGCTTTACGAGACCTGTCTCAGGGCTGTGGACGTGGTGAAACGCGAGCATATCAACTTTATCCTCGCCGTGGGCGGCGGGTCGGTGTTGGACGCGGGCAAGTTCATCGCTGCAGCGACATGCTTCACCGGCGCGGACCCTTGGGACATCCTTCGCAGTGGCGGCGACGGCGTCAAAGCTGCGCTGCCCGTCGGCACCGTATTGACGCTGCCTGCCACCGGTTCCGAGGCCAACGGCAACTCCGTTATCTCGCGCCGGACGACGCAGGAGAAACTACCTTTCACTTCCAACCATTCGTTCCCGGTCTTCTCGGTGCTCGACCCGGAGACGACCTTCACGCTGCCGCAAAAACAAGTGCGCAACGGCGTCGTGGACGCGTTCGCGCATGTGATGGAGCAATATATGACCTACCCGGCCGATGCGCCGTTGCAGGATCGGTTGGCGGAGTCCGTGCTCCAGACGCTCGTCGAGGTTGGGCCGATGACGCTGGCGGAGCCGCGTAACTACGAGGCGCGGGCATCTTTCATGTGGAGCGCGACGCTGGCGCTGAACACGCTCATCAGTTGTGGTGTGCCGCAGGATTGGGCCACGCACATGATCGGCCACGAGATGACGGCGTTCTACGGCTTGGACCACGCCGAGACGCTGGCCATCGTCATGCTGGGCGTCTGGCAGCACAAGCTGGCGCAGAAGAACGCGAAGTTGGAACAGTATGGCCGGCGCGTCTGGAACGTGACGTCTGCCGAGGCGGCCATCGCGAAAACAGAAGCATTCTTCAACTCCATCGGCATGCTAACGTGTCTGGGCGCTTACAAGATTTCCGCCGAGGACGCCGCAGCGAAAGTCAGTGCGAGGTTTGCGGAGCGCAAGGTAGTCTTTGGCGAGCACGGTGACATCGGTCCCGACGCTGCGGCGGCGATCCTGCGTCTGCGCGCGTAAGGCGGCGCGGTGCCTTTACTTCACCGGTTTCGGCGCGGTGGCTTCGACAGGTTGTTGTGCAACACTGTCGCCGCGGATCGGGGAGTAATCCCTCTCAATGCGTGCCTTCAGGTCGCGGGTGACGCGGATGTTTTGGAAGTAGGGCTCGAAACCAAACGCATCCGGCATTGCGGGGAGATTTTGCAAATGGAAGTGCACGTGCGGCTCGCCGGAGTTGCCGCTGTTACCGCACTTGCCGATCGGTTGGCCGGTTTTCACGGCGTCGCCGACCTTCACGCTGAGTGACCCGGGTATCATCTGCGCGAGCACGCTGTATTCGCTCTCGCTGTGTTTGATCATGACGCAGTTGCCGCCGGCGTGGAAGCCGCTCGCCGAGCCGGGTTTGTTGTCGGGCACGCCGTCAATCACCATTACGACCGTGCCGTCGGCGGGCGCGAGGACTTCCATGCCGTAGGCGTAATAGTCCCCGTTGTCCTTGCCGTCGTCAGTGTAGGTATTGCCTTTCGCATCGCGGATTGAGAAGTCCAGCGCGTGGCGCTGGGTGCGCGAGTTGGCGTGGTGATTTAACGCCGCCGTCGCGCCGCCCTCGACCACATACCATTCCTTGTCGAACGGCAGCCGCATCAGTGTCTTATTGCGCTCTGGCAGCGCGATGAGCGGGCCGAGCGGCGTGATGTTGAGGGTGGCGATCAAACCTTTGCGGTCGAGTGTCAATGCGATGTTCCAGTCGCCGCGTTCGGCTTCCACCTGCACGCCGGCGCCGTAGTTGTTGACGACCGAGTCCTTGACTCGGACCAATTTGCCGCGCTGGGCGATGATGTTGCGGAAATACGGCCGCGCCTTTGCTTCTGGAAACGCGCCGCGCAATGTCGAGGCAAGCATCTGGTGAATCCTGTCCTGATCGTCAGCGTTGATGTAGCGGATCAGCTTTCTCGCGACAACGACGTAATCATTGTCTGTTGTCGTTGCTGCCATTGCTGCTGTCGCGCCGAGCAGCAACGTGAGCCAGAGTTGAGCCTTCAGGCATCGCCGGATCATGACGTCCTCAGTTCCCGCCGTTCTTCTTCAACACGTCGCTGATACTCACCGGCTGGCCGCCAAGCTTCTTGCTTTCGTCGGAGGCTGTCATGAACGCGAGAATCTCGATTGTCTCGCGCTCCGGAACGGGCGACACGCCGGTTTGGAAGAACTTGATCACTTCGACCAACAATGGCGCGTAGCCATCGTAAGCACCTACCTCAGCCTCACCTTTCTCGCCTTTGACAACGCCGCCGTAGGGTTTGCTGCCTTTGGTCTTTGCGCCTTCGCGGAAAATGCCTGTCCGTTCGCCACTCCACGTGCCGGTTACTTCAATTCGGCCGTCTTCAGTCGTGCCGCGTTTGACCGTCTCACAGCCCGCGCCCATCACTGTAAACAGCGACTCGACACCGTGGATGCCATACCAGAACAGCTCCGGATGATGCGGCTCCAGGCTGACGGGGCTGGACGTCCACGCGCTGAGCACCTTGCCGACGGAGCCGTTGCGAACGGCCTGAGTGGTCTTGCCGAACCGCAGCGATGAGGCGCTGAACACCGGCACCTTGTTCTTCTTCGCCAGCCGGAAGATCTCCAGCGCGTCGCGCAACGAGCCGGCCATCGGCTTGTCTATGAACAGCGGTTTGCCGGCCTTGATGACGGGGCGCGCTTGCTTCAGGTGCGGCCGTCCGTCCACGCTCTCCAGCATCACTGCGTCCACGTTCTTGCACATCTCCTCGATGGAGTCGTAAATCTTAACGCCGAAATCCTTCTTCAACTGCTCGGTGTATTTGTCCACGCGTGACCAACTCGACTCGATGTCCTTGCTGCCGCCCTTGAACGCCGCGACAATTTTGGCGCCAGCAACATGGTTCTTGTCCTTCGGGTCGTTCAGTGTTTTTGTGAACGCGATGACGTGCGAGGTATCCAACCCGATTAAGCCGATGCGAAGGTCGGCGCTAAAGCAGATGGCGGTGGTGAGGATAAGGGTCGTGGTGAGCAGTGAAGTTATGGTTTTCATAATATAAAGTCTTGGGTAGGATGATACCGCTATGAACCAATCAATCAATCGTAGAGTTTTCCTCCAACAGTCCGCCTCCATCGGAGCCGGCCTTGCCGCCTGGCGCTCCGTGTTGCCAGCGACCGCCGCCGCCGCGAACTCCAAACTCGTCGTCGCCGTCATGGGCTGCAACAGCCGCGGTGGGGCGCACATCAAGGCGTTGCTCGGCTTGCCGAACGTCGAGATCGGTTACATTTGCGACGTGGATTCGCGCGCCCTTGCAAAAGGCGTCAAAGCCGTGGCCGCCAAGACGGGCAAGGAGCCGAAGGGCGAAAAGGACATTCGCCGCGTCCTCGAAGATAAATCCGTGGACGCCATCACCATTGCGACGCCAAACCATTGGCACGCGATCGCCACCATTCTCGCCTGCAAGGCCGGCAAACACGTCTATGTCGAGAAACCCGGCAGCCACGACCCCTTCGAGTCCGAGACGATGGTCGCCGCTGCCCGCAAATACAAACGCGTCGTCCAGATGGGCAATCAACGTCGCAGCATGTCTGGCGTCATCGAAGCCATCGGGAAGATCAAGAGCGGCGCGATCGGCAAGGTGTTGACGGCGCGCAGTTGGTATACGCGTCTCCGTCCCACCATTGGCGTTGGCAAACCCGCGCCCGTGCCGGAGTGGCTTGATTACGAACTTTGGCAAGGCGCGGCCCCTGACCGGCCATACAAAGACAACCTCATTCACTACAACTGGCATTTCTTCTGGCACTGGGGCAACGGCGAACTCGGCAACAACGCCATCCACTATCTCGATGTCTGTCGTTGGGGTCTCGGCGTGGACATTCCGCGGCGCGTCACGTGGGGCGGTGGCCGCTACCTTTGCAAGGACGACCAGGAAACGCCCGACACCGGTATCGCGGCGTTTGATTTTGGCGACAAGTTTGTCACATGGGAACAAAGTTGCTCACACGACCGCAAAGCTGAGACGCAGTCCAGCATCACGTTCTACGGTGATGAAGGAACCATCATGATCATGGGCACCGGCTATAAACTCTTCGACAAGAAAGGCAAGGAAGTCACCGGCCAGAAGACCAGTGGCGAGGGCGACACCGTGCGCGGCGCAGGCGGCGAGGACGAACACTTCGCCAACTTCGTGGATTGCGTTCGCACCGGCAAACGTCCCAACTCCGAGATTGGCGAATGCCAGAAGAGCACGATGCTTTGCCACTACGCCAACATCGCCGCTCGCACCGGCCACACCATCAGCGTGGACCAGAAGACCGGCAAGATCGTCGGCGATCCAAAGGCGATGGCCCTCTGGCGCCGGCCTGAATATCGCAAAGGTTGGGAGCCGAAAGTCTAGCGCGGAAAAATTCTCGCTGATCACGCTGAGAACGAGACAGCAGAAAGGCTGTGGCTTTCTTCGTGTCTTCTGGCGCGTTTGGTGGAAGATCGGGGTTATGATGTTTGAACGAGCCAGCGAAACATGAAACAACTGCTTGCCTTCATTATCGCGGCTGGCTGCGTGCTGGCCGGGGCCGCTGAGTCCAAGCGGCCCAACATCGTCTTCATCTTTTCCGACGACCATGCCTATCAAGCCATCAGCGCCTACAACGATCCGCGCCAGCTCATCCAGACGCCGAACCTCGATCGGATTGCGCGCGAGGGCATGCGGTTCGACCGTTGCCTCGTGCCCAACTCGATTTGCGGGCCGAGCCGCGCGACGGTGATGACTGGCAAATACAGCCACGCGAACCGCTTTTACAACAACGGCAATAGCCGCTTCGACGGCTCGCAGACCACGATGCCAAAGCTGTTGCAGTCCGCCGGCTACCAGACCGCCATCGTTGGCAAGTGGCACCTCGTCAGCGACCCGACGGGTTTCGATTATTGGGAGATCCTTCCCGGCCAGGGCGTCTATTACAACCCGCCGATGATCCGCAACGGCGAACGCGTCAAGCACGACGGCTACGTCACCGAGAACATCACCGATCTCTCGATTGAGTGGCTCAAGAAGCGCGACAAGTCCAAGCCGTTCCTGCTTATGTGCCACAACAAGGCGCCGCATCGCGAGTGGGAGCCGAACCTGAAGGACCTTGGCCACGACGGCGACCGCAAGTATGCCGAGCCTGAGACCCTGTTCGACGACTACGCGGGCCGCGGCAAAGCCGAGCACGAACAGGACATGACCATCGAGAAGACGATGACGGAAAGAGACCTCAAGCTCGTCACGCCGGGACAGCTCACGCCGGAGCAACTCAAGGTTTGGAACCAATACTACGAGTCGCGCAACGAGGCGTTCCGCAAAGCAAATCCGCAGTGCAGGGATCTCGTCCGCTGGAAATACAACCGCTACATGCACGACTACCTCGGCTGCATCAAGAGCGTGGACGAGAACGCCGGCCGGCTGCTGAAGTTCCTCGATGACGCGGGCCTCGCCGAGAACACCATCGTCGTTTATTCTTCTGATCAAGGCTTCTATCTTGGTGAGCACGGCTGGTTCGACAAGCGCTGGATCTTCGAGGAATCGCTCCGCTCGCCGTTGCTGGTGCGCTGGCCCGGCGTTACCACGCCCGGCAGCGTCAACAAGGACTTGGTCTCGAACCTCGACTTCGCTGAGACGTTCCTGGAAGCGGCGGGCGCCCCAATTCCCGCCGAGATGCAGGGCCGCAGCTTCGTGCCACTGCTGAAAGGCCAGACGCCGGGCGATTGGCGGAAGAGTTTCTACTACCACTACTACGAGCACCCTGCCGTTCACAGCGTTGCGCGCCACTATGGTGTCGTCACCAACCGCTACAAACTCGTCCGCTTCTATGAGCCGGCGTTCAACTACTGGGAGCTCTTCGACCTTCAAAAAGACCCGCGCGAGCTGCGCAGCGTCTATGGCCAGCCCGACTACGCTGACGTGCAGAAACAGCTTGAAACCGAACTCACCCGTCTGCGCAGTGAACTCAAGGTTCCCGACCCCGACCCGGAGGAAACGATCATCAAGCGCGGTGCTGGCAAGGGTGGTAAGGCTCGGGGGAAGAAGAAGGGGGGATAGGATGGATATTCCTGCCGCGTGCTTCGCATCTCTACGGTGAGTAGTTTGTCCCGCTTGCGCCGCGGAATCTGCTTGTCACCGCAGCCCGACCGGCGTAGAGAGGCGCCATGAAATTGCCTCTCGCTTCCTCCCTCGTTTCCCATCGCATCAACCGCCGCTGTTTCTTGCAATCCTCCGCGCTCGCTGCGGGGGCGACCGTGCTCGGCGCGCCGGCTTTGCTGCGCGGGCAGAACCTTAACAACAAACTCAACGTCGCCGTCGTTGGCGCTGGCGGTCGTGGTGGCTCCAATATGGGCGAGGTCGGCAAGACCGAGAACATTGTCGCGCTCTGCGACGTGTTCGAGCCAAACATCGAGAAGGCGGCCCAGAAGTTTCCGCAGGCGAAGAAATACGAGGACTTCCGCAAACTGTTCGACGACGCCAAAGGCTTCGACGCCGTCGTGGTCAGCACCACCGAGCACACCCACGCGTTGGTCGTCATGCGGGCGCTGAAGCACAAGAAGCACGTCTATTGCGAGAAACCGCTCACGCACGACGTCTATGAGTGTCGCCAGATTCGGGAGACGTTGCGTGGTCTCAAGGTTGCCACACAAATGGGCACGCAGATCCACGCCGGCGACAATTACCGCCGCGTCGTCGAGTTGATCCAGACCGGCGCGATTGGCCCGGTGCGCGAGGCGCACGTCTGGGTGGACCGCACGTGGGGCCGTCAGAGTCCGGAGGATGCGAAGACATACGGCGACCGCGTGGTCACGCTGGAGAGGCCGAAGGAAGAGGAGCCTGTGCCTGCGGGCCTGAATTGGGACCTCTGGATTGGTCCCGCGCCGTTCCGGCCGTTCAACTCGATCTACATCCCCGGCTCGAAGTGGTATCGCTGGTGGGACTTCGGCAACGGCACCATGTCCGACCTCGGCAGCCACTGGAATGACCTGCCGTTCTGGGCGCTGAAGCTCGACGCGCCGCTGACCATCGAGGGCGCCGGCCCGCTGGCGCATCCGGAGATCGCGCCTGCCACCATGAGCGCGACCTACACCTATGGCACGCGCGGTGAACTGCCACCGGTGAAGCTGACGTGGTATCAGGGCCAGATGAAACCGCCGCAATACACCGAAGGCAAAATCCCGCCATGGAAGAGTGCCGCGTTGTTCGTCGGCGACAAAGGCATGCTGCTCTCTGACTACGGCAAGCACATGCTGCTGCCGGAGGAGAAGTTCAAGGACTTCAAACGCCCCGACCCGTTCATCCCGAAGTCGCTTGGTCATCACGCCGAGTGGATTGACGCGTGCAAGATCGGCAAGCCGACCACGTGCAACTTCGAATACTCCGGCGCGCTTACCGAGGCCAACCACCTCGGCAACGTCGCCTACCGCCTCGGCAAGAAACTCGAATGGGACACCGTCGCGCTCAAGGCCAGGAACTGCCCCGAAGCCGCCGCCCTCATCCGCCGGCCGTATCGGAAGGGATGGACGTTGGTATAGAATCTCTTTCCCATTCCATGAGTTCTCGGGATCGTCTTATAGCGGAGGTTCCAGTGGATTCCCGCAACCAAGGGATATGCTGGCTGGTTCTGGAGGAAGACCGCAAGGATACGGGTGGATGGTTCCTATACATGCACCGTAGCCTTGACGAACCATCAGAGTTTGATAGCTGGCATCTCACGCGCGACGAAGCCCAGCACGAAGCGACAATAAGATGGGGAGTAAAAACAGAAGATTGGAAACTGGATAGCTAGAAAGATTCCTGCTTATAGAGCGGCTCGCCACTTCAGTTCCACCGTCTGCCCGTGCTGAGCGTGGGCGCGGTCAATGCAGTTGAGTTGGAGCCGCGCGCCGTCGGGCTTTAGCGTCGCGAGCACCCAGCCGGATGGCACGCCTTTGCCAAACACGTAGGCGGTTGCCGGCAGGTTGATGAAGTAGATGCCGCTGTCGTGGCGCGCGACCTTCCAGACGTGGGTGTGGCCGAAGACGTAGGCCTTCACCTGCTTGCGCGGCAGGATCACTTCCAGCAGTCGTGCTGTGTCGAGCAGACCGCTTGGTTTCGGACGCGAGCAATCGTCGGGGTTATGGTGCGCGGCGATGATCGCCGGCTTGTCGGCGTTGGCGTCGAGCGTCTGGGCGAGCCACGCAAGTTGGGTCTCGCCGAGCACACCGGGTGTGGAGTTGGTCTGGTCGAGCGAATCGAGCAGAAACCAGTTTGCCAACGGCGCGTGGACCAAGGCAATGCACCGGTCGGCGCTTGGCCGCCTTGTGGCCTTCGCCTCGGTAAATGCCGCGCGCAGATGGTTGCGATCGTCGTGATTGCCGGGCACAAGGTAGAGCGGAATCTGGGCGGCGCGGATCGGTTGCGCCAGTCCAGCAAAGGCGGCGTAGTCGCCTCTTTCACCTTTGAGAAACGCGCAATCGCCGGTGATGAGCGCCGCGCCGGGCCGCTGCGGCAGCGCGACGACCTCGCGCACGACCGTCTCAAAGTGCTCGGCCAGATTCACCTCGCGCGCGATCTTCGCACGGTCGGCGGCGATGTGCGTGTCGGAGAGCAGCGCCCAGGTGTTCAGGTCGGCTGGTTTGTCCTCGGCCCAGAGCTGGCGCGGGAGCAGCAGGCTCACGCCAGCGGCGAGCGAGCCTCTTAGGAACTGCCGACGCGTGATCGGCGGAATGTAGATGGGCATGGGATCTATTCCAGTTCAGGTGGCACAGCACCGTAACCCCAAGGTGTTTTGGACACTGGGGGGGGCGGTGGTTGCGGCACGGGGCCAGGCGTCATCTCATTGGCCAGCGCGATGCCGGTGTTGGCCATCTGGCGACCGGCGGTGATTTCCAGATTGCTGTAGGAACTAAGCCGCGTTTCGTAACCGCCGCCGTGCGGGCCGAACGCTTCCTCGGTCGGCACGTAACCGCAGATGCCATTGGCTAACTCGACGGGAAAGGTAAACGGGAACTTGCTGCCCTTTTTGATGTCGAGGCCGAACTGCACAAAATACTCCGCCATGTTCGTCACGAACACCGCCGGGCCGACCTGAACAGCCTGCACCTCCACCTCCACCTCCGGGCGCGACTTCATCAGCGCGTCAAGCACCACTGTCTCCTTCGCGAAGGTCCACTCTGTCGCGCCGACTTCCTTCGGGGTCTTCTGAACCAACTCCAGCGCCTTTTTCACTTTCTCCGGCGACGGCGCGCGGCGCTTGATGTTCCAGACTTTCTGCCGCGTATTGAGCGGGATGTCGCTGTCCGCGCCGCGACGGATCAGCAGGAGCGTCTTGAATGCTTCTGCGCCGACGCGGCCGCCGACGAGCTGGCACCATTCCTCGGCGGCGGGATTCTGTGTCTTGGTGAGGTTGTCCACTTGTGTGATATCGCCGCACGCGCCTTGCATGAAGACGACAGGCAACGACGCATTGCCGGTCACGCCGCGCAACGTCTGCTCCATCGCCCAAATCCAGTTCGCTGAGATACCGCCGGGCGCGGTCGTCGCGTGGCAGGAGAAGTTCACCACCACGCCGAGCAGGTTGCCCTTCAAGTCCCACACACCGACGACGCCAACTTGCGGATCAGTCGGTCCCGCGTAGCCAACGATGTCGGGATTGCCTGCGCCGGGATGAGTGAAGCTCAGACCGTTCTTCATGCGCATGCGGCGGTTGAAAGCGACCTTGTCCTCGTGGCCGAAGCCGACGGCGACCTTCGCGTCGGTGCGCAGCTCGTTGGCGAACGCGACGGCTTCGACAGTCTGTTTCTTCATCAGTTGCGTGTAGCCAGGATTGGAGACGATGGACTTGTCGTTAACCAGTTCTTTGACCAGTGGCGAGGCGTTGTCGAAATCGCCCGGCTCGGCCATTCCCATTGGTCCTGAAGAGTGTGAGTGTGACGCGCCGATAAGGACGCACTCCGGCTTGATGCCACAGCGTTTCTCAATTTCCGCGCGCACTTGTTTCACGAAGTCGCGCGTGACGAACAGCAAGTCAATGCCAACGAGCGCGACGCGCCTCTTGCCGTCATCGAACACAACGGCGCGGACCTTGCATGGGTCGTGGAACGTCCGGTGATAGCTCTTGCCGTAGCCGCCAGGCGCTTCCATGCCGATATCGGGCGTGATGTCGCGCTCGGCGAAGCCTGCCTTGAACACGGGCGGCTTCGGCAAGGGCGCTTTCTGCTGGCCGTTGGCCGGGGTAAGGGCGACGGCGGCTGCTGCGCAGAGCGCCGCCACGAGTTTGATGAGGGTTCTTGCATTCATGGAATCTTTCTCCGCAGTTTTCAACCAACGATCTCGGCGATATCAATCATGTAAACCTGGCGTCCGCCGTTGTGCGGCGAGTCGAGGATGACCTTCTTCCCGTCGCGGCTGCAACACGGGTGCGTGTCGCAGCGCCACTCGCCGCTGTATTCCTTCGGCGAGAGGAAGTGGCCGAGTTCGACGCGCCGCTTGGTCGGGATGTGGAACATGTGGACATTCTGGCAACGCTGCTTGTCGGGATAGGTGTCGTTGAGCACCCACTGATTGCGCGTGCCGGGCACGTGCGTGATGTGGCCGTCGCCCTTGTTGAGCACGCCTTCGCCGATGACTTCCACGTTGCGGGTCTTGTCCTCAAAGATGCAGAACTTCCACTCGTTCGTGGGCGGATGGCCGGCGTAGGCGGTGATGTGCTTCGCGTCGCGCCAGACGAAATGCGAGACCTTGCCGTTGGGAATGAGCTGGTAGAGATCGGTGCCGTCCGGCTTGGCCGTGAACGCGCGAGTGAAAAAGCCTTTTTTCGGCGGAATCGTCCAGCGATGCAGGAAGAAGAACCGCGTGCCGTTGGTGTTGACGAGTAGGTGGTTGAACCAGTGCTTTGACTCCGGCGTGAACGCCAGTTCGGCCTGTCCCGTGAACGGAATCTTCGCGACTTGGGCAAACGAGAGGATCAGCTTCTGCTTGCCGGTGCGCATATCCACGCGCCAGATGCCGGCGTTGTCGGGTGCGAGCACATTGAAGTTCGGGTCGGGAATGCCTGTGTAGCCGTAGCCGGGCCGGGTGTCGTTGAGCCGGCGGAAATCCGGCGCGACGCCCCATCGGCCGTCGGGGCTGAGGGCGTAGAATGGATTCGGCAGCGTGCGCTTCTTGCCCGTCTTTACGTCGAGAATGTGAGAGACGAAGTGATCGCCCTCACGGTCGTTCCAAGCCACCTCGCTCTTGCTGCCCGGCACCCACTGCATCATGCAACCCTGCTGCCAGTTCCAAGCGCGCGAAATGCCGAGTTCGGTCCACTTGTCGCCGTCCTTCGTGTCCACCATGCCGACGCGAATCACGTCGTCCGCCGTCGGTGAACGGCCCTCAAAGTCCACTTCGTTGCAAACCACGAGGCGGTTGGTTGGGTCGAACAGCAGCTTGTCGTAATAAGCGCGCCAGTGGAACTTCGGTCCACGTGTGATAGCGCGGCACGGCGGCAGTTTGTCTTCCGCAGCGCGGGCCAATGCAAGGCCGGTCAGCGGAAGGGACGCGAGCGATTGGATGAACGCCCGCCGGTTCAGCGTGGAGAGAGTCGTGGCTGACATGACTGAATGACGCCGCGAACCGCCGCCGCTGTCAACGTCATTCTTTGCCGCTCAACAGAACTCTTGTAATCGAGCCGCTCTTCGCTAATCTGCCACGCATTGCAGTAACGGATGTTCGCGCCAAACTCTCGTTGAAAGGAAAGCCCAACATGATTCACTCTCGTCTCATCAGATTCCTGTTCTCCGCGCTGTGCCTTGGCTTGATCGCTGGCTGTGCGACCACGCCGACCAAGACGGCTTCGACCGGCGCCTTGGCCCCGGCTGCGGATCGCATCGTGGTTCTCATCAGTGTGGACGGGCTGGCGGCCTACTACCTCGACGATCCGAACGCCGACATGCCGACGATTCGCCGTCTCGCTAGCGAAGGCGCTCGCGCCGTGGGCATGAAGTGCGCGATGCCGTCGGTGACGTGGCCAACGCACACGACGATGGCCACCGGCTGTTGGGCAGGTCGCCATGGCGTGATCGGCAATTCCTATTGGGACCGCGAGGCCGGCAAGAGCGTGGCGTTCATTCCCGACCCGCTGTTCGACAAGGACGAGATTGTGAAAGTGCCGACGATCTACGACGTGGTGCATCGCGCCGGGCTGAAGACGGCGGCGATTTGCTGGCCCGCGAGCCGCAACGCCAAGACGCTCGACTGGACCGTGCCGGACATCTTCCCCGACGATCTCTTCCAGAAATGCGCAACGCAGTCGTGGCTTGCTGAACTGCGCAAGGAGAACATCCCTTTTTGGATGCAGGAGACGTGGTGCAAGGCTGCGACCGGCGGCCCGCAGCGCGACTGGATGTATGCGCGCATGGCGGGCCATGTGATACGCACGCATCGCCCGAATCTGCTGATGGTGCATCTGATGGATGCCGATCACGTCCAGCACGCCCACGGGCCGCAATCGCCCGAAGCGTATTGGGTTTGCCGCTACGAGGACGACCGTGTGCGCGACATTCTAAACGCGACGGAAGCGGCATTTCCTGGCCGCGCCACGTTCATCGTTGTTTCCGACCACGGTTTCAATCCCTACACGCGCGAAATCCGGCCGAACGTGAAGCTGAAGCAGGACGGCCTGATCAAGATGGAAGGTAGCAAGATTGTGTCGCGCCAAGCGACCGCATTGGGGCAGGGCGGCAGCACATTCATCTACGTGCTCGACAAGGAGCGCCGTGCTGAGACTGCGGCGAAGCTTGCCGAAGAGTTTCGCAGCGTTGATGGCATCGAGGTGGTGATTGAACAGAAGGATTACGCGAAGTTTGGCTTGGTCGCGCCCGACAAGGACTCGCGCATGGGCGATCTGGTGCTCGGCGCGAAGGAGGGTTTCGCCTTCTCAGACAGCGCTGCCGGCGATGCGGTGGTCGTGCCGGTGAGCGGCGGCGTCAAAGGCACGCACGGCTACGATCCGGCGCAGCAGAAGATGCGGGCGACATTCGTCGCATGGGGCGCGGGCATCCGGCCCGGCGTGAAACTGCCCGACATGGACGCCACCGACCTGGCGCCGACGGTGGCGCGCTTGCTCGGCGTCAACATGACCGGCACCGACGGCAAGGTGCGCGAGGAGATTCTAAAGTAGCCATCACGTTCAGCGTGACGACCACTATGGAGCACACAATGAAAACATGGTTCATCACAGTGACAGTTATTTTGGCACAAACCGTGTGGTTCCCGGCGAATGCCACCGAACCCGTCCGCGCTGACATCGTCATCTACGGCGCGACCTCCGGTGGCGTGGCGGCGGCCATCGCCGCGGCGCGCGAGGGCAAGAGCGTGCTGCTGCTGGAGCCAAGCCGTCATCTCGGCGGGTTGACCACCGGCGGCCTCGGCGCGACCGACATCGGCAACAAGGCCGCCATCGGTGGCATCGCAAGGGAGTTCTACGAGCGCATCCACGCGCACTACGAGAAGCCCGGTTCGTGGAAGTGGCAGAAGCGCGATGACTATTTCAAAGGCCGCGGTCGCGATCGCGGCACCGACGCGGTTGCCAAGCAGCGCGGGCGCGAGGCGCAGTGGACCTTCGAGCCACACGTGGCGATGGACATCTACAGGCAGATGATGCGCGAGGCGAAGGTGGAGGTTCAGTTCGGGCAGCGGCTCGCGACGGTGAAGAAGAATGGCGCGCGCATCGTGGAGATTGCGATGGAGAACGGCCGCGTGTTTGCCGGCAGGATGTTCATAGACGCAAGCTACGAAGGGGACCTCATGGCCAAGGCCGGCGTTTCCTACCATGTCGGCCGCGAGGCGAACGCCACCTATGGCGAGACGCTCAACGGCGTGCGCGCCGAGACGCCGTATCACCAGTTCAAGGTGGCAGTGGACCCCTACGTGAAGCCGGGCGACCCGGCGAGCGGCCTGCTGCCGTTCATCCAGCCCGGTGACGGCGGCGCGGTGGGCGCGGGCGACCGTTGCGTGCAGGCTTACAACTTCCGTCTCTGCATGACGAAGGTGAAGGCCAATAAAGTTCCGTGGTCCAAGCCGCCTGGCTACGACGAGAAGCAATTCGAGTTGCTCGCGCGCTACCTCGAAGCGAGCCTCGCCGCCGACAAGCTGCCGCCCGTCGGCAAGCTCATGAACCCCGGGCTGATGCCCAACGGCAAGACCGACACGAACAACAACGGCCCGTTCTCGACCGACTTCATCGGCTGCAACTACGACTACCCCGATGGCGACTACGCCACGCGCGAACGCATCTGGAAGGAGCACGTGAACTACATCCGCGGCTTCCTTTATTTCCTCGCCACCAACAAACGCGTGCCGCAGAAATTGCGCGACGAGATGAACGAGTGGGGCCTCGCCAAGGACGAGTTTATCAAGACGGACCATTTCCCGCCGCAAATGTATGTCCGTGAGGCGCGTCGGATGATCTCCGACTACGTCATGACCGAACACGACTGTCGCTGGGCGCGGAAGGTGCTGGACGGCGTCGGCCTTGGCGCCTACGGCATGGACAGCCACAACTGCCAGCGCCTCGTCAAGAACGGCCGCGTTGAGAACGAAGGCGACGTGGAGATCGGCTGCCGCGGCCCGTATCCGGTTGCGTATCGCTCCATCGTCCCGAAGGCCGCGCAGTGCGACAACCTCTTCGTGCCCGTCTGCCTCTCCGCGACGCACATCGCCTACGGTTCCATCCGCATGGAGCCGGTCTTCATGATTATGGGCCAGTCCAGCGCGGTCGCGGCGGTGATGGCGATGGATGACGGCGTGACGGTGCAGAAGGTTTCCTACGAAAAACTCGCCACGAAACTCAAGGCACAGGGCCAGATCATCTCCAACGAAGGTTTCCCCGCCCACCAGCCGCGCAGCGCCGTGGCGCTCGACGCCAGCAAGCTTGCCGGCATCGTCGTGGACGACACACAGGCGGTGATTACGGGCGAGTGGGCCGGCGGCGCGAGCGCCGGGCCGTTCGTCGGCGACGGCTACATCCACGATGGCAACGAGGACAAGGGCCAGAAGCGCGTCCGCTTCACGCCGAAGCTGCCAAAGGCGGGCCGCTACGAGGTGAGCATCATCCACTCGCCGCTCGCCAACCGCGCCACCAACGTCCCCGTCGTCATCCACGCCGCCGACGGCGAGAAGACCGTCACTGTCAACCAGCGCCAGCCGCTCAAGGACAACCAGCCGCTGAAGCTCGGCGTCTTTCGGTTCGACGCCGGCGCGACCGGCTGGGTGGAAATTCGCAACGACGCCACCAACGGCCACGTTATCGCCGACGCCATCCAGTTCGTGCCGCTTCCGTAAACGGCTGACGACCGGTCTCCGATTCTTTCCCGCTAATCACTCCAAACAGGCTAAAGGGGAACTTTCGCGCCCTTCCGCGTCTTTAGCGGGCCAAGTTCGGCGCTCTCAGCCCTCAGCTCTCAGCTCTCAGCTCTCAGCTCTTCCCAGCCGCGTTCCTTGCGGCCTTGCTGCCGATTTCGCGCAGGGTTTGCCAGACAGCGGCATCCTTGGAACTGGGGGAAACCAGCATGATCAGGCAGGTCTGCTTCGATGCCGGCCGCGGAATCACGAGGGCGTCCACGTGGAGGTTGATCTTGCGGCCGTCGGTAAAGGAGTCGAAGAAAACGACTTCAGCGACGAATCGCTTCTGCTTCGCATCGGGTCCGGGCGGCGTTGGATTCACCACGGCCCTCATCTGCCCGACATCCGGCGAGAGTCCCTTGCCCCGGCCCACAGCCGTGCTGAGTCCGCGGTAATACTTCTCAAGGAACTCCTTGAGTTCCGCCGCGCCCAGTTCCGGCGTGCCGTCGGCTAGGATGACCATTGCATAGGTGAAGTAGTTGCTGGAGTGGGTGTCGAACATCCCGGGAGCGAACCGGATTTCCTCGGAGCCTCTAAGCCCGATGTCAGGCGCAAATCCCGGAGGGATGGTCATGCCTTCAAAGCGCCAGTCCGCAGGCTCCTTGAGAATTGCGGGCTGTTCCGGCCCGGCGGCGTGGAGCGGGGCCATCAAAGCCAGCAGCAGGAAGGTGAGGGTGAGGATGTGTTTCATAGTAGTCATCACGCTCCGCGTGATGCTCCGGTTGTTCGTTGTTTTACCTCACGCGGAGCGTGAGGACTACTATGTAGCCTGCCACCGCCCACCGTCCGCACGCCACAAGAAAGAACATTCGCCATAATGTTGTAACCTTTCTTCTCCAACACGTCAGGCATTGGTGGCATTATGTGTCGGGCTGATGACCACTGACTCACTAAGCTCGTCGCAAGTTCCGCGCCAGCGTGGAGCGCTGGGCGCGGATTTCCGCACGACGCGATGGACTCAGGTTGGCCGTGCCAAGGCTGACTCGGAAGAGGGACGCCAGGCGCTCGCCGATCTCTGCGATGCTTATTATGAACCCGTCGTCGCGTTCCTCCGGTGCGAGCTTCGCGATGCGGACGCGGCGCGGGAGATGGCGCATGAGTTCTTTGTCCGCGTCCTTGCCGGCGACGCCCTCGCCAGCGCCGAGCGGGAACGCGGACGGTTTCGTTCGTATCTGCTCGGCGCGGTGAAACACTTTCTATCGCACCACCGGGAGGCGGCGCGCCGGCTCAAACGCGGTGGCGGAGCCGAATGCGTGTCCTTGGATGATGAGGACAAAGCCGAGGCGCGGACGGTGCCGGACGGGAGGGCGCTGACCCCCGACGCGGCTTTTGACCGGCAATGGGCCTTGACCATGCTGGCGCGTGCTCTGGAGGCGTTGCGCGTGGAATGTGCGGCGGAAGGGCGCGCGACATTCTTCGAGCAGGTCAAGCCGTGGCTCACCGGCGAGGCTGCGCACGGCGACCAAGCGGCTGTGGCGGCGGAGTGCGGCATGAACATGGTCGCGCTGAAGGTCGCGGTGCATCGTATGAAGAAACGATTCCGCCAGGCGGTGAAGGCGGAGGTTGCCGGCACGCTGGATGATCCCGGCCAGGTCGAGGCGGAGATGCGCGCCTTGTTTGCCGCTTTGGGAAACTGAAGAAACTTTGTAACCAATCCCTGTTTCCACGTCAGGACATGGTATGAGCGAACCATCTTCAGCTACGAACGCGTGCCCGAAATGCGGGGCCGCGTTGCCGTCCGAGGCCACGGCCGGCCTTTGCCCGCGCTGCCTGATGGCCGAGGCGATGTCGCCAACGAAGCCGGATGCGGAACCCGTCGAATCCCGGAAGCCGCTTTCGCCGCTGGAACTCGCGCCGCACTTTCCGCAACTGGAGGTGCTCGAATACCTCGGACGCGGCGGCATGGGCGTGGTCTATAAGGCGCGGCAGAAGAACCTCAACCGCATCGTCGCGCTCAAGCTGCTCGCGCCCGAACGCGTCGGCGACCCGCAGTTCGCCGAGCGGTTCACCCGCGAAGCGCAGGCTCTCGCCACGTTAAGCCATACAAACATCGTCACGGTCCATGACTTCGGCCAGGCGGGCGGCTTCTACTACCTCCTGATGGAGTTCGTGGACGGCGTGAACCTGCGGCAGGCGATGAAGGCGGCGCGGTTCACGCCGGAGCAGGCGCTGGCCATCGTGCCGCCCGTGTGCGAGGCGCTGCAATACGCCCACGAGCACGGCATTGCCCATCGCGACATCAAGCCAGAGAACCTGCTGCTGGACAAGGAAGGCCGCGTCAAGATCGCCGACTTCGGCATCGCCAAGATGCTCGCCAGTAACGCGGGCACTCCTGTCCGCGAAGGCGAAGAGGCGCGGGCAGGAGTGCCCGCGCCACAGTCCGAAGCCGCCGGCACGCCGCAATACATGGCCCCGGAACAGAAGGCGCATCGCGCCTCCGATCATCGCGCCGACATCTACTCGCTCGGTGTGGTGCTTTACGAATTGCTCACCGGCGAACTGCCCGGCAAACCCATCGAACCGCCATCAAGAAAGGTTCAAATTGACGTGCGCCTCGATGAAGTTGTGTTGCGGGCATTAGAGAAAGATCCAGAGCGCCGCTACCAGACCGCAGCGGAAGTGAAAACTCAGGTGGAAACCATTGCCAGCACACCGCCCGCGGTTGGTGTCCCGGCTTCAGCCGGTTCTCAGCCGCCTGAAGGCGGGACATCAACGCCTGCCAACAAACCCAAAGAAGCTATGAGTGAACCCATCAGTCAGAAACCCGGCAACAAAACACTTCTCGCCACCATTGCCTGCGTGGCTGCCCTCGCGCTTGTGGGCGTGCTTTGGTGGGCGCTGGCGACCGGGCGCCTAACCGCCCAAGCCGCCATTGACGCCCGCGCCAAATGCGCCGTCGCAATGGAGGACGCCGTCAAAGACCTCGACGCGTTGAAACGCCGTGGCTTGGATAAGGTCAACTCCCGCGCCGAAGAGAAACGCCAGGCTGCCGGTGTCTTCCTCGGCAAAGAAGAACACGCCAAGGCCGCCGCTGCCTACACCGAAGCCGCCCGGCTTTTTGCCAGCCTCAACAAGGAGTCCGTCGAGAAGGCGGCCAAGGTTGCCAAGCGGCTCGACCGCGCCCGCATGATTGCGCAGTCGTCCGCAGCGGCGCCGGCTTTCGAGGTGGCGGCCCGCGCAGCCCGCGACCTGGAAACGCGCTCCGATAGTTTCATGCAGGCCGGCGAACCGGAGCGCGCGCTGGCCGAACAGGAAAAGGAAGCCGCGATTTTCGAGAAACTCATGCCCCCCGCTGCCACGGCGACGCTGGAGGACGCCGTCGAGGCGCGGAACCAAATGATCGCGATTCGCCGCGGGCTTAAAACCGCCGAAACAAGCATTGAGCCGTTTCATCCGGCGGGCGGAGCGGAAAAAACCCCTGCCGGCGGGAAACAGCCCGGTCTCGCCGAGATCGTCTGGCGCGGGCGCAGCTTGGAGAAATTTGGCGACGAAGCGTTGGAAGACAAGGATTGCGCCGCCGCGCGGGCCTCGTTTGCCGCCGCGCGGAAATACTATCAGCAGGCGCTCGGCCTAGAGGCCAAACTCGACGGCGCGCTGGCCGCCAAGAAGGATGCGGACGCCGCCTGCAAAGCCGCCAACGCCGCCTGCAAAACGGAGGCCCGGCCCGCCTCGTTCATCCGCGGCCAAGCCGCAGAGAAAGAAGCGGATGAAGCAATGAGCGAGGATGATTTTGAGAGAGCGAAGAAACTCTTCGCCCGAGCCAGCGAGGGCTACAAGGCGGCGCAGGCCGAAGCCGAGAAGCTCAACCTCGTCGAGGCCGCCCGCGCCGCGTGGACCAAACTCCTGGCTGAAACCGACGCGGCTCTGATTGAACGCTACGCCGCCGATGAATTTGCGAAAGTGAAAGCTCAAGCAGGAACCGCCGCCAGCCTGACCGCTAAAAATTCGGATCAATCTGCCCGACTGTTCATTGCCTCCATTGCCAAACTCAAAGATCTTATCGCCCAATCGAAGGCAAAGGAAAACCTTGCGAAGGCCGCGCCAGTGATTGCGCGACTGGAGTCGGCATTGGAGAGCCGTGATAAATCTCAAGCATGGCGGGCGCTGGCGGAATTGGAAAAAATAATCCCCGGCGATGCACGCATGGTCAGCTTGCGCGAGAAGGCAGCCGCGTTGCCATGGCCGAAGGAAATGTCCGAAAATGATCCTGCATGGTCGCAAGCCATCAACCTGGTGCCGCTGATCGAGCCAGCGAGGGACACCGTTAAGGGAGTCTGGAAGCTACAAGAAGGCAAACTGATCCTGGAATCGAGCCGATTTGCGCGAATCCTGATTCCTTACGAACCGCCGGAGGAATATGACTTTCGAATCATCCTGAGGCGGGTTGCCGGCAAGAATAGCGCCATTCAATTCTTTTCACAGGCTGGCCGGGCTGCCATGTGGCTAATGGGAGCGCAGAACAACACAATCTTTGGTTTCGAAATGGTTGGCGGCATCGGAGTGCCTAGGAATCGGACATGCATCCGGAGCAAGAACTGTTTGGAAACCGGGCGTGACCACACATCTGTTCTCAAGATCCGAAAGAACGGAGTGAAAGCATATTTGGACGCCAAGCTGATCAGCGAGTGGGCTACTGACTTTAGTGATGCCAGTCTGGATCGTTTGTGGAGCTTGCCAGATAAACGGCTTTTGGCACTTGGAAGCTCTGAGAGTTCCTTCGAGTTCCACAAAATCGAGCTTCTTGAAATCACCGGCAAAGGCCGAGCAGTGCGAGGCACCACCGCTAGGGTGCCATCTCCATCGCAACCGCTGCCGCCATCAACCGCTTCTCCGGCTGTGGCGGCACCGCAGCCGGATGACCCCGCGTGGGCGCACGCCGTCAATCTGATGCCGCTGATTGATCCAGAGAAGGACACGGTGCGCAGCGACTGGAGGATTGAGAACGGAGACTTGGTCTCTGCCGAAAAAGGTGCTGACGGTTCGCCCATAGCCCTTATCCAAATTCCCTACGTCCCGCCTGCCGAATATGATTTTCAGATCAGTTTCACGAGCTTGTCAGGCCCCAATATTTCTCAAGTTCTGGCCAAGAGCGGCCGATCATTCGCGTGGAGCATGGGTGCTGTTAACGGCACTGAGTTTGGTTTCGATTTGGTAAATGGCGAGAGCGCTCAGTCCGAGAATAATCCTACTAGATTCATACCTGAAAAGTTGAGGGACAGCGAAAGATACACCTCTCTTATTTCTCTGTTTCCTCTCGTCCGAGGGTTGCATCGGTTGGATAACAACCGGCGATACACCTCGCTTGTTTCGGTTCGGAACGACGGCGTCAAGGCATACATGGACGGGAAGTTAATCACCGAGTGGCGCACCCACTATCATGACTTGACCATCCATCGTAATTACAAACTTCGCGACGATTTCTTGCTGGGTCTTGGCAGCTACAGGAGCCATGTGCTCTTCCACAAGATCGAACTGCTCGAAATCTCCGGCAAAGGCAAAGCCATCCGAGGAAAACTGGCAACAACTCTAGCCGCTACTCCTGCAACGGCTGAGCAATCGAAAACATCGGCGGCATCTGTGTCGGCTCTCTCGACTGCTGCTCAAGTGTCGTCCGTGAAACTGGTGGAGGTGAAACCCCATATCAAGAAAACGAATAGCACTACAGGAAGCGGCAACAGGGCGGTTGTCACCGAGACCCGGACCTTGACCATCACGGTTCGCAACAACTCGCCTCAACCGGTGGCCGGAGTCGTGGTGCGATGGGGCGTGGTAAGAAACGATATTGGCAAGAGTCAGAACACGACTTTTGGCCAGGAAGAAACCGTTGATCTGAAGCCGCTAGAAATGAAGACGATTGAAACCCAGGCGGTCACGGCAACCGGGAGGCTTTCCAAATACCAAACGGAGGATGGCGAAAAGATTCTCGGCCATGGCGTTCAGCTTTTGGTCGGTGACAATGTCATCGCTGAGGAGTTCTCGCCGCCTTCGATGAAGCCGTTATTTGGCAACTTGAAGTCGCCGAACCTTGCAAGCGGCGCCACAAAGAAACCCTGACCCGCCATGCCCCGGCCGGCTTCCAAGATCAAGGCATACAACTACGCGGAGCGCATCCGCGCGCGGCGGCCGGGGCGGTTGCAGAGGGCGAGGATGAATGAAGGGGCCATCGTGAGACTGACCGGCAATTCGGAAGACGGACGGATGCCGATCTGCGCGGTGATGCCGGTCGTGGTTCGCAAGGAACGAAAGGCGCGAGGGGTTTCGCAATATGTGCTCGCCAAGAACGGTGGCATCTCGCGCGAGATGATTCGGTTGGTCGAGAGGGGAAGTTCGGTGCCGTCGCTGGAGACACTGGCGCGGATTTGCGCGGTGTTGAAGGTGCGCATGTCGAAGTTGGTGATCAAGGCCGAGGGAAGACTGGCGCGCACGGCGTAGCGAGTAGCCGCCGACGTAAGGAGGCGGATTTCCTTGGAATTCGGTGGGGCATTTTCCACCTCCTTACGTCGGCGGCTACTTTTTCGGGGGCAGCCCAATATGTTGGGCTAACACATCTTTCCCTGTCTGTGCTGGAATGCCGCCGTGATGAAAAACGGCATTTCCAGCGCGGCAAATCCGCGGTTTCCCGTGGAAACTGAGAGATTTTGTCCAGCCGGAAGGCCGGGCAGGGGTGGAAATATAATTTCCGGCGGGGTCGGGTTACCCGGAAGGGGTGGAAGTATAATTTCCAAGGCGGTCGGCTGGCCGGGCAGGGGTGGAAATTATATTTCCGGTAGTGTCGGGTGCGGCAGGAGGGGTGGAAATATAATTTCCGGTGGCATCGGCGCTCTCAGCAGGGGTGGAAATTCCATTTTTAGCACTACCGGGCGAGGCGACAGGGGTAGAAATATGATTTCCGGTGCATCCGGGTCGTCCGGGAGCGGTGGAAACTATATTTCCAGCGGTGCTGGGGGAAGCGGTGCCGCCAAAAATATCATTTCCAGGGGTGCCGGGAAGGCGGGCTGGAAGAGGAGGAAAGCTGTCAGTGGTCGGCTGTTAGTGGTCAGCCAGAAACTGAAAGCTGAGAGCTGAGAACTGAAAGCTTCCCCTAATGGCTCCGACCTATGACTCAGGCAAGACATACGATTCCGGCTTCCGATACACGGACGGCCCGGTGGTTGCGGTGGTGTTAACGCAAAAGAAGAAAGGACGAATCATGGCTACGAATGCAGTTCCGGATAATCAGGACGAGTTGTTGACGCTCGCCGAGGATATGGCGGACGGGTTGCACACGGATGGGGCCGGCGTCGGCATCGCGCAAAACACGGAGGCGGTGATACGCGCGACGATCGCCGCGTTGCGGACGACGGAGGCGGAGTTTGGCGCGGCGAAGGATGCGCGGCAAGCTGCAGTGGATGGGCTCCAAGCTGCGGACGATCAGGCCCGAGAGTTCCTGCTGGCGACCAAGCGGGTGTTGAGCCAGTTCTTGGGAACACGTTGGAGCACGGCGTGGGAGCCGACGGGGTTTCCCGACCTGTCCACGGCCGTGCCCTCCACGCAGGAGAAACGGATGAACCTTTGCGCGTCGCTGAAGATTTACTTCACAGCCAACCCGACGCGAGAAGTGGCCGCGATGGGCGTGACGGCAGCGCTGGCGGATGAGCGTTTTGACGCGCTGTCGGACGGCCGCGATGCGGTGGAGCACAGGACGCGGGAACAGGGCGAGAAGAAGGACGCGCGCGACGCGGCATTGCTGACGATGAAGAAGCGGGCGCGCGGGTTGATTGAGGAGTTGGGGACGTTGCTGGCGGACAATGACCGGCGCTGGCACGCGTTCGGGCTGAGCATGCCGGCCGATCCCAACACGCCGGAGCCGGTGGAGTCGCTGACGCTGGCGCTGGGCGCTACGGGCGTGATCGTGGCGAGCTGGCCGCGCGCGCCGAGGGCGACGAGATACCGTCCGTTTGTGCAGATCGTGGGCGTGGACGAGGAGGCGGTGGCTCGCGACCCGGTGCATGATACGACGGTGAACCTGACGGGCTTCACGACGGGCCAGACGGTGAAGGTGTATATCGTGGCCGCGAACGACGACGGCGAGGCGATGGCCGGACCAACGGAGCAGATCGTGGTGCCGTAGGGCGGCAAGAAGCTGTCAGCTATCAGTCATCAGCCGTCAGCCAGAAACTGAAAACTGAGAACTGATAGCTGATAGCTGACCACTGAAAGCTTCTCATCATGAGCTTTAATCCAAATCTTCCTGCAAATGGCTCGCTGATCTCGGCGGCGGAACTGCGGGGGCAGTTCGGCGGACTGAAAGAACTCATAGACGCCACGCCCGCCGGGCCGCAAGGTCCGCCCGGGCCAAAGGGAGACAAGGGGGATTCGGGAGAAGCCGGTCCCGCAGGTCCCGCCGGAAACGATGGCGCACAGGGGCCGGCGGGAAACGACGGCCAGCCTGGTCCCGAAGGCCGGCACGTCACCGGCGTGAACGATGACGGCAGCGGGCGCGCCGTCATCGTCATGAGCGATGGCGCCAACTACGGCCCGTTCACCGTCGCGAGCGGTCCCCAAGGGCCGCCCGGCTCGCCGGGCGATCCGGGGCCGAACTTCAACATGCGTGGCGATTGGGATGTGGGAAGTGGCTACAACCGCGGCGACGTGGTGGCCTACGGCGGCAACATCTACGTCTCGTTTGCAGACAACGTCTTCAACACGCCGCCCAATCAGGATGCGCGATGGAAGCTCCTGAGCATCACGGGCGCTCCCGGCGCTCCCGGCAAAGTATCCACACAACAACTCAACGACGCGATGGCAACGAAAGCGGAGAAGCCGACGGGGATTGGGCCTTACGAGGGGACTTTCAGCGACCCGCCGACGCAGGCGGAGATGCAGGCGTTTGCAGCGTGGGCGGAGAGTCTGAGGGCGGCGCTGTGAACTATGGCGGCGGGTCTATGACCGCCGCTGTAGAGGAAGGCGTCCGGTGAATTGTAGTGGCGGCCGTCCCGGCCGCTAACCTGAATGTTTGGAAGATGTCTCCCAAGAGGAACCACGTCGGCCGAGACGGCCGACTCTACAATCAGGCGAGACGCCCGTCCTGTTTTCTTGCCCTTCGCTGGAAACCCAGTCCGCACCCGTGCCGGTGCAGAGCAGGTGAATCGTTTGGCGGCAACACCCTCCTCCAAGACTTGACCCGCGCCATCCATCGCCAGTCATCGCGATCAGGTTCCCAGATGGTTAACGTCGGAACTGCGGCCCGCGGCGAAAGACGCGACTGGGATCCTGGAAACCGACCGGTTCCTCCGGTGTCGCCGCGCCTTGCTGAACTGTCGCTGGCGAAACAGACGCAGAGATTGAAACATCAGCGGCAGTGCCGGATGGAGACACAGCGCCACCGGCGGCGATGGGTTGCGACTGTCCCGGCGGCGCATTCTGCAAGGCAGTCAACATCTGTTGGGCGAAAGCTTTTCGCTCGGGCGAGACATCACCGGTCAGGCGGCTGTTGAGACGCGCAATGGCCTGTTCCGTGCCGCCGTAACGCGCCGCGTAATCCTGCGCGCTCAAGAACCGCCCGTCGCTGAGCTGAATGCCCCAACGTCCACTCGCGTCCTGACCGGCCTTTGCCGTCATTTGCGGCTGCGGGGTCTGTGGCGTGGTTGGTTGGGAGGGCGATTGCGGTGAAGTCTGCGCGACCACCGGCCTCGATTTGACCATGACGGGCGCGGAACCGGGGCGGATGGTGGCGACGAGATTGCCTTTGCGCACGGTGACGGCGCGAGCGGTGGCGTCAATTGTTTCAACGCGCGCGCCGGGGAGCAGTTCGCCACCCTCGACGACGAAACGCGCCATGTGCGCTGAGTGCTCCATGCTGGCCTGGAGCTTGCCGCCTTGTTTGAGAATGCCGCTCACTCGCCAACCGTCGGCAAAGGCAGGCGTTTCGATTTCCTTCTCCACCGCCGCGCCCACGGTTGCTAACGCGAGAAGAACGAGACCACATAACGTCTTCATGTCCCATTTCATACTGCCGCCTCGAAAGAGAAACACCATCACACGCGATTGGTTGCCGCTTGTCGCGCGCCGCAACCGAACCGCTGCGGGAAACTTAAGCCTTCCTCGAAAAACGTCAATCGTCTGCACCGCGCGCTTACCGTCGCCTATGGCGTCACAGGTCCGGCCTGTAGCAGGTTATCGCGATGGGAACGGGCCGAAGACTTTCGTGACGCGGTGGCTCTCGGAGGAGTCGTCAACGATCACAACGCGATAATCGCCGCCGCCCGGCGAGACGCGCAGGACAACGTGGCCGTGGTCGCTGGTCAGTTTTTCAATACCGCTGATGACCAGTTGCGTGGCCGGGTGCAGGTCGGTGGCGAAGATGTCGCGCGGCCCCGGATAGATGCGGGTTGACCGGAGGCGCTGCCACACGCGCGCGGTGGGGTGGCCTGAACCCCAGACCGAAAGGGTCCAGACGCGCGGGCGCAGGGCTGCCACAAAGAACTCGTTCTGTGTGTCAACGTAGCCGTGGTGGTCCAGTATGGCGGCGTCCACCGGCCCCACCGCCTTGGCCACGGGCGTCTCCACGTCGTGCCACTGCGGAAGACCTTCGGCGGGAATGCCCGGAATGTCGCCGCCATTGAAGTAGTCGAACTTGCCGTAGCTCAGGCGGAACGAAATGCTGCACATGTTCTCGTGCGGCCAGTCCGGGCGCGGGACGTTCTCCAGGTCGGGGAAATGGCGGCGTGTGATCGTGCCGACACCCGTCCATATCTCGCCGTTGGCGCCGACGTTGCGGAAGTCGAAGTTGGAATACTTCTTCGGGTCGCGGCAGAGCACAACCTGGTCGTTGCGACCCGGCGCGAAGCGCTCCACTTTCATGCCGTTGTTCGCGGTCTGCCATTTCACGAACGCGAGATAGTTCTTCGTAGAGGCGTCCTTGATCGGGGTCGGGTAGTTGTAATCCGGCCAGCCGCGGTCGAGCATCTTGCCGATCCGGAGATTCTCGCCGACCCACGTCAGACCTGTAAGTCTGCAGGCTCCTGAGCGGGACATGGGCTGGCTGTCCGAGACTCCGCCCATGTGGTCATCATGAAAGTGCGTAAGCAACGCGTAGTCGAGCGACGGCTTCGGGTCATGGCGCAGCGCGTGGCGGATGTAGCGCGCGATCCACTCGCCGGCCGGGCGTGTGTCATCCGGGCGGTCCGGCGTGTGCCGTGGCGTCTTTTGCGAAAGTTCGCCGGCGTCCACCAACATCGTGGTGCCGTCGGGGAAGATATACAGGCCGGCATTGCCCCGGCCGGAGCTGATTTGGTGGATGTCGAGCGTTCCCGGTTGCCAGGGCGTGATCTCACGATCAACGACATCTTCCGCGCGTGCCGCGAGCGTGACGGCCGCAAGAAGAACGACCAGCAGAAGGTGCGGAATCCTCTTTCCCATGTGTGGCAACGACGCGAACGGTTTCATGCGTATCTCCTTGGATTGGGCGACCGGCCGAAGATAAGGCCGCTGAGGGCTGTGATTCAAGGGCCAAACCCCCGGCCGTCAACGGCAACGCTTGCCGCGACGACTGCACGGTGGGTAACCTCTGGAAACTCAAATCTGGACAGAGGGCGCGCGATTTGCGAATGGATGGAGGGAATATAAGATGACGGCCAATCCATTGTGAAAAGAACAACGTCAACGATTCTGATTCTGTCGCTCGTCGCGAGCACGCTGGTTGCTTTCGCCGCTGAGACGGTGATGTCGCCGCTGGTGCAGTTGCGGCAGGTGGTGGGGAAGTTGAAGCAACTCAATCCGGGCTTCGATGGCCGGGAGACGCACCGGTTCGAGGGTGGCGCGCTTACGGAGTTGTCGTTTTCCTCGGCGGGCGTGACGGACATCTCGCCCGTTCGCGCGTTGACGGACCTGCGCAAGCTGGGTTGCCGTGGCACGCCGGCGAGACGGACGTTGTGCGACCTCTCGCCGCTTCGAGGGATGATGCTGACGGAACTGGACATCCGCGACACCGGCGTGAGCGATCTGTTGCCGCTGAAGGAGATGCCTCTTAAGGATCTGCGCTGTGATGTGATGGTGGTGGCAAACAAGGAGACGGCGCGATTGTTGGTGGATAAGCAGATGCTGGAGAGGATCAACGGGATGCCGGTGGCGGAGTTCATGCAGGTTGCCAATGTGGCCGTGGCCAAACGCGTTGCCGAGGCGGCCAAGGCGGGTGAGCGCGCCGCCGCGGCGTTCCTCGCGAGCGTCGGGACACTGCCGCCCGAACGGCAGATGACCGCGGTGATGGCGAAGTTGAAGGAACTCAACCAGAGCTTCGACGGCAAGGAGACGCACAGGATAGAACGCGGCGCAGTCACGGAGCTGGGGTTCTCGACGGTCGGCGTCAGGGACATCTGGCCGGTTCGCGCGTTGAAATGGCTCAGGAAACTCACCCTCTCGCCGTGGGCGGCGAACGAGAAAGGCGAGTTGTCGGACTTGTCGCCGCTGAAAGGTCTGCCGCTGATGTGGCTGTATTGCCAGAACAACGCGTTGCGCGACCTGTCGCCGCTGAAAGGGATGCCGCTGGTCGCGCTTAGTTGCGGCGGCACGCAGGTGAGCGACTTGACGCCGCTGGCCGGGATGAAACTGACGGTGTTGAGTTGCAACGACACGGAGGTGAGCAGTTTGTCCCCGCTGGAAGGGATGCCGTTGACGGTGCTCTGGTGCAACAACACGAAAGTGACCGACTTTTCGCCGCTGCGGGCGATGCCCTTGAAGGAGTTGCGATGCGACTTTGTGCCCGATCGTGACGCGGCCGTCCTGCGCGAGATCAAGACGCTGACGAAGATCAACGACACGCTTGCGGGAGTGCTCTGGATGCGGTTGGAGTCGTTTGGAGGCCGCGCTTCGGGCAAGGCGCATTAGGCCGAAGAATCGGCGCACCCAATGGCACGGCGCGGTGTTTTAGGTTTTGAACTGAAGGCCGTAAAGGCGCATTATACAGCAAGTGCAAAACCGGTGATGGGTCCACGATGCGGCCCCGATTTGGCGAAGGTTTTTATATTGTGAAGACGTGGATGTTTATCGTGGGTGTGGTGGCTACGGCGGCGTTTGCCCAAGCACCCCAAATAGAAGTCAGCCAGCCGGCGTTTGCGGCCGAGTGGCGCGTGACGGCGTTCATCCGGCAGGGCAAGCATGAGGAGGCGAGCTTGGAGCGGACGGGGCTGATGGCGCGGTTCGTGAAAGAAGGCGATCGGCTGCCGGGCGGCATCATTGTGCTGGACGTGAAATACGACGATCGTCAGGTTGTGTTGGGGAAAGGCAAGGAGACCGCCATCATCCAGCAGGAGACAACGATGGCCGCGCCGCCCGTGACGCAAGCGTCCGCAGCCAAACAAGCGGCATCTGCCACCCTGTCGGCAGTCGCAGCAAAGAAGTCGAAGATTGAAAAAGCGACAGCGATGCGGGACGAGAACGGGCGTTGGGTGGTGGCGTTTCCGAATGGTAAGACGTTGGACATGCAGAGCTACGTGGACCGGCACGGTGGCGCGGCGGGGGCCATCCAGCACGTTCAGGAATTGATGGCGCGTGAAACCGATCCGGAGCGGCTGGAATATCGCAGGCAGCAATTGCAGGCGTTGCAGCAGATGGCCGTGACTGGCAATCCTCCTGGCTCCGTGCCGAGCGGCCCGGGGTCGAATTCTAAGAACCGCGACAGGTCGGTTGTGTTTTAGCCTTCGATTATTCGGGTTCAGGAGCTGAACCTGCTGGGAACTCTGACGTGGGGGATTGTTTTCGCTTTTGGCGTGCCCGCCATGCAGTCAAACCAGTGACTGAGGAAAAACTTCTTTTTCCCATGCGGTTCTCACCGCGTTCACAGGGTAATTAGATAACGCCACGCCTATTGGCACTCAGACCGGATAATCCAGAATCTCTGGAATCATCACCGAGGTTAAGGCGGCGGCGGCCCGATCTTTCGCCAAGCGCGCGCCCGAGAGGCAGGCATCCAGTTGGACACGCAGGCGGACGAAATCTTCCACGCCGGCCGGCGAGGCGGACGGACTGGCGTAACCGTGAACCAACTCGGCGCAGATGCGGCCGGCTTCGCCGGCGGCCCGCGCGGACTGCACATGGCAAAGGTCGGTCAGGAAACACAACTGGCCGGGAAGGCCTTCGGCGACGACGGCATTCGCGGGGCCTTTGGCTTCGAGTTCGAGCACGTCGAGAATCTGGCAGCGCGCGGCCAGCAGCCAGCAGAGCGCGTCGGCCAGCGGAAAGCTCACGCCTTGCCGCGCGTTGTGATAAAGGGGTGCGCCGCTGGGGTCGTTGGCGTCGCGCAGGTGGTCGAGCGTCCACAGCCACAGGCGCATCGCCGTGGCCAGCGCGGTTGCGCCGGTGTCGGGACGCTCCGAGGCGATGCGGAGCAGTTCGGCGATCCACGACCGGAACTGAGCCAGGAAAAGTTTGGTGGTCATTGTTAGCGACAACTGGCGACGTTGAACGGCTTCGGGGCCTTCGTAGGTCGCCTCCAGTTGGGCGTCCATCCACTTCTGTCCAAGGAATCCGGGGCAATCTTCCGTGATGCCGTAGCCGCCCATGAGGCTGACGGCCTCGCGCATCATGGTCGCGCCATGGCCCGTGTTCCAGAGTTTGCACGCGGGGCAGAGGACGGCGGCGAGCAGCTCACGCCACATGAACTGCACAAGCGGGTCGGCCGCCAGCGCGGCGTGGCGCGCGCCGTCGCGCCGGGCTTCGGGCTGGGCATCGAGTTCGAGAAACTCGATGGCGTCTTTCTCCACCTTCATCAACGCGCGGAACTGCATGCGCGGGTCTTCGATGCCTTGCGCGGCGAAAACTTCGTTCTTGCGCACCTCCAGCGGGTCGAGTTCGTCAAACAACCGGGCGGCTGCGAAACCGAGCGACGCGGCAGCCTCGCCGGTGGCCCAGATGTCCACGAGGCGATGAAGCGCGTCTTCCTTTACTTGGAGTCCGAGTTCGTGTCGGGGCGAGCCGGGTTCTGTCCCGCTGCCGCGAAACCGGCTGCGATGATAGCGGATGATCGGCTCGACGGCGGAGAGCAGCTTCGCGGCGGACATCAAGCCGACCGTAATGCGCGTGCGGCGGAAGACCGCCTCGATGATCTCGCTGTGGCTGTAGCGCGGGACGACGGCGCCGTTCTTGATCTTGTAGCCGCCGATGATGCGGCTGGCGGGCACGCGGAGGTTGAAGATTGGGTCGCTCGTCGAGGATAACTGGTGGACCAGCTTTCGCGTCGGCGTGCCGCGCTCGAAGACGCCGGGGTCGGTCTCTTCGAGGATGACCATGCAACTGCCCTTCAGCCGCGCGTCGGCGGAGTCCACTGCGGCGGTGACGAAGTTGGCGAACTCCATGTTGGTGATGAAACGGCCGCGCTTCTCCACCTGAAGGACCGGCTCGCGGCCGTCGGGCCATTCGGCGATGCGTGCCTTGCCGCCGAGCACGGTGGTTTCGACGCCCACGTAGGGCAGTGGCTCGGTCAACGCGAACGAGCCGCGAAACGGCTTGCGCTCCTCGCCGGCTTTCGGCGGGCAAGCGCGGCTTAGGTAGGTCGCGCGCTGCTCCGGCGTGCCGCGCGCGTAGATCGGAGCAAGCGCGAGATGACCAGCCATGCAGCTCGTGGCTGCGCCGGCGTCCACCCACGACAATTCGAACGCCACCAGTGCGAGCGCGAGATTTTTCGGGCCGGTGATAAAGCCGCCTTGTTCGGGGTCGAGGAAAGCGGCGGTCAGTCCCGCCTCATCGAAGGCTTGCAACAGTTGCGCCTTGCGGGCGGTCCACTCGTGCGAGTTGCGGCCGCCATCGGCCACCAGCCGCGCGACGGGGCCGCGCGCGACGGCGCGGGCGGACTGGATGAGCAGTTGGAGGTCAAACCGGTCGGCGAAGCGCCAGAGAATCTGGCGGCTCTCGTCGCCGGGCAACGTGCGCAAAGTTTGGGTTGTTTGTTCCATGTCGGCGCGCTTCATCTGGCCACAAGCGTCTGGTAAAGCTCCAGCACTTTCTTGTGGTTACGCTCCGGGTCGAACAGCTCGCGCACTTTGGCACGGCCCTGCTCGGCCATCGCCAGCGCTGCGGATCTGTCGTTGATCAGCCTGAGCGCGGCGCGCGCGATGGCAGCGGGATCTTTTTCAGGAATGAGGAGGCCAGTGACGCCGTCTTCGATCAGTTCCGGGATGCCGGAGACGTTGGTGGCGATGACCGGCACACGATGCGTGAGCGCTTCCATGATTACGGTTGGGATGCCGTCGCGGTCGCCGGAGGCATGCACCACGCTCGGCATGATGAAGATGTCCGCCGCGCGGAACAAGCCGGAGACAGCGTCGTAGGAGACAAAGCCGGGAAACGACACGCGTCCGCCCAGACCGAGATCGCGCGCCAGCCGCTTAAGCTGAAACGCGCGCGCGCCGTCGCCGGCCAGGGTGAGGTGGAAGTCCACGCCGTCGTCCGCGAGATGTTTGCAGGCGTGCAGGAGGAACTCGTAGCCCTTCTTGCCGACGAACCGGCCCATTGCCAGAAGCCGATAGGGCGGCTGCATTGCGACGGGAGCTTCCGCGTGGCTGACCAGCGGAACACCGTTGTAGGTCAGGTGTATCTTCGCGGTGTCAGCTTCACAGGTGGTCGCGAGGTGTTGGATGTTGGCTTCGGTTTCGCTGCGGACGAAGGCGGCGTCGCGGAGCTTGTCGCAGAGCGCACTGTCGGGCGGATAGATGTCCCACGCGCGGCAGGTGAAGCTGAACGGAATGCCGGTGAGCCGTGAGGCGACCCATGCCGCCGTGGCCGGGCCGGAAGCCCACGGCGCGTGGATGTGTTCGATCCGTTCTTCCTCAAATCGCCGCGCCAGCCAGAACGCGCAGAGAAAAGCCCACAGGCTCTCGCCGGACTTCTCCAGACCGCGCCAGCGCCGCCAGAGCACCTCGCGAAACAATGCCATGATCCGCTTCCGGTCGCGTTTCCACCAATAGAGCACGCCAGCCAGCGCGCGACCGAGATGGCGGATGCCGAGCCGCTCCACATCGGCGGAGGCACCACGCATTTCCTCGCTTAAAGCTTGGGTTAGTGTGCTGTAGAGCGTGAAGACTTTCAACGGAAGGCCGGCTTTGCGGAGATTGACCACCTCGCGGAAGACGAAGGTCTCCGACGGTTTGGGGAACCAGAGCAAAACGTAGGCTGTGCGCGGGAGGTTCACGGTTCAGCTCGATCCTCCGGGCTGTTGCGTGGCGCGGCGAAACTTGGCGGCGAGCTGCGAGAGCGTGAGTGATTCTATCGGCATCTCGCGATGCAGCCAGGCGAAGAAGCCGCGCAACCGGTCGAGGAAACGGTCCACATCCTGCAAGGTCGCGTGTTGCGGACAGCCGCCGGGCATGAGTTCAGAGGAATGGAAATAGATCGTCAGAACCTGACCGCCTCTGTGGCGATGCAACCGGGCCGCAGTCTTGAGCCATCCGAGTCCGGCCCACATCGGCTGCGCGGACAGCGAGCCGAGGTGCATGGCGAACCAGGACGCCCAGCTTTGGGGGACGGGGGCTTGATCAAGCCACGAGCCAAGCTGAGGGAGGACGGGCAGTATGGTGATCGGCGCTTCCAGAATACGGGAGCGACCCGGATGGCGCGGTTCTTCAGGATCGGGAAAGTATGGGTCCGTTGGCGAGGCTAGATGGCTATGGCCGGCGTGGTATTGCCTCATGGGTGCCACGCTGCTGTCCACGAGAATGCCTGTGTTCTCCAGAAGCGAGAACATCCTGGGGCCGGTGTTGAACCGTCCCATCCTGAACGACGTTGGCGTGACGCCCATCTGGCGGACGGATTGGAGAAGGTTTTGTAACTTCGCGTCGAGCAGTTCGCGCGGTATCAGCTCCGACGGCACGGGTTCGGGATGAGGCTGAGCTTCGAACGGCGGCGTGTTCCATGGATGGAGATGAGCGCCAATCTCCGCGTTCCATTGTTGCTTCAGCTTCAACAGGAGATCACGGTGGTGTTGGTGGCAGGTCACCGGATAGGTTGGCAGGAGTGTTGGGGTGATGTTCCATTCGCGGAAGATCGAGTCCAAGCGCGGCAATTCGGCGACGTTGTTCACGGAGACGTTACGGGATTCGTATCGGCCGCTGAAAAGCCCTTCTTCCTCGACATCAATGGTCACCGCGAGTTTCACGAATGCATTCCCCTCGAGTTGCCGCAGCCGTTGGATTCGATCCTCTGACGAATGACCTTTCTCAGCGGGAACATGTTTTCTGCCGTGGCGCACAGGATAAAAAACTTCCTTATGCGACTCGGATTCCGCCTGTAGGCATCAATGACCAGCTTCCAGAACTTGCGCCGGTAGGGCGCGAGAACGCCGCGCTGCCACAGGATGCGCCGAAGCACCGCTAGCGTGTTTCTCCCAAACTTGTCAGGCACGAGTTGAACTGGAGCCTCTGTAACGGGGGAATCCCTTCCCTTGATGCCCAGTGCCCAGCGCGTGGGTCGCATCTCCAGGATGGAGCGGTGAGCACGCTCGTAAAAGCGCACGGGATCATAGAGGCAATCCCACAAGTCGCAATACTCGGACATGATTTCGGTTTCGGGCCGGGTGGGGATGAAGTTTATTTTATCTTCTGACACTCCGGCCGGGATATGGAGCAGCCGGCCCTCCTTCTTGAGGCGATCCCACAATTTGGTGTGTGGGCCTGCCTGCAGAAGGTTGACCATGACCACGGGGATGCTGGCTGCTTCGACAAGGGCCTTGATGCGATTGCCAACCCCCTTTTTTTCTCCATCGAAACCGATGATGAAACTGGCGATGACCGTCAGCCCGTTGCGGTTGATGTTGCTCAAGGACTCGACCAAGGGATTAACGATGTTCACCCGCTTGTGGGTCATGGCCAGGACATCTTCGTCCGGGGACTCCACACCCACAAACACGTGGCTGAAGTTGGCCTCGGTCATGAGATCAATCATGCTCTTGTCCTGTCCGAGATTGACCGAGGTTTGTGTGATGAAGCTGTAAGGCTGGCGTCTGTCCATTGACCAGGGAATGAGTTCGTTCAAGATGGCGCGGGCGTGTTCCTTATTGCCAATGAAATTGTCGTCGGCAACAAACATCTCGCCTCGCCAGCCCAGTTTGTAGATGGATTCCAGTTCGGCAATGACCTGCCGAGGGCGCTTGTATCTAGGTTTGCGGCCATACAATGCGATGACATCACAAAACTCGCACTCGAAAGGGCAGCCCCTGGAAGTCTGCACGGACATGCTGGTGTAAGCTGCAGGATCGAGCAGGTCGAATCGCGGGACAGGCGAATCGCTCATATCCGGTTTCTCCGTGCTCTCGAAGACGCCCGTGGTTTGCCCTCCGGCAAGAGCCTTCAGAAAGAGCGGAATCGCGTTTTCTCCCTCGCCCTTGATGAGGAAATCGCAGCCGGCGGTCAGGGCGTCGTCCGGGACCGATGTCGGATAAGGCCCTCCCACCACGACCGGCTTGCCGCGTTCCTTGGCCTCCTTGATCAGCGCCAGCATCCCGCCTTTCTGGCACAGCATCGCAGAAACCATGACCATCTCGGCCCAATCCCAATCAGCCTCTGTCAACGGTCGGACGTTGAGATCCACCAGGCGGAGGTCCCACTCTTGCGGAAGCAGCGCGGCAACCGTGATAAGTCCCAGTGGCGGCAGGAGGGTCTTCATCCCCAGAAGCCGAGTTGTTTCACTGAAGCTCCAGAAGGAGAGAGGCAAGGCGGGGCCGACAAGCAAAACCCTTCTGTTTTTAGCAACCATATCGTTCATGCTATTCTAAGCAATCATCATTACATAAGCGGGCCCCGTCGTCATGCTGAACATTTCTGCCGACGGGTTCCTCGCGTTTCTTCATGAATCGGCCGCGCTGCCAAACCGGGATTGAAGCACCGAGGTTGAACCATCCCGTCGCTTCGCCTATGATGTAAGAACAACATGCCTTTGCCTTGGTTCACGCACTTCTTGCCGCCCGCGCTGCAGTTTCGTCAAGCGCTGGCGGAGCATCACGCAAGCCGGATCGCGGGGCGATTCACGCCCATCCCGGCCGGGACGCCTGACGTTTTGAACCGCCAGCCGCTTCGTATCCATTTCTGGACGCCCCACCCGTGGTTCAGCACCGTCATTCACGTGGATCAAGTCCTTCCGCGACTACGCGATCAAGCCGCCGCGCTGGGGCTGCCGTGGCAGATCAGCTCCGGCGACCGGTTGCCCGAATCGGCTGTGGACTGGCTGCTGTGCCTCAAGGGCGTTCCGCCATCTCGATCTTGCTCCGTCGATCGCACGGTGCTGCTGTTGCCAGATGACGCCGACCGCGTGTGGGGCCGGCTGGGGCGGTTCGGCCACGTGGTGTCGGTGACTTCGCGGACGCTGGCTTCGTTGCTCGGCACGGTTCATCCTCGCGTGTGGTTCATGGATGAAACGGAATCCCCCGAATGGATCGAGCGAGGCCAGCGCGTGCTCGACGAGGTTTCTCCATCGAACCGGCCGCCGTTGTTGCTGTGGCATGGAACCCGCAAGAGTCTGGACGGACTTCGAACATTACGTCCGGTGCTGGAGGCGTTCGCCCGCGAAACAACTGTGGAACTGGCCGTATTGACCGACGACGCGGCGCGAACGGAGCAATGGGGTGATCTGCACGTGCGCCACGTGGCGTGGTCGCCCGAAGCCCTTGTGGATATGGCTGCGCAATCCCGCCTCAGCGTCGTGCCGGCCCGGCCGACACTCGCCGATTCCTACCTGAAGAACGCCGGACGCCTGCGCCGGCTTTTCGCGGCGGGTTGTCCGGCGATTGGCGACGCGCGCGTGGCGGATGTGGTGGATTTCAGCAAAGCCTGCGGCGCGCCGGTCGCGCAGACCAGCGACGAATGGCTGGCGGCATTACGGCAGCTCTGGCGCGAGCCAGCGCGGTTGGATGAAATCGCCTGCCGTGGCCACGCATTGGTTCGCGAGCGTTACTCCACTGTCCACACGGCTGCGCAGTGGTTATGGTTTTTCTGTTCCCAATGAAAATCCGCCCAAAGGCACGGCCGCTTGACTGGTTGCGATACGACCTCCTCGCACGGCCGCGCTCGGCCGAGCGTGTCAGGATCGAGAAGCACAAGCCGCTGGCGATTTTCAAGGCGGAACGGCTCGGTGATTTCCTTCTCGCGCAACCGGCGATTCAGCGATTGGTCGAATCCTACGGCGCAGCGAACAGCACGCTCATTGTTTCCCGCGCCTGCCGGGCGCTTGCAGATCGCTTTTTTCCAGGGGTGGAGAAGATCGAAGTTGCGTTGGAGTTCTCATGGGACGACTGGAACTGGGTTGAAGCCCGGCGGCAGGCGGAGGCGCTCGGCCGGTTTCATTTTGAGAAGGCGGTTTGTCTGACTCATCATCGCAAGCCGGCGCTTTGGTCGGCGTGGGCCTCGATCCGCGCAGAACAGAAAATTGGTTTGGTGGAGCATCCTTGGATGCTGCCTGGTGTGCGGCGAGTGGAACGCCAGCACTTTGATCTGCACGCGCCCTATCCGCGTCAGGTGCCGCCGGATGGCGCGACGTGTCTGGAACTTGAAGCTCATGCGGCGGTCCTGAATATCTGCGGTCCTGGCCTCATCAACGCCTCCGAGTTGCGTCCGCGCTTGAAATGCGATCTTCCGCAACCCGTCGCGAAGAAGCCGGTGCTGGGCATTGTGCCCGGCACATCATCCCGGCTCAAGTCGCTGCCGGATGAGTTAATTGGTCTGACCTGCGGGCAACTGGCGGAATCAAACACATTTGACGTATGGTTGATCGGTGAAGCGGTGCAGTGCGGCGCGTTGGAACGGCTCCGCGCCCATCTTGCCAGGATTTCAAAGCTGGGCAGCGTCCGCATTTGTTGCGAGTGGGATTTGAAACAACTGGAAACCGGGCTAGCGCAGTGTGCCGCGGTGTTGAGCGCCGATACGTTTACGGCGCATCTGGCAACCGCGTTGGACCTGCCCGTCGCAGTGCTGGCAACTGGAGCGCATCCCGGCGTTTTCGGCCCGTGGCGAAATTCCGGTCGCCAGCGTTGGTTTACCCATGAGATGGACTGTTTCGGCTGCGGTTGGTGTTGCATTCACCCCAGTGCGCTTTGCATCGAACAGATTGACCCGCGCGCAGTTTCTGCGTTTCTGACGGTTGCTTTTACAGGCAAATGACGCGATCTATTTTCAAGACACTTGCCGCGCTGCTGACCGAAAACACTTCTCTGGCGCGCTGCTTGACGGAGCCGGGGGTCTTCAGGGGCAAACTGGATTCGAAGGAGAAGGCCCGCCTGTTCAAGTCGCTGGTCAACTACGTTGAGTTTGAACCTCACGCTTTCTGCAACCGCGCCTGCATTTTTTGTCCCAACAGCACCTTAGATCGGAAAGCCAACAAGCAGGTGTTTGATCGCGCTCTCCATCGCAAGGTTCTCAATGAACTTGCGGAGATTGCCTACGCCGGCACGATTGCCTATTCGCGGTATTCAGAGCCACTGGCACGGGAGGAGATCTTTGATTACATCGCTGAAGCCCGAAGCTTGTTGCCCTGCGCCTATCTGAAAATCATCACCAATGGGGATTACCTGAGCCACGAAAGAATCCTGCGGCTGCAATCCTTGGGTTTGAATTATCTTGCCATCAGCATCTATCTGCCTGAAGGCGTCGCATGGTCTCCACAGGCCGCCTTGAAGCAGATCAGGAAGTTCTCGAAGCGAATCAGTATGGGTTTTCAAGTCCGTCGGAAAGCGCGCGCCAGTGTGTTTGTTGATTTCCTGAAGGAAGCGTCCGGCATGAAAATGGACGCCCGCTGCCACGATTTTGGGCGGGGCAAAGAAGGTTTTGACCGCGGCATGAGCGTTGTCTGGCTGTCGCCCGTCCTTTTTGTGCGGAAGGCCCCGTGTTCCTTCGTCTTCAGGAATTTCACGATGGACTTCAACGGCAATGTCATGCCCTGCTGCAACCTTCGCAGCGACAATCCCCAACACGCGCCTTACGTCCTGGGCAATGTGGCGCACGAAACCATCTTCGACATTTACTCCGGGCCTCCCTTCGCGCGATGGAGACGCGCCCTGTCAGGATTCGCACCCAAGTCGGCTCCCTGCAAACACTGCAAAGATGCCCCGATGAACAGTGTGCTGGACCGACTATTGACGGCCGCTTGGAACCTTTTCTCAAGCTGATTCGCCGGCCAACACCGGTTCTACACTCACGGACTCCGCTGGCGGAATGCCTCCAGCAGCACACGTTCGGTCTGGCCAACCATGCTTTGAATGCTGTGGCGGGCGAGGATTCTTTCCCGGCCTTTCTCTCCCATTGAGCGACGCCGTGCTTCGTCGGTGAGCAGCGCGATGATTGCCTCGGCGAAGCTAGTGGGATCGCGCGGCTCCACCAGCAAACCGGTGGAGTCATCCACCACCAGTTCGGGGATGCCGCCGACGCGCGTGGCGATAACAGGCAGGCCCATCGCCATCGCCTCGATGATGGCGTTGGGCGAGGCCTCCGACGCGGACGACAACGCGAACACCCAAGCTTTGCGCAGCGCCGGACGGACGTCGTCGTCGGCCGGCAGTAGTTTGATTCTCGATTCCAGCGACCAAGCCCGGAGGCGCGCTTCCATCTCTGCCTTGAATGGCCCGTTGCCGACGATCTCAAACCGCGCTTGCGGGAGCCGCTGCGCCACGAGACTGAATGCCTCCAGCAGGTTCAACGGGTCTTTTTCGGCAACCAACCGCCCTACGAAGACGACGGTGGGTTGCGGATCCTTGGCGTCAGGCTCGGGGCGGAACTCATCGGTGTCCACGGCGTTGGGGATGACGGCGATGCGGTCCGGGGCCACCGCAAACCGGCGGACCATGATTTCCTTCAAGGCTTCGGCGTTGCAGATGATCTTGTTGGACAGGCGCCATAGGAACCGTTCCTGTTGACGCGGCATGAGACTGCGATAACCAGAAACGATGACCGGCACGCGCGCCAGAGCGCCCAAGATTCTGCCCCAGATATTGGGCACGACGGTAAGCGTGTAGAGGATCTGCGGCCGCGAGCGCAACAGCCGCCACGCCAGGCGGGCAATGGCGAGCGGTGTCACTATCCTGGCTTTGGAAAACCAGACGATGTTGATTCCCACTCCGGCTGCTTGGGAGGCCATGTCATTGCCACCTCGCAAGACCCACAGTTCGGGCAAGAACGTCGCGCGGTTCAATCGCTCCAGCAGACGGATCGCGTATTGTTGCGTGCCGCCAAACTCCAGATCCTGTAGTAGGACGACGATTGTGATCGGTTTCTTGGAATCGGTCATCGTGTCAGTTTAAGAATGTTCGTCAGCGTAACGCGCGCCACTGAAGAAAGCAGTTGCTTTCTTGCAAGGTTTCTTGTTTGGTGACGATCATTGAAGTATTGGGAACGTCGTGATAGTTCTAAACGGGCATTGTATTTGTATATGGACAACACTCTCTCGGAAAGAGACATCACTGATCTGAAGGAAACGCTGAGGCGGTGCAGTCCGGAAACCATCGAGGCGGCGATTCGGTTCCGCCAAGGCGGCGATCCGACAGCGTTGCGCACAGTTGTCTATGGCGTTATTCGACGTTACCAGCCGGCGAGTGCGGGCGTGCGATTGGAAAAGGCGGGCGACGACACTTCTCTGATTCAAGACCTGGGGTTGGACTCGCTGACTTTGTTGGAGATTGTGCTCACCATAGAGGAAACCCTCAAGGTGCAGATTAACAACGAGGAATTGAAAGAAATCCGCACGCTGGGCAAACTCAACCAGTTTCTGCAAAACAAGGTCGCCGGGGGATCAGTCGCGGTTTCTATGAAGCAATACAGCCATGAGCACATCGCGCTGGTGTTGCCGCAGCAGCCGCCGTTCCTGTTTTTGGACAGCGCCGAGTTGGGCGACGAGACGGTCAAGGCCGAGTATAAGATCAAGGGCAGCGAATTTTTTCTGGCGGGTCATTTCAAGGACGAACCGATCTTTCCGGCCTCGGTGCTGTTTGAGGCGATGGGGCAGGCGGCCTGCCTGTGGTTGCTGGAGAAGGCTCCAAAACTTCTGGCCAAGGAGATCAAGACCAACCACGTGTTCTTCGCCACGCTTGACGGCGCGCACGTCTATCGCAAGGCCCGGCCCGGCCAGCAACTAACCTTCGAAGGCAAACTGGTCAAACTCCGCGACCCGTTGGCTATCTTCAGTTGCTCGGCGAGTTCCAACGGTGACCGCATCGCTGCGATTGACCGACTGGTGCTGGCTTTTGGCGAACAGTTGGCGCCAGAGGAAGCGCCGACGACCACCTCGCCGTCCGGCGCGACCGCTTGACGCCGCGCCATTTATGCCGCCCATGAAACGCGCCGTCGTTACAGGGTTGGGATTCGTCACGAGCATCGGCAACAGCCGCGAACAGGTTTTGCGCAGCCTCAAGGAATGCCGCACCGGCGTGGAACTGTTCCCGGATTTTGCCGGTGCCGATGTGCCCGTAAAACTGGCGGGCACTGTCAAGGGATTCAGCTTTCCGACGCCGGAGTTCGAAGACTGGACCTATCCTGCCGAATACCAACTCAGCCGCGAGCAACTGCGGCCGATGACGCCCAACGCCCTCTACGCTTTCTGTGCGATGCAGCAAGCGATCCGCGCAGCACAGCTCATGCCCGAGCAGGTCGCAAACCCGCGCACCGGCATCATGTGCGCGTCGGCTGGCTCAATGTGGATGGCCTACCATAATTTTCACACGATGGTCACCCGTGGCGTGAGCCGTTGCCAGCCGATGGCTGTCGTCAACAGCATTCCCGGATCTCTTTATATCAATCTCGTCTCTTGCTTCAAACTCAAGGGCGGCTCGCTTGGTTGTTCCAGCGCCTGCTCCTCGTCGGCTCACGCGATGGGGTTGGCCGTGGACTTGATCCGGCAGGGGCGGCAGGACATCGTCTTTGTCGTCGGGGCCGAGGACTGCAACAAGTTCAGCATCCTGCCCTTCGCCAGCATCCGCGCGCTCAGCGTGCAAGCCGATCCGGAAAAATCCCCCTGCGCTTTCGATGTGAAACGTGACGGTTTTGTCGGCACCGGCGGCGCGAGCGTGCTCGTGGTCGAGAATCTGGAGCACGCCCGGCGGCGCGGGGCCTGCATCGGCGCCGAAGTTCTTGGATGGGGACAGGCCTCTGACGGCTACAACGTCATTGCGCCCGATCCGAACGGCGACGGGCTGGCGCGAGCCATGAAGCAGACGCTGCAAGACGCGAACCTCAAACCAGAGGAGGTGGATTACATCAACGCTCACGCCACCTCGACGCCAATCGGCGACATCAGCGAATGCCGCGCCCTTCGGCAGGTGTTCGCCGGCGGCAAAGTCCCGTTCATCAGCAGCACCAAGAGCCTCACCGGCCACGGTTTATCGCTGGCGGGCGCAATGGAGGCGGCCTTTTGCTGTCTCGCCTTGCAGGAGAAATTCACGCCCGTCTCTGCACACATCACCGAGTTGGACCCCGAATGCAAGGGACTGCCGATCGTGACGCGTCCGATCGCTGACGCGCCACGAATCGCCCTGAGCAACTCCAGCGGCTTCGGCGGTTCCAACGTTTGTCTCGCGCTCCGGCGTTGGGAACATGGAGAGTAAACGTCCGTCAACCGTTTTGCTGACCGGGGCCAGTTCCGGCATCGGTTTGGAAATTGTGCGCCTGCTCGCCGCGCGTGGCTGCGAAGTCTGGGGCACGTCGCGTGACGCGGCCAAGCTGCCACAGCTCCCACATTTTCATCCCCTGCGGATGGATTTGACTGATGACGCGTCTATCCGTGAAAGCTTCGCGCAGGCGCAGCGCGAGGCGGGCGGGTTTGACGTGCTCATCAACAACGCCGGTTCCGCCGTCTTCGGCCCGACCGCCTTGATGCCTGTCGAGATGATGCGCGAACAATTTCAGTTGCTCCTGCACGGCCCGATGGAATTGGTCCGACTCTCGCTGCCCGCGATGTGTCAATGCGGCTGCGGCCTTATCGTCAACATCACTTCGCTGGCCGGCACGTTCCCGATTCCCTACATGGCCGCCTACAGCGCGGCCAAGGGCGCGCTCAGCGCCTGTAGCCAGTGCCTGCGTCTCGAACTTGCCGGCACGCCCGTTCGGGTCGTGGACGTGCAGCCGGCTGACATCAACACGGCATTTCACACAGCCACACGCCGCGTCGCCGCCGATACCGACCACACGCGTCAGGAAGCGGTTTGGGAAATCCAGCGCCGCAACATGGCCGCCGCGCCGCCGCCGCAGTGCGTGGCCGAAGCAGTTTGGCGTGTCATCAACGATCGGAATCCGCCGCCGGTGGTCGCGGTGGGCAGCTTCTTTCAGGCGAAACTCGGACCGTGGGCAGCCCGATTTCTGCCAGCGCGATGGCTGGACTGGTTTTTACGCCGATACTATGGGATTCAAGACGGGAGTCGTGGATCGTGAACGTATTGCTCGTAAACCCTGAATTGCCACTCTCGTTCTGGAGCCTTCGACAGACATGCGCGAGCATGGGGGCGAAGGCGCTGGTCGTGCCGCTGGGACTCGCAACCGTGGCTGCGCTGCTGCCGCGCCAATGGAAGTTGCGCATTGTGGACCTCAACGTCCGGGCTATTGCGGAAGATGATTGGAACTGGACGGAGATGGTCATTGTTTCGGGGATGATCGTCCAGAAGGACAGCCTGTTGAACGTCGTGCGAGGGGCCAAGGCCAGACGCAAGACCGTCGCGGTCGGCGGGCCTTATGCCACGTCCGTTCCGGAACCGGTCCTCAAGGCCGGCGCGGACTACGTCATTCGTGGTGAAGGCGAGAACATCGTGCCCGAGTTCGTGGAGGCCCTTAAGAATGGCAACGCACGGCGGGTTTTCGAGTCCTCCGAAAAGCCCCAGATGGGAGCATCACCCGTGCCGCGTTTCGACCTGTTGCACGCTGGCGATTATGTGACCATGGCAATCCAGACTTCGCGCGGTTGTCCGTATGACTGCGAGTTCTGTGACATCATCAGCCTTTTTGGCCGCAAGATGCGATGCAAGACGGCCGATCAAGTAATCGAAGAACTGGAAGCGCTCCACCGGACCGGATGGCGCGGACTGGTCTTTGTCAGCGACGACAACTTCATCGGCAACAAGACCCACGCGCGCGCCCTCCTCGGCAAACTGATCCCGTGGATGGAGAGCCGGGGCCATCCCTTCAATTTCTGGACACAAGCGTCCGTGGACCTGGGCGGCGATCTGGAGATGATTGACCTCATGACGGCGGCCAACTTCTCCCACGTCTTCATTGGTGTGGAGTCGCCGGACGAGGCCGTGCTCGAACTTAACCGCAAACACCAGAACATCCGCCATCCGCTTCTGGAATCGTTGAGCACCATTAACAAGAACGGACTCTCCGTCATCGCCAGCTTCGTGCTCGGTTTTGACAACGAACGTCCCGGTGCGGGCCGCCGCATCTGCGAGTTTGCGGAGGCCGCAGGCGTGCCGATGGTGGCGCTCAACGTTCTCCAAGTGCTGCCGAACACCAAGCTCTGGCAGCGCCTTGAAGAAGAGGGCCGGCTGCTCCAAGAGCGGACCAGCGGGGAAACAACCGGCGGCCGACTCAACTACGTCCCGACCCGGCCTGAATCGGAAATCATGCAAGAGTTTGCGGACGCGTGGAACTATCTCTACGAACCTTCCCGCTACCTCGCCCGCGCCTGCCGCTCCTGTTTGGAGATGCGCCCCACGCGTCGCACCATGGCCGCCGCTCGCGGTGAGCGATTGTCTCCTCAGACGGTGGCGGCCAGGGTAACGTGGACTGGCAAACTCCGGACGCTGCGTCAGTTCTTGAGATTGATAGTGGCGCAGGGAATTGTGCCGCCGCTTTCGTTCCACTTCTGGAGCCGGTTGGTCGAGATGCGACGGCGGAATCCCAGCCGCCTTGTCAGATACCTCGGCCAATGCGATTTGGGCGAGAGCATGTTCGGCCTCAGAAGCGAGATAGCGAAAAGAGCCGCTGCGGCCGCCGAAGTGGAAGATGGGCGGAAACCAACGGATTTGAAATGAGCGAGGATGTTCCTACACACAAGTCGGCGCAGCCACGGTTAAGGTGGTCGCCGCGGAATTTCCGGTTTGACGAGTTGGACCGGGATTCGGCCTGTATTCCCTATGGCGAAGCGGATGTCGAGTTACCGGCGATCTTTTGGGGAAAAACAATTCGTGTGGAAGGTCGGCTCGTGGCGCCGGATCTCCCTTATAAACCGCGATGGGAGCCGCTCGCTGGTGTGCATACTTTTGAAAGACGCTGGCAGAAGTGTTTTCAGGTCGCAGGTGTCGTTCGCTGGCGGGAATGTTTGGAAAGATGGATGGCTGCCCGACCGCGCATCTCCACTGCTCCGGCTTTGGAGGTGTCGCTCGACGGCGCACCGTTGTTTTGCCATACGCCCGCGCAAAGAGAGTTTGTCATTGAGGGCATGCTTCCGCCGCGACCCGACGGCCGGCAGGTGTTTCGGCTCGGTTTCCGGTTGAGGAACGTGATGGCGGCGGAGGTTCTTGCCGGGATTGCGCGATTCCTGCTGGCGGTGCCGATGCCTTTGGCGCTCTGGAAGCGGATGCGGGACTGGCAGTTCCGCAGCCTTCAACATCGCAGATTGCGTCTGATCACGGTTTCGGTGGACGGCGAGTTGATCGTGGATTTTCGTGAACATGCCGTCGCGCCGGGGCCGGTGTTGAGAAAAGAGGTCCGTCCGGGGCTGAACATCGTGGGACATTTTCTGTCGGAACACAGCATGGGTGATGCGGCGCGCTGTTCGGTGCGGGCGGCGGACGCTGCTGGCGTTCCCACGTGTCTGGTGCACCTCCGTCTTCCGCTGACGAGTCCCCAAGGCGATGAGACGGTGAAGGCGCGGCTGTCGGAAGTGATGACGCAGCCCGTGAGCCTCTATCACATCAACGTGCGGGAAGCGGAGGAGATCGAGCAATACCACGGCGCGGGCTGGATGAGCGGCCGTTACAACATTGCCTATTGGGCGTGGGAGACGCGCGAGTTCCCCGAAGACTGGGTGCGGCACGCGCGGTGTTTCGACGAAATCTGGTGTCCATCGCGTTTCGCGGCGGAAGCCATTCAGATGCGCGTGCCGGTGCCGGTGTTGACAATGCCGCATGTGATCGAGTTCCCCGCGCCGGCCGGCGCGAATTTCCGGGCGAAGTTCGGGCTGCCGGAGCGCCTGTTTCTGTTCCTGTTTGTGTTCGACCTGAACTCGTTGGCCGCGCGCAAGAACCCGGAGGCGGTGGTGGAAGCCTTCCGACGCGTCGTTTCGAAAAGCCCGGCGACGGGACTGGTGCTCAAGACGCACAACGCATCGCGAAACGCCGCGGACATGGCGCGACTGCGCGAACAGATCGCCGGATTGCCGAACGTGTTTCTGATAGACCGCACGCTGCCCCGGCACGAGGTCTATGAGTTGATGGCTTGCTGCGACGCGTTTGTGTCGCTGCATCACGCGGAAGGCTTCGGCCTCTGCGTGGCAGAGGCGATGTTCCTCGGTAAACCGGTAGTCAGCACCGACTGGTCGGCGACAGCCGAGTATGTCACACCGCAGAATGGTTTCCCCGTGCACTATCGCCTCGCGCGCTTGGAGCATCACATTGACGAATACATCCGGGGCAGCGAATGGGCCGAGCCGGATGTGGAACATGCCGCGTGGTGCATGGAGCAGCTTGCCGCCGATCCGAAGTTGTGCGCCGCGCTTGGCGCGCAGGCGGCCCGCGACGTGCGGGAACACTTTAGCGCTGAGGCGGTGGGCCGCCGCTACGCGAGACGGTTGGAGAGCATTCTGTTTTGGTGACCTGAAAAAGCTGCCGATTGACCTATGCCTGCTGTTTCCATGGTGGTTTGCCTGTATCGAGAGCGGGATTTCCTCTCGCGCCTGCTGGCTCACGCGGAGGGTTGCTACGACGATCTCGTTGTGGTTCACGATGGGCCGGACCTTGACGATGTCCGCTTGCTTGTGGAAGCGCATGGCGGACGTTTCTTCGAGAGGCCGCGCCGGTTTGCGCATGAGTCACACTTCATCTTCGCGTGGAAACAGTGCCGTCACGACTGGATCTTCCGCCCCGACGCCGACGAATTTCCAAGTCCTGAACTGGCGGAATGGTTCCGAAATTTCCGAACCGCTCCGGAGCCGGCGGCTGACACCAGCGGCTTTGAGTTCATCTTCCCGCTCTGGAATGGCTCGTCGCAGGCAACCTCGCGCTGGCCGTATCGCCAGGCTCTTTTCAACCGCCAGCACATCCGCTTCGTCGGTTTGAGTGAGCAATGGTTTGTCACCGACGGCAAATGGGAGCGTGTCGCGCGCATTCTCTGCCACGAGCCGGGCAACAAGAACTACGGCGTGGATTATCTGCTGCGCGTGGCCAAGCGCAAACGCTGGCTGTATGCGACCGTGCTGGGCCTGATGCGCCCGCCCGCCGCTCTGGATTGCTGGCGCTGGGAAGACGCCGGCTGGCCGAAGAAGTGGGAGGCGGTCCGCCGGCATCCGTTGCGGACGGCGGTGACACGGCTCTTCAGTTCCTTCTGGGGGAATGCCCGCGAGATGATACAGAGCGGCGAGCCTTTCAAACCGTTGTTGTTGACGCACTATCCGCTCCATCACTGGATCACCTGCACGACCTTTCGCGCTGTGCAAAAGGAATGGGCGCGCGTGCAGTTACTGGGCTTGGAGCCGGGCGGCATGGTGGAACGAGGCGGTAGCCCGCAGCGCGTCTTCATTCTCGACGGCGCCGGCGCGGACGCTAAGTGGGAATCCGCGCAGCGTTCTGCTGGCAGTTGCTGGATCGTTTCCAGAAACACGCCCCAAAACGACGTGCGGCGGATCAGCGAACTTCGAGCGCGCGTATTGATGCGGCTGGACGACCTCTTGATTCACTCCGCCGACCAAGTGGCTTGGGCCGACGAGTTTCTCTGCCGAAACCTGGTCTGCGGCGATACGACGCCTACCGGCTAGAAGCGAGCGCGGCGAGCCTCTGAAGAATCTCGCGAGGCCCGTTGCGCGGACAGACGGCGTTCATCCGCTCTCGGATGGCGGCTGGCAGGGTCGGGTTTGCCTTCCATGCTGCCACCAGCCGGGCCAGGTCGTCTGGCCGGCAAACGGTTTCCGCTATGCCGTGCTTGCGGCAGAACTTTACGTTGATGAGTTCCTGCGGCATCAGCCCGCCGAGGCAGTTGATCAACAGCGGGCAGCGGCTGACGATGGCCTCGCTGCACACGCCCGCGCCGGGCCGCGCCGCGACCGCCGAGACGGAGCGCATCAGTTGTCCGATGTTCGTGTTGTGCGGCAATACCCGCACGGACAGCGACGGATTCGCGGCGGCCCATGCAGTGACTGCCTGCTCCACCTGCGCCGACGCGCCGCATAGCGCCACGACTTTCGCTTCCACGCGCTGCCGCTTCATTGCTTCCAGAAAACGGATGTGGTTTTGCGCGCCCCACCCCGAGGCCATCAGCAGCAGGACGAACTCCCGCGGGTCGCGCGACTCCGGCTCGGCAGGCTCGTAGAAGAACCGCCGGGTCATGAAGCCGCCGACGAACGTCTTCTCCGGCGCCATGCCCCAGCGAATCGCCGCTTTACAGGTCTCCGGCACCACGCCGATGAACAGGTCCGCCGTCGGGTTCACCCAATGCCGGCTGAACCCGTAGCCGCCGTGCAATTCGTCGCAGTAGGTCGCGCAGCGCACGCGCTCGCGGCCGAGCACGGCGCGCGTGTAGTCGAAGAAAGTGTGGTTGAGCGAGTCGTGGACGCTGAGCACCACATCGGGCCGCACCTGCTCCAGCACAGCACGGAAGCGGTCCGCGCCGAGCGGTGTCGGCGTGCGGATGACGGAGGCGGCTTCGAGGAAGTTGAAATAGACGTGATGGAGCAGGGGAGCGGTGCGTTGAATCCGGTTGTAGAGTTCAACGCCGAACGCGTAGAGCCAGTGCGACTCCTCCAACGGCCGGTGCGACTCGACGGTGATGCCGAGCGCCGGTTCGGCCTGTGCCCATTCGGTGAACGCGCGCGCCCGCATGTCGTGGCAGCCGCCGGTGCTGGAGCTGAGGATCAAGAGGCGCATGGGAGAGCTTTCTTCTCGACGAACGCATCGAGCAGACCGAAGACCTCGGCGTTGCCGCAGAAACTGTTCGCCCGGATGTTCTTCCGGTATTGATCCATGTTCGACTCGATTTCCGGGATAAGACTGGCTGGTGGTGCCAGCCCTTCGTGACAACGTCCGTAGCCAAGCGTGCTGACGTAGTAGGCGTTGAGGAACTGCTCGAACGCGCCGCGGATGGGAACGACGAGCAACGGTTTGCCAAAGTGGAGCGCCTCGGAGATCAACGTGTGGCCGCCGCCGCACACGACGTAGGCGCAGGAGGCCAGGTCGGCGAGCAGGCCGTCCTCGGAGCGCGGCTGGAACTGTAGGTTGCCTTCGCTGCCGGCGCGGTTCGATCCATAGACCTTCACGGGCCGCGGGATGGCGTGGAGGAATTCGTAGAAGCCCGGCGAGGTCGCGTAAGCATGATACGCCAGCACGTGGTCGCTGTCGCTGGGGCGTTGCTGGAAGACGTTTTCCCGCAGGATCGGCGGCGCGACCCTGGCTTTGGCATTGGGCCACAGCGGCGGGTTAAAAAACGAGATGACCAGATAAGCCGACGCCGTGCTGAACAGTCCGCGGATGGCCACGGTCGTGGCGATGTAACTGGCCAGTTGATGCGCCGGCACGCTGTGTCGCGAGCAGGTGACGATGTGTTGATGATCCAGCGACAGGCACGGCAGACCGGCCGCGCGCGCGACGCGCGGCACGAAATACTCGTAGTCCGTGATGGCAACATCCGGCTGAAACCGTTCGATTTCATCCAAGAGCATCCGGGTCAGGTGGGGTTGACGGCGCCAAGTCCGCAACGCGCTCAGGACGGCGGCGCCGGCAGCAACGCGGTGGGAAACAACCGGCGTCTCCGGGTTGTAACACTCGATGACGGGAAATTCGCGTTTCAGGAGAGCCGCGCCGTGGCTGTGGCTGACGAACAAGAACTGGTGTTGTGGGAAATGTCGTGCAACCGTCAAGGCCCGCGTCGCGTGGCCGTGGCCGGTGCCATGCACTCCATACAGTATCTTCGCCATTGGCAATCCGGGCCTTGTGAGAAGGCCCAATGTGCGTATGATAGCTGGTCTGTCAGCTCAAGAACAAGGGTTTCGACCAAGAGTCCACTAACGAGAGACAAGCACATGGCTAAACGGAGCAGCGTGGGGATCGGCGTGGTGGCGAAGAACTTTCGTCGCGTGGCCCCGCATTTTTGGATCGGCTGCAAGTTGGCCGCGCTGGAGATCGAGAAACGAATTTTTAATCTGTTCAGTCCTCTGCGTCGCGACGGTGGAGCCGGCAAGATTCGCCAGGTCAGCTTTCGGCTCACCGACGTTTGCAACCTGCGTTGCCACACCTGCGGCCAGTGGGGCGACCGCGGCTATCTTCGAGACGAAAGCCTGACACAACTCAGGGACAGGGAGGTTTCAACCGAACGCTATCAGGAGTTGATGAAAGACCTGGTGCAACACGGTCATCGTCCGGTGGTCTATTTCTGGGGCGGCGAGCCGATGCTTTACAAAGGCATCCTCGACTTGATTGCCGGCGCGTCGGCGATGGGCTTGCCGACGGCCATTGCCACCAACGGCTCGCGCGTGGCTGCCTCGGCGCATCAGCTTGTCGAGGCGCCGCTGTTTCTCTTGCAGGTCTCGATTGACGGTCATTGCGCTGAACTGCACAACCGGATGCGTCCTTCGCCGGGCAGCGGCGACAACTTCCGCGACATTGTGCGCGGCCTCGATGCGGTGCGCGAAGCGAGAGGCAGGAACGGTCGTGGCCTGCCCGTGATCGCTTCGCTGACAACGATCTCGGAGGGCAACCTCAAACATCTCGGCGACATTTACGACGCGTTCCGGGACAAGGTGGACCTGTTCGTGTTTTACCTCTCGTGGTGGATAGACAAGGAAAGCGCGTCGGCGCACGAGCAGGATTTCCTGCGGCGGTTTGGTTTCGTGCCGACGCGGCATCGCGGTTGGGATGGCGACTGGAAGTCGGCGGACCACGATGAGTTGGATTGCCAGATCGAGGGGCTGCTTGCCAAATCGCGTCCGTGGTCAGCGCCGCCGGTGAGCATCATTCCGCCGATCACGGGTCGGGAGAACTTGAAGGCTTACTACACGGATCATGCCGCACGGTTTGGTTACAACCAGTGCGTTTCGATCTACCAAGTCGTGGAGGTCAACAGCAACGGTGACATTTCCCCATGTCGCGACTATCACGACTACGTGGTTGGCAACGTCAAGAATGCCACCATCACCGAGCTGTGGAACTCGGAGGCTTACCGGAAATTCCGATGCAGCATCAGCCGGGACGGACTGATGCCGGTTTGCACGCGTTGTTGCGGGTTGATGGGCTACTGAGTTAGGACGGACTTAACATGGACAATCGCTTCGAGGCCGTGAATCCCCGTTATGTGCCGTCGTGGTTCTGGCGGCGCTTCGTGCATTCGCGCGCGGTGCAGCGATTGTTTCTGTGGACGTTCAAGCGGTTGTTTGGACTCCGCGTCCGAAACGCTGAATTGGTGCCGCTCCCTGCGGCCTACATACTTGCCGCAAACCATGGCTCGCATTACGACCTGTTCCTTGGGCTGGCAGCGTTTTATGAGGTTACAGGCGAGTTGCCGGTTCCTGCGGCTTGGGAAGGTCTGTTTGGCATGCCGATCATTGGCGGTATTGTGAAAGCTATTCCCTGTGTGGCGATAGACAATCGTGTTGAAGAGGATACCCGCCGCGTTGCGGCGATCCGCGAACTGGTCGGGCATTTGCGGGCGGGACGCTGCATTGTCATTGCTTGCGAAGGAGAACGTCACGACCAGTTGGGCGACTTCAAGCACGGCGCCGCGTTCATCTCACTGCTCACCGGCGTGCCGGTGCTGCCGATCAGTCTGCGCGGCGTGCAGAGTTTGTTCAAGAGTCTCTCATGGCCAGACCGCTATCGGGGAAAGGTGGAAGCGATCCTGCACACGCCACTCCATCCGGCGCAATTCGAGGCGGTCGGCGGCACGCGCGCTGAGATTATCGAGCGGTTCACGCAAGCGATTCGCGAACAGGTGGCGGCGGATTTGGATTACCCTCCCAACGATGCGGCTGCCGCGTCCCAGCCAGAACGCAGCGGTCAGACCCTTGGTTGAACCCTCGCTCGCTTCATGGCCACCTTCAGTGCGTCGCCGAAGCGGTCGAGTTGTTCGGTGGTGTGCATTGAAGTGACGGCGCAGCGAAGCATGTCTTTGCCGGGCGGCACGCCCGGCGGCAACGACATCACCGTGAAAAATCCCTGGTCCCACAGGGATTTCCATAGTTCATAACATTTCATCTTGTCGCCAACCACGATCGGCAACGCCGGCGTCGAGCTGTTCCAGAAATCCAAACCGAGCCCTTCCAGAATCGCCTTCAGATGCCGGTAGTTCACCCACAGCCGTTCGCGATGCTCCGGTTCGCTCTGTATGACGTGCAGTGCCGCGCGGGCGCTCGCTGCGGCGGCGGGGCTGATTGCCGCGCTGAAGATGATCTGGCGGGAGTTGGTCCGCAGATACTCGATCATCGCGCGGCTGCCGGCCACAAACCCACCCGTGCTCGCGAGCGCCTTTGAAAAACTGCCGCAAATCAGTTCAACCCGCTCTGTCACGCCGAAATGATCGCACACGCCGCGGCCCTGCCGGCCGAGGATGCCGATGCTGTGTGCCTCGTCCACCACTACGACCGCTTGGTGTTGCTCGGCCAGTTCCACCAGCCGCGGCATGGGCGCGATGTGCCCCTCCATCGAATACACGCCGTCCACCACGATCACCTTGGCCTGTTTGGGGGCGAGTTCCGCCAGCAGCTTCGCCAGTGAGTCCATGTCGTTGTGCGCGAACCGCTCGATTTTCGCGCCGCTCAGGAGCGCGCCATCCCAAAGCGACGAGTGAATGTTTGGGTCTGCAATCAACGCGTCGCCGCGTTGCGCCAGCGAGCTAATGCTGCACATGCACGCCAGGTAGCCCGCCGCGGTGATGTGGCAGGCTTCCTTGCCCAAGAACACCGCGAGCGCCTCCTCCAGTTCGACGTGATAGGCACGGCTGCCGTTGGCCAGGCGCGAGCCGCACGCGCTGGTGCCCCATTGGTCAACCGCCCGCTTCGCCGCCTCGACCACTTTCGGATGCTGGCTCAGGCCGAGATACTCATTGCTGGACATCAGCAGCATGGGCTGGCCGTCCACGGTCAGATGAATGCCGTTGGCCGATTCGGCGACGCGGTAGTAGGGCGCATATTTCAGGCGCAGCCGCGTGTTCAAATCGCCTTCGCACCGTTCGAGGATGGGTTTCTGTTTCTTGAAAAACACCAGGCAAAACTCCTTTGTTATTGCGCTGAAGACTAGTGTTTCCACGCCTGCCATTCAAGTGTTGCTGTCTGCAAATCAGCAAAAACGTTGCGTGCGCGGAAAGTCATTGGCAAAACAACAAGCTCTGATAAACTGCGCCCCGCTTTGTTCCAAAGAGAAATAATCTGCTGGCTTTGTCTGCTGGTTGCCGCGCCTCTGGTGGTGCGGGGCGGCGAGCGGCCTGTGACGCCTTCGGCCACACCACTGTCCACGGCGTCATTGCGGTTGACACTCGACCAGTGCGTCAACCGTGCTTTGGAACGAAACCCCGACGTGTTGGTTGCGAAGAAGAAGATGGAGGAGGCGTCCGGAGGGATTGTCGAGGCGCGTGCGGGATACTTGCCGAGCCTGACCACTTCCGGCGGCTACACGCGGGTGGAGAAAGGCTACATGACGGCGGACGGCGCTCTACCGGGCCGGCGTCCGGAGTTGTGGAACGTGGCCATTCGCCTGACGGAGACCATCTACTCCGGCGGCGCGGTGGGCGGGAAGATGCAGATTGCCCGGCTCAACCGCCAGGCGCGGTTGTTGGAATACGAGGCCATGCTGGACCGCATCATCATGGACACGCGAGTGGCTTTCTACGAGATCCTGCAGAATAAGGCGCAGATCGCCGTGCATGAGCAGGCGGTCGTCTTTTTGGAAAGCGAGTTGCAGAACCAGCGCCATCGGCAGCAAGTGGGCAACGCTGATCGTTTGCACGCGTTGCGCGCGGAGGTGAGCCTCTCATTGGAGCGCGCGGCGTTGCTGGAAGCGAGGAACCGGCTGCTGAACTCACACGCAAAGCTCGCCGAATTGCTTGCTATTTCGGCGCCACCCGCCCGCCCCCGGCGCGACTACAAACAAATCGTTCCCAGCGACGCGCTTATTGTTCCGCGCTCGACCGTTGATGACGTTGCGCCGTTCGAGGTGGAGGGGGAACTGACATACACCAAACGATCGTTGGACTTGAGCACGTGCTTGGTTCAGGCGCTAGCGCAGCGCCCTGATGTCAAAGTGAGGGAGAAAGAGATCGCTGTCCAAAAACAGCAGTTGATCGTGGATCGCAGCGCGTCGCGGCCGAAGGTGGACCTGTTCGTGGGCTACGATGTCGTCAACGAACCTAACAGCGCTGCGACGCACAGCTATTATAGTGGATACTTGGGCGGTGTGGCTGTGAGTTGGCAGTTGTTCGACGGTTTCCTGACGCGAGGCAAGGTGGCGGCCACGCGCGCGCGGGTTTCGCAGGCCGAACTGGCGCAAGAGGCCACGGAACACACCATCCAGACAGAAGTGGTGCAGGCTTTTCACGATCTGAAGCAGGCTGAGGAAACCATCCAGACCCAGCAGCAGAACGTCAAACTGGCCGAGGAATCGCTGCATCTGGCGCAGTCCAACGTTGCGTTGGGAGTAAGCACGCAGTTGGAACTTTTGCAGGCCCGTGTGGACCTCACTCGCGCACAAACCACTGAGCTTTCCGCGCGGTTTACCTACAATGCCGCGCTGGCTCGCCTCCAACGCGCCATCTCCAGCCACTTCACGATTCTGGAGGACAAGCCGCGTCCGACCGCGGATGCCTCGCCTCCGCCGGCGGAACGACGTCCATGAAGATGCCCGGCTATGTTTTGCTGTGCCTGCTGTTGGTTGTGGCCGCGCGGGCGGCGGATGCGCCGGGCGGCATGACGGCCTCGGCTGAACACAAACCGGTCACGCTGGCGGAGTGTTACAGCCAGACGCTGGAACGCAACCTCGACATACGACGACAACGTGCCGGCGTTGAACAGGCTGCGGGCGTCAAGACGGTCTTCACGGCTCGCGCGTTGCCACGGGCTTCGATGTCCGTCTCGGCAGGGTATAGCGGTGGGACGCTTTACGGTCCGGGCGGTCCTTTTGCGGTGCTCCAGACGGAGGCGTCGCAACCATTATTCGACATGGGGATTCCCGCGTCGTTGCGGCGCGGCCGGCTGGAGGTGATCATTGCCCAGCAGACCTTGAATCGCGCTGTGACTTGGCAACTCCACGCCATGCGGCTGGCGTTTCTGCGAGCGTTGGCAGCGCGGCGGTTGTTCGATCTTCATCAACAAATCGAGACGCACTTGCGGGCCAACGTCCGCAGTGCCCAGCAGCGATTTGAAGCTGGCATGACCAGCCGTCAAAACGTGCGGCAGGCCGAGGTTCAACTCCTGAGCCTCAAACCCGCCCTGTCCAAAACCCAGCGCGACTACGTCAATGCCGTGACGGACCTGGATGAGTGCCTGGGATCCAAACCGACCGCCAAAGGCCGGTTGCAACTGCCGGAACCGACGGGGAATCTGGAGTATGCGGTGCTGAAGATTGATCTGGAGAAAGAGGCTGCGCGGACCATTCAGCATCGGCCGGATCTGGTTCTGCTGCGCGAGTTGATCAAGGCGACGACCGAGGAGAAACGGATGGTTCAAGCCGGTTACTATCCCTTCGTGGCCTTGACGGCCTTCTCGCAGTATTTTCCGGAGACGGCTGTGTTTGGCGTTCGACCGGAAATCGTGTCGGGGCAGGACGCGCGTCAGAGCGAAACCCGCTACGGCGCGGCGTTCACGTGGCAGGTGATTGACGCTGGCAAGGTTCGGGGCGCCAGCAGCCAGATCGAGAGCGGGCGGCAGGTCATGGAGATCGCCTTGCGCCGCCTCGAAGAAAACGTGCCGCGTGAATTGAGAGTGTTGGCGCGCACGCTCGAAACCATTGACGCCCGGCTCGCCGCTCTCAAACAGTCCACCGCCGAAGCGGAGGAAATGCTGAAGCTGGTCGAGGCCCGCATGAAATTGGGCGAGGCCACGCAACTGGATTTTCTCAACGCGCAAACCAGCCTGCTTTCCACGCAGAGAAGCATCCTCCTCGCCGTGTTCGAGAACGAATCCGCTCGCGCTGAGTTTGACCGCCTCACCGGCCGCTATCTTGACTTCAGTGATCGTCCCGCGCGGTGACGGCGGCGATTGTGTTCGCAGAGGAATGCGGTTAGTATCGGCGCGCGATTTTCAGACATCATGAAAAAACCAATGATTGTTATCGCCGCGGTCATTCTTGCGGTCGCAAGCGTCCTAGGCTACGGCTGGTTGGGGCGACCGGTGGCGGAGGTGTTCGAGGTGCAACTGGGCGCGGCGGTGTCGGCGGTGTATGGGACCGTGAAGGTGCAGCCGGCGGTGCGGATGATGGTGCGCTCGCGCAACGCGGGCACGGTGCGGTTGTCGCAAACAAGCTCGGGGGTGGAGGTTGTTGCGGGAATGGACGTGAAAGAGGGCTGGACACTGGCGCGGATCGAGAATCCCGAACTGGATCGGGAGTTGGTGAAGGTGGAGGCGGAATTGAAGGCGGGAGAGGAGAAGGGGCGGTTGGGGCCGCCGTCATCGCAGTTGCTCAAAACGGCGGAGGCGACGCTGGGGCGGCTGGAGAAGTTGGCGGAGTTGCGCAACGCCCCTGCGAGCGAGGTGGAGAAGGCGCGCAACGAGGTGCAAGCGTTGCGGGATCGCGTGAAGTCGGAACAGGTGGAGATTGACCGGGCATTGACGGTGTTGCGGGAGCAGGCCGGAGGGTTGCAGGACCGCAAGGCGCGCTGCGACGTGAAGGCACCGATGGAAGGCGTGCTTGCGGCGATCAATGTAGTCAGCGGCGATCTCGTGGCGGAGAACACGCCGTTGTTTCTCGTCTGCACTCGGAATTGTTTTTTGGAAGGGCTGGTGAACGAGGAGGATGTCGGCTCGTTGAAGAAGCAAATGAAGGCGCAGGTGCGGCTGTATTCCTATCCACAAAAGGATTTCAGCGCGGTGCTTACGGACATCATTCCGGCCGGCGAGAACCAGCGTTATGCGGTGCGGTTGAGTTTCGAGACGCCGCCGGACAACTTGATGGCGGGCATGACGGGGGAGATGAACATTATTCTCGGCCGACGTGAAGGGTCGTTGGTGATCCCGACGCGCGCGTTGATGTCGGAGCGGGTGTTTGTGGTGGACGGGGGTGTTGTCAAGCCGCGCGGCGTGAAGACGGGGCTGCGCAGTCTGGAGCGGGTGGAGGTTCTGGAAGGGTTGAAGGAGCGCGAGCTGGTAGTGGTGGCGGATCAAGACGCGCTTCACGTGGGCCAATGGGTGCGGCCGGTTTTGGTGAACCGTTGATCCGGAACGACAATGCCTCCGCCGCTGTATATCGCCATGCGGTTTATCGGTTATCGCAAGAAGGCGATTCTACTGAGCCTGACGGGCGTGATTCTGGGTGTGGCTTTTTATATTTGCGCGCAGGCGCAGACGCAGGGGTTTGAGCGTTTTTTCATCAAGGGGGCGTTGGGCACGTCGGGGGCAATTGTGATTGGTAACCGGTTTCAAACATTGCACACAGACATTCTCGATCGCGGCGCGCCGGGGATGTTGAGCATCGGCCACGAGAAGCCGCGGAAGTTCTACGAAGGTATCAACGACCCGGAACGGATCATGCGGGTGGTGAACGAGTTTTCCAACGTGGCAACGTGCGCGCCCGTGCTGGAAGGCAGCGCAGCGTTGGCGACAGATTTTCGGCAGGAAGTGTTTCGAGTGCAGGGGATAGACCTGACGCTGCACTTGAAAGCTTCGACGTTGCGGGAGCAAATTGTGAACGGCAGCATTGAGGATTTTCAAGTGAAACCGTTCGGCTTGATTCTCGGCTATGAACTAGCCGATAAGATGCGGACACGCGTGGGCCATGATGTTGGGCTGATCGGGTTGGATGGGGAACATCGGACGTTTCGGGTGTGCGCGGTGTTTCAGACGGGTAATCTGTTCATTGACGAAAAGTATGGATATGTCCACCTGAAAGCCGCGCAGAGTTTACTGCAAAGGCCCTATGGCGTGTCGCACTTGATGGTAAAACTGCGCGACCCGTCGCGCGCGCCGGCACTCGCCACGCACTTGGAGCAGTTGTTACAGCACCGGGCGCGGAGCTGGCAGGACCGCGAGCGAGGCAGTCTGCAAATCTTCAACCTGATTCGCATTTCCGCCGCGATCACCGTCTCCACGATCATCCTGCTGGCGGGCTTCGGGATTTTCAACATCCTGACGTTGATGGTGATGGACAAGGTGCGCGAGATCGCCGTGCTGCGCTCAATGGGCTACCGGCGCGCGGACATCAGCGCGATCTTCTTGTGGCAGGGCTTTTTGGTGGCGTTGATCGGTTCGCTGCTGGGCTGCGTATTGGGGGCGGCGTTGACGTATGGCGTGTCGCAGATTCCAGTGGACATCAAAGGCTTCCTGAGCACGAAGCGGTTTCTCGTGCACTGGAGCGGAACGGATTACCTGACCGCGACCGCCATCGCTTTCGTGGCGATCTTTCTGGCCAGCTATTTTCCGTCGCGGCGGGCCGCGCGGCTGGCGCCGGTGGACATTCTTCGGGGGTCGGGCCAATGAGCATGAATGCCACTGCGAGCGTTTCCTCGGCCGACGTTCCATTGCAGTGCAACGACATCCAACGCTATCTCGGCGAGGCGGAGTCGCGCGTGCATGTGTTGCGCGGCGTGTCACTGCAACTCCAGTCGGGTTGTGTCCATGCCATTGTGGGGCCGTCGGGCTGCGGCAAGAGCAGTCTGCTTTACGTGATGGGGTTGTTGGACCGGCCCGATGGCGGGCGCATCACCCTTGGCAGCGAAGCAGTCGAGGGCCTGACTGACGACCAAGTGTCGCGCCGGCGCAACGAGCACATTGGGTTCGTCTTCCAGTTCCATTTCCTGATGCACGAATTCACTGCGCAGGAGAACGTAATGATCCCGATGCGGCGGCTGGGCCGGCTCAACACGCGGGAGATGCAGGAGCGCGCGGCGATGTTGCTGGAGATGGTGGGACTTGGCGACAAGGTCCGCCGCAACAGCCAGCATCTTTCCGGCGGCGAGCAACAGCGCGTGGCCATCGCCCGATCGTTGGCCAACGACCCGCGGGTTCTCCTCGCCGACGAGCCGACGGGCAACCTCGACACCGCCAATTCCGAGCGCGTGTTTCATTTGCTGACGGAGTTGGTGCGGCGGCAGCGGAAAGCGTTACTGCTGGTGACCCACAATCCGCAGGTGGCCGAGGCCAGCGACTGGATTCATGAGATGAAGGACGGCCAGTTGATCGCATGCACCGCCGGCCGGTTGCGGTAGTGTTGGTGCAGCACTATATCACGTCGGCAAAGGCGCGTTTGGTGCGCATGAAGAAGGCGTAACCGCCCAACAGTGTCACCACACCAATGGCCAGCATCAGCAGGTAGCGCGGCCATGAGGGCGCGATGCCCCAGAGCACCGCGTTGCGCGCCTGGTCCACGGCGACGGCGAGAGGGTTTAGCAAGAACAGGGGCAGGAATTCTGGCGGCACCTTGCTGAGGGAGTAGAAGATGGCGCTGGCGAACATCATGATGGTTAGGAAGACGGGCACGATGGTGTTGATGTCACGGACAAAGACGCCGAGGCTTGCCAGAAACCAGCATGCTCCGAGACAGATGAGAATCAGTGGCAGCAGGATGACCGGCAGGAGAAACGCGGTGAGCGGGATGGCGCCATGGGCGACTAGCAGGCCGCCCAAGAGGGGAATCAGACTGATCGTTAGTTGGGCCAGCGCCGCACCGACGGCTGATACGCAAAGGATTTCTAGCGGGAACACGACCTTGGTGACGTAGTTGGGATTGGAGATCACGAGCATCGGCCCCCGTGCGATGCACTCGGCAACGAAATCATACACGATCAACCCGCAGAACAGAGCCAGCGCAAAGTCGAGCTTGGATTCGTGGGGGGTGTTGCCGAGTTTGGATTTGAAGATGAAGCTGAACACGACAGCATAGACGGCAAACATCGTGATCGGGCGCACGAGCGATCCGAGAATGCCCAGATACGATCCGCGGTAGCGCGCCAACAGGTCGCGTTTGGTGACCTGTTGGATCAGCGGCCCGTGCTGGCACAAGTGACGCGCGATCTCCCAAGGCGACAGAAGCCGTGAGAGAGGAATTCTCTTGATCGAGTTTTGCGCTACAGGCAGCATGGTTTTTACTTTCGCTGTTATCATCTGGCAGAGCAGTGGCAGAATTCAATGGGAAAAGCGAGAACGCGTCTTGAGTTCCGAAACCGTCATCAAAGTCGAGAAGCTGTCCAAGGCCTACACGATCTGGTCCTCACCGGCGGCGCGCCTGCACGGGCCGCTGTTTGGACAGGTTGGCCAGTGGCCATTTCTGCCGGCGGCAACGCGGCAATTGTGCCGGCGGCTCTCGCACGAGTCGTTCAGGAATTTCTATGCGCTAAGCGATGTTTCCTTTGAGGTCCGGAAAGGCGAAAGCGTGGGTATTATCGGCCTGAACGGTTCCGGCAAGAGCACGCTGCTGCAAATTCTTGCCGGGACACTGGAGCCGACGGAGGGTGCCGTGGAGGTCAACGGCCGCGTGGCGGCGTTGCTGGAGCTTGGCAGCGGTTTCAATCCGGAGTTCACGGGGCGTGAGAACGTGATATTGAACGCGACGATCCTCGGTTTGAAGCCGGCCGAGATCGAGGAGCGGTTCCCGAAGATTGCGGAGTTTGCCGACATCGGCGAGTTCATCGAGCAGCCGGTGAAGACCTACTCCAGCGGGATGGTGGTGCGGCTGGCGTTCGCGGTGCTGACGCAAGTCGAGCCGGACATTCTGATCATTGACGAGGCGCTGGCCGTTGGTGACGTGTATTTTCAGCACAAGTGCTTTGCGCAAATCCGGAGGTTTCGGGAACAGGGCACGACGCTGCTTTTTGTTTCCCACGACCCGGGTGCGGTGAAGTCGCTGTGTAACCGGGCAATCCTGCTGGATGCCGGCTCTTCGCTTCGCGACGATACCCCGGACGCGGTTCTGGACTACTACAACGCGGTTATTGCCAAGCAGGAGGCGGATTATGCCATCCAACAGACTGAAGTGGACTTCGGCAAGAAAGCGACACGGTCCGGGAACAAAAAAGCGTCGGTCACCTCGGTGGATCTGCTAGCTAACGGCAAGAGTGTGCATGTGCTCGTGGTTGGATCTAAGGCCACGTTCCGCATCGGCGTGACGGCCAGCCAGCCGCTGGAGCAACTCACCGTAGGTATTATGTTGCGCGATCGGCTCGGCAACGATGTCTTCGGCACCAACACCCACCACATGGGCCTGCGTTTGAAGGTCGAACCGACGCGATCGTTGACGGTGGATTTTGAAGTGTTGGCGCTGAATCTCGGCGTCGGCCATTACAGCGTGTCGGTGGCACTGCACTCCGGCGCCGCGCACGCAGAGAATAGTTACGACTGGTGGGACCGGGCGCTGGTGTTTCAAGTCGTGCATGGATCCATGCCATCGTTTGTTGGTTTGTGCTGTCTGCCAGTTGAAGTAAAGTGGCGTTAACCACCTTGTGAGTGGACCCATGACACGAGAAGCACTTGCATTTGGCGTGAGCGGACCGTGTTCTGCAAGTTGCGGCCGTGTCGGAAGGGAAGTCGGTCTGCCGCTGTGCCGTGTTCCAGAAGGTCGGTGAGGGCACGCGCTTCTGAAAGGACGACACACGTCGGCCGTTTCGATGCACTGTGGCAATGATTGCCAAGTTTGGGAGCGGCTTGATGTTTCAGCGCGTGGCTGTCACCTGTTGATGAATCCAGGGGTAGGTGTGTTGGATGCCCGCCTTGAGGTCGAAGCGGGAACGCCAACCGATCGAATAGATCCGCTCGTTGGAGAAATTGCGTGATTGCACGCCGACTGGACCGGGCACGGATTTGGCGTGGATGTTTTTCCCCGCGACTTCGGCCACCGTATCCACCAATTCCTTGACCGTGACATATTGAGGACACCCGATGTTGACAGCGCCGTGCAAATCCGAATGCATTAGCAGGAAGATGCCGTCCACCATGTCGTCCACGTAAGTGTAGGAACGCACGGCGGAGCCATCCCCCCAGATTTCAATCGTGCCGCCGTCGGCTGCCGCAGCGACCTTCCGGCAAATGGCCGCCGGGGCTTTTTCGCGGCCTCCACACCAAGTCCCTTCAGGCCCGTAACAATTCTGGAAACGAGCGATGCGCACCTGCATCCCAAAGCGTCTTTCGTAGGCCATGGCCATGCGTTCGGAGTAAAGTTTTTCCCAGCCGTATTCGTTGTCAGGATGGGCGGGGACGGCCTCGTCTTCGCGCATTTCCGGTTCACCCGGCTTCATGTCCCGGTAAACGCAAACCGAGGAGGAGTAGAAGTATCGTTTCACACCCGCCGCGACAGCGGCATGAGTCATGTGCACGTTGATCAGCACGCTGTTGTGCATGATCTCGCATTCGGCGGAGTGGATGAATCCCATCCCTCCCATGTCGGCAGCCAGTTGATAGACTTCGTCGGGTTGGCCGCCGGGCAAACGAAGAGCCTCCTGGCAGCTTCTTGCCTCTCGGAGATCCAACAAACAGAAATCATCCGCTGCACTCGTGGCAAAATCGTGTTTTTTGATATCCACTCCCCGGACCCAATAGCCCTCGCGTTTGAGCCGCTTGACCAAATGACCTCCGATAAACCCACCTGCGCCGCAAACAATTGCTGTTTTCATTCGTCTTTCCGCTCTTTCAATCCATGTCTTAGATACGAATTGTCTATAAAGTATGAGAGAACCTGTTGTCCATTCTATAGTGGGGATTCAGGCCATTTTCTACGGTTTCTTCTTCCCAACGCCACCCGGTTCCGAGGAGGTCTTGGGGGCGGGTTTGCGAGAAAGAGATTGAGCCGGCCGCCAACAATGTGAGATGAATGCAACGCGCGGAATTGACCGCTTAGAGGTTGAGTCATGTTGGAATCCAGGAATCCGGAAATTGACGTTCAGCAGGTGATGGCCCAAGTGCGTGTTGAAGTGCAGCGGCGCGAAGCCGCTGGCACGTTGCCGCCCGTCCCGCCCGTCCCGCCCGTCCCGCCGCCATCTCCGTTCAATATTCTGGAGGCTCAGGTCGCAGAGGAGATCCGTCAGGCACGGCAAAAGCATAAGGTGGACGCGCGTCTTCCCGGGTTTGTTCACCGGCTGTTTCGAGAACAAGGCGGCGTCAACATCAGGTTGATCCATGTGGCGGAAATGCTGGTGAAGCAGTTGGCTGTCTTGCGGGCCGCGCAGTCGGATGCGTTGGAGAAGTTGGAGAACGAAATTGCGGCTCTCAAAGGCGAAACCTCCTTGCAGCGGCTGGCATTGACGCGCTTGCTCGACGAATTGAAACGGCAACACGCCGCGCCGGACCCCGCGGCTGTTGCGGCCAAGGCATCGGAGATGCAGTCACACAGTTTGGATGCTTTCTACTTGGAGTTCGAGAACCGGCATCGCGGGTCGCGCGAGGAAATCAGGAGACGACTGAGTGTCTATTTGCCGTATGTGGCCGAGGCAGGCGTGGGCACGACGGCGAGGCCGATCTTGGACTTGGGGTGCGGCCGGGGTGAGTGGCTGGAGTTGCTGAAGGAGAACGGTTACACGGCCCGGGGAGTGGACATGAACATTTCCATGCTGTCGGCTTGCAGCGAGCTTGGGCTTGAAGTGGTTGAGTCGGACGCCATCGCATACTTGCGGTCGCTGCCAGTCCGGAGTCTTGGGATGGTCACGGGCTTTCATATCATCGAGCACCTCCCGTTTCCGATGTTACTGGAGTTGATGTCCGAGCTTCACCGCGTCTTGCAGGATGGCGGGTTGGTGGTGATGGAGACACCCAATCCTGGCAACATCCAAGTCGGCAGCTGCAATTTCTATACCGATCCGACGCATCGTCGCCCGCTGCCCAGCGCGCTGACTGCGTTTCTTATCGAGCATGCCGGCTTCACGAACCTCCGCACTCTCTTCCTGCAACCTGGTGTAGCCCCATTCCCTGTTGGGCCATCTGAAAGCCCGATGGTGCGATGTTTTAACGAGCATTTCTTTGGCGCGCAGGATTACTCGGTAATCGGGACAAAGCCCGCAATGGTCGCGGCTGGCCAGGGAGCAGATCATGCCCAAGCCGGCGCATGAGTCTCAACATTTCATGAAGCCGCTTGCCATCGTCATTCCGTGGTTTGGCCGTGACCTCAAGGGCGGGGCTGAGACACACGCCTGGCAGATTGCGTCGCGGCTCGCGGCTCGTGGGCACGCGGTTGAAGTGATCACGACTTGTTGCCGCTCGCATCAAGACGACTGGGCCGGCAATCACCTTCCTGCAGGTGTGACCCAAGAGCCGGAAGGATTCAGCGTGCGGCGGTTTGCTGTCAGACGGCGCAAGCGAAAACAGTTCGACCGCGTGTGCGGCCACCTGTTAGGTCTGCCGAAGACGGCGCTGAAGCCTGGCGTCAGCCCAGTCAGCGCGGTGGACGCGGCGATCTTCCGCGACGAGTTGATCAGGTCGCCGGCATTGCTCTGTCACTTGGAGCAGAATGCCAACGACTACCATGCCTTCATCTTCATCCCTTACCTCTACGGGCCGATTCTCAACGGCTTGCCGCTCGTGGCTTCGAAGGCTTGGCTCCTGCCATGCCTCCATGATGAGTCTTACGCCTACCTGTTGCCGGTTGCTGACATCTTCCGAAAGGCCCGCGGCATTCTTTTCATCAGCGAAGGCGAGTTGGAATTAGCCTTGCGTCTTTTCGGGCCAGGCATCATTCCCAAGTCCGTTGTCGTGGGTGGTGGGGTCGAAGTGCCCGATGTAGCCGAAGCCGCCGCCCCGGTAGGCACTCTTTTTCCGTTTGGCAACGCCCCCTATGTTCTCTGCCTGGGACGGAAAGATTCGGGGAAGAACTCTCTCCTGCTGCTGAGCGCTTTCCGTGCTTTCAAGGCGGCCAGTCCCAATTCCCGGCTGAAACTGGTTTACGCCGGCATCGGTTCCATCGCGCTGGATGGCCTCGAAGGTCAGGTGTTTGACCTTGGCACGGTGTCGGAGCAGGACAAGGTGGCATTGCTGGACGGATGCCGCGCATTGTTCCAGCCGAGCGAGAACGAGAGTTTCTCGCGCGTGATCATGGAGGCATGGCGGCGCGGACGCCCCGTGGCTGTCCACCGCCAGTGTCTGGCCACCGCGACCGCCGTGCGCCACGGCGGCGGATGGCTGGCGGCGGATGAGCGCGAATGGAGTGCGTTGCTGGCGATGCTGGAACGTGCGTCAGATGATGAACTGGCCGCCAAAGGCGCCGCGGGTCGGGAATATGTGCGGGAGGTTGCCGATTGGCGGAATGTGATGGATCGCTACGAGAGAGTTTTGTTTAGCACGGATGCGGTTGTCTCTGTTTCCAGCATCCGCGTTACCTCGGAGAAGAATCGGGCTGTCCATCAGGTGCTGCCAAACCTTGCGTATGGCGATGCCATTTCCAACTTCGTTCGTTGGATCCGGCGCACGCTGCGGTTCGAAGGCATTGTCTCTGAAATCTTTGTTCGCCACATAGATCCAAAGGTGGCGGGCGAGTGTCGCCCCTTTGCGCCCGGATGTGTTGCTCCGGAGGACGTGTTGCTCTATCACCATTCCGTCGGCAGCAATCTGACGCCGCATGTCGTCGGTCATCCTGGCCCGAAATGCCTTATCTACCACAACATCACCCCTGCGAAGTATTTCGAGCCTTTCTGTCCGGATGTTGTCCGGCTGTTGCGGCAAGGGCGCGAGGAATTGCGGCTGCTGGCGAGGGCATTTCCGATATCGGTTGGCGGCTCGGAGTATAACGCCTGCGAGTTGCGCGACGTGGGATTCGCGGATCCCGGCGTCCTGCCCTACGTCATTGATCCAGCCCAGTGGAATGCCCAACCTGATGCCCGGTTGATGGAACAGCTCCAAGACGGCCATACGAACCTGCTATTTGTGGGCCGGCTGGCGCCCAACAAGAAGCAGGACGACCTGATCCGTTTGTTCCGACACTACCTCCGGTTTGATCCGGACGCCGTCCTTCACCTCGTGGGCGGTGCCGCCTTCGACGATCCCTATCAGGCGCATCTGAAGATTCAGGTTGAGATGCTTAATCTGGGGCAACACGTCAAATTCGTTGCCGGCATTACCAACCAGCAGTTGGCAGCCTACTACCGCACCGCGCACCTGTTCTGGTCCATGTCGGAACACGAGGGCTTCTGCGTGCCGCTTATCGAGGCGATGTGGTTCGACGTGCCCGTGCTGGCCTTCAAAAGCTCGGCCATACCCGGAACGCTTGCTGATGCGGGCCTGATGTTTACCACCAAACAGCATGAAGACGAGCTGGCGGCGTTGGCTTGGTTGATGGTCCACGATGACGACTTGCGCCGCAAAGTGACCGCAGCCCAACGGCGGCGCCGGACCCGTTTTTTGCCGTCTGCCGTGGCGCCGCAACTCCTGTCTTTGGTTGACAACCTCGTTAACCCGACCAATTAGACGCCACAGCCCGGTGTATTACTTTTGGGTGCCTGAAATCAAAATGCCTGAGCATTATTTTGAATCCGATGGAGGTTCGTGCGTGTGCCGTTTGTGTGGCGAGGCACGCTTGCGGACGTTTTCGGTGAAGCTCTTGGAATGCCCGCATTGCGGCGTGCTCGTCAGCACCGAGCAACCGCGAGACTTGCAGGCGCACTACTCAAAGGACTTTTATACCGAGGAACAGGGCGAGCGGTTTCGTTTCGGCTTGGAATTGCCGGTTAGGTGTTTCCGATGGGTGCGGTTCCGGCGGTTGATGAGGCGGGGACCATACCTTCGTGTGCTCGATGTTGGCACTGACCGAGGATGGTTTCTGAAGTGTTTCCAAGATGCAGGCGCTGAAGTGTTTGGCACGCAGTTGAGCAAGTCCGCGGCGCGTGTCGCGAGCCGGCGACTGGGACGCGAGGTGTTTCTCGGCGAGTTGTCCGACGCGCATTTTCCAGAGGCCAGCATGGATCTTGTTTGTCTCTACCACGTGTTGGAACATGTCCGCGAGCCGCAGGCGTATTTACGGGAGATTCACCGCATTCTTCGCCCCGGCGGCGCGCTGGTGATCGAGGTGCCCAATGCGCGTTGCCTGACGGCGCGGTTGTTCGGACGACACTGGCTGGGCTGGGATTTCCCAAATCACATTCATCACTTCGGCCCCGCCAGTCTGCGCGCGCTGCTGGAGCGGCACGGCTTTAAGGTGCTGGAGGAGAGCCACTGGTCGGTTGAGTTTGGTCCGTTTCATATCCTGCAAACGATTCTCAATGCGTTCGGTTGTTCGCATAACCAACTCTATAGTTTGATCCAGCGCGAGGAACTGCACGCCGACCGCCGCGCGTCCGCGGCAAGTCAAATGGCGATGTTAGCTTTAGCGGTGCTGCTGTCGGTGCCGTGCGGGTTGCTGTCGGTGCTGCTCTCGTTGTGCCGGGAAGGCGAGATTTTTCGATTTTACAGTATCAAAGGTGGAAAGGCAGTCTGATGGTGTCAACTGTTTGACACACACGCCCGCTTGAGTCGGGCTTCAGCCAAGGCAATAGGCACGACCGAGTTGCGGAAGATAACATGAGTATGGCCACGACTTCATTGACCTCACTGTGGAAACGCCCGCTGTTCTGGCTCACTGTTCTTGCTGTTGTCACTGTTACCGGCTTGTTCTTTTACCATTGGCGCATTGGGTATAGTTCTGATTGTGCGATGATTGGCCTTATGGCCAAGAGCATCTTGGAGCGTGGCGAGCGGCCAATCTTCGTTTGGAGCGTGGGCTATCAGGGGATGTTGCTGGAAGGTTATGCGGTGGCTTTGTGTTTCAAACTGTTCGGCATCAACCCGTGGTCCCTTAACGTCTGGAACACGGTTTGTCTTTGGTTGGTGTTTGTCCTTTTCTATCGGTGCGTGAAGCGGTTCACGGATATATCCACTGCGTTGTTGTCGGTGTTGTTGCTTGCCGTGAGTGCGCCTCCATTCTACTTCCATGCGATGCGGACCCTGCCCAACTACACCGAAACCTACCTCTTCGGTCTTGTCCTGATTGCGCTAAGCCAGATGCTCCTGCGGCGTTTCTACATTGAGGGAGCCATGTCTGATCGGCGGACGGTGCTCCAGGCGTTGGCGTTCGGGTTGGTGGGCGGGTTCGGTGCCTACACCTACGGGCAAATCTATTATTTCTTCGCTGCAATCGGTTTGCAGTGGCTGTTGATCTATGTTCGCGACGTCCGGCACGCCGGAAATAAAGCTTGGGCGGTCATGTGCCGGCATCCCATGCATCGTCGGACAGTGTGGTTCTTTGTTGCGCTGGTCGGATTGGGCCTCCTGAGCTGGATTGTGGGTTTTCACTGCCTCACGGTGGCCGGTGTTCGTCTGCATTGGAGGGCGATGAATTTGGTGGCACTGAGCGCCATGGCTCTTGGGCTTTATGCGGCCAACGATTTGTGGACGCGTCATGAGAACCGGCTTCGCGGCCTCTGGCGCGAAGCGGTGGCCATCACTGCGGGGTTCGTGGCGGGCTACCTGCCGGCCTTGGTGTATGTCTGGGTCTTGCGTGGGCCGCAGGTGCCGCGCATGGGCATCACCGAGAAGCTTGAGTTCTCCAAGAACATGGAGATTACGCTTTATGGTGCGAAGTGGTTTTTGAACCTCTCGACGGATTCGGTCATGGGCTGGCTGCTGTTGTTGGCCATATCGGTTGCTCTCATCGGCTTCACTTTTTGGATTTGCCGCCAAACGGTCGCGTTTGTGCGGGGCCGGAACGCCGAGGACGCCATCTTGAGGCTGAATCCCCTGGTGTTATTGCCTTGGGTGGTGCTGCCAATGTTCTGGGCTGCGGAAGCGGTTTTTAACATCATGTCATCGCGTTATGTGATGGTGCTGATGTTTTATTCGGCTGTGGCGATGAGCGTCGTTGCCCTGTGGTTGCTGCGACAGAAAGGCGCGCCGCGGATGTTTGGGGTGCTATTTCTAGTCGCGTTTCTGTCCAACAACGCGATTTCATTAGGTAACGCGATCCAAACCAGCCGGCGCGAGAAGTTTACAGGTGAATGCGTCATCCCAATTCTCAAGGAGTTCAATCTTAAGTATGGCTACGCTGACTACTGGCACGCCTATTCGGTCATGTTTTTCACCAACGAAGATTTCATTCTTGAGCCGATTTACTGCAACTACTCGCCTCACTACGGTCCACTCGTCAAAGTCCAGAAACGAGTGGTGTATCTCGACAGGGATCCGCCGCGGTTTGTGCCGACGGCTGATGGAATAATCGAAATTTACGGCATTCCGTATCGGGTGGTCAACAGCCGGCGAAGCGAAGGATTGGTCGTTTATGTAATCGAGAAAGTCGTTGATGGCGCCTGACTCATGTCGAGTTTGCGACCGGTTTCAAGGTCGAAAATGGGGAACTTGCGGACACCCCACTTGTGCAAAACAAATTGCAGTGTCGTTTTCATCACCCCCCAACCGTAAACGCAACTGCGCCTGAAGTTGATTGAAGATGCGCCCTTGAAGTAACGTGCCGGACAGGTGATCTCCCCAATGGTCAGACCTGCCATCGCGACCTGTGCCAGCATTTGGTTGTCAAAAACGAAATCATCGGAGTTTTCCTCGATCGGGATACTTCGCAACACCTCCGCAGAGAAAGCACGGTAACCGGTATGATACTCGGCGAGTTTCTGCCCCATCAGGAGATTCTGGAAAAACGTCAGCATACGGTTGGCCACATACTTGTAGAATGGCATCCCTCCTTCAAGTGCCCCCTTGCCTAAGATGCGTGATCCCAGCACGACAGGAAACAGCCCGTGCGCGATCAAGTAGCACATCGAGTGAATAAGCCGCGGGGTATATTGGTAATCTGGATGCAACATCACCACGATGTCGGCGCCCGCGTTTAGGGCGGCTCGATAGCAGGTTTTCTGATTGCCGCCGTAACCGCGGTTTTTCGGGTGGCGTATCACGGTGGCAATGCCGAGAGCATTGGCCTGATTGCTTGTCCCATCTTCCGAGTGGTCATCAACAAGAATCACTTCATCTACAATATCGAACGGAATCTCAGCGTGAGTCTGCGCCAGAGTGTTCTCTGCGTTGTAGGCGGGTAGAACGACAACAACCTTTTTTCCCAAAACCATGAGCCAATATCTCCATCCTTCACTGCTTCCAGTCAAGGCCATTTCATTGAACGTGTGGTCGCACATAAGGCATGCGCCGCCTCGCCAGCAACCAGTGACCAACAGTCAGAAATCAGTAATTGGTGGAATCTCGTTGTCCGCCGTAGTGCTGTAGCGCAGCGACCACCGCTAGCATGTTGTGTGTCCGCCCGACCACGACCGCTAATCACCGTGCCGTGGCCATTGCGTGCCAGAGGAACTTCACGCCATCGGCATCACGGCGAGGAGGTAGATGGAAGTGGATAACGCGACCGGTTGCTTGTGCGGGCGCAGCGGACGCGCCATCGAAAGCCAGCGTTAGATTGCCTGTCATGCGCGCCGGCAACTCTACCGGCGCGCGCAGGTTACACAAGCCGGTGCCGGTTACGGCTTCGCCAGGAACCACTGCCGCGCGCTGGAATCGGTCTTGCAAAACTTCAGCAATAGCTCAGCCACCTTTTGGCGGCCGGTTTGGCTCGGATGCGTGCCGTCGCCCGCGAACAGATCGTCGCGTGTCCAAGTGAAACCATCGTCCTTGCGCGGCTTCGTGCCGTCGGCCCAGAGATACGGCCCCCAGAGCAGCAACGGCGCGTTGACTTCGTTGCACGCCGGATCGTAGTTGAGTTTCGCATCTCCCTTGATCTGATCTTGGATAAGCCAGCGCACCGCGAAAGCGCTCTCGTAGGAATATGGTTCCGGGTTAAGAGGTGTGGTGGCGTAGCCGGCGTAGATGCGGCTGCTAAGATAGGCCACGCGCAGGTTCGGAAACTTCTTCTTCAGCATGTGCAGGATCGTCGCGATGTCGGCCTGCAGCTTCTTCGCGTGCTCTGGAAATTCCTCCGTCGGTCTGATGTTGGCCTGCTTGAGCCAGACCACCTGAACTTGCCTGTCGCTGACGCCGGCCGTTTTCATCCGCTGGTCCACCGTCTGCCAGACACGGCTGTCAGGCGAGGTGGCCCACTGCGCCGCCGCCTGGCCGCCTTGCGCGCCGTCCACGATCACCAGTTTGGGCGATTTCTCCGGGTCGGTATCGGCGAGTTGCTTATAGCGCGAGAACTCCTGCGTCGTGTTCGACATGCCTACGGAGAGCAGCGCCACCTTGCCGTCGGCGCTTGGCTTGCCGTCGGCGTCGAGCGGCTGGATTTTCGCCAACTCCTTCCTGGCCGCCGCAGCGTGCGCCGGAGGCGGCTCGTTCTTGCCGCCGCTGTAAAGGCCGCCGTCCTCGCCTTTGTATTTCCCCGTGCCGAGTTCGGTGAGCGGCGTCAAGCCAACGGAATCCTTGCCGCCCTGTGCCGGCCCGGTCGCCGTGCCTTGCTGGCCGCCGCCTTTGGCTCCGCGATCGTGGATAGCCTTGGCTTTGTCGTAGTAAGCTTGGTCCTCCGGCGAGAGCTTCTCGCCGTTCTGGACGCGCCGGTGCAGTTCGCCGGCCCGCTGCCAGTCAATCTCGTCACTGCTGGGCCGCGCCTGCTGCTGACGCCGGCGCGCTTCCATCGCCTTTTTCAAGTAGGCTTGGTCCTCCGCCGAGATCGTCTCGCCGTTTTGCCGCCGCTGGAAGATTTCACGGGCGCGGTTGAAATCCACATCGCCGCCGGAATCGGCGGCTAGAGCAGAAGCAACGACCAGACACAGGGCGATGAGAAGTTGATGGAGCGTTTTCATGGTTCGATTCCATTCGCGCATTACACCGGCTCGGCGATGCTAAAACACCGGCGATTGCGGTTCGTTTCGGCGAAGTTGGGGTGGGGAATGATTGCCCGTTATCGCGCCGTGACGATCGCGTGCCAGAGAAACTCCACGTCGCGAGCATTGCCCCGTGCCGGCAAACGGAAGCGAAGGACGCGACCGGCAGCTTGCGCGGGCGCGGCAGGCGCGTTGTCGAAGGTGAGCGTGAGCGTGTCGCCCATCCTTGCCGGCAGTTCCACCTCGGCGTCGCTGTCCGCTGTGGCGTAAACCCACACGTCTGCACGGTGCGCGTTGCCCTCGACGATGAACGGCGCGCTGTCATCCTGTAGACTCGCCGCGGTGACGCCGGGTGCGGTCGCGCGGAAGCCGAACGCAGGCAGCGTAGTCGCGTCACTCCGTGACGCGCCAAGATTGGCAATAATCGTCACCGGACCATAGGTTGCGCGAATAATTCCATCGTTGTCGCGCGTCGGTTCCGCGCCGCGCTCGTGGATAAAACTTTTCATCGGTTTCCCGACGTAGCGGGCGACGACGGACTTCTGCAAGCGGTCGAGCCAGCGCAGCCACTCGCGCGGCCCGTCACGCTCCAGCGCGGGCGCGGCGATGCGATAGCTCAGGCCGTAGCCCAGTGCGAGCGTCCACGCGAGCGTTTCGCGGTTGGTGACGAACTGGCCGAGGTCGTGGTGGACGAGCGAACACTTGTCGTGGGCGATGATCTGCGCGAGTGGGAAAATGTCCCACGTCCTCGGCGCGTAGTCATATTTCGTCAAGCGGACCCACGATGGCGCGTGCTCGGTTGGCACGATGCCCCACGTCATGCCGCAAAGCTGCGCCTCGTAATTCACCACGCGGTCACAGCCCGACTCGGTGGAGAGCGGCTTCTTCCGGCAATCCTCGGCCGCTTGCGAAATCAGCCCGTCGGCGTAGGCGAACGGTGTCGGTGAGGTGGGGTTGGTGTCGTAACGCCAGCCGCGCGCGCCACACTGGTCCTGGAACAGCACGTCCACCGGGTAATCTTCGCTGAACTGGCGCACCGTCTCGCGGTTGGCGCGTTGCACGGCGGAATGCCAGTGGCAGACCGTCCAGCCGTCGTTGCCGGGGTTGCCGTATCGTTCGTAGCTGGGCTTGCCGTCGAGATTGCGCAGCAACGGTGCGTCGCCTTCGCGCTCGAACGTCGGTCCCTTCGGATGATCGCACCACCACGTTGGGTTGGTGTAGGGCATCACGAGGTGACCGAGCGTGTGGCAGCGGTCGAAGAACTCGCGGAACTGTCGCGGCGTGCCGAACTCCGCGCGCGGCGGCAGATGGTCGGGATACTCCTTGTCGAAGCCGCCCTTGAGGTAGTCGGCGAAGTGGACGAGCGCTGGCGATGGAAGCTTGTCGAGGTGCGCCAGTTTCTCAGCGCAGTTGCCGGCGTAGTAAACGAGCACCGACTGCTTGAACTTCGCCAGCACGTCGGGCGTCATCTTTTCATCGAGCCGGCGCTTGATCTGGTTCGCGTCGCAGTAATCGCGCAGCGACTTCTCGACCTGCTTGCCGACACTGAGCCGCACGACGGGTGTGCGCCAGCTTTTTCCCGCTTCGACGAACGTGGCAAACCCGCGCTCGCACCAGCCGCCGCGCTCGTCGCCGCCGCAGCCAAGCTTGCCAGGGACGAAGATGGCGTCGCGGTCTTTCGCGCCAGCCCACGGCGGTTGTCTCTGCGGCTGCACGCCGTAGAGCGACGCCGAGCCGGCGCGTGTGTCGAGGTGGAGGAAGTCGGCGAACGCCGGCGGATACGGTGCGCTGAAGCCCATCCAGCGCACAGGTCGCAGCGCGGCGTGAAACGGATAGCCACCAACCTCGAACCAATTGCCGCCAGCGCGGACGAACTTGCCGATGGCCGCAACCGCCGCAGGCAGGCCATCGTCGCTGGCGGCGGGCAGAAACTCGCCGTAGGGGTTGACGATGGCGAGGAACTCGCGCGAGTCGAGCGCGGCGAGCATCTCGTGCGGCGAGCGCAGTTCGACGAGCGCCAGCTTGTTCTCCGCGACAGGCTTCGACGAGCGCAACGCTGCGAGCAGGTCGTTCACGGCGATATCTGCGCCGCCACCGCGCTGCGGACCGGCAGCGAGCGAGAGGAGTCCGAGTTTGGCGCGACTCCCGTCGGATTTCGCGGCGAGCTTCTCAACCGTCGCTTTCGCCATTGCGATGACGAGCCGCTGTTCCTTGTCACTGACGAAGCCGCCGACTCGCCAGAGCAGACCCGCGCCGCCGAGGTGGCTGGCAGAGAAGTAGGCGCCATTGTCGGAGTCGGCGAGCACGAGGTCCGCCTGGCCTTTCGCTGGCGCGCGATTGACGGTGGCTTGCGTGCTCGCCACGCGTTTCGCCAAGCCTGCGCTGAGCCACTCATAACCCTCAGTAGTGACGCGCAATGCGACCGGGGTGTCGTGGACATCGCGCATCCGTAGCGGGCCGCCGTAGAGGCTGGCATAGCCGCGTCCGCCGGTGGTGATGTGACGCCAGCCGGCCGGCTCGTCCTCCGATTGCCGTTTGAAGAACGCGCGCCGCAGCGCCATGCCGACGCCGTTGTTGCCGTTGGAGGGGCAGATAAAACGGTCGAGCGTGTCGGGATCGAAGCGCAGCCGCGCCGGCAGTGCGAAGTCGAGGACGGTCTTTGCCGCGGGCCGGACCTCGGCGGTGAAATCCACGCCATTGTCGCGGGCGGCGGCGGTGACGCGGACTTCGATCTCGGCGCAGCGATAGTTCAGCCGCAACGCGTTCGCCTTCGCGTCAGGTTCGCACGAGAGGGCGCAGTTGGTGGCGCAGACTTCGCTGCCGTCCTGAAACCGCACGCGCCACAGTCCATGCTCGCCGCTGGCACAAATGGAGCCGGATTTGCCGCTCTGGGTGACGGCGAGGATGGAGCCGTTGGTGGCGCTGAAGGTGACGGAGCACGCCTTGTCCGAGAGCACGATGCGGTTGTCGCGCTGCGCTACGGAAGCGGCTGAGTTCATGCAACCGCCCGTGAGCAAGAGCGCGACGACGAGATGGGTTGACCGGCGCTGAAAAATCATCCGCTGCTCTTACCAGATTCACTCCAGCAGGCGCAACGAGAAGCCGGCCCAGTTAAAGTTGACGTTGAAAAAGTTGGTAAGTTGCACGACGACTTCGTTGTCGCCAGCCTTCAGCTTCACCGGGAAACGATGGGTGACGAAGCCGTTGTTGCCGCCGCCGCGATAGACCTCACGGCCGTTGACGAGCACGCGCAGCAGGTCGTCGTGGCTGAGTTGGAAAGTGACGCGGCGCGCTTTGGGCGAGGCGATGACGCGGCGGGCGAGGAAGGCGTGGCCCATTCCGCCGAGTTCGACTTCGCCTTTGATTTTTGTGCCGTGACGCGCGAGGTAGGTCAGGTCGAGCATCGGGCCGATGCTGCGCTGTTTCATCCAGCCGCTGACGAACGATTCGCTAACGCAACGGCACTCGAACTGTTTGCCTGCGTCGAGGTCGCTGACGCTCAGCAGCACGGCGTAAGGATCGCCGGCGGGGCGATGATTCTTGTCGAGCGGCAGCGGCACGGGGCCGAAGCAGTCCCAGTCAGCGTTCAGCGGATTGTCGGCGTCGGCGACGGTCGTGTCCTCTGGCGAATCCTGATACCAGTAGGCGACGCTGCGTGGCGCAAGGTCGGGATACGTGCCCCAGTAGAGGCTGAAGCTCTTCTGGAATGGATAGGGATTCTCGAAGTGGTGGCGGTAGCGGCCGGCTTCGTTGCTGTGCGCGATGGCGAACGGATGATGGTCGCCACGGCCGAACCACGCGAAGGTGAAGTAATCCTCGCCGTTGATGCCGTGCAGGAACGCCGGATTGTCGCCTTCACCGTCAATAACCGCGAAATCGCCGCCGCCGTGATCGTGGCCGGTGCCGTAGAGCGCCATGCCGAGCCAGTGGCCGCGTCCGTGCAGGTAGAGCACCTGATGCTGGCGATAGCCGGTGGTGCGCGGCGTTTGCTGCCAAAGCGCGTGGAAGTAACCCCAGCGGTCGTTCCATTTACGGACCGGCTCTATATCGGCGTCGAAAGCAACCGTGACCGGATGCGGCAGATCGTTGGCGAGCGTGAACGTGGCGCTGCGCCGAAACGGCATTGGCAAATGGCAGACGCGCGTGGCCGTGTTGGTGTCGGTCTCGAAGCTAACGCCGCGGAAAGGGCCGAAGAAGTCGGCGAGGTTGGACCGCACCGCCGGGATGACAGCGCCGTCGTAGCGGGTTTCGAGCCGGAGCAGGTTGTGTGCGCTGATGTTGACATCGGTCTTCAGCCGCCACCGCCGCGCGATGCCGGGACCAGTGAGCGTGGCGATGTCGGCCCTGGCGTTGGCGGGGATAGTGACGGAGTGTTGTGTGTGCTGTAGCGCCGGCATCTTGCCGGCGGCGTGTGGCGTGTCGCCTTTCTGTCCGGTGCGGTAATCAATCTGGTAGAAGATCAGCCACGTCGGCTCCAGAGTTTCCATCTCGATCCGCATGTGGCGCTTGAACGGCACGGGCAGAAAAAGGTTCCGCGCGCCCTTGTTGCCGACGAAGCCGGTCACCGGCGGCGACGGCGAATGCTGTGCGGCAGCGATGAGTTCATCCAGCGTGCCGGCGAGCACAGGTTTCTTCGCGCCGTCCGCGAAGAACTCCAGCCGGTGGTTTCCTTGGCCCTCGCGCCACGTGGACCAGAGATGGCGGACGCTGCCGAAACCGGCAACGTCGAGCAGCGTCAGGCGCTGTCCCGGCGCGCGGTAGCAGCCGAGCCGGCGGTCGGGGCCTTCCACGAAGCTGTTTTTGCCGGGCCTGTAGCTGCGCAACTCGTGAATGTCGCTCAGATAGAACTGCCGCAGTTCGTCGAGAGTTGGTTTCATTGACGGGCCTCCGGCTTGCAGTTCGGCGGCGCCGGCCACGGCTGCGATCAACGACGCTAGGCAGATTTCGCGCGCCAGCCAACGCCACAGTGTTGGTTCACGTGTCACAAGCCAACCGGATTAAAACGCAACGGCTGGCAATGCAACAGAATAAACCTGCGGTCGCGCCCTACCTGTTTTGCGAAGGAAGACGCATCTCCTACTTTTGGGTGATCAATCACGATTTGATTTCGTCGGGCTGAGTGATACGGTTCGCTTCCGCAGCGGTCAACTTGCTTTCCAATCATGAGCTTCAGGAATCTCTCGCGAATCGTTTCAGGGTGCGCGGTCTTATGCGTGGCGGCCGCCGGCATCAGCCAGGAAGTGCGGACGGCGGCGGGCGACGCGTTGGCGTTCACCGCCGATGGCGCGTGGAAATCGGTGACGGTGGGCGGGCAGCGACTGCCGCTCGCGGCCGGAGCGCCGGTGTTGAGCGTCTGTGATGTCGAACGAGGCGGGGAATATTTCCCGATGTTGGGTTCCGTTCGTGCCGAGGGTAATGGTGTTAACATGGCGCTCGGCTCGGAGCCGCTGGCGTTGAAGGCCGCGCTACGGATCGAGGGCGACGGCGCAGCGTTCAAGTTGAAGCTCCAGATCGAGGACGCGACCGGCAGGAACCGCGGCCTGTTGGTGCGGGTGGGCGTGCCGGTGAACGCGACGGGCTGGAAATGGTGGGATGACATGGACCGGCGGCGGGCGATCGAGCCGGGCAAGTTGTATGAGAACGCGAAGCCGCTCCGGGCGTTTGCGGCGCTGCCGGAATGGAAGGACAAGCCGGATTTGCGGATGGGCTACAACACCGAGAACTTCTGCTCGGTGATCACCGGCGCAGCGGGGCTGTGTTTCGCGGTGCCGCTGGACCAGCCGCGCATCTTCCGCACCGGCTACGACGCGAAGTTGGGTGTGTTTGGCATCACTTACGACGTGGCGCTGTGCAAGGAGACCGCGCCGCCGTCGCAGGTGGCGTTCGAGTTTGAATTGTTCGCGTGTGACCCGCGTTGGGGCATGCGTAGCGCGCTCGACACCTACTACCGGCGGCATCCTGCGTTCTTCACCAAGAACCTGACGGAGGAGGGCATGTGGATCGCCTTCACCGGCCTCGACACGATGGACAACACGACGGAGTTTGGCGTCGCCATTCAGGAAGGCGCGGGGTCGGCCGGCTATGACGACAAGATCGGCGTGAAGAGTTTTAGTTACTACACGCACGCCGGAATGTATGCCGACGTGCCCGACCACAAGCGCGGCGTGGACCCGACGCCGTCGTTGGAGTGGCGCATCGCGGCGGTGGAGGCGACGTTCAAGCGGAGCACGGGGCGCGACGGCGTCTATGCCGAGTGCGGCCTGCACGACGCGGCGGGCAGGCTTTCCGCCGAGCCGGGGTCGGTTTATGGCGACGTGCTCGCGCAGTTCTGCCTGGAGCCGGACATGTTTTACGGGCGCTGGCTGCTGGACCGCATCGAGAAGTTCTTCGCCGACTTCCGCAAGCGCGGCGAGCTGGACGGGTTCTACTACGACGGCCTCACCACGGGCATCAACTATCGCCGCGAACATTTCCGCCACGCGGCCTACCCGCCGTCGTGGGATCCGGTCGCGAAGAAGCCGTATCTCTACAACTACTTCTCGTCGGTGGAGTGGGCGCGGCTGGTGGCGGAGAAGCTGCACGGGATGGGAACGTTCACAATGATGAACGGCGCGATGGGCGCGAGTCCGTTCTGTGCGCCGTATCTCGACGTGATGGGCGCCGAGACCGGCCTGAATATTTCTCGCGCGGACTACAGCTTCGTGAAGACGATCTGCCATCACAAGACGTTCGCAACGCTGCTCAAGGGCAACTACGCGAAGCTGACCGGCGCGGAGATCGGGCTGTTCATGAAACGCTGCCTGGCTTACGGCGTGTTCCCCGGCTTCTTCGACTGGCCGCCGAGCGGACTCGGCCCCGGCGGCACCTACTGGGACCACCCGGAGTATTACGAGCGCGACCGGCTGCTGTTTCGTAAATACCAGCCGCTCGTGAAAACCATCGCCGCCGCGGGCTGGGAGCCGCTGACGTTGGCGAGCGCGGTGGTAATGACCGGAAACACGGCATTGCCGATGGAGCGATTCGGCTCGATGGAACAGGGACACGTGTTCTTTACGGTGTTGAACGATTCGACGGAGCCAGTGCGGAGCGCGTTAAGGTTTGAGGAGAAGGAACTCGGCCTGTTGGCAAAGGATTTGGTGATGTTCGATGAAGTGGCGCAGCGACCTGTTTGCCCTTTATTGGGAGGCGACCAGTCTGCGTTTTTGCTGGATCTGCCGCCGCAGTCCGTGGCGCTGGTTCATATCGCGAAGCCGGCGGATTTCGTCGCGCATCACCTGGAGGCTGCCGCGAAGGTGTTTGATGCCGCCGATGTGCAGCGAAAAGCGGACGGGGGCCGGCCGCCCAGGCCGTGTTACTGGCGCGTGACAGAGGAACGGTGTTTTCGCGACGACGGTGCGCTCTTGTTGCACAACGACAGCGACCGGCAAAGCACGCCGGCGACACAGTGGGTGATGTTGTTCCAGGAGAAGGCGCGCCCCGTCACGATTCGCGCGCGGGTCCGGACGAAGGATGTCACGGGTGCAAAAGGCGACAGCTTCGCGCTGCACGCGGTGGTCTGTTACGTGGACAACCGGTTCACGACACGCGACCCGCGCGCACTGCCGCTGGAGCCGGGCACAGGCGACTGGAGGAACGTTGAATGGACCATTGAGCCGACGCGGCCGGTGCGCAGCATTCAACTCACTCTGCGGCTCAACGGCCGGCGCGGCAGCGCGTGGTTCGATGATATGTCCGTTCGCTCCGCCGACGCGCCCGACAAGGAGTGCGTGGTGGATGGCGGCTTCGACGCGTGGTATGAGCGGCTGACGTCGGAGCAGACGTGTTTGCTCGCGCCTAAGCTTTCTGCCGTCCGCTCGGCTTTGTCTGGCCGAAACCTGACCTCGGCACTGTGCGCAATCCAAGCCGCTTTCGCGACCATTACGGAACAACATCTCGAAAACCCCGCGCGCCGGGAGCGGCGCGATCTCGACGCGGCGTGGGAGCATCTGGCCGCGTGCAGCTCAGTTGTGCTTGGCGTCGAGGGCTTGGAGTTGGTTGGGCCGGACAGAGCCGCGCCGGGAGAGACGATCAAGGTCGCGGCGAAAGTCATCTCGTCGAAGAAAGCCGTGCGCCGACTGGCACTTTCGCTGCGGTCGGAGAGCGGCCTGAAGATTGCCAGCAGGCGTGACGATTCCGAGTTCAACGTCAGCATTCCAACCAACGCAAAGCCAGGTGACACGATTGTGCTGCGTGGCGAAGGAATGGCGGAAGTGAAGGGCGGCGGTAACTTGCCACTGCGCACGACGCGGAGCATCGCCATCGTTGCGCCCTTCGACGCGGAAGCGGCGCTGGAGGGCGTGAGTGCTGCCGCCAGCCAGACCATCGCGCTGCGGCTGGCGAACAACCTCTCGCGTCCGCAGCGGTTCAAGATCGCGGTGAACGCGCCTGCCGGCTGGACGGCAACCGGCGGGGCGCAGGAAGAGACGGTTGCGCCGCAGACGAGCGCACAGGTGAGCTTCGCGCTTGCGCCGGCCGCCTCGGTGAAACCGGGCCGGCATGAGGTTGGCGTGACGATTCAGAGCGAAGGCGAATCGAGATCATTCCGGGTGGAACTGAATCACGTGCCGGTTTCGGCGAACCGGCTGAAGAACGCGGGTTTTGAATCAGGCGCTGGCGCGGCCTTGGAAGGCTGGGGACGATGGATGGGCGGCTATACAGCCGATGCGAACATTGCCCGCTCCGGCCGCCAAAGCCTGCATTTGCAGACGGACGCGGCAACCGCGCACGTCGGAGCGCATCAAGGCATGGCGTTGAACCAGAAAACCGTCGCGCCTCTGATCGTGCGCGGCTGGTGCAAGACGGAGAAGGTCGGCGGGGATCGCTCCGGCTGCTGTCTATACGTGGACATCTATTACGCCGACGGGACGAAACTCTACGGCCAGAAGATCCTCTTCGACCACGGAACGCACGATTGGCAGTTCCGGGAGATGCGCATCCCGACGACGAAGCCGGTGCACAACGCCAGCGTTTACACCATGCTGCGTGGCGCGACCGGTGTGGCATGGTTTGACGACCTGATGCTCGCCGAGGACTTGTCACCCGCTGGCAATTGAGCGTGACCAAGACGATGGACGCCGTCACTTCTTGTCGCTGGCGAGAGGCGCGAAGGTGATGAGCCGGCTGCCGCCATCGCACGTCGCTTGGGCGACGTATTGGACGGCCGAGTCGGAGAGCTTGTCCGTCCGGGCTTTGTGCGTGTGTCCTGCGAGGACGGCTACGAGGTTTCCCGTCTTTCTGACGCGCTGGACGAACTCCGTGGTGGATTGAAGATTCCCGCTCTTGGGCCATCGTTCCCGGCGCTCGATCGCGAAGTTGCGGTCTGTCTCCCATCCCCACGACGGATGACCGCAACTGTCGGAAACATGTTTGCCGGCGTTCGCGGGTGTGTAGAGGGGGATGTGGAGCAACAGGACCGTCGGCAGGCCGCGGACGATCTCTTTCTCATAGAAGGCGAGTTGTTCGACGGTTACTTGATAAGTTGAATTGTCGAGCGCGACGAAGTTGATGCCGCCGATACGGACCGCATAGCAGAGAGGATTCTGCCCTGGATGCAACGGGAGCAGACTCTCATGGGTCCATGTTCTGCGCAACGCATCGTCACTGCCTGCCATGCCTTCGTAGTGCCAGTCGTGATTGCCGGCGATATAAAGCCAGCGGATGCCGGTTTCCTTGAGGGCTTTGCTGATGAACTGCGCGCTGGACTGCGAGGGGTTGTTGATGATGTCGCCCGTCAACGCAATCAGGTCCACGTTGCGATCCTTGGCCGACGCCAGCAGATCGAGGAAATGGGTTGCCGTCGTCGTCTTCTTCTTTGTGCGCCAGTGTTCCCGTTCCTTGCCGTAGGCGTTGTCCATTCGGGAAGCGTATCGCTGATATTGCGCCTCCCGTCTGTCAGCGACGCTGATGTGAGCATCCGTGATGTGGAGAACGACCAAAGGTTTCTCCAGACCGCTGACTTGAATGGTCGCGGTGTCATCAGTGGAACTGTGACTGACAGCGATAGTTGTTCTGACAGGGTCCTCGCCGCATGCGAGGAGGGGTGTCAGAAGAAATCCCGCGGCGACTACGCCGCCGGTTCTAATGAACATGCGCCTCGTCATCTCAGACCGGATCGAAGCTGGGGATTTTCATCTGCTCGCCGCCTTTGAGCGCGGACTGGTGCGCGACGATGCCGGGAGCGGTGTAAGCGATGGCTTCATAGACGTTCACGGTGGGCTGGCGGTTGTGGACGAGCGCGTCAAGAAACTCGTGCGTCAAGAACGTGTGCGAGCCGTGGTGGCCGCTGTCGTGGCGCAACGGCTCCGGCAGCATGTTGGTCTTCCACCACTCCGGCTGCTTGTATTGCTCGAACGCCGCGAGCTGGCGCTCGAAGCCGCCGGCGTCCTTCTCCTTCTGGCCGCTGGTGCGGACGATGACGGGGCCAAGGCCGTTCGGGTGCGGGAAAAAGAAACTCATCTTGTTGCCATACCATTGGGCGCGTTCGCCGCCACGGTGCGCACCCTTCCAATAAACCGCGACGCGGAATGGATGGCCCTTGTTGGTCTTGAAAAACGCCGTCTCGTTCCAGAATGGGTTGTTGTAAGGATTGCCCTTGAGCTGCGGGTCGTCGTCGCCCCAGCCGAGACACGACACTTCAGTGAGCCGCTCGCCGGTAACGCTCACCAGATGTGCCGTGCAGTGCGTCGGATAATTCATCGGTGCGAGGCCGTGCCGCCAGGTGGGCTTGCCTTTCTCCCACCACAACGTCTCCAGCCCGGCATGGTGATACTCGGACTCGCAGTAGAAAATCTCGCCGAACTTTTTCTCCTGCCAGAACTGCCGCGCCGAGATGGTCGGCTGTTGATAGTAGCTCGTTTCGGCCATCATGTAGGTGAGGCCGGTTTGCTTCACCGTGTCCACGAGCAACCGGCATTCCTCCAGCGTCATCGCCGCCGGGACGGCGCAAAGCGCGTGCTTGCCGGCACGCAACGTCGCCACGACATGACGGACGTGATCGGGCGCGGGCGTGAAAATGCCGACGGCCTCGATGTTTTTGTCGAGAATCAGCTTCTCCAGCGACTCGTAGGCTTTGTCGCAACGATAGGTCTTCTGGAGCGCAGCGCGGCGCTCAGGCCGGAGATCGCTGACGGCCTCGACGATACAGTTGGGATGTTCGTGAAACTGGAAGCCGAGGCCAAATCGCCCGCCGACGATGCCGACGCGAATTTTACGAGGCGACGGTTCTGCTGCGAAGGCAAAGCGTGGCACGAGTGCCGCGCCGGCGATTGCGGCGGCACGACCAAGGAATTCGCGTCGAGATGGATGGGCGGTGATCGCGTGAGACAGAGGTCGGTTCGGGTTCATTTTGAACATTCCTTTGGCGCGCAGCCTAGCGCAGGCTGGCAGCGATGTCACGAATGTCGTTTCGTGCTTCGCGTCAGAGGTGCTACAATATGCCCAAGTGTTCGGAACAAGGAATGAAAGTGTGGAGGTCAAGGTTATGAAACTGTTGAAGGTTTTGATGGCGATTGTTCTCCTGGTCGTTCTGCTGGCCGCAGGCGGAGTCTGGTATCTGAACGGCTACCTGCAAACGCCGGAATTTAAGCAAAAGGTGCTGACGGCGGCACGCGACGCGCTCGGCACGGAAGTGAAGATCACCGACATGAACGTCTCATTGTTCAGCGGCGTGCGTCTGAAAAGCATCGTCATCGGCAACCCGCCGGGATTTCCAGGCAGCCTGCTGACGGCCGATGCGTTCGTGTTGAGTTACAACCTCGTGCCGCTCTTGAGCCGGCGAGTCGAGGTCGAGCAACTGTCGGCCACGAAGCCAGTGGTGACGCTGTCGCGCAACGAAAAGGGTGAGTGGAACTACGCCAAGATCGGCACTTCATCGGGCGGCACTCCAGCGGCGAAGCCTGAGGCAAAACCCGCGGATGGGCCGGCGGCGGGCGGGTCGGGAGCACCGGCATTGGATATCGCACTGTCAAAGCTGGCGGTGAACGACGGCGAAGTGACGTTGATCGGCGAGAAGGGCAAGCCGTTGACGAAGATTCAGGAGCTGAATTTCACAAGCGCGCTGAGTTACGTCGGCAGCAAGTTCAGTGGCAGCGGCCGCGCGAAGCTCGGCACGCTTGCGATTGCCGAATCGCTGTTTGTTAGGCAACTCGATTCGCCAGTAAGCATGACGGCGTCGGAAATCAAACTGTCACCGGCGACGGGCAAGCTAGCGAATGGTGATGTGACGTGCGACCTGACGTTGAAGCTGACGGGTGGTTTCAAATACCTCATGAACCTCCAAGCCAAGAACAGCGACGTGGCAAAGCTGCTACAGGAGGCGGGCGTGAAGGAGGTCATCAGCGGGAAACTTCAAGGGACGACCGCCGTCGAGGGCACGGGCGGCCTGCCGACTATTGTGGGCAAGGGACGGTTCGAGATCACGAACGGCCAACTCATGCAGTTGCCGTTGCAGGGAGTGCTGGCGACGCTGCTGCAGGTTGCCGAGCTGCGCGAGATCAAGTTTGACAGTTGCGTCCTGGAATACACGCTGGCGAACAGCGTCTTGCAAACACCTGTCATCAAGCTCTCTTCGGCGGGCATTCAGGTCATGGGCAAAGGCTTCGTCTCGTTGGCGGACTACTCTTTGAATCACGAACTGACGTTGGCGTTGTCGAAGACATTGCTCGCGAAGGTTCCCAAGGAGTTGCAGTCGGCGTTCAAGGATCGCGGCGATGGTTTCCTGACCGTGGACTTCCGCGTTTCCGGCCCCTACGACTCACCGAAAACAGACCTCGCGCAAGGATTGCTGAAGAACGCCGTGCAGCAACAACTCCAGCAGCGGCTATTCAAGCTGTTCAAGTAGCCCCAACCGCCGGGTTGGTTTATCGGAAACAACTCGCCCCTCTCGTGCAGGACTGGCCTCATTTCTTCCAAAGCCAACCCCGCCGAAGAAACAACGAATTCCGCGCAACCAGCGCAACTGCACAACGATTACTTCTTGCCGCCAAATAAACCGCCGAGGGTCTTGGTTGCCTCCGACGTGGCTTGACCGGCGGCTTGGGCGGCCATCGCCTGCTGGGCTTGCTTGATCAAACCGTCCACCATCGACTTCATATCCGGCGACAGACTCTGACCTGCGAGCGACTGCAGGGAGGTAAGCGCATCGGCATACTTCTTGTCAGCCATGAGCGCCTGCGCTTTCTCGATTGCGCCTTTGGCCATGTCCGTTGCCTGCGCGGCCGTGCTCTGTGCTTGGGTGGCAGCCGCTTGTTGCACTGGTGCTGCCTTGGTCTCAACAGCCTTTTGCACTTCGGCAACAGGAGCAGTGACGACCTTGGGTGCTTCGACAACGGGGGCCGTGACAGCCTTGGGCGCTTCGGATTGGGCAGATGGCGCGGCTTCTTCCTTCTTGCCGCACGAGATAACGAGGGCGAACGCTCCGCAAACCGCGAATCTTAGGATGAACTTGCTATTCATTCTCATTCTCCTTTGTTGGTTGGGCTTGATTACCCCTACGCAGCGACAAACTTACAGCGTCGTCTCCGTCGACGCAAGGCTGCATGGGGTGAAAGACGGCGACAGCGTGCAGGGGGCGTTTTCTTTTGCGTTCACGGCGGGCGATGCGCTAGACGTAACGCGTCATGACCAAACGCCTTCTCGTTCTCCTTTCCGTGTTTCCGTTGTGCGTGACCGCGAGTCGCGTTGGGGCGGACGCCGCGCCATGGCACGACATCCGGTATCTGACCGGCGGCAGTTGCTGGCCGTTGCGCGTGCCGGTGATGGTTGAGAATTCCAGCGATGCGGCGGTAGCCGGCGAACCGGTGACGGTGACAGCGTCGGCGCTGGTGGGGCAGCGGGTGGAGTCGTTGCGCGCCTGCAACGCGGCGGGGCAGGAGGTGCTCTTCGATGTGAGCGACAGCGGCGGCAGTCCGAAGCGCAACGGCAAGCTGGCAGCAGACGACCGCATCACGATTCCGGCGGAGTGCCCGGCGAAAGGCATGACGACGATTTATCTCTACGCGGGCAACGATGCGGCGTGGCTGGCGCCGGAGTTTCTGCACGCTGGTTTCGTCAATGGCGGTTTTGAGTCGGGCAACGACAAGCCGGCTGGATGGAGCACTGACAGCACGGATAACCGCCATCGTGTGACGTGGGAGAAATCCGGCGGGCGCAGCGGGCGATGCGTGAAAGTGGACGTGGACGCGGGTGCGGAGCCGACCTGGGTGCAGTGGAGCCAGCGCAACATCCCGGTGACGCCGGGCCGCGCCTATAGAGTCAGCGGCTGGGTGCGCGCCGATAACGTCACCGGTCACGCCGGCTGGTTCGTCCACGTAAACGGCGAGAAGCCTCAACTCATTAACAGAACCCTCGGCGCGGGCGAGGGCACGTTCGGTTGGAAGGAAGTGAGCATCACACTTACTGCGCCGCCGACGGCAACGACGGCGACGGTCGGCACGTTGCTGCACGGCACGGGCCGGGCATGGTTTGACGACGCGCGGTTTGAAGAGATCGACGGCGGTAATCGCTTGCGAGCGAGTGTCGGTGGTGTCGAGCGGTTGGCGTTGGCGAAGGCGGAGCGGAAGAAGCTGGAGTTTTCGCGGCAGTGGCCGTGTTGCGCCATCGTGCGCGTGTTCAATCTCGCGAACCAGCCGGTCTCCGGCGCGCTGGTTCACGCGGACCTGCGTCCAGCGTTGGCGAAGCTGCGCCCCGTGCCGACAAACGCTGTGCTGCGCATTGTGGACGCGGCGACCGGCGAGGTGGCGGCGAATTGTGTGCGGCGTGGCAGCACGGTGATGTTCGACGCGGCGCTGCCGGCGAAGTCGGAGCGTGAGTTTGCAATCTACTTCAACGCGACGCAGCGCGAGGCGACGAACGCCTTTGCGTCGGCCTACGAGCGCCTGCTCAGCAGTCCGCTGAACCTGGCAGCGAACGGGAACTTCGAGTCGGGCGCGGACTCGCCGGAAGGATGGCAGACGACAGGCAAGGGCGGCGGCTTCGGCGCGGACGCGATGTTCGGCAAGCGCAGCGCGGCGTTCATGTTGCTTCCAGACGCGAAGAACACGTGGGTTGGCTGGCGGTCGCAACCGATCCCCGTGCAAGCTGGGGCGAGCTATTTCTACGGCGGATTTCTGAAGGGCAAGGGTCTGTCTGGCTCGGCGACGCTGCACGCGCACCAACTGGGCCGCGACGGCAAGATTGTCGGAAGCGGTGGCTACGTCAGCACGCAACCGGCGGTCGGCAGCGATGCGGGCTGGACGTTTAGCTCCACGGTGATTCATGCGCCGCCGGACGCCGCGACAATCCAACTGCACCTGACGACGAACGCGCGTGTTGCGCCTCCGCAAGGCGGCGTGGTGTTGTCGGATGCCGCGACGCTTCAATCGCACATGACCGCGGGCGGACGCGGCACGCTTCAGCACGACGGCGTGTTGCTGTGCCGCGTTGTGGCGGGCGAGGTTGTCGGGTTTGAGAGCGGGGATACAGAGGGCGGTCAGAGACCGCCGCTACAGGTTTGGGAAATGAATCCGATCGTGAAGGTGTTCCGCGACTCGCTGCCGGGCCGGCAGGCGAAGTCGGTCGCGGTGGAATGTGCGCGCAACGAATACGAGCCGTTCCAACTCGTGTTGCGCAGCGAGGCTGGATTGGGATGCGCGGAGGTGGCCGTGTCGCCGTTAAAAAACAATAGGGGCGCGACACTGCCAGCGGTAAAGGTGGAGCGCGTCGGCTATGTGCCGATTGACTGGCCGAGCGGCTATTTCCAGACAGACGTGCCGGCGTGGCACCGGCGTGTGCCGCGTGGGCACGGCTCCACGGACGGCTGGGCGGACTGGTGGCCCGACCCGCTGGAGCCAAACGCGCCGTTCTATGCCCTCGAGAATCAAGCGCAGCCGTTTTGGTTTACTGTCTGCGTGCCGCAGGATGCGGCGCCGGGCGAGTATCGCGGCACGGTGAGCATTCGTGATTGGGATCAGGTGCTGGCGACAGTGGCCGTGCGCGTGAAGGTGTTGCCGTTCGCGCTACCGGAGCGGACGCGGTTGAAAGCCATTTTTGATTTTCGCAGCGGGCCGGGCGGCGAGATGGGTGCGGGCATCAAGACGCCGGAGGGACAGCGCCGATGGCTGCGTTTCATGGCGGAGCATCGGCTTGGCACGGACCACATTCCGGCGCAGCCGAAGTTCGAATATAAGGACGGCCGGGTGACGATGGACGCGACGGAGTTCGATGTCATGGCGCGGTATTGTTTCGACGAACTAGGCATGAATGTCAGCTACACGCCGCCGTTCTTCTACGCGTTCGGCTGGGCTTATCCGCCGAAGAAGCTCTTCGGACTGGAGCCGTTCACGCCAGCCTACAACGACGCGCTGAAGCAGGCGTATCGGCTTTTCACCAGCCACCTGAAAGAGAAGGGCTGGCATGACAAGTTCATCTATTACATTTCCGACGAGCCGCACTTCGATCATCCGTTCGTCATCGAGCAGATGAAGAAACTCTGTGCGTTGCTCCACGAGGTGGACCCGGCGATTCCGATCTACTCCAGCACGTGGCGGCACTGCGAGGCGTGGGACGAGTCGCTCGATCTCTGGGGCGTCGGTCAATACGGCTGCTTCCCGATGCCGGAGATCGAGCGGCTGCTGAAAGCGGGCAAACATTTTCTGTTCACGTGCGATGGGCAGATGGCGACGGACACACCGTTGCTGGCGACAGAGCGGATGCTGCCTTACTACTGCCTGAAATACGGCGGCAGCGGCTTTGAGTTCTGGGGGTTGTCGTGGTGGACGTTCGACCCGTGGCAGTTTGGCTGGCACACGTTCATCAACCAGAGCGACGACGGCAAGCGCCACTACTGGGTCCGCTATCCGAACGGCGACGGTTTCCTGACATATCCCGGCGCGGACGGGCCGATCAGCACGATCCGGCTGGAGCAGGTTCGCGAAGGCTTGGAGGACTACGAGGCGATGGCGATGCTGGCGGAGTTGGTGGAGAAGGCGAAGGAGCAGGGTAAATCAACCGCTGCCGCCGAGCGCGCGTTGGCGATGGCGCGTGAGTTGGTGGCGATCCCGAACGCCGGCGGTTTGCGCTCAACGGAAATCTTGCCGGATCCCGACCGTATTCCGGCGATCCGCAAGGCGGTGAACGCTGCCATCGTGCAACTCATCGGCAAGTAATCCGCTGCGGACTGCGGCTCACGCATCCTTCGGGAAGATGCCGCGGAGGAACTTCAGGTTGGTCTTGTAGCTGTCCATCATCTTCCCACCCTTCGGCACGGCGCCTTCGATTTGCATCCAGCCGCGGTAGCCGATGTCGTCCATCGCGTTGCGGACTTTCTGGAAATCCACCTTGCCATGGCCAAGCAGTGCGCCGTTTTCTTTCGCGTGAAACTCGCAGATGTGGTTCGTGCCGAGCCAGCGGATTTCCTTGTAGATGTCGTAGCCGCGATCAATGGAGTTGCAGACGTCGTAATAGACTTGCACCGCCGGCGACCCGACGCGCTGGATGATGTCCATGTGCGCCTCGGCGCTGAGCCAGCTTTCGATGGCGAGGATGACGCCGGCTTTCTCCGCCTTGGGCGCGACCGCCTTGAGACGCTTTACCACCTCATCCGTGCCAGGCTTGTCGTCGCGGAGATCGCCTTTGCTGAAGAACGCCAGCAGCACCACCTTCACGCCGAGCGCCTTCATCACGTCCACCGAGTCGCTGACCCACTCGATGGGGCGCGGGTCGCTCTTGTAGGGAATGCTGTTCATCTCGCCGATGGCCAGCGAAGCGATCTCGACGCCGGTCGCCTTGACGGCGTCCTTGTATTGCTGCTGCACCTCCGGCTGGCGCAGGTGCATGTTGTTCGCGAGATTGCCGAGGCTCACCTGCACGCCGTCGAGGCCGATCTCTTTCGCCACCTCGAACGCAGTGGGCGTGCTTGCCTTGCCGATGGACCAGTCGCACGCGCCAATCTTGAACTGGCGTTTTTCCGGCGCGGCGAAGAGCGGCGCGAGCGGCAAGGCGGCCGCAAGCGCGGCGGCGCGGTTGAGTAGTTCGCGACGGGTGAGGCGGAGCGAGGTTGAGTTCATGGCGATTTATTCGCACGATTTGCGCCCCGACGGAAAGCCGAAAATGTGGCGCAAGGTAACGGGGGCAGTCTTGTGGGGCGGCGGACGTATTCGAGCCTTATAAGTGGGGTGAGCTTCCAAGCTCGCCCGGTGTGTCTTCTGCGAGAATGGTGGGCGAGCTTGGAAGCTCACCCCACATAAACGGCTGCGCCACCATTCATTCCCTCGTCTCGAGAAACTTCTCGATCTCCTTGCGCGTCGGCGCAGACGGTTGCGCGCCGAGCTTGGTGACTGAGAGCGCAGCGGCGGCGTTGGCGAAGCGCACGGCGGCGGCCAGCGCCTTGCCTTCGGCAAGCGCGACGGCCAGCGAGCCGTTGAAGATGTCGCCCGCGGCGGTGGTGTCCACAGCCTTTACCTTGAAGCCGGGCACGAGTTCGCTGCCGCTGGCGTTGGCCACGAACGCGCCCCGCGGGCCGAGCGTGAGGATGACGGTCTGCACGCCGCGGGAGCGCAGCTTGTCGGCGGCCTTAGCGGCGGCGCTTTCGTTGGTGACTTTGACGCCGGTGAGCAGTTCCGCTTCCGTTTCGTTCGGTGTGAGGATGGAGACGAGTCGGAGCAGCTTGTCGGGAAGCGGACGAGCGGGGGCGGGATTGAGGATAACGCGAACGCCGGCTTTCGCAGCAATCTGGGCGGCGGCCTGCACGGTCTCCAGCGGCGTTTCAAGTTGCGCCACCAACACAGCAGCAGAGCGGATGGCTTTCGCGGCTTTCTTCACGTCGGCGGGCGCGAGTTTTGAGTTTGCGCCACCGGCGACGGCGATGCTGTTCTCACCGTCTTTGGCGACGAAGATGAGCGCGACGCCCGACGGCGCGGCTTTGTCGCGGAGGACGTAGTCCACGCAGATGCCATCGCGCTGGAAGCCGGCGATGGCTTGGTCGCCGAACATGTCCTGGCCGACGCGCGCGACGAAGGTGACGTTGCCGCCCGCGCGTGCCGCGCCGACGGCTTGATTAGCGCCTTTGCCGCCGGCGGCGGTGTAGAACTCACCGCCAAGGATGGTTTCACCCGGCCGCGGGATGCGGTCGAGTTGGATGATCATGTCGGTGTTGGAACTACCGACGACGACGATGGAGGAGCGCATGGCGAGTTAAGAGTTTAGAGTGAAAAGTTAAGAGTTCAGAGTTTGGAGGCGATCAGGACAGCGAGACCGATGAAGTAGAACAGGAACATTGCACCGAGCAGCTTGCCGGTGCCGGCGGGTGCGCCCTTGAATTCCTTCCAGATGAACACGCCCCAGAACGCGCCGACCATCGTCGCGCCCTGGCCGAGTCCGTAGGAGAGCGCCGGGCCGGCGGTGGTGCTGGCGATGATGCTGAACGACATGCCGACGTTCCAGATGATGCCGCCAAGGATGCCGATGAGATGTAGGCGCGCGTTGCCCTTGGTGAAATAGTCGCGGTAGGTCACCGGCTCGCCGCTGAACGGCTTGGCCATGACGATGCTGTTCCAGATGAAGTTCGACGCGAGCAGGCCGGCGCTGAAAAGCACGATGGCGGTGTAGGGGCTGAGCTTGCCGGTTTCGAGCGCCTTGGTAGCCGGGTCAATCGCGCCCATCGCCTGCGCGACGAAACTGTAGAACCAGCCCATCAGCACGCCCGCGACGACAGAGAGAACGATGCCTTTCACCGGCGTCTTCTTGCCCGCCGATGCGAGCTTCTTGTAGGCGAGCGCGTCGAGCACGATGGCGATCATCACGGCCGCCACGCCCGCCGCGAGCATCGGGACGTTGCCTTCAGGCTTCGCGACGTAGGTGGTGATGACGCCGAGCACGAGCGCGAGACCAACGCCGACGGGGAACGCCACTGCGAGGCCCGCGATGTCAATCGCCGCCACGAGCAGGATGTTCGAGAGGTTGAAGATGACGCCACCGAGGAACGCCGAGCCGAGCCATTTGGCGTCGCCTTGCGCGAGGTCGGTGCAGAAGCCGCGTCCGCCGCTGCCGAAGTTGCCCATCGTGAACGCGAGGATCAGCGAGAGCAGGAAAACGCCGATGGCGTAGTCCCAGTAGAAAAGCTGGAAGCGCCATTCCTTGCTGGCGAGCTTTTGCGTGTTAGCCCACGACCCCCAACACAACATCGTCACGACGCACATCGCGACGGCCACGGGATACGATTCAACGATGATCATGGTTGTCTCCTTTTCATTCTCCGAACGCCTGCAACTCACCGCACGAGGCGAACGCCTGCTTTGGGTTGTCGCCACACGCAGGCACACCGATGACGCGGATGGCGACGGCCCTTACCGGCTCTGGCAGACGAAGCGTGAACGTCTGGCCGGGCTTGAGCTTCTTGTTGTCGGTGGCGGTCGTGGCGGGATAGTCGCTCAACTCGCCGACCATTTCCCACGCACCATTCTTCTCGCGCTGGACCTGCACCTTGGGCGGGCCGACGAACCAGCCGCCGTCGTGGAACGTCTTGCCTTGAACGAAGGCAACGCGACGGATCGCAGCGGGTGCGTCGAGCGTGACGGCGAACCAGTCCTCCTTCGCCGGTTTGCCGTCGAAGGTGACGACGCAGCTCTGCAAGTCGTCGTCGTTGATCGAGCCATTCTGGTTGCCCTGGCGTGACCGGCTTTCGACGCCGTCGAGCAATACGTTGGCGCTCGGCTGGCCCGCGAGCGGCAGCCAGACTTTGTAGCGGGCGGCGGTGGCGCCGGCGTCGGCGAACGGAACTAGACGCGCGGTGAAATGCGTGCTGCCGCGCCGGGTTGCGGCGTTGACACGGAAGAGTTGCGCGCCGGGCCATGTCTGCCAGTCGGCCGGAGCGGCTTCCGGAGTGACGGCGAGCGCGGCGAGGTCGGGCTTGGCGATGGCAAACGCGTTGAGCGGTTGCTTGGCGTTCGCCAGCAGCGATTCATCGGCGGCGAGCACAAGCGGGCCGTAGAGCACGGCAACCTTGTCTTGGTTCAGGTGATCGCCGGTGACGATTTGCGATTCGAGCTTGAGGTTCAGTTCGATCACGTCGCCGGATTTCCACGCGCGCCGCAGCGCGGTGTAACCATCGTCCCCGCTTTTTGCGCCGGCGGATGGCTTGAGGGAACTTTGTTTGCACCACGCCGGGATGCGCAACTTGACGGAGAATTCCTTCGGCGTCGCCGGCTCGACGACGATGCGGATGCGGCCGTCGGCGGGATAGCGCGTTTCGATGTTCAGCGTCAGCGGCGTGCCGTCGTGCAACGCGAGCCGGGCGGTGCCGGCGTCGAAGAGATTGATGACAGCGCCATCCCGATCGGTGGTGACCGCAAACGTCGGCAGCAGCGCGATGCCGCGCGGGCCGCTGGAGAGGCAGCAGTGACCGTCGAGCGTGGCGCTGTAGGGTTTCTTGCCTTCCATCTGGACGTAGTAGCCCCACGCGGTGCCGTCGGGTTTCTGCGCGCCGAGGAGTTGGTTGAGCGTGACGCGTTCGAGCTGATCGGCGAAACGCGCCTCGCCGGTCAGCCGCAGGAGCTGCATGTTGAACTGGAGCCACGTGACGGTGACGCAGGTCTCGCCGACGTTGGCGACGTTTGGCAAATCGAAGTCGTCGTGGAAATGTTCGCCATAACTCGACGCGCCGGTCAGGTAGAGGCGGTGGTCCACGATGTCCTGCCAGGCGTTGAGGCAGGCGTCGAGCAGTTTCCTGTCGCCGGTGGTGCGATAGAGTTCGAGGGCGCCGTTGAGGCATGAGAGCATCTCGTAGGCTTTCGCGTTGCCGACCTTGTCCACGCGTTTGAGTTCCAACAGTCGCGAGACGATGTGCGGGCCGTTCGGCTGTTCCCAAGCGCGGAGGATGTAGTTGCAGAAATCAAGATAACGCGGCTCTCCGGTCAGCCGGTAGAGCAACACCATCGGCTCCAGCACGCTCGTCGGCGCCATGCCGACGTGCGCGCCACACGGGATGATGTCGCGCTGGCCGGGGGCGTCGCCAAAGGTTTTGCAGAGCAGGTCGGCCATGCGACGGCAGGTCGGCAACGGCGCGAGGTTGCCGGTGCAGCGCATGTAGGTGACGAGCCCGATGAGGTTGTATTTGTGTGCCCAGATGTCCCACGAGGTCCAGCGGTTCTTGTCGAGGTAGGTGCCGAGGTAGCCGTCGGCGAGCTGACACTTGGCGAGTTCGGTGACGGCCTCGTCCAGTTTCGCGCGCAAGGCAGCGTCGCCGGTGTTGACCCAGGCGAGCGTCGCAGCGTGGAGCCATTTGCCGATGTGCTCGCCGTCCCACGACTGGCGGCCGGGGCGTTTGCGGTAGCCTTCGAGCAGGCGGTCGGTGTCAATCATCGCGAGCCGGTTCTCTTCGTTGGCGGCGATGCGCATGCCGAGCCATCCGGTCAACTGCACACGGTCGGGGATCTGGAAGTCCTGTTTATCGGCGACAGCGCACGGAACTTTCTCCGGTAACAGCTTGGTGGAAGCAGCCTGAGATCGGTTCGCTTTTCGGTATTCGAAAGTGCCTTTGATCTTGGCCATTTCCTCCGGCGTGAATCGCGAGTTGGCGATGGGGCCAGGCTCCCAGCTTCGCTCCAGCACGCTCGGCTTCGGCGTTTGAACAGGGATCACGAAGACCTCCTCGCCATTGGCATCTTTCTCGACGCGACCGCCGGCGCGCGCGATGGCTTGGCGGGCGAGTTTATCGCTCACCTCATAGACCTTCGGCAGCGTGTAATCGGAAAAGCTGAACTTGCGGCTGAGGTCGAGCTTCTCGGTGAAACGCGCGGGGATCTTCGATGCGCCAAGTGCGGCAAAGAAGATGCCGCCGGCGTTGGCGGGATTGCAGTCGCTGTCCTGGCCGCAACGGCAAGCGATGATCATTGTCTTGTCGGGATCACCCTGGCTGTAGAGGAGGCCCATCAGGACGTAGGCACCGTTGAGTTTGACATCAATGCTGCCGTCGCCTTTGCTGCCCGGCTTGCCGGACAATCCGTGGCTGTAGCGCGAATCCTTGTGATATTTCTCCTCAACGAGCTGCCAGGTTTTGGTCCAGTCGGCGTTTTCCTTCGACCACGCAAGAAGGTCGCGGACCATCCTGGCGTATTGGCTCTCGGACGGAATGCACCGGAGGCCGGCTTCGATCAAGCGCCGGGGATCGGACTGGAAATACGCCTCGGCATACATGCCGCCGATGAACTGGCCGGCGTAGAGGCCGTCGCCATAGTTCATCAGTCGGCCGAACTTTTCGCCGAGCGCGATGGAGAGGTTTGGCAGGCCCGGCGCGATGATGCCGGAGTAATCGGCTTCGATCTGGTAGTCAATGTCATCGCCGTGTGCCGAGAATTTTGGATGACTGCTATCGGGTGGAGCGATGCCTTTGCGGAGGTTCTCGCGGCCGGCTTTGTTGGCGCACCAGAGCGGATAACCGCTGTTGGCGAAGTCAATGCCCGCCTGCCGGATTGAAGCGTCGAGGCCGTATAGTTCCAGCGTCCTCATGAACGTCATCTCGACGTAGCAATCGTCGTTGTTGTGCTGGTTGACCATCTCCGGCTTCCACGGTGGCATCTGGGCTTCGGGGATGATGTCGCCTTTGACCTTGAACTCCGTGGGCGCGCCCCAACCGACGCCGATCATCTGGCCGAGCCACGCGCCTTTCATCTTGTCCACGAACTCCTTCACTGGCAGGCGGCGGAATTGCGTGTCGGCAGCGAAGGCAGGCGCGAGCGTGATGACGAAAGTGGCGATGAGAAGAAGGAATCGCATCATGGCGCCATACTATTGGAGAGCTTGAGGTTGTCGAGATAGAAGGCAGTCTTTGCTTTGGCGGTGCTGCAAAAACCGAACCAGCGGAGTGTTTTCCAATCGGCGTTGCCGTTTTTCAAACTGGTGAAGCGGCGGGGCGGCTCGCCGGGCAACGTCACGGCGAGGTCCCATGTGCCGGTGGATTGCGGGCCGAGGCCGGCGCTCAGCTCGAAGTGGACCCACTTGCCGGCGGGCATCGCCAGCAGTTCTTTGCCGTGAACGCGCAGCTTGCCGTCGCCGATCCAAATATTCGGCCCGACGAGGTAGGGATGGCCCTCGCCGCGCCATTCGTGAAACAGAACCGCGCCCGGCTCGACGCGGATGTCGAAGCTGAAGCGCGTGACGCCGTTGGTGTGGCTCGGGTCGTAGAAGAAGTGCGGGTTGTAGACGAACTTCAAGCCGGGCGCGTCGGTGATCTTGAGGCTGCGCTTGCCGCTCGCGGCGGTTTCTTCCGTGACGGCGACAGAGTCGCCTTTCTTCTCGACGTAAACGTGCGCATCGGCCAGCGGTGCGCCGCCGGGCGCGGACTCGAAGTCCTCGTTGAGCGCCAGCGGCGGCAACGGCGGCGGTGCGGGCGGACGCTCGGCGGCGGGGAACTTCGCGCTGCGAGCGAGTTTCACCCACGCGTGGTCGCCATAGACGCCGGCCTTCGTGTAGTCGAACGGTTTGAAGCCGATCTTCGCTGAGGGCGAGCCGGACTTGAGCCGGAAGTCGCCGCGTGCGGCGTTGACGAACTTCGGGTCGGCGATGAGCGAGCCGGCGTCCTTGCCGCTGCGCTGCCATTCCTCAAACGGCTGCCCCGCAAACGTCGTGGCGTTGGTGCCGGCGTTCCAGTAGAGATTGCTGCGCAGGATGACGTTGGTGTCTTTCCAGTTGCTGCTCAGCAGCGTGCCTTCCTTCCAAAGAACGATGTTGTTCTCAAACGTGAACGAGAGGTGTGGCTCGACGCGGCTGCGCTGGAGCTGGCCCTCCAGGCTGAACGCGAAGATGTTGTTGCGGATGACGTTTTCCTTCCCGTAGTGCTGGTGGAAGCCGCCGGTCTTGGTGTTATAGACAAGGTTGTTCTCCATCGTGATGCCGGTGCTGCCTTCGTCGGTGTAGAGGCCCCAGCCGCCGTAGCTGTAAGCGTAGATGTCGTGGCAGAGGTTGTTGCTGACGACGGTGCCCTCCGACGGGCCGAGCGTATAGACCGCGCCCATGTCGCTCATGATCCAGTGGCCGAGGTGGTGGAGATGGTTGAACTCGACGCGGTTTCGCTTGGCGCGGCTCTCGGCGTAGCCCCAACGCCAGCCGACCGATACCGCAGTGTAGGGAACGTCGGCGATGTCGTTGTGTGTGACCGTGTTGTCAGGACTGTGGCCGATCCAGACGCCGACCGTGCCCGCGTCAATCCGGCCGCAACCGTGGATGATGTTGTTGTCCACCGTGATGTGGCTCGTCAGGTCGGCGTCACTGGGGCTATTGTTCTCCCACCCTTGGCCGATGCGCACGCCGCCCGCGCCGAGGTCGTGCAGGTAACAATGCTCCACGCGGCAATCGCGGCAGCCGCGGCGGAACCAGACGGCGTAGGTGCCGAGGTGCGCGATCTCGCAGTCGCACAGCGTCACGCACCGCGTGCCGTCGGCTAGAACCATGCCGGTCATGCTCACCGCAGCTTGGCCGTCGCTTTGGCCCTTGTCGGGCAGGATGAACTGGCCGTGGCGAAACGCCAGCCCGCGCAGTGCGATGTGCTCGACGAACTTTCCGGCCGCCGGGTCGCCGGCAAACTCGACGAACCTCTCGACGACCGGGGCGACAACCTCCGCGCGCGCCATGTTCTCGCCGGGCAGCGGCTTGTAGTAGAGCGTGCCGTTGCGGTCGAGGAACCACTCGCCCGGAGTGTCGAGCGCCTCGCGGAAGTTCTCGATGTGATAGCGCTGCTGTGTCTCCCACTGGCCAAATGCCCACGCCGCGTTGCCCGTCATGACGAGCATCATTTTCTTCGCATCCACCGCCGCCAGCCGATGGCGCGAGCTTTCCCACGAGTGATAGGCCACCACCGTCGCGTCGTGCAATTCCGCGGCGGATTTGCCGAGCAACGGCTTGATATCGTCGCCGCGCGCGATGAAGGCGCGGTTGGCGAGGTTGACTTCCTTGCCGGTCAGCGGGTCGAGGCCGTAGCCGGCTTTCTTCGCCATGCGGTAGTAGAACTTGTTCGGCGAGCGCGCTCGCGTCGCGCGCTTGCCGTTGACCCAGAGCTGCTCGAAATACCACTGTCCCGCCTTCACCTCTGGCACCTGCGCGGTCCAAATACCGTCCGCGCCGCGCTGCCAGCCGATGATGGGTCGTCCTCCGCTGAAAACCGGCTTCGCGCCGCGCGCCGCCTCGTAGCTGATTGGGCACTTCTCTGTGCCGCTGTCCTCTGGCGTGAACACCAACGGCGCAGTGAGTGCGTAGTTACCGCCGGCGACGATGACACGCTCCGGCTCAGTGAGCGGGCCGGCGGCCTTCAGCTTCCGCACCGCGTCGCGCGCGCCTTGAAGCGACGCGAGCGGGCCATCGCTGTGGTCGCGGTTCGGCCGCGTGAGCTTGCCGGACCAAGTGTCGTTGCCGTCAGTAGCGACGTAGAGCGTGACGGCGTGCGCGGTGACGGCGAAAGCCATCGCAGCGAGCAGGGTGGGGAAGGTTGCCTTACGGACGGATTTCAATCGTAGCATGTTAGTCTCCTTGCGCTTTACGTTGACGCGAAAAGTGATACCGTAGCGGCAGAGGATAGCAACTATGAAAACACTGCTTCGCTTGATCGTCGTTCTTATCGTTCTCGCTGCCGGGTTATACCTCGGCCGCAATTTCATCACACAGCAGTCGCTCGAAGTTGGCGTTAAGAAGATGACCGGCTTTTCGCTGAAGATCGGCTCGCTGGACCTGGCGCTCGGTCAGAGCCGGATTGCGGTGCGCGACCTCTCGTTGCTCAATCCGCCGGAGTTCGAGGAGCCGGTCTTCGTCGAGATGCCGGAACTGACGGTGGATTACGACGCAGGTTCCATGCTCGGCGGCACACCACATCTGAAAAATCTTGTCCTGGACCTCAAGCGCATCGTCATCGTCCGGACCAAGAACGGCGATTCGAATGCGATGAAACTCAAGGGCGCGCTCGGTAGTGGCGGTGGTGGCAAGAGCCATTACAAGGTGGATACGCTCCGCCTAAAGATCGGCACCGTGGAACTCAAGGATTACAAGTCGGGCAACACGATGAAGAGAAGCATCCCGCTCAACTTGGACGATACCTACCACAACTTCACCGACGCCACCGACATCAACCGCCTCGTGCTGCTCACCGTCCTCAAAAAGGCGGGCTTGCCGAACATCGGCATTGACGTGGGCCAACTGACCGGTTCCCTCGGCAACATCACCAACGTCGCCGGCGAAACCGTCAAGGGCCTCGCCGACACGCTCGGCAAAGCAGGCGCGGGCGCGGCCGACACCGTGCAAAAAACCGGCAAGGGATTGTTCGATTCGCTTAAGAATATAGTGCCCGGCACGTCCTCTAAGTAACAGCGGGTTCTGTCGAGGCGTGCGTTGGCGGCGCCACGCGCCAATCGCAACTTTTTTCCGCGGTAGGGGTTCTTGCTACGTGCATAATAGTGCGAAGGTGACTGAGCAAGAACTTGGATGAGCCAGCCGGCGCGATCATTCCTGGCGGGCGAGTTCCGCCCGGAGTTTCTTCAGGACGAACTGTTGCACGAGTTGTTCGTCGCGGCGGCGCTGCGGCGGCCAGAGCATCCGGCAGCGCGTTGCTGCGGTGTTGCGTTGAGCTACGCCGAACTCCTCCGCCGCTCAACGCAAACCGCACGCTACCTTCACAAGCTCGGCGTCGGCCGCGGCGAGCGCGTCGCCATCTGGATGCCGCGCGGCATGGACATGTATGTGGCGGTGCTCGGCGTGCTGCAAGCTGGTGCGGCTTACGTGCCGCTCGATCCCGATTACCCGCTGGACCGCGTCGCCTACGTGGTGCGCGACAGCGGCGCGCGCGCCATCATCACCGCCCGGCAACTCGCTCCGCCGCCGGGCGCATTGCCGTGCCACGAGATTGTTTTTGAGGACGACGCGGCTGAGATGGCCGCGTGCTCACACGAGCCGGTGTCGCGCGAGGAGACCGGCCTGACGCCGGACGATTGCGCCTACGTCATCTACACGTCAGGTTCCACTGGCCGGCCAAAGGGTGTGATGATTTCGCACCGTTCGATTTGCCATTTCGTGCGCTCTGAAGGTTCGGTGCTCGGCTTGCGCGACGACGACGTGGTGTTCCAGGGCTTCTCACTTTCGTTCGACATGTCGTTGGAGGAAATCTGGCCGGCGTGGGCCGCGGGCGCGACGTTGCTGGTCGGCACGGCGGAGCTGATGCGCGCGGGCGGCGACCTCGCGGCGATTCTGGCGCGCGAGGGGCTGACCGCATGGACGTGTGTGCCGACGTTGTTGGCGATGCAGGAAACCTCGGTGCCGACGCTGCGCGTGTTGAACCTCGGTGGCGAAGCGTGCCCGCCGGAACTGGTCCGCCGCTTCGCACGACCCGGGTTGCGCATTCTCAACACCTACGGTCCAACCGAGGTGACCATCACCGCCACGGTTGCCGAGGTGATGCCGGACCGGCCGGTCACCATCGGCCGGCCATTGCCGAACTACATCTGCCATATCGTTGGCGAGAACTTGGCGCCTGTTGCGCCGGGCGAGTCGGGCGAACTTTGCGTCGGCGGCCCCGGCCTCGCGCTCGGTTACGTTGGTCGCACCGATCTCACGGCGGAGAAGTTCATTCCGAATCCGTTCTTCGAGCACGGCGGGCGCGACCCGATGCTCTACCGCACGGGCGACCTCGCGCGCCTCAACGCTGACGGCGAGATCGAGTGTCTCGGCCGCATGGACACGCAGGTGAAGATTCGCGGCTTCCGCGTCGAGCTTTCGGAGATTGAGTCGGTCATCATGTCCATCGGCGTCGTGCGCAACGCCGTCGTGTCGCTGCACAAGGACGACGGTGGTGTGGACACGCTGGTGGCCTATCTTGTGCCGAAGGATGGCGCGATTGACGAGAAGGCGTTGCGCGCGCGGTTGAAGGAGCGGCTACCAGTTTACATGGTGCCGTCCGTGTTTGAAATCGTCACGACGTTGCCGACGCTGCCGAGTGGCAAGGTGGACCGGAAGAGCCTTCCGAAGCCAACGCACGCGCCAGTCGTTGAAGAGCGGCCCGTCGTTCCGCCTGCGACGCCGACGGAAACGGCGCTGCACGTAGTGTGGGGCCAGGTCTTCACGCCATCGCATGTTTCGGTGGAAGACGATTTTTTTCTCGATCTCGGCGGCCACTCGCTGCGCGTGGCGCAGATGGTGTCGCGCGTCCGCAAGCAGCCGGCACTGCGCCACATCTCGATGGTGGACGTTTACAACCAGCCGACGATCCGCCGGCTCGCCGCGCACCTCGACGCGACGCGCCCGGCCGAAGCCGCGACGACGACCGCGGCCACCGCGGCCGCGCGCAAGGAGGAGTTCCTGCCAGTGCCGCAGTGGCGATACTGGGCGTGCGCCGCCGCGCAGGCGGTGAGCCTCGTGTTCATCTTCGCCGTGTTCTCGCTCCAGTGGCTCATTCCCTATTTGACTTACGCCGTGCTATCGAACTGGGAGGAGAACAAGGCGGTGGCGGTCGGCATGGCGATGGCATTTTACATCCTGGCGATTCCGATTATGCTCGCCATCGGCATCGTCACCAAATGGGTTGTGCTCGGCCGGCTGCGGCCCGGCGAGTATCCGCTGTGGGGCGCGTATTATTTCCGCTGGTGGTTTGTGAACCGCGTGCTCGATACGGTGCCGACACATTTTCTCGGCGGCACGCCGTTGATGGCGCTCTACCAACGGCTACTCGGCGCGCGCATCGGGCGCAACGTCCACCTGCGCGACGACACGGTGGACGAGCCGGACTGCACGGAGATCGGCGACGATTCCAGTTTTAGCCCCGGCGCGACGCTCTCCTGCTCGAAGGTGGAGAACGGGCGGTTAAAGATCGGCCGCGTGCGCGTGGGACGCGGCTGCTACGTCGGCGCGAACAGCGCGATCACCACCGGCTGCGTGATCGGCGATGGCGCCGAGATCGAGGACCTCACGATGGTGCCGCCGGGCACGAGCGTCCCGGCCGGTGAAGTATGGGGCGGATCGCCCGCCCGCTTCGTGGGCCGCGCGGAACCTACCACCGCGCCCGAACCGTCACTCGCTACGCGAGCACGCTACGGATTGCTGTTCGGCGCGCTGCTGTTCATCTTCCCACTGTTTGCGATCACGCCGATTTTCCCCGGTATGATGCTGATGGCGGAACTCGACCAGGCGACGGATGCCTACCACTTTCTGCTGCTGTCGCCGGCGCTGGCGCTGGTGTTCGTGCTTTCGATGTGTTTCCAAATCGCGGTGCTGAAGTGGCTGCTCGTCGGCCGCGTGAAGCCGGGCCGCCATGAAGTGTTCAGCTTCGCCTACGTCCGGCACTGGCTGGCGGACAAGCTGATGGAACTGAGCCTCGACCTGCTCTCGCCGCTCTACGCCACGATTTACCTGAACCCGTGGTATCGGCTGCTCGGCGTGAAACTCGGCCGGCGCGCGGAGGTGTCCACCGCGTCGTCCATCGGCTTCGACACGCTGCGCATCGGCGAGGAAAGTTTTGTGGCGGACGGCGTCGGACTCGGCGTGCCGCGCGTGCATCACGGGAAGCTGGAGATTAAGGAGACGACCATGGGCCGGCGCGCGTTCGTCGGCAACAGCGCCGTGCTGCCGGCGGGCGCGGAGGTGGGCGATGGCGTGTTGATCGGCGTGCTGTCGGTGCCGCCGCGCCAGCGCGAGGACGCGTTGAAAGCGGAGTCATCGTGGTTCGGCACGCCGGCGGTGTTCCTGCCGCAGCGGCAGACGGCGACGCAGTTCGACGAAGGCAGCACGTTTCGGCCGCCCAAACGCCTGCGAGTGCAGCGTGCGTTGATCGAGTTTGTGCGTGTGATCCTGCCGTTGATGTGTGTGATCGCGCTCACCTCGA